>CAWJEK010000015.1:0-294671 GCA_963841885.1 uncultured Acidimicrobiaceae bacterium
TCGCGACATCACAACGTGCCCCTGGCAGGAATCGAACCTGCGCTTTCGGCTCCGGAGGCCGACGCTCTATCCGCTGAGCTACAGGGGCAGACGGGGCCCGGTTCCGGCCGGCACCGCCGACCACCCGTTCCTCCGAGGAGGCAACTCTACTGCCATCGACGGGACCGGGAGTCCGGCCCACCCGTGGCCCCTCCGGGGACAACGTATCCTCGTTCCACCATGTCCCCCCCCGAACCCACCGCTGAACCGTCCGTCGCCGCCGGCCCGACATCGGCCTACCGGCCCGTGCGCGAGCGTCTGGCCGACGCCGTGGCCGCCGCGGTGTCCACCGTCGCGGCCGAGGGTGGACTCGACCTGGCCGTCGATCCCGCTTCGGTGCACCTGGAGCGGCCGGCCCGGCGTGAGCACGGCGACTGGTCCACCAACATCGCCCTGGTCACGGCCAAGAAGGTCGGAACCAACCCCCGTTCCCTGGCCACTTCGCTGCTTGAGGTCCTGAACCGTCGACTGCCCGACCACGTCGTCGGTGTGGAGATCGCCGGGCCCGGCTTCATCAACTTCCGGCTCGACGACGCCTGGCTGCACGAGGCCCTGGCCGCCGTGCTCGACCAGGGTGAGGGCGGTTATGCCCGACCCGACATCGGGCACGGGGAGCGGGTGCAGGTCGAGTTCATCTCGGCGAATCCCACCGGGCCCATCCACGTCGGCAACGGCTGGTGGGGCAGCTACGGGGACGCCCTGGCCCGGGTCCTGGCCCGGGCCGGCTACAACGTCAGCCGGGAGTACTACGTCAACGACACCGGAGGCCAGATCCGCACGCTGGGCTCCAGCCTGCTGGCCCGTAAGGCCGGCGACGAGGTCCCCGAGGGCGGTTACCAGGGCCAGTACGTGACCGACCTGGCCGCCGAGTACGACGGTCCCGACGACGTCACCGAGGCCGGCCGCTGGGCGGCGGACCGGATCCTCGAGCGCATCCGGGCCACCCTCGAGTCGGTGGGCATCGTCTTCGACGAGTGGTACTCGCAGGCGTCGATCGAGGAGAGCGGCGCCGTCGACGAGACCATCGCCCTGCTGGCCGACAAGGGCCTGGTCTACGAGCAGGACGGGGCCACCTGGTTCCGGGCCTCCGAACTCGGGGACAAGCGGGACCGCGTACTCCGCAAGGCCAACGGTGACGCCACCTACCTGGCCGGTGACCTCGCCTACCACCGCGACAAGTTCCTCGTGCGCGGCTTCGACCGGGTGATCGACGTGTTCGGCGCCGACCATCACGGCCAGGTGGCCAGCCTGGTGGCCGGCGTGACGGCCATGGGGGTCGACCCGTCGCGGCTCGAGGTCCGGCTCGGCCAGATGGTCTCGTTGGTGGATGGCGACGAGGCCGTCAAGATGGGCAAGCGGGCCGGGACGGCGATCGACCTCGACACCGTCATCGCCGACATCGGCCCCGACGCCACCCGGATCCTGAGCCTCATGAGCTCGCTCGACCAGGCCGCCACCTTCGACCTGGCGGCCGTGCGCGAGCAGTCCGCCGAGAACCCCGTCTTCTACGTGCAGATGGCCAGCGCCCGCATCGGCGGGGTGGGTCGCAAGGCCGTCGAGCGGGACGTGGTCCGGGCCCCGTTGGCCGAGGTGGACCTGTCGCTGCTCACCCACCCCCGTGAGCTCGAGGTGCTGCGCTGCCTGGAGGAGCTGCCCGAGGTGGTGGCCGACGCCGCCGTCGACCGCGCCCCGACCAAGGTGACCACCTGGGTCCGTCGCCTGGCCTCGTGCTTCCACGGCTTCTACCACGACTGCCCGATCCTGGCCGACGACGTCGACCCGGACGTCGCCCAGGCACGCCTCTGGCTGGTGGAGGCGTCGCGCATCGGACTGTCCATCGGCCTCGGCCTCCTCGGGGTGCATGCGCCCGAGGCCATGTAGCGTGCCGGTCCCGACCGGACCGGTCGACCGGGCGCTCCTGCCCGGTACGTCGTCCATCGGTGCCGACGGCCGGCTGTCGATCGGGGGCTGCGACGTCCTCGACCTCGTCGCCGAGCACGGCACCCCGCTGTTCGTCTACGACGAGGACCACCTGCGCGCCGCCTGCCGGGAGGCCGTCGCGGCGTGGGGGGACGGCGTGGCCTACGCCACCAAGGCGTTCCTGTGCGTGGCCATGGCCCGGCTGGCCCACGAGGAGGGGATGTGCCTCGACGTGTCGACGGGGGGTGAGCTACACGTGGCCCTGACGGCCGGGGTCCCGGCCGACCGCCTGGTGCTCCACGGCAACAACAAGTCCGCCGAGGAGCTGGCCGCCGCCCTGTCGGTCGGGGTCGGGCGGATCATCGTCGACTCTCTCGACGAGATCGACCGCCTCGAGGCGCTGGTGTCCCATTCCCCGCAGCTGACCGGCGGTCCCGACGATGCCGAACCGCTGGTCCGATGGCGGCCGAAGGTGTTGGCCCGCATCACCCCGGGCGTCGAGGTCCACACCCACGAGTTCGTCCGCACCGGCCAGGAGGACTCGAAGTTCGGGTTCGGCCTGGGGTCGGGGGCGGCCGCCCGCGCCGTCGAGCGGCTGGCGGCCCTGGACGCCGCCGGCACCCTGGAGTTCGTCGGCATCCACGCCCATCTGGGCAGCCAGGTCTTCGCCCTCGAGCCCTTCACCCAGGCGGTCGGGATCCTGGCCGAGTTCTTCGCCCCGCTCGGCCTGCCCGAGCTCGTCGTCGGGGGCGGTCTGGGGGTGGCCTACGTGAACGGCGAGGAGGCACCGCCCATGGCCCAGTGGGCCAACTCGGTGCGGCGCGCCTGTCGCCAGGCGGGCATCCCCGACACCGTGCGGGTCACCGCCGAGCCCGGGCGCTCGATCGTGGCCGCCGCCGGTGTCACCCTGTACCGGGTGGGGACCATCAAGGACGTGCCCGGGCACCGGACCTACGTGTCGGTCGACGGAGGCATGAGCGACAATCCCCGACCCGTCCTCTACGGCAGTGGCTACGAGGCCTTCCTCCCACGCGAGGCCGACGCTCCCCGACCCCTCCCCATCCGGCTGGTGGGCAAGCACTGCGAGACGGGAGACGTGGTGGTGGCCGAGGGTTTCGTGCCCGACGACCTGGCGGTGGACGACATCCTGTGCACTCCGGTCACCGGGGCCTACGGCCACTCGATGGCCTCGAACTACAACAAGGTCCCGCGGCCCGCGGTGCTGTTCGTGGCCGGTGGGACGGCCCGGACGGTGGTCCGCCGGGAGACCTTCGACGACCTCGTCCGGCTCGACTCCTGAGGGCTGGCTGCACCCCGACGGGACGCCCCCGGCGTTCCGGGGGCACCGTCTCGAAGGGGTAGCGTGACCGGGTGACCTCGGCGCCCCCGGCAGAGCGGACCCTGCGTGTCGCCGTGCTCGGCTGTGGCAACGTCGGCAGCGCCCTGGTCGGCATCGTGCAGGACCGGGCCGACGCCCTGGCCGTCCAGTCGGGAGCCCGCCTGGACATCGCCGGAATCGCGGTCGGGAACCTCGACGCCGCCCGGGACGACCACGTCCCCCGCGAGCTGTTGACCGCCGACGCCGCCGGGCTGGTGGCCGACCCGTCGGTGGACGTGGTGGTCGAGCTCATCGGTGGTCTGGAGCCCGCCGGAACCCTGGTGCGCTCCGCCCTGGACGCCGGTAAACCGGTGGTCACGGCCAACAAGGCGTTGCTGGCCTCCCCCGAGGGCGTGGCCCTGCGGACGCTGGCCCGGGAGCGTGGGGTCGACCTGCTCTACGAGGCCGCCGTCGCCGGGGCCATCCCGCTCGTCCGCGCCCTGCGGGAGTCGCTCACCGGCGAGCGCATCCACCGGGTCATGGGGATCGTGAACGGGACCACCAACTTCATCCTCACCAAGATGGGGGAGCAGGGGGCCGACTACGCATCGGTGCTGGCCGAGGCCCAACGGCTGGGTCTGGCCGAACGCGACCCCACGGCCGACGTCGAGGGCTACGACGCGGCGGCCAAGGCGGCCATCCTCGCCGGGGTGGCCTTCGGCTACGACGTGTCCGACGACGCCGTGCTGCGGGAGGGGATCACCGGGATCGGGGCCGACGACGTCGAGTTCGCCGACCGGGCCGGTTACGTGATCAAGCTGCTCGCCATCGTCGAGCGCTGCGGCGTCGACGGCCTGTCGGTCCGGGTCCACCCGGCGCTCGTGCCGGCCTCGCACCCGCTGGCGGGCGTCCGCGACGCCTTCAACGCCGTCTTCATCGAGGGGGAGGCGGCCGGGGAACTCATGCTCTACGGACAGGGCGCCGGAGGGCTGCCCACGGCCAGCGCGGTGGTGGGGGACCTGATCGACGCGGCGCGCAACCTGGTGGCCGGCACCACGGCCCCCGCGCCCGACCGCCAGCCCGCCCACCTGGTGCCGGAAGCCGATCTCCAGGCCGGGTTCTACGTGAGCCTCGACGTGGCCGACCGGCCCGGGGTACTCGGGGCGGTCACCACCGCCTTCGGCGCCCACGGGGTGTCGATCCGCTCGGTGGAACAGGAGGGTGGCGACCAGGACGGCACGGCGGCGCGGCTCGTTTTCGTCACCCACCTGGCGCGCGAGGGCGACCTGCGGGCCACGTTGGCGGACCTCGGCGGACTCGATGCGGTGGAGCGGATCGGAGGCGTCATGCGGATCGTGGGGGTTACGTGAGCGCCGGACAGCGGGCCCTCGGCTGGCGGGGGGTGATCGAGGAGTACCGCGAGTTCCTCCCGGTGTCGGCCGGGACGCCGGTGGTGTCCCTGCTCGAGGGCGGGACCCCGCTGCTCGACGCGCCCCGCCTGTCCGCCCGCGTCGGCGCCCGGGTGATGCTCAAGATCGAGGGCGCCAACCCGACCGGGTCGTTCAAGGACCGTGGCATGACCATGGCCATCTCCAAGGCCGTGGAGGAAGGGGCCCGGGCGGTCGTCTGCGCCTCGACCGGCAACACCTCGGCGTCGGCGGCGGCGTTCAGCACCCGGGCCGGCCTGACCTGCGCCGTGCTGATCCCCGAGGGCCACATCGCCCTGGGCAAGCTGGCCCAGGCCCTCATCCACGGGGCGAAGGTCCTGCAGCTGCGGGGCAACTTCGACCAGGCCCTCGAGATCGTCCGCGAGCTCGGGAACAAGGCCCCGGTGACGGTGGTCAACTCGGTCAACCCCTACCGCATAGAGGGCCAGAAGTCCGGGGCGTTCGAGATCGTCGACCAGCTGGGCGACGCTCCCGAGGTGCACTGCATCCCGGTGGGCAACGCCGGCAACATCACCGCCTACTGGAAGGGCTATCTGGAGTTCAAGGAGGCCGGCCGGTCGACCCGGCTGCCGCGCATGCTGGGCTTCCAGGCCGCCGGGGCGGCCCCGATCGTCGAAGGCCATCCCGTCGAGCATCCCGACACGGTGGCCACGGCCATCCGGATCGGCAATCCCGCCAGCTGGTACGGGGCGACCTCCGCGGCGTCCGAGTCGGGCGGCGGGATCGCCGCGGTCACCGACGACCAGATCCTCGAGGCCTACAGGTTCCTGGCGTCCGAGGAGTCGGTCTTCTGCGAGCCGGCCTCGGCGGCGTCGGTGGCCGGGCTCCTCACCCACGGCCTGCCCGACGGCGTGGGCGCGGCGGCGACCGTGGTCTGCGTGCTGACCGGCCATGGGCTGAAGGACCCCGACATCGCCATCAGCCAGATCAGCGTGCCGACGGTGGTCGACGCCGACCTCGCCGCCGTGCTGGACGAGCTGTCACTCTGACCCGGGGCCCGGCACCGCCGGGGGGATGTTGCCGCATTCGGCCGGGAAGCTGTATGCTGGTGTCACCTTCGCTTCCGCAATCGGCCCGTTCGGGCCTGCGGGCGGGACCTTCTGGATCGAGCCACTCGACCAGCCCGTGCCCGGCGTCGGGGGGAGTTGCCCCTGGGACCTGTCCCGGGTGACCCACCTCCCCACCCCCTTATTTCCCTGGCCTGTGGGATCCCTCCCACCCGCCAACGAGGACATGCTGAAACGAGGAAGCCGATGACTGCCGAACAGCAGCTCGAGCGCTCGGTGTTGGAGAGCAAGGAGCGCGATGAGCTCCATGCGATCGCACAGGCTCTGTCTGTGAAGACCACCACCCGGACCAAGAAGGCCGACATCATCGACGGCATCCTGAAGGCCACCGGCGTCGGCGTCGACGACGCCCCGGAGGCCCCGCCCGCCCGCCCGCCGCGGACCCCGCGTGGCCGGGGCGCCCAGGCCGCCGCCGGGACCGCCGACGAGCCCGCCACGACCACCAACGGTGACCACGCCGACACTCCGGAGGAGCCCGCCACTTCGGGACGACGCACTCCGGCCAAGCTCTCGTTCGCACCGGACGACGATGCGGCCAGTGGAGACGTGGCGACCGAACTCGACTACGACTTCGACGACCTGCCCACCAACGGGTCGACGTCCGGTTCGACCACGACCGGAGAGCCGTCCACCTCGGACGAGGCGTCCCGGGGTCAGCAGGGTGGCGGTCAGGGCCGCAAGGACAACCAGGGCGGCGGCCAGTCCGGCAACCAGGGTGGCGGCCAGAACAATCAGAACAACCAGAACAACCAGGGTGGCGGCCAGAACAACCAGAACCAGGGCCGCAACCGCAACCAGAACCAGAACAACCAGAACCAGGGCAACCGGAACAACCAGGGCAACCGGAACAACCAGGGCAACCGGAACAACCAGGGTGGCGGCAACGACGACCTGGGCAACCGCCGGTCCAACCGCCGGCGCCGGGGCCGGGACCGCCAGGGCGGGCCCGAGGGCGATCTGCAGGGCGGCGGCAACCAGGACCAGCAGTACCAGGGGGAGCTCCTCCCGGTGCGCGGCCTGCTCGACCTGCGGGACGAGGGCTACGGGTTCCTGCGCTGCGAGGGCTACCTGCCCTCCACCAAGGACGTCTACGTCTCCATCAGCCAGGCGCGCCGATTCGCCCTGCGCAAGGGGGACAGCGTGGAGGGCTTCTGCCGGCCCGCCGGCTCCACCGAGAAGTTCCCGGCCCTCCTCCAGATCGACACGGTGTCGGGCCTGGACCCCGAGGTCGCCCGCCTCCGGCCCCGGTTCGAGGACCTGACCCCGCTCTTCCCCGACGAGCGTCTCCACCTCGAGATGCCGGGTGAGAAGGAGAACATGACGGCCCGGATCGTCGACCTCCTGTCGCCGATCGGCAAGGGCCAGCGTGGCCTCATCGTGTCTCCCCCCAAGGCGGGCAAGACCACGGTGATGAAGCACATCGCCCACTCCATCGAGGCCAACAACCCCGACGTGCACCTGATGGTGCTGCTCGTCGACGAGCGGCCCGAGGAAGTCACCGACATGCGACGGTCCGTCAAGGGCGAGGTCGTGGCCTCGACCTTCGACCGACCGGCCGACGAGCACACCGCCGTCGCCGAGCTGACCATCGAGCGGGCCAAGCGCCTGGTCGAGGCCGGCCGGGACGTGGTGATCATCCTCGACGGCATCACCCGCCTGGCCCGGGCCTACAACCTGGCCGCCCCGGCCACCGGCCGGATCATGTCCGGTGGTGTGGACTCGGGGGCGCTCTACCCCCCGAAGAAGTTCTTCGGCGCCGCCCGCAACATCGAGGAGGGTGGCTCCCTGACGATTCTCGCCACCGCCCTGGTGGAGACCGGCTCCAAGATGGACGAGGTCATCTTCGAGGAGTTCAAGGGCACCGGCAACATGGAGCTCCGACTCGACCGGCGCCTCGCCGAGCGGCGGCTCTACCCGTCGATCGACGTGAACGCCAGCTCCACCCGGCACGAGGAGCTGCTCTTCGACCGGTCGCAGCTCCAGCAGGTGTGGAAGCTCCGCCGGGTGCTGAACGCCCTGGCCAACGAGGGGAGCGCGGCCGCCGGCCTCGAGCTCCTCATGGACAAGGTCCGGACCACCAAGAGCAACGACGAGTTCCTGGCCGAGATCGCCAAGGGCCCGGCCACCTGACCCCGTCGGTGCCGGTGATCCCCGGGGCGGCCCACCGGGGCCGCCGGACGGGGGGAGCGCCGGTTCCGGTACACTCTGTCCTCTGCAATCGGCGTCCCCACCGGGCACGCCACCACAGGAGATCGCCATGAAGACCGACATCCACCCCGACTACACCGAGGCCCAGGTCCGCTGCTCGTGCGGGAACACCTTCACCACACGCTCGACCAAGTCCGAGATCCATCTCGAGCTGTGCAACGAGTGCCACCCCTTCTTCACCGGCAAGCAGAAGCTGGTCGACTCGGGTGGACGCGTGGAGCGCTTCCAGCGTCGCTACGCCGCCTCCGGTCGTAAGAAGAAGTCGGCCCCGCCCGCCGAGGGCTGAGTCCCGACGCCGGCCCCGGCCGGCCCCGCCACACCCGGTGCCCCGGCTCCTCGCCGGAGTGAGTAGCGGGTGACGCTACCCTTCTCCCCGTGCTCAACGACCGCCTGACGTCCCGCCTGGTCGACCTGGAGCAGGAGTACGAGTCGGTGTTGGCCGAGCTCAACGACCCCGACCTCTCGTCGGATCCGAAGCGCCTGCGCGAGGTGTCGCGCCGCCACCGGGAGCTCGAGGAGGTCGTCGGCTGCTTCCGTCGGCTCGAGGGGGCCCGGTCCGACCTCGAGACCGCCCGGGAGATGGTCACGGACTCGGCGGGGGGCGAGCGCGAGCTGGCCCAGGCGGAGGTCGCCCAGGCGGAGAGCGACGTGGCCCGGCTGGAGGAGGAGCTCCGGCTCCTCCTGGTGCCGCGGGACCCCAATGCCGGCCGCAACGTGATCCTCGAGATCCGCGGGGCCGAGGGGGGCGAGGAGGCCAACCTCTTCGCCAAGGACCTGTTCGACATGTACAGCCGCTATGCGGCGGCCAAGGGTTGGAAGATCGAGGTGCTGTCGTCCAGCCCGTCGGAGCGCGACGGGCTCAACGAGATCACCTTCCTGGTCAAAGGGGACGACGCCTGGCAGCGCCTCGAGCACGAGGGCGGCCCCCACCGGGTCCAGCGGGTGCCGGTCACCGAGTCCCAGGGGAGGATCCACACCTCCTCGGCGGCCGTGGCCGTCCTGCCCGAGGCCGAGGAGGTCGATGTCGACATCGACCCCAACGACCTGAAGATCGACGTCTACCGGTCGACCGGCCCCGGCGGCCAGTCGGTCAACACGACCGACTCGGCCGTCCGCATCACCCACCTGCCCACCGGCATCGTGGTGGCGATGCAGGACGAGAAGAGCCAGATCCAGAACCGGGCCAAGGCCATGATCGTGCTGCGGTCGAGGCTGCTCCAGGCCGAACAGGAGCGCCAGGCCGCCGAACTGTCGCAGCAGCGTCGCAGTCAGGTCGGTGGCGGCGGTCGCTCGGAGAAGATCCGGACCTACAACTACAAGGAGAACCGGGTCACCGACCACCGCATCAAACTCACCCTGCACAAGCTCGACCGCGTCCTGATGGGCGACCTCGACGAGCTGACCGACGCGCTGATGGCCGACAAGCGCTACCGGCAGCTCGACGAGGGTTGAGGCCGTGGTGACGACCGGCCCCGACCGCTCGGCCGCGCCGGGAGGGACCCGGGCCGAGCTGGTGGCCGAGGTCGCCGACCGGGTGGGTTCGGTGCGGGAGGCGGGCTGGATCGTCGAGCACGCCGGGACGGTCACCGGCGGGGGAGCGCGCCGGTGTCCGCGACCTCTCGCTGGACCTGGCGGCGCGCCGGGCCTCGGGGGAGCCGCTGCAGTACGTGCTGGGCACGTGGCCGTTCCGTTCGGTGGAGTTGCACGTCGACCGCCGGGTGCTGATCCCCCGTCCGGAGACGGAGCAGGTCGTCGAGGTGGCCCTCGGAATGCTGGGTCGCCTCGCCGCCGCCCGACGCGCCACCGAGGGTGACGACGGTCCGCTCGTCTGCGTCGACCTGGGCACCGGTTCGGGGGCCATCGCCCTCTCCCTGGCCGTGGAGGGTGCGGCCTTCGGGCTGCCCCTCGAGGTGTGGGCGGTCGACTCCTCGCTCGATGCCCTGGACGTCACCCGGGCCAACCTCGAGGCGCTGGCCGCCCACGATCCCGTGGCCGCCGGCCGGGTGTCGCCGACCGCCGGGTCGTGGTTCGACGCCCTGCCCGGCCGCCTGCTCGGGGGTATCGACCTGGTGGTGTCGAACCCGCCGTACGTCTCCGATGACGAGTACCCGGACCTCGAGCCGACAGTGCGTGAGTGGGAGCCCCGCTCGGCGCTGGTGGCGGGGCCGGGTCCCGGGGGCGGGCCCGGAATGGCCGACATCGAGGCCGTGGTGTCCGGTGCGGTCGAGTGGCTCCGGCGGGACGGCGGCCTCGTGGTCGAGTTGTCCCCCCGCAGGCCGCCGACGCCGTCGCCGTCGCCCGCCGGGTCGGCTTCACCACGGTGGGGACGGCCCGCGACCTGGCCGGTCGGCTGCGCATGCTGGTGGCCGAGCGGTGACCCGGGTGCTGGTGGCGTCCGCCGCCGGGGCCGTGCGGGAGGCGGCCGGCGCGCTGGCCGACGGGTGGGTGGTGGCCGTGCCCACCGACACCGTGTACGGACTGGCCGTCGACCCCTCCCAGCCCGAGGCGGTGGCCCGGCTGTTCGCCCTCAAGGGTCGTCCGGCCGAGGTGCCGCTGCCCGTGCTCGTGTCGGGGTCGGAGCAGGTGGCCCTGGTCGCCGGCCGGCTGGGTCCGGCCGCCCGGCACCTGGCCGACCACCACTGGCCCGGGCCGCTGACGCTGGTGGTGCCGAGGCGGCGCGGCTTCACCGTCGACCTCGGTGGACCGCCGGCCGCCCGCCAGACGGTGGGTGTCCGCCGGCCGGACCACCCGGTGGTGGTCGCTCTCTGCGATCTGCTCGGACCGCTGGCCGTCACCAGCGCCAACCTCCACGGCGCCTCGCCGGCCACCACCGCCGCCGGGGTGGTGGCGGAGTTCGCGGGGGCCGACCAACCCGAGGTGGTGCTGGACGGCGGCACGTGCGACGGCGTCCCGTCGACCGTCGTCGAGTGCCGGGGACCGGCGTCACGGTGCCTGCGCGAGGGGGCGCTGGCGTGGGCCGACCTCCACGGCGACGGGCCGGGACCGTCCGGGGGCGGCGACGCGGGCGCCGACACCGGGGTTGACGGTGCCGGGTCCGGCGGGGGAGACTTGTGGGATGCAGCACGTTGAGTCGCACCGGCGCGTCGCCGTAGTGATTATCGATTAGGCACATACCTCTTCCGGTGTGTGCCCCCTGACCGTCCACCTGGTGGGCGGTTTTTCAATTTCCCGACGCCCTCGGCGCGCCGGGCCGGTGCCCGGCAGGGCAGACTTCCCGGGCCGGAGTGCCGACGGACCCCGGCCGGGCATGGGACGACAGCGGTACACGGGACAGACGAGAGACAAGGACAGCAGACGAGTGAGCAGCTACAAGGTTGGCGTGATCGGTGGCGACGGGATCGGGCCCGAGGTGACGGCCGAGGCCCTCAAGGTCGTGGCCGCCGCCGGGGTGTCCCTCGACACCACCGACTACGAGCTCGGAGCGGACCACTACATCCGCACCGGTGAGGTGCTGCCCGACAGCGTGCTCGAGGAGTTGGGTGGCCAGGACGCCATCCTGCTCGGTGCCATCGGCGCTCCGGTGGGCTCCACCGAGGTCCCCCCGGGCACCCTGGAGCGGGGCATGCTGCTGCGTCTGCGGTTCGCCCTCGACCTGTACATCAACCTGCGTCCCTTCACCGGGGTGCCCGGGGCACCGGCCCCGGACTGCGATTTCGTGGTCATACGGGAGAACACCGAGGGCACCTACGCCGGCGAGGGCGGCTTCCTGCGCAAGGGCACCCCCCACGAGGTTGCCACCCAGGGATCGGTCAACACCCGCTTCGGCGTCGAGCGCTGTGCCCGGTTCGCGTTCGCACTGGCCGCCACCCGGGAGCGCCGCCACCTCACGCTCGTCCACAAGACGAACGTGCTCACCTTCGCCGGCGACCTGTGGCAGCGCACCGTCGACGAGGTGGCCGCGGACCACCCGGAGGTGACGAGGGACTACAACCACGTCGACGCCACCTGCATCTACCTGGTGGAGGACCCGGCCCGCTACGACGTGATCGTGACCGACAACCTCTTCGGTGACATCATCACCGACCTGGCCGGGGCCATCGCCGGTGGCATCGGCTACGCGGCGTCGGCCAATCTCAACCCCGACCGCACGGGGCCGTCGATGTTCGAGCCGGTACACGGCGCCGCCAACGACATCGCCGGCACCGGCAAGGCCAATCCGGCCGCCGCCATCCGGTCGGCCGCCCTCATGCTCGACTTCCTCGGCGAGACCGAGGCCGCCACCGCGGTCACCACCGCGGTGACCGGATTCATCCACGACACCCCCGACCCGGCGCTCTCGACCTCCGAGATCGGTGACGCCATCGCAGAAAGGCTCTGAGCCATGCCCATCACCCCGACCGAGAAGATCTGGATGGACGGTGAGTTCGTCGATTGGGCGGATGCCACCGTGCACGTGCTGACGCACACCATGCACTACGGCTCCGGCGTGTTCGAGGGCATCCGGGCGTACCCGACCGACCGCGGCGTGGCCGTCTTCCGACTGCGCGAGCACATCGAGCGGCTCTTCGCCTCGGCGTCGGTGTTCCTCATCGACATCCCCTTCAGCGTCGACGACGTGGTGGAGGCCACCCGGGAACTGGTCCGGATCAACGGCATGTCGGACGGCTGCTACATCCGCCCGATCGTCTACCTCGGCTACGGGGAGATGGGTCTGAACCCGATCCCCTGTCCGGTCAACGTCTCGGTGGCCTGCTGGCCGTGGGGGACCTACCTGGGTGACGACGGCGTGGCCAACGGCGTGTCGATGAAGATCTCCTCGTGGCGCCGCCACGACCCCAACGCCGTCCCGACGGCGGCCAAGGGCACCGGCATGTACGTGAACTCGTCCCTCGCCAAGGTGGAGGCCATCAAGGCCGGCTACGACGAGGCCATCCTGCTGGCCCCCGACGGCAACATCAGCGAGTGCACGGGCGAGAACATCTTCGTGGTGCGCGACGGACTCCTGCTCACCCCGCCGAGCTCGGACTCGGGGGCGCTCGAGGGGATCACCCAGAAGTCGGTCGAGCGGATCGCCCGCGATCTCGGTCACGAGGTCCACCACCGCCAGCTCATCCGCACCGACCTGTACACCGCCGACGAGGCCTTCCTCACGGGCACGGCGGCCGAGGTGGTGCCGATCCGGGCGGTCGACGACCGTACGGTGGGCGCCGGTAAGCCGGGCCCGATCACCCAGAAGATCCAGCAGACCTACTTCGCCGCGGTGCGCGGCGAGCTGGACCAGTACAAGGACTGGTTGGACTATGTCGAATGACGGCCCCACCCTCGCTGACGAGTCCTATGCCGCGGCGCGGACCGACGGCGGCCGACCGGTCCGTGGTCACGGGCACACCCACCGCCACGGTGGGGGCCCGGAGCACTCCCACCCGCTGACGGCGGGTCAGGAGGCGCACGCCCGTCGGCACCGCCACGACGACGGGGCCGGAGGTCACGATCACGAGGGACATGACCACGACGCGGGACGCGGGGGCTCCGTCGGTCCCTCGGCGGGCGGATCGGGCCACGACTTCGACCTTCCCGACCTGCCGGACGCCGTCGACGTGTTCGACACGACCCTGCGCGACGGCTCGCAGCAGGAGGGCCTGTCCCTGACCGTCGACGACAAGCTGCGGGTGGCGGAACAGCTCGACCACCTCGGCGTCACCTTCATCGAGGGCGGCTGGCCCGGGGCCAACCCGAAGGACGCCGAGTTCTTCGCGCGGGCACCGAAGGAGCTCACCCTCGGTCGGGCGACCCTGGTGGCGTTCGGCTCGACCCGGCGGGCCGGGGTGCGGGCCGAGGACGACGAGACGCTCCGCCACCTGGTCGAGGCCCAGACCGAGGCCGTGTGCATCGTCGCCAAGTCGTCGGAGATGCACGTGGTCGACGCGCTGCGCACCACCCTCGACGAGGCCGTGGCCATGGTGGCCGACTCGGTGGCGTTCCTGCGGGCCAACGACCTGCGGGTGTTCCTCGATGCCGAGCACTTCTTCGACGGGTACAAGGCCAACCCGGAGTTCACCCTCCGCATCCTCCAGGCCGCCGAGGAGGCCGGGGCCGAGACCCTCGTACTCTGCGACACCAACGGAGGCACCCTCCCCGTCGAGGTCGAGGGGATCGTCTCCACGGTGCTCGACCGGTTCGAGACCCAGGTCGGCGTGCACTTCCACAACGACAGCGGGTGCGCGGTGGCGAACTCGCTGGCCGGGGTCGGCGTCGGCGCCACCCACGTCCAGGGGTGCGTCAACGGCTACGGCGAGCGCGCCGGCAACGCCGACCTGGCCGCCGTGGTCCCCGACCTGTCGCTGAAGCTGCACGTCTCCACCATCCCGCCCGACCGCCTGCCCCTCCTGACCCCGGTGTCCCACCACATCGCCGAGCTCGTCAACCTGGCCCCCAACCCGCAACAGCCCTTCGTCGGCGCCTCCGTATTCGCCCACAAGGCCGGCCTGCACACGTCGGCGATCGCCCGTCGCTCCGACGCCTACGAGCACATCTCGCCGGATCTGGTGGGCAACGGCACCCGCTTCGTGGTGTCGGAGATGGCGGGGCGGTCCACCCTGGTCATGAAGGCCGAGGAGCTCGGCCTCGAGCTCGACTCCGACGCCATGACCTCGGTCCTCGACTCGCTGAAGCGCCTCGAGTACGAGGGGTACCACTTCGAGGTGGCCGACGGCTCGCTCGAGCTGCTGCTGCGCCGGTCGACCGGATGGCAGCAGGACTTCTTCGAGCTGGAGTCCTACCGGGTGATCGCCGACCAGGGCGACGAGCTCTCCACCGAGGCGACCGTCAAGGTGCGGGTCCGGGGCGAGCGGGTCGTCGCCACGGCCGAGGGCAACGGTCCTGTGAACGCCCTCGACGGGGCCCTGCGGGCCGCCATCGGCTCCAGCCATCCCGCCCTCGAGGGGGTCCACCTCGTCGACTACCGGGTCCGCGTCCTCGACTCGGCCAAGGGCACCGGCTCCGTGACCCGGGTGCTCATCGACTCGACCAACGGCGACCGGACGTGGACCACGATCGGGGTGTCCGAGAACATCATCGCCGCCTCGTGGCAGGCCCTCAGCGACTCCGTCGTCTACGGTCTCATCCACACGGCCTGAGGCGGTGTCCGGACTGGACACCCGTCCCCGCCGCATGGCACGTTCTTGCCCACGTCGACGGCCGGGTGACGGCCCGACCGCCGACCGATGCACCACCCCGCGATCCAGGAGCACCCGGTGACCCAGCCCAGTTTCGTTCCCGTCGTCGAGGCGGACCAGGTCCGTCGCGCCTACCAGCTGCACGTGCCGGAGATCTGGACGACGTCGCGCCCCTCCGAGGTGACCGGCACCCGGCAGCCGGCGGGTGCCTTCCTGGGCACCCCCGGTCCCGACCAGGGCTTCGCCCTCAAGCTGGCCCGGCGTTTCGAGGACCGGCTGGTGCTCCTCCCCGGTGAGCACGCCGAGGACGCCCAGTGGGGCTGTACCGCGGTGGCCATGCGGCGGTCGGCCCTCTTCGGTCGAGCGCCGGTCATCCACGACCTCACCCTGGCCTTCACCCTGTGGGGATTCCTGGACGGGGCCCCCGCCGACCTGCAGGCCGTCCGCGAGCCGCTCTTCCGTTCGGCTTCGCACCACTACCAGGTGCAGCGCACGATCGCCGGTTGCGTACCCGAGGCCACGCTGCGTCTGACTCCGGACCAGGTGGCCGAGCGGCTGGGCGAGTGGCGGTCGCTGCTCGTGCTCCCCGCGCACGACTGACCCGTAGCTCGCCGACCCCACCGGTCGGGAGCCGGTCCGCGTCCGTCCGTCCCGAGGACCCCGACTGATCGGATCGGCGCTGGGTCAGCGGTCGTTCCTCGCCGGGAAGGCGTCAGCCGGAGGCCCTCGACGAGACGGTGGGAGGGCGGACGGTGCCGCCGGTCGACGCCGGCGGTGGTGGGCGGTGGCCCGGTTCAGCGGTGCAGCCGCCAGCGCTTCTTGGCCGAAGCCCCGGTGAAGGCACCGACCTCGGCCGGCGTGCGGGCCGACGAGGAGACCAGCTCCCGATCGGAGGGACGTCCGGCGTAGGCGGGGACGTCGAGCCCCGAGCGGGCCTCGCCGTCCGCGTAGTGGACGGTCACCACGTTGGCGAGTGCGTTCCCGGCGACGGCCTGCTGGAACAGGTCGGGGTACATCGGGCCGGCCTCGGGACGGTGGTCGGACTCGCCGCTCCAGGTGGGCTTGACGGGAAGCTCGGGGACGGCCGTCGGATCGAGGGCCGGGGCCGCGATCGGGCCGCCCTCCGGAGATACGCCCATGTCGGTGGCGATGGCCCGCCAGTCCGGATCGGCGAGATCCACCTCGGGTACGGGGGCGGGCGGGGTCGGCAACTCAGTCGTCATCGGCTTCTCCAGCTGTTCGGGTACGTCTATCGACCCGGGACGATCCCCGGGCTCTTGGAGCATCGGCCATTACGGGCCCCGTCTTGAGTGATTGACCTCCTTCGGCCCTCCCGTGGTGTGCCCGGGGGCGTCCCACGGGGCCGATTCTCGGTGGGCCGGGTAGGCCTGGAGGTGACCGGCCGGTAACTTAGGGGGCATGGAGACCGCGTTCGCCCTGTCCGAGACCCACCGCCAGTTCCGCGACACCCTGCGACGGTTCGCCGAGGAGCGGGTGGCGCCGCACGCGGCGGCCGCCGACCGTGACTCCGCCTACCCCCAGGCCTCGTTCGACGCCTGCCGCGAGCTCGAGCTGTGCGCCCTCGGTATCCCCGAGGCCTACGGGGGCGCCGGTGCCGACATGGTGACGCAGGCCATCACGGCCGAGGAGATCGCCCGCGTGTGCGCCTCTACGGCGGTGACCCTGCTCATCACCAAACTCGGCATGCTGCCCGTCATGAACTGGGCCAGCGAGGAGCTCAAGCAGGCCTACCTCCCGAAGATGGCGTCCGGGGAGTACCAGGCCAGCTATTGCCTGTCCGAGGCCGACGCCGGCTCGGACGTCGCTTCCATGCGGACCCGGGCGGTGCGGGACGGTGACGACTACGTGCTCACCGGGGCGAAGCACTGGATCACCAACGCCGGGGTGTCCGACACGTACACGGTGTTCGCGGTGACCGACCCCGAGTCGGGACGCCGGGGCATCAGCTGTTTCCTGGTCGAGGCCGGATGGGGGGTGGAGGTGGGGAAGCACGAGGACAAGATGGGCCTGCGGGGGAGTCCGACGGCCGCCGTCACCTTCGACGGGGTGCGGGTGCCCCGCTCGCACCTCATCGGTGAGGAGGGCCAGGGTTTCACGATCGCCATGCACACCCTCGACCGCAGCCGGCCGACCATCGGTTCCCAGGCCGTGGGCATCGCCCAGGGGGCCATCGACGCAGCCGTCGACTACATGCGGGAGCGCACCGCCTTCGGCAAGCCGATCGCCGACCTCCAGGGGTTGCGGTTCATGGTGGCCGACATGGCCATGCGGACCGAAGCGGCCCGGACAATGACCTACCGGGCGTGTTCGCTGATCGACAACGGCGACCCCGAAGGGGAGCTCACCACCGTCGGCGCCATGGCCAAGTGCTTCGCCTCCGACACCGCCATGGCCGTGACCACCGACGCCGTCCAACTGCTCGGCGGCTACGGGTACACGAAGGACTTCCCGGTGGAGCGCTTCATGCGCGACGCCAAGATCACGCAGATCTACGAGGGGACGAATCAGATCCAGCGGGTGGTGATCGCCAAGGGACTGCTGGGGTGACCCATTCGCCCAGGTAGACGGCCAATGCGTCTCGGACATTCCGGCTCGATGATGGCTCCGGTCGGGGCGTCCCTGCGCGCCAGGAATCGAGTTCATCGTGGGATTCCTGGCGGTCGGTGTCGGGGTTCCGCCGTGACCTCGGCCGGTGCGCGGACTCGTCATGGACGAAGTCCACGGCGAGACGCGACCGGACCGCGCCGACGCTGCGTCGGTCGGCTGGGCCCGACCGTCCGTCGGGATCCGGAGCCCGCCGGGCGCTGCTGGCTGGTGCCTGCTCCCGATGGTGCGGTTGCCGACGCCCGGAGGTGCGTTCCGTCCGAGCCGGATTCCCAGCCCACAGGTAGCCTTGCTTCATGGCGGGCGGAGGAGGGGGTGGACGGGTCGAGACGCTGACCGTCCTCTTCACCGACCTGGTCGGGTCGACCGAGCTGCGGACCCGGATCGGAGAGGAGCGGTCCGACCACCTGCGGCACGCCCACGACGGCCTGCTGCGCGACGCCATCTACGCGGTCGGCGGACGGGTCGTGAAGTCGACCGGTGACGGGGTGATGGCCACGTTCCCGGGGGCGGCCGACGCGGTCGCCGCCGCCGTCGCCGTCCAGCAGGCAATCGACCGGCACAACCGGACGGCCGGCGGTGAGCGGCTCGAGGTGCGCATCGGCCTGAGCGTCGGCGACGTCACCGTCGAGGAGGACGGTGACTGCTTCGGGCTGCCGGTGGTCGAGGCCCAGCGACTCGAAGCGGCCAGCGCCCCCGGCCAGATCCTGTGCGCGGCAATGGTGCGCGGCATGGCCCGGGGACGGGGCGGCCACGAGTTCCGGTCGATCGGGGAGCTCGAACTGAAGGGACTGCCCGAGCCGCTCGAGGTGGACGAGGTGGTGTGGGAACCCGAGGTCGACGGGACCGACAGCCGGCCCGGGCTGCCGCCCCTGCTGGCCACGCCGCACGCCTTCGATCTGGCCGGGCGGGAATCGGAGCTCGCCCGGCTCACCGACGCGTGGAAGCAGAGCGGCGAGGGACCCGGACAACTGTTCCTCCTCTCCGGCGAGCCCGGGATCGGAAAGACCCGGCTGGTCGCCGAGCTGGCCGCCACCGTGGTCGCCTCGGGCGGGATCGTGCTTGCCGGCCGCAGCGACGAGGACCTCACCGCCCCCTACGGCCCGGTGGCCGACGCCCTCACCTGGTGGGCGACGGCGGTGGGCCCCGGGGCCCACCTGGGTGAGTGGCCCGGGGAGCTGGTGCGCCTCGTCCCCTTCCTGGCGATGCTCGACCCGACCCTGGCCGACGCCGTACGGCCGAACGACTCGCCGGACGCCACCCTCCTCAACCAGTCCATCCGGTCCTGGCTGGAGGCCACGGCCCGCATCTCCCCCGTACTGCTGGTCCTCGACGATCTGCACTGGGCCGACGCCGCCACCCTCGTCTTCGTCCGCTCGCTGTTCGACCGGTCGCCCCCCGAGCGTCTCCTCGTCGTCGGCACCTACCGCGACACCGACCTCGACCGGACCCACCCGCTGGCAGGCGTCCTGGCCGATCTCCGGCGCCACGAGCACGTCACCCGCCTGCCCGTCGCCGGCCTGGACGAGTCGGGTGTCGTCGAGTTCCTGTCACTGGCCGCCGCCTACGAGCTCGACGATCCGGGCCGGGCATTGGCACGCGCCGTGTGGGAGGAGTCGTCGGGTAACCCGTTCTTCGTAGGCGAGATCCTCCGCCATCTGGCCGAGTCGGGCGCCATCGTCGAGCGGGACGGCGCCTGGGTGTCCGACCTCGATCCCACCGACGTCGGCATCCCCGAGGGAATCCGCGAGGTGGTCGGTCGCAGGTTGACCCGCCTCGGACCCGAGGTCGAGCGGATCCTGTCGACGGCGGCGGTGGTCGGTCTCGAGTTCGGCGTCGACCTCGTGGCCGTCGTGCTCGGCGACGATGTGGACGACGTCCTCGACCGACTCGAGCAGGCCGGCCGGGCCGCGTTGGTGGACGAGGCGACGGTCGACCGTTGGCGCTTCGCCCACGCCATCGTTCGCGAGACATTGCTGAGCGAGCTGTCGAGCACCCGCCGGGTGCGTCAGCACCGCAAGGTGGCGGTCGCCCTCGAGGTCCTGCACGCCGAAGACCCCGACCAAGTGGTCAACCAGCTGGCTCACCACTGGGGTGAGGCCGCCGTCGGCGGTGCCGACGTGGACACCGCGGTCAGGTGGGCAGTCCGGGCCGGCGACCGGGCCGTGGCCAAGGCGGCCATCGCTGATGCGGCCCGGTGGTATGAGCAAGCGGTCGGCCTGATCGACCCCGACGAGCCGGAGGACGCCGCCGTCTGCGACCTGCTGGTCAAGCTGGCCAGGGCCCAGGCGCAGGGCGGAGGTGTGGAGTACCGGGGAACGATGCTGCGGGCCGCCGACCTGGCCCGGGACCTCGACGACCACGCGCTTCTGACCGACGCCCTGGTGATCAGCCCCCATACCGGCTATGCGCAGGACACGACATTGGCGCACCCTGAGTTGATCGAGCGCCTCGAGGGCGCGCTGGAGGTGGTGGGTCCTGACGAACCCGGTCTGCGGGCCAGGTTGCTGTCGGCCCTGTCGCTCGAGCTGGAGTTCATCGGCGAGGCACGGCGGCGGAGCACCCTCTGCGACGAAGCCTACGTGCTCGCCGTCCGGTCGAACGAGGTGGAGGCACTGACTGCCGCGCTCAAGGGCATCATCTACTCGCAGCCCCAATCGCTCAACAACGCGGTGAAGGTGCAGCTGCACCAGGAGGCGACGCTCGCCCTCCTCGATCGGTCCCTCGTCGCCGGGAATGCCGACCTCGCCCTGACGTGCGCGTGGATGGCCTGGTGGAACGCGCTCTACCTCGGGGACCGGGCTGGGGCCGACACCATCCACCAGACGGCTCAGGAGCTTGCCGGGCGACGGCCGACCCCGATCGCGCAGCGCCTGGTGGCGCAACTCGATGTGATGACCGCCATGGTCGACGGGGACCTCGACCGCGCCGGCTCATGCATGAGCGCGCAGGTGGGTGTGTGGGACCACGACTCGACGTCCGAAGGCAACGACGTCTACGCGTTCACCCTGGCGCTCGAGGGTGGATACGTCGAAGCGGCGATTCCCGTGCTCGAAGAAGCGGTGGCGACTGTCGCACAGCAGGCGTACGCCAAGGCACTGTTGGCCACGGCCTGCGTCGAGTCCGGCCACACGGACCGGGCGAACGAGCTGTTCGACTGGTTCGTCGATGATGGTTCTCGCGCGGTGCCGGACGACACGCTCTACCCACCGACCTTCGGGATGTGGCTGGAGATCGGCTGGGCACTGCGCCGGGTCGACCGGCGGGAGGCGATGGAGACGTGGCTCCGACTGGTGGACGACCACCCGGTCCTGCTGACGGGCATCGTGTACCTCGGCTCCACCGATCGCTTCCGCGGCATGGTCGCCCGACTGGCGGGTGACGACGACTCGGCCGAGGCGTACTTCCGGTCCACGGTGGCGTACAACGAGTCGGTCGGGGCCGTCCCCATGGCGGCCGCCGCCCGGAGTGACTGGGCCGAGCTCTGCCTCGACCGCGGCGACTTTGGGCAGGCCGCGGCTCTGGCCCGGGCCACCCTCGAGGTCATCGGCGACCTGCCGCTTGCACGCCAGACGGGGCGGGCCCAGGCGGTCCTGGACCGTGTGGCGGCGGACTGACCCTCGGGAAGGATCACCCAGATCTACGAGGGGACGAACCAGATCCAGCGGGTGGTGATCGCCAAGGGACTGCTGGGGTGATGGCCGGATGAGCCCCATCGGATAGTCGACCCACCGACAAATCCTGGGACCCGTTCCTCTGACCCGCCACGGCCGGTCGACCGGAGCCGACGGCAGGTACGTAGCGAGCTACCTCGTCCGGACCTCTGAACGCTACCGACGAGACCCGGCCTCTGCCACCAGGTCGCTGGTCGTGCCGTCCGGTACCGCGGCCTCGTAGGCGGCACGCAGCTGATCGCTGGCACGCGGTGCGTCCGGGTTCGGGCGCGGGATGCCGAGGTGGAGTTCGCGCAGTTCGTCGATCATCGCCGCCACGAGCTCGGGCCCCCCGTCGCGAAGCAGCTCGGCTCGGACCCGCAGGCGGTGCTCGCCTTCGCGGTGGGCGAGCCCCCAGTCGCCGAACGCGACCATGACCGGGAGAACTTGGATGCCCGCCTCGGTGAGCGAATAGGCCGCCCGCTGTCCACGGTGGGCGTCGTCGCGGGTGAGCAGACCGGCGGCCACGAGCTGCTTGAGGCGGCTGGAGAGGATGTTGGTGGCAATGCCCTCCTCGGAACCCGCGATCAGCTCGCGGAAGTGGCGGCGGCCACCGAACATGATGTCGCGCAGCACCAGCATCGCCCACGGGTCGCCGAGCACCTCGACGGCGGCGTTGATCGGGCATCCCGATCGTGGGGCGTTATTCATATGCTCCTCCGAAAGTACTTGCAGTCCACCACTGCTCCTGAGTACAGTACTCGCAACCGATTGCAAGTTGCAATCACAATACTTCCATGTTGGGGGAAACGATGTCCCGAGTCCGCGTCCACAACTTCTCGATCTCCCTGGACGGGTTCGGGACCGGCGAAGGCCTCACCTTCGACGCACCGTTCGGGCACGCCGGCCGTCGTCTCCACGAGTGGATGTTCACCACCCAATTCGGGCACTCGGTCATCTTGGGTCAGCCGGGTGGCTCGACCGGCGTCGACAACGCGTTCGCGGAACGGCTGAATGTCGGGTTCGGCGCCGAGATCATGGGCCGGGGCAAGTTCGGCCCGCAGACCGGGGAGTGGACCGATGTCGGCACCGAGGACGAGTGGCGCGGTTTTTGGGGGCCGAACCCGCCGTTCCACACGCCGGTGTTCGTGCTCACCCACCACGCCCGCCCGTCGATCGAGATGGAAGGCGGCACCGTGTTCCACTTCGTCGATGCCTCTCCGCAGGAGGCTCTCGACCTCGCCCGGGAGGCCGCCGGTGACCTCGATGTGCGTATCGGCGGCGGCCCGACGGTCGTCCGGGACTTCCTCGCCGCCGACCTCATCGATGCCCTCCACGTCGTGTTGGTGCCGATCCTGCTCGGCCGCGGTGTGCGACTGTGGGACGGCCTCGAAGGCATCGAGGAGCGCTTCGACCGCGAGGCGGTCTCGTCACCGAGCGGCGTCACCCACCTGACCTTCACACGCCGCTGACCCATCTGGCGGACGAGTGACGACCTGCCCCGGAACGCCGGGACACGGTCCCACCTCGGCACTCGTGGGGCACGAGCCACCGCGGTCTGGTGGGCGACGGTGTCCGACCCCACACGTCCGCCGGTCACCTGCTCGGTGGCGACCGGCGGACGGGTGGGCATGCCTCGACGGGCGGTCGTCGGCTTCCGGCCGATGACGAACCGTCAGGACCTGATGAAATCCAACAGGTCGGCGTTGATCGTCTCGGCTTGGGTCGTGGGCATGCCATGGGGGAAACCGGCATACGTCTTCAGTAGACCGTTCTCCAGGAGTGCCGCGGTGAGCGGTGCAGAATCGCCATAGGGGACGACCTGATCGTCGTCCCCGTGCATTACCAGCACGGGAACGGTGATCACCTTCAGGTCCTCGGTGAAGTCCGTCTGGGAAAAGGCGACGATTCCGTCGTAGTGCGCCTTCGCCCCACCCATCATCCCCTGGCGCCACCAGTTCTCGATGAGGGCCTCCGATGGCTCGGTGCCCGGCCGATTGAAGCCGTAGAAGGGCCCCGACGCCAGACCTCGGTAGAACTCGGACCGACCGCCGGCGACCTGGGCCTGAAAGTCGTCGAACACGCTCTTGGACAGGCCTCCAGGATTGGCATCGGTCCTGACCATGAGGGGCGGCACTGCGGCGATGAGTGCCGCCTTGGCGACCCGGCTCTCGCCGTGACGAGCGAGATAGCGCACTACCTCGCCACCTCCGGTGGAGTGCCCGATGTGCACGGCGTCGTGGAGGTCCAGTTCCGCCGTCAGCTCCGCAAGGTCGTCCGCGTAGTGGTCCATGTCGTGCCCTTCAGCGGTCTGGGCCGAGCGGCCGTGTCCACGTCGATCGTGGGCGATGACCCGGAAGCCGTGATTGAGGAAGAACAACATCTGCGTGTCCCAGTCGTCGGCTGAAAGAGGCCAGCCATGGCTGAACACGATCGGTTGTCCCGATCCCCAGTCCTTGTAGAAGATCTCCGTTCCGTCCATCGTGATGATCGTGCTCATTGTTCAAATTCCTCCTGTATGTGTAGTGGTGGTATCGGTTTGTAAGAGTCAGTGGGTCGGTGGTGCGCATCAGCCGTGGGATCGTCAGCGGGGATCCGGTGGGCCGAATCTCCATCAGCTCACGGGTCCGTCGATGGCGACCGGTGGGCGGTGTTCCGGTCTGTGCGACCTACCGCAGTGGCCTGAAGCCCGCCCGGACCTCTTCTGCGAAAAGCTGCGGTTCCTGCCACGCCGCGAAGTGGCCACCCCGATCGACCTCGTGGAAATACGTGAGGTCGGAGTACGCATCCTCGGCCCAGCTCCTCGGAGCCTGGAAGAGCTCCCTCGGGAAGACGCTCACCGCCGCCGGCAGGGAGACACCCTTGACGTCGAAGAATCCCAGCTCGTTCTCCCAGTAGAGGCGTCCCGACGAGATCCCGGTATTGGTCAGCCAGGTGAACGTGATGTTGTCGAGCACCTCGTCCCTGGTGAGGTTGCCGATCGGTCGCTGGTCGACGAACGCAGACGAGATGTCCTCGTAGCTCTCCGCGTCATGGTCGAGCATCCAGGCGGCGAGGGCGACGGGCGAGTCCGACAATCCGTAGAGCGTCTGGGGACGAAGACCCATCTCGACGGCGTAACCGATTCCCTCCGTGTAGACCCGCCGCAACTGCTCGTAAGCGCGTCGCTCGGCACGTGACAGGTCGGGGGATGGGGAATCGGCCCGCAGCGGAGCGAGCAGGGACGAGATGTCGGACGGGACCACGCCGGGCATGTTGGAGTGGATCCCGATGAGTCCCGGGGGCGCCTGCACTCCCATCAGGTCGGTGATGATCGCCCCCCAGTCGCCCCCCTGGGCCACGTAGCCCGCATAGCCGAGTCGATCCATCAGCACAGCCCAGGCACGTGCCACCCGGGCCGGATCCCAGCCGGTCTCCGTGGGCTTGCCCGAGAGCCCGTAGCCGGGGATCGAAGGGATGACGAGGTGGAAGGCATCTTCGCGCGCGCCCACCGTGCGCTGTCGGATCGGTGAGGTGTCCGATGACGCCCAGCATCTCGACGATGGATCCGGGCCACCCATGCGTGATGATCAGCGGCAGCACGTCCTCGTGATGCGACCGCACGTGCACGAAGTGGACATCGAGTCCGTCGATCTCGGTGACGAATTGCGGGAAGGTGTTCAACCTCGCCGCAACTCGGTCGAAGTCGTAGGTGGTGCCCCAATAGTCCATCAGAGCCCGGATCGTGGCGAGCTGGACCCCCTGCGAGGCATCAATGACGAGTTCGGCCTCGGGCAAGCGTGTGTTCCTGACGCGGGCTTTCAGGTCCTCGATGTCCGAGTCGGGAAAGTCGAGAGTGAACGGTCGGATGGCGGTGACGTCCACAGCTCGGTCGTTGACGAGTGTCATGTTTCTTCTCCTCGGGTTCGTGGCGACTCGTGTGAGGGCTTCGTCACGATCGCGCCGTCGCCCTCCGAGGTCATCCCGGCCAACCGGACTTCCTAAGTCGGGCTGGTGGGGTCGAAATATTCCTGTTAGCTGCAATGTGCGGTCGACGTGCGTCTGTCATGCTCCTCGGGACCATGCCGATCCGCCTCCTGATCGTCGATGACAACCACGAGTTCCTGGACGCTGCTCGCCGGGCCCTCGAAGGCGACGGCATCCGAGTCGTCGGCATGGCTTCGACGGCCGCCGAGGCGATCTCCAAGCACGGCGAGTTGCGACCCGATCTCACGCTGATCGACGTGAATCTGGGTGACGAGGACGGTGTGGCGCTCGCCCGGGCCCTGTCGGGAGGACCCGGGCCCGATCCCGAGAGGGTGATCCTGATCTCCACCTATCCGGAGGAGGACCTGACGGACCTCGTCGAGACCCTGCCCTCCGTCGCGTTCCTGTCCAAGTCGCATCTCTCCGGAGCCGCCGTCCGCTCCCTGATCCAGCGGTCAGGGGACAGCGGGAGCGGGACCGCCTAGCGCGTCGAGATATGTGAGGACCGCGAGCACCCGGCGGTGGTCGTCTCCCGTTTCCGGGATCCGGAGTTTCGGAAAGATGTGCTGGACGTGCTTTTCGACCGTTCCCTCACTCACGTACAGCCTTCGGGCGATGCCGGCGTTGGAATAGCCCTCGGCCATGACCGTGAGGACTTCACGTTCCCGTGGGGTCAGGGCGTCCAGCGGATCGTTCCTGCGGCGCGCCGAGACCAGTTCATTGACGAGGCCCGGATCGATGACAGATCCGCCCCGCCTCACCCGCTCGACCGATTCGAGGAAATCCGCCACGTCGGTCACCCGACTCTTCAGCAGGTAGCCGACCCCGGATCCGCCGTTCAGCAGATCGAGTGCCTCGTCCATCTCGACATGGGCGGAGAGCAGCAGGACCGCCACCCCGGGAAAGTCGGAACGAATGGTCCTGGCCGCTTCGAGTCCCTCGGTTCCGTAGCCCGGGGGCATGCGGATGTCGATGATGACCAGATCCGGAGCGACACCGCTCACGAGACCGAGTAACTCCACGGCATCGTCGGCCTGGCCGACGACCGCGAACCCTGAGCTCTGCAGCAGGCTGGCGATACCCTCGCGCAGCAGCACGTCGTCGTCCGCGAGCACGACCCGGTTCGCCAGTTCGTTCATGTGCTGTAGGCGGGGCTCGCTGGTCCAGGCACCCGTCCATTATCTGTTGTCCGTGCAGGATGATCCACCGGTGAGGAACTCGGACGGGTGCCCCGACGGGACCTCATCGGCTGACAGGCTCGACGGGTGGGTCCGCTCGGGCCGACCGGTGCGGCGTCCGGTGGGCGACGCTGGGTGATCTGGGGCACGATCAGTTACCGTCGAAGGATGACGGTCCGAGGGCGGCTGGTCAGGGGAGTGCTCCAGCAGAGGTCAGCCAGGCGGAAGCGAGTGGCCTGGCTGCTCGCCGTGTGCGGACCGGTCCTGATCGCGCTCAGCCTCTGGCCCGTCCGCGCTTCCTTCGGGTTGGCCGGATACCTGTTGTGGGCGCTGCTCATGGCCGTCGTGGTCGCCGTCGTCGGGGGGTTTCGTCCGGCGCTGTTGGCGGTCGTCCTGGAGACGCTGGCGGCGGTCTTGTTCACCCCCCCGTACGGGACCTTCACCGTCGATGTGCATCCTGACCTGCTTGCGCTCATCGCATTCCTGGCCGTTGCCATCGTCTCGAGTGTCCTTGTCGATGAGCTGGCTCGAATCGCCCAGGAGCAGGCCGTCCTGCGCCGGGTGGCGACCCTCGCGGCCAGTCCGTCATCGTCGAGCGATCTCTTCGCCTCCGTGGTCGAAGAGATCGGGGACCTCTTCAGCGTCGACCTCGTGCTCCTCATCCGCTACAAGTCGGACCGGTCGGCAGTGGTGGTCGGCAGCTGGAGGCGAACGGACGACGCCGTCCCCGTGGGAACCCGCTCGCCCCTCGGTGGGGAGAATCTCACGTCACGCATCGCGGCCACCGGGCGCCCGGCCCGACAAACCAGCTACCGGGACGATGGCAGCGAGATCTCCCGGACCGCCCTCTCCGTCGGGACGAGGGCCAGCGCGGGTGCACCCATCGTGGTCGACGGACATCTTTGGGGGTCGATCATCGTGCAGTCCGAAGTGGGGAGGCCACTCCCTGGCGATGCCGAGTCCCGACTCTCACAGTTCACGGAGCTCGTGGCTCTGGCCATTGCCAGCGCAGACGCACGGCAGGAGCTGACGGCCTCGCGTGCACGGATCGTCGTGGCCGCCGATGCGACCCGTCGGCAGATCGAGCGCGATCTCCACGATGGAGCTCAACAGCGCCTCGTCTCCCTCGGTCTCGAGCTCCGTGCGACCGAGTCCGCGCTTCCGGCGGAACTCACCGACGTCCGCTCGCGACTGGGTGACTCGGTTCGAGGGTTGCAGGACGTGATCGAGGGAATCCAGGAGATCGCGCGGGGGATCCACCCGGCGATCGTCTCCCGCGGGGGACTCGGACCGGCGGTCAGGGCACTCGCCCGGAGGTCGTCGGTTCCCGTGGATCTGGATGTGCAGGGAGACCGACGGCTGTCGGAACCTGTAGAGGTAGCCGCCTACTACGTGGTCTCGGAAGCCTTGACGAACGTCGCCAAACATGCAGACGCCTCGTTCGTGTCGCTCTCCTTGAAGATCGACGAGGAGTCACTCGGGCTCACGATCGCGGATGACGGTCGCGGTGGAGCCGATCCGGGCGCCGGTACCGGTCTCCTCGGGCTCTCCGACCGCATCGAGGTTCTCGGGGGAACACTCGACGTGTCGAGCCCGGTGGGCGCCGGAACCACCCTGCGGGTCGCAATCCCGCTCGCCCTGCCGAGCACACCGTAGGGGGACCGATCCGATGATCGGCGGGCCGACCTCGCCACGACTCGGGGAGGCGGTCCGTCGAGGAGTCAGACCACACGTCAGCCGGAGAACTGGGCCGATTCGGCGCTGGCGTAGATGTGCCCGTCGGGAGGTTCCGGCGGGGTGCGGGCCGTTGTGGCCCACTCGGGGGTGCGGCCTCAATCTACGGTGGGCGCCATGGGACATCCCGTTCATGGTGGGCCGCGCGACGAATTCCCCGGGGCGTTCGCACGGGCGGCGGATCGATGAGAGCGACCTCCGGCCGGATCGGATGGCCTGAGCGGGCCTGCGCACTGGGCTCGCTGGCGTGCGGTCTCGTCCTCGTGGGGTTCGTCATCGGGTTCATCGTCCGCAACCTCGGCTTCCTGGCCCTCGCCGTGGTCGGACTGGGTCTGGCCGTGGCGGGCGCCTGGTGGACGATCACCGAACGGATGCCCCGGCGGGCGATCGGCATGGTCGGTGCCGTCCTCGGGATCGCCGGCATCGTGGCGGCGTTGGTGGGCGCGACGCCGGCGGGTCAGCACGTCGGCCTCCGACTGGTCCTGCTGACCGTCCTCCTGATCGGGTCCGTCGGGCTCGGGAGGGCCGCCCTCGCCCGGAATCTCCACGCCCACGACGAACTGCGCCCGACGGCCGTCGACCGTCCCCGGCATCCGGTACTCATCTGCAATCCCTGGTCGGGTGGAGGCAAGGTGGAGAAATTCGGCCTGGCCGACCTGGCCCGCGAGCGGGGGGTCGAGGTGGTGATGCTCGACCGGGGGCTCGATCTGGAGGAGTTGGCCCGGGACGCCATCGCCCGCGGTGCCGACTGCCTGGGCATGGCCGGTGGCGACGGGTCCCAGGCCCTGGTCGCCTCGATCGCCATCGAGCACGACCTGCCCTTCGTCGTCGTGTCGGCGGGCACGCGGAACCACTTCGCCCTCGACCTGGGGATCGACCGGGAGGACCCGCGCCTGAGCCTGGATGCCTTCGGCGACGGCCTCGAACGGCGTATCGACTACGCCACCGTCGGCACCCGGCTGTTCGTCAACAACGTGTCGCTCGGCATCTACGCCACCATCGTCCAGCAGGAGGGCTACCGGGAGGCGAAGTCGGAGACAACCAGAGCGCTGCTGCCCGAGCTGCTGGGGCGGACCCAGGAGCCGTTCGACCTCCAGTTCACCGACCCGGGCCGGGGAGAGGTGGACGGAGCCTTTCTGATCCAGGTGTCGAACAACCCCTACGTGCTCGGGGCCACCCTGGATGCCTCGCAGCGCCGGCGCCTCGACACCGGCGAGCTCGGTGTCGTCGCCATCTCCGCCGGCACCGGGGCCGAAGCGGCGCAGGTGTTCGCCCTGTCGGCGCTCGGACAGCGACGCCGGAGCCGCCACTGGCACGAGTTCACGGCCGAGCGGTTCGAGGTGCGGTCGAGGTCCGGCAAGGCCTTCGCGGGGATCGACGGCGAGGCACTCGAGCTCGACACCCCGTTGGAGTTCCGGATCCACCCGCGTGGCCTCCGGCTGCTGGTTCCCGAGGGGAACCTCACCGCGTCCGAGCGGCGACGTGCCCGTGAAATCTCCGTCCGGGAGCTGATCGACATCGCCCGTGGTCGGGACCCGCTGGCCAGGGCGAGTTCGTAGGGACGGGGGTCCAGGATCCCGCGGCGGGACCCGGGGATCGGCGGTGATCAGTAGGGCCTGGTGATGAACGGGATCGAGGCGCTCGGCCGCCGCCCGTCGTCCGCGGCCCTGCGCTCCGGAAGTTCCACCGCCCGGTGCTCCCGCGTTTGCGATCGATTGCACAGTGAAATAACTAGAGGGTGCACAGTCGTCTGGAGGGTGTGGAGCGTGAAGATGCGGCGTCGACCGGGGCGACGGCTGAAGCCGGGGCCGGTCGGCGACGACACGCCGACCACCTCGTGACCGCCTCGCGCTATCTGGTGTTGACGGCGGTCCTGGTGGGCGTGGTCGGTGTGGCGGGCCGGTGGCTGTCCCGCCCGCTGCTCACGAGCACGGTGGGGCCCACGGTCTATCTGTTCGCTTCGCACCCGAGGACCGAGGCGGCGCGAGCCCGGAACGCCGCCATCGGGCACGCAATCGCCATCGGGGTCGGACTGGCCACTCTGGCGGCCTTCGGATTGCTGCAGCACCCCTCGGTCTCCACCCTGGGAACGCCCTCGTGGGAGCAGGTGGTCGCATCCGGTCTGGCTGTCGGAGTCACCATGGCGATTCTCGAGCTGCTCCACTGCCATCACGCCCCAGCGGCCGCCACCGTCCTCCTCATCACCACCGGCCTCGCCAGGCCCGGTTCGCCACTCATCGGATTGGTCGTCGGCCTCGGCATCGTCATCGTCGTGGGGCCCCTCTGCGCACGATTGTCACTCGATCCGGGAGATCGAGCCGAGCCGGTGGTCCACCGATGACACTCGTACTGCAGGTGGTGGTCGTCATGGCTGCGCTCGGCGCGGTCGCGTTCGCTGACGGTGTGTTCGGCAAGGTCAGCTCCACCCCGAGCGGTGACGGCGAGCGCCGTTCCGATCGCCCGAGCCATCCTGAACGGGAAGCGGCCCCGGGCCCAGCCGGGACATCCGTAGATCCGGTCCGTTCCACCCGACTTCCTTAGCTACTACAATGTTTGTCTATGGTTAAGGAACCGGCGCGTCCGCCGGCCACGCGGCGACTCGGTCGTCGAAGCGGTGCTGAGCGCCAGCCGGGTGCTGGTGGCCGTGGCGGCGCGTTCGCTGGGGGACGTGGCGGAGGAGGTGACCCTCACGCAGTTCCGCACGCTGGTGGTGCTGGCGTCCCGGGGTCCGCAGAGCCTGGCCACGCTGGCCGAGGCGGTGGACGTGACACCGTCGACGGCCACCCGCATGTGCGACCGCCTGGTCCGCAAGGGCCTGGTGGGCCGCCGTCACGAGCGCGGTGACCGACGGCTGATCCGACTGACCCTGACCGAAACCGGTCGGCAGCTCGTCGATGCGGTGACCGAGCGTCGTCGGAAGGAGATCGCCAGCCTCCTGCGGTCGATCCCCCGTGACCAGCAGGCCGCACTGGTCGACTCCCTCCAACGACTCGCCGCCGCGGCGGGCGAGGTTCCCGAGCAGGACTGGTCGGCCGGATGGGACCTGTGAGGCGGGCCGGCGCTCCGTGACCTTCTTGCGCCGGACCTCCTGGCGGGCCGCCATGACCGGCGTCTCGCGGTGGCTCGCAGGTACCTCGTACCTCCAGAAGTGGTTGGTGCTCGGGGTGCTCATCGGGTCGATGGCCGGACTGGGGGCCATCGTCTTCTACGAGGCCCTCCTGCTCTGCACCCACCTGTTCCTCGGCGGACTGGCCGGCTACCACCCGCCGACCCCCACCGGCGAGGGTGGACACGCCGCCTCGGCCTTCTTCACCCGGCCCTGGGCGCTGCCCCTGGTGGTGGGTCTCGGCGCCCTGCTGGGGTCGATCCTGGTGTTCCGATTCGCCCCGGAGGCCGAGGGCCACGGGACCGATGCCGCCATCTCGGCGGTCCACCACAATCCGCGGAGCATCCGTTTCCGGGCGGTGATCGTCAAGATCGCGGCTTCGGCACTCACCATCGGATCGGGGGGTTCCGGCGGGCGGGAGGGACCGACCGGGCAGATCAGCGCCGGGTTCGCCTCACTGCTGGCGCGCCAGCTGGATCTGAGCCCCGCCGATGCCCGGATCGCGGTGGTCACCGGCATCGGCTCGGGCATCGGCGCCATCTTCGGCGCACCGTTGGGCGGTGCGGTCCTCGCCACCGAGATCCTCTACCGGGACGACTTCGATGCCACCGCTCTCCTCCCCAGCTTCGTCGCCTCCATCGTCGGCTACGTCATCTTCGGGGCCGCCGTCGGGTACACGCCGCTGTTCGGCTTCAATGCCAGCTACCACTTCACCAATCCGTCCCACCTGCTCTGGTTCGCGCTGATCGGGGTCCTCGGGGGCCTCATCGGTCTGCTCTACGCCAAGGGCTTCTACGGCATCTCGGACGTCTTCGCCAGGATGCAGCTGCCCCGGTGGGTCAAGCCGGTCATCGGTGGGGTCATCGTCGGCTGCATCGCCCTCGTGATTCCTGAGGTCCTCGGGACGGGTTACGGATGGATCCAGCAGGGTCTCGGCCCCCACCTCCTCACCCTGCCCCTGTGGATCGTGCTCGCCCTGCCGTTCGCCCGCATCCTGGCCACCGGGCTCTCCATCGGCTCGGGGGGATCGGGAGGCATCTTCGGACCCGGCATGGTCATCGGCGCCTTCATCGGCGCCTCGGTGTGGCGACTGTTCGAGCCGATCGTCCCGTCCATGGGCCATGATCCGGCCCCCTTCGTCATCGTCGGGATGATGTGCTGCTTCGGGAGCATCTCCCGAGCGCCGTTGGCCGTGATGATCATGGTGGCGGAGATGACGGGCAGCCTGTCGATCCTCGCCCCCGCCATGCTCGCCGTCGGGCTCGCCTGGTTCATCGTCCGTCGAGGCGATGACACCATCTACCGCAGCCAGCTGCAGAGCCGGGCCGACGCCCCGGCCCAGCGGTTGCTGACGGGCATGCCGGTCCTGACGGCCGTGGTGGTCGGCGACGCCATGGCGCAGGGCCCACTCGTCCTCCGGGCCGAGACGTCCCCGGTCGCCGCACGGCGGCAGCTCGAGCAGGCCGGCGTGATCGGCGCCCCGGTGGTCGACGACCAGGGTCGTTTCGAAGGGACCGTGTCGCACTGCGCTCTGGAGACGATGGACAGCGGCGTGGACGGCACGCTCGAGTCGGTGGTGGACCCGTCGGCGCCCACCGTGGCAGCCGACGCCCATCTCGACGTCGCCCTCGACGCCCTGACCACCTCGCCCGAGCACTGGGTCACGGTGCTCGACGGTGAGCGTCACGTCCTCGGCACCGTCGGCGTCACCGACGTCGTCCGGGGCTATCGACTCGGCCTGTTGTCCAGCCTGCAGGACCTCGATGCGGTCGGCGACCACGAGGGGACCAATCGGGTCCACATCGACGCCGGATCGACTCTGGTCGGGCGGTCGCTCCGGGCATCCGCGTTTCCGATCAGCGTCATCGTCACGACCATCCAGCGACAGCGGGACCTGCTCGTCCCGGACGGGAACACCTTGCTGGAGGCCGGGGACGAACTGGTGATCATCGGCCCCACGAACGAGGTGGACGCCATCCGGCAGGCGGCTTCGGGACGGGTCGCCGCACCGGCTCCCGCACGTGAGGACTCCTCGCCGGCTGACTAGTCAGCGGTGCGGTGGTGGGCGGTGGGGTGTGGTGCGCGGCGTCCGGAGACCGGTGGCCCGCGTGGCCGGACTGTTGTACATGGCAACGTTTTGCCCTACCACGGCCGGATAAGTACCTGACGGGCACCCGACCCGAGAGCCGGTCGGGGCCGACGCACCGGACCAGTTCTCAGGAGGACGTCGTGACCGCCAGACCGATCGCAGTAGTGACGGGAGCATCCGCCGGCGTAGGGCGGGCCACGGTGCGCGAACTGGTGGCCCAGGGGTTCGACGTCGCTCTCCTGGCCCGCGGTGCGGCCGGACTCCAGGCGGCGGCCACGGAAGTGGAGCTCGCCGGGGGCCGGGCCTTCGCCGTCCCGACCGATGTGAGCCGGTTCGAGGAGGTCGACTCGGCCGCCACCCGGATCGAACAGGAGTTCGGACCCATCGACGTGTGGATCAACGACGCCATGACGACCGTCTTCGCCCCGCTCGCCGAGACGACGCCGGCCGACTTCCAACGGGCTCTGGAGGTGACGCTGCTCGGACAGGTGTGGGGGACCACCGCCGCCCTGGCCCGCATGCGGCCCCGGGACGCCGGGGTGGTGGTCAATGTCGGATCGGCTCTGGCGTTCGTGGGCATCCCGCTGCAGGCCGCCTACTGCGCGTCCAAGTTCGCCTGCCGTGGGTTCTTCGAGTCGGCCCGGGCCGAACTCCTCCATGACGGAAGCAACGTGCGGATGAGCATGGTGCACCTCCCGGCGGTGAACACCCCGCAGTTCGACTGGTGCAAGACGTCGCTGCGTCGCCACCCCAAGCCCGTGCCCCCGATCTACCAGCCGGAGATCGCGGCCCGCCACATCGTGAGGTCGGCGCTGGACGGACGACGGTCGCGCATCGTGGGCTCGTGGAACCGGATGCTCGTGATGGTCGACAGCCTGGTGCCCGGGGTCGGGAACCACTACGCCGCCCTGGCCGCGTGGGACGCCCAGCTGACCGACCAGACCATCGACGAGGACCGGCCCGTGAACCTGACCCGTCCGGTCGACGAGGGTTCGGACCACGGCGCGCACGGAATCTTCGACGGTCAGGCCGGGGGGGTGCTGGATACGAGCTTCCTGCGCAGCCTGCCCCGGACCGCCCGACTGTTCGCCGAGGCCGTACGGCGCGAGGCGCAGGACCGCCGACGCCGGCCCACCTTCGTGGACCGTGACCCCACGCCGGTGTCGCCCTCTGCGAGTCGGCGATGAGGAGCGAGGTGAAGGGCCGGCGCGACCAGGACTCCCTCGATCTGCTCCGCGACCAGGACCGTCGACTGGAGCGCCTCCTCGCCGAGTGGGACGACCTCGCTCGCGACGGTGACCACCCCGCCGACGAGGTCGTGAGGCGGGCCTGGCGTCGGGGAACAGTGGGCAAGCTCATCCACCAGCACGGCGCGATCCGGTTGGCGGCGGCAACCGATGTCGTGCGGTGCCTGCGTCGCTCGGGGGCGGACCGGATGGCCGACGTCCTGGCGAAGCATGCCGGCGAGGCCCGGGAGGCGATCGACCGCATCGACGAGTGCTCCCGCGGCATGAGCTCGCTGGACCTCCGCTACTCGGACGAGTTCGACCGGGGCATCGATGACCTCCGACACCTGTGGCGGAGCGAGTTCCGGTCGGACACCGAGTTCAGCCTCGAGCGCATCGCCACCGCGCTCGGATCGGAGCGGTCCCGTCTCCACAGCGCCCGCTACGTGGCGAAGCATGCCCCGCTCCATCCCGCCAGGCGGCGTCACTGGTACGACCGGATATCCCCGGTCGTTCGGCTCCACGCCCTGTACGACCTCCTGCGGGGCTTCCCCACGGCCGAGAGCACGGTGTTCTCGGACGCCGGGCTCGCCCAGCAGTTCGATGGCCGCGAGTAGCTTCGCCCGCGTGGCGGACCCGGTGCCCCGGGGGCCCCACGCGGTGGACCCGCCCGCGTGATCCCGCGCCGCCGGGACGGCTTCCTGCCGATCGAGGACTATGCCGTGCTGGGGGACGGGCGCACGGTCGCCCTGGTGGGCGCCGACGGAAGCGTGGACTGGTGGCCCGTCCCGACCATCCACGCTCCCCCGATCTGTGCCGCGCTCCTCGATCCGTCACGGGGCGGTCGCTTCTCGCTGGCCCCCACGGCCGACTACGAGGTGGAGCGGGGGTACCTTCCCGACACGAACGTGCTGGAGACCGTCTATCGGACGGATTCGGGTGCCGTGCGTGTCACCGAAGCCCTCAACTCCGGGATGTCGGGGCGACTGCCCTGGAGCGAGTTCGCCCGTCGGATCGAAGGACTGGAGGGGAGCGTGGGCATGCAGTGGACCCTGGCTCCCGGTGACCGATTCGGGAAGGCCCGTCCCTGGGCCTCGTGGCGGTCGGGCGTCCCGGTCCTCGTCGTCCAGGACCAGCTGGTCGCTCTGCTCGTCCACGGGGCGGAACCCGGCGAGGTGACGGCTCACGAGGTGTCGGGCGGCACCGTCGTCCATGGGGGTGAACAGCTACTCGTCACCGTCGTGGTCACCGACGACGAACCGCTCTCCCTCCCGAGCCGGACATCCGTCGAGCATCGCCTCGACCACAGCCGGCGCTCGTGGGAGGACTGGTCCGACGGCGTCGAGTACGAGGGGCCCTGGCGCGACGCCGTCGTCCGCTCGGCTCTGGCGCTCAAGACCCTGTTCTACGAGCCCGGAGGGGCCATCGCCGCCGCCGCCACCACCTCACTGCCCGAAACGGTGGGAGGTCCGAAGAACTGGGACTACCGATACTCCTGGGTGCGCGACAGCTCGTTCACCATCGACGCCTTCATCAGCCTCGGACTCCACGAGGAGGTGCACTCCTCGGTCTCCTGGCTCCTCGAGGCGCTCCGTGCGCACGGTCCCCGCCTGCGGGTGTTCTACACCCTCGACGGCGACGTGCCCGAAGAGCGGGCGGAGGAGCTCGCGGCGCGGGGGTATCGCGACAGCCGGCCCGTGCGGGCCGGCAACCGGGCCGCCGACCAGCTGCAGTTGGGAAACTTCGGCGATCTCTTCGACACGGTGGCGCGCTACGTCGCCGCCGGGCACATCCTCGACCGGGCCACCGCGGACGCCCTCGCCGATCTTGCCGACCAGTGCTGCGACCGCTGGATGACCCGGGACTCCGGCATCTGGGAGCTCGAGCAGCTGGAGCACTACACGATCTCCAAGATCGGCTGCTGGGTCGCCCTCGACCGGGCCGCCACCCTCGCATCGGTAGGCCAGCTCCCGGGCGAGCGTGCGCCGAGGTGGGCCCGCGAAGCGGCCGACGTCCGCGCCTGGGTGGAGGACAACTGCTGGTCCGAAGGGCGCCGGTCGTACACCATGTTCGCCGGCAGTTCCGAGTTGGACGCCGCCGTCCTCCTGGCGGCCCGCACCGGTTTCGATACGGGACCGCGGCTCCGGACCACGATCGACGCGGTCCAGGCCGAACTGGGCGAGCCCGACACCCCTCTCCTCTTCCGCTACTCGGGGATGCGGGGCGAAGAGGGCGCCTTCGTGGCGTGCTCGTTCTGGATGGTCGAAGCGCTGTGGCGGTCAGGGCGGCACGAGCGCGCACGGGCGTTCATGGAACGGTCGGTGGCTCGTTCCAGCGACCTCGGTCTGCTGTCCGAACAGATCGACCCGGCCAGTGGTTCGTTCCTCGGCAACTTCCCCCAGGCCCTGTCCCATCTGGCCCTGATCAATGCCGCCTGCACGCTTCGGGACGGGGGATCGACGGCGTCGACCGCCTGAGGGGTGCGGAGGTTCAGAACTGATGGTTCCGGACCTTGGACCGGTACATCGACAGATCGGCCCGGTGGACCAGCTGGCCGGCCGTCTCCTGTCGGTCCCACGTGGCGACGCCGAAGGAGTAGGACGGCCCCCGGGTCTCGATCCGGGCGTGGCGACGGGCCATGTTCCGGACCCCGGCCGATGTCGACCCCGGGGCCAGCAGCCCGAACTCGTCGCCACCGAGGCGGGCCACGAAGTCCCCGGCCGAGCGCATGATCCGCTGCCACGAACGGGCGAACTCCTGGAGGACGGAGTCGCCGGCCTGATGACCCCCCCGATCGTTCACGGCCTTGAAGCCGTCGAGGTCGAGGAGGGCGACCGACACCGGGTTCGCCGGTCCGGTTGCTCCGCTCGAGTTCGTCGTCCAGGCGCTCGTCCCACGAGCGGCGGTTGGCCAGACCGGTCAGATGGTCCCGTCGGGAGTCGTTCCGCAACTCGGCGACCAGGCCGAGGGTCGCGTGGAGTCGGGCGTTCTCGATGGCGATGCCGGCGGCCAGGGCCAGCGCCTCGGCGAGGTCCATGTCCTCGGAGTCGAAGGGCCGGCCGCCGAACTTGTCCGTGAGGTAGAGGTTGCCGTAGACCTCGTCCCGCACCTTCACCGGGACGCCCACGAGCGAGCGCATCGGCGGGTGGCCGGCGGGAAATCCGGCACGGTCCGGATGGTCGGCCAGATCGTCGACCATCAGGGGGACCGGGTGGTGGATCAGGGACCCGAGCACGCCGAGTCCGACCGGTCGGGCCCCGATCCGGTGCTCTTCGGCCGCGGAAAGTCCGACGGTGATGAACTCGGCCAGGCCGTCGCCGGTGGCATTCAGCACGCCGAGGGCGCCGTACCGGGCGCCGGTCATGGAGCACGCCTCGGCGACCACGTGACGGAGCAGGATACCCAGCTCGAAGTGACCCTCCACGAGCCGGGTGGTCTCCAGGATGCGTCGCAGCTTGGAGTGGTCGGCGAGGGTGTGCAGGCTCATGGGACCGCGGCGGTGGCGTGCTCGGTCTCGGCATCGAGCACGTCGTCGAGGGCCGACACGTCGAGTGGCCGGGCGAACAGGTAGCCCTGACCCTTGTCGACGTCCTCGGAGCGCAGCCGCGACCACTGGTCGATCGTCTCGATCCCCTCGGCCACGGTCTCGAGCCCGAGCACCTTGCCCAGCTGGACGAGCGTGTGCACGATGGCCGCGGACTCCTTGGTGTCGGCGATGGCGGCCACGAAGGTCTGGTCGATCTTGAGGATGTCGATCGGGAACTTGCGGAGGTAGGCGAGCGACGAATAGCCGGTGCCGAAGTCGTCGATCGAGATCCGGATGCCGATGGCCTTGAGCCGGTGGAGCTGGTCCACGGTGGACCGCACGTCACGCATCAGGATCGTCTCGGTGAGCTCGAGGATCAGGAGGTCGGCCCGGAAGCCGGTCACCTCCAGCGACGCCCGGACGTCGTCGACCAGACGTCCTCCGTCGAGCTGGTTGGCGGAGATGTTGACGGAGATGGCGAGGGGATGTCCGGAGTCGCATCCACACGGCCCCCTGGCGGCAGGCCTCGTCGAGGACCCACCGACCCACGGGGACGATGAGGCCGGTCGATTCGAGGGCGGGTACGAAGTCGACGGGTCCGACCACCCCGCGTCGGGGATGCCGCCACCGCAGGAGGGCTTCGGCTCCGGTGATGATGCCGGTCCGGATGTCCACGGTCGGCTGGTAGACGACGAAGAACTGGTGGGTCGACGACGGCGTCCCGCAGGTCCTGCTCCAGCGTGCGACGGGCGTCCACCGCGTCCTGCATGGGCGACGCGAAGACGACGCTGTGCCGCTTGCCGGCGGCCTTGGCCCGGTTGAGGGCGATGTCGGCGTCGCGGAGCAGGTCCTCGGGCTGCGAGCGGAGACCCTCGGCGATGCCGATGCTCACGCTGATCGTCAGCGGGGTGTCACTCGACGAGAGCTCGAACGGCGGCATCATGACGTCGAGGATCCGCTGCGCCACCAACTCCGGACCGACGGAGAGCGACTCGCCATCGACCAGGACGACGAACTCGTCGCCGCCGAACCGTCCGACGGTGTCCCCCTCCCGCAGGATGCTGGTCAGCCGGTTGGCCACGAGGACGAGCAGCTGGTCGCCCGCCGCGTGGCCGAGGGTGTCGTTGACGTCCTTGAAGTTGTCGAGGTCCAGGAAGAGGGCGGACACCGGGGCGTGTTCGCGCCGCAGTCGCAGCATCATCTGCTCGAGCCGGTCGAGGATCAGCGCCCGGTTCGGGAGCCCGGTGAGCGAGTCGTGGAACGCCTGGTACTCGAGCTGCGCGGTCCGCTTGCGCATCAGCCACATCGCCCTCGCCCGTCCGGTCCCGAGCGCGAGGACGAGGAGGGCCATCAGCAGGCTGATGGTGACTCCCCCGAGCAGGAGGATGAGGGCGTTGTCGTTGGCCAGGATGGAGCCGCTGGTGATCTGGGTGGTGGTGAGGACGTACCAGCCGTTGTGCAGGTCGATGGTGCTGGTCTTCGAGCCGGCGGGCGCGTGGCCGGCGTGGAAGGTCACCGCTCCTCTCCCCCTGCCGAAGCGGAAGCCGATGGCGGTTCTCGGGTGTCCGACCAGCGCCTGGTCCAACAGGACCCGGGGTGAGATCTGGGAGCCCGTCCAGCCGAGGAAGTCGGCCCGGCGGGCGGCGACCGTGGTCGGCTGGGTGCCGCCGGCGTAGATCGCCGAACCGACCGCCAGGTTCCGGGACGTGCCCGAGTCGTAGGGGAGGTAGGCGTTCTGTCCCGTGTCCCGTGCCTTCACCAGCGCGGGGCCGAGCGGGGAGTCGCAGTAGTCGAACCCGGCCGGGCCGACCGGTGCACCGGGGCGGGTCACCGAGCCGGTCTCGAGGCAGTAGTACGGGCGGACGCCGGCCGGCAGTATGACGAGCGTTCCGTCCGCCCCCATGGGACCGGGCGGGTCGGCGGCGTCCCGGGCCGCGAACGCCGACAGGTCACCGGCCGGAACCAGGGAGACCTCGGCGATACCGATCAGTTCCGGGTAGCGCTGGAAGGCCCGCACCGAGGTGACCCACTGGCGGAACTGGGATGCCGACGCGGACGGCTGGCCGGCGGTGAAGCCCACGGCGCCGACGTCGAGGTCCTGCTCGTGTTGGAGCGCGAGCTGCAGCGTCGACGCGATGGCCAGCGAGACGGGAGCCTGCGCCTGGACGGACTGTTGGGCATCGTGGCTGGCCACGACCCGCGGCCCCAGGACGCTTCCGACGACCCCGCAGGTCAGCACGACGGCACCGAGGGCCCAGACGCTCTTCTGGCGGACCGGGGGTCCGGAGGACCGACTCACGGCACCCGAGGCGGAGCTGGACCGTCCCACCGGAGGACGTGGGCATACACGGCCAGGCAGGCGTCGACGACATCGGGGTCGTAGACGGAGCCCCGGCCGCACAGCAATTGGTCCGAGGCCTGCAACGACGGCGGGCGGCGGTCCGACACGAGGACGACCGTGTCGGCCACGGTGATGATCCGGCTGGCCAACAGGGTCTCGTCCCGGCGCAGTCCGTTCGGGAAGCCACTGCCGTCGGCGTGCTCATGGTGCTGGAGGATCATCGTGCGGAGGGGCCACGGGAAGCGGATGCCGTCGATGATGGTGGCGCCGGCGTGCGGGTGCTCGGAGGAGAACGCCCGTCCGGTGGCGGGGCAGGTGTCGGGGGTCCCGGGTGCGCCGATCTCCCCGATGTCGTGGATCGACGAGGCCAGTCCGATCCCGGTGAGGGTGTCGCCGGAGAGACCGATCGACCGCCCGATGGCCACGGCCACGTGGGCGACGCGTCGGTGGTGGTCGGCCAGGTCGGGGTCGTAGGACCGGACCAGTTCGTCCACGGCCCGAGGTCCGAATTGCAGCGCCGAGCGCAGCCGCTCGCCGAACCGCAGGGCCACCGGGTTCGGGGGCGCCGACCGGGTCGTGGGCGGGTGGGCCCCGGGTCGGACGGTCGTCACGGGTCACGGCGATCGAGCGGGCGTCCCCAGGGGGTGGCACCCGGCGGGGAGGTGCATACGCTCCCGGCGCCTGTCCGGGGCCCTGTGGATCTCGTCATGTACCCACCCTACGAATGCGTTCGGGGTACGCACATCGGCCCATCTGCACCAATTCGTGCCTGCCAGTTGCCCGAATTGGACAGTCGTGGGCGGTGGCGGCGTCAGTGGGCGGTGGGGGCCAGCGTGATCGTAGCCCCGCAGATCCGGCCGTGGTCGTCCCGACGGGACGAGACCGACATCTCGAACCACCGCGACACCGTGGGACTGTGACACGCCAGGGTGAGCCACACCGGTGCCGGTAGCTCCCCCCGGAGGGCGAGTTGCACCGCGGAGACGGCGACCCGGGACTGGGGATCGTCCCGGACATGGGAACACGCCTCCAGGTAGGAGGTACCGACACCGCAGCGGTCGAGCGTGCCCCCGTTTGCCTCGCAGAACGAGGTCCAGGCGTCGTTGACCCAGGTCAGCACCCCCTGGGCGTCCAGGATCGCCACTTCGACGGTCGACGGGTCGACCCCGTCCGGCGGGTGACGGCGATCCGTCGGGGCCGATCGCCGGGCCACAGGGGAGGCGCCGAAGGCGAGCGGATTCCCGGACGCTTCCAGGGCGAGGAGGGTGGCCCGGGTGCGACAGGCCAGATCCAGGTTGAAGCGCACTTCCGGATCGTGGAGGTCGCGTCCACTCACGTCGTGGATCCTCGCCAGCCGGTACTTGAGGGTGCTGGGGTGGATGTGGAGTCGGTCGGCCGTCGCCCGCACCGAGCGCTGGTCCCGCAGCCACTCACCCAGGGTGTGCACCAGGTCGGCGTCGTGGGCGGCGTCGTACTCGGCGAGGCTGGCCAACCAGTCGTCGACGAAGGCGCGCAGTCGGGACTCGTCGGCGTCGGTGGCGAGGAACCGGGAGATCCCCAGGTCCTCGAACCGGGAGATCGTGGCGCCGGAGAGCCGCAGGGCCAGGACGGCCTCGGTCACCGACTGGGCGAGGGCATCGGGATCGTGGTACTCGCCGACCCCCAGCCGGAGCGGTGGCCGGCGGGTGCCGCTCAGCCGCCGGGCGAGGTCGTCCCAGTCGATCTCTTCGGCTACGAACACCACGACGGCGGCGTCCCGGGCCGTGGCCAGCGTGCCGTCCGCCCCGACCGATCTGAGGAGCCGTTGGACGGCCGCCAACGACGGCGGCGGCCCGGGCCCCGCCATCTCTGCGACCAGTGCCCGGTGGGGCCGGTCGATGGAGTGCCCGAGGGCGGTGGCGTGGGAACGGCTGCGGTCGGTGTCGGGATCGTCGAGGAGTTCGGAGGCCAGATCACCCCACACACGCAACTCGTTGGCCGCCACGCTGTGCAGGCGGTACATCTCGGCGGCGAGCACCATCGCCCCCTGGGCCAGGGCGGCGGCCGGCCAGTCGGTGACATCGGGCCCGGCACCGAGCAGGCCGATGGTGCCCAGGAGCTCGCCCCCCGGGCACGCCTCCACCAGCAGCCAGCCATCGACGGAGAAGGCGACGGCGTGCCGCGGGGCTCCCGGTGGACGGGCATCGGGGAGGTCGGTGTCCTCCAGCCCGGATCCGCCCACACCGGCGATGCGCGTGTGGAGGCCGTCGTCGATGACGACCGTGCCACCGACGGCAGCCTGCAGCACGGTGGCGATCCCGGACACCCCCTGGCCGGTGGCGACCGCCGTGGTGAGCGCCTCCTGGAGCGACGTCATCCGTCGGGAGAGTCCTTCCGCGGGACCGTCGCCGGTCGTCGCCCGAGCTGCGCCGAGCGGTGCCGTCACCGGCCGCTCGTCCACGTCACCGGTCGGCCGGGTCGCAGGACGGCGTTGCCGCCGGCAGGTGTCGCGCTCCGTTCGAGACAGACAGTGCGCATGGCGCTCCTCGACCCTTCCCGGCGTCCGCAGGGCTGCCATCGCCGAGTTCGAGGGATCGCGCCCGGCCGCCGATGATCCGGATGACGTCCTTTCAGTCGCCCACGAGATACAGATTACCCCTGCTCAGCACCGTTGCGGCACCGGTAGTGACGACCTGTCGCCGTCGGATCGGAGGGTCGTTCGCCGATACACGTATGTTCCCAGGAGGTGCCGGACCGACGAGCTGACAACCGATGCCATCTCCGAACTCGACCTCGATGTGACCCGGCGGCTCGATGTGACCCAGTGGACGGAGCAGTCGGCGGCGGTGGCCTCCGCATGGCTCCGGTCCCGGGGCCTCGTCCGAGCGGCGGCCCGCTCCACCGGCGCGGACCCTCCTCCGATGGCGGTAGGTTCCCGGCATGGCCGCCATCACCATCTTCCACGACCCCAACTGCTCGAGCTCCCGGGCCGCCACCGAGGCCGCCGAGGAACTCGACGTCGACGTCGACATCCGCCGCTACAAGCTGAAGGCACAGCGTCCCTCCTTGGAGGAGTTGACCGGCCTCCTCGCCATCCTGGAGGACGAGCCCACCGCCCTCGTCCGCCGGGACGCCACCTTCACCAAGCTCGGCCTCACCGACGCCGACGTGCAGACCGCCGGACAGGTGGCCGAGGTCCTGGCCGCCCACCCCGAGATGCTCCAGCGCCCGCTGCTCGTGGCCGACGAGGTGGCCGTCATCGGCCGGCCCAAGGACCGCATCGCCCCCTTCCTGACCGCCCACGGCTGAGCCGGCCGGGTACGGGAGCGACCGGGTCGGTGCCCGAGCTGCCCGAAGTCGAGACCATCCGGCGCCAACTCGACGGGGTGCTGCGCGGCAGGTCGTTGGTGGCCGTCGAGAGCCGGTGGCCCAAGAGCCTCACCGGTCGTGGTGTCGAGCCGACCGAGGTTCTCGGACGGCCGGTGACCGGGACGTGGCGCCGCGGCAAGGTGCTGGGCATCGACGTGGAGGGGGGACTCTCCGTCCTGGTCCATCTGCGCATGACCGGCCAGCTCCTCCTGGAGCCCGCCCGGGGGACCGGCCCGTCGCCGCTCGACAGCTCGGCGACCCGCGTGGTCCTCGACCTCGACGACGGCTCCCGCCTGGTGTTCAACGACCAGCGCAAGTTCGGTCGGATCGTCGTACTGCCCACCGGTGACGTGCCCCTGGACCCCCTCCTGGCCCGGATGGGACCCGAGCCCCTCGGGGCCGGATTCGATCCCGGCGTGCTGGCCGCCGGACTGCGGCGTCACCCGGGTCTGCGGGTCAAGTCGGCACTGCTCGACCAGGGGGTGGTGGCGGGTATCGGGAACATCTACGCCGACGAGGCCCTGTGGCATGCCGGACTCCACCCCGAACGGCGGTCCGGGACCCTGCGGGCCCCCGTCATCGGCGCCCTGCACGCCGGGATCGTCACCGTGCTGACCGAAGGGGTGGCGAGGGGCGGTTCGACGATGAGGGACTACCTCGACGCCCGCGGTGAGCGGGGCGGGTACCTCGAGGTGGCCACCGTCTACGGACGTACGGGCCAGCCGTGTCGGCGCTGTGGAACCCCGATCGTCAAGACGACCGTGGGCGGGCGTGGGACCCACGTCTGCCCGTCCTGTCAGACCGCCCCCCGGCGGAGGGTGTCGGTGAAGGGAGCGGTCAGGCCTTCCCGGCGTGGCTGAGGGCGGCGGACAGCGTCCGGCGGCTGTACTTGAGGGCAGGGGGCGCCACGATCACCGGGAGGTGGGAGACGCGGAGTACCCGCTCCCGCACACCTCGCCCCGTCAGCCGGTGGAAGCCCCGCAGCCGGCAGGACCCGAGCACGATGCCCGCGCAGTGCTCCTCGACGGCGACGTCCACGATGCGGCGGGCCACGGCGTCCTCGCGGGCGGTGCTGATCAGGCCCACGGTGGGGATGCCCCCTTCGCGCAACACCGCCACCGATCGCTCGACCAGCTCGCGGGCCATCCCGGCCGACTCCAGGGGTGGCACCCGGTGCATCGGTGACAGCTCCCGGATGTGCAGGACGGTGACGGCGGCACCCGACAGGGCGGCATGACCGACCGTGAAGTCGACGGCGGCCTCGCCGGCATCCGTCTGGTCGATGGCGAGTAGGAGTCGGTTCGGGGTCATGGTTCCTCCCTCCTCGGGACCCATACCCAGGGTACGCCGGGCCAACGCGAAAATGGCATGAAATCTTCGCCACGAAGCTTCGCCACGAATCTTGGCCACGAATTGGCCACGGCACGGGCCGGTACCCCGACCGCACTCCCGACGTCGCCCGATCAGCCGGGAAGGCCCCGCACCGAGTTGTTCCGGGCGTCGTGGGTGAGCTCGGCCAGACCCAGAGCCTCGAGGAGCGGCGGGAGGTACATGCCGAACCGACCCCGGTAGCCGTTGCGCAGGCCGTACCAGCCCCCGATGGGGTTGTCGGGCGACCTCCCCCATGCCTCGACGGTGCCCTCGGCCGCCGGCTTCTTCTCGTCGGCGGCTCCGAGCGGGACCCAGTCACCCTGCTCGAGCAGCCAGGCGTGGAGGTTCTCGACGGCCCTCGCGTCATACGTCAGGCGGGTCGACCCCACCTGGCAGACGAGGACCGGCGGATCGGCGTCCCGGTCGACGTACATCGTGTAGGACGAGCTCCCGGGGGCCGTGGTCAGTTCCCACGGATCCGCCTTCGTGCCGGTGCCGGGCATGGGTCCCCCTTTTTCGTCCGCTTTGATCGTCCTCAGTCTTGCAGATCCGGAAGAGAGATTCCGAAGAGTCCCTGGTCAGAGGGTCGCACCGTCGGGTCGGGACGGAGCGAGGGGGACGTCCGGACTCAGGCGGCGGTCCCGAGGGCCACGGCGACCGGGGACTCGACCGGGGCGCGGTGGCGCATGGCCCATCCCGGTCCCCGGAACACGAACGAGAGCCGTTCGACCCATCCGGTGGAGGACGCGATGTCCCGGACCAGGTCGACGTACTCGTGGCCGACGATGCGGGCGGGGTCGAAGGTGTGGATGTTCTTCGTCAGTCCGTAGACCACCGGCTCGACCTCCGGCTCGAACGTCCCGAACAGGCGGTCCCAGACGATGAGGATGCCACCGTGGTTGCGGTCGAGGTACTGACGGTTCGATCCGTGGTGGACCCGGTGGTGGGAGGGCGAGTTGAAGGTGGACTCGGCCCGGCCGATCCTGTCGATGGCCTCGGTGTGGATCCAGAACTGGTAGATCAGGTTGACGCCCCGGGCCGTGGCCACCGCCGACGGCGGTATCCCGAACAGGCACAGCAGCCCGTACGGGACCGAGGTGCCGAGGGCGTCGGCGACCGGTTGGCGGAGGGCGGTCGACAGGTTGTACCGCTCGCTCGAGTGGTGGACCTCGTGGACCGCCCACATGTAGCGGCTGGTGTGCATGAACCGGTGGTTCCAGTAGTAGAGGAAGTCCCAGCCGACGATGGCCGCCGCCAGGGGCACCGGTCCCGTGCCCAGGGACCGGACGACGCGTCGGTCCCACAGCCGCCCGGGGGTCATGGCCGTCGCCCAGGCCGTGGTGGCGGCCACGCCGCCCATGGCGACCGTGGCCACGCCGCCGATCGACGCCACCTTCCGGGCGGTCGAGCGGGCGGCCGGGCGGGGAGTGGCGACCGCATCGGGCGCCGGCGGCGCCCCGGCCTCCCGACGCTCGGAGCGACGGGCCAGGACGTCCGCCGCCGTCGTCACCGCGGCCGCACCGAGGGCGCCGACCACGAGGGCCTTGGCGTAGCGGCCCCGACCCCGCGGTCACCGGGGCCAGCAGCTTCGGCATCACGATGGGGGCCAGCAGGCTGAGGGCGCCCATGGACAGGCTGGCGAGCGTGTCCCTGGTCTCGTAGTCACCCGCCGTGGGGGCGCCCCCGGATGCGAGGCGCCGCCGCTGCCGCCAGTACTCGAGCCCCATGGCGGCGAAGTAGCCGGGCACGGCGACGACGGTCAGGTCGACCGTCGGGCGTTCGGGGGAAGTCGGATGTCTCACGTGGCGGTCCTCGTCGTGCTGGGTGCCGGGGCACCCGGAAGCGGACCCGGATGCGGTGTCGGGACGGCCGGCCCGGGTCACCCAGGGGTCCCCCCGGGACCGTCGTCGGGCGGCCCCGAGCCGCCCCGGATCCCGCCCGGGCGATGGGAGAAGGGTACCGCGGGCCCGCTCAGGACCGGGAGGCCGCCCGCAGAGGCCGAAGGGCCTCCTCCAGCCTCGCCAGCTCGGCCAGCATGCCCGCCGCGCCCATCTCGAGCTGCTCGTTCGGGACGAACCGGCCCTCGTCGTCGATGAACTGGCCGACGAAGGGGATGTTGACGGCTTCGACGGCCGGCGTCATCCGCAGCGCCGCCACCACCGGCTTGAGCGCCGTCAGGGCCCGCACCCCGGCGGACACCCCGCCGTAGCTGACGAAGCCGACCGGCTTGTAGTTCCACTCGACGTGCAGGTAGTCGAGGGCGTTCTTGATGGCGGCGTTGTAGCTGTGGTTGTACTCGGGATGCACGATCACGAAGGCGTCCGAGGCTCCGACCGTCCGGGCCCAGGCCAGCGTGTGGGCGTGCGTGTACTCACCGGCGATCGGATGGTTGGGCTCGTCCAGCAGGGGGAGGGCGACCTCGGCCAGGTCGGCGACCTCGATCCCGAAGCGTCCGTCGGCTTCGGCCACCTGCTGGAACCAGCGGGCCACGGGGAGACCGACCCGGCCGGGCCGGGTGCTGGCGATGATGATCTGGAGGGTGGGCTTGGACACGCGGTTACTCCCGGGTTGGGTACTCAAGTAGTTGCTTACACAACTACCATAGCCGCGGTCCGGACCCGCGCCTCCCGCCGGCGCCCCGCCGGGAGGCGGGTCCGGGTCGCGGAGGCGGGTCAGTAGAACCGGTTCTATACTGTGGCGCCTGAGCGGGCCTCATCCCGCCCGCGGCCCTGCCGCGCCGCCCGACACCGCACCCAAGGGGGATCCATCATGGCCCAGCCCGTCATCGTCGAAGCCGTCCGCACACCCATCGGCAAGCGCAACGGTTGGCTCTCGGGGCTCCATGCCGCCGCGCTGCTGGGCAAGACGCAGGTCGAGCTGGTGAAGAAGGCCGGCATCGACCCCGGAGCCGTCGACCAGATCGTCGGTGGCTGCGTGACCCAGGCCGGCGAGCAGGCCTCCAACGTCACCCGCACGGCCTGGCTGAGCGAAGGCATGCCCTACGAGACGGCGGCCACCACGGTGGACTGCCAGTGCGGATCCGCCCAGCAGGCCAACCACTTCGTGGCCAACCTGGTGGGGGCCGACGCCATCCACACCGGCATCGCCTGCGGGGTCGAGGCCATGAGCCGGGTGAGTCTGGGCGCCAACGCCTTCAACGGCCCCGGGCGCTCACGCCCCGAGGAGTTCCCGTGGGACATGCCGGACCAGTTCGGGGCGGCCGAGCGGATCGCCCAGAAGTACGGCATCACCCGCGAGGACGTCGACTGGCTGGGCTTCGAGTCCCAGCGCAAGGCCGCCCGGGCCGTCGCCGAGGCCCGCTTCGACCGCGAGATCGTCCCCGTCGAGGCCCCGGTCATGGGGGCGGACGGACCCACCGGTGAGGTCAACCTGGTGAGCCGCGACCAGGGCCCCCGCGACACCACCAAGGAGGGACTGGCCGGACTCAAGCCGGTCCTGCCCGACGGCATGCACACGGCCGGCAACAGCTCGCAGATCTCCGACGGCGCCGCCGCCGTGCTGTGGATGTCCCAGGAGCGGGCGGGCGAGGCCGGCCTGCGTCCGAGGGCCCGGATCGTGGCCCAGACCCTGGTCGGCTCCGACCCCTATTACCACCTGGACGGACCCATCGCCGCCACCGCCGACGTGCTGAAGAAGGCGGGGATGACCATGGCCGACATCGACATCTTCGAGGTCAACGAGGCGTTCGCCTCGGTCGTGATGTCGTGGGGCAAGGTCCACGAGGTGGACTGGGACAAGGTGAACGTCAACGGGGGCGCCATCGCGCTCGGCCACCCGGTCGGCTCCACCGGTGCCCGGCTGATCACCACCGCCCTGCACGAGCTCGAGCGGTCGGACAAGAACCTGGCGCTGATCTCGATGTGCTGTGGTGGCGCCCTGGCCACCGGCACCATCATCGAGCGCATCTGACGGCACCTCCCGGGGGGCCCGGGTTGGCGCGGACTCCTGCTGGAAGCGTGATTGCATAGGGGCCATGCCGCTCACCTCCAGCACCTTCCGCAAGGCCGCCTTCCGACTGCCCCTCGCCACCCTGGCGTTGGTGGTGGCGTCCGGCTGCGCCTCCTCCACGGCCGGGGCCGGCTCCTCGACGACCACGTCGACCACGTCGACCACGTCCCACCGCACACCGGCGCAGTCCCCCTCGACGCTGACGGCGTCGGAGTGGACGACGTACGACCAGAACGGCCTGCGCGACGGGGTCGACACCTCGGGCGCGTCCTTCTCGCCCCCGGCCGCCGCCTGGACCTCACCCGCCCTCGACGGCAGCCTCTTCGGCCAGCCGCTGATCTACGCCAACCGGGTGTTCGCGGCCACCGAGAACGACACGATCTACGCCCTGGCCGCCGACACCGGGGCCGTCCTGTGGTCCAAGCACGTCGGCACCCCGTTCTCGCCGTCCACCGTGCCGGGCATCTGCGGCGACATCGACCCGACGGTGGGGATCACCGGCACGCCGGTCATCGACACGGCCCGCGACGAGATCTTCGCGGTGGCCACCGAGCAGGTGCCGGGTGGCGCCTCCCACCACCTGATCGGGCTCGACCTCTACACCGGGGCCGTGGTGCTCGACGAGGACATCGACCCGGCGTCCGTGGTGGCGCCGGCCTACGAACTGCAGCGTGTCTCCCTGGGCCTGACCGACGGTCGGGTCATCATCGGCATGGGCGGCAACTCGGGGGACTGCGGTACGTACCACGGACTGGTGATCTCCGCCCCCGAGGACGGCTCGGCCCCGTCGACGTTCGTGGTGGCCGACCAGCCCGGTGACCTCCAGGGCGCGGTGTGGATGGGGGGTTCGGCCCCGGACATCGACAGCCAGGGGAACGTGTGGGTGGCGACCGGCAACGCCGCCACCGGGTCCACGCCGGACGACTCCGACAGCGTGCTGAAGTTGAGTCCGACCATGCAACTGCTCGACTCGTTCACGCCCTCGACGTGGAAGAGCGACAACGAGTCCGACGCCGACCTCGCCTCGACGGCCCCGGTGCTGCTCCCGAACGGCACGGTGTTCCAGGTCGGCAAGTTGCGCACCGCCTACGTCCTCAACGCATCCCACCTGGGCGGCATCGGCGGCCAGGAGGCCGAGGCGCCCAACTTCTGCGGGAGCGACCCGGACGGCGGGGCGGCGCAGTTGAACGGCACCGTCTTCGTGCCCTGCAGCGACGGGCTCCGGTCGGTCACCCCGGTACCCGACAAAGCGCCGGTGGCCAACTGGAAGACGACCAGCGGAGCCCACAGCTCGCCGATCGTGGCCGGCAACTGGGTCTGGTCGATCGGCGGGAGCACGCTCTACGCGCTGGATCCCACCACCGGTAAACAGATGTACAGCTTCCCCCTCACCCAGCCCGCCAACCACTTCCCGTCGCCGGCCGCCGCCGAGGGCCTGGTGGTGGCCCCGGGAGCGGACCAGCTCTTCGCCTTCGACGGAGCGGCCGGACTGCCCGGGCCGCCCACCCCGGAGCCGACCCACGCCGGTTACTGGCTGACCGCCGCGGACGGGGGGATCTTCTCCTTCGGCCAGTCCGCCTTCTACGGCTCGACCGGCGGCATCCACCTGAACCAGCCGATCGTGGGCATGGCCGCCACCCCGTCCCGGCAGGGCTACTGGCTGGTGGCCTCGGACGGCGGCGTGTTCGCCTTCGGCGACGCCGGCTTCCACGGATCCACCGGTGCCCTGCACCTCAACGCCCCGGTCGTCGGCATCGCCCCCACGCCGGACGGGAACGGCTACTGGCTCGTCGCCTCCGACGGCGGGGTGTTCGCCTTCGGGGACGCCGCCTTCGAGGGATCGATGGGGGGCGTGCGGCTCAACGCCCCGGTGGTGGGGATCGCCGCCGGCTCCGACGACCACGGCTACCGGCTGGTGGCGGCCGACGGCGGCGTGTTCGCCTTCGGCTCGGCACCTTTCGGGGGCTCGGCCGGCAACCTGACCCTCACCCGGCCGATCGTGGGCATGGCGGCGGCCCCGGGCACGTCGGGCAAGGGGTACTGGCTGGTGGCCTCCGACGGCGGGATCTTCAGCTACGGCGGGGCCGGCTTCCACGGTTCGACCGGTGGCGAGGCCCTGGGCAGCCCGGTGGTGGGCATGACTCCGACGGTGGACGGTGGGGGCTACTGGATCGCCTCGGCCGACGGCTCCGTCTACAACGAGGGGGACGCCACCTTCGCCGGGGCGCTGGACGGCCTCCCGCTCAACGCCCCCGTGGTCGGCCTGGCCGCCGGACCCGGCCCGGCCCCGGGCTGACCGGACCGCCGGCGCCATCCACCGGCCGGGAGGTCACCACCCCCGGGTCTCCACCCAGAAAGTAGAATGGGTTCCAGTTCCGTGCGCTCCGGCCCTGCGTGGCGCGCACGCCGACAGCCACGCGCCGCGGCGCACGAGGGGGAGCGGACGGCGTCCGTCGCCCCGAAGGGAGCACCACCATGATCGACACCGAACACCTCACCTATGAGGTGGTGGGGACCACCGCCGTCGTGACCATGAACCGTCCCGAGGCCAAGAACGCCCTGTCGGGGCCGATGCTGGTCGGGATGGCCGACGCCTGGGTGGAGATCGACGGCAACGACGACATCCGTTGCGCCATCCTCACCGGGGCGGGCGGGACCTTCTGCGCCGGCATGGACCTGAAGTCGATGTCGGGCCCCGGCAACGAGGACGTGAAGGAGCGCATGGCCGCGGATCCGGACCTCCACTGGAAGGCGCTGCTGCGCCACTACTCGTTGAGGAAGCCGCTGATCGCCGCCGTGGAGGGCTGGGCCGTGGCCGGCGGCACGGAGATCCTCCAGGCCACCGACATCCGGGTGGCCGGCGAGAGTGCCAAGTTCGGCGTCTTCGAAGCGAAGCGGGGCCTGTTCCCCCTCGGCGGGTCGACGGTCCGCCTGCGCCGCCAGATCCCCTTCACGGTGGCCATGGACCTCCTGTTGACGGCGAGGGAGGTCTCGGCCCAGGAGGCCAAGGAGATCGGGCTGATCGGACGGGTGGTGCCCGACGGCACCGCCCTCGAGAACGCCCTGGCCATCGCCGAGCTCATCGGGGCCAACGGCCCGCTCGCCGTCGAGGCGATCAAGGCCTCCGTGAAGGCGACCGAGGGGATCCCCGAGGAGGAGGCGCTCAAGATGGAGCTGGAGTTCGGCTGGCCCATCTTCGCCACCGAGGACGCCGCCGAGGGCCAGAAGGCGTTCGCCGAGAAGCGCACCCCGGTCTACCGGCGCAAGTGAGCGACGAACCGCAGTTCGCCCTGCCCGACGGCGGACTGGGCATCGTCCCCGACGACGACCCGCGCTCGAGGTTGGCGGCCGCCATCCGGCCGATCATCACCATGCTGGTGGCCTCGAGCTTCGAGGACGAGGACCTGGAGGAGGCCACCCGGGCCGTCGAGGAGGTCCGCGCCACCCTGGCCTCCCGGGCCGGCCCCAAGCGCGCCCGCCAGCATCCCGATGTCGCCCGGCACGCCCAGGAGATCTTCCCGACCAGCCCGATCATCGGCATGGCCAACCCCGTGGCCCCGCCGGTGGTGGTCCACATCGTCGACGGCCCCGACGGTGGCTTCCGCGAGATCCACGCCGAGGCCTGGTTCGACTGGCAGTACGAGGGGCCGCCCTCGTGTGTGCACGGTGGCGTCATCGCCGAGACGTTCGACGAGCTGCTCGGAGCCTCCTGCATCGTGGCCGGCCATCCCGGGATGACCGGGACGCTGACGGTCACGTACCGCAAGCCGACGCCGCTGCGGTCCCCGCTGCGCCTCGAGGCCCGCTGCACGTCACACGAGGGCCGCAAGGTCCGGGCCTGGGCCGCCATCTACCGCGGCGACGTGCTGACCGCCGAGGCCGAGGGCATCTTCATCGAGGTGCGGCCCCAGCAGATCCTGGCCATCGCCGAGGAGAACATCGACAGCGCCGACCCGGCGATCATCGAGGCCATCCGGGTTGAGGCGAGCCGTCCCGGGGCCGCCTCCGACGTGCAGTGGGACGTGCCCGGCGCCGAGGAGGCCCCACCCGACTGATGGGGGCACCGGAGCCGCCTGAGGGTGTGACCGTGCGCGAGGCCGGGCCCGACGACGCCCGGGCGGTGGCCCGGGTGCACGTCGACTCGTGGCGGGGGGCGTACGCGGACCTGCTGCCCCGGGCCGTGCTCGACGGCCTGTCGGTCGAGCACCGGGCCGCCCGTTGGCGGCGGGTCCTCGACCCGTCCTCACCGGACCGGGTGATGGTGGCCGAGGAGGTGGGCCGGATCGTCGGGTTCGCCCACGTCGGCCCGCACCACGACAGCGACCTCGGGTCGGACCGCGGCATGCTCGCCGCCCTCTACGTCGACCCCGGCTGGTGGGGGAGCGGCGTCGGGGGCAGGGTGCACGACGCCGGCCTCGAGCGGCTGGCGTCGGACGGCTACGAACGCGTCGTGCTCTGGATGCTGTCGACCAACCGGCGGGCGGCCGCCTTCTACCGCCGTCGGGGCTGGGTGGCCGACGGCCACCTGCGTCTGCAGCAGTTCGGCGGGGCGGTGGTCCTCGACCGGCGGTTGGGGCGGTCGCTCCCGGCGGTGTGACGGGCCGGTCGGCGGGCGGGCCCGCCGGTCAGATCTTTTCGCGTCCCTCCCAGTAGGGATCGCGCAGCTTGCGCTTGTAGAGCTTGCCGTTGGGGTCCCGCGGCATGGCGTCGGTGAAGTCGATCGACTTGGGCGTCTTGAACTTGGCCAACCGGGTCGAGCAGTACTCGAGGATGTCGGCGGCCAGCGCGTCGGACCCCTCGACACCGTCCACGGGTTCGACGACGGCCTTGATCTCCTCGCCCCAGTCGTCGTTCGGGATGCCGAAGACGGCCACGTCGACGACGCTCGGGTGGCCGAGCAGGACGTGCTCGATCTCGGCCGGGTAGATGTTGGCGCCGCCCGAGATGATCATGTCGATCTTGCGGTCACGCAGGAAGAGGTAGCCGTCCTCGTCGATGAGGCCGATGTCGCCGACGGTGAAGAACGATCCGATGCGGTTGCTGCGGGTCTTCTCCTCGTCCTTGTGGTACTCGAAGTCGCCGGTCTGCATGGACATGTACACGGTCCCGATGACGTTGGGTTCCTCGATGCGGTTGCCGTCGTCGTCGAACACCGCGATCTCGCTGATGGGCCACGCCCGGCCGACGGTGCCGGGCTTGGCCAGCCACTCCTGGGCCGAGACCATGGTGCCGCCGCCCTCGGACGCCGCGTAGTACTCGTCGATGGCGTCACCCCACCACTCGATCATCTGGTGCTTGGTGTCGATCGGGCACGGCGCGGCGGCGTGGATCATGTGCCGCAGCGACGACACGTCGTAGGCGGCCCGCGTCTCCTCGGGCAGGGCCAGCAGCCGGTGGAACTGGGTGGGCACCATGTGGGAGGTCGTCACCCGGTACTCCTGGATGAGGCGGAGCATCTCCTCGGGCAGCCACTTGTCCATGAGCACGATGGTGTGGCCCAGGTGGATCGACGCCCCCGAGAAGCGCATGACGGCGGTGTGGTACAGCGGGGAGCCGACGATGTGGACGTTGTCGTCCTGGGGCTGGATGTCGAAGAGGAAGAGGATGCCCGAGAGGCCGAGCGCCGCCTCCTCGGGGGACTGGCCGCTGAGCTTGCGGAACACCCCCTTGGGATTGCCCGTGGTGCCGGACGTGTAGTTCATGACGTCGCCGACGGTCCGGTCGGCCGGGTCGGTGGTGGGCTGGGCGCCCCGCATCCGGGCGAAGGAGCCGAAGCCGGGGATGTCGCCCACCCCGAAGCAGATCGACGAGGGCATCTCGGCCTCCTCGGCGGCGTCGAGGGCCACGTCGATGAACCGCTCGTGGGCCACGAAGGCCTTGGCGTCGGAGTCCTGGAGGATGTACGCCACCTCGGTGCCGATGAGGTGGTGGTTGATCGGCACCAGGTACCAGCCGGCCTGCAGGCAGGCCAGGTACAGCTCGAACATCTCGACGCAGTTCGGGAGGAGGGTGGCGACCACGTCACCGGGTTGGAGGTTCAGGCCGCGCAGGCCGTGGACGACCTGGTTCGCCCGCCCCAACAGCTCCCCGGCGGTGTACTCGGTGCCGTCCGGCGCCACCAGCGCCAGGTGCTCCGGATCCTCGTGCGCCAGTGCCCAAAAGCCGAGATCACCCATGTGGTCCATCCCCCGTGTGGTCGTTGTCGAGCCGGGCCCTCAGCGGCACCCGGCCCGCCGCCGGCGGGCGCCCCCTTAGAGGGGTGGCCGGCGGGCGGAGGGGGCGGGGTGGCGCCGACCCGGTGGGGACGCTAGAACAGGTTCCAGTAGACGGTCAACCTCCCCCGGGCGGTGCCCGGCCGTCGCGGGCGGCCCCGGGTGGGACGTCCGACCCCCCGGACACGAGCAAGAGGAGCAACGCGCAATGACTGCATTCCTGGACGGCAAGGTCGTCGCCATCACCGGTGCCGGCGGCGGCATCGGTCGGGCCGTCGCCCTGGCCGCCGCCGCCGAGGGCGCCAAGGTGGTCGTGGCCGACATCGGGGTGTCGATGGCCGGTGAGGACCCGACCAGCGAGGTGGCCGTCGCCGTGGTGGGAGAGATCACCGCCGCCGGCGGCGAGGCCGTCGCCGTGGCGGAGAGCGTCACCACCCTGGCCGGCGGTGAGCGGATCATCGGCACCGCCACCGAGCGGTGGGGCCGGATCGACGGGGTGGTGGCGGTGGCCGGCATCCTCCGGGAGCGGATGCTCTTCAACATGTCCGAGGAGGAGTGGGACGCCGTCATCGAGACCCATCTGAAGGGTCACTTCACCGTGTTCCGGGCGGCCTCCGCGGTGATGCGCAAGCAGGACGGCGGTGGCTCCCTGGTGGCCTTCACCTCCGGCGCCTTCGCCGGGAGCGTGGCCCAGGCCAACTACGCGTCCGCCAAGGGGGGCATCGTGTCGCTGGTCCGTTCGGCGGCCGCCGGCCTCAACCGCTACGGCATCACGGCCAACGCCATCGCCCCGGTCGCCCGCACCCGGATGTCGGCCAACGTGCCCATGGACCTGGCCGAGATGGGCGATCCCGAGGACGTGGCGCCCATGGTCGTCTACCTCCTGTCGGACCGGGCCAAGCACGTGACCGGGCAGGTCTACACGTCGGTGGGCCCGAAGATCGCGGTGTGGAACCAGCCCCGCGAGGTCCGGGCCATGTACGCCGACGGTCGGTGGACGCCCGAGCTCATCGCCGCGCGCCTCGACTCGACGGTGGGACAGGAGCGGATGCCCCTGCTCGACCAGCTCGAGGCCTACCGCAAGGCGGCCGAGGAGAAGGCCGCCGCCGAGAAGGCCGCCGGCTGAGCACGCGGGGCTGACGAGCAGCGGGTCCGGCGGTCCTCAGCCGTCCTCGCCGTCGGACTCCTCGAGCACGCAGAACTCGTTGCCCTCGGGGTCGGCGAGCACCACCCACGACTCGTTCCCGGTCTGGCCGATGTCCGGTCGCGTCGCGCCGAGCGCCTCGAGGCGCTCGACCTCCCGTTCGTGGTCGTCGGGCACGAGGTCGAGGTGGATGCGGTTCTTCCCGGCCGCCCTGCCTTCGGGGACGCGCACGAACAGGAGCGGTCGGGCGATGCCGTGCTCGGGGTGCCCCTCGCCCGGCTCGACCCAGATGTCACCGTCCTCGTCGGTGCGCTGGGACCAGTCGAGCACGGCACACCAGAACGCCGCGAGGAGCGGAGGGTCCTGGGCGTCGATGGTGATCGTGTCAATCCGCAACGGCATCTGCGCCTCCGCTCGTCGTCGGTCCGCCGACCGTCCCGGAGAGCCTAACGGGGCCGGCCCCTCCGTCCCGAGCCCCGGCCGACCGTGGTCGGCCCCGGTTCCACCACTTGCACATGACCCGTCCCTACAGTGGGTAGGGACACGTGGCGTCGATGACGGTGGTCGTCATCACTCCGCACCTGGAGGTGGCCTGGTGGTTGCGCTATCCGTCGTCCTCGGTGCCGTGGTGCTCCTGTTGGCCGTGCTCGTCGCCGGCCTGTTGCGCAGCCACGCCGACATCCTGAAGGCCCTGCACGACATGGGCGCCGGCATCGGCGACCCGTCGGTGCCGGCGGCGTCCCCCGTCGGTGAGCCCGGCGTCGCGGCCTCCGTGCCGGTGACCATGGGGCCGACGCTGCCCCCCGGACGGGACTCCACGTCGGCGCCCGACGTTGGCCGGAGTCACCCCGACGGGGGACGGGCTGGCGGTGGCGCCGGGCTCCACCGGCGGCCTGACCCTCCTCGCGTTCCTCTCCACCGGATGCGCCTCGTGCGCCGGGTTCTGGAGCTCGTTCCGCCACCCCGACCAGGTCGGGCTGCCGACCGGCACCCGGCTGGTGGTGGTCACCAAGGGTCCCGAGCGCGAGATCCCCGCCGAGGTGGCCGCCCTGGCCGCCCCGGGCCTGTCGCTCGTGATGTCGTCCGACGCCTGGACCGACTACGAGGTCCCCGGCTCCCCGTTCTTCGTGCTGGTCGACGGCACCGCGGGTCGGCGCATCGGGGAGGGCGTGGCCAACCACATCGACCAGGTGGCCGAGCTCGTCCGGCGGGCCGAGATCGACGCCGAGGCCTTCTCCCTCTCGACCCGGGCCGGCCGGGACGTCGGGCTCGACGGACCGGCCCGCGAGTCGGCCAACGACGCCGAGCTCCGGGCCGCCGGCATCCTGCCGGGTGACCCGAGCCTCTACCCGAAGACCCTCGACGACCTCTACGGTCCCCCCGACGCCCGGATGCCGGCCGCCCCCCGCCCGTTCCGGCAGGCGGGCTGACGGTGCCCACGCTCCGGGCCCACGGGATCGCGGCGGCGCTGCCGTCGGGATTCGAGGGGCGCATCGGCCAGCGCCCGACCCCGGCGGTGGGGGTCACCAACACCGTGGCCCAGTTCTCCACCTTCGCGCTGCCCTCCGAGGTCGGTGACTTCGGTGGCGGGGCGGTCAACCTCATGGGCCCCGACGACATCTTCGCCGTCCTCTTCGAGTACGGGGCGGACAGTGTGGGGTCCAAGCTCTTCGCCCACCAGGGGATGCCCCGCCGGCTGTCGGCGTCGGACTTCCAGCCCCAGGTGCTGCGGCGGGGATCTCGGGCCAGGCCGGCACGCAGTGGTTCTTCACCGAGTCGGGCCGGCCGTTCACGCTCTACGTCGTCCTGGGCAGCCAGGCCCGACGCCCGATCCTCGTTCCCCGGGTCAACGCGCTGCTGGGCGGACTGTCCGTGGATCCGGTGGCCGCGCCCGCGCTCGCCGAGTCGCGATGGAACTGATCGGCCCCTACCTGGCCGCCTGCCTCCTGCTGGTGGCGGCGGGCGCGGCCAAGGTGGCCCGTCCGGACGACACCGCCCGGGCCGTGGGCTCGGTAGTCCGCCTTCCCCTCCGCCCACTGCGGACCCTCGTGCGCGCCGGGGCGGCGGCCGAGGCCGCCCTCGGACTGGTCGCCCTCCTCCGGCCGGGGCCCGTCACCGCCGGGCTGGTGGCCGCGTCCTATCTCGGGTTCGCCGGGTTCGTGGCCGTGGCGCGGGCCACGGGGGGCCCGCTCGCCACGTGCGGCTGCTTCTCGACCCCGGACACCCCGGCCACCCGCACCCACGTGGCGGTGACGCTCGGCTTCGCGGTGTCGGCCGCCGTGGTGGCGGCCGGCGTGCCGGCCGGATGGATCACCCACGTCCTCGCCGACCAGCCGTGGCGGGGGGTCCCGGTGGTGCTGCTCGCCGTCCTCTGCGCCTGGTTGGCCTATCTGGCGATGACCCGGCTGGCCCTGGTGGGCGCCGCCCGCCGGACGCTCGGGATCGCCCGGGGGTCGACCGCATGAGCGTGGCCCTCGTCGAGCGGACGTCGGCGTTCCTGGCGACGCGTCTGAGCCGCCGCAGCTTCATCAACCGCTCCGCCCTGGTGGGCAGCGCGGTGGCCGTCGGATCGGGGGTCGATCTCCTGCTGCGGCCGGGGACGGCCTACGCCGCCGTCTGCACCTGCGCCAACAGTGCGTGCGACTGCGGGTCGACGTGCTGCGCGGGGTTCTCGGAGTTCTGCTGCTCCGTCAACGACGGGTACAACTACTGCCCCGCCGGGTCGGTGCTGGGGGGCTGGTGGATGGCCGACAACTCCACCTACTGCGGAAACGGACCCCGCTACTACATGGACTGCCACTCGCTGTGCGAGACGTGCACCACCGGGTGCGGCGGCGGGTGGGGCTTCTGTGACGTGGGCTGCGACGGAACGAACTGCACGTGCGGACCGGACGGGTGCAACTCGTGGGTGACGGGCTGCTTCCAGTTCCGCTACGGCCAGTGCAACCAGCAGATCGACTGCATCGGGCGGATCGTCTGCCGGCTGGTGGCCTGCGTCCCTCCCTGGACGGTCGACCCGACCTGCACCACGGCGGTGGCCGTCGACAACAGCACGGCGGAGATGGACGCCCCCTGCTGGACCGACGCCATACCGTCCCCCCCGCCGCCCCCGGTGCCGCCGCCACCACCACCTCCTCCGTGCTACTCGCCGCTCACCGAGTGCAAGGTGACCGGCATGGCGGCCGCCTCCGGTGGCGCCGGCTACGGCATGGTGACCTCGTTCGGGAAGGTCCTCACCTTCGGCAGCTTCCCCTCCGGGGGGACGTCTCCGACGACGTGCTGGGTGGTCCGACGGTGGCCATGGCCGCCACCCCGACCAACCAGGGCTACTGGCTGGCGGGGTCCGACGGCGGGGTCTTCGCCTTCGGTGACGCCCTGTTCGCCGGGTCGATGGGAGGCCTCCCGCTCAACGCCCCGATCGTCGGGATGGCGCCGACCCCGAGCGGCCGCGGTTACTGGCTCGTCGCCGCCGACGGGGGCGTCTTCGCCTACGGCGACGCCGCCTTCCGGGGCTCCATGGGAGGCCTCCCGCTCAACGCCCCGATCGTCGGGATGGCCGCCACGCCGTCCGGAAACGGCTACTGGCTCGTCGCCGCCGACGGGGGCGTCTTCGCCTACGGCTCGGCGACCTTCGAGGGATCGATGGGGGGCAAGCCGCTCAACGCCCCGATCGTCGGGATGTCCCCCATCCCGTCGGGCAAGGGTTACCACCTGGTGGCCGCCGACGGCGGGGTGTTCTCGTTCGGCGACGCCGCCTTCGACGGCTCGATGGGCGGCCAGCCGCTGGACCGCCCGGTCGTCGGGACGGCGCCGGCCGGCGCCGGCTACTGGCTGGTGGCCTCCGACGGCGGCATCTTCGCCTTCGACGCGCCCTTCTACGGGTCACCGGTATGACCGCCCGCCCGTCTCCCCGGCCGCCCACCCGCACGCGGTGGCGCCCCCGGCTCCGACCGCCCCTGCCCGTCCCCTCCGACCGTCGAGGAGCCCCATGACCGACACCACCCTCATCCTGGCCTGCGTGGCCCTGCTCGTGGCCGTGGCCGCCGCCGTCCGGTCGACGTGGTCGCCGTGCGGACTGTCGATGCTGTCGACCATCACCCCCATCGGCGAGCGCGCCAAGGGACACCGGTATGCGGGCACCGTCGCCTGGTTCGTCCTGGGTGCGACCGTGGGCGGTCTGCTCCTCGGCGCCCTGGCCGCCGGGATCGCCGCGGTGGTGGCGGCCGCCCACCTGTCCGCCACCGCCCGCACCGGCGTCGCCCTGGGCGCGGTGGCGGTGGCGGTGATCTCGGACTCCGGCCTCGCCGGGGTGCGCATTCCCGTCCACATGCGCCAGGTCAACGAGCGCTGGCTCGACGCCTACCGCCCCTGGGTCTACGGTGCCGGCTTCGGCGTCCAGATCGGCTGCGGTCTGGCCACGTACATCACCACCGCCACCGTCTACCTGGCGGTGGTGCTGGCCGGCCTGACCGGCGATCCGCTGGCCGCCCTGGCGGTGGGCGCCGTCTTCGGCGCGGTGCGCGGCACGGCCGTGACCCTGACCTCGCGGATCGCCTCGCCGTCCGAGTTGCTCACCTTCCACCGACGGTTCGAGTCACTGCGCCCCTGGGCCGACCGGGCCGTGCTCGGAGCGTGCCTGATCGCCGGCGCGGTGCTCGGGACGGCCGCCGGTGCCCCGGCCCTGATCGTCGTAGCCGCCGTGCTGGTCGCCGCGGCCGCCGTCCGGGCCGTGCGGGGGTTCCGTGGGCGCCCGACGCCCTCCGGCCCGGGACCGCAGGCGCCGTCGACGCCGGTCGGGCGGCAGACGGCCGGTCCGGGAGCGGCGCCGACGGCGCGACCCCGCGACTCCTCAGTCCCGGTCGGCTGAGCTCTGGACCACGGCGGCCCGGTCCTCGCCGTCGGGCGTCGACGATCCGGCGTCGGCGGCCACCCCGTCGGTGGTCCCGGCCTCGTCCACTGCCGGGGCGGCGTCCCCGTCCCCGTCGTCGGGCGGTGGCAGGGGATCCGGCCGGGTGTCGCGCCAGCGGCGGTAGGGGCCGACCCGGGTGGCGAGCAGCACGATGCCGGCGATCGCCAGCGCCACCCCGGCGATCTGGACCAGCACCGATCCGAGATGACCGTCCTCACCCAGCCAGAGGTGCTCATCGAGGTAGCGCTCGATGCCCCACAGCACCATCCCGACCCCCAGCACGATGCCGGCGGGAGGTAGGGGAGCGGCCAGCGGCGGGATCAGCGACCCGTCGGATGCCACCGACGGTGTCCGCTTCCGCAGCCACCGCTCGACGAGCAGCAGGATGCAGAAGATGGTGAAGTCCTCGGCCGCCTGGAAGATCGGCACCGGCAGGACCTTCTGGTTCGGGTGGGCCCCGGCGTAGTACATGCCGAACCACTGGTGGGTCGGGTGACCGCCACCGTTGACCATCAACTGGGGGCCGAGGAGCCGCCCCATGGCCCAGCACGCCATCAGCACCGGCGCCATCAGGTCGGCGAAACGGAGCGTCGGGAGTTCGGGGCAGCGCCGGCGTTGGCTGACGATGGCGACGGGCACGGCGAGGATGAGACCGCCGAAGGAGGACAGGCCGCCCTGCCAGATGGCGAAGACCTGGGCGGGGTGGGCGGTGTAGAGCGACAGGTTCGACAGGACGTGCATGGCCCGGGCGCCGACGATGGCCGCCACGATGACCCACACGAACATCCCGGTCACCCACTGCCACTGGTAGCCGCGCTGGCGCAGGCGGCGCTCCGTGTAGCGCAGGCCGAACCAGAAGGTGATGGCCAGTCCGATCCCGTAGGTGTGGACCTCGAGGAACCAGATGTGGAAGGCGACGGGGATCGGTCTCATGGTGGTCGGAGCCGCGCCGCTGGGCTACCCAGGGGCGCCGGCCAGGCCTTCAGTATGCCCCAGGGGGCCGGTAGGGTGTCCTCGCCGGGCCGACAGGCCCCGGTGGACGGGGGTCGGGGGACGCATCGGCCCCGCCGCCCCGCCCCGAGGGTCGGAGGTGACGCCGTGGGATCGTTGACGGGCAAGGTGGCCGTGGTGACGGGTGGGGGGTCGGGAATCGGTCTGGCCACCGCGACCCGGCTGGCCGGCGCGGGAGCCTCGGTGGCGGTGGTCGACCTCGACGGCGAATCGGCCGAACGGGTGGCGGGTGCACTCGACGGGCTGGCGCTGCAGGCGGATGTGGGCCGCTCCGACGAGTGGCCGGGCATCATCTCAGCCGTCACCCGCCGATTCGGCGGGATCGACCTCGCCCACCTGAACGCCGGGGTGACGACGGGGGAGGCCGACATCACCCAGGTGACGGACGAGATCTACCTCCGGGCCACCGGCGTGAACGTGGACGGCGTCTTCTACGGCGTCCGCGCCGTGGTCCCGGCCATGGCGGAGCGCAGGGGCGGATCGATCGTGGCCACAGCGTCGCTGGCCGGACTGATCGGCTTCTCGCCCGACCCGGTCTACTGCCTGACCAAGCACGCCGTCGTCGGTCTGGTGCGCTCGCTCGGCCCCCAGTTGGCGGACAAGGGGATCACCATCAACGCGGTGTGCCCGAGCATCGTCGACACTCCCCTCATCGCCGACATGCGCGACGTCCTGGAGTCGAGCGGCTTCCCGCTCATCGACGTGGACGCGGTGTCGGCCACCGTGGTGGACCTGCTGGCCGGCGAGGCCACCGGGGAGGCCATGGTGATCCAGGCCGGCCGGGAGGCGGTGGCCTTCCGCTTCCCCCGTCCCCCCGGTCCCCGGGCCGGAGGCACGGTGGGCCAGAAGCCGCCGAAGGAATTCCTCGCCCACGACCAGGCCTGAGCCCCGGTCAGCTTCCCGGTGGGGCCACCGACCAGCCCCGTCGCCTCAGTTCGTCGACGAGCAGGTCCTCGGGGACGCGCTCGAGCTGGCGGGCCAGACTCTGGCGGCGCGACGCCGACGGCGGCCGGGTCACCGGTGCCCGGGCCGCTTCGGTGGTCGTCGAAGCCCGCCCGGACCGGGGACGGCCGTTGTGCGATTCGTGGGAGTCCGGCGGGTCGTCCGGCGGTGCCGGCGGGTCGGCCCCTTCGGCTCCTTCGGCCTCCGCCTCGAGCCGGGCGATGAGGACCTCGGCCTCGTCGCGGGTGAACCTACCGCCGGCCTGGCGTTGGGTGAGGCCCAGCGGACCGCGGGCGTCCCGGAAGCCGGTGTGCCCGGCCGCTTCGACCAGGGCGGTCAGATCGCGGAGTTGTCGCGCCGTGGCGGGCGGACCGGACGGCTGACCGAAGGACATGATGGGAAGCCGGGTCGGCCGGTCGGGATCGGGCGTCGCCGCCCGGCCGATCGGTCAGGAGCCCACGGGCCGCGCTGGGGGGAGCGGGATCAGACGACCCGACCGACGCCGGCCAGGCCGTCGGTGCGGACGCCCGTGATGTGCACGTCGGCGCCGGTGTAGGGAGCCTCGACCATCGAGCCCCCACCCACGTACATGGCCACGTGCTCGGAGCCACCGGGACCGTAGAACAGCAGGTCGCCCGGCTCGATGTCGGCCAGCGGGATGTGCGTGGTGTCCTCGTACTGGGCGCCGGAGTAGTGCGGCAGGCTGATCCCCGCCTGGGCGTAGGCCCACATCACCAGACCCGAGCAGTCGAACCCGGCCGGGGTGGTGCCACCCCACAGGTAGGGGACGCCGACCTGGCTCTCGGCCGCTGCCACCGCGACCGCCGCCGCACCCGAGGGGGGAGGTGGCGTCGAGCTGACGGTTCCGCCGCCTCCGCCACCGGACGCCTGGGTCGTCGTCGTGCCACCGCCGCCACTGCCACTGCTCTGGCTGGTGGTGGCCGCGGCGGTCTTCTGGGCCTGGGCGGCCTGAGCCGCTTGGGAGGCCTGGACCTTCTGCACGAACTGCGCCTTGGCCGCCGCGGCCGCCGCCGCCGCTTCGGCCGCCTGCTGCTGGGCCACGAGCTGTTGGATGTTGGCGTTCACGCTGTCCAACGTGCTCTGGTCCTGGGCGGCCAGCGCGGAGGCCTGACTCTGGGCCGACTCGAGCTGATCGTGGGCGGCCTGCGCCTGCGACTTCTGCTGCTCGAGCGACGACTGGGTGGCCGCCAGCTGGGCCTGGGCGGTGTGCAGCCGGTCGATGGTGGTCGTCACGTTTCCGGTGGCGATCGACGCGTACTCGGACCGGATGCCGCTGGTGTTCACGTTGGAGGTGAACAACTGGGTGGCCGTGTTGGAGGTGCCGGCGCTGGTGTAGTCCGCGATGGCCTGGGTCTCGAGCTGCGCCGAGTCCCTGGCCACCTGGTGCTGGTCCTTGGCCACCTCGGCCTGGTTGGCGGTGATCTGGCTCTGCAGCTGCGAGAGCTTGTAGTTGGCCGCGTTCACCTGGCCCGAGAGCGTGGCGATCTGGGCCTCGGTCGCGTTGAGCTTGGCGCTGATGGCAGCGGCCTGGGCTTTGGCGTCCGAGATCTGGTCGGCTGAGGCCGGGGTGGAGGAGGCCACTACCAGGGAGGTCCCCCCGAGAGCAGAGGCCAATGCAAGCGTCGCGAACACCCGATTTCGGGTCCGCTTCCGACGTGCTGGGCAGGCACCTGGCTCTACCGTCGAGTACTGCTCGGCGTGAGTCATATGCGGGAGCATGGTAGTGCACCCGTTCGCCGGTCACAAGGACCCTCTCCCAACTTAAGGCCCTGAACAGGTCTTTTGTCGGTATATGGGTGGGGGATCCGGGGGGAGACCACCCGAGTGGCGCACAAATACCGCTCCGTCGGCGGAGGCTCAAATCATAGAAGTCCCGACTAGGGTCCAGGGCATGGGTCAACGCATCGAATTTCCGAGTAACGGCAGCCACGCGGGCGGCTACCTGGCCACCCCCACCGGCGGTGGGGAGGGCAGCATCGGCGTCCTCGTGATCCAGGAGTGGTGGGGTCTGGTGGACCAGATCAAGCGCACCTGCGACCGGTTCGCGGCCGCCGGCTTCACGGCGTTGGCGCCGGATCTCTACCATGGCACGGCCGTTCCGCTGACCGAGCCCGACGAGGCGGCCAAGCAGATGATGGCCCTCGAGATGGGTCAGGCGGCCACCGAACTGAGTGGCGCGGTCGACGAACTGCTGCGTCGGACCGGCCGGCCGTCGATCGGGGTGGTCGGATTCTGCATGGGTGGAGGTCTCGCTCTGGTACTGGCCTGCCAGCGCCCCGACGCCGTCGCCGCGGTGGTGCCGGCCTACGGGGTGATCCCGTGGCCCGACGCCCGGCCCGACTACTCCAAGATGCAGGCCGTGGTGGAGGGTCACGTCGCCGAGCTCGACGGTTCGTTCAGTCCCGCGGCCGCCGACGAACTGGTGGACGAACTCACCGCTCTGGGGAAGACGGCCTCCTTCCACCTGTATCCCGGCGTGGACCACGCGTTCTTCAACGACGACCGGCCCGACGTCTACGACGCCGACGCCGCCGGGCTGCTGTGGGACCGGACGGTGGCGTTCCTGCGCTCCCGGCTCGGCTGATCCGGGACCGCGCCGACATGCCCGGGGCGGGACTGGTCGAGGACTACGTGACGCTCGGGCTCCGGCTGGGTCGCCACATCGACGGAATGGTCGACGCCTACTACGGGCCGCCCGCGCTGGCCCGGGCCGTCGACGCCGAGCCGGTGGTCCCTCCGGGACAGCTCCTGGCCTCGGCCCGGTCGCTGCTCGCCGACCTCGAGGCCGGCGGGCCCCTCGACCCGGCGGTCGGGCCCGAGGACTCGTCGGCCCCGGCCCGTCGCCACTGGCTCGCCGCCCAGGTGCGCGGCCTCGCCACCACGTGCGCCAAGTTGGCCGGTGAGCCGATCAGCTACGCCGACGAGGTGGAGGCCTGCTACGGCGTGCGGCCGAGCCGCGTCGACGAGGAGACACTGGTGGACGCCCACCGGCGGCTCGACGAGGTGCTCCCGGGTGACGGATCCCTGGCGGACCGGTTGGTGGCGTGGCGAGAGTCGCACGCGGTGCCGGTCGACCGGCTCCGGTCGGCCGTCGACTCACTGGCCGACTCGCTGCGCGACCGCACCCGTGAACTGTTCGGCCTGCCCGACGGCGAGCACGTCGAGTTCGAACTGGTCAACGACCAGCCGTGGTCGGGGTTCAACTACTACCTCGGCGACCTCCACAGCCGGGTGGCCATCAACACCGACCTGCCCGTGCTGTCGACCGGGCTCGCGCACCTCGTCGCCCACGAGGCCTATCCCGGGCACCACACCGAGCACACCCGCAAGGAGGTCGGCCTGGTGCGGCGGCGCCGGTGGTGGGAGGAGTCCATCTTCCTCGTGGGCACGCCGCAGTGTCTGTTGGCGGAGGGGCTGGCGGACCTGGGCCTCGAGGTGGCCTGGGGCCGGCATCCGGAGCCGACCGTGGCCGAGCACCTGCAGCCGTTGGGCATCCGCTACGACACCGAGGTGGTGGCCGCGGTGTCCGAAGCCGGCGAGGCACTGGGCGCGGTGCGGACCAACGCCGCGTTCCGCCTCCACGAGGACGGGGCCGATGCGGACACCGTCATCGACGAGGTGGCCCGCTGGGGCCTGATGAACCGGGACCGGGCCGCCAAGGCGGTCGAGTTCCTCACCCATCCGACGTGGCGGGCGTATCTCACGTGTTACGTCGAGGGCTTCCCGCTCTGCCGGGCGTTCACGGCCGGTGACCCGGCCCGCTTCGACCGCCTGCTGTCCGAGCAGTTGACCCCGTCCGACCTGTCCGACCAGATCGCCCGCGACGCCGCCACGGGTGGGCCCGGCTGACGACCGGAGCGTCCGCCGGGACGTTCCGCCGTCGGGACGTCAGGGCCCGGGGGACCCCCGGACCGGGTTCCGGTCCGCGGTGACCCGTATCCCGTCGAGGGTGGTCGACACCAGCACGTCGGCCAGTCCGTCGTCCAACGGCTCGTGGTGCACGAGCAGCCGGTAGTAGATGGGTCCGTACAGCTGGTCGAGCACCACCGGGATGTCGACATCGGGTCGGATCTCACCGCGGTCGACAGCCCGGCGCAGCACCTCGGTGCTCGCCGCCCGGCGGGGGTCGATCCAGTGGGACCGGAGGATGTCGGCGAGGGCCGGGTCGGTCTGCGCCTGGCCGATCAGCTCGGCCATGATCTGACCCGCCCGCCCCCGGAAGGCGTCGACGAGGAGCCGGATCTGCCCCGTCAGGTCGGTGGCCAGTTCCCCGGTGTCCTCGAACTCGGCGGTCGCCCGGTAGCGGTGGAAGTAGGCGTCGATCGCCACCGAGCCGCGCGACGGCCACCACTTGTAGATGGTCACCTTGGAGACCCCGGCCCGGGCGGCGATGGCCTCGATGGTGGCCCGGGCCAGGCCCCCTTCGACCAGCAGGTCGGCGGCTGCCTCGAGGACGGCCCGGCGGGCCTCCTCGCTCCGGGGTCGGCCGGACCGGGGTCGGCCGCCCGGGGGGACGGTCGCCGGTTCGTGGGTCGCGGTCACAGGGAACAAACTACTTGATGAACGTACCGTACAGGAATACCCTTCCTGTACGCAGTGTTCAGATACGCATGGAGACACCGATGACCGTGGACGCCGGAACCGAGCAGACGAGGACGATGGGGATCTCCCGGGGTCTGGTGGTGCTGTTCGCGGTGGCCTGCGGTCTGGCCGCCGCCAACCTCTACTACGCCCAGCCCGTGCTCGACCACATCGCCCGCACCTACGGGGCGAGCTCGGCCACCGTGGGGCTGGTGGTCACCTTCTCCCAGGTCGGGTACGCCCTCGGCCTCGCCCTGCTCGTGCCCCTGGGCGACCTCCTGGCCCGCCGCCGCCTGGTTCCCGCCGCCCTGGCGGTCACGGCCGTGGCGCTCGTCGCCTCGTCGGCGGCGCCCGGCGTCGGATTCCTGATCGGCGTGGCCCTGCTGGTGGGCGCCGGTTCCACGGTCGCCCAGATGCTCGTCCCCATGGCGGCCTCGCTGGCCGACGACGACAGCCGCGGCCGGGTGGTGGGCATGGTCATGACCGGTCTGCTGCTCGGCATCCTCCTCGCCCGGACGGTGTCGGGCATCGTGGCCGGCATCGCCGGGTGGCGCGCCGTCTACGTCGTCGCCGCCGTCCTGTGCGCGGCCATGGCCATCGTGCTGGCCCGGGTGCTGCCCGGCGAGCACGACCGACCGCGCCTCTCCTACCTGTCGCTGCTCCGGTCGACGGCCGACCTCTTCCTGGCCGAGCCGCTGCTGCGGCGCCGGGCCGCGTTCGGTGCGCTCGGGTTCGCCGCCTTCAGTGCCTTCTGGACGACGATGGCCTTCGTCCTCTCGCGTGCCCCGTTCCACTACGGCGACGCCACCATCGGCCTGTTCGGACTGGTGGGGGCGGCGGGCGCCCTGGCCGCCAACATCGCCGGCCGTTGGGCCGACCGGGACCTCACCCGGCTCACCACCACCGTGTTCGCCCTCCTGGTGGGCGCCTCGTTCCTGCCGCTGTGGTTCGGTGGTCACAGCCTGTGGCTGATGATCCTCGGCATCCTCGTCCTCGACGTCGGGGTACAGGGACTGCAGGTGACGAACCAGTCGATCATCTACCGCCTGGCCCCCGAGGCCCGCAGCCGGATCAACTCGTCGTACATGGTCTGCTACTTCGTCGGTGGCGCACTGGGCTCGGCCGTCGGGAGCTGGCTCTACGGCGAGCACCGCTGGGCCGGCGTCTGCATCTTCGGCGCCGGGCTCGGCGCCGCGGCGCTGCTGCTGGCGCTGGTCGATGTCGTGCGGCGGACCTCGCACCGCGCCGCCCCCGCCGGGGCCGCCGCCGGGAGCGTCAGCTGACGGGGGTCATCTGACGGGTCGACCCGACCGCCGGCGCCGGATCACGCCGGCCACTCCGCCGGTGACGAGCCGAGCGGAACGGCCGGACGGCTCCAGCGCAGGGGGGAGCCGGACACCACCAGCGGCGGTGGCAGGCGTCGGGCGTCACCCCAGGTCGTGTGCTCGACCGGTGCGTCCCGGCCCGGCTCCGCCGGATCGATCCCCTCACCGGTGATCCGGGATCCGACGCCGGCGTCGACCAGCAGCCGGGACATGCGGGCGAGAGACGCCCGCCACCGGCTGCCCCGGCCGTCCTCGTTGCGCCTCGCCAGTCCGGTCAGCACCGCCGCCGCCAGCAGGTAGCCGGTGGCGTGGTCGAGAGCCTGGACGGGCAGCGGCACCGGGTGGTCGACGCCGGCGGCCCGCCGGCCCGCATCGGCGATGCCCGAGCTGCGCTGGACCAGGCTGTCGAAACCCCGTCGGCCCGACCAGGGTCCGGTCCATCCGTAGGCGTCGAGGCTCACGTCGACCAGGCCGGGGCGCGTGACCCGGCGGGCGTCGTCCCCGAGTCCCAGGCCCTCGAGGGCACCGGGTCGGTACCCGTGGACGAGGACGTCGGCCGAGGCCAGCAGCCCGAGCAGGTGGTCCCGTCCGCCCGGCGTCCGTAGGTCGAGGCGGGCGCACGCCTTGCCCAGGGTGACCTCGGGCACGAGGTTCGGCTCGTCCCAGTCGGGCGGGTCGATCCGGAGCACGTCGGCGCCCCACCCGGCCAGCAGGCGGGTGGCCACCGGTCCGGCCAGGACCCGGGTGAGGTCGAGCACCCGCAGCCCGGCGAGCGGTCGGTCGGGTCTGACGGCTCGGACCGCGGTGTCGCCGGCCGTGTCGCCGGGTTCGACGTGGAGGAGGGGCTCGGCGGCCACCGCCATGCCCTGGGGGTGGGTGTCCCACGCCTCGATGGAGCGGAGGGCGGCGGCGACGCCCCCGGCACCGACGACGGCGACCTCCAGGTCGTCGGCGCGCCAGCGGGCCACCTCGGCCGCCACCGCCTCGCGTTCGCCGGGCCCGCCGAGGACCCGCAGCACCGCCGCCCGGTGGTGGGGGGCGTTGGTGTGGAACTGGACCCAGCCGTCGAGGCAGGCGTAGTCACCGGCCAGCGCGTCCCACACCGGCGGCAGCTCCCAACCCTCCGGTCGGAGGGAGAAGGCGAACCAGGCCGATGCCAGGTCGCGGTCGACCGTCACCGGTGGCGGATCCGTCCCGTCCGGACCGGCCACGAACCGGGACAGTGCGGTACCGGCCGCCGCCATCGACGCCTGGGCCAGATCGCTGACCCCGAACGCCGAGGGGAGGGTGCCGCCCGGAAGGAACTCCACGTCGGGGCGCGCGTCACCGGTGTCGAGCGCGTCCAGGAAGCGGTCGAGCAACGTCCGGGGTCCGTCGGCCATCCCTCATCGTCGGCGGTGCCGTCCCCGGACGTCAATCACCCCGCGGTGGACCACCCTCGGCCGACCTCCGAGTCGCCCGGGGTCAAGAAAGTGCGCGGACCGGCCGATACCAGGGGCATGGAATCGGTCCTGCACTTCGACACCGACGACCCCGAGTTCCAGCGCGGGTTCGAGATCGGCATCCTGTGGGAGCGGCTCAGCGCCGACGGTGCCTGTCACATGGCGGTCAGCGCCTCGAACGCCGAGATGGTGCTGCGGGTGGCCAAGGTCTTCGACTGCGTCTTCAGCGGTCAGGAGCTGGCCGACGACCAGATCTCGATCGAGCTGACCCGGGTCAACAGCGACTCGTAGGGGTTCGCCGGCGTCAGGCGGGGATCGTCCGGCGGGCGACCACCACCGCGTCGTGGACGGTCATCCGGCCGCCCTCGGGATCGTCCACCGTCCGGGGACGGGCCTCGGCCACCTCGACGTCCCATTCGTCGGCGGGCAGGGCTCCGGCCATCGGGCCGGCCGCGGCGAAGAAGTCACCGATGAAGGGCATGCGCGTCACCATGGTCACGTCCGTCGGGTCGTGGGCCACCAGCAGCAGGGTTCCGCCGGGCGCGACCGCCCGGGCCAGACGTAGGTGGACCTCGTCCCGCCGGTCACCCGGGAGGGGCAGGAAGTGGGCCGAGACCAGATCGAACCGGCCCGGCTCCGGCACGAATGAGGTGATGTCCGCCCGGACCCACGTGGTGCGCGCCGACACGTCGGTCCCCGCCCCTTCGGCGTGGCGCCGGGCCCGCTCGAGCGCGGTTCCCGAGATGTCGATCCCGGTCACCTGCCAGCCGCGCCGGGCCAACCACACCGAGTCGCCCCCCTCCCCACAGCCCACGTCGAGAGCCCGCCCGGGTGGGAGCCCATCGACCTCGGCCACCAGCTGGGCGTTGGGGTCACCGCTCCACATCGATTCCTTCGAGGCGTAGCGCTCGTCCCAGTACGCCTCGTCGAGGACGTCCGGCCGGTCGCCCCCGTGGTGGCCGGCGTGGTGGCCGGCGTGGTCGTGTCCCCCGGCGGGCGAGGGTGCGCTCATGGCCGGAGGCTATCGGTGCGGGACGATCCGCTGCCGCGGGCGGTGTCGGTCGCGGTCAGCCGCCGGCGAGGAGGCGGCGGGCGATGACCTTGAGGCACAGCGTCTCGTCGGCGCCCTCGAAGATCGACAAGACGCGTGCGTCGACGTAGTACCGGCTGACCGGGTACTCCTCCGCGTAGCCCATGCCCCCGTGGATCTGCAGGGCCTCCCGCGTGACCCACTCCGCCGAGCGGCAGACGTAGGCCTTGATCATCGACGCCTCGAGGGCGCCCTCGCCCTTGGACATCAGGCGGGCCACCTCGTAGGCGAACTGCCGCGAGGCCTGGATCAGGACCGCCATGCGGGCCAGCTTCACCTTGGTCAGCTCGTAGTCCGCGATGGGGGAGCCGAATACGACGCGGTTGGTGGCGTACTCGAGCGCCGCCTCGTAGGCGGCCTGCATGAGGCCGACGGCGCGGGCCGCGGTCTGCAGACGCCCGTTCTCGAAGCCCTGCATCTGCAGGTAGAAGCCCTGGCCCAGTCCCGACTCGCCGCCGATCAGGTTGGCGTCGGGCACGAACCAGTTCTCGAGGGAGACCTCGTAGGAGTGCATGCCCCGGTAGCCGAGGGTGTCGATGGCCCGGCCCTCCATCTTCCCGCCGGAGTCGGCGGGCCGGCCGTCCGTTCCGGGCTCCTGGGTGAACGTGAATCCGTGGCCGTCGGCCGGGGGCTTCTCCACGAGGAAGATCGAGAGACCCCGATGGCCCTTGGAGCGGTCGGGATCGGTGCGGGCCAGCAGCAGCAGGACGTCGGCCCGCGCCGCGAAGGTGCACCACGTCTTCACCCCGTTGAGGATCCAGCCCCCGTCGACCTTGGTGGCCGGCAGCATGACGCCGGCCACGTCCGAGCCGTAGTCCGGTTCGGTGACGGCCACCGCCCCGAGCACCTCGGCGGTGGCCAGCTTCGGCAGCCAGTACTGCTTCTGCTCCTCGGTGCCGCCCTTCACGATGGCCCGGGTCAGGATCTCGGGACGAGTGATCAACGAGCCGCCGGCGCCCAGCGACCCCCAGGTGAGCTCCTCGGTGGCCACGACCATCGACAGGTAGTCGGCGTCGCCCTCGGCGGCGAAACCGCCGTACTCCTCGGGAACGGACATCCCGAACCCGCCCATCTCGGCCATGCCGGAGATGATCTCCTCGGGGATGTCGGTGTTCGCCCGATGGATGTGCTCGGCCCGGGGGCGGATCTGCTCGTCGGCGAACCGGTGGAACGTGTCGCGCACCAGTTCGAAGTCGGGGTCGAGGTGCCGCTCGCCCTGGGTCTCGGCCAGCGACGCGAGGAACACCGGATCGCGGTAGGTGGCGACGAACGACTCGGCCGGAGCCATCCAGTCGACGGCGACGCCCCACTCGGTGCTCCGGCCCACCAGGCGGGAGGCCAGGTCGGCCAAGGCGTCGGCGACGAATGCGCAGGCGATGCGGGCCTCGGTGTCGCCGTGGGCGCCGTAGGACAGGGCCGACTCGGCCGTGCGCACGGCCGCCGCGGCGTGGGACACGTCATAGGCCAGCACCTGGGCCCGGTCGGGCCCTCCGGCCGCCCGTAGGGCCTCGATGCCCGACTCGACGACGGATCGGGCCACCGCGGTGGCGTCGGTGGCGGCGAGCAGATCGGGTGCGGCGGGGGAGTCGGTGGTCACCACCCAAGGATATCCGGCCCCTCCGGGACCCCGACAGCCGACCCGGAGCCCGGTGGGAGCCCCGACGTCGCCCCGCTCAGTCGAGGGGCCGTTGGGCGACCACCGTCACCAGGGGCGGCAGGACGACCGGGTCGTCCCCCGGGTCGACCTCGGTGAGCACCTCGAGGTAGTCGGCCACCGGTCCCGGCCCGGCGCCGGCCGGCGCCTCGGCCCAGGCGTCGACCGTCACCAACCCGGCATCGCGCACGAGCGACGGGAGGAGGGCGCCGATGTCGGGGTGCCTGGCGTCCGGCATGGAGAAGGGCCGACCGGCGATGCGGCCGGCGGAGGTGATGGGTTCCTGGGCCACCACCCAGCCCCCGGGCCGGACGGCGGCGGCCATGCGTCGGAGCACGACGCCCGGGTCCGCCACGTGGAGCAGCAGGAAACGGCAGAAGGCGAGTTCGACCGGCTCGGGCAGTCGCAGGTCCTCCCCGGCCTGGGTGATGGCGAGCACCTGGCTGTGGGCGGCCGCGGCCGAGGCGACCTCGTCGCGGGTCGTGGGGTCGGAGTCGACGGCGTAGACGCGCCCGTCGCGTCCGACGATCTCGGCCAGGGCCACGGACACGTCGCCACCACCGGCCCCGACGTCGACGCACGTCCAGCCGGGGCCGATTCCGAGCCGGTCGAGCGCGGTGGCCAACGGCCGCCGGTAGACGTCGTCCCGCAGGCCGCGAAGTTCCATCCGGGCAACGATACCGGTCGGTCCGGGCGCCACCCGCCGGGGGATCCGGTCGGGTCCGTGGGTGCGGGGGGTCCCCCGCGGAACCGGTAGCCTCACCCTTCGTGAAGGTAACCATGATCCTCTGTGACTCGGCCCAGGTGGCCGACGGCAAGCTCTACGTCCTCGGAGGCGGGTGGAGCATGACCGGACCCGACCCGGTCCCCTCGGCCATCGCCCTCAAGATCGACGTGGGCTGGCACGAGGCGGAGGCCTCCCACCACTGGGAGCTGTACCTGGAGGACGCCGACGGCGGTCCGGTCCTGGTGCCCACGCCGGACGGCGAGCACCCGGTCGAGGTGCGGGGCGAGTTCACCGTGGGTCGGCCGACCGACGTCCCCGAGGGCTCTCCGGTGGACGTGGCGCTGGCCGTCAACCTCGGACCGCTGCCGCTCACCCCCGGGACCCGGTACACGTGGAGGATGGCCATCGACGGCGACAGCCACCCGGACTGGGTGCTGGCCTTCACGACCCGGCCCCTGCCACAGCCCGCCGCCTGACCGGCGGCGACCGGCTCCGCCGGAGCCGGCGCCGGGCCCCGCCTACTATCGGCGGTCATGACCACGTATGACCGTCCCTTCGGCCGCTACTTCGAGGACTTCACCCCGGGCGACGTCTACCGGCACTGGCCCGGCAAGACGATCACGGAGGCGGACGACCACCTCTTCTGCATGATCACCATGAACCACCACCCGCTGCACACCAACGCGTGGTTCGCCGAGAACGAGTCGGTCCAGAAGAAGAACGTCGTGGTCGGGAATCTCGTGTACTCGCTGGCCCTCGGGATGAGCGTGCCCGACGTCAGCGGAGCGGCCATCGCCAACCTGGAGGTCGAGACGCTGCTGCACCGGGCGCCGACGTTCCACGGGGACACCATCTACGCCGAGACGAAGGTCATCGACAAGGCCGAGTCCGGTCGCGCGACGACCGGGGGGTGGTGACCGTCGAGACCAAGGCCTTCAACCAGCGCGGCGAGGAGGTGTGCTTCTTCCGACGCAAGGTCATGGTGTGGAAGGAGGCCTCCGCTCCGCCGCGGCAGCGCCCCTACGGGGACGACGTCTGGTCGTGAGGCCGCGGGGCGACGGGCCGCGGTGACCGCCGGCGGGGTGCGACCGCTCCATCAGGTCCGTGCGCTCGGCACCGCCGTCGCCGACTGGGGTGCCGCCGCCGGGGGGCGTACCCGGCGTGACGACCTGCCCTGGCGGGCACCCGCGACCCGTGGGCCGTCCTGGTCAGCGAGACCCTGGCCCAACAGACCCAGCTGTCCCGGGTGGTGCCGGCGTACCACCGGTTCCTCAGCGCCTTCCCGACGCCGTCGGCGTGCGCATCGGCGCCGCTCGGCGACGTCCTCCGGGCGTGGGAGGGAATGGGCTACAACCGGCGGGCCCGCAACCTGCACCGGGCGGCGACCGTCGTGGTCGAGGTGCACGGCGGGTCGGTGCCCGACACCCTCGACGAGCTGCTGGCACTGCCGGGTGTCGGGCCCTACACGGCGCGGGCGGTGCTGGCCTTCGCCTTCGGGCGGGACGTCGGAGTGGTCGACACCAACGCCGGGCGGGTGCTCTCCCGGGCGGTCGCCGGGCGCCCGCTGCGGCCGGCCGAAGCGCAGGCCCTGGTCGACGCCATGGTGCCCGCCGGTCGGGGCTGGTCGTTCGGGCAGGCGCTGCTCGATCTGGGGGCCACGGTGTGCACGGCCCGGACCCCCGACTGCACCGTCTGCCCGGTCCGCCGCCGGTGCCGCTGGGCCGCGGCGGGTCGACCCGGTCCGGATCCGGCGGCGGGCTCGGCGGGCGTGTCCGTCCCCCAGTCCCGATTCGTCGGGTCCGACCGCCAGGGTCGGGGCGGTTGATGGCCGCCCTGCGGTCGGGCCGATCCGGGCGGACGGTCTGGCGGCGGCGGCCGGGTGGCCGGACGATCCCGGACCGGGCCCGGACGGTGGCGGACCACCTGTTGGTCGAGGGGCTGGCCGTGATCTGACGATCACGGAGTGTGGAACCTGCCCTGACGTGCCGCCCGGGGGCGTCGTCCCGTCCTGCCCGCCGCCCGGGCTGGCTACGGTTGGGCCGTCGCCCGCCCGGGCGACCCCCCCGGCCCGTACCGGCGGGGGCTGAGTCGGGGGAGCGCCATGCAAGGAACAGGGGAAGGGCGGGGACCGTCGCCGGCGTGGTGGCTGCCGCCGCCGTTCTGGTCGCCGCCGTCGTGCTGGCCGGGTGCGGTCGTTCCTCCTCGTCCTCGTCGACGTCCACCACCGTGCCGGGACGCCGACCGCCATCGGGGCGCCCGGACTCGGTGCCCGAATCGGTCCTGACCATCCCGACGCCCGCCGTGGCGGGCACACCGGCGAAGTACGACCAGGTGCAGGTGCGAACATTCGGCGGCCCCTCGGCCACGAACGTGCTCGTGCTGGTACCGGGCACCAACAGCGGCGCCGGTGACTTCGACCTCGTCGGCCCTACCTGGCCAGCCACGTGCCCCACCTCCAGGTGTGGGCCGAGATGCGTCGCGAGGGCGCCCTCCAGGACGAGTCGGTCGTGCAGTCCACGCTGGCGGGCAGGACGACCACCCAGGAGATGTTCGACTACTACCTGGGCTGGCTCTCGGACCCGAAGATCACCGACCACTACCGGCCCCTCCAGGCGTCGGACTACGGGTTCGTCGCCGACTGGGGGATGGCCGTGGCCATGAACGACCTCCACGCCGTGATCATGAAGGCGCAGGAGGGGGCAAGCGCACGGTGACCCTGGGCGGTCACTCCCTCGGCGGGACCGAGGCGGCCGTCTATCCGGCGTGGGACTTCGACGGCACGGCCGGGTACTCCGACCATCAACGGCGTCATCTGCATCGACGGTTGTGCGGGGGCCGAGGATTCCTTCGGGCCGGCTCCGACGATGGCCTCCGTGCAGGCGTCCCTCGCCCAGCTCCAGACCAAGGGACCGTGGCTCGACCTCCTGGGCGTGGGCCTGCCCTGGATCACCGGCGTGTTCAGCGAGGTGGGCGCGGTCACCGCCCTGAAGGAGCCCGACGCCCCCTCCACGACGTTCCAGACGTTCCCGCTGCTGCCGGCGGAGTTCAAGCCTCCGGTTCCCGTCACCAACGAGGCCCAGTTCGGGTACGCCTTCGACTACCGGACCTCACCCAAGAGCCTCGGACTGATCCAGGTTCGTTCGGGCACGGTGGCCACCACGGGTGACCCGGCGGGCTGGGTGGACGACGGCGATCACGCCGATCCAGAACGTGATCGACACGTTCGCCCAGACGCCCCTGGCCGCTTCCGAGTGGTACTACCCCGAGCGTCTGTCGATCGACGCCGGCGTCGCCGCCTCGTTACGACAGACACCGGAGGCGACCTACCTCGGCCTCCGCCTGTCGCACACGTCCCAGGTCGACGACCCGCTGTACGCCTTCCAGACCTCGCTCGGTGGGGCGAACAACACGGTGGTCGATAGCGCCGAGGCGTACAAGGCCGAGTCGAAGATCCCGAGCCTGACGACGGTCAGCCGGACCACCACGTACAGCCACCTCGACCCCCTGCTGGCGAGCCCGGACCGGAACGACTTCCTGAAGACGGTCGTGCCCTGGCTCCGTCGGCTCGGCGACTAGGTCCGGTCCGGGCGGCGGATGGTGGACGGTCCGCGGTGAACAGGGGCCGGTCCGACGCAGCCCCGCGGGGCGCGACGCCACCGGGCGTCGGTTGCCACGCCGAGCCCTACCGCCCCGGCCGGCTGGTCGACGTCTTCCGGCCGCCGGGCGCGGCGGGCGCGCCGGTCGTCCTGTTCTGGCACGGCAGTGGTCCCGACGAGCGCGACATCCTGGCGCCGCTGGCCGCCGGGATCGCCCGGCTCGGTCCGCTGGTGCTCGTGCCCGACTGGCGGTCCGATGACGACGTGGCGGGACCCGAGGATCTGTTGGCCTCGATCGACTTCGCCCGGTCGGCAGCCGCGGGTCTGGGCGGTGACCCGGGACGCATGGTGCTGGCCGGCTGGTCACTCGGGGCCAATGCGGCCGCCGCGGTGGCCGGGCGTCCCGGGATAGCCGACGGCTGGAATCCGGCGGGGCTCGTCGGACTGGCCGGCTCCTACGACGGGTCGCCCTTCGACGGTCGGGGTGGAGCGGGGGAACGGGTCGGGGGAGCGGGCCGGCCCGCACTGCTGGCCCACGGGACGGACGACCCGATCGTGCCGGTGGAGCGGTCCGTCGGAGCGGCCGCCGAACTGGACGGCGCAGGTTGGCGGGTCGTGCTCCGCCGGGTCGGGACGGACCACGCCGGCATCATCGGCACCGAGTACAACCCCTGGCGCCGGAGGTGCGTTCCGACCGACGACCCCGGGCGCCTGGCCGTGCTCGACGAGATGGCCCGGGCGGTGGCCGACCTGGCGCACCGGCCGGACCGAGCCGGCGCCTCCGGGCATGGCCGGGCCGGCTCGCCGGCCCGGGAGTGACCTGCGTCCTACCGGGCGAGGAACCCGAGGATGTGGGCGTTGACGGTCTCGGGCCGCTCGAGGTGCAGGAAGTGCCCGGCGTCCTCGACGACGACCAGCTCGGATCCCGGGCCGAGGTGATCGGTCACCGGGCCGATGATCCCGACGCCCATGCAGCCGTCGGCCGCCCCGTGGAGGTAGAGAGCGGGCTGGGGAGCGGGCGTCTCGCCGGCGGCCGCGGCGGCCGCGGCGGCCGGATCGTCGGACGGTGGTCCGAGCATGGCCCGGTAGTAGCCGATGGCGGCTGACAGGCGCTCCTCGGAGCCGAGGGCCTCCTTCACCCGGGCGGCGTCCCAGGTGCCGTCGTAACCGGGGGACCAGTCGGCCCAGAGTCGGTCGATGAAGGCCAGGTCGTCCTGGCCGACGGCGAACTCGGCCAGTGGAGTCTGGAAGACGAAGACGTACCAGCTGCGCCGCAGCTGGTCGTAGTCGAAGAACCCGAAGCCCATGGAGGCCGGCGGCGGCACGGCCAGGGTCACGACCCGGCTCCAGCGGTCGGGCTCGTGGGCCGCGGCGGGGTAGGTCAGGAGCGCCCCCCAGTCGTGACCCACGATGACCGCCCGCCCGTCGCCGCCGAGCGCCTCGTGCAGGGCACAGGCGTCGAGCGCCAGGGTGCCCGTGTCGTAGCGGCCGTCGGCCGGGACCCCCGTCGGGGCGTAGCCCCGCAGGAACGGGGCGACCGCGTGGTAGCCGGCGTTGGCCAGTGCCGGCAGCAGGTGGCGCCAGGTGTGGGCCGTGTCGGGGAACCCGTGCAGACAGAGCGCCAGGGGGCCGTCGACCGGGCCCTCCTCCAGGTAGGCGAAGTCCAGGCCACGGGCCGTCACGGTGCGGACGGTCCTGTCGGAGGGGCGGGTGTCGGGCATGGGCGGAGGGTAGCCCGACCGACCCCCCGCCACCGCGACTAGCCTCCTCCCCCTGTGCGTATCTCCTATTTCGGTGTCCGGGGCTCGTGCCCGTGTTCGTCCGACGAACAGCGTCGGTACGGGGGCAACACGTCATGTGTCCTGGTCGAGGTCGACGGCGAGCCACCCCTGGTACTCGACATGGGTACGGGTCTGCGGGCCCTGGGTCACTACCTCCTGGCCGACCTGGCCCCGACGGGCCGACCCATGCGGGGCAACTGCCTCCTGACCCATCTGCACTACGACCACGTGCTCGGCACGCCGTTCTTCCCGCCGATGCGCGACCCGGGTGCCCTCCTCGAGATCTACGGCCCCTCCCAGGTGGACGACACGCTGCAGGCCACCATGGCCGGCATGGTGAAACCACCGTTCTTTCCGGTGCACATGGCCGACTTCCGGGGGGAGCTCCGCTACCACGACCTGAAGGGCAACGACGAGTTCCAGCTCGGGGGGATCTCGGTGAAGGTCCGGACCGTGCCCCACATCGGCAACACCCTCGGCTTCCGCATCGAGGCCGACGGCGCCTCCCTCGCCTACGTGCCGGACCACCAGTCGCCGGTGGACCGGACCACGGTGGCCTCCGAGGTCCTGGAGCTGTGCGACGGCGTCGACCTCCTCCTCCACGACTCGCAGTACACCGAGGAGGAGTTCGTCGAGCTCTTCGACTGGGGGCACTCGACGCCGGCCTACGCGGTCCACGTGGCGACCCAGGCCGGCGCCCGGCGGCTCGACCTGTTCCACCACGATCCCGGTCACACCGACCGCCAGCTCGACTCGATGCTGCGGGGCGCCCGTCAGGTGGCGCAGTCGATCGGGAAGTTGGAGGTCCACTCGGCCAAGGAGGGTGGGACCTTCGAGGTGAAGAAGCGGTGAGCGGGGCGCCCGACGCGCCGAGCGAGGCGCCCGTGTTCGATCTGGCCCGGTTCAAGGAAGCCATGGGGATGTTCGCCACCGGCGTGACCATCGTGTCGGGCATGGAGTCGGGTGAGCCCGTGGGCTTCACGTGCCAGAGCTTCGTCTCCTTGTCGATCGACCCCCCCTATGTGGCCGTGGCCCCGGCCCGGACCTCGACGAGCTGGCCCCGGATCGCCCGGTCCGGCAGCTTCTGCGTCAACGTCATGGCCGAGGACCAGGAGGAGCTGTGCCGCGGTTTCGCCGTGTCCGGCGGTCCGAAATTCGACGGGGTCGACTGGCATCCGGCGCCCGGTACCGGGTCGCCCGTCATCGCCGGCAGCCTGGCCTGGGTGGACTGCCGGGTCGAGCTCGTCCACGACGCGGGCGACCACGAGCTGATCCTCGGGCGGGTCATCGACCTGGGGGTGGGCGACGGGTCGCCGCTCCTCTTCTTCCACAGTCACTTCGCCACGGTCGCCCACGACCGGGCGTCGCAGGAGGGGTAGGGACCGTGCCGCAGATCATCGAATCCGACGTCATCCGCGACGTCATCGTGGTGGAGCCCGACGCCCACGGTGACGAGCGGGGTCGGTTCGTCGAGACGTACCGCCGCAGCTGGTTCCCGTTGGGGCGCGAGATGATCCAGGGGAACCGGTCGACCAAGCAGGCCGGGGCGGTCGTCGGACTCCACTACCACCTGCACCAGTCGGACTACTGGTACGTGCTGGCCGGCACCGCCCGGGTGGTTCTCCACGACCTCCGGCAGGGATCACCGACCGACGGGGCCACCCTCTCCCTCGACCTCTCGGGCGACCACGACCGGGGCCTCTTCATCCCGCCGGGCGTGGCCCACGGCTTCGCGTCGCTGACCGACCTGACGCTCTGGTATCTGGTGGACGGCTACTACAACCCCGAGGACGAGCTGGGCGTGGCCTGGGACGACCCGGCCATCGCCGGCGACTGGGGGGTCACCGACCCGGTCCTTTCGGCGCGGGACCAGGCCAACCCGCGTCGGTCCGAGATCCCGCCGGGTCGCCAGCCCTACCTCGGCCTGCGCACCTGAGCGACCGCCCCCCGGGGCCACCGGTGCCACGGGCCGGTCGGGCCGGAGTCGGAGAGTCTCCGGGAGTCGGGGGACCGTCTGGAAGACTCCTCCCATGACCGCCAAGACCGACGCCGCACCGTCCACCGCCACCCCGTCCGACCGCCTCGGCACCCCCGGGACCGGCGTACTGATCACGGGCGGGGGGTCCGGGATCGGCCGGGCGACGGCCCTCGCCCTGGCCGAGGTCGGACGCCCGGTGGCCGTCTGGGACCTCGACGGCCCCGGCGCCGAGGCGACGGCGGCGGCGTGCCGGGACCTCGGGGTGGTGGCCCATGCCGAGGTGGTCGACGTGTCCGACTCGGCGACCGTGGCCGACGCGGTGCCCGCCGCGGCGGCGGCGCTGGGCTCGCTCGGCGGGTTCGTCCATGGGGCCGGCGTGTCGGGGGCGGCGACCGTCGACGACATCGACGACGCCATCTGGGACGCCACCCTCAACGTCAACCTGCGCGCCGCCGCCGTCATCAGCCGCCATCTGATCCCCCCGTTCCGGGAGGCGGGACCGGGGTCGGCCGTCGTGCTGATCTCGTCCATCGAAGGGCTGTTCGGGAGTTCCGTGCTGACCGCCTACTGCGCGTCGAAGGGTGGGGTCCTCGGCGTCATGAGGTCGCTCGCCCAGCGATATGCCACCGAAGGATTCCGCGTCAACGCCGTCTGCCCGGGGGCGGTGGCCACCCCGATGCTCGAGCCGGCGTTCGAATTGCCGGGGTTCCGCGAGCAGATCGAGGCCGCCACACCGCTGCAGCGCATCGCCACCCCCGACGAGATCGCCGGCCCGATCCGGTTCCTGCTGTCGGCGGAGGCTTCATTCGTCACCGGCGCCCATCTGACGGTGGACGGGGGGATGACGGCCGTCACCGCCATCTGAGGCCTCTACCCAGGGACGATGTGCCGTCCTGGGCGGGGGGCGACCCGCCCCCGCCGGGGGTGCCCTCCCGCCAGGGGGTGGATTCGGGGTTGAATAGACCGGATGTGGACCCTCGTGTTCGTGGTCGTGGTGGTGGTCGTGGTGGCCCTGGCGGTCGTGCTGATCCGGCGACCCCGGCGGGGCGACGCCCACTCCGTCCAGAACTACAACCACGCCCTGGGCACCCTCGAGCACCTGTCGGAGCGGATCGGCCCACCGACCGTGCGGCCGGTGCGGGTGGTCCCGAGCGGACGCCCCGCCCCGGCCGGCCCGACCGTGGTGTCCACCCCGGTCGGGCCCCCGGGCGATCTGGTGGTACCCCCGGTACCGGTACGGGGCACCGACGAGTTCCCCGACCCGGACGCCCCCATCGTCTTCGACGACGCCCACCCGAGAGAGCGGGGCGGCCCGTTCGCTCCGACGGAGCCGACCACCCCACCGCGCACCGACCGCTCGCAACGCATCGCCCTCGCCTCGATGAACCACCGCCGCCGGCCGGGCACGGGCATCATGGTCGTCATCGTCGTCGTGATCGTGTTCGCGGCCCTGGCCATCATCGGCAGCCACCGGTCGCACACCACCTCGGGCGCCCACTCGTCGACGTCGACGACCCGGCCCGACCACGCCGGATCGTCCACCACCACGGTGCCGCGGTCGACGACGACCACCAGACCGCCACCCACCACGCTGCCGACCCAGTACGTGGCCACGTCCACCTCGTCGTCGGGCGCGGCGGCGGCGTACTCGCTGCCGCACACGACCTACCAGATCACCCTGACGGCGACGGGCACGTCGTGGACCCAGGTCGACTCGGTGGCCACCGGTTCCACCGTCTGGGCCGGTCTGCTGACGGCCGGCAAGGTCCAGCGGGTGCAGGCCTCGGGAGCCACGACGGTAGGGCTGGGCGCGCCGGACGTGACCCTCGAGATCGACGCCGTCCCCGTCGTCCTGCCGACCCCGATCCACACCCCGTTCGTGGCGACCTTCACGCCGTCGCCCACCGCCACCCCCGGCACCACACCGACCTCGACGGTGCCGGGTCCGTCCACCTCCGGCTCGGGTTCCTCGAGCTCGTCGACGACCACCGGCACCTGACGGCCGGAGCGGGGCCGGTCAGACCGGAGGGTCGGCCGGATAGGGCTGCAGCGGCGTGTCGGCGAGGCCCAGGGTGTCGAGGAGGAAGGCGTACACGAAGGCCTCGTCCTTCCAGGCGTCGTAGCGGCCGGACGGACCACCGTGACCGGCCCCCATCTCCGTCTTGAGCAGCACCCGGTTCTCGGGGTTGGCGGCCCGCAGCTTGGCCACCCACTTGGCCGGCTCCCAGAATCCCACCCGGGGATCGGAGAGCCCGCCGGTCGCCAGGATGTCCGGGTAGCGCACCGGACGTCCGTCCGGGCCGGTGGAGGCCACGTTGTCGTAGGGGGAGTACGACTTCATGACCCGGTAGATCTCGGGATCCTCCACCGGGTTCCCCCACTCCTCCCACTCGAGGACGGTGAGGGGCAGCGTCTCGTCGAGGATGGTGGTCAGGCAGTCGACGAAAGGCACCTCGGCGACGATGGCCCGGAACAGGTCGGGTGCCAGGTTGGCGGCCGCCCCCATCAGCAGTCCTCCGGCACTGCCGCCCCGACCGGCCAGTCGGTCGGGGGACGTCCAGCCCTCGGCCACCAGGTGGCGGGCACAGGCTACGTAGTCCGTGAAGGTGTTCGGCTTGGCGGCGAACTTCCCCTCCTCGTACCAGCGGCGACCCATCTCGCCCCCGCCGCGCACGTGGGCGATGGCGAACACGAAGCCCCGGTCGAGCAGGCTCAACCGCAGCGACGAGAAGGTCGGATCCATCGACGCCTCGTAGGAGCCGTAGCCGTACAGCAGGCACGGGGCCCCCGCGGACCCGGCCACGGGCCCGGCCACCAGGTCGGGACGCCAGACCACCGAGATCGGCACCCGGGTCCCGTCGTCGGCCGTGGCCCACAGCCGATCGGTGCGGTACCGGGCGGGGTCGAACTCACCCAGCACCGGCTGCCGCTTGCGCAGGTCCAGCTCCCCCGTGTCGAGGTCGAGGTCGTAGACCGACCGGGGGGTGGCCAGCGAGGTGTATCCGTAGCGCAGCACGGTCGAGTCGTACTCGGGGTTCGCCTCTCCCCACACGGTCGACGGCGACTCCGGCTGGGCGAGCGGTGTCGACCTGCCGGTGGCGTGCTCGACGACCCGCATCCGGGTGCTCCCGTCCTCGCGTTCGTAGATCGCCAGGTGGCGCACGAAGGGGTCGACGGCGTCGAGCCGGACCCCGGCCCGCGCCGGGATGACCTCCGTCCACGACCCACGGCCCGGGCTGTCATCGGGGGCCTCCATGAGGCGGAAGTCCTCGGCGCCGTCGTTGGTCACCACCAGGAATCTGCCGGGGCGGCCGCTGGCCGGGTCCCCGCGGTCGTGGTCGACCGAGTACTCGACACCGTGGCGGCGGGGCTCGAAGGTGCGGAAGGCGCCGTCAGGGTCGTCGGCGTCCAGGATGCGGACCTCGGAGGTGATCTTGGAGTCGAGCGCGCACAGGACGTAGCAGTCGTCCTTGGTGCGGCCCACTCCGAGGTAGAAGTGGTCGTCGGTCTCCTCGATGACCAGCCCGTCCGTGGACGGGTCGGTCCCCACCCGATGGCGCCACAGCTGGAAGGGGCGCATGGCCTCGTCGACCCGGACGTAGAAGACGGTGGCGTCGTCGTTGGCCCACGCCACGCCGTACGAGGTGTCCTCGATCGACTCGTCGGCCTCGGCCCCGGTCACGAGGTCCCGGAACCGCATGGTGTGGCGCTCGCCACCGGTCGTATCGGTCGAGTACACGAGCCAGCGGTGGTCGGGGCTGATCGAGAAGTTGCCGAGCGAGAAGTACTCGTGGCCCTCCGCCAGCACGTTCTCGTCGAGCAGCACCTGCTCGACATCCTCGGGACCGTCGACCGGGCGGCGGCAGTGGATGCCGTAGCTGGCCCCCTCCTTGGTGCGGCTGTAGTAGAGCCAGGGGCCCTTGCGCACGGGCACCGACAGGTCGGTCTCCTCGATGCGGGCCACCATCTCGGCGAACAGGGCCTCCCGGAGGGGGGCCGTGGGGGCCGTGACGGCGTCGGTGTACGCGTTCTCGGCCTCGAGGTGGGCGATGACGGCGGGGTCGTCCTTGTCCCGCAGCCAGAACCAGTCGTCGACGCGGGTGTCGCCGTGGGCCTCGAGGGTGACCGGCCGCCGCTCGGCAACCGGTGGTGCGGGACTGGCGGGCGCGGCGTCCGCCGCGGTGGGGTCCGGTCGGGGCGTGTCGCTCATCCGGACACCTTGGCACGGCCCCGCGCGGTCGGGGTGCCGGGGTTGTTACTATCTGGATAGGGGAAATTATCTCCCTCGATCGACCAGGAGCGCCCATGACGTCCACCGACCTCGACCTCGGCAAGTACAAGCTCGGGTGGTCCGACGCAGAGGACTACGTCTTCAAGCCCAAGAAGGGCCTGAACGAGGCGATCGTGCGCGAGATGTCGGCGATGAAGAAGGAGCCCGACTGGATGCGGGACTTCCGGCTCCGTGCCCTGCAGCGGTTCGACCGCCGGCCCATGGCCGCCTGGTTCGCGGTGAACATGCCGGACCTCGATTTCGACGACATCTACTACTACATCAAGCCGACGTCGGGTCAGGTCGAGGACTGGAACGACCTGCCCGACGCCATCAAGAACACCTACGAGAAGCTCGGCATCCCCGAGGCCGAGCGGAAGTATCTGGCCGGCGTCACCGCCCAGTACGAGTCCGAGGTCGTGTTCCACCGCAATCGCGAGGACCTCGAGGCCCTCGGCATCATCTTCTGCGACATGGACACCGCCGTCCGCGAGCATCCGGACCTCGTCCGGAAGTACTTCGGCACGGTCATCCCGCCCAACGACAACAAGTTCGCCGCGCTCAACTCGGCGGTCTGGTCCGGCGGCTCGTTCATCTACGTGCCGCCCGGCGTCGTGGTCGACCAGCCCCTGCAGGCCTACTTCCGGATCAACGCCGAGAACATGGGCCAGTTCGAGCGGACGCTGATCATCGCCGACGTCGGGGCCCAGGTGCACTACATCGAAGGCTGCTCGGCGCCGGTGTACACCACCGACTCGCTCCACTCCGCCGTCGTCGAGCTCGTCGCCCTCGAGGGTTCACGGATCACCTACACGACCATCCAGAACTGGTCGAACAACGTCTACAACCTGGTCACCAAGCGGGCCCGGGCCGAGGCCGAGGCCCACGTCGAGTGGATCGACGGCAACATCGGCTCCCGACTGACCATGAAGTACCCGAGCGTCTACCTGATGGGGCCGAAGGCGTCGGGTGAGGTGCTCTCGGTGGCCTACGCCGGGGCCGGTCAGCACCAGGACGCCGGCGCCAAGATGATCCACGCCGCGCCCGAGACGACCTCGACCATCGTCTCCAAGTCCATCTCCAAGGACGCCGGCATCACCACCTACCGCGGCCTCGTCCACGTCGACGAGGGCGCCAAGAACGCGCGCAGTTTCGTGCGGTGCGACGCACTGCTGCTCGACGACATATCGGTCTCCGAGACGAAGCCGTACATGGAGGTCGGGGAGCGGGACGCCCGGATCGGCCACGAGGCGACCGTGTCGAAGGTCGGCGACGACCAGCTCTTCTACCTCATGAGCCGGGGCCTGTCCGAGACCCAGGCGATGGGCATGATCGTGAACGGATTCATCGAGCCGATCACCCGCACCCTGCCGATGGAGTACGCCGTCGAGTGGAGCCGTCTCATCGAGCTCCAGATGGAGGGATCCATCGGCTGAGCCGGTGGTGCTTGGGAGTGCCCGGGCTGCGCCACAATGGTCCGACGATGACGAGGGAGCCCGTCCATGCCCATGCGTGAAGAGTGCAAGCACTTCCAGAGCCGGACCTACGACTCAGGCGAGGTGGCGCGTTTCTGCGTGCTCGACCTCGCGCCGGAGGCGCCCTGGAAGTGTCCCGACGACTGTCCCTCCTATGCGCCCCGGCTGGCTGACGTCGGTTGGGCCCACGGCTCACTGGTGGAGCCGGCCATCGAGCCCATGCCCGACGTGCCGGCGGAGGAGGCGGCCAGCGTGCTCGACAGCGCCGAGGACATCGTCAACGCCGTCGCCCCCGACGTGCTGGCCGACGTCCGCGCCGAGGACGCGAAGAGCGGGCGCAGGTGGTGGCGCCGCAAGCGCTGACGCGCGGGTCCCCCGGATCTACCGGATCTACCGGCCGGTGAAGTTGGCCGGCCGCTTCTCCATGAAGGCGGTCATGGCCTCGACGAGGTCGTCCGAGGCGAGGAACGCCGAGTTCCAGGTGGCGACGTACTCGAGACCCTCGGCCACACTGCGGTCCTCGGAGACCGTGAGCACGGCCTTGGTGCCCTGGACGGCCACCGGCGAGTTGGCGGCGATCTCGGCGGCCAGCGCCCGGGCGTCGGCCAGCACGGTCTCCGCGTCGGCGCTCACGTGGTTGACCAGGCCGATGGACGCCGCCCGCTCCGCGCTGATGTCCTTGCCGGTGTAGGCCAGCTCGGCTACGTGGCCCTTGCCGATGATGGCGGGCAGGCGCTGGAGACTGCCGAGGTCCGCCACGATGGCGACCTTGGCCTCCCGGACCGAGAACTGGGCGTCGGCGCTGGCCAGCCGGATATCGCAGGCGGCGATGACGTCGACTCCTCCGCCGATGCACCACCCGTGCACGGCGGCGATGACCGGGACGGGGCAGTCCGCCACGGCGGTCACCGAGGCCTGGAGCCGGAGGATCTCGGACCGCTGTCGGGCGGCACGGGAGGCCGCCGAGGGAGGTGGGCCGTCGTCGGTCCCGCCGCCTGCCCCACCGCCGAGCACACCGGACATGGCGACCAGGTCCAGCCCTACCGAGAAGTGGGGACCCCGGGCCGCCACCACGACGGCTCGGACGCCCGGGTCAGCACCGATGGCGGCCATGGCCCGGGGCAGGTCCTCCCAGAATGCGGGGCCCATGGCGTTGCGCTTCTCCGGACGGTCGAGCCAGAGCGTCGCCACCTGGTCGGCGACCTCGATGGTCAGGACGTCGGACGAGAACGAGTCGATGGAGGGAGCGCTCATGGGTGTCCAGCGTAGGTTGCGGGCCGGTGCCGTGGCGTCGCCCCCGCCCGCCTCCCGCTCGGGACCTGTCCCGGCGGCCATCCTCCGGTGGCCCAGTAGTATCGGGGTCGAGGCTCGTGGTCCGGGCCTCGATCCGCGAGAGGTCCAGATCCTGCCCACCTTCACCCCTGACATAGCTGCCGCCCTGCCGGGGCCGCCCTGGCTGTCGGTCCGCCGCACCGCGGCGGCCGAGGCCTTCGCCTCGTCGCCACTGCCGACGGAGAAGGACGAGGTCTGGCGGTACAGCCGGATCGACCGGCTGGACCTCGACCGGTTCCGTCCGGCGGCACCGGCCCGGACCGGCCACGAGCCGGGTCAGTCCCCCTCCGAGCGCATCCACACGCTGGTGGACGGGCTCGGGCCCCGGAGCGGCCTGGTGGTGACCATCAACGGGGTGCTCGCCACCGTCGCCACGACCGTCGGTGACGACGTCGTCTCCCTCGGGCGGGCGGGCGACCACGCCGAGGGCGCGGCCCTGCTCGGTGGGGTGCTGGGCGATCCGCACGACTTCCCGCTGCTCAACGACGCCTTCGCCATCGATCCGGTGGTGGTCGACGTGCAGCCGTCGGCGGCCGTCGCCGACCCCGTCGTGGTCGTCCACGTGGTGACGGGCGCGGCCGGCGGTGCCGTCTTTCCGCGGACGGTCGTGCGGGCCGGGACGGGCGCCACCGCCGCGGTGGTGGAGATCGTGGTCGACGCCGACAGCGGCCTGCTGGCCGGGGTGCCGACCGATCTCATGACTCCGGGCGGTCCCCCCGCCGAACGCCTGGTCGTCCCCGTGACCGAGTTGAGCGTGGCGGACGGGGCGTCGCTCGCCTACGTCTCGATCCAGGCGCTGGGGAGCGGTACGTGGCAGCTGGCCCACCAGGCGAGCACCATCGGCGACCACGCCAGCCTCTCGAGCTACGCCGTCGCCCTCGGCGGCAGCTACGCCCGCCTGCGGACCGATTCGGCGCTGGTGGGGGAGTCCGGGGCGAGCAACCTGCGGGCCGCCTTCTTCGGCCGTGAAGACCAGATGCTCGACTTCCGGACACTCCAGGATCACCGCGCCCCCCGGACCACGAGCGACCTCCTGTTCATGGGGGCCGTCGCCGACACCTCCCACTCGGTCTACAGCGGGCTGATCCGCGTGCGTCGGGGGGCCGTGAAGTCCGACGCCCTCCAGACCAACCACAACCTGGTGCTCGACGAGGGGGCCCACGCCGACTCGGTGCCCAACCTCGACATCGAGGAGAACGACGTGAAGTGCAGCCACGGCTCGACGGTGGGCCCGGTGGACGAGGACCAGCGCTACTACCTGGAGTCACGCGGCGTCGAGCCGGCCCGGGCCGAGCAGCTGATCGTGGCCGGATTCTTCGAGAGCATCGCCGATCAGGTGCCGGTGCCGGGTGTGCGCGGCCTGGTGGGTCGGACACTGGCCGCCCGGGCGGGGGTCTCCCATGACTGAGGGCACCGTGGAGCACGCCGACGGAACGGCGACGGCATGGCTGTGCGCCGTCGACGACGTCGCCCCCGGCCAGGCCCGGCGCTTCGACGTCGCCGGACTGCGGGTGGCGCTCGTGCGCATCGACGACGAGTTCCACGCCGTGGGCGACCGGTGCAGTCACGAGGACTTCTCGTTGGCCGACGGCGAGGTGTGGGCGGCGGAGTGCGAGATCGAGTGCGCCAAGCACGGCTCGACCTTCGACCTTCGCACGGGCGCCCCGTGCTCGCTCCCGGCGACTCGGCCGGTGCCCGTCTACCAGGTGGTCGTCGCCGACGGCCAGGTCTCGGTGGTGGTCCCGTGAGCACGGGCGAACTCGTCATCGAGGACCTCCGGGTCGGCATCCCGGGGCGGGAGATCCTCCAAGGGGTGTCCCTCACCGTCCGTAGCGGCGAGGTCCACGCCGTCATGGGGCCCAACGGCTCGGGCAAGAGCACGCTGGCCCACGTCCTGATGGGGCGCCCGGGCTACGAGGTCCTCGGGGGCTCGGTGACCCTGGACGGCATCGACCTGCTGGCCCTCCCCACCTGGCAGCGCGCCCGGGCCGGCCTGTTCCTGGCCATGCAGCACCCCATCGAGGTGCCCGGCGTGTCGTTGCTCGAGTCGCTCGGCGCCGCCCGCCAGACGGTTCCCGTCGGTGGTCCCGATCCCGACCTGACGGACCGCCTGCGGGCCGAGGCCGCCCGCATCGGCTTCGACGAGCGTTTCCTCGACCGGCCCCTCAACGTCGACCTGTCCGGGGGCGAGCGCAAGCGGAACGAGACGCTCCAGATGGGGGTACTGCGACCCCGCTTCGCCGTGCTCGACGAGATCGACTCGGGCCTCGACGTCGACGCCCTGGCCGACGTCGGACGACGCGTCCAGGAGGCCACCACCGAGTGGGGACTGGGCGTCCTGGCCATCACCCACTTCCGGCGGCTGCTCGACGTGCTGCACCCCGACGTGGTCCACGTCCTGTCGGGGGGCAGGGTCGTCGCCACCGGCGGCGCCGACCTGGCGGAGATCGTCGACCGAACCGGGTACGCCGCCTATATCTGAGCAGGTGCGCTCCCGTGGACTCCCGCCTGCCGCCGGGAGTGACCGGTTGCGCGGTGCCCGGATTGCTAGCGTCAGCCCATGGCCCGCCGAGACCGCCGCCGTAAGGGCGCACACAGCGCCAAGCGGCGCTCCGATGCGGACGACTCCGGCGCGGGCGGCGCGGGGCCCGATTCCCCCGCGGGCGAGGGTGACGACGCCCCACCGGTGCCGGGGGACCCGTCCGGGCCCTCCGACCTGACCGGCGCGGTGGCCGCGTCCGGCGGTGCGTCCGGTGGTGCGTCCGACGGGGATGCGGGTGCCGGCGAAGATGCGTCGGACGCTCCGTCCTCGGGGGCGGCCCCCGGCGTGGGTGACTCGGGAGCCGACCTCCTGGCCGCCATGGGGGGTGGTGCCGTCGCCGGTGGCCCCGACCTCGGCACGGTCATGACCCGGAAGGAGCGGCGCGAGGCCCGCGACGGGTCGGTGGGCAAGGCGAAGCGGACGAAGCCCAAGCGAACGTGGTTGGACTGGGTGCTGCTGTGCGGCGTCGTCGTCGTGTCGCTCACCCTCATCGGCATCACGACCGGGTACTTCTACGTGCAGTACCGCTTCCACCAGGTGACCAAAGTCACGGTGCACCATCTCAAGGTGGTGCCACCGGGGGCGCCGTTCAACGTGCTGCTGATCGGCTCGGACTCGCGCTCCGGGTTCACGCCGGCCGATGTCGCCGCCTACGGCAGTGAGGCCACCGCCGGAGGTCAGCGGAGCGACGTCGTGAAGATCGTGCACGTCGTGCCCGCGACGGGTCAGATCAGCGTGCTGTCGATCCCTCGGGACACGATGGTCGCGGTGGCCGGCGACACCAGCCAGACGGGCACGTACAACCGCATCAACTCCACGTACGCCAACGGGCCGGACCAGCTCGTCCAGACCATCGAGGCCAACTTCGGCATCCCCATCGAACACGTGGTCCAGCTGAACTTCCTGGGCTTCCGCGGGGCGGTCGACGCCATCGGTGGTGTCTACCTCGACTTCCCGTACCCGGCGCGCGACCAGTACACCGGCCTCGACATCACGACCACGGGCTGTCAGCACGTGAACGGGGGCTACGCGCTGGCCGTGGCCCGCAGCCGCCACTACGAGTACTACCAGGACGGCGAGTGGATGTACGACGGCACCAGCGACTTCGGCCGAATCCAGCGCCAGAACGCCTTCCTCAAGGCCCTCATCAACCAGGCCGAGAAGCAGTACAACCCGCTCACCCTGAACGCCTTCATCGGCTCGGTCGTCCAGGGCGTGACCATCGACTCGTCGTTCACCATCTCGGAGTTGGTCCAGTTGGCCCAGGAGTTCCGGGACTTCGCCTCGACCAACCTGGCGACCGCGACGCTGCCCACCTATGCCGAGTCGTCCTCGGAGTTCGCCTCGCTCGGCTCCGTCCTCTACGTGCAGCAGCCCCAGGCGGACCAGGTGATCAGCCAGTTCCTGGGCGCCCCGGCGCCGCCGGTGACCACGCCGCCCCCCACTCCCTACGGTGGGGCGGCGACCACGACCACCACGACGACGGAAGCCTCCGGCAGCTACTCCGGAGGCGGGACCACGCCGTCGACGTCGGCGACGTCGGTGACGACGACCACCATCGATACCAGCTTCGATCCGACCCCCTGCGAACCCTGACGCGGGCCGGACCCGGCTCAGGCGGGTGCGGCGGCGGAGACCTCGTCGAGGCCCTGGCTCAGGGTGTTCCAGCTGAGCGTGGCGCACTTGATGCGCACCGGGAACTTGACCACGCCCTGCAGGGCGGCCAGTTCGCCGAGGGCGTCGACGTCGATCGCTTCGGGCTCGGCCGCCTCGCCGGACGCGCCCTCGGCACCGTCGGCGGGGAGGGTGGACTCGTGGATCGACATCATCTGCTTGAACGTGCCGATCAGCTCGCGCACCTCGGAGACCGGCTTGCCCTTCACCGCCGCCGACATGAGCGAGGCGGACGACTGGCTGATGGAACACCCGGTCCCGGCGATCTTGATGTCGTCGAGCACGCCGTCCTCCACGTCGATGGTGACCACGATCTCGTCGCCGCAGAGGGGGTTGAACCCCTCCACCCGCACGGCGGGCGGCGACTCGAGTTCGCCGCGGTTCCGGGGCGAGCGGTAGTGGTCGAGGATGATCTCGCGGTAGAGGTCTTCGAGGCCGGGCATCAGGCCGGGGTCCCTTCGTCACGGGGGTGCGTCGGCACCCGGGTCCAAGCGTATCGGGGGCCGGTCACCCGAAGAACCGACCGGCGGCGTCGAGTGCGTCGACCAGGGTGTCGACGTCGTTCTCGTCGTTGTAGAGGGCGAACGAGGCCCGGGCGGTGGCGTTGACGCCCAGACGCCGCATCAGGGGCTTGGCGCAGTGGTGGCCGGCCCGCACGCACACGCCGTACTCGTCCAGGATCTGGGAGACGTCGTGGGGATGGACGTCTCCGAAGGCGAAGGAGATGACGCCGCCGCGGTCTTCGGCCCGGGGTGGGCCGAAGATGCGGATACCGTCGCCGAAGCGGTCCCGGAGGGTATCGAGGGCGTATGCGGTCAGCGTGACCTCGTGGGCCCGGACGTTGTCCATGCCGACGGCCCGCAGGTAGTCGACGGCCGCACCGAGCCCGATCGCCTCGGTGATGGGCGGGGTGCCGGCCTCGAACCGCCAGGGGATGTCGTTGGGGGTGAAGCCGTCCTTGCGCACGTCGAGGATCATCTCCCCCCCACCGAGGAACGGCGGCATGGACCCGAGCAGCTCCTCCCGACCCCACAGCACCCCGATGCCGGTCGGTCCGAGCATCTTGTGGGCGCTGAACGCCAGCAGGTCCACGCCGAGGCGCGGTCACGTCGGTGGGGAGGTGCGGCAGCCACTGGCAGGCGTCGGCCGCCACCAGGGCGCCGGCCGCATGGGCCCGGGCGGCCAGTTCGGGCACCGGATTGAGCGTGCCCAGCACGTTGGACATGCAGGTGACGGCCAGGAGCTTGGCGCCGTCGAGGGTGGCGTCGAGGTCGTCGAGGACGAGCAGCCCGTCGTCGTCGATGGGCAGCCACCGCAGTTCGACGCCCCGCTCGGCCGCCAGCATGTGCCACGGGACGATGTTGGCGTGGTGCTCCATCTCCGTCAGCACCACCACGTCGCCCCGCCCGAGGTTCGAACGCCCCCAGCTGTGGGCGACCAGGTTGAGCGCCTCGGTGGCGTTCTTGGTGAACACCACCTCGCGGGCGGGCGCCGGTGCGCCGATGAACCGGCCGACATTGGTCCGTGCCGCCTCGAAGCGGCGGGTCGCCTCCTCGGCGATGGCGTACACGCCCCGGTGGACGTTGGCGTGCGTCGTCTCGTCGTACTCGCGCATGGCGTCGAGGACCGCGGTGGGACGCTGGGACGAGGCGGCCGAGTCGAGATAGGTGATGCGGCGTCCGTGCACCTCGCGGGAGAGCAGTGGGAAGTCCTTGGCCAGGGTGGCGGCGTCGAAGGCGGCCTCCGACACCGAGGGGGTCAGCTCCGCCATGCGTCGTACCCTTCGGCTTCCAGCCGGGCACCGAGTTCGGGACCGCCCTCCTCCACGATGACCCCGTCCACCAGCAGGTGGATGCGGTCGGCGCCGAGTTCGTCCAGCATGCGCTGGTAGTGGCTGATGACGAGCACGCCGAGGTCGGGCCGGACCTCGCGCACGGTGTGCACGCCCCGGGCCACGGTGCGCAGCGCGTCGACGTCGAGACCGGAGTCGGTCTCGTCGAGGATGGCCAGGTCGGGTTCCAGCATCGCCATCTGCAGGATCTCGTTGCGCTTCTTCTCCCCGCCGGAGAAACCCTCGTTGAGGTGACGCTCGCCGAAACTCGGGTCCATGCCCAGCTTCTCCATCCACTCCATCATCATGAGGCGGACCTCGAGCACCGAGAGGTCCATGCCCCGGCGGGCCGACAGGGCCTGCCGCAGGAACTGGATGACGGGCACGCCCCCGATGGCCTCGGGATCCTGGAAGGCCAGGAAGATGCCGGCCTTGCCCCGGACGTCGGTGGCCCAGGAGGTGATGTCCTCGCCGTGGAAGAGGATCGAGCCGGCGGTCACCTCGTAGGCGGGGTTCCCGAGCAGCACATTGGCCAACGTCGATTTGCCCGAGCCGTTGGGCCCCATGATGGCGTGGACCCGGCCCGACTCGACCGTCAGATCGATGCCGCGCAGGATGGGCTGGCCCTCGACCGACGCATGCAGGCCCTCGATCCTCAGCAGGGGAGCGGCGGGGGTTGCGTCCGTGGTCGGGTCGGGGGAGTCGGCACCGGTGCCGTCAGGACCGTCGCTCGTGCCGTGGGGGTCGGGGCTCACGCTGCCGATTGTAGCCGCTCCCCAGGATTTCCCCTACGGCGGTAGGGGGAATTGTGGCGGGACGGAACGTGGCGAAGTCGGGCGCTGGGCTGGGCAATTCCCGATTCCGGTGCCTCAGCCGGTACGGTACCGCCATGGTCGACCCCTGGAACTACGCCGGGCCCGGTCACCCAGCTGGGCGCCGGCGGGGGCACCGTCACCCTGGTCGACGAGTCGACGTTCGCCATCAGCGGTGGGGCCGGCGACATCACCCCCGGAGCCGCCCAGGGGCTCTTCTTCCGCGACACCCGCATCCTGTCCCGGTTCGAGGTGCTGCTCAACGGCAACCGGGCCGAGCCCCTGTCCGCCGTCAACGACGACCCCTTCAGTGCCACCTTCGTGGCCCGGAACCTGCCGGCCCCGGGGCGGGCCGACTCCACCGTGATGGTGTTCCGGGAGCGCCATGTGGGTCAGGGCATGCGCGAGGAGCTGCTGCTGCGGAACTTCGGCGACGAGGCCACCGTGTGCTCGGTCGACGTGCTCGTCGACGCGGACTTCGCCGATCTGTTCGCCGTCAAGGAGGGGCGCGTGGGAGGCGACGTCCAGCTCGGGACCGTATCCAGCGCGATCGAGGAGGGGCGGGTGCACGGTGGGGTGGCGCCGGACGACGAGTACACGTCGCTCGTCTACACCTACCGTCGCGGACCCGTGGCCCGGGGGGTCGAGATCCGGACGACGGGTGCGGACCGGGTGGCCCCGGGCCTCATCTGCTACGAGGTGGTCGTTCCGCCGCGGGGCGTGTGGTCGACCTGCGTCGAGATCGGGCCCGTGATCGACGGGCAGGTGTTCGCCCCGAAGTACCGCTGCGGGGAGCCGGTCGAACGGGCCACCCCGAGTGAGCGGATGGCCGCCTGGCGCCGACAGGTCCCCCAGGTCGAGACGGACCACCCGGTGCTGAAGCAGGTGGTGGCCAGGAGCGCCGAGGACCTGGGCGCCCTGCGCATCTTCGATCCCGACTACCCCGAGCGGGTCGTGGTCGCCGCCGGTGCCCCGTGGTTCATGACCGTCTTCGGCCGGGACTCGTTGCTGACGGCGTGGATGGCCCTCCTGGTCGACCCCGACCTCGCCCGCGGCGTGCTGCAGACCCTGGCCCGCTTCCAGGGGACCGAGGTGGACCCCCGCCACGAGGAGGAGCCCGGTCGCATCCTCCACGAGATGCGCTTCGGGGACGCCGCCTCGCTGTCCCTGGGGGGCGGCAGCATCTACTACGGCACGGCCGACGCCACCCCGCTGTTCGTCATGCTGCTCGGCGAGATGCGGCGCTGGGGCGTGGCCCGCGAACTCGTCGACGAACTGCTGCCGAATGCGGCCCGGGCCATCGAGTGGATCGAGCAGTTCGGTGACGCTGACGGTGACGGTTACGTCGAGTACCGCCGGGCCACCGACCGGGGGTTGGCCAACCAGGGGTGGAAGGACAGCTGGGACGGCATCCGCTACGGGGACGGCCGGGTGGCCGAGGCCCCCATCGCCCTGGCGGAGGTGCAGGCCTACACCTACGGGGCCTACCTGGCGAGCGCCCACTTCGCCTTCGAGGCCGGCGACACCGCCACCTACGAGCGGTTCCGGTCCAAGGCCTCCCACCTGAAGGCCAACTTCAACCGGGACTTCTGGCTCGAGGACAAGGGCTGGTTCGCCGTCGGACTCGACGCCGACAAGCGGCCGATCGACTCACTGACCTCCAACATCGGCCACTGCCTGTGGACCGGCATCATCGACGAGGACAAGGCCCACCGCGTGGCCCAGGCCCTGATCGGACCGTCGATGTTCTCCGGATGGGGGCTGCGCACCCTGTCGTGCGACAACGGGGGCTACAACCCGATCAGCTACCACTGCGGGTCGGTGTGGCCCCACGACACGGCCATCGTGGCCGCCGGGCTGGCCCGCTACGGCTATGACGGCGCCGCGCAGCAGCTCATCTTCGGGCTGTTGGACGCGGCCGCGGCCCAGGGCGGACGGCTGCCCGAGCTATTCAGCGGGCTCGACCGGGGCGAGCTGAACGTGCCGGTCGGCTATCCGACCTCGTGCTCGCCGCAGGCCTGGGCGGCGGCTTCCCCCCTGCTCTGTCTGCGTACCCTGCTCCGGCTGGACCCGTGGATCCCCTACGGCAAGACGTGGTTGAGCCCGAACCTGCCCGAGGGGATCGGCTACCTCAAGGTCGAGGGGATCCCCCTGGCCGGAGCGAGGGTCACCATCGAAGTGGGCTCTGACGTGCCGGGCGGGGTGTCGGTCAGCGGACTGCCTCCCGAGATCGAGATCATCCGCGAACCCCGACGGCCCTCGACGGCCGTCTGACCGCCGGACCGGCCGCGCGACCACCCGTCGGGCCGGTCACCAGCCCCGTTCGACCCACTCCGCCAGGTGGGGGGACTCGGCCCCGATCGTGGTGCCGTCCCCATGGCCCGGCAGGACCAGCGTGTCGGCGTCGAAGGCGGTGAACAGACGGTCCTCGATGGAGCGGATGATGGTGGCGAAGTCGGCGTTCTCGAACGAGGTGTTGCCCGGCCCCCCGGGAAAGAGGGTGTCGCCGGTGAACAGCAGGGGCGTGCCCTCCACGGCGAAGCACATGGAGCCCGGCGTGTGCCCGGGCGTGGCGATGGTGGCGATGCGCAGGCGTCCCACCTCGAGGACCGACCCGTCGTCGAGGATCTGGTCGTAGGCGGGCAGCATGGCGGCGTCGGCCTCGGTGACGGCCACGTCGTAGCCGGCGTCGCGGACGGCCTCGACGGCCTGGATGTGGTCCCAGTGGCCGTGGGTCTCGACCACCCGGCGCACCCCGAGATCGCGGCACAGTTCGAGCAGCCGCTCGTGCTCGTTGGCGGCGTCGATGAGGAGCGCATCACCGGTCTGGCGGCAGCGCACCACGTAGACGTTGTTGTCCATCGGGCCGACCACCACGCGGTGGACCTCGACGCCGGTGTCCTGGTAGTCGATGACGGTCTCGGCCATGGGCCCCACCTCCTGGCCGCAGCGTAGCGGGGGCACCGCCGGAGGGCGGCCGGAGCGACCTCCCCCGTTGGTCACCGTGGGCGGGGTTCTGGTAGACAAACAGGGCATGTTGTCCCCGGTGGGGGCACCACCACACGCCGTCCCCGGTGGGGGACTCCACTGGATGGAGACCAGATGAACTTCGCCTTCAGCGAGGAGCAGGACGAGCTCCGCAAGTCGGTGCGTCGGTTCCTCGACGACAAGTCGCCCGAGACCGAGGTCCGACGGCTGATGGAGACCACGGAAGGCTACGACCCCGAGGTGTGGACGCAGATGGCCGAGCAGCTCGGTCTGCAGTCGCTGATCATCCCCGAGGAGTACGGCGGCGCCGGATTCACCTACGTCGAGCTGATCGTCGTGCTGGAGGAGATGGGGGCCAACCTGCTGTGCGCCCCGTTCTTCTCCACGGTGGCCCTCGGTGCCAACGCCCTGCTGACCTCGGGCGACCAGAAGGCCATGGAGTACCTGCTTCCCGGGATCGCCTCCGGGGAGACCATCGCCACGCTCGCCTTCACCGAGGACTCGGGTCGGTGGGACGCCGACGGCATCACCCTGGCCGCCACCCCGACCGCCGACGGCTACGCCCTGAACGGCCACAAGTCGTTCGTGATCGACGGCCACATCGCCGACCTCGTCCTGGTCGTGGGTCGCACCGAGGCCGGCCTGTCGCTGTTCGGGGTGAAGGGCGACGCCGCCGGGCTCACCCGGACGCCGCTCGCCACCATGGACCAGACCCGCAAGCAGGCCCGGCTCGAGTTCGCCGACACCCCGGCGTGGCTCATCGGGACCGACGGCGGGGCCGAGGCCGGGCTCGCCAAGACCCTGGACCTGGCCGCCGTGGCCCTGGCCGCCGAGCAGGTGGGCGGTGCCCAGCGCTGCCTCGAGAGCTCGGTCGAGTACGCCAAGACCCGCATCCAGTTCGGTCGGCCGATCGGCAGCTTCCAGGCCATCAAGCACAAGTGTGCGGACATGCTGCTGGAGGTCGAGTCGGCCAAGTCGGCCGCCTACTACGCCGGCTGGGCCGCCGCCGAGGACTCCGACGAGCTCCCGGTCGTGGCCAGTCTGGCCAAGTCCTACTGCTCCGAGGCGTACTTCCACGCCGCCGCCGAGACCATCCAGATCCACGGCGGTATCGGCTTCACGTGGGAGCACCCGGCCCACCTGTACTTCAAGCGGGCCAAGTCCTCGGAGCTCATGCTGGGCGATCCCTCGTACCACCGGGAACTCCTGGCCCAGCGCATCGGCATCTGATCGACACCGGTCGGCTCCCGAGCTTGACTACCGTGGTCTCATCTCGGGGCCACACCGGGGGCGTCCACGTCCCCGGCCCGGCACCCTCTCCCGGAAGCGAGTGACATGCGGAAGTATCTGGCGTTCGTCCTGGTCGGCATCCTCACCCTCGTCGGTGTGGGCATGGCGGTCGTGGGGGCGGTCCAGGCCCAGAGCGGCACCGATCTCGGCCAGGCCGTCAAGAACACGCTCGGGGCCTCGAACTACAGCGAATACCTGGTCGAGAAGACCCCGCAGGGCGACCAGACGGCGAACCTGGTCTTCCAGTCGCCCGACCGCCTCGGGGGCTGGCTGCTGAGCTCCGGACGCAAGACGTACCTCTACATCATCGGTACGAAGGAGTACATCGCCGTGAGCCAGAAGGCATCGGCGCCGGCTCCCAAGACCTTCTACACCCAGGAGAGCGCCGGGGCCCAGGCGGTCGACCCGGCGCACACGTACCTCCCCTACTGGGACAAGGGCAAGTCCACCCGGAGCGGCTCCGTGACGACGGTCACCCTGTCCCAGGGTGGCCAGACCGAGAAGCTGACCTACACCGTGACCGGCAACTACGTCTCCAAGTTCGAGGCGTCGACACCCGGGGGCACCATCGAGCTCGACATCTCCGCGGTGGGTACGTCTCCGAGCGTCTCCTTGCCGGCGGGCTTCAAGGTCACGACCACAGCCCCCACGTCGGGCTGACCACCGTCGGTCCTCGCTGGCTTCGCCGCACCGCCGGCGGCCGGCCTGGCGCTCAGCCGGCCTCGTCGACCAGTCGATCGATGCGCCGGCGCAGCTGACGAGCCGCGCTCCGGGGGTCCGCGGCGTCGACCAGCCACCGGACGACGACGAAGTGACGGGCCCCGGCGGTGACCAGCTCGGCCACGCGGTCCGGGGCGACCCCTCCGGTGACCCACACGGGCCAGGGTGAGCGACGTACCGCCTCGGACAGGTAGTCGATGCCCGTGCCGGGTCGTCCCGGCTTGGTGGGGGTGGGGACCACCGGCCCGGCGGACAGGTAGTCGACCGGGGCCGGGCCGCCGCCGGTCCGTCCGTCGGCGTCACCCCCGACCGCCGACGCCAGCTCGTGCGGGGCATGGGTCGAGAGGCCGATGAGCGCGTCGTCGCCGAGCACCGACCGGGCCTCGGTGGCCGACACGTCGTCCTGGCCGACGTGGACCCCGTCCGCCCCCATCTCGGCGGCCAGGTCCGGCCGGTCGTTGAGGACGAACGGCACCCCGGCCGCCCCACACACGCGCTGCACGACGCGGGCCCGGGCCACCAGGGCGGCGTCGTCCAGGTGCTTCTCGCGGAGCTGGACCACATCGACCCCCCCGTCGATGCAGTGGCCGACGAAAGACTCGAGGTCCGGGCGGTCCGGCGTGCAGAGGTAGAGGCGCCGGCCGGCCAGGCCCCAGTGCTCGACCGCCGGACGGCGGGGTGCCCCCGACCCCGAAGGTGGGTCGGCGCGGGCCGACGGTGGCGTCGACGGGGGGCTCGGCGTCAACCCGGACTGGGGAGCTTGGCCCGGGCTTCGGCCTTCGCCTGCTGCTTGAACTGACGCACCTTGGCCAGCGCCTCCGGCGAGTCGATGTCGGCCACCGACCGGTGGGAGCCCGACTCTCCGTAGGCGCCCGCCGCCTTCTCCCAACCGGGGGGTCGGACGCCCATCTGCTTTCCGAGCAGGGCCACGAAGATCCGCGCCTTCTGATCGCCGAAACCCGGGAGGGCCTTGACGTGGGCCAGCAGCTGCTTGCCGTCCTCCGCGGTGGTCCAGATAGCCGCCGCGTCACCCCCGTAGGACTCGACCACGGCCGCGCAGACCTCCTGGACCCGTCCGGCCATCGACCGGGGGAAGCGGTGGAGGGCCGGCTTCTCGGCGAATACGGCGGCCAGATCGTCGGGGGGGAGGGCGGCGATGGCGGCGGGATCGAGCCCACCGCCCAGGCGCTGCTTCAGATCGAAGGGAGCCTTGAAGGCCCGCTCCATCGGGATCTGCTGGTCGAGGACCATGCCGATCAGGAGGGCGAGGGGTTCGGACGACAGCAGCGCGTCCGCATCGCTGTCACCAGTGAGCCAGAGCACGTTCCAAGGCTAGCCGGGGCGGGCCGGCCTGCCGCCCGTGGGCCCGCCCGCCGCCCGGCAACGCGGCTCCGCCGGGGACGGCAGTCGGTACCGGCGACCGGGGTCAGAGGGACCAGGGGTCCGGGGCGGTGACGTCGATCCCGTAGCGACCGATGGCGTCCGCCACGGTCGCCGCCGACACGGCGCCTTGCGCGCGGAGTCCCTCGAGTACGGCCAGGGTGACGTGCGCGGCGTCGACCTCGAAGTGCCGGCGCAGGACCTCGCGGGTGTCGGAGCGGCCGAATCCGTCGGTGCCGAGCGACGTGAACGGGCGGGGCACCCACCGCGACACCTGGTCCGGGACCGACCGCATGAAGTCGGTGACGGCCACCACCGGTCCCGTCGAGGTCGACAGCGCGTCGGTGACGAAGGGAACCGTGTCGGGCTCTGCGGGGTGGAGCCGGTTGAAGCGGTCGGTCGACATCGCCTCCTCCCGCAGCGCCTTGTAGGAGGTCACCGACCAGGCCTCGGCGGCCACCCCCCACTCCTCGGCGAGCATCCGGCGGGCGTCCATGGCCGCCCGCCAAGCGGTCCCCGAGAACAGCACGGTGGCTCGGGGCGCCCCGTCCGGGAGCCCCTCCGGCACATCGGCGAAGCGGTACATGCCCGCGACCGTGCCCGAGCGCACCCGCTCGGCCTCGACCGGATCCGCCGGCACGGCCGGCATCACGTAGTTCTCGTTGTACAGGGTGAGGTACCAGAAGCGGTCCTCGGGATCCGGCCCGGTCATCCGGCGGATGCCGTCCTCCATGATGGCGGCCACCTCGTGGGCGAACGCCGGGTCGTAGGCCTGGACGGTCGGATACGTCGAGGCCAGCAGGAGGGACTGGCCGTCCTGGTGCTGCAGTCCCTCCCCGTTGAGGGTGGTGCGCCCGGCGGTGCAGCCGAGCAGGAAGCCCCGGCCCCGGCTGTCCCCGAGGGCCCACAGCAGGTCACCCGCCCGCTGGAAGCCGAACATCGAGTAGACGAGATAGCAGGGGATCAGTGCCTCGCCCCAGGTGGCGTACGAGGTGGCGGCCGCCGTGAAGGTGGCCGTGGCCCCGGCCTCGGAGATCCCCTCCTCCAGGACCTGCCCGGTGGGCGCCCTCGGCGTAGTGGAGCGGCAGTCCGGCGTCCACCGGGGTGTAGCGCTGGCCGTCGGGGGCGTAGATCTGGATCTCGCTGATCAGCGACTCGAGCCCGAAGGTACGGGCCTCGTCGGAGACGATCGGCACGATCCGCTGGCCGATACCCGGGTCCCGGGTGAGGGTCCGCAGCAACCGGGCGAACGCCATGGTGGTGGAGACCTCCTGGCGTCCGGAGCCGGCGCGCAGGTCGGCGAACGCCTCGGGCGCCGGCTGGGGCAGCGGCCGGGACCGCACCACCCGACTCGGGAGGGGACCCCCGAGGGCGCTCCGGCGATCGGCCAGGTAGCGCCCGGCGGGTGAGTCGGGGTCCGGGCGGTAGTAGGGGGGGAGGTCGGCGTCGAGGTCGGCCTCGGCGATCTCGTCGTGGAGGAACAGCCGGTCGCGCAGGGTGCGGAGCTGGTCCTTGGTCATCTTCTTGATCTGGTGGGTGGCGTTGCGGGACTCGATGGCCGGCCCCAGCGTCCATCCCTTCACCGTCTTGGCCAGGATGGCCGTCGGCGCCCCGGTGTGCTCGGTGGCGGCCCGGTAGGCGGCGTAGAGCTTGCGGTAGTCGTGGCCGCCCCGGGGCAGGCTCTGGAGCTCGGCGTCGCTCAGGTGGGCCACCAGCTCGGTCAGGCGGGGGTCGGGGCCGAAGAAGTGCTCCCGGATGTAGGCGCCCGACTCGGTGGCGTACTTCTGGAACTCGCCGTCGACGGTCGAGTTCATCTTGGCCAGCAGCACGCCGTCGACGTCGCTGGGCCAGCAGCTCGTCCCAGTTCCGTCCCCAGATCACCTTGATCACGTTCCACCCGGCCCCGCGCAGGGTGGCCTCGAACTCCTGGATCACCTTGCCGTTGCCGCGCACCGGGCCGTCCAGGCGCTGGAGGTTGCAGTTCACGACCAGGGTCAGGTTGTCGAGGTGCTCGCGGCCGGCCATGCCGAGCAGGGCGATGGTCTCGGGCTCGTCGAACTCTCCGTCGCCCACGAAGGCCCAGACCCGGCTGGACGACGTGTCGGCGAGTCCCCGTGCCGCCAGGTAGCGGGCGAGATGCGCCTGGGCGATGGCGTTGATCGGGCCGAGCCCCATGGAGACCGTCGGGTACTCCCAGAAGTCGGGCATGAGCCGTGGGTGGGGGTACGAGGACAGTCCGTCGCCGCCCACCTCGAACCGGAAGTTGTCCAGCTGCTTCTCGTCCATGCGGCCCTCGACGAATGCCCGGGCGTAGATGCCCGGGCGACGCGTGTCCCTGGAAGTACACCTGGTCCCCGGGCACCCCACCGTCCTTGCCCCGGAAGAAGTGGTTGAAGCCCACCTCGTAGAGGGCGGCCGAACTGGCATAGGTGGCGAGGTGCCCACCGATGGCCTCGGAGCGGATGTTGGCCCGGACCACCATCACGGCGGCGTTCCAGCGGATGAAGGCGCGGATGCGGCGCTCGAGGTGCTCGTCCCCCGGGAACTCGGGCTCGGCGTCGGACGGGATGGAGTTGACGTACGGCGTCGAGACGGTCGCCGGGAAGCCGACCTGGGACAGACGGGCCCGCTCGAGCACCCGCATGAGCAGATAGCGGGCCCGGTTGCGGCCGTGGACCCGCACCACGTCATCGAAGGCGGCCAGCCACTCGGCGGTCTCCTCCGGATCGACGTCGGGAAGCTGATGGGCGACGCCATCGAAGAGCATCCCCCCATGCTTCCACCCGTGACCCCCCGCGTACCATCACTTTCGCCCGAAATCCGGCGTCGGGGTCGGCGGCAGGGTCGGGGGCGGCGGCGGTGCGCCCGGAGGCGGGTCGGACCGGGCATGCTGTCACGGTGCACGCACCGCCCCCGTCGAGCGACGACACGCCGACCGTGGTCTACACGGACGGGTCGTGTCTCGGGAACCCCGGACCGGGCGGCTGGGCGTGGGCGGTGGACGGGGGCCGGTCGGACTCGGGAGGCGAGCCGCACACCACCAACCAGCGCATGGAGGTGGTGGCCGTCATCCGGGCACTGGAATCGCTGCCCGGGCCGGTGCACGTGATGAGCGACTCGACCTACGTCGTCAACTGCTTCCGCCAGAAGTGGCACGCGGGCTGGATCCGACGCGGGTGGAGGAATTCGCAGGGCAAGCCCGTGGCCAACCGGGACCTCTGGGAGACCCTGTTCGCACTGGCCCTCGATCCGGACCGGGCGATCACCTTCGAATGGGTCAAGGGCCACTCGGGAGACCGCATGAACGACGTGGTGGACGCCCTGGCCACGGCCGCCGCCGCCCGCCAGATCCCGTCCGGGCCGCCACCGGACACCGGTTTGGGCCAGGGGCGGCTGCTCCCGTAACCTGGCCGTATGGAGATCAACGGAAGTTCAGCAATCATCACCGGTGGGGCCTCGGGCCTCGGTGAGGCCACCGCCCGCAAGCTCGCCGCCCAGGGCGTGCGGGTCACCGTCTTCGACCGCAACGAGGAGCGCGCCAAGGAGGTCGTGGGCGAGATCGGCGGTTCGGCCAACTTCGTGGGTGGCGACGTGACCGACCCGGACGACTGCCAGAAGGCGGTGGACCAGGCCGCCGACGGCGGCAACCTCCGGATCGCCGTGAACTGCGCCGGCACCGGTTGGGTGGGTCGGGTCATCAACCGGGACGGCTCACCCCACGACCTGGCGCCGTTCAAGTTCATCCAGGACCTGAACATCATCGGCACGTTCAACGTGATGACCAAGGCCGCCTCCGCCATCGCCCAGGTCGAGCCCCAGGACAACGGCGAGCGTGGCGTCATCGTCAACACCGCCTCCGTGGCCGCCTTCGACGGCCAGATCGGCCAGCTGGCCTACTCCGCCTCGAAGGGTGCGGTGGTCGGCATGACCCTGCCCGCCGCCCGCGACCTGGCCGTGGTCGGCATCCGGGTGCTGGCGATCGCCCCCGGACTGTTCGACACCCCGTTGCTGGCCATGCTGCCGGACGAGGCCCGTGACGCCCTCGCCCAGTCGGTGAACTTCCCGAAGCGGCTCGGCAGCCCGCCCGAGTTCGGCGACCTGGTGGTCCACATCGCCACCAACAGCTACCTCAACGCCGAGGTGATCCGCCTCGACGGTGGCATCCGGATGCCGCCCAAGTAGCAGGACCGGCCCTCCGCCCGGCGCAGGGAGTGGCGGGGGGTGCGGGTAGAGTCGCGTTCGTACCCATGGCCGTGACGATCCCCACCCCCGCCACCGACGGCCCAGCCGGTCGATCGGACCCCGACGGGGCGATCATCCGGACCGAGGGCCTCACCAAGGTCTACGCCGGCTCGGCCTTCACGGCCGTCGACCACCTCGACCTCGTGGTCGGCCGCGGCGAGATCTTCGGTCTGCTCGGTCCGAACGGCGCGGGCAAGACCACCACCGCGGGCATGCTGACCACCCGGGTGGTGCCCACGTCGGGACACGCCACGGTGGCCGGCATCGACGTGGTGCGCCAGCCGGCGGTGGCCAAGCAGATCCTCGGCATCGTCAGCCAGCAGAACACCCTCGACCGTCAGCTCACGGTGTGGGAGAACCTCTACTTCCACGGTCGTCTGTTCGGCATGTCCGCCCGGGAGTCCCGCAGCGAAGCGGACACGACTCCTCGAGCAGTTCCAGCTCGAGAAATGGGCCAAGGCCTCCGTCTACGCCCTGTCCGGGGGGATGGCCCAGCGGCTGATGGTGGCCCGGGCGATCTTCCACCGGCCCGCCGTCCTCTTCCTCGACGAGCCCACCGCGGGGCTCGACCCCCAGAGCCGCCTCGCCCTGTGGGACATCCTCCGGGTGCTGAACGCCGACGGGCAGACCATCCTCCTCACCACCCACTACATGGAAGAGGCCGACCAGCTCTGTGGACGGGTGGCCATCATGGACAAGGGGAAGCTGCTGGCCCTCGACACGCCGGCGGCCCTCAAGAGCCAGATCAACGCCGACACCATCGTCACGGTGACGGCCACCGGCGACCGCGAGGAGCTCGGCCGGGCGCTGTCGGCCCGGATCCCGGGGGTGACCCTCACCCGTCCGATCGACGGTGGGGTCGAGCTCCACGTCAAGGGGAAGGACCGGCTCCTTCCCGCGGTGGTGACCGGGGCCGAGGATGCCGGGTTCCCGGTGCTCGACATCTCCGTGACCGAGCCGACCCTCGAGACGGTCTTCATCAACCTCACCGGTAAGGAGCTGCGCGGACTGATGGCCGTCGTCGACGCCGGCTCGCCCGGGACCACCGTCCACCTGCGCCCCGAGCACACGGCCATGGCCGCCGGGCGCACCGCACTGTGGGCGCTCATCCTCCGGGACCTGGTGGTCCTGCGCAAGCACCTGTTCGAGTTCGTCGCCCGGACCCTGATCCAGCCGTTTCTGCTGTGCTTCGTCTTCCTGTACGTCTTCCCGAAGATCGGCCAGGGCATCGGTGGGGCGAACCCCGTGGAGCAGTCGGCCTTCGCCACCATCCTGGTGCCCGGCGTGGTGGGGATCTCCATCCTCTTCCAGGGCGTCCAGTCCGTCGCCCTCACCATGTCCCAGGAGTTCGGCTACACCCGCGAGATCGAGGACCGGGTACAGGCCCCGTGCCCCATCTGGCTGGTGGCCATGGCCAAGGTCCTGTCCGGTGCGGTGCAGGGCCTGATCTCGGCCGCGCTGGTGCTGCCGATCGCCTCGGTGGTCCACGCCAAGGGGGTGGAGGCCCACCTGCACTTCCACTGGTGGATCGTCGTCACCATCGTGCCGCTGGCCTGCGTGACCATGGCATCCCTCGGACTCCTCCTCGGGACCAGCTTCGAGCCCCGCAACATCGGCCTGATGTTCGGGTTCATCATCCTCCCCGTGACGTTCCTCGGAGGCACCTACTACGCGTACACCCGGCTCGCCCCCGTGCAGGTGGGGGGCTGGCACTGGCTCCAGACGCTCGTGCTCGTGAACCCGCTCGATCTACATCAACGAGGGGATGCGGGCCGCCTTCACCGCTGGCGCCGCACATGCCGCTCTACGTCGTCTACCCGGTGATGGCGGCGTTCCTCGCCGTCTTCCTCGGCCTCGGTCTCCGGAACTTCCGCCGCCGCGTCCTGTCGTAGGGCCGCCGGGCGGCCATGTGTCGGGCCGCCGGGCGGCCACGCTCCATCCCCACCTCGGGCCGTCGCCGAGGCGGCCACACGGGGAGCCGGGCCCAGGCGGGGACAACTAGGCTGGTGCCAGCCCGCAGACCGACGACGACATCCTGATGGAGGTGGTTCCCACGGAACCCGAGGTGGCAAGGGACCAGACCGCAGCGGGGGGGACGGACACGAAATCAGGGGGATCGCAGCACTTCGACGTGGTGATCGTCGGAGGCGGGCCCGGCGGCTACGCCGCCGCGCTCTACGGCGCGGCGGCCGGCCTGTCGGTCGGCCTGGTCGAGCTGGACAAGGTCGGCGGCACCTGTCTGCACCGGGGCTGCGTGCCGGCCAAGGAGTTCCTGGAGACGGCCGCCGTCTACCGGACCGTGCGGTCGGCCGCCGAGTTCGGCATCTCGGCCGGCCCCGACCAGTCGGATCCGACGGTCGAAGTTCGCGGTCAGCCAGGACCGCAAGCAGCAGGTGGTGGGCCAGCTGTTCAAGGGGCTGTCCGGCCTGCTGAAGGGCCGGGGGGTGACCGTGTTCAACGGCAGCGGCACCCTGCTGCCCGACCACCGGGTGCGGATCGCCGGCAACGACGGCTCGACCGTCGAGGTCACCGGCACCGACGTCGTGCTGGCCGCCGGCTCGGTGCCCCGGACCATCCCGGGCTTCGACATCGACGGCGACCGTCGTGATGACCTCGGACGAGGTGCTGGCCCTCGACGAACTGCCGGCCTCGGTCGCCGTGATCGGCGGTGGGGCGATCGGGTGCGAGTTCGCCTCGATGTTCGCGCGACCTCGGCACCGACGGTGACCGTCTTCGAGGCCCTGCCCGACCATCCTCAACGGCTGCGACGAGGACGTCGTCCGCACCGTGGCCCGCTCCTTCAAGAAGCGGGGGATCGACGTCAAGGCCGGCGTCACCCTGCAGGGCCACACGCCCGACCCGTCGGGGCGCGGGCACGGTCGGTCGCCTACGGCGACGGCGAGAAGCTGGCCGTCGACGCCGTGGTGGTCTCGGTGGGCCGACGCCCCCGGACCGAGGGCCTGCGTCGCCCCCGAGGCCGGTGTGACCATCGACGAGCGTGGGTTCGTGGTCGCCGACGCGCACCATGCGGACCAGCCGCCGACGGGGTCTGGGCGGTGGGCGACGTGGTGGCGGGCACCCCCCAGCTGGCCCACGTGGGCTTCGCCGAGTCGATCGTCGTCATCAAGTCGATCCTGGGCGAGCCGGCGGCTCCCGTCGACTACGCCCGGGTGCCCGTGGGCCATCTACTGCCATCCCGAGGTCGCCTTCGCCGGCCTGACCGAGGCGGCCGCCAAGGAGGCCGGGTATCGACGTCGTGGTCAAGAAGGACCCGTTCGGCGGCAACAGCCGGGCCCGGATCATCGGCGACACCGAGGGGATGGTGAAGGTCGATCGCCGAGCGGCGGCCCGACGGCTCCACCGGCCGGATCCTGGGCGTCCACATGGTCGGGCCCTGGGTGACCGAGCAGCTCGGTGCCGGCTACCTGGCCGTCAACTGGGAGGCCACCGCCGAGGAGGTGGCCCAGTTCATCCAGCCGCACCCGTCGCTGTCCGAGACCTTCGGCGAGACGGTGCTGGCCCTGACCGGAAGGGGACTCCACGTTGCCTGACGTGACCATGCCGCAGCTCGGCGAGACCGTGACCGAGGGGACCATCACCAAGTGGTTCAAGGCGGTCGGGGACCCGGTGGCCCGCGACGAGCCGCTGTTCGAGGTGTCGACCGACAAGGTCGACTCCGAGGTGCCCTCGCCGGCCGAGCGGCGTGCTCACCGCCATCCTGGTCGAGGAGGGGGACACGGTCGACGTCGGGGTGGCGCTGGCCGTCATCGACGGCGACGGCGCCGGCGACGGCCCCGTCGCCGACGGCGCCGGGGCCCGCGGCCCCGCCGCGCCACCGGCCGCCGCGCCACCGCCGGCTGCCGCCCGCTCCGGCACCGCGCCCCACCGGCCGCCGACGGCCGCACCCCGGGACCGGCGACGCCGCCACCGCTCGACCGGCATCGCCCGACGAGCCGGTCCCGTCGCCCGCACCGGCCGGCCGGCGCCGACCCCGCCGCACCCCACCGTGCGCCGCCGGCGCCGACCGGGCCCGGGTGCTCTCGCCGGTGGTGCGCAAGCTCCTCGGCGAGCACGACATCGACCCGTCGCACCGTCCGCGGCACCGGGCTCGGGGGCCGGATCACCCGGGCCGACGTCGAGGCGGTCATCGCAGCGCGGGGCCGCCACCGGCGTCCGTGCCGAGCATCGCCGCCCGACGGCGCCGGTACCGCCCGCACCCCCGGTCCGCTCCGCCAGCCCGGCGCCGACCGCGCCGCCGCTCCGATCGGCACGGGCGCCGGCCCGGTCGGCCGCGACGAGGTCGTGCCCTTCACCAACATCCGCCGCCGGACGGCCGAGCACATGGTCCGCTCGAAGGCCACCTCGGCCCACACCCTGATGGTCAAGGAGATCGACTACGAGCGGGTCGAGCAGGTCCGGCGGCCCCACGGCGAGCGGTTCCGGGCCGAGGAGGGGTTCAGCCTCACCTACCTGCCGTTCGCCGCCCGGGCCACGGTCGAGGCCCTGGCCGAGTTCCCGCACCTGAACGCCTCGGTCGGGGACGACGCCCTCGTGGTCCACCACGACGTCAACCTGGGCATCGCGGTCGACCTCGACAACGAGGGACTCATCGTCCCGGTGGTCCACAACGCCGAGGAGCTGAACCTGCGGGGCATGGCCCGGCGGATCCGCGACGTGGCCGACCGGGCCCGCACCAAGCGGCTGAGCCTCGACGACATCAGCGGTGGGACGTTCTCCATCACCAACGCCGGCCCGTTCGGGACGCTGATCACCGGGGCCATCATCAACCAGCCCCAGGTGGCGATCCTGTCGACCGACGGCGTGTCCCGAAAGCCGGTGGTGGTCGAGCTGCCCGACGGCGGCGAGTCGATCGGCATCCACTCCGTCGGCCTGGTGGCCATGAACTTCGACCACCGGGCCGTCGACGGCGCCTACGTGGCCCGCTTCCTGGCCCGGCTGTCGGACATCCTCGACGACCGCGACTGGGCCGGCGAGCTGTAGGCGGCGGTGGGTTCGACCCATCGACCGGTCGGACCGGCCCGCGGTCGGATCCGGCACGGCGGGGACGTCGTGAGGGCCCGCTGGCTCGGACGGGTCCCCTACGCCGAGGCGTGGGACCTGCAGCGGGCGCGTGGCGGCGCGATCCACCGACGACTACCTGCTGCTGATGGAGCACGGCCGCCGTCTACACCCTGGGATCCCACGCCGATCGGAGCCACGTGCTGGTCGATCCGGCATCGGTCGGCGCCGAGCTGATCCGAGGTGGACCGCGGGCGGCGACGTCACCTACCACGGTCCCGGGCCAGCTCGTCGGCTACCCGATCCGCACGCGTGGGCCGCGGCCCGCACCTCGGGCCCGAGCACGTCCGCCAGGTGGAGCAGGTGGTGATCGACGCCCTGGTCGCCCTCGGGGTGCCGGCCGACCGGCGTCGGGCGGCATGGCGGCCTACCCGGGGGTGTGGGTCGATCCGGGCGCGGCCGGGACCGGACCGCCGGGGCCCCGCAAGATCGCGCGCCATCGGCGTCCGGACGGCCCGGGGCCGCACCACCCACGGATTCGCACTCAACATCACCACCGACCTCGCGCATGTTCGACCACATCGTGCCGTGCGGCATCGCCGAGCATCCGATGACGTCGCTGGCGGCGGAGGGGTTCGCGGTGACCGATGGCCGAGGCCGTCGACGCGGTGATCACCGCCGCCGCGTGGGGTGTGGGGACCGAGCCGACGACGTCGCCGCGATGGTGACCGACGGGGCCGCGGCGCCGTCGGCGACCGACGCCGGGGTCGCCCGGTGACGCCTGGTCGGGCCGGTCATCGGCGAGCCGCGCCTGCCGAGCGACCGGCTGGTCCGCGGTCGGGCGTCGATCCGGCGGCCGGGCTGGCGCTCGTCGACCCGCAAGCCCGCGTGGCTGCGGGTGAAGGCGACCATGGCCGACGGCTACCTCGGGCTGCGCCAGTCGATCGCGCGACCTCGACCTCGTGACGGTCTGCGAGGAGGCCGGCTGCCCCAACATCTACGAGTGCTGGGCCGACGGCACCGCCACCTTCATGATCAACGGGTCCGCGCTGCACCCGGGCCTGCGGCTTCTGCCAGGTGGACACCCGCCGTCCGCTGCCGCTCGACCCCGGTGAGCCCGCCCGGGTGGCCGAGGCGGTGGCCCGGATGGGCCTGGCCCACGCCGTCATCACCTGCGTGGCGCGTGACGACCTGGCCGACGGAGGGGCCGGCGCGTTCGCCGCGACCATCGCCGCCGTCCGGTCGGCCAGCCCCGCAGACCGCCGTCGAGGTGCTGATCTCGGACTGCAAGGGGGACGCGGCCGTCGCTCGGGACCATCCTCGACGCCCGCCCGGACGTGCTCAACCACAACATCGAGACGGTGGCCCGGCTGCAGCGGGCCGTCCGTCCCTCCGCCGGCTACGCCCGCAGCCTGACCGTGCTGGCCCGGTCGGCGGCGGCCGGCCTCACCACCAAGTCGGGCATCATCCTCGGCATGGGGGAGCGCGAGGACGAGGTGCTCGCCACCCTGGCCGACCTGGCGGTCGGTCGGGGTCGACATCGTCACCCTCGGGCAGTACCTGCGTCCGAGCGCCCGGCACCTGCCGGTGGCCCGGTGGTGGACGCCCGACGAGTTCGACGCCCTGCGCGCAGGCGGCGCATGGCCCTGGGGTTCGCCCACGTCCAGGCCTCGCCGCTGACCCGTTCGAGCTACCACGCCCGTGAGGCGGCGGACACCTCGACGGGTCGCCGGTCGGCACCGGTTCCGGTGCCCGTCTCGATGGGAGCCCGCTGAGCCGATGACGCACCGGACTCTCCCGTGGCGGCGCTCGCTGGCCCGACACTCCCGGCTCGCCCGGGTGCGCGGTCGGATGGAGGAGGCCGGTGTCGACGTCCTCCTGCTCTCCCACGGGGCCGACCTGCCGTGGCTGACCGGGTACCGAGGCGATGCCGCTGGAGCGCCTGACCCTGCTGGTGGTGCCGGTGGCGGGGAACCGGTGCTGGTGGTGCCCCGGCTCGAGGCACCCCGGGTGCCCGCCGCCGACGACCTCTTCGCCCTGCGGCCCTGGTCGGACGACGATGGATCCCCTGGACCTGGTCGTCGACCTGCGTGGCCGGGGCCGCCGACGGCGCCGCATCTGGCCCTGTCCGACCGGGCCTGGGCCACCACGGCTGCTGGCGCTTCAGCGACGCCTGCCCGACGCCTCCTGGATCGAGGCCTCCACGGTCGACCTCGCCCATCCGGGCCGTCAAGGACGCCGCCGAACTCGACGCCCTGCGGGCCGCCGGCGCGGCGGCCGACCGGGTGGCGGAGGTCCTCCAGGCGGGCGGGATCCCGCTGGTCGGCCGCACCGAGGCGGCGGTCTCGGCCGACCTGGGCCGCCTGCTGGTGGCCGAGGGCCACTCGTCGGTCAACTTCGCCATCGTGGGCAGTGGGCCCAACGCGGCCAGTCCCCACCACGAACCCGGCGGTCGGGTCATCGGTCGGGGCGAGACGGTGGTGTGCGACTTCGGAGGCACGCTCTCACTCGACGGCGACGTCGGCTACTGCTCCGACATCACCCGCACCGTGGTGACCGGTGAGCCGTCCGCCGAGGTGGGACGTTGCTACGAGGTGCTGCAGTCCGCCCAGGCGGCGGCGGTGGCGTCCGCCCGGGCCGGGGTCACGGCGGCTTCGGTGGACGCGGTGGCGAGGGATGCCATCGCCGCGGCGGGCTTCGGGCACCTGTTCGTCCACCGCACCGGCCACGGCATCGGTATCGAGGAGCACGAGGACCCGTATCTGGTGGTGGGGAACGACGAGGTCCTGGTGCCGGGGCACGCCTTCTCGGTGGAACCCGGGATCTACGAGCCGGGGCGGTTCGGCATGCGCCTGGAGGACATCGTGGTGATCGACGCCGACGGCGGGCCCGAACCGCTCAACTCCGTCGACCACGGCCTCGTCGTGGTCGAGGTCTGAGGGGCGACATGGATCTGGGGATCCGGGGCAAGGTGGCGCTCGTCGCCGCCGGCTCGAAGGGCCTCGGCCGGGCCACGGCCCTGGCGCTGGCTTCGGAGGGTGTCGGCATCATGCTGTCGGGACGCGACGAGGACACCCTCCAGTCCACCCGGTCCGAGGTGGCGGCCCTCGGCGTCCCGGTGGCCATGCGGTCGGGCGACGTGACCGACCCCGGCGAGCCGGCCCGGCTGGTGGCGGGCACGGTCGACCGGCTCGGATCCCTCGACATCCTGGTGGCCAACGCCGGGGGGCCTCCGCCCGGACGGGCCCTCGACCTCGACGACGCCGCCCTGGAGGCGGCGCTCAACGCCAACCTGCTCACCTCGGTGCGCCTGGTGCGGGAGGCCGTTCCCCACATGCGCCGCGCCGGCTGGGGCCGGATCTGCTGCATCACGTCGTACACGGTCGTGCAGGCCGCCCCGGGCTGGCTCTCTCGAACACCGCCCGGACCGGACTGTGGGCATGGATCAAGACGGCGGCGCAGGATCTGGCGTCCGACGAGTCCGGGATCACGCTCAACATGTTGTGCCCCGGTCCCCACGCCACGGACCGCATGAAGCAGCTCGGTGGCGCCGCCGTCATGGGTGACCCAGCCGATTTCGGCTCGGTCGCCGCCTTCCTCTGCTCCACCCAGGCCGCCTTCGTCAACGGGGCGGAGGTGGTGGTCGACGGCGGCGCGACGCTGGCGCTCTAGGACGGCGGAGACGACGGCGGTCGTCGTGGCGGGGGCGCGGTCGGTGGCCGGGTCGGGGTCGTTCAGTGGCCGGTGGGTGCGGAAGCCGCCCCGTCGGTCCGCCCGTGGGTCGTCGGGTCGGGTGTCGATGTGGCCGATGGCGGCAGGTCCGAGTGGGGAGCCACCATCGGGGGCAGATTGGCCGGGGCGGCGATCCTCGGTGACCGGACCGGGCGGTTGGTGGGCGGGCCCGTCATCCCGGGGGGTTCCGCCGGAGCTCCCCCGGGGAAGAGGTCTGCCGATCCCCGCGGCGACGGAGGGTGGCGCGGCCTCGGAGACCGGGCCGCCGGCTCGGTCGATGGAGGGGATGGTCGCCCGTCCGCGGCGAGCCGCCCCTGCCGGATCCCGACGTCCTGTTGCCCGGCGTCCCCTGGCCCGATGATCCCTTGTTCGACGAGCCCTTGCGGGCCGCGCTGAACGAAGGAGCGATGGCCTGGTTCGGACGGGACGAGATCGGCCCGTTCACCTGGCCCGTGTCGCGTCCGGCCGGCCCGTAGCGGCCGGCATCGCCGGCGATGTGGGTCGCCCGACCCCGCTCGCGGCGTCGACGGAGACTGCGGCTCCGGAGGTAGCGGACGAGCAGGAGGATCAGGGCGATGACGACGATCGCACCGACGAGGTACATCTCGGTGCGGCCACTTCCCGTGATCGATCCGACCGACCCGGTGCCCACCAGGGTGTGACTCTCCACGGGTACAACGCTACTGACGCGGGCGCCACATCAGCGTTGCAGTTCGGTGGCAGTACGGTTGCCGGGCAGCCCCGCGGCCTGCCTCGGGAGGTGGTCCCGGCGGTGGCCGTGGGCGTCAGGCCACGAAGTACTTGGCCTGCGGATGGTGGCAGATGATGGCGGTCGTCGACTGCTCGGGGTGGAGTTGGAATCCCTCGCTCACCTCGACGCCGATCCGGTCGGCCCCGAGCAGTTCGACCACCTTGGCATTGTCCTCGAGGTCCGGGCACGCCGGGTAGCCCCACGAATAGCGGCCTCCCCGGTACTTCTGGCGGAACAGCCCGGTCAGGTTGGGACCGTCCTCGTCGGCGAAGCCCAACTCCTCACGGATGCGGCGGTGCCAGTACTCGGCCAGCGCCTCCGCCATCTCCACGCCGAGCCCGTGCAGGTAGAGGTACTGCTGGTACTCGTCGTCGGCGAACAGCCGGGCGGTCTCCTCCGACACCCGGGAGCCCATCGTGACGACATGGAAGCTGGCGAAGTCCTCGTCGCCCGATTCGACACTGCGGAAGAAGTCGGCGATGCACAGGTAGGGGTCCTCCACCTGACGGGGGAAGGCGAACCGCATCCGCTCGGTGGTGCGGGACTCGTCGGTCCAGATGACGAGGTCGTCGCCATCGGCGTTGGCCGCGAAGTGCCCCCAGGCGACCTGCGGCACCAACAGCTGCTCCGCCTTGGCGGTGGCCAGTTCCTCGCGCAGCTTCGACCGGACCCGGTCCTTGAACGCGGGGTCGTCCTCGCCCTCCTCCGGTCGGAAGCCCCACTGGTTGCGGAAGAGGGCCGTCTCGTTGAGGTAGGCGGCGATGTCGTCGATGGCCATCCCCTTCGCCACCCGGCTGCCGACGAAGGGCGGCCGGAACAGCGGGTTGTCGTCGACCACCTCCGGCGATCGGGTGGGCAGCGACTCGCCCCGGGCGTGGGCCTCCTCGGCGGCCTGCTTGCGGAGCTCGCTCTTGCGGGGGCCCAGGTCGCGGCCGCCGATGGCGGTTCCGAACTCGGGGTCGTCATCGCCCGTCTTCTTCATCTCGACCAGGCGGTCCATCGTGCGCAGACCCTCGAAGGCGTCCTTCCCGTAGAAGAGACGCCCGTCGTAGACCTGGCGCAGGTCACGCTCCACGTAGGTCCGGGTCAGCGCGGCACCACCGAGGATCACCGGGATGTGGGAGAGCCCCCGCCGGTTCAGCTCCTCGAGGTTCTCGCGCATGATCAGCGTCGACTTGACCAGCAGGCCGGACATGCCGATGGCGTCGGCGCCGAATTCCTCGACGGCGGCGAGCATCTCGGTGATGCCGATCTTGATCCCGAGGTTGCGGACGGTGTAGCCGTTGTTGGTGAGGATGATGTCGACGAGGTTCTTGCCGATGTCGTGGACGTCGCCCTTGACCGTGGCGAGGACCATGGTGCCCTTCCCACCCTGGTCGGCCTTCTCCATGAACGGCTCGAGGTAGGCGACGGCGGTCTTCATGGTCTCGGCCGAGCCGAGCACGAAGGGCAGCTGCATCTCCCCGGACGCGAAGCGCTCGCCGACCGTCTTCATGCCGGCCAGCAGGAACTCGTTGATGATCACCAGCGGGGTGAGCTCCTGGCCCATGGCCTCGTCCAGGTCGGCCTCGATCCCGTTGCGGTCGCCGTCGATGATGCGGTGCTCGAGGCGCTGCTCGACGGTCCAGCCCGAACGGTCCTCACCGGCCGCCACGGACGAGGCGGACACCCCTTCGAACAGGGCGAGGAGTTCCGACAGCGGGTCGTAGGTGTCGGTGCGCCGGTCGTACACGAGGTCGAGGCAGACCTCCTTGGCCCGCTCGTCGATCTTGGCCAGGGGCAGGATCTTGGAGGCGTGGACGATGGCCGCGTCCAGCCCGGCCTCCACGCACTCGTGGAGGAATACCGAGTTGAGGACCTGACGGGCCGCCGGATTGAGCCCGAACGACACGTTGGACAGGCCGAGGATGGTGTACACGCCGGGCAGCTCCGACTTGATCCGGCGGATTCCCTCGATGGTCTCGATGCCGTCCCGACGGCTCTCCTCCATGCCGGTCGACAGGGGGAGGGCCAGGGGGTCGAACAGCAGGTCCTCGGGTCGCAGTCCGTAGCGTTCCACGGCGATGTCGTGAATGGCCCGGGCCGCCCGCACCTTCCAGTCGGCCGTCCGGGCCTGGCCCTCCTCGTCGATGCAGGTGCAGACGACGGCGGCGCCGAATTCCTTCGCCAACGACAGGAACGAGTCCAGTCGGGTCCCCTCGGCATCACCCTCCTCGAGGTTGACCGAGTTGATCACGGCCCGGCCGCCGATCCACGACAGCGCGGTCTCGACGACGGGTGCCTCGGTCGAGTCCACCATCAGCGGTGCCGTGGACTGGGTGGCGAAGCGCGAGGCGATCTCCTCCATGTCGGCCACCCCGTCGGCTCCGGTGTAGTCCACGCAGACGTCGATGACGTGGGAGCCCTCCTTCACCTGCTCCTTGGCCATCGCCACACAGGTGTCCCAGTCGGCCTCGAGCATCGCCTCGCGGAACTTCTTCGACCCGTTGGCGTTGGTGCGCTCCCCCACGACGAGGAACGAACTGTCCTGGGTGAACGGGACGTGGGTGTAGATCGACGCCGCGCCCGTCCTCCGGCTCCGGGGAGCGGACCGCGGGGGTGAGGTCGGCACAGGCCTCGACCACGGCCCGCAGGTGGGCCGGCGTGGTGCCGCAGCAGCCGCCGATGACGGAGACGCCGAGCTCGGAGACGAACTGGCGTTGGTACTCGGCGAGCTGGTGGGGCTCGAGGTCGTAGTGCATCTTCCCGTCGACGACCGAGGGCAGGCCCGCGTTGGGCAGGCAGGACACCGGCGTCGAGGCGTGCGCGGTCAGGTGGCGCAGCGGCTCGAACATCTCCGACGGGCCCGTGGCGCAGTTCAGACCGATGACGTCGACATCCATCGCCTGGAGGGCCACCAGGGCGGCACCCACCTCCGTGCCCGGAAGCATCGTCCCGGTCAGCTCGATGGTCACCTGGCACTGGACCGGCAGGCGCACGCCGGCCCGTCGCATCGCCCGGCGGGCACCGTTGATGGCCGCCTTGGCCTGGAGGAGGTCGAACACCGTCTCCACCAGGATCAGGTCGGCGCCCCCTTCGATGAGGGCGGACGGACTGTTCGTCGTAGGCGTCCCGCAGGTCGGCGTAGCGGGTCTGGCCGAGCGTCGGGAATTTGGTACCCGGGCCGATGCTGCCGGCCACCCAGCGGGGCTTGTCCGGGGTCGAGTAGTCGTCGGCCGCCCGCCGGGCGAGCGTCACGGCGGCGAGGTTGAGCTCGCGGACCCGGTGGCCCTGGCCGTACTCGGCCAGTACCGGGGCGAAGGCGCCGAAGGTGTCGGTCTCGACCACGTCGCAGCCCACCTCGTAGAACGAGCGGTGGACCCGTTCGACGGCGTCGGGTCGGGTCACGACCAGGAGTTCGTTGCACCCCTCCAGATCGGGACCCCCGAAGTCCTCGGCGGTCAGCTCCTGCACCTGGAGGTTGGTCCCCATGGCGCCGTCGAACACGACGACGCGCTCGTGGGCGGCCTGGAGGTAGCTCGATTCGGTGCGGAGGGCGGCCATAGCCCTCCAACGATAGTGGGGGACGGGGTCGGACGGTCCGCCGTCGTCGACCCGGGTCGGTCCGCCACCGCCGACCCGACCCGGGTGCCGGGTCCCGAGGCGCTTCGTTTAGCATCGGGCCGGTGAGGACAGCGTGCTGAGGATCTACACGAAGACGGGCGACGACGGCACCACGGGACTGCTCTACGGCGGCCGTGTCGCCAAGGACTCGCCCATGATGCAGGTCACCGGCACGGTGGACGAGGCCCAGGCGGCCATGGGCCTGGCCCGGGCCGAGGCCGAGGCGGGCTCCGATCTCGACGTCCTGCTGACCCGGCTCGAGCGGGAGCTCTACGTCCTCATGGCCGAGGTGACCACCGACCCCTCCCACCGCGCCAAGCTCGTGGCCGGCACCACGCTCGTGACCGACGAGATGGTGGCTGCCCTGGAGTCGGACATCGACGACCTGATCGCCCAGGTGTCGATGCCCACGGAGTTCGTCGTGCCCGGGGCGAACCGGGCCTCGGCGGCCCTCGACCTGGCCCGCACGATCGTCCGTAGGGCCGAGCGCCAGCTGGTGTCGTCCCCGATCGAGGACTCACGGGTCGGCCACTACCTCAACCGCCTGTCCGACCTGCTGTGGGCGATGGCGCGTTGGACCGAGGGCGATGACCACCTGCTGGCCCGGGGCGATCCCCGCCGACGGCGGTCGGAGGCCTCCGACTGAACCGGCCGCCCCGTGGCGCGGGATCCCGGACCCGACCACGATGCGAACCCGCTCTCGAATCGACCGTCTACCCCTGAGGAGCCACCCGTGATCACCGTGACAACCCTTCCCGGAAGCACCCTCCCCGACGACGTGGTCGCGGTGGGAGTTCCCGTCCTCTCCACGACCGATGGCCCGATCGTGGCGCCCGGCCAGTCCTCCTTCGGGGAGGTGGACCTCGGGGGTGTGGGTCCGGGCGGCACCCTCGACGCCGACTGGTGCACCCGCCAGGGGTTCTCGGGGTCGGTCGCCCAGACGCTCACCCTGCGGTCGCTCGGTGACGGTCCGGACGTCGTGCTGGTCGGCCTCGGTGGGGTGGACGCCCTGGACGGCGACGCCGGCCTCGAGTCGTTGCGCCGCGCCTCGGGAGCCTTCGTCCGCTCGGCCGGGTCAGGCGGCTCCGCCGTCCTGGCACTCTGCGGGGTGCCCGGTGCGGAGGCGGCCGACGTGGCCGCCGCCGCCGCCGAGGGTGGCTCCCTCGCCAGCTACTCGTACGGGGACTTCCGCAGCTCGGACCCGCCGGCCGGTCTGGTCGGATTGGCCCTGGCCCCCGGGTCACCGTCGGAGGCCGTCGCCGTCGAGCAGGGTGCCGCCCGCGGCGCCCGGGTGGCCCGCTCCGTCGCCTTGGCCCGCGACCTGGTGAACGAGCCGCCCAGCTCGCTCACGCCCGAGCGCTTCGCCGACGTGGTGGCCGACCGGTTCGCCGGTGTGGAGGGCCTGACGGTGGAGGTGTGGGACGAGGACCGGATCGCCGCCGAGAACCTCGGTGGTCTGCTCGGGGTGGCCGCCGGCTCGGTCCGGCCGCCCCGGCTGGTCAAGGTCGCCTATCAGCCGTCCGACCCCTTCGAATTCGACGGTCGGGTGCCCCACCTCGCCCTGGTGGGCAAAGGGATCACCTTCGACTCCGGCGGGCTGTCGCTGAAGCCGCCGTCGGGCATGGAGACGATGAAGACCGACATGGGTGGCGCGGCCGCGGTCCTGGCCGCGGTCGACGCCATCTCGGCACTGGGGGGACGGATCCCCATCACGGTGTGGGCCCCGATGACGGAGAACATGCCGAGCGGGTCGGCCACCAAGCCCGGTGACGTGCTCACCACCCGCAGCGGCAAGACGATCGAGGTGCTCAACACGGACGCGGAGGGTCGCCTCATCCTGGCCGACGGACTCACCCTGGCCGTGGAGTCGGAGCCCGACGCCGTCATCGACGTGGCCACCCTCACCGGTGCGGCCATCGTGGCGCTCGGCAAGGACATCGCCGGCCTGTTCGACAACGACGAGGAGCTCCGCCAGGCCGTGATGACCGCTTCGTCGGCGGCGGGTGAGCCCGCCTGGCCGTTGCCCCTCTACGCGGACTACGGGGCCCACATCGAGTCCGAGGTCGCCGACATGAAGAACATGGGCCGCACGGGCCAGGCCGGCTCCATCGCCGCCGCGCTCCTGCTGGCCGAGTTCGTCGGGGACGTGCCCTGGGCCCACCTGGACATCGCCGGGCCGTCGCGTACGGACGACAACCGCTGGTACAACACCAAGGGGGGCAGCGGGTTCGGCGTGCGGACCCTGGTGGCGCTGGGCACCTCGGAGGACTTCGCCGGCTGGCTGGCCACCCGGCCCCGGGGCTGACCCGGAGACCTTCGCCCGACGCCCCGGTAGGGGGTTCTCCTCGGCATCCGGACCCGGTGTCCGACCTGCACTACCGTCTCCTCCGTGAAGATCGCCGTCCTCGGGGGAGGATCGTGGGGCTCGACGGTGGCGTCGCTGGTGGCCCACCACCACGACACGGTGCTGTGGGCCCGCGACCCGGAGGTGGCCCGGTCGGTCCGGGAGGACCACGTGAACCCGGCCTACGTGCCCGGCTTCACGTTGGACCCGGCCCTGTCGGCCACGTCGGACCTCGAGGAGGCCGTGTGCGGGGCGGACTTCCTGATCATGGGCGTCCCGACGTCGGGATTCCGACGCGGTACTCGAGGACGCGGCTCCCTTCATGCGTCCGTGGATCCCCGTGGTGAGCCTGTCCAAGGGTCTGGAGCGCGGCTCCCACCTGCGGATGACCCAGGTCATCCGTCAGGTGGTGCCGGGGCATCCCGTCGCCGCCCTCACCGGGCCCAACATCGCCTCGGAGATCCTGGCCGGCAAGGCGGCGGCCGCGGTGATCGCCACCGAGGACCTCGAGGTGGCGGGCGCCATCCAGGCCGTCTTCACCCGGGGCGTGTTCCGCGTCTACATCAACGACGACGTCATCGGTTGTGAGCTGGGCGGGGCGTTGAAGAACGTCATCGCCATCGCCGCCGGCATCGGCGAGGGCCTGGGCGTCGGGGACAACACCCGGGCCGCCGTCATGTCCCGGGGACTGGCCGAGCTCATCCGACTGGGCGAGTGCATGGGAGCCAGGCCGCAGACGTTCGCCGGCCTGGCCGGCATGGGTGACCTGATCGCCACGTGCGTGAGTCCCCACAGCCGTAACCGGCGGGTGGGCGAGCAGCTGGGGAAGGGCCGTCGGCTCGAGGACATCCTCGACGAGATGCACATGGTCGCCGAAGGGGTCAACACGGCCAAGGTGGCCCTCGAGCTGGCGGAACGGCACGACCTCGACCTCCCGATCTGCCGGATGATCGACAAGGTCGTGAAAGGCGAGATCGAGCCGATCGACAGCTACTGGGGCCTCACCCCGGCCGGCCACGAGGCCGAACCCGGATAGACGGTCACGCCACCCGGGTCACGCCTCCGCGGGGGCGGCTCGGGAGGTCGGCACCGTGCGCGGAGCCGTCCCGCAGGCCTCCGCCGCCGCCTTGAAGGCGACCGCCGGGTGGAAACGCCACCCCGCCAACCGCTGCTCGATCGTGGCGCGGTCGTGCCCGGCCTCGGCCAGCCCGTCGGCCAGCCGCTGAGCCCGCCGGCGCATCTGTTCCGGCTCCGACAGGGACTGCTCGGCCAACCATCGGCGATGGCTGCGCTGCAGTGAGTCGGGTAACCGGCTGAGGTGGCGCAGCGGGAGGGGTGGGATGTGCTGGCGCACGGCCAGTCCGCCCGGGCCGTGGGGTCGGGCCAGTTCGAAGGTGATCAGGCGGGCCAACGCCCGTCGGAACGGCGAGTTCTTCCCCATCTTGTCGCCGAGGCCGAGCGACCGGGCGGTCTCGGGCAGGTGCAGGTCGAACCCCTCGCCGTGGACCTCGAGACCGTAGGTGAGGCGGCGCAGCAGCCAGGTCGTGCTCGGGCCGACGATACCGAGCCAGTAGAGCTCGACGTACCGGCTGCAGGGGTGCATGCCATGGGGGTCGGCGACCGGGTCGACCCACTCCACGATCCGCAGGGTCGGGCCGTCCGGCCGCAGCGGGGTGACCTCGGACTCGATCGGTGCGGGGCGGAGGGGTCGGGGCGGAGGCGGAATGATGGTGGGGATGGACACGGGGCTCCTCGGGGTCGTGACGTCGGTACCCGGGGAGCGTGCCGGTGCGTGCTTGCCGTCGACCTGGCCGGGGACCTTGCCGCCACGTGCCCGAGGTGGCCGGAGGGACGCGGATGGGGTGACGCGGGTGGGGTGCCGCGGATGGGGTGCGCGGACCGCCTGGAAGACTCTCGGCCCCGGCGGCGGTCGGGGACTCAGGTGGCGTCCGGTGGCTGCCAGCGGGCCACCGAGTACGCCAGCATCAGCGGGACGTCGAGCGCGAAGAGCACGAGCATGCCGGTGAAGAGGGCCAGCTCGCGGCCGGGGGTGTGGTCGAAGACGAAGACGAACTCCAGGATCCCGGCGATCACCACATAGGCCAGCAGCGCCCACCCGAGCACCCGGTGGAACACGGGCCGGGCGAACTCCTTGATCCGGAAGACCAGGACGGCGTTCACGACGAGCAGCACGGCGGCCAGGCCGAGCAGGATCAGCGGAACGATGAGTTTGGGCGGTCGCCCGTACTGGGCCGCCACCACGATCCCACCGGCCACGATGAGTATCAGGGTCGAGATGGCGATGGGCATGACCGGCGGGAGGTCGGCCTGGCGGAGATCCGCGGCGTCGGGCTCGCCGAACCCGGGCCCCGGGGGCAGAACGTCGGTGGTCGCGCTCAATGGCTCGCCAGGAACGTCATGATGAAGATGGTCAGGAGCTGCATCACGCCGGTGATGCCCGCCGTGTAGATGAAGACCTTCATCAGCCGTTGGATCCGGGCTCCGTTGGGTTGGGGCTTCTTCAACTCGAACAGCACGGCCAGGTTGGCCGGCTCGAGCAGGCCGAGGGCGATGACCGCCATGGCCCCCACGATCACGTATGAGGTCACGACCCAGGCGTGGTGCGGGTAGGCGGCCTCGAGGTTCCCGAGGTGGCGGGCGAGCTGGAATCCGGCGCCGAGCGTCATGGCCACCAGGGTGGGCATGATCAGCAGCATCTTCGGCATGAACCGGGTGGTGAACTCCACCCGCGCCGGGATGCTCAGGCTCCCGATGATCGGGCCGAGCACCAGCCCGAGGAAGAGGTCGAGGCTGGTCCAGAGGCCACCCCCGAACACGTGGAAGAACTCGAGGGCCCAGAGGTTGTTCGACGCGATGGCCACGACGAGGGCGATCAGCAACGCGGCGACGATGGGTAGCGCCTTGACGGGCACGATGTTGAAGTTGGGTACCGGAGGCGGACCGTGCCCCGGCCCTCCGGGTGGGGGAGTGGCGGCCGGCGCGTCGCCGGGCGGCCCGGTCCCGATGCCGGGATCAGTGGCGATGTCGGTCACGTGTCACTCCCTTCGGATCCCGGGGAGCGTTGGATCCCGCCGCTCCGGGCCTTCCTGATCCACGGATCACCCGATGGCCTCCGTGGCGTCATGGTACGCGGAACCGCGGGGGCGTGCCCGGACCCGGGTACAGCCCGTGACCCCGGTCCCAGGCTTCCGGACCGCGGGGTGGCCGCATGACGACCACCGGGCCACCGCCGGAGTCACCAGCGGCCGCGGTGGACGCTGTCTTCGATCCCCCGCCGGGGGCGGCCGGCCGACGTCGAGGGCGGGTCGGGCCGGTCGGCCGTCCCGAGCAGCACGGCGCCGAACCAGCGCCGGGACGTCGGCACGTCGAGTTCCGCTTTGAGGGCGTCCTCGCCGCGGAAGTTCCCGAGGAACGCCGCTCCGAGGCCCCGGTCGGCCGCCCCGAGCAGCAGGGTCATGACGGCGAACGCGGCATCCGTGTGCCAGTACGGGACCACCCACTCGACCTCGGTGCCATCGGGTCGGGCCTTGTCCGGCTCGGCGTAGCGGTCCACGTAGGCCCCGGGGTCGGAGAAGGCCAGCACGATCACGGGAGCCCGGCGTAATCCCTCGAACCGCCGGGAGCGGGCCCGCCAGGCGACGTCGGTGGTGGCCTTCCAGTAGCGGTCGGTCTGGTCCGGTCCCTCGAGCACGACGAGGTCCCGCCCCTGGGTGTTGCCGGCCGACGGCGCCCGGAGCGCCTCGGCCAACAGACCGTCCAGGTCGGCGCGGTCGACGGGGGTGGCGAGGAAGTTCCGGGTCATGTGCCGCCGCGCGACGGCCTCGTGGAACTCCATGGGCGGCACGCTACCGCCGGGTCGGTTGTCGCCCGGCGGGTCGGTCACTACGGTGCGGACATGAGCCCCACTCCCGCCTTCTCCCGTCGGACGCTGCTCGGGGGGGCGTTGGTGGGCGCGGCGGCGGCCGGTCTCGGGGCGTGCGGCTCCTCGTCCCGGGCGACGTCCACCACCACCACCTCGTCGTTGCCTCCACCGATCCAGAACTCGGTGCTGCAGCCGGGTGAGCTGCCGAACCCACGGGCGGCGGCCGGAACGGACCAGCTGCCCCTGATCGAGAACATCGTCGTGGTGATGATGGAGAACCACTCGTACGACAACGTGCTCGGCATGCAGCGGGGCCGGGGTGACGGCTTCACCCTGGACTCGGCGGGTCGACCCACCGCAGTCGAACCCGTGGCCCGAGGGCTCGGTGTTCCCCCGCCGTCCTCCGGCGCCTCCCTCCGCGCCTTTCCGATGCCGACGCCCTGCCAGGAGGACGAGGAGCCGTACAACACGTGGAAGGCGTTCTGGGCGTCCTACGCCGACGGGACCAACAGCGGGTTCGTGCAGAGCCAGAGCGGGCCGGTCTCGATGGGCTACATCACCCCCGACGTCCTGCCCTTCGTCAACTCGCTGGCGGCCACCTTCCCGGTGTGCGACCGCTGGTTCTGCTCGGTGGGTGCCCAGACGTACCCGAACCGGCGGTACCTGATGGCCGGCACCTCGCTCGGCCTGACCGTCGACACCCTGAACGACGACGTGCCGCCCAACGGCACCATCTTCCAGGCCCTCGACGCCCACGACATCTCGTGGAAGAACTACTGGTCGTCCCTGCCGTCGTCGCTGATCTGGTCCTATCAGAACGCCCTGCCGGGCTTCTCGTCCCACCTGGTGAAGGACTCCCAATTCTTCGCCGACGCGGCGGCGGGCGACCTGCCGGCGGTCAGCCTGGTCGACCCGAACTTCAGCTCGACCTCGGAGGAGGACCCCCAGGACGTCCAGTACGGGGACCAGTTCCTGGCCAAGGTCGTCAATGCGGTGATGGCCTCCCCCCAATGGGCCCACACCCTGCTGGTGTGGACCTACGACGAGTGGGGTGGGTACTACGACCACGTCCCACCTCCCTCGGCTCCGGTCCCCGACGACGTGGCCCCGGTGCTCACTCCGGGTGACCCGCCCGGATCGTTCGACCGCTACGGGTTCCGGGTGCCCTCGGGGATCGTCTCCCCCTACGCCCGCAAGGACTACGTGTCCAGCGTGGTCCACGACCACACGTCGATCCTGAAGCTGATCGAGACGAAGTGGAACCTGCCGGCGCTGACCCATCGTGACGGCGCGGCCGACAACCTGCTCGACAGCATCGACCTGCACGGGGAGCCCGCCTTCCTCGACCCGCCGAAGCTCTCGGCCCCGCCCGACCCCTCGGTCCTGGCCGGCTGCGAGTCGAGCGGGCCCGGGACCATCCCGCCGGCGGACGCCGTCACGCACGCCTGACCGGGGACCGCCCCGGGGAGCACGGTCCCGGCGCCGAGCTCCGATCCCCGGGCCCCCGGACGCATGGGTCGCCGGAGGCACGGGCCGCCGGAAGGGAATGTTGACCATCCTGGTAGCGTTTACGGAGTCGTAGGCAGCCGTGGGGGTGGCCGCGACGCCGGTGACCCGGCACCACCCCACCGACCCGTCAGGAAGCGAGACCACCGTGCCCACCTTCAGAGAGATGCTCGCGGCCGCCAAGGCCAACATCCGGGAGATCACCACCGAAGAGGCCGAGGCCGAACTGGGCCGGCCCGGAGCCGTCCTGCTCGACGTCCGCGAGCCCGACGAGTACGAGCAGGGGGCCGTGGCCGGCGCCGTCCACCTGCCCCGGGGCAACCTCGAGACCTCGATCGAGGGAAGGATCCCCGACAAGGCGTCCCACGTGCTGGTGATGTGCGCCGGGGGGCGTGCGGTCGGCCTTCGCCGCCGACACCATGCAGCAGCTCGGCTACACCGACGTCGCCTCGGTGGCGGGCGGCTTCAACCGGTGGAAGGACGAAGGACGGGCCTGGTCCGCCCCCCGGGCCCTGACGCCTGAGCAGCGCAACCGCTACCAGCGCCATCTGCTGCTCCCCGAGGTGGGGGAGAACGGCCAGTTGAAGCTCCTCGACTCGAAGGTCCTCCTGCTGGGGGCCGGCGGACTCGGCTCGCCCGCCGCCCTCTACCTGGCGGCGGCCGGTGTGGGCACCCTCGGGATCATCGACATGGACGTCGTCGACGCCTCCAACCTGCAACGCCAGATCCTGCACAACACCGATCGCATCGGCGAGCGGAAGGTCGACTCGGCCAAGAAGACGCTCACCCTCATCAATCCCGACGTCAACGTCGTGACCTACGACGTGCGGTTGGGCGCCGACAACATCCTCGACATCATCGACGGCTACGACGTGATCGTGGACGGGACGGACAACTTCCCGACCCGCTACCTGGTCAACGACGCGTCGCTGCTGAAGCGGATCCCGGTGGTCCACGGCTCGATCTTCCGGTTCGAGGGCCAGGTCACCGTCTTCAACCCGTACGAGGGACCGTGCTACCGCTGCCTGCTGCCCGAGCCGCCGCCGGCCGAGCTGGCCCCCAGTTGCTCGGAGGCCGGCGTCCTCGGCGTGCTTCCCGGGATCGTGGGGTCCCTCCAGGCGGTGGAGACCATCAAGCTGCTCCTCGGGATCGGCGACTCGCTCCAGGGCCGACTGCTCGCCTACGACGCCCTCGAGCAGAGCTTCCGGACCTTCAAGGTGCGGCGTGACCCGGCGTGCCCGGCCTGCGGACCCGATGCCGGAGAGATCGTGATCGCCGAGTACGACGATCTGTGCATGCCCCACGCCATCGAGGCGCCGGTCGGCTGATCACCCGGCGACGGGTGCGCCGAGGATGACGTCGACCGCTGACGGGACATCCGCCACCTCGGCGTCCGGGGCCGGGTCGTCGAGGTCCCACGTCCGACCCCGGTGGATCCAGATCGTGCGCAGCCCGACGCCCTGGCCGCCGCGGATGTCGGCGGTCCCCGAGTCCCCGACCATCCAACCGTCGAGTTCCGACCGACAGCGGCGGGCCGCCTCGACGAAGATGCCCGGATCGGGCTTCCAGGAGTCGACCACGGCCGAGACGCAGAGGGCGTCGATCTCGTCGTGGAGACCGGTCACGTCGAGCTTCCGCTCCTGGAAGGCGGGACCGTTGGTGACGACGCCCACCTTCCAGCCGGCCGTGCGCAGGCGTCGCAGGGCCGCCCGTGAGCTGTCGGGGAACGTGAACGCCGCCGGGTAGTCGACGTGATACGCCTCGACCAGTGCCTCGACGGAGTCGGCCAGGTCGAAGCGCTGCCGCACCCCGGCGAAGAGCTCTGCCCGGTCGCGGAAGCCGTCGTCGTCCGCGGCGATGAGGTAGGCGTGCGCACCCTCGGGTAGCCCCCAGGTCGCGGCAGAAGCCTTCCGCCCAGCGGGCGTAGGCACCTTCGCGATCGAGCAACGTATTGTCGAGGTCGAACAGCGCCAGCGGCATGGCCTTGTTATAACCCTGTCGAGGATCCGCCGCTCCGCCCCGCCGCTCCGCCCCGGCGGACATCGGCCGACGCCCGCTTCGAGCGGAGCGACCCTCCGGTTATGGTGGGGGACGCCCCGCCCGCCGACCACCGAGGACCGCGATGACGTCTACCGCTGCTCCGTCCGCCGCCGACAACAAGCTGAGTCCCCAGGTGCGACGCACGGCGGTCGTCGTGGTGCTGGGCACCATCATGGCCATCCTCGACACGACCATCGTGGCCGTGGCGCTGCCCACCCTGGCCAAGGACTTCCATGTGTCGGTCAGCACCATCCAGTGGGTGACCACGGGCTATCTGCTGTCCCTCGCCGTCGTGATCCCGCTCAGCGGCTGGGCCATGCACCGCTTCGGCGGCAAGCCCGTCTACATGGTGTCGCTGATCCTCTTCGTGCTCGGGTCGGTGCTGTGCGGGCGTGTCCTGGTCGGCCACCGCGCTGATCGCCTTCCGGATCCTCCAGGGATTCGGTGGCGGCATGATCATGCCGGTCGGCCAGGCCCTCATGGCCCGGACCGCGGGACCGGACAAGATGAACCGGGTGATGGCCGTGATCGGCATCCCGACGCTGCTCGGCCCCATCCTCGGACCCGTCATCGGCGGTGCCATCGTCTCCAACATGTCGTGGCGCTGGATCTTCTACGTCAACGTCCCGATCGGCATCGTGGCGCTGCTCCTGGCCGTCCGCTTCCTCGAGACCTCGCCACAGGACCGTGGGCACCGCTTCGACCTGGTCGGATTCCTGTGCCTGGCCCCCGGCCTGGCGCTGCTCGTCTACGGCCTCTCCCTGGTGGGCAACGACGGGGGCTTCTCCCAGAACGTCGACATCAGCCTGGTCATCGGGGTGCTGTTGTGCGCCGCCTTCGTGTGGCGATCGCTCCGGGCCCCCGAACCGCTGACTCGACATGCAGCTGTTCCGGCGGCGCAATTTCACCGTTGCCACGATCTGCATCTTCCTGATCGGAGCCACCCTCTACGGGACGATGTTCCTGCTGCCGCTCTACTACCAGATCTGCCGCGGCGAGTCCCCGTGGATGGCCGGACTGCTCATGGCCCCCCAGGGCATCGGTGCCGCCCTGGCCATGCGCCCGGCAGCCAACCTCGCCGACCGGTACGGGCCCCGGCGCACGGTGCCGTGGGGCATGGCCCTGCTGGCCCTCGGGACGCTGGCCTACACCCAGGTCTCGGGGACGACCAGCTACGCCTTCCTGGCCCTCGCCCTCCTGGTGCGGGGGGTCGGCCTGGGCTTCGGCATGATGCCCGTCTTCGCCGCCTCGTACCGGGGCCTCACCCACGACCAGGTGCCCCGGGCCAGCACGGCCACCAACATCATCCGCCAGGTCGGTGGCTCGATCGGCGTCGCCGTGTTCGCCGTGGTGCTGCAGAACCAGATCACCCAGCAAGTTCCCCGGGCCACGACACGTCGCTCGGGTCGATGGTGTCCCAGACCCTGCCCCCGACCGTCGTGAACCGGCTGGCCGAGGCGTTCGCCACGTCGTTCTGGTGGTCCTTCGGGGTGTGTGCGTCGCCGTGCTGCCGGCGTTCTTCCTGCCCGGGCGCATGGAGGTCGCCCCGGTTCCGGCCCGGTGGTGGTGGCCGCCGCCAGCGACTGACCCGGTCCAGGGGGCCGACGCCGACCGGCGTCGGCCTGGCCCGCGGGCTACCCGGTCGACCGGGCGAGCGGTTTCGGCGTTGGGCCATCCCACGGGGACGCCGTAGTCTTTGGCCATGGCATCTGAGACCGCGTCAGGATCACCGAGCGACGAGCGTGTCACCGACTCGGGCATCACCATCAACCAGGTCTACGGCCCGACGGACCTGAACGGTTGGGACCCGGCCACCCGGTTGGGCGAGCCCGGCTCGCTACCCCTACACCCGGGGCATCCGTCCCGACATGTACCGGGGCCGGCTGTGGACCATGCGCCAGTACGCCGGGTTCGGCACGGCCGAGGCCACCAACGAGCGCTTCAAGTTCCTGCTCGACGCCGGCCAGACCGGCCTGTCGTGCGCCTTCGACCTCCCCACCCAGATGGGCTACGACTCCGACCACCCCCGCTCGGAGGGCGAGGTCGGCAAGGTCGGGGTGGCCATCGACACGCTGGAGGACATGCGGCTCCTGCTGGCCGGCCTGCCCCTCGACAAGGTCACGACCTCGATGACCATCAACGCCACCGCCGCCGTCCTCCTGCTCTTCTACCAACTCGTGGCCGAGGAGAACGGCGTCGACCCGAAGCTGCTCGGCGGCACCATCCAGAACGACATCCTGAAGGAGTACGTGGCCCGGGGCACGTACATCTACCCGCCCCGGCCGTCGATGCGACTCGTCACCGACACCTTCTCCTACTGCGCCGAGCACCTGCCGGCGTGGAACACGATCTCCATCTCGGGCTACCACATCCGCGAGGCCGGCTCCACGGCCGTCCAGGAGATCGCCTTCACCCTGGCCAACGGGATCGCCTACGTCGAGGCCGCCCTGGCCGCCGGCCTGGCCGTCGACGACTTCGCCCCCCGCCTGAGCTTCTTCTGGAACGCCCACAACAACCTCTTCGAGGAGGTGGCCAAGTACCGGGCCGCCCGTCGCATGTGGGCCAGGATCATGAAGGAGCGCTTCGGTGCCCGGAACGAGAAGTCGCTGCTGCTGCGGTTCCACACCCAGACCGGCGGTTCGACCCTGACCGCCCAGCAGCCCGAGAACAACATCGTGCGGGTCACCGTCCAGGCCATGGCCGCCGCCCTCGGGGGCACCCAGAGCCTCCACACCAACGGGTTCGACGAGGCGCTCGGCCTGCCCACCGAGCACGCGGCCAAGATCGCCCTGCGCACCCAGCAGATCGTCGGCTACGAGTCCGGGGTGGCCGACACCGTCGACCCGCTGGCCGGCTCCTGGTTCGTCGAGTCGCTGACCGACGAGGTCGAGGCCGCCGCCTGGGACTACCTCGAGCGCATCGACGCGATGGGCGGAGCCGTCGACGCCATCGAGGCCCAGTACATGCAGCAGGAGATCGAGCAGGCCGCCTACGCCTACGCCAAGGACATCGACAGCGGCGACAAGGTCGTCGTCGGGGTGAACAGGTTCGTGGACGAGCAGGGCACGCCCGACCGACGTCTTCCCGATCGACGCCGAGCTCCAGCGCTCGCAGGTGGCCCGGGTGGCGCGGGTGCGGGCCGAGCGCGACCAGGCCGCGGTCGACGCCGCCCTGGCCGACGTCGAGGCGGCCGCCCGGGGGACCCAGAACCTGCTCATCCCGATGAAGGTGGCGCTGTCCCGGATGGCGACCCTCGGCGAGGTGTCCGACGTGCTGCGCGGCGTGTTCGGGGAGTTCCACCCGAACGGCTGAGTCGGATCGCCCGGCCGACGGCCGGTGGCCGGTGGCGGTGGCCGGGAGTCCGGGGGGCGGGCCGGGCGTTCGGACCGGGCAGGCCTCGTGGGTCAGCCCGACGGCTGGACCATTCCCGGTCAGGATCCCGTAGACGGCCTCGTCGGTCCACTCGCCCTTGACCCACTCGTTCTCCACGAAGTGGGCTTCGGCCCGCATGCCCAGCCGGTCCAGGACCGCCGCCGACGCTGAGTTGCGGGCGTCGAGGCGACCGCAGACGCGGTGGGCGCCGAGGCGGTGAAGGCCAGGTCGACGATGGCGGCGGCCGCTTCGGTGGCGTAGCCCCGGCCCCGGTGCTCGGGGAAGAACGTGTACCCGATCTCGACCTCCCGGTGGACGGCACTGGTCCAGCAGGCTCCGACGTCCCCGACCAGCTCGTCGGTGGCCGCCAGGGCCACGGCGACGTTCATCCACTGCCCGCAGGCGTCGATGGCCGAGCGGGCTGTCGTGAGCCGGGCCTCCGCTTCGGCCCGGCTGAACGGGCGGTCGTAGAGATAGCGCGCGACGTCGGGGTCCCCCCGGAGCCGATGGAAGTCGTCGAGGTCCGAGGGCAGCCACGGCCGCAGGACCAGCCGCTCGGTCCGTAGCGGGTACGCGGGGTGGAGACCGGTGACCTCGGGCCCGGGTGCCGACTCGACGGGTCGACCGGGCACCTGGTGGGTCATGGCGTGGAGCGGGCCAGCAGGCGCTCTCGTAGGGGGCCCGGGGAGGCGGCGTCGATGACCGTCCAGGCCATCGCCAGCGCCCCGTCGCGGACGGCCGTGTCCGCCGATCCGGTGATGCACGCGGCGGCGAACTCCGGCTGGTGGTTGACCGCTCCGTGCGACTCGATGGCCAGGAGCGGGTGGATGGTCGGCACGGCCAGGGACACGTTGGCCATGTCCGTGGACAGGGTCGGTCGGGCCGCGCCCTCGTCGTCGAGGTCGAACCGGCGACCGAGGGTCTCGGCATTGGCGCGGTAGCTGGCCAACAGGTCGGTATCGCACTCCATGTGGGAGTAGTCGGGGGCCAGCGGCGTGAACGCGACCTCGGCGCCGGAGGCTCGGGCTCCGGCCTCGAAACAGGCCTCGATGCGGGGCACGAGCTGCTGGAGGCCCGGGAGCGTCAGTGACCGGGCCATGAACCGACCGGTGACGCGGGACGGGATGATGTTGGCGGCCTCGCCCCCGGAGGTGACGACGCCGTGCACCTGGTCGCCCGGCGGGAGTTGCTGGCGCAACAGGCCGAGGGCCACCTGGGCGACGACCATGGCGTCCCCGGCGTTGATCCCCTGCCACGGAGCCGCCGATGCGTGGGCCGTCCGTCCTGTGAAGGCCACGTCGAAGTGGTGCACGGCCAGGCAGGTCGCCTCGAGCCGCTCCGTGGCCCACGGGTGCACCATCATCGCGGCGTGGACGTCGTCGAACGCTCCGGCGTCCAGCATGACCACCTTGCCGCCCCCACCCTCCTCGGCCGGCGTACCGAGGACGCGAACCGTGATGCCGAGCTCGTCGGCCAGCGGGAGGAGTCCGAGGCCCGCCCCGACCGCGGTGGCGGCGATGATGTTGTGGCCGCAGGCGTGGCCGACGTCGGGCAGCGCGTCGTACTCGGCGCAGACGGCCACCACGAGGGGACCGCTCCCGGCCTCGGCCACGAAGGCGGTGGGGAGTCCGGCCGTGCCGCGGTGGACCCGGAATCCGCCCCGTTCCAGCGCCTCGGCGACGAGGGCGGAGGATCGGACCTCGTCGTAGGAGAGCTCCGGATCGGCGTGGATCGCATGGCTGAGCTCGACCAGCTCGCCGAGGTGCCCGTCGACGGCCGCCAGGGCGGACGCCTTGGTGCCGGCGATCACGTCTCCGTTATGGCTCATGCAGGTCCCTCACGACTCATGCGGACTCCCGGTCCGACGGTACCGGGCTACTCGATGACGGCGATCACGTCACCGGGACCGACGGACTCGCCCGGGGCGACCCGGACCTCCTTGACCGTCCCGGACTTCTCGGCGTTGACGTTGTTCTCCATCTTCATGGCCTCGAGCACGCAGACGGTCTGTCCGACCTCGACGGTGTCACCTTCGGCGACCAGGACCTTGACGATCGTCCCCTGCATCGGCACGGCCACGGTGCCCGAGCCGGCGGCGCCGCCCCCGGCCGCCTTCGGGCGCTTCGGGCCAGCGCCCTTGGCGACACCCCCGGCGTGCACGGCCACCGCGTCGCCGAGGTCCGGGACCCAGAGCTTGACCTGGTAGCGGCGACCGTCGACCTCGGCGGTGACGTCGCGCAGCACGCGGGGCTCGACCTCGCCGTCGGGGCCGGGAGCCGAGGTGGGAGCCACTGCGGTGGCATCCGACGTGACGCCGGTCAGATCGAGGGTCTGCTCGACCCAGTTCGTCGAGTGCTCGGCGGCGATGAAGTCGGGGTGGCTCAGGATGGCGACGTCGGCCGGCAGGGTCGTAGCGACCCCTTCGATGACGGTCTCCTCGATGGCCCGGAGCATGCGGCGACGGGCGGCCTCGCGGTCGTGGCCCCAGACGACCAGCTTGGCCACGAGGTTGTCGTAGAACTGGCTGACGGTGTCACCCGACTCGTAGCCGGCGTCGAGCCGCACGCCGGGTCCCCCGGGAGGGACCAGACGGGTGATGGTGCCCGGCGACGGCAGGAAGGCGCCCTCGGCCGGGTTCTCGGCGTTGATGCGCACCTCGATGGAGTGCCCGTTGCACTGCACGTCGTCCTGGGTGAATCCGATCGGCTCGCCCGGAGGCGACCCGGAGCTGCCACTCGACCAGGTCGAGGCCGGTGACGAACTCGGTGACGGGGTGCTCGACCTGGAGTCGGGTGTTCATCTCCAGGAAGAAGAACTCGCCGTCCTGGTAGAGGAACTCGACCGTTCCGGCGTTGACGTAGCCGCAGGCCTGGGCCACCTTGATCGACGCCTCGCCCATGGCCACCCGCACCTCGTGGGGGAAGTCCGGCGCCGGGCTCTCCTCGACCAGCTTCTGGTGGCGCCGCTGAGCCGAGCAGTCGCGCTCCCCGAGCCAGATGCCGTTGCCGTGGGTGTCGCAGATGATCTGCATCTCGACGTGGCGGGGCCAGGCCAGGTACCGCTCGACGTAGCACTCGTCGCGGCCGAAGTACGCCAACGCCTCCCGCATGGCCGACTCGAGGGCATCGGCCGCCTCGTCGGGTCCCTGGACGACCTTCATGCCGCGACCGCCGCCGCCGTAGGCCGCCTTGATGGCCACCGGCCAGCCGAACTCTTCGCCGAACGTCGGCGATCTGGTCGGGCGAGGTCAGCACGTCGGTGCGTCCGGGCACCCCGGACACCCCGGCCGCCTCGGCGGCGTGCCGGGCACTGATCTTGTCGCCCATGACGTCGATGGCCTCGGGCGGGGGGCCGATGAAGGTCACACCCCGCTCCGTGATGGCCCGGGCGAAGTCGGTGTTCTCGGAGAAGAAGCCGTAGCCGGGGTGGACGCCGTCCGCCCCGCTGCGCTCGATGACGTCCAGGATGGCCTCGGTGTTCAGGTACGACTCGGCGGCGGTCTGCCCTCCGAGGGCATAGGCCTCGTCGGCGAGACGCACATGCAGGGCGTCGCGGTCGAGCTCGGAGTACACGGCCACGGTGGCCACCCCCAGCTCCTTGCACGTCCGGATGACCCGGACGGCGATCTCTCCCCGGTTGGCGATGAGGACCTTCTTGAGCACGCTGCGCCTTTCGAATTCGGTGTTGCGGGGAACCGTGCCCGCCGACGGCGGCGGCCCGGGCCATTCACCCCACGGTGGGGCGTCCCACTCTTTCACGCCCACGGGAGGCGCTCCGGAACGGAGCACCCGGACCGGTCCCACAGCCTGGCACGGGCCGTAGGGTGTGTGCCATGCCGGAGACCAGGTTCGCCGATGTGCGCCGGTTCGACTCGATCGACTCGACCAACCGCTACCTCCTCGACGAGGCCCGGTCCGGGGCGCCGGCGGGCGTGGTGGCCGTAGCCGACCACCAGACGGCCGGACGGGGCCGCCTCGGGCGCTCCTGGGAGGCTCCGGCCGGAGCCAATCTCCTCCTCTCCGTCCTGCTCCGCCCCTCGCTGGAACCGTCCGACCGGCACCTCGCCACCACGGCCGTCGCCCTGGCGGCGGTCGACGCGGTGGAGGCCATCGGTCTGGCGGTGGCCGGGCCGGCAGGCCGCCCGGACCCGGGAGGCGCCCGGGACCTCGGAGGCGCCCCGGACGGGATCGCCGTGGGGATCAAATGGCCCAACGACCTCGTCGACGGTGGGGGGCGGAAGCTGGCCGGCGTACTGGCCGAATCCGACCTGTCGTCCGCCCGTCCCGGCGAGAGCCTGCCGGCCCCGGTGGTGGTCGGGATCGGCATCAACGTCAACTGGCCGGCGGCCGACGACGATCTGCCCGAGGAGCTGCGGGGGGTCGCCGTGTCGCTGCGGATGCTGACCGGATCCACCGTGGACAGGGAGCGCCTGCTGTCGTCGCTGTTGACCGCCCTCGGGCCACGTGCCGCCGACCTCGACTCCCCGGCCGGCCGGGCCCGACTGACCGACGACCTCCTCCACCGCTGCACGACCGTCGGGACGCGGGTCCGGGTCGAGCTGTCCGATGGCTCGTTCGAGGGCACCGCGACGGGCATCGACCCCGGGGGCCACCTGCTCGTCGAGACGACGGGTGGCGTCCGGACGGTAGTGGCCGGTGACGTGGTCCACGTCAGGGCCGGAGCCTGAGAGCCCAGCCTCGGCTCCCGGTCTATGAGGTCATCGGGGTCCCCGCGGTGGCATCGGGGTCGTGCCGACCGGTCGGCCGCCTTCCGGTCGCCGGAACTGCAACCGTCGATGGGCCCCGAGGGGTAGGAACGTGCAGGTCCCGGGGCTACGCTGGTCGGTCATGCGACTCCTCGTGACCGGCGGTGCCGGGTTCATCGGCTCCAACTTCGTCCGCTACTGGGTGGAGCGCCATCCCGAGGACGCCGTCGTGGCCTACGACGTCCTGACCTACGCCGGCAACCGGCCGAATCTGGCCGACGTCGAGGACCGCATCGCCTTCGTCCAGGGCGACATCGGCGACCTCGACATGGTGTCCACCACGTTGGACGACCACCGGATCGACGTGATCGTGAACTTCGCGGCCGAGTCCCACAACAGCCTGGCCATCCTCGACCCGACCCGGTTCTTCCAGACCAACGTGATGGGCACGCAGACGCTGGCCGAGGCCGCCCGACGCCACGGCGTGGCCCGTTTCCACCACATCTCCACCTGCGAGGTCTACGGCGACCTTCCCCTCGACTCCGACGAGGTCTTCACCGAGAGCACCCCCTACCGGCCCCGAACCCCGTACAACGCCTCGAAAGCGGGGGGCGACCACGCGGTCCGGGCGTACCACGAGACCTACGGGCTCCCGGCGACCATCACCAACTGCTGCAACAACTACGGGCCGTTCCAGTTCCCCGAGAAGGTCATCCCGCTCTTCACCGCCCGGGCCCTCGACGACCAACCGCTGCCGCTCTACAAGTCCACGCAGAACAAGCGGGAGTGGCTGCACGTGGACGACCACTGCCGCGCCATCGAGCTGGTCCTCCAGAACGGTGTGGTCGGTGAGACGTACAACGTGGGGAGCGGCGTGGAGGCGTCCATCGAGGAGATCGCCGACGCCGTCCTGGACGCCACCGGCCGCCCGGCGTCGCTGAAGGAGATCGTCCCCGACCGCCCGAGCCACGATCGCCGCTACCTCCTCGACTCGTCGAAGATCCGCCGTGAGCTGGGCTGGGAGCCGACGGTTCCGTTCGAGAAGGGACTGGCGGAGACCGTCGGGTGGTACGCCGACCACCGGACCTGGTGGGAGCCCCTGCGCGACCGTGCTCCGGTGGTGGAAGGCGCCTGGAGCGGTCCGGCCGCCGGCGCCCCTCCCCGGTGAGCACCGCCGAGGTGGACGTCCCGCGGGGCCGCGGGCCGGTACGGGTCCTCGTCACCGGGGCCAACGGCCAGTTGGGCCGGGACGTGCGTGACGTCCTGGGGGGCGGGGTGCCGGACGGGGGCCTGCCGCCGGACCGGCTCGAAGGGTCGCTGCTGCCTCCTGTCGCCCACGGTGCCTTCGAGGTCCTGGCTACGGACATCGACACCCTCGACCTCGTCGACCGCTCGGCCGTACGCGATGCCGTCGAGGGCTTCCGGCCCGAAATTGGTCCTGCACGGGGGCGCCTTCACCGCCGTCGACGCCTGCGAGACCGACCCGGACACCGCCTTCGCCGTCAACGCCCTGGGTACGCGCCACATCGCCGAGGCGGCGGCCGCGGTCGGCGCCCACCTCGTCTATGTGTCCACGGACTACGTCTTCGACGGCACGTCGGACGTCCCCTACCTCGAGTGGGACCCTCCGGCGCCGCGCTCCGTCTACGGCCGCAGCAAGCTCGGCGGCGAGGCCGAGGTCCGCTCCCTCTCGGGCGCGGCGGGCACGATCGTGCGCACGGCCTGGGTCAGCGGCGCCCATGGGGCCAACATGGTCAAGACCGCACGGCGCCTGGCGGCCTCGCCGGGGGCGACGCTCCGCTTCGTCGCCGACCAGCACGGATGTCCGACCTTCACCGCCGACCTGGCCCGGGCCGTGGTCCGGCTCGGCCTCGATCGGCGGCCGGGCACCTTCCACGTGACCAACCAGGGGGAGACCACCTGGTACGACTTCGTCCGGGCGGTGCTGGCCGCCTCCGGTCACGACCCGGAGCGGGTGGAGCCGATCGCATCGTCCGACCTCGACCCGGAGCGCTACCGGGCACCCCGGCCGGCGAACTCCCGCCTCGACAATGCCGCACTGCGGCTGTCCGGCCTGCCGGCGATGCCCTCATGGGAGGACGCCCTGGTCAGACTCGTGAACGCGCTGCCGGAGGGAGACTGACCGGGCACCGGGAGGGCCGGTCTTTCGCAGGTGGCCACCTTTGTTGCAGGATTGCACCCGCCCCCCGACACGCACCGGGACACGACCGGGTGAATCCGCTCAGGAGCAGCCGGAATCCGGCCGATGATCCTGGCGACGCCGCGCCGCGCGTCACAGGGAGGCGGACGACCAAGACGATGGGACGTGACCAGCAATGTCAATGAGCTCGATGCTCTTCGCACAGGGTGACCACGGCGGCTCGACCGGCCCGAGGGAGTCCGCGTTCGGCCGGCCACCGGTCGGGTCGGTCCACACGGTGGCCGTCATCGGCGTCGGCTACGTGGGCCTGCCCACCGCGGCCACCCTCGCGCACCTCGGTCACCGGGTGACGTGTGGTGACGCCGACCCGGCCAAGGTGGCGATGCTGCAGCGGGGCGAGGTACCGATCGTCGAGGAGCACCTCGAGGAGCTGGTCCGCGAGGGCCAGGCCGCCGGCAACCTCCGGTTCGTCCAGGGCGCCACCGCCGCCGTCCAGGGCGCGGAGTTCGTGTTCCTGTGCGTCCCGACCCCGCAGGGCGATGACGGATCGGCCGACCTCTCCTACGTCGAGGCGGTGGCCGCCGAGATCGCCCCCCACCTGGCCCCGGGAACCATCATCGTCAACAAGTCGACCGTACCGGTCGGTTCGACCCTCGTCGTCGAGCGGGTGCTCGGGCGGACCGACGTGCAGGTGGTGTCGAATCCGGAGTTCCTGCGCGAGGGCACCGCGGTTCCTGACAGCCTCCACCCCGAGCGCATCGTGGTCGGTGCCGACGACCAGTCGGCCGCCGCCCGGGTCGGCGACCTCTTCTCCGGGACCCAGGCGCCGTTGCTCATCACCGATGCCGCCACGGCCGAGACGATCAAGTACGCGGCCAACGCGTTCCTGGCCACCAAGCTCAGCTACGTGAACGCCGTGGCGAGCCTGTGCGAGGCGGTGGGCGCCGACGTGCGGGACGTCATCCTCGGACTCGGGTACGACAAGCGCATCGGATTCGAGTTCATGAAGCCGGGACCCGGCTGGGGCGGCAGCTGCCTGCCCAAGGACACCCGGGCCCTCGTGCACATCGCCGAGCAGGCCGGTTACGACTTCTCCTTCCTCAAGGGGGCCATCGCCACCAACGACGAGCAGTTCGAGCGGGTCGTGGCCAAGGTCCGGGCCGCCGTGGCCCCGACGCTCTCGTCGGCGGCGGGCGACGACCCGACCGACTTCCGGGGCACGGTGATCGCGGTGTGGGGATTGACCTTCAAGGCCGGGACCGACGACCTGCGTAACTCACCGGCCGTCGAGGTGGCGCTGCGGCTCGCCGGCGGCGGCGCCGAGGTGCGGGCGTACGACCCCACCGTGGGCGTGCCCGAAGGCGAGGCGTCGGTTGCCGTGCCCGGCTTCGAGGTCCCCGAGGGTCCAGGCACGCTGCGCGCCTATCCCGACGCCTACACGGCCTGCCAGGGTGCCTCGGTCGTGGTGGTGCTGACCGAGTGGGACGAGTTCCGTTGGCTGGACTTCGCCAAGGTGCGCGACGCCCTCGTCGCACCGGTGTTCGTGGACGCCCGCAACCTCCTCGACCCCGCCCAGGTCCGCCGGCTCGGCTTCTCCTACGTGGGGATCGGCCGCCGGTGAGCGGCCGCGTCGTCGTCCTCGGCGGCTCCGGATTCCTCGGATCCCACCTCTGTGACCAGCTGTTGGCCAGGGGCGACGAGGTCGTCGCCGTCGACGACTTCTCGACCGGGCGGCGCGCCAACGTCGGCCACCTCGCCGACCATCCGTCCTTCGCTCTCGTGGAGGCGGACATCTCCCGAGGGATCCCGGTCGACGGGCCGGTCACCGGCGTCTTCAACCTGGCCAGCCCGGCCTCGCCTCCCGACTACCTGGCGCTGCCCCTCGAGACCCTGGCCGTCGGCAGCGAGGGCACGAGGCACGGACTCGAACTCGCCCACCGGAACGGCGCCCGTTTCCTGATGGCCTCCACCAGCGAGGTCTACGGCGACCCGGAGGTCCACCCCCAGGCCGAGACCTACTGGGGGAGGGTCAACCCGATCGGGCCGCGCAGTGTCTACGACGAGGCCAAGCGGTTCAGCGAAGCGCTCACCATGGCGCACCACCGCACCCTGGGCACGGACGTCGCCATCGTCCGGATCTTCAACACCTACGGGCCCCGCCTGCGGCCCGACGACGGTCGGGTGGTATCGAACTTCCTGCTGCAGGCGATGCAGGGTGAGCCCCTCACCGTCTACGGGGACGGCAGCCAGACCCGCAGCCTCTGCTACGTGGAGGACGAGGTGCGCGGCCTCCTGGCCCTGTTCGACTCGAACCTCACCGGGCCCGTCAACATCGGCAACCCGGACGAGTACACCGTGCTCGAGTTGGCCCGGACGATCATCGACCTGCTGGGCTCGTCCTCGGCCGTCGAACACCGGCCGCTGCCCACCGACGACCCGACCCGGCGCCGTCCCGACATCGCCGTGGCGCGGGCCGAATTCGGATGGGAGCCGACCACGAGCCTCGAGGAAGGACTGTCCCGGACCGCCGAGTACCTGGCCCGCGACGCCGGGATCCCCGGTCGGAAACCGTGAGGTACGGCGCGGGCGGTGTCAGCTGAGCGGTGGGAGCGCGACGGCGACACCCTCGACGGCCGGCTCGGCAACGGACGGACCGCCACCGGGTTCGGAGCGGGAGTGGCGGACCGGTGCCGGGGATTCCGTTGACGCGTGGGCCACGCCCGGATTGACTCGGGGGCTCGTGCCGGTGGTACAGAATGGTCCCCACCCCGACCCCGGGGACGATCGAGGAGCACCGGCACATGGCTGAGGCCGCAGGGATGGACACGGACGGACCGGACGGCGAGGAGGAACGCACGTTCCAGCTGCTGTCGGTGATCGTGCCCGTCTACAACGAGCGGGTGACGGTCGCCGAGGTGATCCGCCGGATCCGGGCGGTGGAGGTGCCGGTCGACGTGGAGGTCATCGTCGTGGACGACGGTTCGTCCGACGGTACCGACAAGGTCCTGTCGGCCCTCGGCGACTCGACCGTCCGAATCCTCCGCCACGACGTCAACCAGGGCAAGGGGGCCGCCATCCGCACCGGCATGGCGAGCGCCCGGGGGGACCTCCTGCTCATCCAGGACGCCGACCTCGAGTACGACCCCGAGGACTGGCCGAGCCTCCTGAATCCGATCCTGCGGGGCAAGGCCAGCGTGGTCTACGGCAGCCGGTTCACCGGTCAGCGCAAGAACATGATGCCGCTGCACTGGATGGGCAACCGGTTCCTCTCCCTCGTGACCAACATCCTCTACTCGTCGACCATGTCGGACATGGAGACGTGTTACAAGCTGTTCGACCGCCGGGTACTCGAGGGCATCACCATCGAGTCGGACAAGTTCGACTTCGAGCCGGAGATCACCGCCAAGGTCCTGCGACCGCGGCTACCGGATCTACGAGGTTCCGATCTCCTATGCGGGACGGGAGATCAGCGAGGGCAAGAAGATCACCTGGCGCGACGGGCTCGGTGCCCTGGTCGCCCTCGTCAAGTACCGGTTCACGCGGATCGAGCCGTGAGCGGAGGCGCCGGGGGGCGCACCGCGGCCGTGGTGGTCAACTACGAGTCGGGCGACGCCCTGGCGCGCTGCGTGGGCGACCTGGCGGCGGTGCGGACCGGCCGAGCTCGTGGTGGTGGACAACGGTTCGACGGACGGCTCTCTGGCCCGGGCGATCGCCACCGTGCCGGAGGTCGAGGTGGTGGATCCCGGGAAGAACCTCGGGTACGGGGCGGCGGTCAATCGGGGCGTCGCCGCCAGCGTCTCCGAACTCGTACTGGTCTGCAATCCTGATCTGGAGGTTCCCCGGGACGCCGTGGACACCCTGGCGGCGGTCCTCGACGCCGATCCCGGCTGCGCGCTGGTCGGCCCCCTCATCCGCACTCCCAGCGGGGACCGCTACCCGTCAGCCCGGCGATTCCCCTCGATGGTGGACGCCGCCGGGCATGCGCTGCTCGGGATCTTCGTGCCCGACAATCGGTTCACCCGCAACTACCAGCGTACGGAGCTCGACGTGGCTGCCGCGGCCCCGCTCCCCGTCGACTGGGTCTCCGGCGCCTGCTTCCTCGTCCGGCGCTCCGCGTTCGAGGCCGTGGGGGGCTTCGACGAGTCGTACTTCATGTACGCCGAGGACGTCGATCTGTGCTGGCGACTGGGCCGAGCCGGCCATCGGGTGGTCTACGTGCCCGCCGCTGAGGTCACCCACCTGCAGGGCCGCTCCACCGACCGTCATCCTTACCGGATGATCCTGGAGCACCACCGGTCGCTGCTCCGGTTCGCGGGGCGCACCTCGGAGGGCTGGCGACGTGCCCTGCTGCCGGTCGTCGCTGTGGGCGTGGCCGTCCGGGCCGGCCTGGCGTGCCTGGCCCGGCTCCGGAGCCGGTGACCTGGAGCGGTGACCCGGAGCCGCCCGGAGCGGCAGGTCGGGGACGGGATTTCGACCCGGGGCCACGACCGGACCGTGCGTGGCGGCCCGCTGGCCAGCACACCGATCGGACGTTGTAGGGTGTCGGACGGTCATGGCGAACAACTCGACGGGCAAATGGGTGCAGCGCGCCGCCACCACGGGTGGAGGGCGTACCTATCGCGGGCAGATGCCCGTCAACTGGTACGCCAGCCTCATCCTGATCTGCGTGGTCGGACTGTTCCTCGTCGGTCTCAGCCGGTACCAGCTGACCCATCGCACGACGACGTCGGCGGGACCCCCGACCACCTCCCAGACCTGGTACGCCGCGCTGGGCATCGACGTCTGCGGGACCATGCAGCCCAACCTGCCGGCCAGCAAGAACACCACGGTCACCGGCCTCACGGCCAACGGCAACGGGGTGGTGACGATCCACCCGAAGAACTCCTCCGAGTCGGGTAGCAACGCCACCCTCGGCAAGTTCGTGCAGCACTACAAGGGTCTCGAGCTCACCGACACGACCCTGCAGTACCCGGGCAAGACGTCCTACACCAACGGGGACGTCTGCCCGAAGGGCACGCCCGACTCCGGCAAGCCGGGTGTCGTGATCGTCTACAGCTGGCCCAACTTCACCTCGAAGCACGGCTCGGAGTCCCCGGGCGATCCCCAGGACCTCCTGTTCCAGAACGGCCAACTCATCACCATGGCCTTCGTGCCCGCCAACACCAGCATCCCCAAGCCCCCGGCCACGGTCATCACGAACTTGATCACCGCCGACGAGTCCGGGCCCACCACCTCCACGACGGCACCGACGGTGTCGTCGACCACCACCGACCACCGCGCCGACCTCCACCTCCACGACGGCACCTGGCGGATCGAAGGCGTGAGAGCAGTAGTCCTGGTGGGCGGTGAAGGTACCCGCCTCCGCCCCCTGACCCTGACCGCGCCGAAACAGATGCTTCCGATCGTGGAGCAGTCGATGGTCGAGCGGGTCCTCGGCCACCTCGCCTCGCACGGCATCGACGAAGCGGTGCTCTCCCTCGGGTACCGGCCGGACGCCTTCACCTCGGCCTACCCTGACGGGGTCATCGCCGGAGTGCGCTCCACCTACGCCGTCGAGCCCAGCCCACTCGACACCGCCGGTGCCATCCGGTTCGCCGCGACGTTCGGTGGGATCGACGACACGTTCGTCGTGCTGAACGGGGACGTCCTCACCGATTTCGACATCCGCGGCCTCGTCGACTTCCACCGGGACCGGAGGGCGGAGGGCACCATCGGCCTCACGCCGGTGGACGACCCGAGCAGCTTCGGGGTGGTGCCGACCGACGACGACGGCAAGGTGACCGCCTTCATCGAGAAGCCCCCCGCGACGAGGCCCCGACCAATCTCATCAATGCCGGCATCTACATCCTCGAGCCGTCCGTCCTCGGGCGCATCGCTCCCGACGTACGGGTGTCGATCGAACGGGAGACCTTCCCGGCCATGGTGGCCGACGGCACCCTCTACGCCCGGGGGTCGGACGCCTACTGGCTCGACACCGGGACACCGGACGCCTACCTGCGCGCCCACCGTGACCTCCTGACGGGCCGCCGGGCGGGACCTCCGGCGCCCGACGCGGTGCCGGACCCCGAACTCGGCCCCGGGGTCTGGACCATCGGCGAGGTCGACGCCACTCCGGGGTCGGTGGTGCGTTCCGTCCTCGGCCGGGGATCGTCGGTGGCGCCGTCGGCCAAGGTGACAGACTCGGTCATCGGTGCCGGATCACAAGTGGAGGATGGTGCGGTCGTGACTGACAGCGTTCTTCTGCCGGGTGCCCGCGTGGCCGCCCGGGCGAGTGTCGAGGGGTCGATCGTCGGTCCACGGGCGACGATCGGCCAGCGCTGCGTCGTGACCGGGGTCTCCGTCATCGGCGCCGAAGCCGTGATCCCGTCGGGCACCTCGCTCGACGGCGAGCGCTACCCGTCGGGGAGCTGACCGTGCGGGCACTCGTCACCGGCGGCGCCGGATTCATCGGCTCGACGCTGGTCGACCGACTGCTGGCCGAGGGTCACTCGGTGGACGTGATCGACGACCTCTCGACCGGGTCCCTCACCAACCTCGCTTCGGCCCGGGCCACGGCCGACAATCAGCTGACCTTCCACCGACTCGACATCCGGGCGCCGGAGACCGTGGAGCTCATCGGTCGGCGCCACCCCGAGGTCGTCTTCCATCTCGCCGCCCAGGCCGACGTCCGCGTGTCCGTCGCCGACCCCGTGTTCGATGCCGACATCAATCTGCTCGGAACCCTGCGGATCCTCGAAGGCGCCCGGGCGGCCGGTACGTCCCGGGTGGTCTTCGCTGCGAGCGGAGGCACCCTCTACGGCGAGCCGGATGTGTCCGAGCTCCCCCTGAAGGAGTCGCTCCCCCAACATCCCCTGTCGCCGTACGGGGTATCGAAGAAGGCCGCACTCGACTATCTCGTGGCCTACCGGGAGCTCCACTCGCTGGAGTTCGCCGCCCTGGCACTGGCCAACGTCTACGGCCCCCGCCAGGACCCCCATGGCGAGGCGGGGGTCGTGGCGATCTTCGCCGAACGCCTCCTCCGGGGCCAGCCGGTCACCATCTTCGGTGATGGGGAGCAGACCCGGGACTTCGTGTACGTCGACGACGTCGTGGACGCCTTCGTCCGGGCCGCCACCAAGGGCGGGGGACTGGTGTGCAACATCGGTACCGGCCGGGAGACCTCGGTCAACACGTTGTTCAGCGAGATGGCCCGGCAGGCCGGCGTCGAGGTGGAGCCGGAGTACAAGCCCCTGCGGCAGGGTGAACTGGCCCGCAACTGCCTCGATCCGACGAGGGCCGGCATCCAACTGGGCTGGAACTCGTGGACCGAGCTCGGAACCGGCACGCTGGCGACCATCGACTTCGTCCGTTCGCGCCTCGAGGAGTCGGGCGAGCTGTAGCTAGACGGGCGATCGTCCGTCCGGATCTGCGCGACGTGGATGGATCGAGTTCCCGGATCGACCCCATCCCGACCACCGCCGGCGGGACTGGTTCACGACGACATCACCGCTCTGGCTGTTCCGCTGACTTCGGTCTGGCCGGTGGCCACGATGGTCGCCTGTTGCGGCATACCGACATTCCACAGCCAGAGGTTCCCCTCGGTGTCGATAGCTCCGTCGATGCTCCCGGCGGCCATCACCGATTGAGCCGTGAAGGGCAGTGAGAGCGCCTCCGGGGCGTTGGAGTAGCCCGCACCCCACGCTTCGACGACGTCACCCGTCGTGAGGGCGAGCGTGTGCCCGTTGTCCGGCAGCGAGCCGCCCGAATAGACCTGGACGAAGGTGCCGGGGATCTGGGTCGGGACGTCGACATTGCCGTCGGTGCCGGTACCGACGTCACCTTGTTGGCCCCAGGTGTAGAGGTCGCCGTTCGCCGTGATGGCGGCAGATGTCTGATTGCCGCACGAGATCGCCACCACGTCGGTCAGTCCGGTGACCTCGACGGGACTCTTCGAGTGGGCGAACGATCCATCTCCGAGCTGGCCCACGCTGTTGTTGCCGCAGGCCCATACGGTCCCGTCTGCCGCGAGCCACAGCGAGTGCCCCTGACCGCCGGCGGTGGCGGTGACCGGCGGTAGCCCCGGCACTCTGACCGGTGTGAGCTGCTCCTTCCCGCGGACATGGCAGTGGTCGTCGTCATCGACGGCGCCCCACGCCCAGGCATGGCCGTCGGAGTCCACGGCCAGCCCGGTGTCACGAGCATCGCCGAGACCGGTGATGGTGACGCCGGTCGGGAAGGCGACCTGGACCGGCGTGTCGAGCGAGTCGACCGGCACTCCGTCGCCGAGTTCGCCCTCCGTCCCGAAGCCCCAGGCGTAGACGGAGCCTCCGACGAGGGCGTAGTCGCCCTGGTTCGACGCCTGGATGGCGCTGGGTGCGCCGGGGAGCGTGACCGTGGCGGGTACGGGAAAGTGGGAGAACGCCGACCCGTTGGTGAACTGTCCGAAGCCCTCGACCGTGCTCGTGGTCGCTCCGGCGGTAGTCGGTGCCGCGAGTGCCGCGAGTACGGCTATCACCGCGCCGATACAAAACTTCCTGCCCATAGCCTGCCCCGCCGTTCTCGTTTCCGCCTGACAAGACAACATACACCGCGCCGCCGGGACAGCTTCGACGTTCCGTTCCGGTGCCGCTCCCGGAACCTCCCTCTGGAGGCACCGCCGGCCATGGACCGTTCACCGGGCACCGAAGATCGGCGACCTGACGCTCGAACCTTGTCGGCGCGGAACGCGAGAGGCAGGGAGGACGACCGCCGCCTGCACACGGCCGGAGGCGGTTTACCTGTAGAGTGTGTTGTCCACCCGCCCCGTCTCGACGGTGCCTGGTGGCTCCCGAGGCACACTCCGGTGCTTCCCCTGTAGCCCGAAAGTGCCTCCATGCCTGCCTCTGCCCCTTCCTTCGCCGTACTCGGCGTGCCCTCGGACATCGTGTCCGCGCTCGATGCCAACGGCATCACCGCGCCGTTCCCGATCCAGGCCATGACGCTGCCCGACGCCCTCGCCGGAAGGGACGTGTGCGGAAAGGCGCCCACCGGCTCGGGCAAGACCCTGGCGTTCGGGATCGGCGCCGTCGCCCGCCTCGAAGGTCGGTCGTCGAAGCCCAAGCATCCCCGTGTGCTCGTCCTGACGCCCACCCGTGAACTTGCCGCCCAGGTGGCGTCCGAGCTCCAGGTGCTCGCCGACCCCCGCGGCTTCAAGGTGGACTGCTTCTACGGCGGAGTGGGCTACGGCCCGCAGCTGAAGGCGCTGTCGCGTGGCGTCGACGTCGCGGTGGCGTGCCCCGGACGCCTGGGCGACCTCCTCGAGCGGGGCAGCATCCGCCTCGACGCCGTGGAGATCGTCGTGATCGACGAGGCCGACCGCATGGCCGACATGGGATTCCTCCCCGACGTGCGGAGGATCCTGGACCTCACCCCCGATGGTCGTCAGACGCTGCTGTTCTCGGCCACGTTGGACGGCGACATCGACGTGCTCGTGAAGCGGTACCAGAACCACCCGGCACGCCACGAGCTCGAAGTGGACGAGGACGACGCCAGCGCGGCGGTGCATCTCTTCTGGCGTGTCTCGTCGGGCGACCGGATCGACAGGACCGCCGAGGTCATCACCGCGAGCGGCCCGACCATCGTCTTCTCCCGGACCAAGCACGGCGCCGACCGCATCGCCCGGCAGCTCGAACAGCGGGGCATCCGGGCCGCCGCCATCCACGGCGACCGGAGCCAGAAGCAGCGCGAGAAGGCACTGGACTCGTTCGTGCGTGGCGCCGTCGACGCCCTCGTGGCCACCGACGTCGCCGCCCGTGGGATCCACGTGGACGGGGTGAACGCCGTCGTCCACTTCGATCCCTCGGCGGAGCCGAAGGACTACGTCCATCGTTCCGGTCGAACGGCCCGGGCCGGCGCGACCGGAGTCGTCGTCAGCTTCGTCACCCCGGACAAGGCCGGTGCGATCAAGAAGCTCCAGCGGGAGCTGCGGGTACCCATCGGCACCACGGAGTACGACCCCGACGCCATCGCGAAGCTGCTCGGGCCTCCTCCCGCCCGGCGGGTGGTGGCCGAGCGGCCCGCCGACCGGGACCGGGAGCCCTCCCGCAACGCGGGCCGGGGCGGCGTGCGGGCGTCCCGGCCGTTCAAGACGCGGAAGCCGGGCGGTCATGGCGCCGCGTCCCGCAACGGAGGTCACCGGACGGCGACGGGCGGGCGCGACGGCGAAGCCGGGGCCCGCTCCGGTGGACCGCGGCCCGAGTCGGGCAAGCCCGGCGGATTCGACAAGCCGGCAAGCCCGGCAAGCCCGGGAAGCCGTCAGGGTTCTCCAAGCCGGGGAAGCCCGGCAAGCCGTCGGGTTTCGGCAAGCCGGGGAAGCCGGGTGCCCCGGGACGCAACGGGGCGTCGGGTAGCCGTCCGGGTGCCGGCTCGGCCACCGGTCGGGGAGCGGCCCCGGGAGGTCACAAGGCCAAGGGTGCCGCGGCCGGAGCCTCCGGTGGGGCCCGTCGGGGCGGTGCCGCCGGAGCCCGGGCCACCAACGGTCGGGGCCGGACGCAGCGGGGCCACTCCGGCTAGGTGGAGCGCACGCGGCTGGGTCCCGACCGGGGCCGGCACCCAGCCTCTACAGTCGCAGGATGGCATCCGACATGAAACCGTCCGTGACCATTCCCGACGGACCGCCTCCGGGCGGGCTCGTCATCGAGGACCTCGAAGTGGGCTCCGGCGCCGAAGCCGTGTCGGGTAAGCCCGTGACCGTGCACTACGTGGGCGTCTCGTGGTCGACCGGCGACGAGTTCGACTCGTCGTGGGACCGGGACGAGCTGTTCGGCTTCCCCCTGGGGGCCGGTCACGTGATCCAGGGGTGGGACGAGGGGGTCGCCGGGATGAAGGTCGGTGGCCGCCGGCGCATCACCATCCCGCCGGAGCTCGGCTACGGGAGCCGGGGAGCCGGAGGCGTGATCGGACCGAACGAGACGCTGGTCTTCGTGGTCGACCTCTTCGACGTCGGCTGAGACCGGGCCGCCCGACCCGCTCGCCGGGCGACCGTCAGCGGAAGAGGTCGCCCGAGGGGTCCCGGACGATCTCGTCGGACACCGACCCCCGGCGCAGCCACGAGGGATCGATCCCCCGCACCACCGCCGCCGGGATCGAGCGGTCCTTGCCCATCACCAACTCCGCGGCACCGGCCACCTCGTCGGCGATGCACACCTCGGTCGCCTCGAGGATCCGGCCCGTGGCATCGGGCGTCCCCCGCAGATCGACCACGCCGGCGATTCCGGCGATGCCGATGGCGATGTCGGTCACCCCGTTGCGCCAGGTTCGGCCGAACGTGTCCGACACCACGACGGCCAGGGTGACCCCGAGCCGGTGGGCGAGGGACTCCCGGATCCGCCGTGCCGACCGGTCCGGATCGAGGGGGAGGAGGGCGGCCGTACCCGAATCGACGTTCGAGAGATCGATGCCGGAGTTGGCACAGACGAAGCCGTGCCGCGTTTCGGTGATGAGGAGGTCCCCGCGACGGCGGAGCACCCGCACCGACTCGGACTCCACGAGGGCCCGCTTGGCGTCGGGATCGTCGGAGTCGATGGGCACGATCCGGCCCTTCCGCCTTGGACACCACCTTCTGGGTGACGACGAGGACGTCGCCGTCGGCCACCCAGGGCGTCGATGCACCCGGCCCCCCCGCCCCGCCCGACGTCCGCGGGGTGGTCAGTCCGGCAGCCAGCACGGCGGCCAGGTCGTCCCCCGGGCGGACCTCGCCGATGCCCACGACGGGGATCACGGACAGTCCGGCCCCGGGGACCCCCTCCCGACGGGGACCCGCCTCAGCCGGTGGCATCGAGCACGATCCGGGACAGTTCAGCGGACCGCTCCACGTCCGACATGATCGTCGGCGCCACCACGCACCGGACCCCCTCGGCCTCGACGGCGGGAGCGAGGTCGGCGTCGGCGTCGTCGATGACCAGGGTGGACACCCAGGGCGCATACCAGCGAGCCACGCCGACCACCGACGCCTCGAACCCCATCTCGACGAGCAGGCGGTCCGCCGGGCCCTTGAGGGCCGCTCCGGCCACGATGGGGGAGACGGCCACGACATCGGGACGCCGGGCGGCCAACGCCTCGGGCACGCCGGGCACGGCCAGAACGGGATCGATCGACACGACCGGATTGGACGGGCAGACGACCACCGTCTCGGCGGTGGCGATGGCGTCGAGCACTCCCGGTCCCGGTCGGGCGTCGGCCGCCCCTTCGAAGCGGACCTCGGAGACGGCCACGTCGTGGTGGAGCTTGACGAAGTACTCCTGGAATCCGACATCTTCCCCGCCGACCAGGCGCATGCGGGTACGCAGTGGATCGTCGGTGACGGGAAGCAGCCGGATCCCCACTCCGAAGCGGTCGGCCAACTCACCGGTGACGCTCCCGAGGGGGGAGCCCTCGGAGAGGCGCTGGGTCCGATAGAGGTGGGTGGCCAGGTCCTTGTCGCCGAGGTTGAACCAGGTGACGCCCCCGAGCCGCCCCAGGGACTCCATCACCCGCCAGGACTCACCCGCCAGGCCCCACCCCGTCTCCGGATTGATGGCGTCGGCGAGCGTGTACATGACGGTGTCCAGGTCGGGGGAGATGTGGAGCCCATGGAGATCGGTGTCGTCCCCGACGTTGACGACGGCCGTGATCTCGCCCGGCGGCACCACCTCGACCATCCCCCGGAGCAGCCGGGCCGCCCCCACCCCTCCGGCCAGGGCGGTGATCATCTGGCGTTCGGCGTGTGGGCGCACGTCGTGGGCATCCGCGCAGGCTACCCGCCGGTCGACACCACCTCTCCACGGTCCATCGGCCCGCTCGGCGTTCCGGTCGGGCACCGGGGATGTGCAAGGCTCACCCCGTGCCGCCGGAGCGACCAGCGACCACCGACGAGGGCCGGCTGTCCGTCGGGTTCGACGCCACCCCGCTACTCGGTCGGCCCACGGGGGTCGGCGCATTCTGTACGGGTGCCCTCACCGGGCTCGGCGACCGGCACGACGTGGACGTCATGGCCTTCGCCGTGAGTTGGCGGCGCCGTCGGGGGATCGAGGCCCGCCTCCCGCCCGGAATCGCCTCCGGTCAGCGGCCCATGCCCGCCCGCCCCCTCCACGCCGCCTGGGCCCACCGGTCACTCCCACCGGTCGAATGGTTCGTCGGTCGTCACGACGTCGTCCACGGCTCCAACTTCGTGGTGCCGCCGACCCGGTGGGCGGCGAGGGTGGTCACCGTCCACGACCTGACCGTCGTCCGGTTCCCGGAGCTGTGCGACGCCCCGACCCTGGCCTACCCCGCGCTGATCCGTCGGGCGGTCGCCGAGGGCGCATGGGTGCACACCCCGTCCTCCTTCGTGGCCGGCGAGGTGGTGGAGGAGTTCGGCATCGACGCGGACCGGGTGCGTGCGGTCCACCACGGCATCCCCGAACTGCCGGAACCGACGGGGCGCGCCGCCGGGACCCCGGGGGGCCTGGAGCTCCCCGACGGGTGCCACCGCTATGTGCTCGCCGTGGGCACCGTCGAACCCCGCAAGGACTATCCGCTGCTGGTCCGCTCGTTCAGCGCGGTGGCGGCCGCCCACCCGGATGTCGCCCTCGTGATCGTCGGAGGCGACGGATGGGGGGCCGAGTCCTTCGCCGACGCGGTGGCCTCGTCGCCGGTGACGTCGAGGATCGTCCGGCCGGGCTACCTCGGTGACGCGGCCCTCGCCGACGTCCTCGGCGGAGCGTCGGTCCTGGCCTATCCCTCCCGGTACGAGGGGTTCGGATTCCCCCCGCTGCAGGCCATGGCGGCCGGGGTACCGGTGGTGGCCACCGCCGCCGGCGCCGTGCCCGAGGTCGTGGGCGACGGCGCCTGGTTGGTCGATCCGGGCGACGGCGACGAGCTGTCCGCGCGCATCGTCGCCCTGCTCGACGGGGGGACCGCAGCCGACCAGCTCGTCGCCCGGGGCCGGGAGCGCGTCCGGGCCTTCAGCTGGAGCGCGTGCGCGGCGGGACTGGCCGCCCTCTACCGGGATGCGGCAGGGACATCGGGGTCGCGCCCGTCAGGGTCGCGGACGTCGGGGTCCCACCGGTGAGCCCGCGGCGCGTCCTGCTCCTGGCCGAGCAGCTCCGACGGTCGGCGGCCGGGGGTATCGGCACGTACGTGCTGGGCCTGCTCCAGGGGCTCGACGCCGTGGCCGCCGCCGACCCCGACGAGGCGCCCGAGCTGGTCCTGACGGCCAGCCGACCGCCTGCGGGGTCCGCCGTCGATCCGCTGGCCGCCCTCGGCCATCCGCTCCGGACGTCGGTCCTCCCGGGTCCGGTGCTCACCCGCCTGTGGGACCGGGGGATCGTGCGGGTCCCGCCCGGGTTCGACGTCGTGCACGCCGTCTCGCTCGCCACCCTGGAACCCGGATCCACCCCCCTGGTGGTGACGGTCCACGACCTGCTGTGGCGCCGCATACCCGACGCCTACCCGGCCCGGGGCCGACGGTGGCACGAGGCCGCGCTGCGTCGGGCGCTGCGACGCGCCGACCGGTTCATCGTGCCGGCCGACGTGGTGGCCTCCGACCTGGTGGAGGCCGGTGCGTCCCGGGAGGCCATCACCGTGATCCCGATGGGCTCCGATCACATGCCGCCACCCGACCTGCCGGCCGCCAGGGCCGTCCTGGCCGCCCTGGGCATCGACGGTCCGTTCCTGCTCTGTGTGGGCACCCTCGAGCCGCGCAAGAACCTGCCCCGGCTCATCGAGGCCTACGGGGCGATCCGGAGCCAGCTGCCGGCGCCGTGGCCCCTGGTCATGGTCGGTCCGTCGGGTTGGGGGGAGCAGGTGACCACCGGCGAGGGTGTGGTGCACGCCGGATCCGTGTCCGCCGCCGAGCTGGCCGGCCTGTACGCCACCGCCCGACTCCTCGCCTACGTGCCGCTGATCGAAGGGTTCGGCCTGCCTCCGGTCGAGGCGATGGCCGTCGGCACCCCGGTCGTGGCCAGCCCGCTCCCCAGCACGGACGGTGCCGCACTGGAGGTGGATCCCCACGACACCGACTCCATCGCCGCCGGGTTGTTGTTGGTGGCCACCGACGAGCCGACCCGCCAGGACCTGGTGGCCCGGGGGTCGGCCCGGGCCCAGGCACTGTCGTGGACGTCGATCGCCCGGATGCACCTGGAGGTCTGGGACCAGGTGGGCCGACAGGGTCCGGGGTCCCGTTGAGCCCCGAACCGACTCCCGAACCGACCCCCGACCGGTTGCGGGTGGCGCTCGACGTCAGTGCGGTGCCCGATCGTCCGGTCGGGGCCGGCCACTACATCCTGCAGCTGGCGACCCAGCTGTCGGTCCGACCCGACATCGGGCTCGTGCTCTGCAGCCGGAGTTCCGACCGTGACCGCTGGGCGTCGCTGGTGGCTCCGGAGGACCTGCGGGCGTCCGCTCCGGCCCCTCGGCCGCTGCGCCTCGTCTGGGAGCAGGTGCGGCTGGGTCCGCTGGTCCGGGCGACCGGCGCGTCGGTGCACCACGGACCGCACTACACGATGCCGCGTCGGTCGCCGGTCCCCTCGGTGGTGACGGTCCACGACCTCAGCTTCTTCGACGCCCCGGAATGGCACGAGCGCTCGAAGGTGGCGTTGTTCACCCGGGCCATCCGACGGGCGGCCCGCGAGGCCGCCGTGGTCGTCTGCCCGAGCGTGGTCACGGCTGACGGACTCGACCACTGGTGCCGGGTGGAGGCCGAGGTGGTGGTGGCGCCCCACGGGGTGGACGCCGCGCGCTTCCGCCCCGAGGAGCCGGCACCGGGGGCGGACGTCGCCCTGCTGTCCGCGATCGACCCGCGGCTGGCCTCGGGCCGTCCCCTGCTCGTGTTCGTGGGAACCCTCGAGCCCCGGAAGGACGTGCCGACGCTCGTCCGCGCCTTCTCGGTGGTCGCCGCCCGTCATCCCGACGCCCTGCTGGTGCTGGCGGGCGGGCGGGGATGGGGAGCCGACGCGGTCGATGCGGCGGTCGCGGAATCGGGGCTCGGACGTCGGATCGTCCGCACCGGGTACGTGGACGACGCCGCCATTCCGGCGCTGCTGCGGGTGGCCACGGCCGTGGTCTATCCGTCGCTGTACGAGGGTTTCGGCCTGCCGGCCCTCGAGGCCCTCGCCTGCGGAGCGCCGTTGGTGACCACCAGTGGTACGGCCATGGAGGAGGTGGCGGGACCGAGCGGACGACTGGTGCCGCCGGGGGACGTCGGCGCGCTCGCCGACGTGCTCGACGAGGTGCTGGGTGGCCGGGGCGACGACCGCGCCGCCTCCGAACGCCGCTCCCGGGGTTTCGGCATCGCGGCCGCCCACACGTGGGAAGCCAGCGCCGAACACCACGTCGGTGCCTACCGGACGGCGGCGGGCCGGGTCGGGTGAGGGCGGTATTCCGGGAGGCGGGCCGGGAGACGGCTCTCCGGGGGTGGTGGCAGCGGGCCCGAACGCGCTCGGACGGCCCGTCCAGACACTAGGGTGCCCGTCGTGCGCTCCCTGATCACCGGTGGCCGTGGCTTCGTGGGTACGTGGCTCGCCGACCACCTCCGCAGCTGCGGCGACGAGGTCGTGCAGATCGACCAGGAGGTCGAGATCACCGACCCCGACGCCCTCCTGGCGGCGGTGCGGGACGCCGCCCCCGACGCCATCTACCACCTGGCGGCCATGACCCACGTGGGACAGTCGTGGGACGAGCCGCTGCGGGTGATCGAGGTGAACGTCCTGGGCACCGGTGCCCTGCTGGCCGCCGCGCGCGAGTGCGGCACCGACCCCCGGGTGCTCGTGACCAGCTCGGCCGAGGTCTACGGAACGGTGACGAAGGCCTCGCAGCTGCCGTTGACCGAGGAGTCGCCCACGGCGCCGCTGACCCCGTACGCCGCCTCCAAGCTTGCCGCCGAGTCGCTGTGCGTCCAGGCGTGGCTGGGCCACGGCCAACAGGTCATCAGGGTGCGCCCCTTCAACCACATCGGCCCGGGCCAGTCGCCGAACTTCGCGGTGTCAGCCCTGGCCAAGCGCATCGTCGACGCCGAGCGTTCCGGGGCGGAGGAGATCCCCGTGGGCAACCTGACGGCCCGACGCGACTTCACCGACGTCCGGGACGTCGTCCGCTCGTACCGGCTGCTCATCGAGTCGGGGGACCCGGGGGAGGTCTACAACGTGTGCTCCGGCCGCGACGTGGCCATCCAGGACATCGCCGACCGCCTGCTCGCCCAGGCGGGCAGTTCGGTGCGCCTCGTCCAGGATCCGTCACTCATGCGACCGGTCGAGGTGCCCGTCCTGCGCGGCGACCCCGGGCGCCTGCAGGCCGCGACCGGATGGAAGCCCGAGTTGCCGCTCGACCGGACACTCGCCGACGTGCTCGACCACTGGCGGGCCGCACCGGCCTGATCGTCGGGCCGGACCGTCCGATCCGGTGGGGCGTGACCCGCGGGACCCCGAAGCGTGCAGGACGGCCCCCGGGCGCGGAGAACGGCCCGCCGGTGGCGGGCCGTTCTCTCGGGGGACCACGGGGGGAACGGGTCCCGGGTGACCGGGCCTCGGGGGCTCACCGGTCGTGGCGCCGGGCGGTAGGGGGATACCGGCCGGCGACGGGATGCGCCGCTCAGGCGGCGGCGGTGGGGCGCATGTTGCGGATCTGCGTCCGGGCGTCCTTGGCCTGCTCGTGCGCCTGCTTGGCGATGTCGCGGGCCTGGGGCGGCAGGCGGCTCTCGAAGGGGGCGAAGACGGCCTCGACCCGCTCGATGAGCTCCTCGGCCCGGTCCATGAGCTCGTCGACCTTGGCATCGACGTGCTTGACGGCCTCGGTGAGGTCGCCACGGACGCCGGCCACCCGGTCGGACAGCTCGGAGGACGGGTCGTGCAGCTTCTGCATGAGCTCGTGACGCTGGACCTGGGCGCGCTGGACGCCGAGCACTCCGGCGCCGATCACGACGTAGGTGGCGTCCTTGGCCACATTGGCGATGTCCTTGGCGGCTTTGGTGATGTCGGTGCTGATGTCGGGCATGGTGCGGTTCCTCCTGCTCGGTTCGGATGACGATGTCACGTTCCTGTCGCACGGGGCGGGACCCCGGATCCTTGGTCCCGTCTCCGTGCTCGTATACAAGTGTATGCCCAATGATAAACATTTGCAAGCACCCGGCTAGCACGATGCGGCGGTCGCCGGGCGGGCGGACGGCACCGGCCGGCGTGCGACACCCCCGAAAACCCTCGTGCACCCCCTCGCCGCCCGATAGCCTCTGACCCCTGATGGAAACACTGGCCCCGCCGGTTGTCGCCGTCGTCGTCGCCCACGATCCCGGTCCGTGGTTCGCTGAGACGCTGGCCTCGATCGCCTCACAGGACTATGCGGAGTTGTCGGTGTTGGTCATGGACACGGGCGTCTCGGAGGACCTGGCCGAGCGGGTGGCCGCGGTCCTCCCCACCGCCTACGTGCGGCGGTTCGAGTCGAACCGGGGGTTCGGGGCCACCGTCAACGAGGTGCGCACCATGGTGGACGGTGCCGCCTACTACCTGCTGTGCCACGACGACGTGGCGCTCGCCCCCGACGCCGTCCATCTCCTCGTCGAGGAAGCGTTCCGCTCGAACGCCGGCATCGTCTCGCCCAAGGTCGTGAGCTGGGACGATCCCAACCTGCTCGTCCACGTAGGCATGAGCGTCGACAAGGGTGGGTCGGTCGTGGAGCGGGTCCAGCCCCACGAGATCGACCACGGCCAGCACGACGCCGTGCGGGACGTGTTCGTGGCCCCGGGAGGGGTCACCCTCGTCCGGGCGGACCTGTTCGACGAACTCGGAGGCTACGACCCGACGATCGTGGCCATGGGGGAGGACCTCGACCTGTGTTGGCGCGCCCAGGTGGTCGGGGCGCGCATCATCGTGGCTCCGGACGCCCGGGTGAAGCACCTGGAGGAGCTGGCATCGGGGGAACGGCCCCTCGAGCCCTCCCTGCTGGCGGCTGCGGGGGCGGCCGCGATGGCCGCAGAAGCCGGGATCCGTCGGGCGAAGGTCGCCGGTCACGGTCGCCGGCCGCGGTCGCCGGCACGACGGGGGCGGGCGACGACTCTGGCCGCAACCCTCCCGAGGACGCCGCCACCGAACCGACGGCGGTAGGAGGGGTGGCAACGGGCGTGGCGGAGGAGCCCGCTCCGGACGGGACCACTCCCGAGGCGGCCCCCGCTCCGGTCGCCGACGATCCGAGGCGACCGGTCACGCTCCAGGAGCTGCAGCGTCGTCACGAACTCCTCGCCGTGTTCACCTGCTACTCGCGTGCACACCTGCTGCGGGTGGTTCCCCAGGTGTTCCTCCTGGCGGTCGGCGAGGTCCTGGTGGCCGAACTGGCGGGCAACCGCACCCGCGCCCGGGCCGTGGTGCGGGCCTGGCGGTGGAACCTGGCCCGGCTGCCACTGACCCGGGCCCGGCGCTCGGAACTGCAGGCCAGGCGCCGACTCGGCGACAAGGAGATCCGCCTGCTCCAGGTGCGGGGGAGTGCCCGACTCTCGGCCTACGGGCGTCGCGTGTTCCAGCACGGCTTCCACGGAGCCCACGCCGACGAACTGGCGGCCGCCGCCGCGGTGTCGGCCGAGACCTACGGCGCGTCCGCCGAGGGTCTGACGTTGGAACCCGGGGCCGAATCCACGGAAGCGGGGCGCGTGTCCACCCAGGTGCGGATCGCCGTGTGGCTCGTTGCCGCGCTCCTGGTGGTGATCGGGTCCCGGGGGGTGCTGTCGGGGCGCCTCCCGGCCGTCGGGCAGTTCACGCCGTTTCCGTCGTGGTCGTCGACCTTCTCCGAGTTCTTCGGCGGCTGGCACCCGTCCGGCGTCGGCACCACCGCCCCGGCGGCTCCGGGACTGGCCATCACCGCGGTGCTCGGGACCATCCTGGCCGGATCGCTGGGGCTCGCCCAGAAGTTCCTGATCTTCGGCTGCCTCCCCGTGGGGGCGTGGGGAACGGTGCGGTTGCTCCGGCCGTTCGGCTCCCAACGGGCCGCCCTGGTGGCCGGACTGGCCTACCTCGCCATGCCCCTGGCCTACAACGGGCTGGCTCTCGGTCGGTGGGGGGCGCTGATCGTCTATGCCGGTGCCCCGTTCGTCCTGGCGGTCCTGGCCCGGTCCACCGGACTGGAGCCCTTCGTACGGACCGCCGAGGTGCCGTCCGCCGCCACGCCGTCCGCCGATCCGTCGGAGGTGCCGCCGGAGTCCGGGGGCGCGTGGGCGTCGCGCCACGGTCTGCTGGGTGGATCGCTCGCCCTGGGCGTGCTGGAGGCCGTGTTGATCTCCTTCGTGCCCGCGGCGGCCATCGTCGTGGTCGTGGCCGCCGTCGCCCTGGTCGTCTCCTCGATCCTGTTCCGTGACATGCGGTCCACGGCCCGGTCGTTGCGTCTGGCCTTGGGATCGACCCTGGTCGCCCTCGTGATCTGCCTGCCCTGGTTCATCGGGGTGCTCGCCTCGGGGCGGGGGATGGTCTCGGTGTTCGGACTCCAGACCCCGGCCTCGGGGGCGGCGACCTGGAGTCAGCTGCTCCGCTTCGCCACCGGCCCCGTCGGTGGTTCGCCTCTGACCTGGGGTTTCCTGATCGCCGCGGCGGCACCGTTGTTGCTCGCCCGGGGGGTCCGGTTCCGCTGGGCCTCCCGCTTCTGGGCTGTCGCGCTGCTCCTGTGGGTGTTGGCGTGGGTCGTCGGACGGGGGTGGACGGGCACCCTGGCCATCGATCCGCTCGTACTCCTCGGGCCGGCGGCGGCGGCCACCGCGGCGTCGATCGGTCTGGGGGTGGCGGCCTTCGAGCGGGACCTGCCCAAGGCCGAGTTCGGCTGGCGCCAACTGGTCACCGTGGTCGGGGTGCTGGCGGTGGCCGTGGCCTCCCTCCCGACCCTGGTGTCGGCCCTGCCGGGCCGCTGGGACCTGCCCACCAACGACTTCGGGCAGTCGGTGGCCTGGATGCGGGCCAAGACGTCGGACGGGGCGTTCCGGGTCCTGTGGATCGCCGACCCGCGCAGCCTCAACCAGGGGGGATGGAACGCCGGGGGCGGACTGGCCTACGCCACCTCCGAGGGCGGTCCGCCCGACGCCCGCTGGCTGTGGAACGGGACCGGTGCCGGTCCCGCCGCCGATCTCGGGAACGCCATCGACATGGTCCGCCAGGGGCAGACCGACCGCATGGGCTACCTGATCGCCCCTGCCGGGGTCCGCTACGTGGTCGTGCTGACGTCCCTCGCCCCCGAGATCTCCGGTCAGCAGAGTCCCACCCGGTATCCGGTCCCCGCCGACCTGCTGCCGGCCCTCGACGCCCAGCTCGACCTCCAGCCGGTGCTGTCCGGGACGGGCATCACCGTGTTCGCCAACGCCGCGTGGGTGCCGCAGCGGTCGGAGGTCACGGGCCGGCCGGGCGCGGCGACGACGCTCTCCTCCCCTCTCCTCGCCTCGCCGGGGACGCCCGTCGTGCCGGATGCCCACCCGGTCCTCCCGGGGGCGATCGCCTCGCCGTCGTTCGAGGGGCCGCTGACGGGGGGCACCGTGTTCTCCTCCGTGGCCCCGGCGGGGGACTGGAAGCTCACGCTGGCGTCGGGGCGCCCGTCGCCGTCCACGCCGTCGTTCGGCTGGGCCTCCCGCTACGCGGTGCCCGCGTCGACCTCGGGCACCCTGCACTTCGACGGCGGGATCCTGCCCCTCCTGGCCGGGATCTTCTCGGTGCTGGCGTGGATCCTCGCGGTGGCGGCCCTGGTCGACCGTCGCCGGATCCGTCGTGAGTGGGAGCGGGTCGGCCGGCCCCGGACGTGGTCCCCCGGCCGCACGCGTACCCGCACCCGCGAGGAACTCGAGGACGTCTGGACGACCGACGAGCGAGGTGCACCCGTGACGGGCCCCGGGGACCGGGAGGAGGGACCGGACGCCGTCGGACCGCCGGGAGGCGACGGATCCGGGGGCCGGGTCGGTGGACGGGACGGCGACCGGACCGGTGGTCGTGTCGCGGATCGCCCGGAGGCGCCAGACAGCAGCGACCGGTGGCGGGGCGCACGGCGGCGCTGGTGGTGGCCGCGGTCGTCGTCGTCGGCGTCGGGATCCTGTCCGTCGCCCTGCCGACCCCGTCCCCGGCGCCGCTGCCGACGTCCGGGGACGGCGTGCAGGTGGCTCCCGTCGATGCGCACGTGTCGTCGCTGTTCTGTGCGAGCGGTGCCGGTGTCGGACGCCGGTGCCGGGGCCACCGGCACGGTCGTCCTCGCCAACACGAGCGGCACCGCCGTCCACGGGGTGATGACGGTGGTCGACGGGGCGAGCCCGGCGACGGCGAGCCGGAACGTCGTCGTCCCGGCTCGGGGAACGGCCGAGCTCGTCCCGGCGAGTGGATTGCCGACCGGCGACACCGCGGCCACGTTCTCCTTCGGGGCGGGTGGGGTGACCGGGACGATGGTGGTCGGGGGTCCCAGCGGCTGGAGCACCGCGCCGTGTGCCACGTCCGTGGCTCCGCAGTGGGACTTCGCCGGCGGCTCGACGGCCAGCGGGCTGCTCGACCTGTCGCTCTACAATCCGACGGCGGCCCAGGCCGTGGTCGACGTCAGTTTCCTCACCCCGTCCGGGTCGGTCCTCGAGCCCCAGGCCTATCAGGGCATCACGCTGGCGCCCGGCCAGCTGGAGGACGCCAAACTGGGGGCCTACGTGCAGAACCAGGCGCAGGTGGCGACCTTGGTGCAGGCCTCCTCCGGCGACGTCGTGGCCACCGAACTGGACGAGCTGGCCGTCCCCTCCGGCGCGCGGTCTGGCCCTGGTGGCCGGCACGCCGCGGGCCGCTACGACCTGGCGATTCGCGCAGACCACGGCGGTCCAGGGCGGCAACGTGACGCTCGTGATCGCCAATCCGGGGCAGTCGCCGGTGACGGCCCACGTCTCGGTGGGTCTGGCGGCGGCGACGGTGACGCCCCACCAGCTGATCGTCGCCCCCCTGAGCGTGGCGACCCTGACCGTGTCGGCAGTGGTCGGATGGCCACTCGGGTCGCCCTATTCGCTGACCGTCACCGCGCCGTCACCCGTCATCGTGGGGAGGAGCGTCGACCTCCCCGTCGGGGGCCGTCGTCGCCGGAGGCCGGGCTCACCCGGGGGACGACGGTGACCGCCCGGTCCTGGCTCGTGGTGGGACCGGGCTCACCCGGCAGCCCGGCGGTTCCCGATGCCGCGATCCGGTCGCTGGCGGTGGCCGACCCGGAGTCGACTCCGGTGCAGGTGACGGTGGTCCCGCCTGGGCGGGGGCCGCCCGGTGGCGCTGGCCCGGGTGACGGGCAACGGGGTGGTGGTATTCGGGACGGCGGCGGTGGGCGGCCTGCACCCCCTGATGATCGAGGCCTCCGGCCCGGTGGTGGTCGAGGCGGACATCGGCCCGACCGGTGCCCCGGGGGTCGTCTCGAGTTCCGGCTTCCCCCTGGCCGGCTGAACCGGACCGGCGGGACCGGACGAGGGCTGGAGTCAGCCGGACCCGCACAGGCCGGACAGCTGACCGGGTCGACGCCCGGCCGTCAGTGGGAGGTGGGAGGCGGCGGCGGGGGCCACGGGGCCTGCTTGGCCGGCCACGGCGCCTGCGCCGGAGGCCACGGTGCCGCCGGGGGGACCGGGGGAGCCGATCCGTTGCCGCCGGCCGGTGTCGACGGCGGGGCGTTGTCGGCGACCCGACCTCCGTCAGACGGCGCTGGCGTTGTTGTTGGACGTCCCGGCGGGCTCCGCCGGCTGGGACGGCTGGGACGCGCCGTGGCCGTTGCCGGTCTCCGACGAGGGCACCGGAGCCGGTGGCGGTGGCTGGTGGGCGATCGGGGTGCCCGGGGCGTCCGGCCGGCGGGCCGTCGGCGTCTCCGGCGCCGGTCGGCCCGTGCTGGCTCGCCACGAAGATCGGCGGCACGGTCTTCACGCCCGGCGCGTGCACCGGCCGGCCGTAGGCCGTGTCGACCAGTCGGCCGACCGTCTCGCCGTCGATGGTCTCCTCGTCGAGCAGGGCCCGGGCGACGGCGTCGAGGCCGCCGCGGTGGCGGGCCAGCACCTCGAGGGCCCGCTGCTCCTGGGCCCGCAGGATCTGCTCGACCTCGTCGTCGATGATCTGGCTGGTGTGCTCCGAGTAGTCGCGGGTGTGCATGAGGTCCTCGCCCAGGAACACCTGGCCCTGGGAGCCCCAGGCCATGGGCCCGATCTTGTCGCTCATGCCCCACTCGCGGACCATCTTGCGGGCGAGCTCGGTGTTGCCGACCAGGTCGTTGGCGGCCCCGGTGGAGAGGTCGCCGTAGACCAGGAGCTCGGCCGCCCGGCCGCCCATGCGCACGGCGAGGGAGTCCTCGATGTGCTGGCGGGGGTGGATGTGACGCTCCTCCATCGGGAGCTGCATCGTGACGCCGAGAGCCATGCCCGTCGGCAGGATGGTGACCTTGTGGACGGGGTCGGCGTCGGGCAGCACGTAGGCGAGCACGGCATGGCCGCCCTCGTGGAAGGCGACCCGCTCCTTCTCGGCGTTCGACAGCACCAGGCTCTCGCGCCGCTGGCCCATCAGGACCCGGTCACGCGAAGCCTCGAAGTCCTCGTTCTGGATGACCTGGGAGCCCCGTCGCACGGCGTGGAGCGCGGCCTCGTTGACCAGGTTGGCCAGATCGGCACCGCTCATGCCCGGGCGTGCCGCGGGCCACCTTGCCGAGGTCGACGGTCGGATCGACCCGCTTGTCCTTGCAGTGGACCTGGAGGATGGGGAGCCGCTCGTCCAGGTCGGGCAGGGGCACGACGATCTGGCGGTCGAACCGGCCCGGACGCAGGATGGCGGCGTCGAGGATGTCGGGCCGGTTGGTGGCGGCCATGACCACGATGCCCTCGGTCGGGTCGAAGCCGTCCATCTCGGACAGCATCTGGTTGAGGGTCTGCTCACGCTCGTCGTGCCCGCCGCCGAGCCCGGCGCCGCGCTTGCGGCCGATGGAGTCGATCTCGTCGATGAAGACGATGGCCGGCGCCTGCTTGCGGGCGGTGGCGAACAGGTCACGCACCCGGCTGGCGCCGACGCCGACGAACATCTCCATGAAGTCGGAGCCGCTCACGGACATGAAGGGCACACCGGCCTCGCCGGCCACGGCCCGGGCCAGCAGGGTCTTGCCGGTGCCCGGGGGGCCGACGAGCAGGATCCCCTTGGGGATGCGCGGCGCCGATCTCCTTGAAGCGCGCCGGCGTCTTCAGGAAGTCGACCACCTCGCTGATCTCGAGCTTCACCCCGTCGTAGCCGGCCACGTCGTCGAACGTGGTCGATGGTCGCTCGGTGGAGTAGAGCTTGGCCTTCGACCGGCCGATCGACATGATGCTGCCCATCTGCCCCTGGGCCCGTCTGCTGATGAAGTAGAAGATGCCGAGGATGATGGCGAAGGGGATCAGGTACCAGATGATCGAGACGAGCGGGTTCTGGGTGGTCGTCACCAGCTTGTAGTTGGCACCGAGCGGCTTGAGGGCGGCGAGCTCGGAGTCGATGACCGGGTTGGGGCCGTTCGCCGTGTACTTGGTGCCGTCGGTGAGCGTGCCGGTGATGACGCCGGAGGACTGGTCGACCGTGGCGGTGGAGACCTGCTTGTCCGACAGCTTGGTGAGGAAGGTGTTGTACGTGATCTGGGACGTGTTGGCCTTCTGGACCAGACTCGGGACGATGAGGACGGCGACGATGACCAGCATCACGACCACGGACAGGATGATGCGGTTCCTGTTCTGCCCGACCGGGGACTGGCCCGGTTCGCTCGGGGACGGTCCGCTGGGCACGTTGGGATTGGGCGGGGTCACGTCTTCATGCTACGCGCCACCGGGTGCGGTCGGCGCATCGCCCCCGTCGCGGCCCGCCACCCCGGTGCCACCGGGTGCGATCGGTATCGTGGGGGAGTGAGCGACCGGCCCGAACAGGCGGTGAATGCCGCGGGACCCGGCGCACCACCCCCCACCACCGACGACCACGGACCGGCGGCCGGTCCCGGGCGCGTCCCGCTTCTGCGAGGGGCGACGCCTCCCTCGGACTCCAGCTCGAAGCGGGGGCGGCACCGGTCGACCGACCGGCCGCCGGGATGTGGTTGCTCTACGCGGCCCTCGGGTTCCTCGGTGGCCAGCTGCTCGCCGCGCTCCTCGTGGCCATCGCCGCCGCCATCGCCGGGGACTACCACCAGCTCTCGGCGCTGTCCAAGCTCGCCGAGCCCCCCACCTGGTTCGTCGTGTCCACGCTGTGCGGCCTGTGGGGCGGCTTCCTCGGTGCGGGGGTACTCGCCAGCCGGCTGCGCGGCACTTCGAGCCTGGTCACCGATCTCGGGCTCCGGTTCCGGTGGATCGACGGGCTCGGGATCCCCATCGGGGTCCTCGGTCAGTACCTGGTGGCGCTGATGTACGTCCCCATCAAGCCCCACGTCCACGATTTCAGCCAGCGCTTTTCCGCGCCGGCCCAGCGGCTCACGGGCGGCTCCCACGGCACCGGGTACGCCGTGATCGTGGTCGCCACGGTGATCGGCGCACCCTTCTTCGAGGAGCTCTTCTTCCGGGGTGTGCTGCTGCGGGCCTTCGCCCGGCTCTTCGGCCGGTTCGGCGGCTGGGTCGGGCCCTGCCTGGCGGTGCTGGTCAGTGGTGTGCTGTTCGGACTGGCCCACGCCGAGTCCCTGCAGCTCCTCGGTCTCGCCACCTTCGGCGTCATCCTCGGGGCCGTCTCCTACCGGACCGGCCGGCTCGGCATGAACATCGTGGCCCACGCCTCCTTCAACGCGCTGGCGTTGGCCGCGGTCGTCTTTCCCGCCCTGACCGGCGCCCGGGGACTGGTCTGACGTGTCGGCCGGGGACTACGCGCACGGCGACCCGGAGGGAGCGACGGCCGTCGACGACGTACCGGGGGACCGGCCACCCGGAGGCGCCCCGGCCGCACGGGCGGCGGCGACGACCGGCGGCCCCGCGCCGGCCGGGCCGACGGGCCCGGCCCCGTGGTGGGTGCGCCTGACCCGCCGGTCGACGTGGCCCCGGTGGAGCAGTGCCATCGCCATCCTCGGGGTGATCGTGGTGGTGCTCCTCGAGGTGCACCCCGATCTCATCTTCCTCAACACCACGACGGCCGGGGGTGACACCGGCGCCCACGTCGCCCTCCCGAAGTTCATGGAGTCGAACCTGCTCACGCACGGACGGCTGACGGGCTGGGACCCGGGCTGGTACGACGGCTTCCCCCTCTACACCTTCTACTTCCCACTGCCCGGACTGGTGACGGTCCTGTTCAACGCGGTCGTCAGCTACGACATCGCCTTCAAGCTGGTGACGATCCTCGGCAGCCTCCTCCTGCCCCTGTGCGCCTGGGCCTTCGGCCGGCTGGCCGGACTGCGGGACCCGGGCCCGGGTTGCCTGGCCGCCGCCACGCTCCCGTTCCTCTTCGAACCCAGCTTCACCATCTACGGAGGAAACCTGCTCTCGACGATGGCCGGCGAGTTCTCGTTCTCGCTCAGCCTGTCGCTGTCGCTCCTGTTCCTGGGTGTCTTCGCGGCGGGACTGCGGACCGGCCGCCACCGCGCCCTGGCCGCCGTGCTCTTCGCCGCCACCCTGCTGTGCCACCTGATCCCGGCCCTGTTCGCGGTGGCCGGCGCGGTCGTGTGGCTGCTCCTCGACGCCGACATCCCGCGGATGGTGTCCGGCGGACTCCGGGCGGCGGCCGCCGGCCGCCGGTGGGTGCGCCGCCTGGCCTGGTCGGTGGTGGCCGGTCTCCTGGGCTTCGGTCTGGCCGCCTGGTGGCTGTTGCCCTTCGTGATCGAGCAGCCGTACACGACCGACATGGGCTACACCAAGGTCTTCGGCTACCCCCACCTGCTCTTCCCGGGTTCGGCCCGCTGGGTGCTGATCGCGGACCTGGTGGGCGTCGTGGCCATGGTGGCCCGCCGTAACCGGGTGGCCCTGTTCCTCGTGGTGATGGGAGGGGTGTCGGCGTTGGCGATGATCGCCGACCCGGCGTCCAAGCTCTACGACGTGCGGTTCCTGCCGCTGTGGTTCCTCTGCATGTACCTGCTCGCCGGGTACGCGGTGGCCGAGGTCGTCTCGCTCCTGGCCCGATGGTGGCGCCGGCGCCAATTGAACGTGTGGGTCCGGGCCGCCCGCCGGAGCCTGGGCGGGGTCGACCTGGGGTCCTGGACACCCGGCACCCGGGTGACCAGGTTCCGCCGGCCGGTGCCCCCGGCGGTCTCCGCCGGAGCGGTGGTCGGGCCGCTGGTCGCCCTGGCGGCCGCGTGCCTCGCCGTGGTGCCCCCACTGGTGCTCCCGGCGACGACCCTGGCCAAGGTGGGGGTGACGGTGGGCGCCAACCAGCCGAGTGCGTGGGCCGCGTGGAACTACTCGGGCTACGAGGAGAAGCCGGACTACCCCGAGTTCCACGCGGTGATCCAGATGATGGCCGACGTCGGCGCCCAGCAGGGGTGTGGACGGGCCATGTGGGAGTACGACCCGTCGCTCAACCGCTTCGGCACCACCGAGTCGCTGATGCTCCTGCCGTATTTCACCAACGGTTGCATCGACTCGGAGGAGGGCCTGCTCTTCGAGTCGGCCACCACCACCCCCTTCCACTTCATCGACCAGAACGAACTGTCGCCGAACCCGTCGAACGCGGTGGTCGGTCTGCCCTACGGCGGACTGGACATCCCCCTGGGCATCGAGCATCTCCAGCAGCTCGGGGTCCGCTATCTGCTCACGTCGTCCACCACCGTCCAGAAGGCGGTCGACGCCGATCCCGCGGCCACGCTCATCGGCCAGACCGGGCCCTGGAGCACCAACTACAACGGTGAGGCCCTCGACACCACGTGGAAGGTGTACCGGATCGCCGACACCCAGCTGGTGGTCCCGCTGACCAACCGGCCGGTCGTGTGGAACGGGGTGGGCGCCGCCCAGTCCAGCTGGCTGGCCCCGGCCGTCGCCTGGTTCGACGATCCGGCGCGCTGGAACGTCGTGGCCACGGCGGACGGCCCCTCCTCCTGGACGCGGGTGCCGATCGGTGCCACGACCGTCGCCGCCGTGCGCGAGCCGTCGACCGTCGTGTCCGACGTGGCCCAGACCGACTCGTCCATCAGCTTCCACGTCGAGCCGGGTGGGTGTGCCGGTCGAGGTGCGCACCTCCTACTTCCCCAACTGGCACGCCAGCGGGGCCGACGGACCGTGGCGGGCGGCTCCGAACCTGATGGTGGTGGTGCCCACGGATCACGATGTGACGCTGACCTACGGCAACGTGCCGGCGGACTACGTCGGACAGGCGCTGACCCTGCTCTCGCTGGCGGCGTGCGTCGTCCTGGCGGTGCTCGGTCGTCGGGCTGGCCGGGCCCGGCGGCAGCGCCGGGCCGCGGGGGCGACCCGATGAGCTACCCGCTCGGCATGTTCCCGCTCTCGACCGTGCTCTTCCCGGAGGCGGGCCTACCGCTCCACGTGTTCGAGGAGCGGTACCGCACCCTCATGGCCCACTGCCTGGAGGCCGACGGGGAGTTCGGCGTGGTGTTGATCGCCCGGGGTCCGGAGGTCGGCGGGGGCGACGAGCGGGTCGACGTGGGCACCGTCGCCCGGATCGCCAACGTGGCCGAACTCGACGATGGTCGGATGCTGGTGGTGGCCACCGGGGTGCGCCGGGTCCGGGTCGAGGAGTGGCTGCCGGACGGCCCGTACCCGCGGGCGGTCGTGGTCGACCTGCCCGACCGGTCCTGCGCCTGCCGGAGCGACCTGCTGGCGGGGGCCGAGGCGTCGCTGCGCCGCCTGCGGTCGCTGCTATCCGAGCTCGGTGACGTGCCCGCCCTGCCGCATCGACTGCGGATCTCCGGCGACCCCGAGGAGGTGGGCTGGCAGCTCTGCGACATGGCCCCGCTCGTCTCCCTGGACCTCCAGCGGTTGCTGGTGGCCGCCGATCTCGAGTCCCGTATGCGGCTCCTCGTCGAGCTGTGCGACGCCATGGCCGGCGACGTCGTCGGGCTGCTGTCCGGTGAGGGATCGGCTTAGCCGCCACCGCTCCGGGCCCGTCCGCGTGGCACACGGTCTCAGGGCACCTCGCGCTGGACGAGGAACGCGGTGATCCCGTCGGCGAGGCCCTGGGCCGCCTGCTGGCGCCACGCTGGGTGACTCGATCAGGGCCGAGTCGGCGGCGTTCGCATGTTGGCGCACTCGATGAGCACCTTGGGGACGGTCGAGAGGTTGAGGCCGCCGAGGTCGTCTCGGGGGTCGATGCCGTCCGTGCCGGCGTAGTCCGAGACCGGCTCGCCGGTGACCGCGCCGAAAGCGTCGCGGACGTCGTCACCGAGCAGGTCGGACGGCGCCGACGATGGCGGCGTTGTCGCTGATGGAGCTGACGACCGGGCAGCGGGACGTCGACGGCGAAGCCCCGGCCGTAGGAGGGGCCGCCGTCGGCATGGATGGAGATGGCGGCGTCGGAGCCGGCCTCGTTGCCGATGGCGGCCCGGACGTTCACGCACGGGCCGACCCCCGTGTCGGTGGTGCGGGTCAGCACCACGGTGGCGCCGCCCGCCGTGAGGAGGCCGGCCAGGCGGATGGCCACGTCGAAGTTGAAGGCGTGCTCGGTGTAGCCGTTGACGTCGACGGTGCCGGCCGTGTCGCACGGCTCGGTGAAGCCGCCACCGTCGATCGGGCGGTCGATGAACGCCGGATCGGCACCGTTGCCCCCGTCGTGGCCGGGATCGATGGTGACGACCTCGCCGACCAGCGGCGGCACGCTGACCGTGCCGAGGAAGGCGGCGCCCCCGAAGGCGTAGACCCCGCCGTCGGCGAGACCACCCGGTAGCCGGAACCGCGCCGTCGATGGACACCGCGGCCCGCCGCAGGAGGCCGACCGCCGAGCCGGCGAACGGGGCGCCGAAGCAGAACACGCCCGCCGTCGGCGGCCACCAGCCGGTAGCCGCCCGGTCGGCCGCGTCCGGTGCCATGCCCGACCACGGGCGACGCCAGGGGCATGTTCCCGGTCGAGCCGCGGAAGGCGGCGTCGCCGAAGGCGAAGACGCCGCCGTCGGAGGCGACCAGCCAGTAGCCGCCGGCCGTCGGGCGTGGCGGCCATGCCCACGATGGGCCGGTTCAGGGGCTTGCCCGCCCATCGAGCCGTAGAATCCGGCGTCGCCGAAGGTGAAGACGCCGCCGTCGGAGGCCACCAGCCAGTAGCCGCCGTCCGTCGGGGGTGGCGGCCATGCCCACGACCGGGCGGTCGAGCGGGCTGGCCGCCCATCGACCCGTAGAAGCCGGCGTCGCCGTAGGCGAAGACCCCGCCGTCGGAGGCGACCAGCCAGTAGCCGCCGCCGTCGGCGGTCGGGGCCATGCCGACCACGGGCCGGGCCAGGGTCAGGTCGCCGGCGGACCCCTCGAACGGGGCCCCGAAGGCGAAGACACCCCCGTCGCTGGCGGTGAGCCAGTAGCCGTGCCCGACGGGGTCGGCCGCCGAGGCGACGACCAGGTGGGTGCTGGTCACCGTGCGGGGGCGTCGACGTCGACCGGCGGCCCGTGACCGGCGGTGGGACCCCCGGCGCGAAGGGCCGGAGCGGTGGGCCGCCGGATCGGCGGCCCGGGCCGATGCCACGGGGGAGGCGGCCACCGTCACGACCGACGGCCGCCGCGACGGCCAGCAGTCGCGGCCAGCGCCGAGGAGCCCGCGCGGCCGAGCGGAGCCCCTCGACGGGCGGAAGGGTCGCGGGCCGGGTGGTGCGGATCACCTCCAGATCCTGCCACGGGGGGCTGGCCTAGGATGGGCCGGCCATGGCCTCCCTCTCCCACGTGTTCAAGGCGTACGACATCCGGGGCGTCGTCCCCGATGACCTCAACGCCCTCCAATTCCGGGCCATCGGCGTGGCCGTCGCCCGGTTCACCGGCGCCCCGACGATCCTGGTGGCCCGGGACATGCGCGAGTCCGGTGTCGAACTGTCCGAGGCGTTCGCCCTCGGTGCCCGCTCCGAGGGGACCGACGTGGTCGACCTCGGCCTCGCCTCGACCGACATGCTCTACTTCGCGGCCGGCAGCCTGGACGCCCCCGGGGCGATGTTCACCGCCTCCCACAACCCGGCCCGCTACAACGGGCTGAAGCTCTGCCTGTCCGGTGCCCGACCGATCGGTCGGGACACCGGGCTGTCCGAGATCCAGGCCACGGCCGAGCAGCTCCTCGACGAGTGGTCGGCGGACGGCCCGCCCGACCCCGACCCGGCCACGCTGGGCGGTCTGGAGCACCGTTCGGTGGTCGACGCCTACGCCGACCACGTGCGCTCCTTCGTGGACCTCTCGGTCCTGCGCCCGCTCAAGGTGGTGGCCGACACGGCCAACGGGATGGGCGGCCTCGTGGCCCCCGAGGTCTTCGCCGGGCTGCCGTTCGAGGTCGAGATCCTCTTCCCCGAGCTCGACGGCAACTTCCCCAACCACCCGGCGGACCCGATCCAGCCCGAGAACCTGGTGGATCTGCAGCGCGTCGTGCTCGACACCGGCGCCGACATCGGTCTCGCCTTCGACGGCGACGCCGACCGGGTGTTCCTCGTCGACGAGAAGGCGCAGCCGGTATCGGGCTCGCTCACCACCGCGCTGGTGGCGTCCACCCTGCTCGACAAGAACCCGGGGCCACCGTGCTCTACAACTGCATCTGCTCCCGGGTGGTCCCCGAGGTCATCGCCGAGAAGGGCGGGGTCGGCGTGCGGACCAAGGTCGGGCACAGCTTCATCAAGCAGGTCATGGCCGAGACCGGCGCCGTCTTCGGCGGCGAGCACTCGGGTCACTACTACTTCCGGGACAACTACCGGGCCGATTCGGGGATCATCGCCGCCATGCTCGTCCTCGAGCTGCTGAGCGTGACCGGCAAGCCGCTGTCGGAGCTGCTCGAGCCGTTCAAGCGGTACTCGGCCTCGGGGGAGATCAACACCGAGGTGCCCGACCCGGCCGGGGCGGTCGAGCTGATGGCCGCCGAGGTCGAGGCGGCGGGCGGCGCCCTCGGGACGGCCGACCGGCTCGACGGACTGACCGTCGACCGGGGCGACTGGTGGTACAACCTGCGCCCCTCCAACACCGAGCCGCTGCTCCGACTCAACGTCGAGGCACCGGACGAGGCCGCCTGTGCCGCCCGGGTGGCCGAGGTGCAGGGGGCCATCGCCCGCCTGCTCGGCGCCTGAGGGGCACGACCCGACCGTACGACACACCGACTTACCCGACTTCCAGAGAGGATCACCGATGACGCTCGACCCGCTGCTGATCGAGGTGCTGGCCTGCCCCGAGGACAAGGGCCCACTCCTGTACTTCGCCGATGAGCAGCTGCTCTTCAATCCGCGCCTGCACCGCACCTACCCGGTCAGGGACGGTATCCCGGTGCTGCTGATCGACGAGGCGACCACGCTCGACGCGGCCGAGGACGAGCGCCTCGCCGCCAAGGCGGCGGCCGGTGGGGCGGTCACGACGAGCACAGCCGCCGGGTCATGACCATCACCCCCGAGGTGGTGGACTCCCGGGGGATGTGGGACGCCACGCTCGGCCTCCCCGAACAGGTGGTCTCGGCGGCGGAGGCCGCCCGGGAGGTCGACGGGCTCCCCGGCCACGACGACGTCGAGAACGTGGTCGTGCTGGGCATGGGTGACAGCGGCATCGTGGGCGACGTGCTGACGGCGGTGGCGGCGCCGTTCATGCCGGTGCCGGTGACGGTGGTGAAGGGCTACGTGCCGCCGGACCACGTCGGAACCGGCTCGCTCGTGTTGGCGGTGTCCTTCTCCGGCGACACCGAGGAGACGATCGAGGCCGCCACCGCCGCCTACGAAATCGGGCGCGGCCATGGTCGTGGTGTCCGGCGGCGGTGAGCTGCTCCGCCTGTCGGGGGAGTGGGACGTGCCACTGGTCCCGGTGCCGGTCTCGATACCCGAGGCCCGCACCGCCCTCGGGGCGATGGCCGTGCCTCCGCTCGTGCTCCTCGAGTCGATCGGCCTGTTCCCCGGGGCCCAGCAGTGGATCGACCTGGCCGTCGACCAGCTGTCCCGTCGCCGCGACCATCTCGCCCGGAACGGGAGCGTGGCGGAGCAGGTGGCGCGCCGGATCGGCCGGACCATCCCCCTCGTGCACAGCAGTCAGGACCTGGGCGCGGCGGCCGCGCTGCGGTGGAAGTGCCAGATCAACGAGAGTGCCAAGTCACCGGCCTTCTGGAACGTGCACCCCGAGCTGTGTCACAACGAGGTGGCGGGCTGGGGTGTCAACGGGGACGCCACCCGCCAGCTCGTCACGTTGGTGAACCTCCGCCACGACGCCGAGCATCCCCAGGTGAGCCGTCGTTTCGACCTGGTCACCGAGGCGCTCCGCGAGGTGATGGCCGATGTGGTCGAGGTCCGGGCCCAGGGTGAGGGAGACCTGGCCCAACTCCTCGATCTCGCCCTGGTGGGCGATGTGGTGGCGCTGCTCCTGGCCCGGCACGAGGGCGTCGATCCCGGTCCCGTGCCCGTGGTGGACGACATCAAGCGCGTCCTGGCCGCCGGCGACGCCTGAGCCGGTCGCCGGCGACGCCTGAGCGCCCTCGGCTCTACCCGCGAACAACGCCGGCCGGCACGGTGCCCGAGGCTGGCCACCCCCACCGGGTCGTTCCCGGCGCGTGTTTCGGTTGGATGACGGCTGGGTGAACTGGGTCGACAAGAGTTCACTTTGGCGCGTCCGGGCGTAGGCTCGGTGCCGTGAGCGGCGTGCGGGTCTGTGGTTGCAAGTCGAAGCCAGTCGCAGGCAAAACGACCCACGTAAGGCAACTCATGGTTGCTGAGCATGGTGCGGCTTAGGAGTAAGTCCTGCCCGTGGCGTCCCCGGCTGTCGGGGGCGGGCGGAGAGGGGATGACGCGTGCCACGAGTGGTCCCGATGGGTGTCGAACCGGAGACGGTCGCCGCCGCCGGAGCCCGGCCGTGAGTTCCCCTGCAGGCGAGTGTGGGGTCAAAGACCAGGTCAGCCGCACGCTGCTCACGAACCATCCCCATCGAATCCATACCCATCCGACCCATCACCGAGTGACAAGGAGGAGCGGCCACACCGTGCAGTAGCAGTCGAACGACGAAGCCGAGGAGGCGAAGCAGTGGACGTAGTCATCACGCATGGCAGGAAGATCGTGTCCGACGAAGTTCGAGCCCTGACCGAGGAGAAGGTGCGTCACATCGGTGCGCACTGTCCCGCCCTCGATCGGGCCGAGGTCCATTTCTCGGAGGAGCACAATCCGAGGATCTCCGATCGTGAGTGTTGCGAGGTCGTGATGACCGGGCACGGACACACCCTCCGGGCCCGGGCCGCCGGCCAGGCGCCCCTCGCCGCCGTCGACCTCGTCATCGAGAAGCTGGAGCACCAGGTCGAGCGGACCAAGGGCCGCATCGTCGGCCGGTCGCAGCCCCGCCACCGTGTTGCCGCCCCCGAGGCCCTGTTCCGCAAGGTGCGCACCGCCTGACACCTGCGTGACCGCTCCCGGCCCGTCCGCCCGACGGCCCTTTCCGGGGCCCGTCGGGGTGGGGCGGGCGGGGAGCGGCGGCCGCCGGGCCGGGTGGACCCCGCCGGGCCGACGGTTCCGGCGACTCCGGCGAGGCCGCCGACGGTAGAGTGGGTCCCCCATGAGCATGTTCTCGAAAGTCCTCCGCGCCGGTGAGGGCAAGAAGGTCCGGCGGCTCGCCGAGCTGGTACCCCTGGTCAACGCGCTCGAACCGGAGATGGAGGCGCGGTCCGACGAGGAGCTGCAGGCCCTCACCGCCATGTTCCGGGAGCGCCTGGAGAACGGCGAGACACTGGAGGACCTCCTGGTGGAGGCCTTCGCCCTGGTGCGTGAGGCGGCGTGGCGGGTGCTGGGCCAACGGCACTTCGACGCCCAGTTGATGGGCGGCATGGCCCTCCACTTCGGGTGGATCGCCGAGATGAAGACCGGTGAGGGCAAGACCCTCGTGTCGACCCTGCCGGTCTACCTGAACGCACTGGCGGGCAACGGCGTCCACGTGGTGACGGTCAACGACTACCTCGCCACCCGTGACTCGGAGTGGATGGGGCGACTGCACCGCTTCCTGGGCCTGACCGTGGGAAGGGTCGGGCCCGACATCACCGAACCCGCCGAGAAGCGCCAGGCCTACCTCTCGGACGTCACCTACGGCACCAACACCGAACTCGGCTTCGACTACCTGCGCGACAACATGGCCCGCAACAAGGAGTCCATGGTCCAGCGGGGCCACGTCTTCGCCATCATCGACGAGGTCGACTCGATCCTCATCGATGAGGCCCGGACCCCCCTCATCATCTCGGGCCCGGCCGCCGAGACGGCCCAGCTCTATTACCAGTTCGCCGGGATCGTGCGCACCCTGCGGGCCGAGGAGGACTACGAGGTCGACGAGGAGAAGCGCACGGTGATCCCGACCGAGGCCGGGATCGAGAAGGTCGAGAAGCAGCTCGGGGTGTCGAACCTCTACGACGCGGTGGCCGTCAACTACGTGCACCACCTCAACCAGGCCCTCCTGGCCAAGGAGCTGTACAAGCGCGACAAGGACTACCTGGTGGCCCAAGGGGAGGTCCGCATCGTCGACGAGTTCACCGGCCGCACCCTCGACGGGCGCCGCTGGTCCGACGGCCTGCACCAGGCCGTCGAGGCCAAGGAGCGGGTGAAGATCAAGGAGGAGAACCACACCTGGGCCACGGTGACCCTCCAGAACTACTTCCGCCTCTACGAGAAGCTCGCGGGGATGACCGGTACGGCCGAGACCGAGGCATCCGAGTTCGCCAACACCTACGAGCTCCCGGTGGTGCCGATCCCGCCGAACCGGCCCCTCGTGCGCGCCGACCAGCCCGACCTCATCTACAAGTCGGAGGACGGGAAGTTCGCCGCGGTGGTCGAGGACATCGCCGAGCGCCACGAGACGGGCCAGCCGGTGCTGGTGGGCACGGCGTCCGTCTCCAAGTCCGAGCACCTCTCTCGGCTGTTGGACAAGCGCGGCATCCCCCACGAGGTGCTCAACGCCAAGCAGCACTTCCGCGAGGCGGAGATCGTCGCCCAGGCCGGGCGCATCGGGGCCGTCACCGTGGCCACCAACATGGCCGGCCGCGGCGTCGACATCATCCTCGGCGGCAATCCCGAGGGCCTGGCCCACCGGGAGGCCGTGGCCCGGGGCATCGACCTCACGACCGAGGAGGGCGCCGCCGAGCTGGCCCGCCTGGAAGCGGAGTTCGAGGAGCGTTGCACGGCCGAGGGTGAGGAGGTGCGGGCCCGCGGTGGTCTGTACGTCCTGGGTAGCGAGCGCCACGAGAGCCGGCGCATCGACAACCAGCTGCGCGGCCGGTCGGGCCGCCAGGGTGATCCGGGCGAGACGCGTTCTTCCTGTCGCTCGAGGACGATCTCATGCGCCTGTTCGCCACCGGTGCGATGAACTGGGTGATGGGTCGGGCCCTTCCCGACGACGTGCCCATCGAGGCCAAGATGGTGACCAAGGCCATCGAGCGGGCGCAGAACACGGTCGAGGGCCGCAACGCCGAGTCCCGCAAGGACGTGCTCAAGTACGACGACGTGATGAACGAGCAGCGCAAGGTGATCTACGCCCGGCGCATGCAGATCATCGAGGGCGACGACCTGAAGGACGACACCGTCGAGCTGCTCGAGATGACGCTGTCCGAGGTCGTGGCCCGCTCGTGCCCGTCGGACTATCCCGAGGAGTGGGACCTGCCCGGTCTCATCACCGACCTGCAGCAGTACTACCCGACCAGCTTCACGGCCGAGGACTTCGCCGAGGCGGCGACGGCCGGCCAGGTCACCGAGAGCGTGATCACCGAGGCGCTCGAGCTCTACGCCGCCCGCGACGAGACGATCCCGGGGGGCGAGGAGACCGCCCGCCAGCTGGAACGGGACATCATGCTGCAGATCATCGACCAACGCTGGCAGGACCACCTGGCCGACATGGACTACCTGAAGGAGGGCATCAACCTCCGGGCCATGGGCAACCAGGACCCCCTGGTGGCCTGGCAGCGCGAGGGATTCGCCCTGTTCGGCAAGTTGATGGACGGCATCAACGACGACTACCTGCGCTACGTGTTCCACGTCCAGGTGGTCGAGGAGGAGAAGCCCCAGCTCGACCTGGCCAATGCCCGGTACGTGGCCGCCGACGACCCGGTCCAGGGCGATGCCGGCGTCGCGGCCGCCTTCGCCGCCGCCACGCCCGCCGAGATCGAGGCCGCTGCGGCGGTGGCCGGTGGAGTGGGGGAGGCGCCGGCGGGCGGCGCCCTGTTCGACGAGGGGGAGACGCAGGCACCCATCGTCAAGTCCGAGCGGGAGAAGATCGGCCGCAACGAGCCGTGCTGGTGCGGCAGCGGCAAGAAGTACAAGCTCTGCCACGGCGCCAACTGAGATGGCGGCGGATACCCCCCGTCGGGGGGAGGGTGGGCCCGAACGGGTCGACATCCCCGAGCAGCTGGAGTCGCTGGCCGCACGGGTGACGGAGGCCGAGCGCTTCCTCGGAGCCGACGCCCTGGCGGAGCGCCGGGCCGAACTCGAGTCGCAGGCCTCGGCCCCCGACCTGTGGGACGACGCCGACCATGCCCGGGAGGTCACCACCGAGCTCGGCCGGGTGATCGAGGACCTGGAGCTGCTGGACGGACTGACGTCACGGCTGTCCGACGCCCAGACGCTCTACGAGCTGATGCAGGAGGAGGACGACGGGTCGCTGCGTCCCGAGATCGAGGAGGTGCTGGCCGGCCTCGGCCGCACGCTGGACGCCCTCGAGCTGAGGTCGCTGTTCGCCGGCGAGTACGACGACGGCGACGCGGTGGCCGAGATCCACGCCGGCGCCGGGGGTACCGACGCCCAGGACTGGGCCGAGATGATGCTGCGCATGTACACCCGGTGGGCCGAGCGGCGCGGCTTCACCATCGAGGTGGAGGAGGCGACCGAGGGGCAGGAGGCCGGTCTCATGTCGGCGACCTTCATCGTGCGCGGCCGGTACGCCTTCGGACTGCTGGCCGCCGAGCGGGGCGTGCACCGCCTCGTCCGCATCTCGCCCTTCGACGCGCAGCACCGCCGCCAGACGAGCTTCGCCTCGCTCGACGTGGTCCCCTTCCTGGAGGACGTATCCGGGGAGGTCGACATCGACGAGAAGGACCTCCGCATCGACACCTACCGCTCGTCGGGGGCCGGCGGCCAGCACGTGAACAAGACCGACTCGGCGGTGCGCATCACCCATCTCCCCTCGGGGATCGTCGTCACCTGCCAGAACCAGCGCAGCCAGACCCAGAACAAGGCCAAGGCCATGCAGGTACTCGGGGCCAAGCTGGCGGAGCGCCAGCGCGCCGAGCACCAGGCCACCCTCGACCAGCTGTCCGGCGATCGCACCGACAACGCCTGGGGCAACCAGATCCGCTCCTACGTGATGGCGCCGTACCAGCTGGTCAAGGACCTGCGCACCAACGCGGAGACCGGCAACGTGGAGGCCGTGCTCGACGGCGACCTCGATGCGCTCATCGAGGCCGAGCTGCGCCGCAACGCCGACCTGCGCCGCAACGGGAGCTGACGTCCCGGCACGGTGCCGGCCGTCGGACGACCGAGGGGCGGGGTGATCGCGGTCGCCACACCCGTCGTCCGAGGTCAGAGGGCTGACCCATTTCCTCCCGGGTCACGGGTACACTGTCCTGGCGGCCAGCTCTTCCGTTGCACCTGCGGACACCCCGACGACTGCGCCCCGCACCTACGCATCCCATGATCACATTCCAGAACGTCACCAAGACGTACAAGGGATCCACGGTCGCCCTCAAGGACTGCACCGTCGAGATCGACAAGGGCGAGTTCGTCTTCCTGGTGGGCCCGTCCGGCTCCGGCAAGACGACCTTCATCCGACTCCTGCTGCGCGAGGAGTCGCCCGACTCCGGACGGATCTGGGAGGCGGGCAAGGAGATCGGCCGCCTGCCGAAGTGGCGCATCCCGTACCTCCGGCGCAACATCGGCTGCGTCTTCCAGGACTTCCGCCTCCTGCCCAACAAGACCGTCTTCGAGAACGTGGCCTTCGCCCTCGAGGTCATCGGTCGACCGAAGCACGTGATCGCCTCGCAGGTCCCCCAGGTGCTCGATCTCGTCGGCCTGGCCAAGAAGCGCGACAACCTGCCGAACGAGCTCTCCGGCGGTGAGCAGCAGCGCGTGGCCGTGGCCCGCGCCTTCGTGAACCGTCCGCTGATCCTCCTGGCCGACGAGCCCACCGGCAACCTCGACCCGAAGACGAGCCTCGGCATCATGCGACTGCTCGACCAGATCAACCGGACCGGGACCACGGTCATCATCGCCACCCACGACGCCGGCATGGTGAACCAGATGCGGCGCCGGGTCATCGAGCTCGACCGCGGCATCGTGGTCCGTGACCAGGCCCATGGCGTCTACGACATCGACAGCACGACCGTGGCGGCCGGGGCCGGATCGCCGACCGGCGCCCTGGTCGACCAGATGCCCACCGCCGACGACGACCTCGGGGTGCCCGGACCCTTCCTGACCCGTCCCTGATGGCGCTCTCCGCAACCTACGTCGGCAAGGAGGCCGCCACCAACCTGTGGCGCAACCGGCTCATGACGGCCGCCGCCATCCTGACCGTGGCGGTGTCGCTGGCCCTGGTGGGCTCGGCGCTCCTGCTCAAGCAGGGCGCCTCCAAGGCCACCGAGCTCTGGCAGAACGGTGTCCAGACCATCGTCTGGGTCAAGCCCACCGCCGGGCCGGCGCTGACGAACGCCCTCGACACCCAGCTGCACCAGTCGCCCTACATCAAGTCGTGTGTCTACCGTGACCAGGCCTACGACTACGCCGAGGCGAAGAAGGTCCTCCCCCCGGACGAACTCGACGCCACCAACGAGTCCCAGTACCCGTCGTCGTTCCGCTGCGAGCTGGTCGACCCGTCGCAGGCGCCCGCCGTGTACCAGGCCTTCTACGGGAGACCCGGCGTGTTCGACGTGAAGTACCCGGGTCAGCAGATCAAGACCATGCAGTCGGTGATCCGCGTCCTGCAGTGGGTCTTCCTGACCGTGGCCGTCGTACTCCTGCTGTCCGCGTCCGTCCTGATCCTCAACACCATCCGAATGGCCATCTTCGCCCGACGGCGCGAGGTCTCGGTGATGAAACTCGTCGGCGCCACCAACTGGTTCATCCGATTGCCGTTCATGGCCGAGGGGATGATCCAGGGCCTGCTGGGGGCCGGCGTGGCGGTTCTGGTGGTGCTCGCCCTCTACTGGGGCATCGGTCTGGACAACAGCGGCACGGCCGCCACGTCGAACAGCATCATCGCCCAGATGTCGCTCAGCGGGTGGGAGGTGTTCGGCACCTGCCTGCTGGTCTCCGTGGTCGGCATCGGTGTCGGCGTCGTCGGATCGGCCTTCGCCGTCCGTCGCTTCCTCGACGTCTAGGTGTAGTGCCCACGGACCTTGCTGACAGGGTCCACCACTGATTGAAGCCTCCCGGGCGAGTGTGGAGCTGTTCACACACCCACGCTCACCAAGGAGGCTTCAGATGCACCGTAACGCCCGCCTGACCCCGGCTGGTCGACTGTTGCTGTGCCGACGGATCGAGTCCGGTTGGCCGGTGGCCCATGCGGCCGCCGCCATGGGCATTTCACGGGACCGGGCCTACGTCTGGTGGCATCGCTACCAGGAGGAGGGCATGGCCGGCCTCGAGGATCGGTCCAGTCGACCGCGCCGGTGCCCGAGCCGGACCAAGGCGTCGACCGAGCGCCGGATCGTCGGTCTGCGCCGGACACGGGGCCTCGGTCCTGCCCGGATCGCCGGGATCGTGGACATGCACCCGTCGACCGTCCACCGGGTCCTCGTCCGTCACCGACTCAACCGGCTCGACCACCTCGACCGGATGACGAGGGTGCCGATCCGGCGTTTCGAGATGTCCCGACCCGGCGAGCTGGTCCACCTCGACATCAAGAAGCTCGGCCGGATCCCCCGAGGTGGTGGATGGCGAGCCCATGGACGGGGGAACGCCAATGACCACAAGGTGACCAGGACCGGCTACGCCTTCGTCCACACCGCCATCGACGGCTACTCCCGGTTGGCCTACTCCGAGGTCCTCGACAACGAGCAGGGCCCGACCGCCGCCGACTTCTGGATCCGGGCCAGCGCGTTCTTCACCGACCACGGCATCACCGTCGAGCGAGTGCTGACCGACAACGGCGCCTGCTACCGCTCCCGTGCCTTCGCCACGGCGCTCGGGCCGGCCCGGCACAGCTTCACGAGGCCCTATCGACCGCAGACCAACGGCAAAGCCGAGCGCTTCAATCGCACGCTCCTGGCCGAGTGGGCCTACGCCCGAACCTGGACGTCAGATGGACAGCGGAACCGCCGGCTTGCCCACTGGCTTCACATCTACAACCATCATCGGCACCACACCGCCGTGGGAGGGCCTCCCATCCGCCGTGTCGGCAACGTTGCGGGGCACTACAGCTAGGTTCCCCTGGCGCGTAACCCGTCACGGGGTGGCGGACCACCCTCCGTATCGGCGGCCGGTCAGCCGCGGGAGGTGATGCCGAGCCCGGGGCGCTCGCAGGAGTTGACCCCCGTCGTCCCCGCGTACCGACCCCGGAGCCACCGGGTGATGACGGCGGCCGAGTCGGTGAGTGCCTCGGAGTGGCCGAGTCCGGCACCGACGTCGTAGTCGACCGAGTCGTACTGCTGCCCGCACAGCTGTCGGGCCACGAAGCGCGTGGTCGTGGCGTAGGGGACCACCGCATCGGCGGTGCCCTGGATCACCAGGACGGGCGCCGCGATCGGGACGGTACCCGGCTCGTTGGCCCGATTGGCGGCCTGGACGGCGGGATCCGCCTCCCATCCCGACACGAAGAAGCGTTCCGGCGCCACGGCGTCGTAGAGCGTGGCGACGGTGTCGACGCATGACGACGTGACGGCGGTCAGGTCGGCGAGTCCGGCCGGGGTGAGCACGCGCCGGAGCCCGAAGGTCCCGTAGTGCCGGGACCAGGCGTAGAGGACCATGGCGGTGAAGGCCGACTGGCCCGAGGGCGGCGGTCCGTCGCCGGTGGGGGCCAGCTCGAGCACCGACGTCACGGGGGCCACGGCGGCCACCCCGACCAGGTCGAGGTCGGGGGCGTAGGTGGGGGCGATCTCCCCGGCGAAGAGCGCGGCCTGCCCGCCCTGGGAGAATCCGAGGACGGCTACGCGGTCGGACGCTGCCGAGCCCACCAGGTTGCGGGCGGCCCGGGCGGCGTCGAGGACGTCCTCGGCCTCGGCCGTTCCGACGAGGTAGGGGTGTTGGCCCGGCGTCCCGAGTCCCCGGTAGTCCGAGGCGGCCACGATGTAGCGGTTCCGGATCAGCGAGGCCAGGTCGGGCAGCGACGAGGTCCCCGTCACCGACGGGGCGCAGCCGCTGGCCACGCCGGTGGTCCCGTGGGCCCAGCTCACGATGGGGAAGCCGCCGGCCGGTGGGGCGCCGCCGGGGACGACGACCACGCCGGACTCGGCCAGATCACCGCCGGCGGCGGTGGTCGAGTGGTACAGCACGCGATAGGCCCGGGTCCCGGCGGGTAGTCCCGGACCGGGCGGTACGGCCTGACTGCGGACCAGGGTGCCGGCGGGAGCGTAGGGCAGCGGGTCCGGGGCCCGGTAGAAGGAGGCGAGGGCGCCGGGCACGGACGCCTGGCTGCCGTCCGGACCGGCCGTCGGGCGAACGGCGGCGGCCGGCACGGTCGAGGCCGGGGTGGCCGCCGAGGCCCCGTCGGAGAGGGCCACCGCGGTGGTGACGCACGCGGCGACCAGCAGCAGCGCCAGGCCTCGACCTGCGCCGGAGCGGCGGGCATCCCGGCTCCCCGTCGACGTGCCCATGGCGAAAGACAGTAGCCAGGTGGGGCAACCGGCGTGGTCACCTACGCTGGTGCGGACATGCACGCACTCGACGCCGTCGCCTCGTGGCCGGTGGGAGCGGCCGCCGTGGCCGTCGCCGACTGGAGTCCCCGCCGATCCGACGGCTCCGTCGCCCCCGGTGCGCCGGCCGTCACCGGCGATGCCGACCGGCTGTTCCCGTGGGCGTCGGTGACCAAGACGGCCACCGCCCTGGCCGTCCTGGTGGCCGTCGAAGAGGGGACCCTCGACCTCGACGCACCGGCCGGGCCCCCGGGCTCCACCGTCCGTCATCTCCTGGCCCACGCCTCCGGACTCGGGCCCGACCCCGGCCCACCGGTCGAGCCGCCGGGCGTCCGCCGGATCTATTCGAACGCCGGCTATCTGGAACTGGCGGACACCCTCGAGGGGGCGGCGGGCATGCCGTTCGCCCGGTACCTGTCCGAGGGGGTCCTGGAGCCGCTGGGCATGGACCGGACGGCCCTGGAGGAGACGCCGGCCGGGCCGCCGGCCGCCGGCCTCGCCGGCCCGCTCGCCGACCTGGCCGCCCTGGCCTCCGAGTGGGCGTCGCCGACGCTGGTCAGCCCGGAGACGTGGAGCGTGGCCCGTTCCGTCCAGTTCGCCGACCTCGCCGGGGTCCTGCCGGGGTTCGGGCCGTTCGACCCGTGCGACTGGGGGCTCGGGGTCGAACTGCGGGGCCACAAGCGTCCGCACTGGACGGGTCCCTCGAACTCGCCCGCCACCTACGGGCACTTCGGGCAGTCCGGCTCGTTCCTGTGGGTCGACCCCGTGGCCGGGGTGCTGTGCTGTGGGCTGGCCGACCGCCCGTTCGGCGTCTGGGCGTCCCGGGCGTGGCCGGCCCTGGCCGAGGCGGTGCTGGCCGAGGTGGCCGGATAGCGGCCCGGTGCCCAGCGCGGAACTGTCCGGGGGTCGACGGGGAGCCGGTGCCGTCGAACGTGACGGGAGACCCGTGTCGCGCCGGGTGACGGGATCGACGGACCCGCACGGGCCCCGTCTAGGCTGCGCCGTATGAAGGGTGTCCTCCTCGCCGGTGGTACCGGATCACGCCTCCATCCGCTGACCCGGATCACCAACAAGCACCTGCTGCCGATCTACGACCGGCCGATGATCAACTGGGGTATCGAGGCACTCGTCAACGCCGGGATCACCGAGATCATGCTGGTCACCGGCGGCACCCACGCCGGTGAGTTCCTGCGCCTGCTGGGCAACGGCCACGAGTTCGGGATCGACCGCCTCAGCTACGGGTACCAGGAGCGGCCGGGTGGGATCGCCGAAGCCCTCGGACTGGCCGCCCGCTTCGTGGACGGCGACCCGGTGCTGGTCATGCTGGCCGACAACATCGTGGAGCGGTCGATCCGCCCCATGGTCGACGCCTTCCGCGCCCAGCCGCACGGGGCGCGGATCCTGCTGACCCCCGTGGAGGAGGACGAGCACCTCCGCCACCTCGGGGTGCCCACCTTCGATGAGCACGACACCATCGTCGGTATCGTCGAGAAGCCGGAGCACCCCGCCTCCAAGTTCGGCGTCACCGGTATCTACTGCTACGACGCCGACGTGTTCGACGTGATCCCGACCCTGGTGCCCTCCGGCCGCGGCGAACTCGAGATCACGGACGTGAACAACCACTACATCCGCCAGGGCACGATGGCCTACGACGTCCTGGAGGGATTCTGGGGTGACGCCGGCGAGTCGATCGACGCCTACTACACGGTCAACGACTTCGTCCGCCGCCACGGGGCGAACAAGGGCTGACCCGCCGGCCCGGTCCACCGGGGACTCACCCGAGCGGCACCCCGAGCCACTCGGCGGTCTGGCTGCGGTGCCGGCCGTAGTCGAGCTTGCCGGACGGCGATCGCCCGATGGTCTCGACGAAACGGACGTGGCGCGGCGCCTTGTAGCCGGCCAGGCGCTCCTTCACGCGTTCGATGACGGCGTCGGGGGTGACCGATCCGGCCTCGACGCCGGGACCGAGCTGGACGACGGCGACGATCTCCTCGCCGAAGCGTTCGTTCGGGATACCGACCACGATGGCGTCGAGGACGCCGTCGACGGTCTTGACGACCTCCTCGACCTCCTCGGGATAGACCTTCTCGCCGCCGGTGTTGATGCACACCGAGCCGCGGCCGAGCAGGTGGATCGAACCGTCGGCGTCGATCTGCGCGTAGTCGCCGGGCACCGAGTACCGCACCCCGTCGATGATCCGGAACGTGGCGGCCGTCTTGGCTTCGTCCTTGTAGTAGCCGACGGGGTTGCGCCCCCCGAGGGCCAGCACCCCGACCTCTCCGGAGCCGGGCACGATGTCGTTGCCGTCGGGGTCGATGACACGCACCTCGGGCCCGAGTCGGAACTGCGCCGTCCGGGCGGCGGACCCGGCCGAGGAGACCGAATTGCCCATGCCGAGCGCCTCCGACGACGAGAAGACGTCGATCAGGAGCATGCCGGCGTGGTGGTCGAGCAGCCGTTGCTTGGACTCCTCGGACCACATCACGCCCGAGGAGATGACGGCGACGAGGCTGGTGAGGTCCCACCGCCCGCGGTGCTCGTCGAGGGCGGCGAGGATGGGCTTGGCGAACGCGTCACCGACGATGATCAGGCCGTTGACCTTCTGGCGTTCGAGGGTGTCGAGCAGTTCCACGGCATCGAACCGGCGGGACGTGAGGGTGACCACGTGGCCTCCCTCGCTCAGACACTCCATGGCCGTGAAGGCACCGGTCCCGTGCATCAGGGGGCACGCCGGCAGCAGGGTCATGCCCGGTCCGCTCCTGGCCACCTCGGCCCGCACGTCGTCGATGCCGCCCTCGAGCGGGTACCGCCGGAACCCACCGCCGTTGAGCCGGGCGAAGAGGTCGTCCTGGCGCCACATCACACCCTTGGGCATGCCGGTGGTGCCGCCGGTGTAGAGCATGTGCAGATCGTCGGGGCTCCGTCCCCACGGGGCCCGTACGCGTGTGTGGCCGTCCGTCCCGGCCCGGCCGGTGGTCTCGGCCGCCTCCTCGTAGGGGGTGGCCCATGCCGGGCAGGTAGCCGTGCCGTCGTCGACCCAGAGCCAGCTCCGCACGCCCGGCACCCGGTGGCGGATGCCCTCGATCCGGTCGACGAACACCCCGTGGAACACCACGGCGACGGCATCGGCGTTCTCCCACAGGTACACGAGCTCGTCGTCGGCATAGCGGTAGTTGGTGTTGATCGGGACCAGTCCGACCTTGTAGGCGGCGAAGGTGGACTCGAGGTACTCCGGGCAGTTGTAGAGGTAGAGCCCCAGCTTGTCCTGCTCCGCCACGCCGGCCCCCAGCAGCCACCGGCCCACGTTGTCGGCCCGTTGGTCGAACTCCCGCCAGGAGACGGTGTGGCTGCCGTGCACCAGAGCGGGGGCATCGGGCAGCTCGGAGGCCACCGCCTCCCACACGTCGGCGAAATTCCACTGGCTCACATCGGTCTCCTCGCTCCCCCGGACCGGTACCCGGCCGGGACCGTGGACCCGGCCACGGCCGATCGACGTCGTGGGTCCGAACCGGTGGCGTCCACGGCGATCGGAGCAGCCTACGCTTGGCGCCGTGGACAGCGCACCGCCCGCCGCCGACCACCCGATGCGGGTCGGGATCCGGGACTGGCTCGATGCGCACCCGTCCCCCACCGGTCGCCAGCTGGCCGAACGGGGCCTGGTCGCCCCGCACTGGCCGGAGCCCTGGGGCCTCGGGGCCGACCCGGCCCTGCAGCTGGTTGTCGACGAGGAGCTGCGGCGGGCCGGTGTCCGGCGCCCCGAGAACACCATCGGCATCGGCTGGGCCGGCCCCACCCTGGTCCACGCCGGCAGTCCGGAGCAGAAGCAGCGCTACCTTCTCCCCCTGCTGGCCGGTGAGGAGATCTGGTGCCAGCTGTTCAGCGAGCCCGGCGCCGGCTCCGACCTCGCGTCGCTGACCACCCGGGCCGACCTCGACGGCGATGAGTGGGTCGTCCGGGGTCAGAAGGTCTGGACGAGCTACGCCCATCAGGCCCGGTTCGGGATCCTGTTGGCCCGCACCGAGCCCGACGCCGCGAAACACCGGGGGATCTCCTACTTCGTCTGTCCGATGGACGCTCCCGGGGTGACCGTGCGCCCGCTCGTGGACATGACCGGGACCCACACCTTCAACGAGGTCTTCCTCGACGAGGTGCGTCTCCCGAGGGGGAACCTGGTGGGGGAGCGGGGTCAGGGGTGGTCGCTCGGGAAGGTCACCCTGGCCAACGAGCGGGTGTCGCTGTCGGGGGCGGGCGCCCTCTGGGGGATGGGCCCGACCGCTGACGACCTCGTGGCCGCGGTGCGGGCCGTCGGCGGGACCGCCGACCCGCGGCTGCGCCAGCGGCTGGCCTCGGTGTGGGGAGAGGGCGAGATCCTGCGCCTGCTGCGCATGCGGACGGTGGCCGCCGCGGTGTCCGGTGCACCGCCGGGTCCGGAGGCGTCGATCCGCAAGGCGTTGGCCGACGAGCACGGGCAGCACCTGATGGCGCTGGCCCGCGACCTGGCGGGAGCGGCGGGGATGCTGGCCTCGGCGGGGCCGACCCCGGGCACACCCGACGCCGGCCCGTGGCCCGATGCCATCTACGACTACGGCTTCCTCTTCGCCCCGGCCCTGACGATCGGTGGCGGCACGTCGGAGGTGCAGCGGAACATCATCGCCGAGCGGACTCTCGGGCTACCCCACGACCCCGGGGTCTGAGAGCCGGATCACCGACCGTCAGTCGACGAGCGGTCCGGCGTCCTCGTAGCCCTGGCGGACGCCGCGGCCGGCGTTGCGGGTCAGCTGCTCCGGCTCGTAGAGCATCCAGTAGGCGTTCAGAGCATGCTTGCGGGCCCGGTTCACGCACACCTTGGCCAGCGCGGCGGGGTCCTCCTCCTCGTTCTCGTGGACGAAGACCTCGAGGATGTGGGTGGAGGTGAGCAGCTGGGCGAGCATGATCCCCTGGGACGCCTCGTGGGCGCAGACCTGGTCGATGGCGGCCTTGCCGGGCATGCCGAGGGCCACGACGATCCGGCAGTCCTCCTGTTCGATGAGGCGCTTGCAGGCCACCCCCAGGTCCTTGAAGCCGGGCACCGTGCGGCGCACGACCTCGAAGGTGGTGCCGTACCCGGGGCACGAGGCCAACTCGTCGAGCGCTTCCGCCCCCATGTCGTAGCGGGCGAACATGGTGTCGACGACGCCGATCCGGTCCATCGGCCCACTCTACCGGCGCCCTGGCCGGGAGCGGCCCGGCGGGTCGGCGCCCGGACCCGCTGGTCGGGCCCGGTAAACGGCTCCCGGGCCCGACGGCCCGACGGGTTCGACCGGTGTCCCGGGGTGGGCAAGACTCGTGGGCCATGACTGCCGAGCACCAGCCCGTCACCCCGGGCGACCCCTGGGTGGACCGGGACGTCGCCGTGGTGTGGCACGGGTTCACCCAGATGTCCGCGTATCCGACGAACACCCCCGTCACCGTGGAGCGGGCCGAGGGCCGCGAGCTCATCGACGTCCACGGGAACCGCTATTTCGACGCCATCTCGTCGCTGTGGGTGACCACCCTCGGACACCGGGTCCCCGAACTCGACGCCGCCGTCGTCGACCAGCTCGGCCGGGTGGCCCACGCCACGCTCCTGGGCAACGGCAGTCGGGCGGTCATCGAGTTCGCCGAGGCCCTGGCCGCGGTCGTGCCGGTGGACGACGCCCACACGATCTTCGCCTCGGACGGGGCCGTGGCCGTCGAGCAGGCCCTGAAGATCGCCTTCCAGTCCTGGGTCAACCGCGGGCGTCCCGAGCGGAACCGGTTCCTGGCCCTGGGTGACGCCTACCACGGCGACACCGTCGGCGCCCTGTCGCTCGGCGACGGCGGGTTCGGCACCACCGTGTTCGACCCGCTGCGCTTCCCGGTGGTCCGTACGCCGGGCTACGCCTCGGCCGACTGGGCCACCAAGGCGGTGGCGGCCCTGGAGACCCACGCCGACTCGCTGGCCGCCTTCGTCATCGAGCCCCTGGTCCAAGGGGCGTCCGGCATCCTGGTGACCGATCCCGCGGATCTCGCCCGGGTGGGACGCGCCTGTCGGGAGCTCGGCGTCCTGCTCGTCTGCGACGAGGTGGCCACCGGCTTCGGCCGCACGGGCCGGCTGTTCGCCTCGGAGTGGGCGGGACCGGAGTTCCGGCCCGACATCGTCTGTCTGGGCAAGGGGATCACCGGTGGGTACCTACCGCTGTCGGCCACCGTGGTCACCGGTCGGGTGTTCGAGGCGTTCGCCGGTCCCGACCTCGGGACCGAGACCTTCTACCACGGCCACTCCTACGGGGGGAACGCACTGGCGTGCGCGGTGGCCCGTCGCCACCTCCAGCTGATCGACGAGTGGGGTGTGCTCGACCACGTGCTCGAAGTGGCCGACCACCTCGGGGAGCGCCTCGACGCCGTGTTGGTCGGTCGCCCCGGGGTGGGCGAGGTGCGCCGCCGTGGCCTGATGGTGGGCGTGGAGCTGGCTCCACCCGAGGGGGGCCGACGATGGGGACGTCGGGTGTGTGCCGCCGCGGTCCGCCGGGGGGTGCTGCTGCGCCCGCTCGGCGACGTCGTGGTGATCATGCCCCCGCTCACCAGCACGGCCGGGGAGCTCGACCGGGTGGTCGACGTCTTGGCCGCCGGGCTCGACGAGGTCGTGGCCGAGGACGCGGCGTGACCGACGGCGGGCTCAACCGATCCGACACCGCGGGAGCGGCCGATGGGGCCCGGGGGACCGACTGGGCCGGATGGGTCGCCGACGCCTGTGACCAGGTCGAGGCGGCCGGCCGCTGGCGGGCGCCGCGTCGTTTCGACGCCCGGGGCCACGACGGACTGCTCGACGTCGGTGGCCCCGACGGCGGGCGCCCGGTGGTGTCCTTCGCATCCAACGACTACCTCGGTCTCACGTCCCACCCGGCGGTCGTGGCCGCCGCCCACTTCGCGCTCGACCGATGGGGAGCGGGGTCAGGAGCCTCCCGCCTGGTGACCGGATCCCGGCCGGTGCACCACGATCTGGAGGCGGTGCTGGCCGAGTGGAAGGGTACGGAGGCGGCCGTCGTACTGCCCACCGGATTCGCCGCCAACCTCTCGGTTCTCTCGGTGTTCGCCCCCGGGGGGGTGGTCGTGCACTCGGACGAACTCAACCACGCCTCCATCATCGACGGGTGCCGGCTCGCCCGGGCCGACGTCCGGATCGTGCCCCACCTCGACCTCGGGGCGTTGGACGCCTCCCTGGCGTCGGTGGCGGGCCGGTCGTTGGTCGTGTCCGACACGGTGTTCTCGATGGACGGCGACGCCGCCGACCTCGAGGGACTCGTCAGCGTCACCGCCCGCCACGGAGCCCTCCTGGTGCTCGACGAGGCCCACGCCGTGCTGGGTCCCGACCTCGACGTGCCGGCGGGTGCCGACGTCCTGCGGGTGGGCACGCTGTCGAAGACGCTCGGCGCCCTCGGGGGCTTCGTGGCCGGGCCCGCCCGCTTCGTCGAACTCCTGGTCAACCGGTCCCGGCCGTACATCTTCACGACGGCGCCCACGCCGGCCGACTGCGCCGCGGCCATGGCGGCGGTGGGGGTGGTGCGTTCGTCCGAGGGCGACGCCCTGCGGTCCGCGCTGCGTCGCCACGTCGGGCACGTCGCCGCGGTGGCCGGCCTGGACGGGCACGGCTCGCCCATCGTCCCCGTGGTCATCGGGGCCGAGGACGACGCCGTGGCCGCCTCGGCGGCGCTGCTCGACCGGGGTCTGTGGGTGCCCGCCATCCGGCCCCCCACCGTGGCCCCGGGCACGTCGCGGCTGCGGGTCACGCTGTCGGCCACCCACACGGACGACCAGGTCGGTCGCCTCGTGGACGCGCTCGGCGCACTGCACCCCAGCCGTTCGGCACGGGGCGGCACGACGGCCGGGGGGTCGACAGTGCGGCCTGAGCGCATCGTGCTCGTGTGCGGGACCGGGACGGAGGTCGGCAAGACGTGGGTGGCCGGCCGGATACTGCGGGAGCTGCGCTCGCGGGGTCGCACGGTGTCCGCCCGCAAGCCGGCCCAGTCGTTCGATCTGGACCGCAACGGCGACCGCCTCGGAGGACCGACCGACGCCGAGGTGCTGGGTGCAGCCTCGGGGGAGCACCCCGGCGACGTCTGCCACTCGTACCGGTCGTACCACCGGGCCATGGCCCCACCCATCGCCGCGCAGGCCCTCGGACTGCCACCCTTCACCGTGGCCGACCTGGTGGGGGAGCTGGACTGGCCGACCGAGCGGGTCGACGTGGGGGTGGTCGAGATCGCCGGGGGCGTCCGGTCCCCCCAGGCGGACGACGGCGACGCCTGTGACCTGGCCGGCGTCCTCCGTCCCGACGTGGTGGTCCTGGTGGCCGACGCCGGGCTCGGCACCATCAACAGCGTCCGGCTCACCATGGACGCCCTCGGTTCGATCGGCGACGCAAGGGGAGGTCCCCCGGTGGTGGTGCTGAACCACTTCGACCCCGGCCACGAGATCCATCGCCGGAACCGGGAGTGGCTCACCGTGCGGGAGGGCTACCGGCTGATCACCCTGCCGGGGGGCGAGGAAGCGCTCGCCGACGTGGTCGAGCGAAGCTGAGTTCCGCCTGTCCGCGAAGCCGCCTTACCCGTGGCTCAACTGGTGTAGTCCACCGGTCCCGCTCCTTCGATCCCGACGGCGAAGGCCAGTCCGCGCAGTCCGGCGTTGGCCGTCGACGGCCAGATGCTGTGCACGGTGTCCGGAGGAATTCTGATCAGGTCGCCCTGACCCACCTCCCGCTCCTCATCGCCGATCTTCATGATTCCGCGTCCGGAGATGATGTAATAGAACTCGTGGGTCGGATGGGAGTGGGGGTCGACCAGGCCTCCCCCGGCCACCTCCCACTCGCTGACGAGTTCGAGGAAGCCGCCGCGGGTGGCGTCCTTCAGCTCGCCGGGTCGGATCAGCCACCAGACCGGCACCGTTCCCGCGTGTTCGATGACGGGTGCTACTTCCCTCGCCGAGCGGACATCCATATGCTCCCTCCTCCGATCCATCCACGCCCCCCACGGACATCAAGGGCCGAGTGTACGGCTGGATCACCCGCCGCCACCGCCACCGTCGGCGGCCGCCTTGCATGCCGTCGGTCATGGAGCCTGGGGGTGGACGGTCTCACCCCGGGCCAACATCTCGACGAACTGGTCGATGCGCCTGGAGCGGGTCTCGGGCTTCTTGGCGTTCCCGACCCGGTAGAGGATGGCGTACCGATTCGCACCGGTGAGCGTCTCGAACATCGCCCGGGCGCGAGGATTCGCACCCAGGGCCGCGAGCAGATCCTCCGGCACCTCGATGCTGGCCTGCCCGGCGTAGGCGGCGTCCCATCGTCCGTCCGCCTTCGCCTGCCGCACCTCCTCGTCGCCGGATGGATCCATCCGGCCGGTGGCGATCAGCCTCTCGGCGATGGCCGCGTTCCGTTGGGACCACGGACTGCGAGCTCTCCGAGGCGTGAAACGTCGCCGGAACGTGGTGGCGTCACGACGCCCCAGCTGACCGTCGATCCAGCCGAAGCAGATCGCCTCGTCGAGTGCCTCGTCGTACGAGAGGGTGGTCGGATCGCTCGTACCCTTCTTGGCCAGAACCAGCCAGACGCCCTGTGAATCGGCGTGGTGGCCGCTCAGCCATCTTCGCCATCCACCGGCGTCCACCACCAGTAATTCCGGGAAATCCACGGCTCCAACGGTATCCCTCGTGCGCCCGTGGGCACCCCGTGGAGCTCAGGGGACGGTCAGGAACGTGTCCAGTCCTGGCCCGGCAACGGGTCGATCCGGAATGTCTCGGCACCGAGCCGGTCGTCGAACGTCACCCCGGTCGCGTGCAACGTCCGGTACAGGGTCCCCTCGAACCAGGACCGGCTGCGCAGGATGACACCACGCTCGGCGTCGATGGACAGGCGCCACTCGGTGGGATCGCCGATGGTCAATCCGTGGACCCCCGGGCCTCGGAGCCTCGAGGTTCCGGTACGGATCGCAACTGCGCACTCCAGTGTCGGTCGATCGAGCCAGGTCCCCTCGGCCACGTCGACGATGTCGATCAGATCGACATAGTCATCCGTCCGAACGAGGTCGGCGCCCCACCCATCGCCGTGACCGGAGTTGGGGGCTCCGCCGTTGGTCCTGGAGATTCCGCGCCCGTTGCTCCACCACGTGCCTCCGTGGAACACGACGTCCACCGTCTCCGAACCCACGTCGAATCGTGCTCGCCTCCACTCCGGAGCGATCCACAACCGCCAAGCCGATCCGGATTCGACGGGCCCTTCGGAGCCGGATCCGAAGGACGCACTCACCGAGCCCCATCCTTCGGCGCTCTTGCGGGAGCGCGCCGCTTCCCACGCCATCGAGAGAACCTCGGAGTTGCGCCACTCCCGTCCACCCATGGCGATCGTCGTCCAGCGGTCCGGAGATGTGGTCAGCAGGTCCCGGACCTGCGATGCACCGGGGGCCACTCGATCAGGCTACGACTTTCGGGACCCTCGGCCGGGGCCCCGCTCCGGGGTGCGGGTCGACATCCCCGGCCGTCCGGGCCGATCAAGGTGAAGGGTACGTGGCCACGTTCTTCGGGAATGTCGGGGCTTCGTAACACGGGAGCAGCGACGCGCCCGTCGCGTGGCCGGGGGGAGTGAGGAAGATGATCCCTCTGCCGCACACGGACCCACCCCTCGTCGCCGACGGACGTGCCGTCGGCGATGGTGGGTGGGTCGTCGTGCCCCCCGTGGGCCCTCTGTCGACGGAGTGGGCAGGGGGTCCTCCGAACCACCACCCCGATCCGCCGGCGATCAAGAACCCCGCTCCTGACGCCAGCACGAGGCACACACCGACCGCACAGGCCACCAGGCGCCTCCGACGGCGGCGCCGAGCTTCCTCGAACAGATCGGTGACCGCGGCGGGTTCAGCGACTGGATCGAGATCACGTTCCTCCGGTCGATCCAGCACCGCCGCGGGCATGGAACTACTATGACTAGCACTATGATCGCTGTCAACATCGACCGGACCGAGACGATGGCCCTTCACGATCAGGTCGCCGCCGAGATCCGGCGGGCCATCGCGGACGGTGAGGCGAGCCCGGGTGAGCGGCTGCCGCTCGCCCGGGACCTGGCGGCGGTTCTCGGCGTCAACAGGAACACCGTGCTGCGTGCCCTGCGGATCCTGCGCGACGAGGGTCTTCTCGACTTCCAACACGGCCGGGGGATCACCGTGGCCGGAACACCCGAGCGCAGTGCCGTGGTCGAGCGCATCCGAGACCTGATGGAGTACTGCCGGGTGCGGGGCTACCGCCCCGCCGAGGTGATCCAGATCATCGAGGGGCTGCCCTGATCCTCCGTCCGCCCCGCCTCCGGCCCCGGCGGAGGACCTGGGGCGTGAGGCCGTCCTGGTACCGTCGGGCCATGCCTCTCCACCGAACGCCGCGTGATCTCGGCGGAGGACCTGACCAAGTCCTACGGTGCGACGCGGGCGGTCGACGGCCTGACCTTCGCGGTCCGCCCCGGCGTGGTGACCGGATTCCTGGGCCCGAACGGCTCGGGAAAGTCGACGACCATGCGGATGGTGGTCGGCCTCGACCATCCCGACGCCGGCGCCGTGACCATCGGCGGTCGGCCGTTCCACGAGCTGCGGTGGCCGTTGCGGGAGGTCGGCGCCCTGCTCGAGGCGAAGGCCATCCACCCGGGCCGCACCGCCTACGACCACCTGCTGGCCATGGCCCACACCAACTCCATCCCCCGGGCGCGGGTGGACGAGGTCCTCGGAATGGTCGGCCTCGAGGGGGTGGCGCGACGTCGGGCCGGCAAGTTCTCCCTCGGGATGAGCCAGCGCCTGGGCATCGCCACCGCCCTGCTGGGCGATCCGGGGGTACTGCTCTTCGACGAACCGGTCAACGGCCTCGACCCCGAGGGCATCCTCTGGGTCCGTACCCTCCTCCAGTCACTGGCCGCCGAGGGTCGCACGGTGTTCGTCTCCAGCCACCTGATGAGTGAGATGGCACTGACCGCCACCGACCTCGTGGTCATCGGTCGGGGCCGGCTCATCGCCGACACCACGGTGGCCGATTTCATCGCCTCGAACACCGTCGCCACGGTCCTGGTCCGCACGCCCTCACCGGAGCAGCTGACGGACGCCCTCCGATCGGCCGGTGCCCGGGTGTCGGCCGATGAGGAGGGTGCCCTCCTGGTGACGGGCGTCGACGCCACCCGGGTGGGTGACGTGGCCCTGGCCGTCGGGGTGGCCGTGCACGAGTTGCGCCCGGTGCAGGCCAGCCTGGAGCAGGTCTTCATGGACCTCACCTCCGACATGGTCGACTACCACGGGCACACCCCGGCGGAGGTGGGGACGTGACCACGACCTCGGCGCCGCCGGCGCTCCCCGACATCGACCACGGACGTGCCGGACTGTCCGGCCAGATCCGGTCGGAGTGGACCAAGCTGCGCTCGGTCCGCTCCACCTGGGTGTGCCTGGCCATCGTGGTGGTGGCCGGGGTCGGGTTGTCGGCACTCGTCACCAACGTGGAGGCGGGTCGGTGGGGCAGTCTCGGACTGGCCGACCCCGCGACCTTCGACCCGGTCCGATTCAGCCAGACCGGGTCGTTCCTCTCCCAGTTCGTGGTCGGGGTGCTGGGCGCCCTGGTCGTGACCTCGGAGTACGCCACCGGCTCCATCCGGACCACCCTGTCGGCCACGTCCCGACGAACCACGGTGCTCGCCGCCAAACTCCTGGTCGTCGGCGTGGTCGTCCTGGTGGTCGCCGAAGTGACGGCCTTCGCGTCGTTCTTCACCGGCCAGGCCGTCCTGTTGGCCCACGGGGCCAAGGCGCTGCCCGCCGGGAGCGGCATCCTCACCCAGGTCACCAGCCCCACCATCCCCTACGTGAGCCTCTCCGACGGTGGTGCCCTGCGGGCGGTCTTCCTGAGCGGGATCTACCTGGTCCTGCTCGCGCTGCTGGCCTGCGCCATCGGGTTCCTGGTGCGGCACACGGCGGGGGCCATCGCCGCCTTCGTCGGGATCCTGCTGGTGCTCCCGCTCATCCTGGACGTGCTCCCCTCGAGCATCTCGGGCGCCTTCGAGAAGTACCTGCCCTCCAACCTGGGCCTCGCCATGACCCTGGTCACGACGCGCAAGACCGACTTCGCCGGGGTGCTCCTCCCGCCGTGGCCGTCGGCCGGCCTGCTGGTGGTCTACACGGTCGCCGTCGTGGCCGTCGCCACTCTCCTCCTGGTGCGCCGGGACGCCTGATCGGCCATCACCGCGGTCGCGTCCACCGGGACGGGCGTGGAGATGGCATCCTGACGTCGTGACGACGATCTACGAGGCCGCCGGGGGAGCGGAGGGCATGCTGGCCCTGGCCGCCGCCTGGCACGAACGGGTGCTGGCCGACGAGGTGGTGAGCCACGCCTTCTCTCACGGCTACCACCCGGACCACACGGCCCGACTCGCCGCCTACTGGGGCGAGGCCCTCGGCGGTCCGGCCGACTACTCGGCGTCGTTAGGGGACGAGAGCTCGGTGGTGAGGGCCCACAGTGGCAACGGCGCCCACGACGACATGGACCGGCGGGCGGTGGCGTGCTTCGACGAAGCCCTCGTCGACGTGGGCATCGCACCGGACTCGGCCCTGCACGGGGTGCTGCACGACTACTTCGACTGGACGACCTCCGCCACGATGGGCCGGTACCCCGGGTCGGCCGACGACGTCCCCGAAGGCCTGTCGATCCCGCACTGGGACTGGAACGGGTTGGTGGAGCGAGCCTGACCACGGTGGCCCGATCCGGCCGCGACGTCCGTGGGCGGGGTGACGCCATCCATTCAATTTCCCGGAGGTGACGTCTCGCCGTGCCGCTCCCGCGCGGCGGTGACGACCTTGGTGGCGTAGCGCACCATGAACCGGCCGCCTATCGCGTCGATGGCGAGCCCAAGGCCCTCGAGCAGCTCCGCCAGACGCTCCGGCGGCAGCTGGTGCATGCCCCCGTTGGTGGGCACCTGGTCGAGCCAACTGTCACGGGTGTACGTGTGCTGCCAGTCGAAGTGCCACCGCTCGGGCTCCCCGAACCCACCGGCCTCACGGAGGCCGTCCACCGCCCGGTCGCACAGCGATTCGTAGGCGTCGAGCCCCGGAGACGCCGCCCGGGCGAAGGGGGATCCGGGCATCACCCGTTGGTACACCTCGGCGAAGGCCCGGCCGAGGTCGGGTGGAGGCTCGAACGTGTTCCAGAACACGGCCAGTCGACCGTCGGGGCGCAGTGCCTCGGCCGCCTTCGTCGCCCCGGCCACCGGATCCACCCAGTGCCAGGACTGGCCGGCCACCACCGCGTCGAACCGGCGACCGAGCGGATCCCACTCCTCGAACGTGGCGATGTCGACCTCGAACCCGTTCCGTCGGGCCACCTCGCCCATCCGCTCGTCCGGGTCGACCCCCGACACCCGGCAGCCGTGCGCGGCGAACTGGCGGGCGACGATGCCGGTGCCGATCCCGACATCGAGGACGTCCGGGCCCGGGCTCACATCGATGATGTGCTCGACCATGACATCGGGATACCGGGGGCGCGCCCGGTCGTAGCGGTCGGCGTCGGCGCCGAAGGACTGGGCCACGACGCGGGTGCGGGCGTCGTCGAACTCGGGGGGAGGTTGGCTCCCCTGAGGGGCCGCGGACATGCCCCCCACTATGGGTAGGCGCCGGGACGGAGCGCAAGGGGTTGACCGCACCCCGGGTTGCGCCGGTGCGACGCGGCGCCGCACCCTCAGCCCAGGCCGGAGGCCGCCACCACAGTCCGGGAGAGGGGTCGGACGAGGCCCCGCAGTGTTCCGCAGCCCACTTCGCCGATGGCCTCGTAGGCATGGACGGCCAGGCGGTCGGTGTCCTCCTCGATGGAGGTGCGGACGGCGGCGCCCTCCTCGCTGAGGGCCAGGTGCTCGGCCGACGCCGACGGTCGCAGCCAACCACGCTCCCGCAGCGAGACGGCCGCGTCGTCCCACTCCTCGTCGGTCCAGCCCCGCGTGTCCTTCAGCAGCGACGTGGGAAGGTCCGCGGTGGCCTCGTGGAGCACCAGCGCCTCGATACCGGTGATCCCACGGTCGACCAGCAGGGCGATGTGGCCGTCGCCACGGTACTCACGCAACAGGGTCTGGGCGTGCCACAGGGTCTCGAGCGGCGCGTCCGGCCAGGGGAGGTCGGCGTGGCCTCCGAAGAGGGGGCGTCCCTCGGTGCACTCGCAGGCCCGGAGCGCGGCGCGTCGGGCCAGTTCGGCGGCGGTCCGCACGTCGTCGGAATCGGCGGCGGGCCCGAGCATCCGGCGCAGGGCGGCCCCCGCCACCTCGGTGCGGGCCTCGAGCACGGCGGACGGCGTGGTGCGGTCCCACACCCCGTCCATCGACTCGTGCACCAGGGACGGCTTGAAGTTGAAGAAGGTGGAGACGACCGTTCCGGCGCTGACGGCACCCATCGGAGCCGAGCGGGAGGCGAAGTACCCGGCCCGCCCCCCGATGCCCAGCCGGGCGTAGGAGGCGTCGGCCTCGGGGGCGAAGTACACCATGCCGTGCAACGGCTCGAGGGTGCGCCACGTCTTGCGGGCGGTGACGGCGCTGATGGGGGAGGGTCGCTCGGGCATGGCCCACGCTAACCGACGGACCGGCTCGGACGGTCCCGTATAGTGCTGGTGGACGGGCATCGCGGTGCCGTGCACCGGCACGGATGGGCGGGGCCCGGAGCACTCTGGACGCAGGACACAGGAGTCGGTGATGTTGAACGGTGTCTCGGGCATGGTGGGCGAGACGGCGGTGGTCACCAAGGAGCTGGCCGGACCGCATCAGCCCGGCTCGGTGCTGGCCCGGGGCGAGGAGTGGTTCGCCCGGGCGATGTTTCCCGGGACCCGCATCGCCCCGGGCACCGAGGTGGTCGTCGCCGACGTCGAGCGAGGTCTCCTCGTCTGCTATCCGGCCGAAGGCGCCTATCCGGCCGTCGGCAGCTGACATCCTCGGCGGCCGACACCCCGGTGGACGGGGGCGGGATGGCGGCCCGTCGGGGCCAGCTGTCGCCGGACGCGCTGTGCGGAGGGCCGCCGGTGCCTAAGGTGTCACCAGGAGGTGGTGACCATGATCATCGGATCCGTGGGAGTAGCCATCGGAGTGGCGGTGGTGGCGTTCTTCATCTTCGCCCTCATCGTCGTCTTCTTGAAGTCCTGCCTCAAGGTGGTCCAGCAGGGCTGCGTCGGGGTGGTCAAGCGGTTCGGCGAGTTCAAGACGATCAAGCAGCCGGGGCTGCACGTCCTGATGCCCCTGGCCGACCGGATGGACAAGGTCGACGTCCGCGAGTTCCCACGGACCGGCGACCAGCAGGCGGTCATCACCAAGGACAACGTGTCGCTGTGGGTCAGCGCCACCATCTTCTGCCAGGTAACCGACGTGAAGCTGGCCCTGTTCGAGGTCAACGACTTCGGCCTGGCCATCGACCAGATGGCCCGCACGGCGCTGCGCGCCGTGTTCGGTGAGCTGACCCTCGACGAGTCGCTGTCCGAGCGCGAGACGATCAACGCCAAGATGCAGGACCACATGGCCGAGGCCACCCTCAAGTGGGGCGTCCGGTTGAACCGGATCGAGATCCTCGACATCACGCCTCCGACGAACGTGCTCCAGGCCATGTCCGAACAGAAGGAGGCCGAACAGCACAAGCGGGCGGCCATCTTGAAGTCCGAGGGCGAGCAGCAGGCGGCCATCAACAGCGCGGAGGGCCGCAAGCAGGCCAACGTGCTCGAGGCCGAGGGCCAGAAGCAGGCGTCGATCCTGGCGGCCGAAGCGCAGAAGCAGGTCCTCGAGCTCCGGGCGGACGGTGAGAAGCGGGCGGCCACCCTCCGGGGTGAAGGGGACGCGGCGGCGCTCGATGCCATCGACAGGGTCGGGATCCACCCCAACACCTTGGCCTTCAAGCAGCTCCAGGCCCTGCAGGCGGTGGCCATGTCACCCAACGCCAAGGTGGTCGTCCCCTACGAGGCCGCCGGCCTGGTGGGGGCCGCCTCCGTACTGGTCGGGGCCCTGAAGGACGCCGGCGGCGCCGACGTACCGGTCGCCGGGAACGGTAAGTCCGCCTGACCCCGGCCGGCCGGAGCCGGCGCGGCTACTTCATCTCCACCATGTCGAGGTAGTCGTCGCGCCAGTGGGTGAAGACCTCGTCGGGCAGCTTGAGGGCGTGGGTGGGTTCGAGGGCCTCGACGAAGGCACGGTCGTGGCTGACCACCACCACGGTCCCCGGCCAGTCGGAGAGCATGGTGCCGACCGCCTCGATGGACGTCGGGTCGAGGTTGTTGGTCGGCTCGTCCAGTAGGAGGACGTTGGCCTGTCCGGCCGCCAGCATGGCCAGACCGAGCTTGGCCCGCTCGCCCCCCGAGAGGGTCTTGGGCATCTGGTAGGCGACGTCGCCGACGAGGCCGAACGAGCCCAGCAGCGCCCGGCGTTCGGACTCCTTGGTCAGGATGCGGTCGTCGATGTTGTCGAGCACGCTCACCGACAGGTCGACCTGCTCGTGCTCCTGGGCGAAGTAGCCGAGGGCCACGTTGACGCCGGGCTCGACGTGACCCGAGGTCGGCTCCTGGACCCCGGCCAGGCAGCGCAAGCAGGCTGGACTTCCCGGCGCCGTTGCGCCCGATGACCACCACCCGGTCGCCCCGTCGGCAGTGGAAGTCGACGTCGGCCAGCACGGTGTGGGCGTCGTAGCGGACGACCAGGTGCTCGACCCGCAGCGGGACCTCGCCCGACCGGGTCGGGGTGGGGAGGGAGAACGAGCTCTTCCTCTCGCGTCGGTGGACCTCCGTGCGACCGGACTCCAGGCGCTCGACCCGCTTGTCCAGTGACTTGGCGATGCGGGCCCGGCGGTTCGTGCTGCCGCGCATGGAGTCGGCGAGCTTGGAGAGCCGGTCGATCTCGCGCCCCTCGAGCTGGGCCGACCGCTCGCGTTGGGACTGGTCGGCCTCCAGCTGGACGAGGTACGAGGAGTAGTTGCCCTTGAACTCGGTCAGCCGGGCGTCGGACAGGTGCAGCACCTTGTTGATCGACCGGTCGAGCAGCTTGAGGTCGTGCGAGACGACGAGGATGGCCCCGGGGAAGGTCTCGAGCTCGTTCATCAGCCACGCCTTGGCCGGACGGTCGAGGTGGTTGGTGGGTTCGTCGAGGATCATGGTGTCCGGACCCTGGAAGAGGATGCGGATCAGGTCGACCCGTCGGCGCTGGCCGCCCGAGAGGCTCTCGATGTCCTCGAGCAGCAGCTCCTGGCGGAGTCCCAGACCGTCGGCCAGGCGCGCCATCGTGGCCTCGGCCTCGTAGCCACCGTTCTCCCGGAACTGTTCCTCGAGGTCGGAGAACAGGGCGATGTTCTCGGTGGAGGGGTCCTTGGCCATCTGGTTCCGGGCCTTGCCGAGGGCGTCGTCCAGGACGTCCAGCCCCCGGCCCGAGAGCACGTGGGAGAAGCCGTTGGGCTCGAGTCCCAGGCCGTGGGGCTCGGGCACCTGGGGCAGGTAGCCGTAGGTCCCGCGGATGGCCGCACTGCCCGTCGAGCGCACGTTGCGACCCGGCTCGCTGATGACGACGGAGATGAAGGTGGACTTGCCGGTGCCGTTGCGCCCGACGAGGCCGACCTTCTCTCCGGCGCCGACCACGAACGAGGCGTCGCGCAGGAGGGTGCGGTCGCCGATCTCGATGGTGAGGGAGGAGCCGACGATCATGGGAGTGGGGGAGTTCCGACCGTTGCGGGGGGACGGGTCCCGGTCCGGAGCCGGGGTGCCCGGCGAGGTCGACGACTCCAGTCTCCCACAAGCCGACCCGGGTCCGGTCGGCGGGGTGCTCGGGTCACCGGGGTTGCGGACTCAGCGCCGGGAGGCCCGGACGGTCGCCCGTCGGCGCAGGGTGCGGGCCACGCGCCGCACCCGGGCCCGGCGGTGGTTCACCATGGCCCGGAAGGCGAACTGGTGAATGGGCCAGAGGGCCCACCAGTAGGCCATGCCCAGCACCCCCTTGGTGCGCAGGGAGCCGACCTGCTCGATGGCCGGAGGACCGTCGGGGGCCACCCGGAACCCCAGCCACGCTTCGCCGCAGAACCACTCGTAGGAGCGCAGCACCAGGGCCTCCTCCTCCCGGACGACGATGGTCCACCAGTCCACGCGGTTACCGGGGGTCATCGCCGGGGGACGTCCCAGGCGGAGGTCCTCGCCGAACCAGTGGCCGAGGGTGATGCGCAACAGCCAGGCCAGGGGCAGGCCGTACCAGGAGAGTTTCCCGCCGATGTCGTCGAGATCCTCGGCGAATCCGGTGACCCGGCCGTCGGCACCGACGTCGGCGGGACGGAGCAGGGCGTGGGACCGATCGGTGTACACGCCCTCCTCCAGGCCGTGGTGGCGGGCGAACAGCGTCGCCGTGATCCAGTCCGCCTGGGTGTCGAGGGCGGCCCGGATGGCCTGTTCGACGGTGAGGGGCCGGACGGCGAAGGCGGCGTCGGTCCGGGCGCGGGTGTGCACGGTCACCTCGTTGGCGAGGCTCTCGATCAGGGCGTGGCTGACGGTGGCGTCCACCGGGGTGACGAAGTCGACCCAGTGGGCCGAGAGGGCCGGCGTCAACACCGGGACCTTGACCACCAGCCGGGGGCGCAGGCCACGGACGGCTGCATAGGTGTCCATCATCTGTCGGTACGTGGTGGCGTCGGTGCAGCCGATCTCGTAGATGTCGGGCTCCACCGCCGTCGACTGCACCAGGTAGTCCAGCAGGTCGCCGAGGGCGATGGGCTGGGTCGGGGTGTTGACCCAGCGGGGGCACACCATCATGGGGAGCCGCTCGGTCAGGTAGCGGACCATCTCGAAGGAGATGCTGCCGGCCCCGAGGACCACGGCGGCACGGAGCTCGACGACCGGCACGCCGGTGGACCCGAGGACGGCCCCGACCTCCTGGCGGCTCGACAGATGGGTGGACAGGTCGTCGTGGCCGAGGCCCCCGAGGTAGACGATGCGTCCCACGCCGGCCCGGGCCGCGGCCTGGGCGAATGCGGTGGCGAGGGTCCGGTCCCGATCGGCGAACCCGGCGCCTCCCGCCATGGCGTGGACGAGGTAGTAGGCGACCGAGCAACCGGTCAGGGCCCCGGCTACGGCGTCGGCGTCCCCGATGTCGGTGACGTGGATGGTGACGTGGTCACGGGGGTGGAACCCGGCAGGGTCGCGGAGCAGTGCGTGGACCTCGTATCCCTCGGCCACCAGGCGGGGGACCAGATGGGTGCCGACGAAGCCGCGTGCCCCGGCCACGGCGACACGCGTCCGGACGTCGGGGGACGGCCCGCCCCCGGGTCCGGGCCCGCTCATCCCCCCGAGACCAGGAGGTCGCCGCCGACCGGAGGTGTGGGATCGTCGACGGTGTCGAGCCAGCGGTCCGGCAGGTGCACGGGGCGGGGACCGTTGGTGTGCCCCCGGGGCATCCGCAGCGCCTCGGTCGGGAAGGGGAGCGAGTGGTCGAGGCCACCCAGGAGGGTGGCGACCTCGTCCACCGTCGAGGCCAGGGCGAGTGACCGGCGCACCTGGGATCCGACCGGGAACCCGGTCAGGTACCAGCCGGTGTGCTTGCGGAACTGGCGGGTGCCGAGGTCCTGGCCGAAGAGGTCGCACAGCAGGCCGAGGTGGACCAGCATCATCGAGCAGATCTCGCCGAGACCGGGTGGGTCGGGGACCGGCTGGCCGCGGAAGGCGGCGGCCAGGTCCCGGAACAGCCAGGGTCGACCGAGGCATCCCCGCCCGACGACCACACCGTCGCATCCCGTGGCGGCGGTCATGGCCAGGGCGTCGGCCGCCTCCCAGAGGTCACCGTTGCCCAACACCGGGATGGAGGTGACGGTCTCCTTCAGACGACCGATGGCCTCCCAGTCGGCGGAGCCGGAGTAGAGCTGTTCGGCCGTGCGGGCGTGGAGCGTCACGGCGGCCACGCCCTCGTCCTCGGCCGTCCGACCCGACTGGAGGTAGGTCAGGTGCCCGTCGTCGACCCCGGTGCGGAGCTTCACGGTGACCGGCACGGTTCCGGCGTTCACCACCGCCGCCCGGACGATGTCCCGGAACAACGCCCGGTGGAGCGGGAGGGCGGCGCCGGCCCCCTGGCGGGTGACCTTGCCGGCCGGGCAGCCGAAGTTGAGGTCGATGTGGTCGACCCCGATCTCGTCGACCAGGCGTCGGACGGCCCGTCCCATGACGCCGGGATCGACGCTCGACAGCTGCACGCTGCGTACCGTCTCGTCGGCGCCGAAGGACGCCATGCCCAGGGTCTTGGCATTGCCCTCGACCAGGGCCCGGGCCGTGACCATCTCGCTGACGTAGAGCCCGGCGCCGTAGCCGCGACAGAGCGTGCGGAAGGCGCTGTTGGTCACCCCGGCCATGGGGGCGAGCACGACGGGCAGGTCGACCACCAGGTTCCCGAGCTTGAGCTCGGGGGTGGCCGTCCCGTCCGGGGCGACGGCGGTCACGACGCCTCCGCCCACAACTCCGTGACCGACACTCCGAGGCGGCCGAGCAGACGGCGCAGGGCCGGCAGGGACAGGCCGATGACGTTGCCGGGGTCGCCGTCGATGCCGTCGACGAAGGGGGCCGACCGGCCGTCCAGGGTGAAGGCGCCGGCCACGGTCAGGACGTCCGGGGTGGCCAGGTAGGCATCGAGCTCGGCGTCACTGGTCACGCCGAAGCGCACGGTCGTCCCGACGACCTCCTCGGCCCGCTCGCCGGAAGCCTCGTCGATCAGGCAGTGGCCGGTCCACAGCGTCCCGCTCCGGCCGCGGATGGCCCGGAGCCAGGCCCGGGCCTCGTCGGTCGACGACGGCTTGCCGTGGGGCGTGCCTTCGAATTCGAGCATCGAGTCACAGCCGATGACCAGGGCTTTTCCGCCGGGCCGGGCCACGGCCGTGGCCTTGGTGGCGGCCAGCCGTCCCACCGAACCCTCGGTGTCCGCCGGGTCGATGTCGTCCTCGGCCACCCCGCTGACGATCACCTCGGGCGCGAAACCGGCGTCGCGGAGCAGTCGCAGGCGCGCGGGCGAGCCCGAGGCGAGGACCAGGGTGCGGGTGGGCATGGCCCCAAGCCTAGGGGCCGACCCGTTCGGCCGGAGCCCGCCCGGTGGCGTCGACCGGGGGCACCCGGCTGCGCGATCCTGGTGGCATGACCGACACCGGCATCACCGTCTCCCCCGTACAGGTCGATCCCGAGCTCGACGGCGACCACGAGCGCATGTCCCACATCGTCCTCGAGGGCTTCAAGCCGGAGAAGGGCGACTTCATCTCGGCCGGGCCGTCGGTGGTCGAGGGGATGGTGAACGGAACGGCCGTCAAGGCGCTGTGCGGGAAGATCTGGGTTCCGGGCCGCAATCCTCAGCGTTATGCCCTGTGTCCGACGTGCAAGGAGATCGCCGAGTCCGTGTGGCTGGAAGGTCCCCGCCGGCTGAGTCGTCGGCGCCGCGCACGAAGCGGGCCGCCCGCTCCGGTCCCTGAGCCGGCCGGTGACCGTATCCCGCCGACGGGGAGGCTGACGGGCGTCGATGGGGACCGCCCCGAAGTCAGTTGCCGGGCCATTGTCGAAGTGCTCGAATGGGGGCCTGGTCTGATTGTCGACTGTGGCTGAGTGGTTCCGCGTGAGGGACCCTCCGGGGAGGAAGCCTGTGCTGACCGTCAAACACCCCAGGCATAGCCGGGATGAACTTCGGGAACTGCTGCTCGAGATGGGTCGTTCGATCCTGCGCGAGGAAGGGCCGGGGACCGGCGCCGAAGTCGTCACCTTCAAGAAGGCGTTCGACCGCCTGGAGGAACAGACCGGGATCCGATTGACCAATTCCTCGGTCATCCGGAGGGTGTGGGAGAACCAGGCCGAATTCCAGGCCGACCTCCTGGTGACGATCGCCCTCGAGGAGAACCAGGACGAGATCGACTCGACGGTGGGGGCGGTCGTCCCCATCCTGACCGACGCCGATCTCACGACCGTCGAGTCCCGTCAGGCCGTGATGCGCGAACTCTGTCGGATCGGGGGGGCGGCCAACTTCCAGTCGATGCGACGGTCGGACAACTGGCCGCTGTGGATCGGCGTCTGGGGACTCGCCGGCAACTCCCGTCCCGTCGCCAACCGCGAGAAGATCAGGGCGGCCCTGGTGACCGGCTACAACGCCTTCAACGATCGGATCGAGGACGCCTACCTGGCGATCACGACGTTGCTGGGTTTCCGAATCCGCCAGGGGCTCACCCTCCGTCAGTTCACGATCGCCGCGGACTGCCTCGGTCAGGGCTGTGGACTGCGGGACCGGGTCGACGACTCCCACATGGAGGGCATCATCCGACCCACGGGCCCCGGAGGCGCGCCCCAGGAATGGACCCTCTTCGCCGTCGGATTCGAGAGCCTGGTGCAGCAGTTCTTCGAGATCGATCCGGACTGGAGTCCCGACGCCGACTTCGCCTGAGGACGTCGGACGGGCGGCTACCGAACGAAGATCGGAGACCCGTCACCTCTCCCGTGTGAACGGGTCGGCCGAGGGATAGGCTCAGCAGAACGGCTCCACCGGTTAGTGGTGGGGCGTGGCGAGTGGAGGTGTGGACCATGGCGTTCCGATCCGTTTTCGTCCGATCCGGCCTGGTGGTCGGCCTGGCCTCCGCCCTCGTGGTCCCGTTGGCGTTCGGCGCGACGCCCGCCGGCGCCGCCTCGGGCACGACGACGACCCGTACGGCCGTCGCCAGCTGGGTGCCCACCGGTGCCGGAGGCCCCAGCGTCTCACTCCAGGTCACCGAGGAGTCGGGGCCACTGGACAACTACACGTTCTTCTTCGTGAACGAGAACTACTGCGACACCGCGACCAACACGGCGGTCTTCCTCAGCTACCAGGCCGACGGCCCGGCGAACCATCAGCTGTTCGCCGTGACCCCTGATCTGAGCGCCGCGGTGCTCGCCGCACCCAAGCTGTCCGTCAACTTCACCGAACAGACGGCTCCCGAGTGCGACACCAATGGATCGGACATCACCACGGTCTTCTCAGGTCCGGAGAACGTGTCGCTCTACGGGTTGTGGCACGCGACCGGTCCGGCGACCGAGACGTTCCCCGGTGAGGTGGTCCGCCCGGCAGACGTGGCCCTGTTGGCGTCCGCACCGGCACCGTTGACGCTCTCGAACCTGGGAGCACCGTCCTTCGCCCAGATCAACCAGTACACGACGTCGTCCTGAGGGGCACGACCCCGACCCCGGGCCACCCGGCGGTAGGCGTCGGTATCCGCCCACGGTCCGTCCCGGGTCACATGCACGGGTGACCACGGTGGCGTGCCCGGCGTGGCGTCATGATCACCCTGGCGGCTCCCGGTGCGACCCCCCCGATGGAGGATGACCCGCCGCGCGACCAACCCGTCCGGCGGAGCGCACCGGGTGGTGGTCCCCCGGTTCAGACCGGGTTGCGCAACGTGGGCAGGAGGCGCTTCGCCTCGCGCTGGTCCTCGAGCACCGACAACATCTGCGACAGGGTGGCGGCCTCGGTGGCCGCCAGGTTCTGCCGCTCCTCGGGGTCGCGGGTCAGGTTGTGCAGCTCGTAGAGCGGCTCGGCGGCCGGCCCCAGGAACGGATTCGGGGCGACGCCGTGCTCCGCGTACCAGTCGTCCAGGCGTTCGTAGTAGTGGTTGACCTTCCAGAGTTCGTCGGCTCCGGCGTCGCCGGTGGGCAGTGACGTCACCACCGACTCGATGCTGGTCGCTCCGGTGATGGCCTCGAACGCCGTTCCGTTCAGGATGTTGACCTGGTCGGCGCCGGAGGTGACGTTGTCCTCGGTCATGAAGTAGATGGGGGACGCGAACGACGCCTCGTCGACCTCGCCCCGGACCAGGCCGCTCAGGTCACGACCCGGGAGCGGATGGAACTCGTCGTGGTGGGCGGACACGCCGGCCCGAGCCTGTTCGGGGTCGATGCCGGCCAGTCCGAGCAGGGTCGGCACGAGATCGATGTGGCTGGTGGGGACGGACACGCCCGCACCACCGGCCGGGATGCCCGGTCCCGCCGCCACGAACGGTACCCGGACGGCTTCGTCGAAGGCGTTGAACCACTTCTGGACGAGACCGCCGTGGGCGCCCACCAGGTCTCCGTGGTCCGAGGTCAGCACCACGACGGTGTCGTCGGCCATGCCGCTCCGATCGAGGGCACCCAGGATCCGGCGCGATCGCCGCGTCGACCAGCTGGTGCAGGTGGTAGTAGAGGCGCCGGTAGCCGAGGTCGGTGGCGGTGGGGTAGATCATCGCGTCCCACGCAGCCGGGAAGGCGGCCTGGCACGGTGGCCGGCCGGCGAAGGAGTCGGACTGCGAGGGCGCCTCGGGCACGTCGGGGACGGAGGCGTCGGGGGGACCGAACTGCAGCAGCTGTTCCCACCCGAAGCCCGAGAAGGTGATGTCGTGGGGGTTGACGAACGACGCCACGGTCAGCCACGGACCGTCGGCCCGGGCGGCGGCCAGCTCGTCGAACAGCTCGACCACCTGCTCGGCGAAGACGCCGTCGCGCACCGTGCCGCAGTCCGACTTGGCCGCGCCGTGCGGCTCGCGCCCGATCCAGCCCGAGAAGCCGAAGGGGTCGAGCCGGTCGGCCCGTCGGTAGGCGTCGACGGCGTCGGGGCGCGGGCGACCCTCGTCGTCGGAGGCCATGAGCCCGTCGTGGGTCCCGGGCGTCTGGAGGTCGGCATGGGAGATGTGCCACTTCCCGCGGTAGTGGGTGCGGTAGCCGCCGGCCCGGAACCAGTCGCCCAGGGTCGGGACGGAGTCCGGGTCGAGCCAACCCATGGCCGGGTCGGTCGGACGCTTGGCTGTGCCGTCGGTGGCCGACACCCCGTGCAGCGAGGGATACTGACCCGTGAACAGGGTGGCCCGGCTGGGCGTGCATGCGGTCGAGCCGGCGTAGTGGCGGTGGAGCTCCCGGCCCCGGGTGCGGAGGGCCTGGCGGGCGGGTAGCCGGGACTCCCGGAACGCCCGGACTTCCGCCGTCTCGTAGGGCGGCGGGTAGCGCTCCTCGTCGGTCATGATCAGCAGGATGTTCGGCTGTCGCATGGGCGACACCCTATGTGTCGCGTCCCCGGATTGCCGTCCGCGGCCCAGCATCAGCGGGGGCGACCACCACCGCCGGCCCATCGGATCAGGCCCGGCTGGAAACCTCCTGGACCAACCAGCCGTTGCCGTCGGGGTCGTGGAATTCGAAGAAGGTGTTGTAGTCCTGTCGGGCGGGGTCGGGCCCTTCCTCCTGGCGGCCCTCGACATAGTGGATGAGCGGGCCGGCCTCGACCCCTCGACCGGTGACGTCGGTCCGCGCCTTCTCGATGTCCGGGACCACGAGGTGCAGGCCCTGGAGCGTCCCCGCCGCCTCGGGATTGGCCATGAGGGCCACGGCGCAGGCGGAGCCGGGCGGCGACGCCTGGATCACGCGGAAGTGCTCGCCGGCCCGGTGGTCGACGATCAGGTCGAACCCCATCGCGTCGACGTAGAAGGCTTTGGCGCGATCCTGGTCGGCGACCGGAACCACCACCAATTCGAGCTTCCAGTCCATGTGGCCTCCTTCTCCGGTGCGAAGCACCCACTCTACGGCCACGGCTCCCGGCCACGGCCACGGCCACGGCTACGGGGCGGCCCGCACGCCTTTCACGATCAGGTAGACGGCGAAGACGGCCTCGATGACGGTGCCGATGGTCCGGGAGTTCCGTCCCACCCAGCGGTGCGTGGCATCGAGGGCGTGGTCGGCCCGGGCACCCAGCACCTGGGCGAGCGCCACCGGCAGGAGCACGGGGAGGAGGACGATGACGTACAGCACCACGAACACGATGAACTCATCCGACGGACCGGCGGACGAGCGGGTGATCTCGTGGACGGCCGGCAGCACCAGGAGGAGGGTCGAGAAGTTCACCACCATCCCGACGGCGCCCACCCCGAGGAACCAGACGGGGGACGCCGAGGCCAGTCGCCCACCGATCCGCGACGTGTGCTTCTCCCCGACCGTCGGCTTTCGCATCCGGGACCGGACGGCCAGCGCTCCGAGCAGGACGCCGGAGAGGATCAGCACGGCGGCGTCGGGTAGGGACTCGTGCCCGTGATGGGGTCGCAACCGGGAGAGGGCGGTCGCGCACAACAGCGAGTACGCGGCGAGGACCAGGGCCGCACCCCCGGCCAGGGCCCAGGCCCGGGCGAGTTTGTGGCCTCCACCTGTGAGGACCAGGAGTTGGAGGGCGAGGAGGGTCGGGCTGATGGCGGCGCCGAGGGCCAGGGGCAGCACGGCGACGAGCAGATTGCCCATCGGGCCAACCTAACCCGTCACCGCGGACCCGACGCGGGGGTGGCGCTCTCGACGCCACCGGCCCGGGGCGCACTGAGCCCGCACGCCGGAGATCCACCGGCCAGACTGGGGGTGCGCCGTCCCGGAGCACCGGGCGGACGACCAGCGCCACGTGGAGGAGACCAGATGCCCGACGACACCGTCAGTGCGACCAGGACCGTCGACGCCCCCGTGGATCAGATCTTCGCGGTCCTCGCCGACCCGGCCAGCCATGCCGCCATAGACGGCACCGGCTGGGTGCGCACGCCACTCGACGACGACCCGTTGGTGGCGCCCGGCCAGATCTTCCGGATGGCGATGTACCACGGGATGCACCCCGAGGGTGACTACCAGGTGGCGAACCGGGTCCAGGTGTTCGATCCCCCGATCACGATCTCGTGGGAGCCGGGCGCCGACGCCGGCGACGGCACTCTGCAGTTCGGTGGTTGGGTCTGGCGCTACGACCTGTCCCCGGCCGGTGCGACGACCACCACCGTCACCCTCACCTACGACTGGTCGGCCGTGCCGGACTCGACGCGGGACCTCATCGGATTCCCTCCGTTCCCCCCGGACCACCTCGACAACTCGCTCGCCCACCTGGCCGATCTGGTGACGCCCCCTTCGGCCACCTGACCACGGCGAGCGCCGCTCGTGGCCGGATCCTCCCCGGTGCCTTCGAGCTCAGGGCCGGGCGAGTTCCCCGTGGTCGCGGCACCGCGCCCGGTACCCACCCGGGGTCACGGACACGGTCAACCGGCGACCGCACCCGGGGCAGAACCTCGGCGGGTCGAGGATGCGGCCGCAACCGTCGCACGATGACGAACCACAGCCGGTGCAGTGCACGGCGGCCACGTCGGACACGCGGCCACCGATCGGGTCAGAGGACACCGGTCAGGGCGCCCACCGGCATCCGGAGGTCGGACAGCATCTGCAGGTCCTCGTCGGCCGAGCGCCCGAGAGTCGTCAGGTAGTTGCCCACGATGAGGGCGTTGATCCCCGAGGTCATCCCCATCGACTGCAGTTCCCGCAGCGTCACCTCCCGGCCCCCCGCATAGCGGAGGATCACGCCGGGCAGCCCGAGCCGGAAGAGGGCGATCCAGCGGATGGCCTCCCAGGCCGCCACGGGCTGCTCGCCGCCGAGTGGGGTGCCGGGTCGCGGATTGAGGAAGTTGAGGGGTACCTCGGTGGGGTCGAGCTCCTGCAGCTGGGTCAACAGCTCGATGCGCTGGTCGTCCGTCTCGCCCATACCGAGCAGCGCGCCGCAGCACAGCTCCATACCGTGGTCCCGGACCAGCCGACAGGTGGCCTCCCGCTCCTCCCAGGTGTGGGAGGTCACGACGTTCGGGAAGAAGGAGCGGGAGGTCTCGAGGTTGTGGTTGTAGCGGTGGACGCCACCTTCGGCGAAGCGCCGGGCCTGGTCCTCGGTCAGGAGGCCGGCGCTGACGGCCACGTTGAGCCCGGTGCGCTCCTGCACCATGGGGACCAGCTCGAGGATCCGCTGCATCGTCCGCTCGTCCGGACCCCGAACGGCCAGCACGATGCAGAACTCGGAGGCGCCGGACGCCCGGGTCTCCTCGGCGGCGGCCAGCACCTCGTCGGCGTCGAGGAAGGGCGTGGCCTTCACGGGCGTGTCGAATCGGGACGACTGGGAACAGAAGTGGCAGTCCTCGGGGCAGCCACCCGTCTTGGCCGACAGGATGCCCTCCACCTCGACCTCGGGTCCGCACCAGGCGAGGCGCACCTGGTGGGCGAGGGCGGCCAGCGACGTCACGTAGGCGTCGGGCAGGGCGGCCAGTCCGGCCAGCTCCTCGCCGGTCAGCAGGCGACGCTCGTCGAGGAGTGCCGCCTCGGCCGCATGGATCCGGGCCCTCGCCGCAGATGCCTCGATGGCCGGGCGCTCGGGCTCACCCCGGCGGGGGGGCGAGAGGGTGACGGGGGAGGTCGAGGTGTCTCCGGGCATGGCTGCCACGGTAGTGGGCGGACGGACCGCCCCGAAAACCCACCGCCCGGGGCGCAGGGGCGTCAGGGGTGGGGCGGCGGGTCGACGAAGACCGGCGTCCGCTTCTCGCGGAGGGCGGCCACGCCCTCCCGGTAGTCGGGACCGGCCATCATCGGGTCGAGCCGGGCCTCGGCGGCCCGGACCGAGTCGGCCGCCGTCAGGTGGAACGCCTCGTAGACCTGGAGCTTGGAGGCGGCCAACGAGGCCGGCGAGACGGTGGTGGCCAGCATCTGGGCGTACCCGTGGACGTGGTCGAGCAGGTCGGGGCCGTCGACCACCGCCGTGACCAGGCCGAGCTCGTGGGCCTCGTCGGCGTCGAACCGGCGACTGGAGAGGATCAGGTCGAGGGCCCTGGGCAGTCCGATGAGGCGGGGCAACAGCCAGGCCAGCCCGAAGGCACAGGGCAGGCCGAGCCGGCCGTGGGCCGTGGTGAACGTGGCCCCCCGGGCGGCGAAGCGGAGGTCGTGGTAGCAGGACAGGGCGAACCCGATGCCGGCGACAGGTCCGTTGATGGCCGACAGGATCGGCTTGTCGATGCCGAAGTGGTAGGCGAGCTCGGCATCGAACTCCGGGCGGACGCCGTAGCCCGGAGTGGCCAGGTCGGCGGGCGCGCCGGCATCGTAGGCACCCCGTTCGACGTGGCCGACCAGGTCGTCGGACTCGGCACCGGCGCAGAACCCCCGACCGGCACCGGTCACCACGATCACCCTGACCGAGGGGTCGTCGGCGGCCGCCCGCAGGTGGGCGCGGTACTCGGCGTTCATCGTCGCCGTCCACGCGTTGAGCCGCTCGGGTCGGTGGAGCGTGATGGTCGCCACCCGGTCGCGGACGGCGTAGCGGGTGGCCTCGGTCCCGGGCTCGGTCACGGTTCGGGCGTCGGTTCGGAGGAGGGTGCCGGCCGGAGCACGGGAGTGCCCAGCACGGTCGGGCCGCCGGGCCGGCTCAGTACCGGTAGTGCTCGGGCTTGTACGGGCCGTCCACCGACACGCCGATGTAGTCGGCCTGCTCGGGGGTCAGCGTCGTGAGATGGACCCCGAGGGCGTCGAGGTGCAGACGGGCGACCTTCTCGTCGAGGTGCTTCGGGAGCACGTACACCTTGTTCTCGTAGGCGCCCTCGTTGGCGAAGAGCTCCATCTGGGCCATCGTCTGGTTGGTGAACGAGTTCGACATGACGAAGCTCGGATGGCCGGTGGCGTTGCCCAGGTTGAGCAGTCGTCCCTCCGACAGGATGATGACGGCCTTGCCGTCGGGGTACACCCACTTGTCGACCTGGGGCTTGATGTTGACCCGCTCGATGCCGGGCGTGGCCATCAGGCCGGCCATGTCGATCTCGTTGTCGAAGTGGCCGATGTTGCCCACGATGGCCTGGTGCTTCATGCGGGCGATGTCGGGTGCGGTGATGACGTCCTTGTTCCCGGTCGTGGTGATGAAGATGTCGGCGGTCTCGACCACGTCGTCGAGCGTGGCGACCTGGTAGCCCTCCATCGCCGCCTGGAGGGCGCAGATCGGGTCGATCTCGGTGACGATCACCCGGGCGCCCTGACCGCGCAGCGAGTCGGCACAGCCCTTGCCGACATCACCGAAGCCGCAGACCACGGCGACCTTGCCGCCCATGAGGACGTCGGTGGCCCGGTTGATGCCGTCGATGAGCGAGTGCCGGCAGCCGTACTTGTTGTCGAACTTGGACTTGGTCACCGCATCGTTGACGTTGATGGCCGGGAAGAGGAGCTCGCCCTTCTCCTGCATCTCGACGAGACGGTGGACGCCGGTGGTGGTCTCTTCGGAGACCCCCTTGATCCCGTTGGCGATCGATGTCCAGCGGGTGGGGTCCTCGGCCAGGCTGCGGGTCAGCACGCCGAGCACCACGGCGAACTCCTCGGAGTCGGCGGTGGAGGGATCCGGAACGGCGCCGGCCTTCTCGAACTCGACGCCCTTGTGGACGAGGAGGGTGGCGTCGCCACCGTCGTCGAGGATCAGGTTCGGTCCTTCGCCGCCGGGCCAGCGCAGCACCTGCTCGGTGCACCACCAGTAGTCCTCCAGGGTCTCGCCCTTCCAGGCGTAGACGGGCACGCCCTTCGGGTCGTCGACGGTCCCGTCGGGGCCGACGGCCACCGCCGCGGCGGCGTGGTCCTGGGTCGAGAAGATGTTGCAGCTGGCCCACCTCACCTGGGCGCCGAGGGCGGTCAGGGTCTCGATGAGCACGGCGGTCTGGATCGTCATGTGGAGCGATCCGGTGATGCGGGCCCCCGCCAGCGGCTGGGCGGCGCCGAACTCGGCCCGCATGGCCATGAGGCCGGGCATCTCGTGCTCGGCCAGCACGATCTCCTTGCGGCCGTAGTCGGCCAACGAGAGGTCGGCGACCTTGAAGTCGTGCGTGCGGGTGTCGTTGGCCATGGTGGCTCCTTCGTCGTGCCGGTCCCGGGCAGGTCCGGTGGTCACCGGGTGGGCCGTCCAGCCCTCCGCGTGCGTCCGAGCCCCTCCGGCGGCCGTGGCCCCAGGTCTCAGAGTCGCTCCGGTCATGTTAGTCCACGGTCCTGTCCGGCCATCGCCCCGGGGCTGGTCCCCGGGTGCCGGCTCGGGTCACCCTTCCGTCGCCGACACCTGTTACGTTCTGGCGGTCGCACCGTCGGGTCGTGTCCCGGCGGGAGGCGTGGCGAGATCGGGGGAGGGCCATGAACGGTGACCGGAGATACGGGCGGCTGACGCGCACGGGCAGGGGAAATTCCGGCGGGGCGTCGCGCTGGCGGCCACCTGCGTCATGGCCGGGGGCCTGCTGGCCGCCTGCAGCTCGTCGTCGTCGAGCCCGCCGTCGACCTCGGGTCACGTGCTCTTGGTGGGCACCTTCCAGGGTCACGCCGGGAAGTACACGTCCATCCAGGCGGCGGTCAACGCCGCCAAGTCCGGCGACTGGATCCTGGTCGCCCCCGGCGACTACCACGAGACGGCCGACTCGACCAGCCTGGCGGCCGACCCGGCCCACGGCGACAGTGGAGCCGTCCTCATCACCACGCCCGACATCCACCTGCGGGGCATGGACCGGTCCACCGTGGTGGTGGACGGGACCAAGCCCGGCTCGCCCGAGTGCAGCTCCGCCCCCGCCGACCAGACCTACGGTCCCCTCGATCCCAGTGGGCAAGCCCTACGGTCGCAACGGCATCGTGGTGTGGAAGGCCGACGGCGTGACCGTCGACAACCTCACCGCCTGCAACTTCCTCGGCGGTACGGGGGATTCGGGCAACGAGATCTGGTGGAACGGCGGTGCGGACAGCGGCCAGATCGGCCTGCACGGCTACTCGGGCAGCTATCTGACCGGCACCTCGACGTTCTTCTCCACCAACAACAACGCCGCCGAGTACGGGATCTTCTCCTCCAACTCGTCCGGGCCGGCCTCGTGGAACCAGATCTACGGCAGCAACATGAACGACTCGGGCACGTACGTGGGCGCCTGCAAGCAGGAGTGCGACATCACGATCGACCACGCCTGGATGGAGTACAGCGCCCTCGGCTACTCGGGCACCAACTCCGGCGGGGCCATCGTCATCGAGAACTCGCAGTTCGACAACAACAAGGACGGATTCGACACCAACACCCAGATCGGCGGTGACCCGCCCGCACCCCAGAACGGGGCCTGCCCCAACGGCGGCACCAGTCCGATCACCCACACCCATTCGTGCTGGGTCCTGATCCACAACTACTTCCACAACAACAACAATCCCAACGTCCCCGGGGCCGGATTCGCCGGACAGGCACCGACGGGCACCGGGATGACGCTGTCGGGTGGGCGGAACGACACGGTCATGGACAACCCTTCGCCAACAACGGTGCGTGGGGATTCCTCATGGTCCCGTTCCCCGACTCGAGCACCCCGGTGGACAACCAGACCTGCCCGAGCAGCGGGGGCATCGAGTCGACGGTGTTCGGCTGCGTCTACGACCCGCAGAACAACGCACTCTCGGCAACACGTTCAACCACAACGGGTACTTCAGGAACCCGTCGAACGGCGACTACGGGGAGATCACCATCAACGCCGGTCTGCCGTCGAACTGCTACCGCGACAACACGGCACCGAACGGGAGCTCACCTGCGGGCCTCGAGCAGTCCTCGCCCACCTGCGGGGTGACGACGACCGCGGCGCAGGACACCGGCCCGCTCCTGGGGCAGGTGCTGTGTGACTTCCAGTCCGCCCCTTGTTCGTCGGACATGGTGTACCCCCAGAACACCGGGGTGGTCATGCACCCCCTGCCGAAGCTTCCGACGATGCCCGATCCGTGTTCGGGCGTACCGGACAACGCGTGGTGCTCGGGAGGCAAGCCGGTCTAGCCGGCCCGACGCCCGGAATCGCCGCCGCTGGGATCTCCGGCCCATTAGTTGACCTGGTTGGTCAACTTTTGTCAGTATCGGGTGGCCCACGCGGGCAGCACGGCACCTGCCGGTCTGCCCGCCCGCCCGTCTGTCGAAGGAGCCACGTCATGTCCGAATGGGGATTCGAGACCCGCCAGATCCATTCCGGGGCGGCACCCGACCCGACGACCGGGGCGCGGGCGACACCGATCTACCAGACCACCAGTTACACGTTCCGGGACACGGCCCACGCCGCCGCCCTGTTCGGTCTGTCGGAGCTCGGCAACATCTACACGCGGATCATGAACCCGACCCAGGCGGTCTTCGAGGAGCGCATCGCCGCCCTCGAGGGTGGGGTGGCCGCCCTCGCCGTGTCGAGCGGCCAGGCCGCCGAGTCGATCGCCCTGCTGAACCTGGCCGAGAACGGCGGTCACGTCGTGTCGTCGGCCTCGCTCTACGGCGGGACCTACAACCTCTTCCACTACACGCTGCCCAAGCTCGGCGTCGAGGTCACCTTCGTAGAGGACCCCGACGACCTCGACGCCTGGCGCTCGGCCGTCCGGCCCGAGACCAAGGCCTTCTACGCCGAGACGCTCGGCAACCCCAAGGGTGACGTGCTCGACTTCGCCGGGGTCTCGGCCATCGCCCACGAGAACAAGGTCCCTCTCGTCGTCGACAACACACTGGCCACGCCGTATCTGTGCAACCCACTCGCCCACGGCGCCGACATCGTCGTCCACTCGGCCACCAAGTTCCTCGGTGGTCACGGCACCTCGATCGGTGGCGTGATCGTGGACGGAGGCAAATTCGACTACGAGGGGAGCGGGAAGTTCCCCGGATTCACCGAGCCGGATCCGAGCTATCACGGCCTGGTCTTCGGTGACCTGCCCGATCCGCTCTTCCCGGCCCGCTTCGTGCTGAAGGCGCGCCTGCAGTATCTGCGGGACCTCGGGTCGGCGGTGTCGCCGTTCAACGCCTTCCTCTTCATCCAGGGCGTCGAGACCCTCAGCCTGCGGATGGAGCGCCACGTGCAGAACGCCGCGGCGGTGGCCGCCTGGCTCGAAGCGCGCGACGAGGTCTCCTGGGTCGCCTATCCCGGGCTCGAGTCCAGCCCGTGGCACGCCCGCCAGGAGCAGTACCTGCCGCGCGGCGGCGGTGCCATCCTGGCCTTCGGGATCGAGGGTGGCGCCGATGCCGGCCGCCGGTTCATCGAGGGCCTGGAACTCTTCAGCCATCTGGCCAACGTGGGCGACGTCCGGAGCCTGGCCATCCACCCGGCCTCCACCACCCACTCGCAGCTGACCGAGGCCGAGCAGGTCTCGACCGGCGTCACCCCCGACCTGGTTCGCCTGTGCATCGGCATCGAGTCGGTCGAGGACATCCTGGCCGACCTCGAGCTGGGCTTCGCGGCAGCCAAGGGGGCGTGACGGCCCCCGACGGGGCGCAGACCTGGCAGCCGGGCGACGAGCCGGGTGGGCGGAGGTTCGCCCACCTGGGTGAGGGCGCCGGCGGCCTGGCTCTGGATGGCGGTGGCTCGCTGCCCGGGGTCACCGTCGCGTACGAAACGTGGGGGACCCTCGATGCGACGCGCTCGAACGCGGTGCTCGTCCTCCACGCCTTGACCGGTGACTCCCATGCCGCCGGGGCCGCCGGGCCGGGTCACCCGACCCCCGGATGGTGGGAGCCGTTGATCGGTCCTGGAGCGGCCATCGACACCGACCGCTGGTACGTGGTCTGCCCGAACGTACTCGGCGGCTGCCAGGGGTCGACCGGACCGTCGTCGGCTTCCCCCGACGGCAGTCCGTGGGGCTCCCGGTTCCCCCGTCTCACCATCCGCGACCAGGTGTCCGCCGAGGTCCTGCTCGCCGACCACCTGGGTATCGACCGGTGGGCGGGCGTCGTGGGTGGGTCGATGGGCGGGATGCGCGTGCTCGAGTGGTGCGTCGGGCACCCCGATCGAGTGGAGCGCGCCGCGGTGCTGGCCGTCGGGGCCTCGGCCACCGCCGAGGAGATCGCCCTGTGTTCGGTGCAGTGCCGTGCCATCCGACTCGACCCCGACTTCCGAGGTGGCGACTACTACGCCTCGGGTCGGTCCCCACTGGAGGGCATGGCCCTGGCCCGGGGGATCGGCCAGATCAGCTATCGCACGGCCGCCGAGTTCGACCACCGGTTCGGACGGCGGCCCCAGGACGCGGAGGACCCGTCGACGGGTGGCCGCTATGCCGTGGAGTCCTACCTCGCCCACCACGGCGACAAATTGGCCCGTCGTTTCGACCCGAATTCCTACCTGGTGCTGAGCGAGGCCATGAACAGTCACGACGTAGGTCGTGGGCGGGGCGGTGTGACCGCCGCGCTGGCCCGCGTCACCGCCCGGGTGGCCGTGGCCGGGATCGACTCGGACCGGCTGTACCCGATCGCGCTGCAGAGGGAGCTCGGGCGACTGCTCCCCGGCGGGCGCCCGCCCACGGTGATCGCCTCGGAGTTCGGACACGACGGCTTCCTGCTCGAGATCGAACAGGTCGCGTCCGTGGTGTCCGATGCGCCTGAACGCCTGAACGCCTGAACGCCTGAACGCCTGAACGCCTGAACGCCTGAACGCCTGGACGGGCAGTGGCGACCGGCGTCGATCCGGCTCCACAGTCCGGACTCCGACGGTGGCGGATGCGCGCCCGAGGATGGCATTTGTGGCATCGAATTCGGACGCTTCACCCCGGCGACGTCTGTCCGCAACGGGGGTTATGGGTCTGAATACACCTGTTTTGCCCGGCAAATGTGACGAAGTGCCTTGTCCCCATATCCGGGTCACTCCTAGCGTTGTGGGCGTGCCGATGAAGTGGCGGAACAGGGGGGACCGGGGGGCGGAGACCGCTGGATCCCCTCCGACCGTGATGGATGCTCGAGCCGACGGAGCCGACGGAACCGACGGAACCGAGGGGTTGTTGATCCGTCTCGAACTCCCGAAAACGGCCAGCCCGGTGCTCGACGAGCTCGACCCCGTGCGGCTGCGCGCCGTCCAGGAGGTGCTGCTCGATCCGAGCCTGGTGCTGCGGGCCGTCCGCGCCGGCACCGGCACGGTCGTGGACTTCGTGTGCGAGGACGCCAACCAGGCGGCGGCCGACAGCCTGGAGGTCTCACTGGACGACCTCGTCGGCTCGCTGCTGTCGATCACGCTCCCGGGCCCGACCGGAACCTTCCTCCTCGAGCAGTGCATCGAGGCCGTGGCCTCCGGTGAGAGCCTCCGCTTCGACGACTACATCGTTGAAGACGTGACCACGGGGGAGACCCGGCACTTCGACATCCGGGGACTCCCGGTCGATGACCGCGTGGTCTTCACCTGGCGCGATGTGAGCGACCGCTTCCGCAACGAGCAGGCGCTCGCCGAGTCGAGGAACCGCTACCGCCTGCTGGCCGAGCACGCCTCCGACGTGGTGGTCCTGCTGGCCGCCGATGAGACGATGGAGTGGGTGTCGCCCTCGGTCGGGTCCCAGCTCGGCTGGGATGCCGACGACCTCGTCGGCCGCCCGGTCGCCGACATCGTGCACGGCGAGGACCGGGCCCGGCTGGGCTCGATGCGGCGTCACCCGACCGGGAACCGGACCACGACCGAGGAGGTCCGGATGCGGTGCGCCGGAGGCACCCTGCTGTGGGTGTCGGCGACCCTGCGGGACGTGCTCGACGCGGAAGACCAGGTGGTCAACCGCGTGCTGTCGCTCCGCAACATCGACAAGAAGGTGCAGACGCGTCGGGAGTTGGAGGCGTCCGAGGCCCGGTTCCGCACCCTCGCCGAGAACGTGTCCGACGTGGTGTTCGCGACGACGTCGGGGAGGTTCACCTGGGTGTCCCCGTCGGTGGAGTGGGTCCTCGGGTGGCGACCCGAGGAGCTGGTGGGCCGACCGGTCATGGATCTCATCTCCGAGGAGGACCACGACCGGGCGCGGGCGGCGTCGGCCCGGGCCACGGTGGGCGAGCGTCTCGAACCCCTGGAGATCCGGTTCCTGACGGCCTCCGGCGACACCCTCTGGATGGAGGCGCACTCCCGCGCCGTCGAGGGAGCGCCGAACATCTCGTATGTCACCGGCCTGCAGGACATCAACGAGCGGCACTCCCGCCGGGTCATGCACGACGCCCTGGCCGCCGTCGACGCCGTCCTGGTCGGGGCGGCCGACGAGGACACGTTGCTCGCCGATGTGTGCCGTACGGTGATCGAGACCACCGCCTTCTCACTCGTGTGGTCCTGCCGCTGGGAGGACGACGTCCCCCTGGTGGTGGCCGCCGCCGGCGAGGGTGCCGACGCCCTGGTCGTGGGCGCCGACTGCCGGAGCGTTCCGGGGCACCTGGCCCGGGCCCCGATGGCCGCCCGGGTGTCGGGTCGGACCGAGCTCGACCGTCGCCCGGCGTCGCCCGGTGGCACACCGGGGTCGGTCGGATCCTGGCGTACCAACCTGGGTGTGCCGGTCCGGGTGGACGGGACGGTGGACGTCGCCTTCGGGATGCACCTGGCGGCCACGTACGGGCTCGACCACCAGATAGCCGGCAACTTCGAGCAGTTGGCCCAGCAGGTGGGGATGGCCGTGTCGAGGGTCCGGGCCCGCCGTCAGCTGGTCGACTCCCTGGCGGAAACGGCACTGTTGACCACCGCCATCGAGCAGGCCGGCGAGTCGGTGGTGGTGACGGGCCGCGACGGCACCATCATCTACGCCAACCCCGCCACCGCGGTCACCACGGGTTTCCCCATCGAGCAGATCGTGGGCGCACCGTCACACCAGTTCTACAGCGGCCTCCACGGGCCGCGCTTCTGGAGCGAGGTGGCGGACACCCTGGCGGCCGGTGCGAGTTGGCGGGGCGTCATCGCCAATCGCAACCGGCAGGGCGAGCTGTACGAGGAGGACACCACCGTCACGCCCGTCCGGGACGAAGACGGATCGGTTACCGGCTACGTGTCGGTGCTGCGCAACATCAGCCACGAGCGCAAGCTGGAGGCCGACCTGGACCGGCTGCGCAGCGACCGGGAGTCGGTGGTCGAGGCCATGTCCTTCGTGCGGGTGGGTACCACCATCGAGGCCACGGCGGCGTCCTTCTGCGAGGCGGTCACGCGGATCGAGGACATCGACCTGGCGAGGTTGCTGCTCGTCGAGTCGGACGACGAGGTGGTCCCCCTCGGGATCACCGGGCGCGCCTACCTGGACTGGGAGGTCGGGGTCCCACTGACCTTCCCGCGACTCGGCGGGATGCTCGAGATGAGCCGGTCGGGCTCGTGGTGGATGTCCCTGTCCGAGGCCGCCGAGACCCTTCCCGACGCCGGTCCGATGATCATCCGGCTCTTCGACGAGGGGTTCCGGTCCGTCGGGTTCGCCCCCGTGTGGTGGGAGTCCCGGATGGTGGCGGTGCTGGTCGCGGTCAGCCGCACCCCCGACAGTCCGAGTTGGTTCGAGGACCGGACCGCCGTCCTCGACGAGCTCAGCTCGTTCGCCGGCTCGATGCTGGGAGGTCAGGCCGACCGGCGCGACTCCTGGAAGCGGCTGCGCGACGACATCCGAGGCATCATCGACGACGAGCGGTACCACCCGGTGTTCCAACCGGTGGTGGGCCTCACCGACGGGGACGTCCGGGGCTACGAGGCCCTGACCCGCTTCGACTACGCACGCCGACCCGACCTCGTGTTCCAGGACGCCCACTCGGTCGGTCTGGGCATCGAACTCGAGACGGCGTGCGCCCGGGCCGCGGTACGCGCCGCCTGCACCCTCCCGCCGGGTGCCTGGCTCGGCGTCAACTTCTCCCCGGAGGCGGTGGTCGCCGGAGCGCTGGCTGCCGTCACCGCCCAGGCGGACCGGCCCGTGGTGGTCGAGATCACCGAACACGTGGAGGTGGAGAGCTACCTGGCCGTGCGCCAGGCGGTGGCCCGGTGCCCCGGGGTGCGGATCTCGGTGGACGACGCCGGTGCCGGCTACGCCAGCCTCCGACACATCCTGGAGCTCCAGCCCGAATTCGTGAAGCTCGACATCGGACTCGTCCGCGGGATCGATTCCGATCCGGCCCGGCAGGCGCTGGCGGCCGGGCTGCGGCACTATGCCGACGAGACGGGGAACACCCTCATCGCCGAAGGGGTCGAGAACGCCGAGGAGGCTCGGACCCTCCGGCGCCTCGGGATACCTCTGGCCCAGGGCTTCCTGTTCGGTCGCCCCGCTCCCGCACCCGAGTTCGCCGCCGGATGAGCACCGCCGGCGGGCGTCACCGGCCGGAGCGGCCGGAGGACCCGGTCGCGGGCACCCTTGTAGGCTGGGACGGAGGCGGTCCGCCGGGGGGTCCTCGCCCGCCGGGTGGGGAAGCCGCGAACGACGAACGACATCGAGGCACCGTGGCACAGCTGGGGCACGAAGGACACAGTTTCGAGGCGGTGGAGTCGGTGGTGGCCAACCCCTTCCCCCCGGGTACCGACCCCGCCACGATCAGGCTCCCATCGGTCCCCCGCCTGCGTTCGCCCGAGGACAACGAGGCCAACCATCACCTCTACTGGCAGGCGCACCTGTGGGAGACCCTCCTCCGCTACCGCCGCGCCTATCACGACCCGGCGTGCCCTGATCGCCTACGGGCCGGTTACGAAGAGGTGGCCGAGGTCTCTCTCCGTCTGGCGGAGCGGGCGACGTCCGCCTTCCCGCTCAGCCCGATCGACTCGGTCGGCTGCCACTCGACCCTGAAGGAGCTGCGGGCCTCCGCTCTCGGCCTGGAGGCCACCGTCGCCGCCCTGGCTGACGGTGCCGGTGCCGGAGAGACGACTGTCGGCCCCGCCCGCCCCACCGACTTCACGTCCGTGATGGCGACGGTGGCCGCCCCCGTGGAGCCGGTCGTCGTGCCGGCCGGTGGGGCACCGGTCGCCGCCACGGCCTCCGGATCGGTGGATCCCGTCGGTGCCGACGGAGGAGGAGACCCGGGCGGGCCCGAACGACCCGACGCATCCGGCGGCGTGCCCCTCACCCAGGACCTCTTCGCCCACCCGTCGCCGTCCCGGTCGTCCGACTCCAGACTCAGCCTTCGGGGTGCCCGTGGGCTCCGCCGGGGCCGGAACCTCGCGGGGGATGCCACGATCGTGGGCGAGGACTGAGCCGGTACTCCGGGGCGATCGTCGGTAGTGCCGCTCCGGTGCGGTCAGTGGGCGGCGTACGAGGCGGCCAGGCGGGCCAGCCCCTCGTCCACCCCGACCTGCGGCCTCCACCGCAGGACCCGTTGGGTCGCCGCCTGGTCGAACCAGTGGGCCACCGAGAGCTGCCGGGCCGCGAAATGGGTGAGGGGCGGTTCATCGCCCGGCCAGAACCTGCCCACCAGCCGGCCGGCGAGTGCGGCCACGGGAGCCGGCACCGAGCGGACCCGATCCGCCAGTCCGGCCGCCGACAGGATGCCCTCGACCAGTTCGGCCAGCGGGCGGGGGTCGTCGCCGGTGACCACCCACGCCCGCCCCACCGCCTCCTCCGAATCGCCGGTGCGGTCGAGCGCGGCCACGACGGCCGCCGCCGCGTCGTCCACGAACGTGGTGTCGACCAGTGCCCGCCCGTGATCGGGCATCGCCAGCCGACCCTCACGGGCCCGGTCGACGATCCGGCCGATGAGCTGCGTATCGCCCGGCCCCCAGACCAGATGGGGCCGGATGACCACGGTGGGAACCGTCGTCCGCGCGAGTACCAGCCGCTCGGCCAACGCCTTCGTGCGGGTGTAGACGTCGGGGCCGTCGTAGCCGGGCGGTTCGACGCCGGCCCCGACGGCCGGCCCCCCGTCGAAGGCCACCGACGGGGACGACACGTGGACCATCCGTCCGCATGACGCGGCGGCGGCCAGCGCATGGGCGGTTCCCGTGACGTTCACGGCATAGGCGTCCGACCACGCCGGTCGCGGGGCCACCAGGGCGGCCAGGTGCACCACGGCGTCCGCTCCCCCGGCCGCCTCCAGCACCGCCGGTCCGTCGCGTACGTCACCGAGGGCGTCGGTGCCCCCCGATCCGCTGGGACGCCGCTGGAAGCAGGTCACCGCATCGCCCCGGTCGGCCAGCTGGTCGGCCACGGCCCGGCCGAGGAGGCTCGAGCCCCCGGTGACGAGGACCTTCACCGTCCGGCCAGGAAGCGGTCGGCGGCGCGCGGCCAGGTCGGTCCGGTCGATCTTCGACTCGTGACGTCGGTCGACGGGCAGGTGACCGACCAGGACGGCGGCCACCGGGACGGCGGCCGCGGCCCGCGCCGCGGCGCGCCGCTGCCCGGTCGGCGATCGCCAGGGGACCCCGACCGTCGATCACCAGGCACACCACCTGGGCGCCGGGCGGTCCGATGCCGACGGCCGCCACCGCGGTCCCGAGGGCCTCGCGCACCGGTTCCTCCACGGCCACGCTGGCCAGCGGACCGTGGGCGGAGTCGATGACGTGCCGGCGGCGCCCGAGGTGGAAGACGAGGCCGCCCTCGAGGTAGCCGACGTCGCCCGTGCGGTGGAAGCGGACCCCGTCGTGGACGATCCAGGTGTCGGCGTCGGCCGTCCATGCCGCGTCGTAGCCGTCGAACATCCACGGGGCGTGCACCAGCAGCTCGCCCCAACCTCCGTCGTCCACCCGGCTCCCCGGGTCGTCGAGCGGGGTGACGAGCACCGTGCATCCGGGCACCGGACGTCCGGTCGAGTTCCCCCCGAGGGTCCCCACCGCCTCTGGCTCCGTGCCGTCGGTGACGGGCAGGCACTCGGTCATGCCCCACGGGGTGCGGACGTCGCCACCGGTGACGGCCCGGATGTCGGACACCAGGTCGGGGGGGATGGGGGCACCGGCCAGCATGACCAGCCCGATCGGGGCCGTGCGGCCGCCGGCGGTGGCCACGATCCGACGGGCGGATGCGGGGGAGAGCCACGCCACGGTGACCGACGCCCGAGTCGTGGCGGCGTGGAGCTCGTCGAAGCCGAGGGCCGAGGGCCGGTCGACGGGGAAGTCGGGACGGACGCAGGTCATCTGCAGCGACGGCGCCAGCAACATGAAGGGCCCGAAGGAGGTCGTGAAGGCATCGCCCGGGCGCATGCCGAAGAGTGGGCCGACCACGTCACGCTGGGCCGCCAGGGCACCGTGGGTGTAGCGGACGGCCTTGGCCGGTCCGGTGGCCCCGGAGGTGTGCACGATGGCGGCGACGTCCGACGCGTGCAGGCGGACCGGTGTGAACGTTCCGGCGCCGGAACCCTCGGGCTCGAGCGGCTGCGCACCGGGGGAGCCACGGCCCGGGGTGCGAGCCACCGACAGACGGGTGGCGCCGGGAGCGAACCGCAATGCGGTGGCGAGCGCCACGGTGGCCGCGGTGCCCACCACGAACCGGGGAGCGGCGGCCCGGACCAGCGCCCGGAGGCGGAGCAGGCCGGCCGAGGCGTCGGCCACCACGGGGACCCCACCGGCCTTCCACACCGCCCCCGCGGCCACCAGTAGTTCGCAACTCGGCGGCACGAGCAGCGACACGCGGTCGCCGGGCCGGAGTCCGGCGTCCTGCAGCGACCGGGCCCCGACCGAGGAACGGGCGTCGAGTTCGGCCCAGGTGAGGGTCCCGTCCGGGCCGTCGTAGGCCGCCGTGGTGTCCTGGTGCCGGTGTCCGAGCGAGGCGAGGACCGAGGTGAACGTCCCGCGGCCGGCCGGCCCCGTGGCCGTCGTGCCCGGGTGGCGGTCGGCACCGGGTCCCGTCTGTGTCCCCAGGTCGGCCAGCCATCGGGCCACGACCGGGCCGATCGGCGCGTCCAAGGGTACGAGGTGGGCGGCGTCGGCGAACCGTTCGACGTCGGCTCCGGGGATGCGGGCCCGCAGGTCGGCGAGGAACCGGTCGTGGAACACCGGGTCGCGCCCGCCCCAGAGCAGCAGGGTCGGGCGGGGGTGGTCGTGGAGGACGGCGGCGCACGCCTGCAGGGCGGCATGTGACGGATCGGCGGGCGTCACCGGGATGTCCGCCACGAAGTCCCGCACCGCCTCCCGGCGGTCGGCCGTGCGGTACGGGGCACGGAGGGCGGCGCGGTGCCGGGCCGCGGTCATATGGGCCGTTCCCTCGACGAACGTCGGTGTGCGACGGCAGCTGAGGTCGACGAGTCGACGGGCGGCGGCGATCAGGGGCGGCACCTCGACGTCGTCGGGCTTGGCCACCGCCGTGTTCGCCAGGACCAACGCCTCGACGTCGAGCGATCCCGAGGCGCCGACCGCCACCGGTCCACCCCAGTCGTGGGCCGCCAGCACCAGGCGTCCGTCGACCTCCTGCCGGCAGAACGTGACCAGTTCGGCCACCCGGTCGGCCAGCCGGCGGGGGCGACCCCGCTCGGACCAACCCATCCCCGTCTGGTCGACGGCCACCACCCGCCACCCGGGGGACAGGGTGGTGAGCAGCTCTCGCCAGAGGTAGCCCCATGACGGATTGCCGTGCACGCACACCACCGTGCCGGCCGGACCGGGTCCGGTGTCGAGGACGTGCCAGTCGACCGGGCGCCCGTCGGCGCCGTCGATGACCACGCGGACGCGACCAGGCCGGATCGAGGCCCCAGGAGGACAGCTGGTCGGGCGTCGGGCTCAGCGGGGTCGTGGCCGGACCCCCGGAGGGGGTCGGGGACGGGTCCACCGCCGCTACCAGAGCAGCTCGGCGGCGGCGCAGTTGAGTCCTGAGCCGATACCCATCAACAGGACCCGCTCCCCGGGGGCGATCTCGTCGGCCACGGTGGACAGGGTGTAGGGCACGGCGGCGGGGCCCATGTTCCCGAACCGGGGGTAGGTGAGCGGAACGAGGTCCATGTCCACGCCGAGCAGCTCGCAGAGCCGGCGGGTGTGGACGGCCGACACCTGGTGCATGACGTAGCGGTCGCACGTCGACCACTCCCAGCCGGCCTCGACCGACGCGGCAAAGGCCTCCTTGGCCAGAGCCAGGCCGTTCTCGAGGAGGGCCGCGGTGTCGGTCCGCATGGTGTCGAGGTCGCCCACGCACAGGTCGTGGCTCTCCGTCGCCGCCCGGGAGATCCCACCGAGGAAGCGGTGGGCGCCCTCGCGGGGCCCGCCCATCACCATGGCGGCGGCCCCCGAGCCCAGGGTGAGGGAGGCGAACTGGTCGAACACGTCCACGGCCGTGGCCGTGGGCTGCCGCAGTCGCTCGATGGTGGCGAGCTGCGTGTACCGGCTGCCCTCGCCGTCGACGATCAGCACGGTGGACGCCTGACCCGTCTCGATGGCCATGGCCCCGATCTGCATGGCGTTGACGAAGCCGAGGCAGGCGTTGCCGAGGTCGTAGTTGACGCACTCGGGGCCGAGGCCGAGGTGGTGGTGGACGGAGCAGGCCACACTCGGCTCGAGGTGGTGCTTGCAGACCGAGGTCGAGATCAGCAGGTCGACCTCGGACGGCGCCGACCCCCGCGAGATCCAGTGCCCGGCGGCCGGCCTTGGCCGCCGCCTCGTCGAAGGTGACCTCCTCGGGCCACCAGCGGCGCTCGATGATGCCCGCCACCGAGGCGAGCAGACCCGGTCGGATCCCGCACCGCTCGAACGTCTCGGCCAACTGCTCGTCGATCCATTCCGAGCTGACGACCTCGGGAGCTTCGGCGTGACCCACGCTCCAGATGGTCGGACGCGTGAATTCGGTGCGGGGGCTCACCTGCCCAGGTTACGACCTGTCGGGACTGCCCGGAGCCGGACCGCTCCGGGCGTCACCCCGCCGGGCCCCGAAGCCGGGTTTGCGCTGATGACAGACCGGTTGCGGAGGTCGGTCCCTAGGCGGGGAGTGTGGTGGTCGGGGCGCTGGTCGACGTCGTCGTGGTCGATGTCGTGCCCGACGGCTTGGTCGTGGTCGTCGTCGACGTCCCCGTGGTGCTCGTCGTCGTGGTCGACGACGAGGTGCAGACCTTCTTGCCCGCCTTCACGTCGGCGAGGGCCTGGCTGTTCGTCACCGCCCCGTAGATGCCGTCCACGGTGAGCCCGGCCGCCTTCTGGAAGTTGCGGATGGCCTGGGCGGTGGCGGAGCCCTGGATGCCGTCGATGCGTCCGCTGTAACAGCCCAGCGCCGCCAGGGCGACCTGGAGTGCCTTGATCTTGGCGATCTGTACCGCCGAGCTGGTGGTACTGGTCGTCGACGCGGCCGTCGTGGTGGTCGTGGCCGACGAGTTCGACGACGAGCAGCCGGCGGCGGCCAGGGGCACGGCCAGGGCGAGGCCCACGAGCGCGGCCCGGGGCGCGAGACGCCGTCGCGGCTGCCGGGAGGAGGGCCGGTCGGTGTCGGGGTGGCTCATGGCAGGCTCCTGGTGGGTCGCGGTGTGGGGTCGAGCGGGGGTCGGGGCGGCGCAACGCCACCAGGATCCCCCCGCCACCGGCCGAGCGTACTCCGAGGCCCGACGGGATCGGCGCCCGCCGCCGACCGGAACCGCCCGACCGCCGGACGGAGGGCACGGTCCGGGAGCGGTTGTGTGGAATGATCACGGCGTGGTGGACGTGGGTACGCGTGCGGTGGAGAGCCCGGCCGACCAGGTGCCGGGCCCCGCGCGCGGCCCGGACATCGTCGGACGATGGTCGTTGCGCGTGGGCCTCGTGCTCCTCGCGTTGCAGGGCGTCTTCCTCGTCGTCCTGTCGGTCGTGCTGTACCGCCGCTTCACGCTCGGTATCGACTTCGGGATCTTCAACCAGGCCTGGTCCCAGATCGGCTCGGGGCACCTCGATCCCACTTCGACCATCAACGGGTTCCCCTATGTGAAGAGCCACTTCGAACTCCTGATGTGGCCGCTGGCCCTCCTGTACCCGGTGTTCCACTCGGCCTTCGTGCTCCTGCTCCTCCAGGACGCCGCCCTGATGGTGACGGGCATGGTCGTGCTCCTGTGGGTCTCGGCCCTGCTGCGGCGGTCGGAGGCGGCGCCCGGGTGGACCGTGGCCGTCATGGCCGGCACCTGCGTGCTGCTGTTGATCAACCCGATCGTCTACGGCACGGCGGCCGAGGACTTCCACTTCGAGCCGCTGGCCATGTGCTTCGTCGTGCTGGCCGCCTACGACCTGTGGGCGGGGCGGACGACGAGGATGTGGGTGTGGGCGGGCCTGTGTCTGCTCTGTGGCGACATCGGTGGGCTCTACCTCGTGGGGTTGGGTCTGACCGGGGTCGTGGCCGCCGGCGGCAACCGCATCCGGGCACTCATCCTGTTGGTGGTCGGCGCCGTCTGGATCGGCATCATCTCGGCCCTCGGCGCCAATCTCGCCTCCGACGTGTCGACGGGCTACGCCTACCTGGCCGGTCTCGCCGTCCTGCCCAAGGGCGCGCCGCGGCCTGGTCCTGGTGGCCCAGGGGGTCGCCGCTCACCCGGGCCGGGCCTGGGACGTCGCCTGGCCCCGGAGGGGCGAGGTGTCGGCCTACCTGAAGACCGGCGGCGTCTTCGGGCTCTTCACCCCGTGGGGCTTCGGCATCCCGCTGGTCGTTCTCGGTGCGTCCGGTCTGCAACTCGCCGCCGTCTTCATCGGGGTCCGCTTCCAGAACGTGGTGGTCGTCCCGTTCGTGACCTTCGGGACGGCCTGGCTGGTGGTGTGGATCGCCACGAAATGGCGGAACTGGCCGGCGACGGTGCTGGCTGCCGTGATCGGCGTTGCGTCCCTGGTGGCCGGATGCGCCGAGGCCGTGCAGCTGCTCCCCACCGCCTTCACCGTCAATGCCACGGTCGGGATCGTCCCCGGCGGCAAGGCCGCCGCGCTCCATCAGGCGCTGGAGGCGGTGCCTCCCGGGGCGGAGGCCATCGTCTCGGTGCCGATCATGGGGCGTTTCGCCCAGCGGGAGTACATCTACTCGGCGATCGACCCCACGTTGCACACGTCGCCCCCGCTGCCGGTCCACGGCGGCACCGTGGTGGTGGTCATCGACGAGACCGACGCCCCCCAGCTCCTCCCTCCCGACATCGCCGCCAAGCTGCAGGCCGAACTGGTGGCCCGGGGCGCCCACGTGGTGGTCGACAGCAACGGCGTGGTGGCCATCGTGTGGCACCCGCCACCCGGGACCAAGACACTCCCTCTGCCCTGACCACCGGGTCGGGCTGTCGGGGCACGGCGCCCCCCGGCTTCAGTCCTCGACCGGGTAGACGTCGCGGGCGTACTCGTCGACGCGATCGGCCGGCAGGCGCAGGTACATGGCGGCGGTGTAGACGATCAGGCTCCACACGGCGACGACCAGCAGGTCCCAGTAGAAGGGGATCACCTCCCGGCCGCCACCGAACTGTCCGAGGTAGGAGATGAGCGCCATGCCGGCCAGGTAGGGCCACAGCCAGAGGGCGGCCGCCCAGTCCATGGGCGGGTGGACCGGGTTGGCGTGGGTGATCCGGGAGATGCCCATCAGGAGGTAGCCGAGGACGACGGCCACGTACAGCTTCCAGTCGACCTCCCACCCGCTCCAGTAGATGATCCAGTTGGCGGCGATGAACGACACCGGCGCCCAGAACCAGGCGGCGGGCAGCCGGAACGACCGGGGCAGGTCGGGCTTCTGCCGGCGTAGCGCTCCGAGCGCCAGCGGTGCGCCGGCGTACATCAGGACCGTGGCCGAGGTGATGAATCCCACCAGGCTCTGCCACCCGGGGAAGGGGAGGAACAGGATCAGGCCCATGATGAAGGCGAAGATCAGGCCGTAGACGGGGACCTGCGACCGCGCCGTGGTCTTCTCGAACACGGCCGGGACCTGACCGTTCTTGGACATGCCGTAGGTGAGTCGACTCGTCGTCGTGGTGTAGACGAGGCCGGTGCCGATGGGGGCGATGATGGCGTCGGCGTAGAGGATGTACGCCAGCCAGGCGAGACCCAGGCCCTTGGCCAGCCCCGCGAAGGGCCCGAAGATGCCCTGGAAGGACAGGTCGTGCCAACCGTGGGCGAGTGCGGAGTGCGGCAGCGCCCCGATGAAGACGATCTGGAGGAGCAGGTAGATCGTCGCCCCGATCACCATCGACCCGATGACGGCCCGGGGGATGTCGCGCTGGGGATTGCGGCTCTCGCCGCCCAGCTGCACGGCCTGCTCGAAGCCCACCAGCGAGAAGACGGCGCCGCCCAGGCTCACCGCCTCGAGGACGCCGCGGGCGCCATAGGGGGCGAATCCGTGGCTGGTGAAGTTGGAGGTGTCGAAGTGGGTGAAGAACAGCACCACGATGGTGAGCGTGGGGATCAGCACCTTCCAGGTGGTGATGGCGTTGTTGGCCTGGATCAGGCGGCGGATGCCGAACAGGTTGAGGACGGTGAAGGCCCCCATCAGCACCACCGCGGCCAGGTAGCCCCAGCCGGTCAGGACGACCGTGCCGTTCACGGTGTGGGTGAGTCCGTGGACGTAGTTGGACGAGTACTGCAACGCGGCTTCGACCTCGATGGGGGCCGTACCGGCCGCCTGCAGCCACGAGAACCACCCGAACGAGGCACCGGCCAGGTTTCCGAAGGCGTAGTGGGGGAAGCGGGCCGTCCCGCCCGTCACCGGGAAGAGGCCGCCCAGTTCGGCGTGCACCAACGCCAACAGGATGACGGCCACCGAGCCGATGAGCCACGCCACCACCGCCGCCGGTCCGCCGATGGTGGAAACGAACAGGGCCCCGAACAGCCATCCGGAGCCGATGATCGAGCCTTCGGAGGTGAAGAGGAGACCCAGGAACCCCGCGTCCCGCTTGAGTCCGTCGGACGTGACATTCGCTCCGCCGGCCATCGTGGAAACCGGATCTCCTTCGATCGGTGACGAGGGTGCCGTCCCGGGCCGATCCTGTCCCTGAGGGGCCGGGGGTGCAACGGGAGTATACGGCCGGCCCCCGTGGGCCACGGGTATCTTTGGGTCCGCCGGGGAGCCGTCGAATCCACCATGACGGGTGGAGCGGCAAGGGAGACCGCAGTGGACATCTCGATCGTCTCAGGATGGCTCCCCGTGGCCGTCGAGGTGCTCAGCCTCGTCGCCCTGGTGGCCGGCGCTCGATCGGCACTCCCACCTGTGGCGTCGCCAGCTCGCCCTCGGGGCGGCGATCGCCACGGTCGGCGCCGGGTGCGGCGCCCTGGCGGTATGGGCCGCGGGCGCCGGCGGCGAGACCTTCCCCTGGTGGCCCCTGGTCTGGGGGTGGACCTGGGTGGTCGCGGTGGTGGCCGCCGTCGTCGGATGGCGGGCTCCGGGTCGATTCCGTCGAGGAGCCTCCGTGGTGGCCGTGGTGCTGACCCTGGTGACGACCGTGGGGGCGGTCAACGCCCGGGCCGGAACCTTCCCGACGGTGGGCCGCCTGGTCGACGACCAGCCCGAGAACCTCGTCGACCTGCCGGGGATCCGCGCCATCCAACAGGAGGTGGTCCGCACGGGCCGGTTGCCCGCGCAGGGGGCGGTCTTCACCGCCCGGATCCCACCCACGGTGTCGGGATTCGACACCCGTCCGGCCACGATCTACCTGCCCCCGGCCTGGTTCGCCCGGAAGACCCCCCACCTGCCCACGCTGGTACTGCTGCCGGGTGAGCCCGGCAGCGCGTCCGACTGGTCCCAGCAGGGTGATGCCGACGGCACCGCCGACGCCTTCGCCGCCGGGCACGACGGTGTGGCGCCGATCATCGTCATGCCCGATCCCAACGGGGTGCACACCGTGGACTCGGAGTGCGTCAACTCGCAGTTCGGTAACGCCCAGACCTATCTGACGGTCGATGTACCGGCCTTCGCCCGGCAACATCTCGACGCCTCGTCGGGACCCGGCTCCCTCGCCGTGGGCGGTCTGTCGGCCGGGGGGACCTGCAGCGTGATGCTGGCCCTCGACGAGCCCGACGTCTACCCGACCTTCGCCTCCTTCTCGGGGTTCGCGTCTCCCCAGTACCAGGAGACGAGCCACCGGACGACCGTCGACACGCTGTTCGGTGGCTCCGAGGAACGCTTCGACCAGCACGACCCCGAGTATCTCCTGTCCCACGGCCGGTTCGAGGGCCTGGCCGGCTGGTTCGAGGTCGGCTCGGACGACGCCGAGCCGCTCGCCGCCGCCCACCAGCTCCAGCCTCTGGCCGCCGCGGCGGGCATCGCCACCTGCATCGCCGTCCGTTCCGGCGGTCATGACTTCGGGCTGTGGACCGAGGCACTCCGAGACGCCTTCCCGTGGATCGCCTGGCACCTCGGACTCACGGGGGAGCCGGACCACCTGCACGCCACCTGCGAGACTCCCTTAGCAGGTGGGTGAACACTCGGACGACCGGGAGGTGGTGACGTGATCGCAGTCGGGTTCGCGCTGCTCGGCGCGTTCAGCCAGGCCCTCGCCTCCGTGCTCCACCGCCTCACCAACGTCACCGCCCGGGACGACGACCGTTCGGTCGTGCAGTCGACCCTCTACCTCCTGCGGCAACCGCTGTGGCTGCTGGGCATCGTGTCGATGGGCGCCACGTTCGTCTTCACCGCGACCGCCCTGTACTTCGGCCAGCTGGCCACCGTCCAGCCCATCCTCGTCACCGAGCTCATCTTCACCCTGGCCCTGCGGGCCCTGTGGCTGCACGATGAGATCGCCGTGCGGACGTGGGGCGCCGCCGTCCTACTCTGCGCCGGCCTGTTCGGGTTCCTGATGATCGCCCGTCCCCAGGAAGGGCACGGACATCCCTCCGCCGGGCAGTGGATCGTGGCGGTGGGTGCCCGGATGGCCGTCGTCGGAGTCCTCGTGCTCCTGAGCCGGTGGGGGTCGCCGGCCCGGCGTGCCGCGCTGCTCGGTGCCTCGGCGGCCCTCGTCTGGGCCATCGACGCCGCATTCGTGAAGGCGGCCACGGACACGTTGGCCACCGACGGCTGGAGCGGGGTACTGCTCCACTGGCCCGTCTATGCCGTGGTGGTGAGCGGGGTGGGGGGCACGTTCCTGCTGGAGGCGGCGTTCGCCGCCGGACCACTGGCCGCGTCGCAGTCGGCCCTGCTGATCGTCGACCCGTTGGCCAGTATCGCCATGGGTCTCCAGCTGTTCGGCGAGCAGCTGACGCACACGCCGGGGGCGATCGCCCTGCAGGTGGTCTGTCTGCTGGTGATGTTCGGTGGCGTGGTGCTCCTGTCCGTCTGGGCCCCACCGACGATGGAGGGACGTACCCGACGGCCGCCACGCGTGGTCCCTCCGCTGGGGGCCGCGCCCTCCGACTCGGATACCGGACGTTCCTGACCGGCGGACGGCACGCTGGTCACGTGGTTGGCCGAGGAGGGTGACACCGTGGTCGGGGTACAGTCGACGAACGTGCCCGGCCCCGGCCGATGAACGACAGAGGAGACCGTCGTGGACGCAGGTGAACCGATCTCGTACCTCGCTCTCGAAAACGGGACCCCCGTGCTCACGTCGACCGGCTCCGAGTTCGGGACGGTCGTCCACGTCCTGCAGATTCCCCAGCTGGACGAGTTCGACGGGATCGTGGTCGGCACGAAGCACGGTCACCGGTTCGTCGACCGCGACACCATCGCCGAGATCACGACATCGGGGGTCCGGTGCGACCTGACCGACGAGCAGGCGGCTGACCTGCCGGCGCCCAGCGGACCCCCGGTCCTCCATCTCGACGTGGAGTACGACGAAGGGTCCTCCCTCAGTGCCCGGTTCGCCCGACTCTTCCGGCGACCGCACTGGAAGGAGCTCGAGTAGTCGGAGACCCGTCCCATGGTCGGGTCACCGCCCGTGCTCCGTCGTCCGTCCTCCACCCGGTCGTGTCGGATCCGGCATTCCGACTCCGCGTTGGTTCGCCGCTAGCATCCGCGACGTGGCTCCCGCCGAACGCGAACCCGATCTGTCGCCACCCTCCGTCCCCGACCGATCCGGCGTCATGGCCAGGAACGAACAGGCATGGGAGGACTGGGGCAGGGTCGACCCGCTGTGGGCCGTGGTGACGGCGAGTGACAAGCAGCACGGCCAGTGGGACGTCGACGAGTTCTTCCGGTCCGGCCAGGAATCGATCGACTCGCTCCTGCGGGAAGGGGCGGGTTACGGGGTCCCCGCCCATACCGGCCGGGCGCTGGATTTCGGCTGTGGCGTCGGCCGGTTGACGCGTGCCCTGGGCGCCCACGTCGACCAGGTCCTCGGGCTCGACGTGTCGAGTTCGATGATCGAGCGGGCCGTCGCGCTGAATTCCGGGAGGCCGGGGATCGAGTTCCGCGTGCACCGGGACGCCGATCTCCACGCCATCGATGACAACTCGTTGGATGTCGTGTGCTCCCTCCTCGTCCTGCAGCACTTACCTTCGATCGATCTGATCGAGAACCTACCTGCGGGAGTTCGTCCGCGTGTTGGCTCCAGGCGGTCTCCTCGTGATCAATCTGCCCGTCCGGGTGCGATCTCCGGACCGCTCGTTCCGGGCCAGACTGCGTCCGCGGACGCGGTTCTACGACCTACTGCGGACGTGTGGCGTGAGCCCCGCCTTCCTGTACGAGCACTTCAGCTGGAGTCCCGACATGCCCATGGCCGCCCTCCCGATCGAGCGGGTGACCTCGCTCCTGGTCGCCTCGGACGCCAAGGTCCTGGAATCGAGGCTGCTGGAGGAGGAGGGTGGCGTCCAACAGGCCCTGTACCTGGCGACGTTCTGAATCCCAGGAGCCCGGGTGGACCGGGGGCCCGCCAGGGGGCTCCGGCAAGGGACCCCGACAGGTCCTCCGCCCCTGGAGGTCGGGTCGCCCGTCTGCCATGCTCGACGCATGAAGAGTCGCAAGGGCCTGCTCGTCGGGATCGCGGTGGTGGTGTGGGCGATCGTGACCCCGTTCATGTGGCGAGATCTGAAGGACCGACCCCGTGACCGGCTGCGGGGACCGAAGTGGCTGTGGTGGGTCGCCAGTGCCAACCTCTCCGGCTCGGCCGCCTACTGGATGTTCGCCCGCAGGTCCGGCGACTGACCGCGGGGACGACCGGCCGGCTCGTCAGCCGACTCTCCCGCGGGGGTCGCCCGGCATCGTCGCCACGGGGAGCCGGGGCCCTACGGGACCGGTGGGGTGCAGGTGGCCGCCACGTCCTTCGGCGCCGGCGTCAGACCGAGCCTCCACGACAACCACGGCAGCGAACGCGCGAACGCCGCCGACCAGAACTGGAACGAGTGGTCGCCGGGCGGAGTGGCCAGGCACACCTGGGCCAACCCGGCCCCCTCGGCCAGATGGGCGAGCTGCTCGGCGTCCTGGAGCGGCGGCGAGTCGCTCTGCCCGGCGGTGAACCAGCCGGCGACGCCCGGGAACCGGCCGACGGTCAGCAGGTGGACCGGATTGTGGGCCTCGTAGTCGGCGCGGGACCCACCGTAGAGATCGACGATGGTCTGCTGGGCGTCGTCATCGACGTAGGTGGGGGAGGAGTAGCCGGAGTAGCTGGCGAACGTGCGGAAGACGGTCGGGTTGCGCAGGGCCAGGATGGAAGCGCACGTTCCCCCCGCCGACAGTCCGGCCACGGCCAGGGAGTTCTTGCCGACCGCGGCGTTGAACGCCGAGGCCATGTACCGGGGCACGTCCTTCACCAGGTACGTCTCGGCGTTGCCGAAGTGGGAGTTCGAGCACTCCGTGTCCTGGGCCGAGCCGTTGTTGTCGGGCATGACGAGGATGGGGGCCACGCCGCCGTGGAGGTGGGCGAAGGCGGTCGAGGTGCTGTCGGCGTAGCCCGCCCGCGTCCAGTCGGAGGGTTCGCCCGGCACCCCGGGGATCAACTCGATGACCGGTAGCTGCGGCACCGGGTTCTTGAACCACCCCGGCGGGAGGTAGACGAAGGCGGGACCGGTCTGGAAGTGGGAGTAGGTGGCCGGGATGTCGACCTGCACCGTCCGGCCGAACACGGGGAGCTTGCCGGTCGCCCGCACCTGGTTCCTGATCACCCGGAGCTCGGGCAGGTCGGTGAAGTGGGCGGCGTCCTTGCCGAGCAGCCGGTCGAGGGTGGGGTAGTAGTCGTAGCTCTGGTTGATCACGGTGAAGGCGGCGACGACGCAGAACACGATGGCCAGGACCGAGAACGTGCGCAGCATCCAATGGGCCCGGTGCCATCCCATGAAGACCACGACGATGGAGAACCAGATCAGCCACGCCCACAGGTAGAAGGTCCGGGGGAACTCCGCCGGCACCAGATCGAAGACCGCGATGGCCAATCCGGTGAGCAACGTGAGAACGAAGCTCACCGGCACGCCCACCGTCAACTGGTACTTCCAGGCGCCGTCCCACCAGCCGACGGCCAGGACGGCCGACGCCAGGGCCACCACGATCACCGTGGTGGGGAACCACCCGGTGATGAGGTCGATGTTGACCGCGAAGGTGCTCATGCCGCATCGATGTAAACGTGCATTGCGCCCACCTAAGCTAACGGGGGCAAGCACGGAAAGCCCGGACTATGCCTCGCGGGGAGAACCACAGTGACGGTGACGAACGGGGCCGACGCCACCTCCGCCGGGGCGTCGGACGACGCCACGGACGACGAAACCGACGGTGACGGGACGCCTTCGGGGGGCGCGGCCCAGCTGCTCAGCGCCGAGCGGCGCAAGAAGCGTGACGTCCTGACGGCGCAGGGTATCGAACCGTATCCGTACCGTTTCGAACGTTCGGCGACGCCGGCCGGTCTCCACGAGCGCTATGACGACCTCGAGCCCGACGTCCGCACCGGTGAGGTGGTGCGGATCGCCGGGCGTCTGACCAGCATCCGGGGCCACGGCCGGCTCACGTTCGCCACCCTCCAGGACGTGACCGGTGCCATCCAGCTCCTGATGCAGAAGGGGACGCTCTCCGAGCCGGGCACGCTGGTCCTGGACAACCTCGACCTCGGCGACTGGATCGGTGCCGAGGGCGAGGTGGTGACGAGCCGGCGGGGTGAGCTGTCCGTGGACGTCACCGGGCTCCACCTGCTCTCGAAGTCGCTGCGGCCCCTCCCCGACAAGTGGCACGGGCTCTCCGCCACCGACACCCGGTACCGCCAACGGGAGATCGACCTCCTGGCCAACGCCGACAGCCGGGCGGTGTTCGACGTCCGCTTCAAGGCCATCGCCGCATTGCGGGCCCTCCTGGCCGACGAGGACTTCATCGAGGTCGAGACCCCGATCCTGCAGCCCCAGGCGGGCGGCGCCCTGGCCCGCCCGTTCCTCACGAGGGCCAACGCCCTCGACATCGAGCTCAGCCTCCGCATCGCCCCCGAGCTCTACCTGAAGCGCCTGGTGGTGGGCGGTTACGAGCGGGTCTTCGAGATCGCCCGGAATTTCCGCAACGAGGGAATCGACACCCGGCACAGCCCCGAGTTCACCGCGCTCGAGGCCTACCGGGCCTTCGGCGACGTGACGGACGCCATGGACCTGACGGAGCGCCTCGTCGTGGCCGCCGCCGAGCGCGCCACCGGCCGGTTGCAGTTCACGGTCGGGGACCGGGCCATCGACCTGACACCGCCGTGGCCCCGCCGCCAACTGCTGGAGTGGCTGGAGCAGGTCGTCGGCCGCCGGCTGCACCCGTCGGACCCGGTCGAGGAGGTCCGGGCGGTGTGCGACGCCCACGACGTCCCCTACCAGCCGGAGTGGGGCTCGGGGAAGCTCATCTTCGAGCTCTACGACACCCTCCTGCTCCCCCTGACCACCGACCCGGTCTTCGTGTGCGGCTTCCCCGTGGAGGTGTCCCCCCTCGCCCGGCGCACCCCTGACGACCCGACGATGGCCGACCGATTCGAGTTGTGCATCGACGGCAAGGAGTTCGCCAACGGGTACAGCGAGCTCAACATCCCCGAGGAGCAGCAGGAGCGCTTCCGGCGCGAGGCCGAGGCCGTGGCCCAGGGCGACCTGGAGGCGCACCCGGCCGACGAGGCTTTCGTGCGGGCCCTCGAGTACGGCCTCCCCCCGACGGCCGGACTGGGCATCGGCATCGACCGGTTGGTCATGTTGCTCGCCGAGGTCGAGGCCATCCGGGACGTGATCCTCTTCCCCATGCTCCGCCCCGAGGCCAGCGGTGCCCGTCCGGAGACCGAGGTGTGACTACCACGCCGGTGGACGACGGTTCCGGGGCCGCCGCGCCGGACCGCGACGACACCGTCGTCCTCGATGTGGACCGGGACGTCGAGGACGAGGCGGTCATCGCCCAGGTGCTGGCGGCGGTCGAGATCCCCGAGCGGATCGAGCTCGAACTGCCCGAGGGGGCCCGGGTGGTGGTCGTCAGCGATCTCCACCTCCCCGTGGCCGCCACGCCCCAGTCGACGTCGGTGGCCGACGAGCTGGCCCGACTGCTCGGCGAGTGGACCGGCCCGGGAGCGTTCATCATCGCCGGCGACGGATTCGAGATGCTGGCCGGTCCACCGGAGGTGGACCGGATCCTCGACGCCCACCCTCAGTTCACCGAGGCGGTGGCCGGGTTCGCATCCCGACGCGACCACGAGGTGATCCTGCTGTCCGGTAACCACGACGGTCAGCTGGCCTGGGACGGCGGCTCCGTGGACGTCCTGACCAGCCGCCTGGGAGTGGGGCGGGCGGCTCTGGCCTGCGACGTCCTGATCGGGACGGGCCAGGGCGTCCAGCGGGTGCACGTGGTCCACGGCAACCAGTCCGATCCGTACAACCGGTTCGAGGACCCGTGGTCGCCCGTCGACACCCCGTTCGGTCACCACATCGTCCGTGACCTGGTGCCCGAACTGGAGTCACGCCAGACCGAGGGGTCACTGCTCGAAGGGGTGCAGTGGCTCGACGGCGACATCGCCGATTTCGTGGGCTCACGCCTCTTCTACCGCAAGATCGTCGGCAAGCTGTGGCTGATCGCCATCCCGTTCATCGCCATCCTGCTGCTCCGTCTGCTGACGTTCCTGCCCGGCATCGGCGATCTCCTCCACCACCACGCCGACCGCTGGCTCCTCGCCTTCGGCCTGCTCGTGATCTTCATGACGCTGGTCGCGGCCGTCGCCGCGGGGGCCACCCTGCTGCGGGTGGACCGCGCCCTGCAGGAGACGTCGGTGAGCGGCCGGTCCGACCCGGCCAGCCACAATGCGCCGGCCCGGACGGAGGCGGCCCGGCTGGTCACCGAGGGCTATGCGGGCATGGTCTCGGGTCACACCCACGAGCCGGAGCTGTCGGTGGTGGGCCAGGGCTTCTACGCCAACTCCGGGAGCGGTACGGCATCGGTGGTGCCGCGCCGCTCGCGCCTGCGTCTACCGCGTCCCTTCGTCCCGGTCGACCGGTTCTGCTACGTGGAACTGGTGGGGGGACCGGTCCTGGAGGTGGCCCTGTGGCTGCGTGAGCTGCCCCACCGCAGCCCGGTCCTGTTGGAGCGCATCGCCCAGGCGTCGGCCACGGCCGACCCCGCCGCCGTCACGAAGGTCGGATCGCTGCCCGCCGGTCCCACGTGGCCACTCGACCAGGCCGTGCTGGTGCAGTGGGTGCACCGGCGGCGGGTGCGTCAGGTGGCGGCCGCCGTGCTGGTGGTGACGGGCATACTAAATATCGTCTTCGCCTTCCTGTGGGGTATCCGCGGCACCCGGCCCTTCGACCACTGGCTCGTCTTCGGCATCCACCCCCTGTCGCCGGTCGAGGCGACGGTGGCCGGCCTGGCGCTGTTGGGCCTGGCCCGGGGGATACGACGGGGCCTGCGTCCGGTCTGGATCGCCACCCTGGTGGTCATCCTGACGACGACCGCCGACCGACTCGTCCAGGGGCGGCCGCCCGAGGGATCCGTCCTCGCGTTCGTGTTCTGCATCTGGCTGCTCCTGGAGCACCGTCACTTCCGCGTCATCCCGACCGGCGTCAGCCGCCTCTTCATCTGGCTGGCCGCCGCAGGACTGGTGCTCGTCGCCGGAGCCGCGGGAGTCGGCGCCATCTTCGATTCGAAGCACCCGACCGACGTGAACGTGGTCTTCTGCGTCGTGGTGGCCACGGTCGTCCTGGTTCTCTTCGTCGCCCGGCCCAACCGCGAGTCGCGGCGCACCGGCACCGCGCGGCGGGAAGCCTTCGTGCGGGCCCGGGGGATCATCGACGCCCACGGCGGCGACACGCTCGACTACTTCGCCCTACGCGACGACAAGTCGTGGTTCTTCACCGGCGAGTCGGTGGTCGCCTACTCGGTCCTGAACGGGGTCATGCTCATCTCCCCGGACCCCATCGGACCCCCGGGCGACCGGGCCGGGGTCTGGTCGGACGTCATGGACTTCGCCGAGGGCAACGACTGGCAGCCGGCCGTGCTGGCCGCGTCGGGGTCGTGGCTGCCCGTCTACCGGGCGGCCGGTCTGGTCGACCATTACATCGGCGACGAGGCCATCGTGGACTGCTCGGTCTTCACCCTCAAGGGGAAGTCCATGAAGTCGCTGCGCGGTGCCTACAACCGGGTGCAGAAGGAGGGCTGCCGGGTCGAGTGCTACCTGTCGGGCGAGGGGCTGAGCGACGAGGTCCGCGCCCAGCTGCTCGAGCTGATGACCGAGACGCGCCAGGGCGAAGCCGAACGGGGCTACTCCATGACGCTCAGCCGCATCTTCGACCCACGCGACGAAGGCCTCCTGCTCGCCGTCTGCTTCGGCCCCGACGGGCGCCCCCTGGCGTTCAACCAGTACGTTCCGGCCAGTGAGGTGAACGGCTTCTCCCTCGACCTGATGCGCCGGACCAACTCCGAGGACGCCCCGAACGGTCTCACCGACTTCGTCATCATCGAGACGATCCAGTGGATGCAGGACCGGGGGTTCCGGGGCCTCGGACTCAACTTCGCCACCATGCGCTCGGTGGTGTCGGGCGAAGCCGAGGGCGGTCCCTGGATGTCGCTGGAGCGGTCGGTGCTCCACCACTTCAGCGACACCATGCAGATCGAGTCACTCTGGCGGTTCAACAAGAAGTACGACCCGATGTGGAACCCGCGGTACGTGGTCACCGGACCGTTCCTGCCTCTGGCCCGCAGTGGACTGGCCATCGCCCGAGCGGAGGCGGTGTCCGAACTTCCGGTGATCGGTCCGCTGCTGCGGCCGGGGGAGCCGGCCCGCGTCGATCCGGGCGCCAATCCCACGTCGGGCTGAGGCGTTCACCACCCCGATCGGCCGGGGGCCACGGGTACAGTTGCGGCGGGCGCAGGGCGTGGACCCGGGAGCGGACATGGTCGGAGAGGACGTGGAGTCGCCGCCTCCGGGACGGGTGACCGCCCTGCTCGACCGGTGGCGTGATCGGGACCCCGACCTGCTCGCCCTCAAGCGGTCGGTGCGGGCCGCCGTCCTGGTCCCGGGGGTGCTGGCCGTCGCCACCTACGGCTGGGGCAACCCCCAGGCCACCCTCATCGCCGTGTTCGGCACCTTCGCGTTGCTCCTCTTCGCCGACTTCGGCGGTCCGACCCGGGTCCGTCTGCGTTCCTACCTCGGTCTCACGGCGACGGGCCTGGTGCTCATCACCCTGGGCACCCTGTGCTCGCGGTACCCGGTGGCCGCGGTGGCGGGCATGGCGGTGGTCGCCTTCGTCGTCCTCTTCGCCGGATCGGTCTCCGCCCAGGCGGCCGTCGGTGCCACGGCCGCGTTGCTCACCTTCATCCTGCCGGTGGCCCAGCCCGCCGGGGCCGGGGCCATCCCGGCCCGGCTCGGCGGATGGCTGTTGGCCGCCGCCTGCTGTATCCCGGCGGCGCTGCTGGTCTGGCCGGGACGGTGGCACGACCCGCTGCGCCACCGGGCCGCCGACGCCGCCGACGCCCTGGCCGACCTCGTCGGCGCCCATGCCGGGGGACGGCTCGACCCACCGGCGGCGGCTCGAGCCGTCCAGGCCCTCGCCGACCTGCGAGCCCAGTTCGAGGCGACCCCCTACCGGCCCACCGGGGCCGGACCGACCGACGACGCCCTGTCCCGGGTGGTCGGGCGCCTCGAGTGGCTGGGGGACAACGCGCTCGGTACCCCACGGGACCGACGTCCTGGTCGACGACCCCCGGGCCCGCCGCATCGATGCGGCGGTGGAGGACGTGCTGCGGGAGCTGGCCCGGTGCATCGACGACGACCGGACGCTGTCGGACCGGCACGGGACCGACCGCCTGCGGGCCGGCGCCCTCCACCTGGAGGACGTCCTCACCGAGGTGGCCCGGTCCGTCCGCCAGGAGCTGGCGGACGACACGACTCCGGTACGCGCCGCCGGCCCCGCCGGTCGTTCGTTACGCGAGGTGGACCCCAACTACGTGAGCCGCATGCTCGCCCTCGCCACCACCATGACCGTCGAGCTCGTCCTGCGGCCCGGTCCGGGGGCGGACGGGCGGCGCCGGCCGACCCGCTGGTGGGGGACGATGACCGCCTACGCCCGCGACGCCGCCACCTTCCTGACGTTCCGGTCGGTCTGGTTCCGCAACAGCCTGCGGGGAGCGGTGGCCCTGGCCGCGGCGGTGGCCGTCGTCGAGGTGACCGACGTGAGGCACGGCTTCTGGGTGGTCCTCGGGACCACGTCGGTGCTCCGCTCCAACGCCCTGGGCACCGGCGCCACCGCCCTGCGGGCGGTGGCCGGCACAGCCATCGGATTCGCACTCGGCTCGCTGGTGCTGGTGGGACTGGGTTCGCATCTGTGGTGGTTGTGGGTCGTCCTCCCGGTGGCCGTGCTGCTGGCCGGAGTCGCCCCGGCGGCGATCTCGTTCGCCGCCGGCCAGGCGGGCTTCACCGTGACGGTGGTGGTCCTCTTCAACATCATCCAACCGGTCGGACCGTCGGTGGGCCTGCTACGGGTGGAGGACGTGGCCATCGGTGTGACGGTCAGCGCCGTGGTCGGGCTGCTCTTCTGGCCCCGGGGCGCCACGGCCGCGCTGGTGCGGGCGCTGGGCGACGCCTACGGGGCCTCGGCGACGTGGCTCGCCGCCGAGGTGGACCACCTGGGTGATAGCTCCGGCGGGACGACCCTGCACCTGCGGGGCGATGCCGTCGCCACCGGCAAACGACTCGACGACGCCTTCCGCCAGTTCCTGACCGAGCGGGGGGCCAAGGCGGTCCCCCTCCCGACGGTGACCCACCTGGTCACCGGCTGCTCGCGGATGCGCCTGGTGGCGGAGACGGCGATGTCGCTGCTCCCGATCGGCCCCGACGACGGCGAGGCGCCCGCCGAAGTGGACACCGCCCGCCGGGAGTTGGCCCGTGCCTTCCGGTCGGCGGCCTGGTGGTGCGACGAGTTCACCTCGGCTCTGTCCCACCGGGGTGCGGAGTCCCCGGAGGTGCCCACCGTCGACCCCGGGCTCGGGCCGCTCCTGCTCGGTGCGTTCGACGAGTCGCGACGGACGGGCCGGAAGGACGGGGTGGTGGCTTCGTTGCGGTTGCTGTGGCTCCAGGAGCGCCTCGACGAGCTGCAGTCGCTGGAGCGCGACCTGTCGTCGTCGCCGGAGTGGTTCGCGTGGCCCGGGTGAACGTGCGGCACGCGGTAGAATGGTGTGCGGAGCGCCGGGAAGCCTGGTCGGCAACCTATTCGACGACCCCTGGTGCGTGCCAACCGTGAAGCAGAACCCCAACCGAACGATGTCCGGTGACGCCGGCTCCCGCCGTCGGTTCGGGATATCGGCGTGGCGGCGCGAGCAGCTCCGCACGACGTTCTGGCTGGTACCCACCGTCCTGGTGGTGGCGGCCGTGGTGCTCTTCGCCGTCACCCTCGAGATCGACCAGATCGTCTACCACCACCACGTCGAGCTGCCGCACTGGATCGCCAGCGGCAGCGCGGACGCCGGACGGCAGGTGGTGGTGGCCATCGCCGCCGCCGTCATCACCGTGCTCGGTGTGGTCTTCTCCATCACCATCCTGGCGCTGACCCTGGCCTCCCAGCAGTTCGGTCCCCGGATGATGCGCAATTTCGTGCGCGACCTCGGGAACCAGATGACGCTCGGCGTGTGGGTGGCGACCTTCGTGTACTCCGTCCTGGTGCTCGTGTCGATCTCCGGCAACTTCGTGCCCCACGTGTCCATCACGGTCGCCGAGGCGCTGCTGCTCGTGGACCTCGCCGTGCTCATCTACTTCATCCACCACATCGCCACGTCGATCCAGCTCCCCGAAGTCATCGCCGGGATCGCCCGCGACCTCCAACAGGCCGTGGACGCCGAATTCCCCACTCCGGCCCGGGCCGGCGGAAACCGGGTGGCGGACGGCCGGGGGACGGACACCGACGGGGTCACCGAGCTCCTCGACGAGGGAGGAGTGACCGTCCCGGCCGTTCGCAGCGGTTACCTCCAGTTCGTGGGCTACGCGGAGCTCGTGCGCATCGCCGAGGAGGCCGATGCCGTGATCCGGCTCACCTACCGGCCGGGCCACTTCATCGTGGCCGGCCGTCCGCTGGCTGCGGTGTGGCCCCCGCACGCCGCGTCGGAGGTGGCGACGGCCCTCGACCGGACCCACCTGACCGGTCCCCACCGGACGATCCAGCAGGATCCGGTGTTCGCCATCGACCAGCTGGTCGAGATCGCCATCCGGGCGCTGTCGCCGGCCGTCAACGACACCTTCACGGCGCTGACCTGCATCGACTGGCTGTCGGCCGGTCTCTGCCAGATCTCCCAGCGGGTGCTGGCCGAGGGCGTGTACCGCGACCGTTCGGGCGCCGTCCGGCTGATCGAGGCCGATCCGAGCTACCGGCGCATGGTGGACCGGTCGTTCGACAAGGTGCGTCAGGCGGGGCGCGGCATGCCCGCGGTCATCATCCGCCTGATGGAGTCGATCGCCCACGTGATGGAGAGCACCGTCAGTCGGGACCAGCGCCAGGTACTGCTGCGCCAGGCCGAGATGATCATGCGGGGTGCCGAGGCGGACATCGATGAGGACGAGGACCTGGAGGACATCCGCCGCCGGTACCGGACCATCCGATCGACCGCCGTGGTGTCGGACGACAGCACCACGACCGTGTCGCGGGACCCGGCGGCCGAACTCCCGACGTCGAACGGGCGTCGACGGAGTGGCTCCTTCCTGCGGCGCCGCTGACCGGCGACCGCTCAGCGACCGGCCAGTGCCGGGAGGTCCTCGACGACGAAGGCCAGCAGATCTTCGACGGAGCGTCCGAGTCCGCCGTCCAGCCGGTCCATCCAGCTCACGGCGATGCATTCGTCGAACCCGAGTCCGTAGAGCCGACCGACGAGATCGGTGAGCTGGGCCCGGCCGCCGGGCCGCAGGGCCTCGTCGAAGTCGAGCAGGATCGAGCGCGGGACCCTCTCCGGCCGACCGGTGGCGGCGCAGCGCTCGTCGAAGCGCTCGAGGCTCTCCGACAGGGCGGTGTCGAGGTCGTGTGAGGAGCTCCCCCGGAACGGGTTCCACAGGTTCCAGCGGTCGCCATGGCGGGCCGCACCGTCGACGGCCCGCGGGCCCTGGCCTCCGACCACGATCGGCGGGTGGGGGGACTGGACGGTCGGGGTCGTCCACCGGAGGAGGTCCGGCTGCCCGCGACCGGCGACCACCGGCACCGGTGGGAGGGGGAGGGGCACCCCCTCGAAGATCCCGAGGAGCGTCTCGAGACCGCGCTCGAAGCGGTCGGCGAGGCCGGGCCCGTCGTCGGCCACCCCGGCGGCGGCCCGGCAGACGGCCGCGCCGCCCAGTCCCAGACCGAGGTCGAGCCGCCCGGCGCTGAGGGCGTCGACGGTGGCGGCCAGCCGGGCCATGTGGAGTGGTGGGTGGAGGACGAACGTGGACACCAGGGGCCCGAGCCGGCAGCGCCGCGTCACCGTGGCCAGGGCACCCAGCAGGGTCCACCCGTCGTACCAGGGCCCGTCGGTGTCGAAGGGATTGGCCAGGTGGTCGGCCACCCAGAGGGAGTCGATTCCGGCCTCGTCGAACCGGTGGCCCCAGGCGAGCACATCGCCCACCGGCCGGTCCTGGCCGAGGAACACCCCGAAGGTCGCCATGGCGGCGACGCTACTGCGCCCCGGCCGTCCCCGGTGGGGTCGGACACGCGGTCACCCCGGGCCCGGCGTAACGTTCGGGTTCCACGAACGGGAGCGCCGACCGGCCGGGCGCGCGAGTTGGGGAGGTGCCGGTGTCCGACCAGACGCGACCACTGTCGATGGCCGAGGCCGACCGGGTACCCGCGCCCCAGCCGTACCGCGCCGATGCGCCGAACGTCGTCGTGATCGTGCTCGACGACCTCGGCTTCGCCCATCTCGGCTCCTACGGATCGGACCTCGAGACCCCCAACCTGGACCGGCTCGCCCGCCGCGGACTGCGCTTCACCAACTTCCACACCACGGCGGTCTGCTCGCCCACCCGATCGTGCCTGCTCACCGGGCGGAACCACCACCGGGTGGGCATGGGGATGCTGCCCGACCTGCCGACCAACTTCCCCGGTTACGCCAGCCATTTCCCCCGCTCCGCGGGGACCCTGGCGCAGATCCTCCGGGCCGACGGCTACGCCACCTTCTGCGTGGGCAAGTGGCACCTCGTGCCCCGGGACGAGCGCGACACCGGCCCCTACGGCATGTGGCCGACCGGGCTCGGTTTCGACCGCTATTACGGATTCCTCAACGGCGAGACGAACCAGTGGACGCCGAACCTGGTGCGGGACACCAACCACGTCGAGCCGCCCCGGACCCCGGAGGAGGGCTACCACCTGGAGGCCGACCTCGCCGACAACGCCATCGCCTACCTTCGGGAGCTTCGGCTCTCCCATCCGGAACGCCCCTTCTTCCTCTGGTACGGCTCGGGGGCACCGCACGCGCCGCACCAGGCGCCGGCGGAGTGGATCGAACGCTTCCGCGGTCGGTTCGACGCCGGATGGGACGTCTGGCGCGAGACGACCCACCGGCGTCAGCTGGAGACCGGCATCCTGGCGGAGGGGACGCCGCTGTCGCCGCGACCGCCGTGGGTCGAGGAGTGGTCGACGATCGACCGGCCCCGACAGCGGCTGTACGCCCGGATGATGGAGGTGTTCGCGGCGTTCGTGGCCCACGCCGACCACCAGATCGGCCGGGTCCTCGACCATCTCGAGTCGACCGGCGAGCTCGATCACACCGTCGTGGTGTGCGTGTCGGACAACGGGGCGTCGGCCGAAGGCGGCCCGAACGGGACCTACAACCAGTTGGGCCACTACATCTCCGACGAGCCCGACGACCTCGAGGACGAGCTGGCCCACATCGACGACCTGGGGGGGTTCGCGTCGTGCGGTCACTACCCGTGGGGGTGGGCACTCGCCGGCAACACACCGTTCCGCCGCTGGAAGCGGTACACCTTCGAGGGTGGCGTGCGTGACCCGTTCCTCCTGGCCGGACCCGGCGTGGACGACGCCGGGTCCGCGCGCCACCAGTACTGCCACGCGACCGACGTCCTGCCCACGGTGCTGGGTCTCTGCGGCCTGGACCTGCCGACCGAGGTCGACGGGATCGAGCAGATGAGCTTCGACGGCTCCACGCTGGTCCCCATGGTCCGCGACCCGGGCGCCCCCGATCCGCATCCCGTCCAGTACTACGAGTGCTGGGGGAGCCGGGCCATCTACCGCGACGGCTGGAAGGCCGTGACCAACCACGTGAACCAGCTGACGGCGGCCGAGCGCGAAGCGGTCGGAGGCAGCCACGACTTCGCCCTCGACCACTGGGAGCTCTACGACACCCGGTCCGACCCCAGCGAGATCCACGACCTGGGGAACGAGCACCCCGACCTCCTGGACGACCTGGTGCGCCTGTGGTTCACCGAGGCGGAGCGAAACCAGGTGCTGCCCATCGACGACGGACACCTGACGCGCATCCGCCACATGCGGAGCCCGTGGACGGCACCTCGGCTGACCTACGACCTCCGTCCGGGCGACAAGGTCCACGAGGTCGTCGGCCCGAACATCGCCGGTGGCTTCCGGATGGTGGCCGCCTTCGACGGCCCGCCGACCGTCACCGGGGCATCGGTCCTCTGCGAACAGGGTGATTGGAACTCCGGGTGGGCCTGGTTCCTCGCCGACGGCCAGGTCCGGTGGTGCCTGGCCGGAAAGGGCGGGGCCCACACCGTGGCGGCCGACCTGGTCGCCGGGTCCGCGCTGCTCGTCGCCGAGGGGCGCCTGGTGGACGGATCCCTCGAGGTCGTACTGTCGTCCGGCGACGGGGAGCTGGGCCGCCGCCGACTCGGCGTCCATCCCCCGCTGGCCTGGTCACCCGACGGTGCGTTCCTGACGGTCGGCTTCGCCCGGCCGTTCCCTGTGAGCACCGACTACGTCCCACCGGCCCCGGCGCCCCCCGGCCTGGTCGGGGTCACCGTCACGGTCGGTCCGCTCCCGCCCGTGGACCCGGCGGCCGAGTTCGAGCGGATCATGCGCCACCAGTAGACCGTCCGGCGGCGGCCACGGTCGACGGCGGGTTTCGGTACCCGGCCTCCGGGTAGTTGCGAACGGTTCGCAAATGGGGCAGTCTGGCGACAGTCCCGGAGGACCGAGGCGCGAGGAGGAGCAGCTGCATGGTCATGACGGACACCGCACCGGCGGACGCCCCGACGGTCGGCCGGATCGCCCGACTGCGTCAGTCACTCTCGCCTTCGGAGTGGCGTCGGGTGCGGTGGATGGTCGGGTCGATCATCGCCCTCCACGTCATCGGGTTCGGGGTGTTCATCGCCTTCGTCGTTCCCTACCACTACAAGGGTCTGGGCATCGGTGTGAGCGTCCTCGCGTACACCCTCGGACTGCGCCACGCCTTCGACGCCGACCACATCGCGGCCATCGACAACACCACCCGCAAGCTCATGAACGAGCGTCGGGACGTCGAGGGATCGCGGCGGCCCCTGAGTGTCGGCTACTGGTTCTCACTCGGCCACTCGAGCATCGTGGTGGCCATCGGGATCGGCATCGTGGTCGCCGAGAAGGCCGTCTACGGCGCGGTCTCGAACAACCACTCGGCGCTCGAGCAGTTCGGAGGCGTCTTCGGCACGATCGTGTCGGCCACCTTCCTCTTCCTCATCGCCGCCCTCAACGTCGTCATCCTCGCCGGGATCCTGCGGGTGTTCCGGTCCATGCGGCGGGGCGTCTACGACGAGGCCGAACTCGAGCGGCAGCTGGAGAACCGCGGCCTCATGTACCGCTTCTTCGGCAAGTGGATGTCGTCGATCACCGAGGAGTGGCAGATGTACCCGGTCGGGGTGGTCTTCGGCATGGGGTTCGACACCGCCACCGAGGTCGCGCTGCTGGCGACGACCGCCCTGCTGGCCACCCAGCACCTGCCGTGGTACTCCATCGTGTGCCTGCCCATCCTCTTCACCGCCGGGATGGCTCTCATGGACACGCTCGACGGCTGCTTCATGAACGTCGCCTACGGCTGGGCGTTCTTCAACCCGGTCCGCAAGGTGTACTACAACCTCGCCATCACCGGGCTGTCGGTGGCGATCTGCTTCTTCATCGGCGCCATCGAGGTCCTGGGCCTGCTGCCGACCGAGCTCCACCTCCACGGCCGGTTCTGGAACGACATGGCCGGATTCAACATCAACACCGCCGGGTTCATCATCGTCGGGATGTTCGTCCTGACCTGGGGCGTGGCCCTGCTCATCTGGCGGGTCGGCCGGATCGAGGAGCGCTGGAGCGCGTCATTGGTCCCGGCGGACGGCTCCGGCCCGGCCTGAGGGGCAGCGGAGCCCCGGCGTGGGCGGCCCGGGTCAGATGGGGGCCGCGGGCGGGGGGCGGTCGAACCGGTGACCACCGGGTTCGTCGCTCATCCGTAGGTCGGGTGCTGCGGCCACCCTTCGGGGGAGTCCTCCCAGTCCTCCTGACGGCCGTAGGGCGCGAGGTCCAGGATGTTGTTGGCGAACAGGATCCGGTCGACGCCCCGGGCCGTCGTCGAATACGTGCGGAAGACCTCGTCACCGTCCCGCAGGAAGAGCGAGAGCAGGAAGCCACCGGTCTCCGAGGCGCCGCAGTCGGCGGCGAAGGTCGTGCCGTGGGACGACACGAACGGCATGGTCCAGCCGTGCTCCTCCTTGTACGGCTCGATCTGGCTCAGCGGCATGTTGGACACGGTGGCCCAGCTGACGCCGCACTCGGCCAGCATGTCGAGGGCGGCCACGTTGTTGGTGAAGTGGGTGCACCCGGGGCAGAAGTGACCGGGTCCGACGTCCATGAACTGATAGACGGCCAGCTGATCACGGCCGTCGAAGAGGTCGACGAGGGTGACCGGGCCCCCGGGGGCATCGAAGCGGTACTCCTTCTCCATGCGCACCATGGGCAGCCGGCGCCGCCGGGCGGCGAGGGCGTCGAGGGTGCGGGTGGCCTGCTTCTCGGCCACCAGGAGCTCGTCCCGGGCCCGCTGGAACTCCTCGGCGGACACGACCGGTGGGCGTGCTGTCATGTACCTCCCCCTTCCGTCGGCGCTGCCGGGGCGCAGCGGCGTTCCCGACGGGGTCAGCGTACCCCTGGGTGCGGAGGTCAGGTAGGGGTCGGTGACGGAGGACTATGCGGCGGACGTTCCGGCGAGCAGTCCGGATCGGGGCAGGATCACCGCATCGATCAGCCCGTAGGCGATGGCCTCGTCGGGGGTCATGAAGTAGTCGCGGTCGATGTCCTTCATGACCTCCTCGACCGGGCGACCACTGTGGTGGGCGATGATCTCGCCCATGCGGCGGGTGAGGGCCAGGACCTCGCGGAGCTGGATCTCCATGTCGCTCGGCGCCCCCCGGGTGCCGGCGCTCCCCTGATGGATCATGATCCGGGCGTTCGGGAGGGCGAGGCGCTTGCCGGGCGCCCCTCCGGCGAGCACCATGGCCGCCGCCGACATCCCCATGCCGACACAGATGGTGGACACCTCCGGACGGACGTGCTGGATCACGTCGTAGATGGCCATGCCCGCGTAGGCCATCCCTCCCGGTGAGTTGATGTACAGGAAGATGTCCTTGTCGGGGTCCTGGGCCTCGAGGTAGAGCATCTGGGAGATGATCAGGTTGGCGATCTGGTCGTCGACCTCCTGGCCGAGGAAGACGATCCGCTCCCGGAGCAGGAGCGAGTAGATGTCGAACGCCCTGTCGCCCCGACCGGACTCGTCGACCACCGTGGGGATCAGGCTGTGGCGTGGCTGCACCGGGACCTCCTCGTGCCTCCGGCGGGACATCCACCGGATATCCCTGCCATGGTATCTCAAGAATGAGATATCATGGCAGGGATAAGTTGGGCGGTGAGGGGCGTACGGCCCGGAAGGGGAGTGGCATGGCCGAACGTCGGGAATCGGTGTTCCCGGGCTTCCGTGAGATGTCGGCGCGCCGGCACACGCTGAGCGACGAGCTGGCCGAACGACGCCGGCTGCTCGGGCTCTCCCAGACCCAGGTGGCGGCCCGGATGGGAACTTCCCAGTCGGCGGTGGCCCGCATCGAGACCGGCGGGTCGGACGTCCTCCTGTCGACGATGGACCGCTACGCGGCGGCGCTGGGCCGACAGCTCGACTGGCGACTGACCGACCTCCCGGACGGGGAGTCGCCAGGATGACCTGGGGCGATCCGACGGGGGTGGCGGAGGCCGGTGACTGGCTCTCCCGGGGACTCTTCGACAGGCGGATCGTCCAGCTGGCGGGACCGCTCGACGACGCGGCGGCGGGTGAGCTGGTCGCTCAGCTGATGACCCTCGACGCGCTGGGGGACGACCCCGTGGAATTCCGGATCACCAGTCCGGAGGGAACCGTCGCCGCCGCGCTCGCCGTCATCGACGTACTCGCACTGGTCGGGGTGCGGGTCCATGCCTTCGCCACCGGGCGCGTCCACGGTCCCGCCGTCGGTGTCCTGGCCGTGTGCGACGAACGCACGGTGTCCGACCACGCCTCGCTCCGGCTCGTCGAGCCGGCGGTGGAGTTCCGGGGCAACGCCACCCAACTCGACGGTCAGGCCGCGGCCCACCGCGGGGAGTGGGAGGCGTTCTGCACCTGCGTCGCCCGGGCGACCCACCGGACGGCCGGGGAGGTGGCGTCCGATGCCGCGGTCGGGCGGTTCCTGACTGCCGAGGAGGCCGTCGAGTACGGCATCGCCGACGAGGTCGCCCGGCGCAGCGCCGATATCCGCCGGCTGCCGGGGCGGAGGATCGGCTTCCGCCCGAGCGGGGACGACTGACCGACGCCGGTCTCGGGGCGTGACTACGAACCGGCGGGGGTCACCGTGGTCCAGTTGGGGGTCGACGGGACGATGGCCCCGGCCGGCCCCTGGCCGAACAGCCGGAGCAGGTTGCCGGTCATCTTGCGGGTGTAGAAGCTCGGACAGCGGGGTGCGGAGGCCGGACAGGGGGTGAGCGTGTTCACCCAGGAGTTGTCGCCGCTGTCGAACTGGCCGGCCTGGCCGGTGGGGTTCGTGTAGTAGGTCATGTCCGAGTACGTGAACCCGTTCCACTTGCCCTCGTCGGTGAAGACCTCGGACAGCGGGATCGGTGAATGGGCCAGTACCTGGACGTTCGGCGGCATCGGGCCGCCGGGATCGAGGTGGTCGATGTCGGAGTTGATGACGCCGGGGATGAGGTCACCGTCGGCCAGTCTGGTCCCCTTGAAGATCCAGGCCGAGGAATCGAAGACCTTCATCGCCACCGGCGGTTGGCCGGGTTCGACGAAACCGCTGTAGCGCTGTCCGAGGAACGAGGTGGCGTTCCAGCTCGTCGGAGGCGATCCCCAGGTGTTGCCGGTCACATCCATCGGATCGATCTTCCCGTCGAGGGGGTCCTCGACCGAATCGCGGTAGTCGACCTCCTCGCGGTCGGGGCCGATGGGGGACGCCTGGAGCCGGGCGTGGCGGACCATCGTGGCCGCGCCCAGGAAGGCGACGTTGACCCCGGCGTCGAACCCGTCGATCACCGCCAGCCGCTCGTTGTCGGTCCAGGTCTCGTCGTGGTCGAGCGCCACCAGGGCCTTGTGCTGGAGGACGAAGCCCGGGTGCTCCGAAACGCAGATGTCGGTGCAGTACGTGACGTCGAGCCCCTGCTCCTCGGCGTAGGCCACCAGCGGGTACTCGTTGGTGAGGAAATCGCTCGACCCGTCGCCGTCGTAGGGCCGGTCGAACGAGACGACCCGGGCCCGGTTGCACACCGGATAGGTGTGGGTGTCCAGGATGCAGGGACCGAAGCCCTGGTAGTAGGAGTACCCGCCGAAGGTGTTCCATCCCTGTTCGACCAGCGACCGGTTCATGATGAGGTAGGTCGCATGGCTCGACGGGTCCCACACGGTCAGGAGGACGTACGCCTGCTGGTTGCCGCTGCCGACCAGCTTGAGCAGGTAGTCACCGGGCACGAACGCCGGGGTCACCGGCATGGTCACGTCGGGTGTCCAGTTGTCGCAGGCCACCATGTTGGTGGTCGGGTCCACCGGGCACGGCGGCTGGACCGTCCCGGCGATGGGACCCGACGTCCAGATCTGGCGTCCGCCGAGGCCCTGGTACCACCCCATCCGGTACGCGGTGACCGAGAACGTGGGGGCGGTGGTCGAGACGTACAGGTGCACGGTGTCACCGGCGGCTGCGTAGTTGAGGTCGGCGAACCCGTCGATCGAGCCGGGCCCCTGGTCGGTGATCCGCCAGGCACTGGTCCCCGGCAGTCGGTTTTCCGCCACGATCGCACTCGAGACGACGCCTGACGGCCCGAGGGTGTCGACCGGCGTGGTCGTCGCCGGGGCCGACCACAGGGCCAGGTGGGGGGCCGCGGGAGTCGGCACCCGGGACGCCGACGGGACGGTCGCGTGGGATTCCGGCTGGGTCGTCGGGACGGTGGCGGTCGGCTGGGTGCACCCGGCGGCCACCAGGGTCACGGCGGCCACGAGCACCGGTCCGGCCAGGGAGCGTCGCCTTCTCGGACCCCGGACCCGGGGCCCTGGAGTGATGCACCTCACGTCGGGACGTTCGACCTCGTCGCAAGGGTCCGACCGTGCGGCGCTCCCGCCAGGGGCCCTCGAGGGGTCAGCGTCTCCACCCCTCCAACCTAACAGTGACCGTGCGGACAAGCGGGTGCGGCCCCGACGACCGGTCGGTCAGCGGAGCAGCCGCGAGAGCCTCCGGTCGGCGAGCGGGCGCCCATGGGTCTGGCAGCGCGGGCAGTACACGATCTCGTACGACTCGTAGGAGACACGCCGCAGCGGTTCGGCGCAGCGGGGACACGGCTCGCCCGCCCGGTTGTGCACGGCGAAGCGCAGCCCGAGCTTCGGCTCGGACAGGCCCCCGCTCCGTTCCCGCTCCTGGTCGAGGGCCCGGGAGAGCACCGAACGCACCGCCTCGACGAGGGCTGCCCGTTGGGGGGCCGACAGGGACCGCATCGGCGCGAACGGCGAGAGACCGACGACGTTGAGGACGTCGTCGACGTACCCGCGACCGAGGCCGGCCAGGGTGCGCTGGTCCCGCAGCACCGTGTGGACGCGCCGGTTCGAGTCGTCGGTCAGGAGGAACTCGGCGAAGGCGTCGTCGTCGGGCTCGGGGCCGAGGACCGCGAGCGGTCCGTCGTCGCCCGGTCGGAGCACCCACCAGGCCGCCTTCCGCTGCGTGCCGTGCTCGCGGACCAGCACCGCCGAGCCGTCGTCGAAGCGGATTCGCACCACGCTGCCCTTCGGACGCGTGGCCTTGGCGGGGGATTCGATGTCGAGCCGGCCGGCCTGGGACAGGTGGACGAGGAGGCGCACGCCGTCGTCGAGGGAGACCACGAGGTACTTCCCCCGCCGCCCGACGCCGGTCACGGTGCGTCCGACGATGGTCGCCGGTTCGGGCTCCACCGTCTTGAGCGCGGCGAACCCGTGCGGATCCACCCCGGTGACGACCTTCCCGGCCAGGGCACCGTGGAGGCGTTCGGCAAGGGCCTGCATCTCGGGAAGTTCGGGCATGGTGACTCCACACGGCCGTCAGGGGTGGTCCCTGCAGTATGCCGTGGCGCCGCCAGGGACGGGTCGGTTACCGGGCCCGGTCGGGTCCCGGGCCGGTCGGCGCGGTGACGTGTCCTCGGTGGACCCATGGGTAGTGCACCTCTGGACCGTCCGGGACCGGCGGTCCGGCCGGAGATGGAGGAGGAAGGCATGCCCATGACGACCACCCGAGGCGGTGTGCGGCGGGACGAGTTGCCCAGCACGTTGCGCCGGTCGCCGAAGAAAGCACAGGAGACGTTCGCCAAGGCCCATGACGCGGCGGTGGAGGAATACGGCGAGGGGCGCCGTTCTCACCAGACGGCGTATGCGGCACTCAAGCGCTCCTTCGAGAGGGTGGGCGACCACTGGGAGCCGAAGGCAGCCCCGGGACCTTCCGACGAGCAGGCGGCGAAGGGTGGGTCGAGGAGCCGGAGGCAGTACCCGACGGCCGGAGGGGTCGACGCCAACGCCCCGAAGGACCACCTGCAGGAGATCGCCCGCCGGCTCGGCATCCCGGGCCGGTCGTCCATGAGGAAGGCGGAGCTCGTCGAGGCCATCGAGAAGGCGAACCGACGAGTGACGGCGCGCAGCCGGCGACGGTGATTGAAGGCGTCGGCGGCTGCTGGTAGACCGGCAGGATGCCCGGGCCCACCGACGACGTCTGGGAGGCCATGTCCACGGCCCGCAGCATCCGTCGCTTCACCGGAGAACCGGTCGACGACGTCACGCTCGGCCGGTGTCTCGAGGCGGCGACCTGGGCCCCCAACGGAGCGAACGTGCAGGCCTGGCGCTTCGTCGTGTTGCGGTCTCCCGACGTGCGGGCCGTAGTGGCCGAGGCCGCCCGGTCGGCGCTCGAGGTGATCGAGCCCGTCTACGGCATGACGCGACCGGCGGCCGACGACGACACCCGCCGCGCCCGGAACGACCGGGCCACCTACGAGCTCCACGACCGGGCCGGCGAACTGACGTCGGTCCTGTTCACGACGTACCGCTACGACGCGGCGTCCGAGCTGCTGCTCGGCGGCTCGATCTTCCCGGCCATGCAGAACTTCCTGCTGGCCGCCCGGGCACAGGGTCTCGGTGCCTGCCCGACCAGTTGGGCCTCCTACGGCGGCGAAGCCCTGCTGCGGGACGCGGTGGGCATCCCCGACGACTGGATGCTGGCCGGCCACGTGGTGGTCGGATGGCCCCGGGGGAGTCACGGACCCGTCCGTCGGCGGCCCGTCGACGAGGTCGTCTACGTCGACCGATGGGACGAGAGTGCGGACGTGCTCCGCACGGGCTGGCGTTGACACCGGCGGACGTGGATCGCACGGCGGGGATCGCGGGGTGCAGACCGTACGGCACGGTCGCCTGTGTAACGTGAGCCCGTGCGGACAGCGAGGCAGGGGCGCCGGAAGCTGCTGATCGGTGGGCTGTTGGTGGGCGCCCTGGGGCTCTCCGCCTGCGGCGGAACCATCTCGGCGTCCCCGACGACTACGACGACGGCGGCTTCGGGCGGCGTCGGGCCCGCCACGTCCGCGCCCACCGCCGCCTCAGGAACGCCTTCCACCGGCCCACTAGTCGCCCCGGTGACCTCGACTCTCCAGGACGGCCAGTTCCTCTCCGAGGTCACCGAAGCGGACCCCGCCCTCGCCACCTATGAGCAGAAGCACGGAAACGTCGCCCTGCGGGCACTGCTGACGGACGGCTCCGGCTTCTGCGCCCTGCTCCACCGCGGCGGCGGGTTCGACGACGCCCTGGTGGAGGTGGCGGTCGGCGCCCGGAGCGAGGAATCCCAGACCCAGCTCCCACTGTCGGTCACGACGTTCAACGCCATCGAAGCGGTCGCACTCCTGACACTCTGCCCGTCCGACCGGTCCCTGCTGCCGGCGGCGGCGCGGGCCAGGATCGACAAACTCGGCGCCGCCCTGGGGACGCCGGCCACCTGAATCTGCCAGATTCCCGTCATGCAACCGTCAGATTCCACTCACGGAGAGTTCATCTCCCGGATGCCCAAATCGGAGGTCCATTTCCTTACACTCCTCCCATGACACCCACATCCGGCTCCAAGGTTCGGCGGATCCTCACCGGTGCGGCAGTTGCCGTCGTCGGTATCGGGACATTCGCCGCGATCACCGTCACGGGTACGTTCTCCGGCGCTTCGTCGGCAGCTACCCCTCCGACCACCTGCCCGGCGGGCAGCACGCTCCAGATCCCGAACGGCGGACCCTCCACCAGCGCCCAGTGCATCATCAAGTCGACCGGGACGCCGGTGGGCGGGGTCAAGCACGTGTGGCTGATCATCCTGGAGAACAAGTCCTACGACGAAACCTTCAGCGGTCTGAACCAGAACAGCTACCTGTGGCAGACGCTCCCCCAGCAGGGCGCGCTGCTGACCAACTACTACGGCACCGGCCACTTCAGCATGGACAACTACATTTCGCTGGTGTCCGGCCAGTCCCCGTCGTACGCCACGCAGGACGACTGCTCGACCAGCGCCAACATGACGAACAGCAACGCCGGGATCGTCACCACCGGCACCGTCGGAAACCAGACGGACACGGACGGGACCACCGACGCGTCGGGGACCAATACGGCCACGCCGAATCCGACGGGCTCCGGTAACGGCAACTACGGCCAGCTACTCGTACACGGCGGCGTCGATGCGCCCCTCGCCAACAACGGGTGCGTCTTCCCGACGAACGTGGCCACGGTCTTCAACCAGTTCAACGCGGCAGGCGTCTCGTGGAAGGCCTACGCCCAGGACCTCGGCGGTGCACAGCCCGTCGGGTCCTCAACGTACGTGACCGGCTCCACCCCGGGCGTGAGCGACACCGTCCCCGGCCGTGACGACGGAGCCTGCGGCTACCCGGGCACGACGAGCAACGACCCTGTCGACAACCCGACGAACCTGGTGGCGCCCAGTGGGGACGTGTCCAGCTTCACGGGCGCCCAGCCGGCCAACGCCAACCACAACGGCGATCCCGCCGACCAGTACGTGGCCAAGCACTTCCCGACGGGTTGGTTCACGGCACTGACCGGCCAGTCCGGGGGCACGCAGAACGGCGTGACCTACACGGCCTCCTCGGCGCTGAACGAGCCCACCACCCCCGAGTACGACGGCCCGGGCGCCCCGACGACCGGGGCCACCGACACCAACTGCGACGCCAACCACGTGTCCAACCTGGACGACCCGACCTACGGACTCGCCCATGACCTGAACCTTCCGGCCAACGAGGTCCCGGCGTTCAACTGGATCACCCCGAACAACTGCAGTGACGCCCACGACGCCACCTGTCAGGGGAACAACCTCTCGGGGGCCTTCAACGCCGACGGCACGCCGGACTACACGCCGGCTGGCCTTCCGGCGTACGACCCCGAGGCCACCACGCCCACCAACTACACCGGTGGGCTGTACGCCTCGGACCTCTTCCTGCGGTACTACATCCCGCTGATCGAGCAGTCGGCGGCCTTCGCCGACGGCGGGCTGATCGACGTGACCTTCGACGAGGCCAACCCGCCCTTCACCGTGGGCAACAGCTTCAACAACGTTCCTGCCCCCGGTGACGCCAGCACCTTCTCCGCCCCGGCGGACCAGCCGACCTTCGGAGCGGCGGGCACGCAGTACCCGGGTGCGAGCTCGCTGTACGGAGCCTACGGAGCGCTGGCCGACGCGGCCGGCGAGAACATCAACGGTCAGAACGTGGCGACCGAGCCCACCGGCCCCAACGATCCTGAGGTGACGGACGGGTCGGGCAACCAGCTCCAGCCCGGACCGGGTGCCTCCGGCTTCATCGACCGGCCCACAGGCCTGGCGGGGGAGAGCCCCTACCTGAGCGGTTCCCCCGGAGCGAGCACGGAGCCGGCCCTGGTGGCTTCGAACTCGAGCCTGGTGAGCGACGCCAAGATCAATGCGGACGACACCGGCCGCCTGGTCTCGGGCACGGACGCCAACGGCAACACCATCCCGCCGGACACCTTCGTCGGAGCCGTCAGTGACACGGGTCCGGTCGCCCTCGGTGGTAACGCCAGCACGACGACGGCGTCGAACAACTATGCCAAGCCCTGGATCGGTACCTTCCAGCTGCTCAACGACACCGGCCAGCCGGTGACCCTGCCGGGCGGCTTCAACGGGAACATCACGTTGGGAGCCGAGGGGGCAACCTCGACCGTCGGCTCCACCAGCTGCCCGAGCGGCAGTGAGGCGGCCACCACCAGTGGCTGCGTGACGGCCGACCCGCTGTACGACCCGACGGACTTCACCCCCGGTGGCGGTGACACCGGCACCGTGCTGATCAGCCCGCTGATCAAGCCGGGCACCGTCTCCAGCACCTACTACAACCACTACAGCACCCTCCGCACGCTGGAGGACCTGTTCCTGACCGGTCGGTCGTGCACGGACACCAGCCTGGTGGCCGGATCGGTGTGCGGCGGCCTCGACGGCCAGGGTCACATCGGCTACGCCGCCCAGCCGGGCCTCGCCTCCTTCGGACCGGATGTCTTCACGGCCACCTCGTACACGACGGCGGCCACTCCTCCGGGATTCACCGCGGTGGCCGGCAGCGGGGCGGCCACCCTGTACTGCCCGGTGGGAGTCAAGCTCGGGCACGCCGGTAAGGCCGGCGCCCAGGGAGCCGGTGGCTTCGGAGGTACCGGCGGGTCCGCCGGCACCGCCGGATGTGGGAGCAACGGCGGCAACGGCGGCAAGGGTGGCGCCGGGTCGACCGCCGCCGGTGCGGGCGGCAACGGCGGCAACGGCGGCAACGGCGCCTGCCCGGCCGAGGAGTGGGTCGACGGTGGCTGGCTGACCTCGACGGGCGGCGCCACCACGCCGTTCGACACCCCGCCGTGCAACGGCAAGGGCGGCAACGGCGGTAAGGGCGGCAACGGCGGAAAGGGAGTGGGGACCACTCCGGGCGGCGACGGTGGCAACGGTGGCAACGGGATCGCCTCGCTTCCGGGTAGCAACGGCGGCAGTGGCGGCAACGGGTAGGTGGTCGCCAGCACTCCGGCGTTCGCCGCCGCCAAGGCGGTTGCACGTGCGTGGGGTCGGGCTCTCGGGCCCGGCCCCACGGGCGTCGTCGGTGCGCTGCTCATCGCCGTCCTGCTGAGTGCCTGCGGGTCGTCCACCTCGGGACCGACCTATCCCTCCTTCCTCCCCAAGCAGACGCTCGACCCGAAGGTCGACGCCATGCTGACCGGCACGATGTCCCGGCCGGCGCTCCAGGTCGAAGGACTGCCGGTGGAGGTGGAGACGAAGGCGTTCCACGTCCGGGTCACGGTGAGTGGCCCGGTGGTGCCGGGCGAGGGCCTACCGAACCAACCCGCCGCCACCACCTGCACCTGGACGGTGACCATGAAGGACGCCAGCGCCGACGTACCCGTCTCCATCGCCGATTTCCACTCGGTCGACCATCTCGGCTCGGTCTTCCTCATGGGACTCGTCCCCGGTGAGGCGAATCCCCCTCCGGTGCTGCGCCCGGGTCAGTCGCTCACCTTCCGGCTGCGCGCCTACGAATTGGTGGGGGAGGGCCTGATGCAGTGGGCTCCGGACCACCGGAACGTGGTCGCCAACTGGGACTACACCGTCGAGAACGACTGACGACGCGCCGGAGCGACCGGTCGGGTCGCGTGCGTCAGCGGACGAGGATGGTCACGCAGGCGTTGGCGCCCCGGCCGATCACGTGGGCCAGGCCGACCTTCGCCCCGGCCACCTGTCGGGGACCTGCCGTGCCCCGCAACTGACGCACCAGTTCGACCACCTGACCCAGGGCCGAGGCGCCGAGCGGCTCGCCCTTGGAGAGCAACCCGCCGGAGGGGTTGATGGGCAGCCGGCCGCCGATCAGGGCGGCGCCGTCCTCCAGGATCGCCGCCTGCTCCCCCGGGGGGCACAGTCCGAGCTCGGGCCAGGCCAGCAGTTCGCGGGCGGCATCGGTGTCCTGGCACTCCACCACGTCCACGTCCGCGGGCCCGAGGCCGGCCTGCGCGTACGCGTCGTCGGCCGCCAGCGTGGTGGGTGGGGTGATATCGGTGTCGTCGACGCCGCAGAGGGGAGAGTCCTCGCCCAGTACGTTGCCCGGAAGATGGGAGCGGAGCGAGATGCCGGCCACCACGGGACCGTCGCCTTCGCGGGACAGGACGACGGCGGCGGCCCCCTCGTTGGGAGAGCAGAGCATGAAGAGCGACAGGGGCGGACAGATCATCCGGGAGGCGAGGACGTCCTCGACGGTGACCGCCTTGCGGAACATAGCGTCGGGGTTGTCCACGCCGTGGCGCCGGTTCTTGACGACGACCTGCGCGAGGTGGTCGGTGGTGAGGCCGGTGTCGGCCAGGAGGCGCTGGGCCCGGAGGGCGAAGTAGGCAGGAGCCGGGCTGAGCCCGGCCGCCTCCTGCCAGGGTGCGAAGAAGGACGAGCGGATGATCCCCTTCGGCATCTTCTCGATGCCGAAGACCAGGACCCGGTCGTGGCGGCCGGAGGCGATGGACGCCGCCCCGAGCTCGAGGGCCGCACCCCCGGACGCGCAGCCGGCCTCGACGTCGTAGATCGGGATGCCCGTCCCGGCCAACGCGCCCAGGACGCGGTGGCCGGCCGCCACCCCGCCGTAGGCGGTGCCGCAGAAGGCGGCCTGCACGTCCCGCACGCCGATGCCGGCCTCGGCCAGCGCGCCGCGGACGGCGACCACGCCCATCGCCGTGCCGGTCATCCCGTCGAAGCGTCCGAACGGGTGGATCCCGACGCCGGCGATCCGGACCCCGTTCACCGGCGGAACATCCAGGTCAGGGTCGGTTCGCCGTCGGGACCGGGCAGTTCCTCGCCCTCGAGCCGGACCCGCGCGCCCGGCGCCAGGTCGTCGCCGGCCAGACGGGTGACCACCCGTAGCAACGGCTCGCCGTCGAGTTCGACGACGCCGAGGCGGTAGGGAACCGGCCCGGCGTACCCCGGCGGCGCCACGGTGACCTCGGTGTGCAGCCACAGCGTGCCTTCACGCGGCAGATCCAGGGGTTCGACGTCGTCGGCTCCGGAGAAGGGGCACACCGGTGATCTCGGGAAGTGTCGACGTCCGCTCGTCTCCGACCAGCCGCCCAGCAGCACCACGGTCCCGTCGTCGTCGACGCGAAGGACGCCCGGGTCGATGGGAGGCAGCGACACGGGAGCACTATCCCACATCAGTGGCGGTCCGGACGGCGGTCGTGCCCTCCGTGGCCCGACACCTCCGTCGACGGGGGCGGACCGCCGATCAGGTCGACGTCGGCCGGCAGACGACGGCCACCGACGAATGGCGGTCGAAGCGGGTCCACAGGCGGTCTAGCCGGTCGCCGTAGTGGGCCAGGGGGATCCTCCGGCCGAAGAGGCTGTCGCTGATCGGCTCGCCGATGCACAACAGCGCGGTGGTGGCCGTGCCGAACAGCGGGATCACCTCGGTGGCCTCCCAGCCGGCCCCGGAGAGCTGGGCCAGGAGCTCGTCGCGGTCGTAGCGGCGCTCGTGATGGGGATCCCACAGCGCCAGGTTGTCCCCGGTGGGCCAGGCGCCGATCCTCCTGCGGGCCACCAACGCCTCCGGCGCGGCCAACGGCAGGGTCGGTACGGACAGTAGGAGGCTGGCATCCGGGCGGGCGATACGTCGGCACTCCTCGAGCGCCACCGCCGGGTCGCCGGTGTGCTCGAGCACCTCGGCGGCCACGATCGTCCGGGCGAACCCCGAGCGGATGGGGAGGTGTTCGATGGTGGCGGCCACCCGGGGGTCCGGAGTGGAACTCAGCCCCACGGTCGACTGGTCGACCGACAGGATCCTCAGTGACGGGAAGGTCCGGGCCAGCAATCCGTCCCCGGACCCCACCTCGACGATGGGTTCCAACAGGTGTTTCGCCCATACCCGGTAGCGGATCCGGTCGGCGCTCATGGGAACGGGGCGCCCCCCGGACCACAGGGAGTTGAACTTCTGGCGCTGACGACCGTTGATCACCCCGGCAGCGGCGGTCGAATCAGGCATGGCGAAACGTACCACCCGTGGCGGGTGCCGGGCGGGAGGGCCGGACGTGCCTGACCCGGCGGCCACGAGCGGGAATCAATTCATCTGATTCTTGACTGATTCCAAAATCAGACATAGAGTGTCTGCCGTGAGCGACAACCAGATCACCGACGGGCCGGCGACGGGTCCGGTCGACCTCCTCCGACGGCACGGCGTGCAGCTGACCGCCCAACGCCTGGCGGTCCTCAAGGCCGTCTCGGCCCGACCGCACGGCACGGCGGACGAGATCGAGGGCGTCGTCCGGGGGGAGATCGGAACCGTCTCGCGCCAGGCGATCTACGACGCCCTCGGGATCCTGACCGACAAGGGCATCATCCGGCGTATCCAGCCGGCCCGCTCCGCGGCCCGCTACGAGGACCGGGTCGACGACAACCACCACCACCTCGTCTGCCGGACGTGCGGCGTCACCGTCGACGTCCCCTGTGCCGTCGGCTACCGGCCGTGCCTCGAGGCCGCCGAGGACCACGGCTTCGCGGTCGACGAGGCCGAGGTCATCTACTGGGGCACCTGCCCCGCCTGCCGGTCGACGGTCCCGGTGGCGTCCGACGCCACGAGGCGACCAGTGACCGCCGATCGGCGGCGATCCGACCCGAGCAACGACAACGGAAGTGAGGAACGGCCATGACGACAGAGGACACCGGGGCCACCGCGACGACGTCCGAGGAGGTGGCACCGGGAGCGGGGTGTCCCGTGATGGGCCACGCCCACGCCGCCGTCGGATCGATGGCCAACGAGCACTGGTGGCCCGGGCAGGTCACGCTCCGGCCGCTCGCCAAGAATTCGCCGCTGATCGATCCGATGGACCCTGGATTCGACTACGCGGCGGAGTTCGAGGCCCTCGATCTGGCCGCCGTGAAGTCGGACATCGTCGACGTCATGACGACGTCACAGGCGTGGTGGCCGGCGGACTTCGGCCACTACGGCCCTCTGTTCATCCGCATGGCCTGGCACAGTGCCGGCACCTATCGGATCCACGACGGCCGGGGCGGCGCCGGGTCGGGCACCCAGCGGTTCGCCCCCCTCGACAGCTGGCCCGACAACGCCAACCTGGACAAGGCCCGCCGCCTGCTCTGGCCGGTGAAGCAGAAGTACGGACGCGCCCTCTCCTGGGCCGACCTGATGATCCTGGCCGGCAACTGCGCCCTGGAGTCGATGGGGCTGGCGACCTTCGGCTTCGGCGGGGGACGCGTCGACGTGTGGGAGCCGGAGCAGGACGTCTACTGGGGTCCCGAGGTCACGTGGCTCGGCGACGAGCGCCACCACGGCGACCACCAGCTGGACGATCCGCTCGGGGCCGTCCAGATGGGGCTGATCTACGTCAATCCCGAGGGACCGAACGGCGATCCCGACCCGATCGCCGCCGCCCGTGACATCCGGGAGACGTTCGCCCGCATGGCCATGGACGACGAGGAGACGGTCGCCCTGATCGCCGGTGGGCACACGTTCGGCAAGACCCATGGCGCCGCCGACGCGTCCGAGTACGTGGGTCGGGAACCCGAGGGCGCCCCCCTCGAGGAGCAGGGTCTGGGGTGGCGGAACACATTCGGCACCGGCAAGGGGGACGACGCCATCACGAGCGGTCTGGAGGTCATCTGGACCTCCGACCCGACCCACTGGGACAACGGGTTCTTCGACAACCTGTTCGGCCACGAGTGGGAGCTCACGACGAGTCCCGCCGGGGCCCATCAGTGGCGTCCGACGGACCGGGGTGCCGACGACACCGTGCCGGACGCCCACGACCCGTCGAAGCGTCACGCGCCGATGATGCTGACGACCGACCTGTCGTTGCGCTTCGACCCGGCCTACGAGGTGATCTCCCGCCGCTTCCACGAGCATCCGGACCAGTTCGCCGACGCCTTCGCCCGGGCCTGGTTCAAGCTGACCCACCGCGACATGGGGCCGGTCACCCGCTACCTCGGCCCGGAGGTGCCCGACGAGCACCTCCTCTGGCAGGATCCGGTTCCCCCCGTCGACCACCCGCTGGTCGACGCCGACGACCTCGTCGTGTTGAAGGCGGCCCTCCTCGGCTCCGGACTGTCCACCGCCCAGATGGTGTCCGTGGCCTGGGCGTCGGCGTCGACCTTCCGCGACAGCGACAAGCGCGGCGGAGCCAACGGCGCCCGTATCCGCCTCGCCCCCCAGCGCGAGTGGGAGGTGAACGATCCGACCGAGCTGGCCGCCGTGCTGCACGCGCTGGAGCAGGTGCGCTCGGACTTCAACGGCTCCCAGACGGGAGGGAAGCGGGTGTCGTTGGCCGATCTGATCGTCTTGGCCGGAGGGGTGGCGATCGAGCAGGCTGCCGCGGTGGCCGGGCACGACGTGGCCGTCCCGTTCTCGCCGGGTCGTACCGACGCCTCCCAGGAGCAGACCGACGTCGCCTCGTTCTCGGTCCTCGAGCCGACCGCCGACGGGTTCCGCAACTACCTCCGGCCCGGCGACAAGCGTCGGCCGGAGGAACTGTTGATCGACCGGGCCAGTCTGCTCGGCCTGACCGCCCCGGAGATGACCGCCCTCGTCGGTGGCCTGCGTGTCCTCGGCGTCTACGCCGGACAGACGGGGCACGGTGTCCTCACGAGCCGACCCGGATCGCTCACCAACGACTTCTTCGTGAACCTGCTCGACATGGGCACGGAGTGGATCCCTTCGTCCGCCGAGCACCTCTACGAAGGGCGCGACCGCGACGGTGGCCAGGTCCGCTGGACCGGCACCGCCGTCGACCTGGTCTTCGGATCGCACTCGCAGCTCCGTGCGCTCGCCGAGGTCTACGCCTGCCGGGACGGCGAGGCGAAGTTCGTCCGGGACTTCGTGGCGGCCTGGCACAAGGTGATGGAGCTCGACCGCTTCGATCTCCGGTGACGCCCGGCCGCGGAGTGGGGTCCACCTCCGCCACGTGGGATCATCGGGGACGTGGACGGTGCCGCCGACTGTGTGGTGGTGGGGGGCGGCCTGGTGGGAACGGCCCTCGCCTACGAACTGACCCGACGCGACGCATCGGTCGTGGTCGTCGATCGTCACGACCCGGGTAGGGCCAGCGACGCCGGGGCTGGCATCCTGTCCCCCGAGACGAGTCAGGACCCGGGGGTGGGGGCCTTCGCCGTGGGGTCCGCCGCGGTGCGCCACTATGAGCGCCTGGTGGACCAGCTCGATGCCGACGGGGTGGCTGACACCGGCTACGCCCGGACCGGATCGCTCCTGATCGCCGAACGGCCGGGGGACGACGCCACCATGGACGCGGCGTTGGAGCTGGTCCTGGGCCGGGGCGTGGGGTGCGAGGAGGTGGATCCGGAAACGGCCCGCCGGCACTTCCCGGTTCTCGGTCGGGTGCGGCGGGCGCTCCACAATCCGCACGGGCGGCGGGTCGACGGAAGGGTCCTGCGGGACGCCCTGCAGACGGCGGCGGAGCGTCGGGGGGCGACATGGTGGTCCGGCAGCGTCACCGGGTTGGTGACGCGGGGCGGAAGGGTGGACGCGGTGCGCACCGACGGTGGGGACATTCCGGCCGGGGCGGTGGCCTTCTGCGGTGGTGCCTGGACCGGTGAGCTGGCCGGCGAACTCTCGGTTGTCCTGCCGGTCGGACCGCTGAAGGGTCAGATCGTGCATCTCCGGCTGCCGGACGTCGACACGTCGGCCTGGTCGATCGTCCAACCGGTGCTCGGCTTCTACCTGGTCCCGTGGCCGGGAGGTCGGATCGCCTGCGGAGGGACCATGGAGGCGGCCTCCGGCTTCGACCACCGGGTGACCGCCGACGGCGTACTCCAGCTCCTGCGCGAGTGTCTGCGGACCGCGCCGGGCTTGGGTGGAGCCGGGCTGGTCGAGGTGCGGGTGGGGTCACGACCGGTGAGCCCCGACGGGCTGCCGCTGGTCGGGCCCTTGCCCGGTTGGTCGAATGCCTTCGTGGCGAGTGGACACGGAACCGAAGGGCTGCTGCTCGGACCGCTGAGTGGTGCGGTGCTGGCCGACCCGATGCTGGAGGCGTCAGGCGGTGGAGGCTCCGGGAGCGCACCTCGTCCGCACGGACCGGATCCGGACGCGGCGGTGGCGGAGGAACTCGCCCGTTGGTCCCCCGATCGCTTCACCGGTTGATCCGCCCGGTCGGAGGGCCGACGGCGCTCCCCGGGAGTCGAGCACGACCCGGCACCGGCGCCGGTACCCACGGCCCGACCCGCCCGGCACGTCGGGTCCGGGGGACGTACCATCCGGGGGACGGGCGCCGCTCAGGGGGAACCATGGAAAACGACCTTTCCGCCGAGAGGCACTCCAGCAGGGTGTGGGGGGCCTGACGTGTCGTTGCCGGGCGCCGGACGGGTGGCGGGCAAGGTGGCGGTGGTCACCGGTGGTGCCGGGGGGATCGGGGCGGCCACGGCGCACGCCCTGGCCCGCGAAGGGGCCGCGGTGGCCGTGGTCGACATCGACCGCGCCGGTGCCGAACGGGTGGCCGCCGAGATCGGGACCGCCGGAGGGGAGGCCATGGCCCTGGGGGTGGATGTGTCCGACGAGTCCGAGGTCGCCGGGGCCGTCCGGAATGTGGTCGACCGCTTCGGCCGGCTCGACGTCCTGCACAACAATGCCGCCCTGACCGACTCCGGCTTCCTGGAGCGTGACACCCCCGTGACCGACCTCGATCTCGAGGTGTGGGAGCGCACGCTGGCCGTCAACCTGACGAGCCAGATGCTCGCCTGCAAACACGCCATCCCCGAGATGGTGCGCACCGGGGGAGGATCCATCGTCAACATGTCGTCGGGGGCGTCCCTGAAGGGCGACCGCACGAGGACCGCCTACGGAGTGTCCAAGGCGGGGGTCAACACCCTCACCCTGTACGTGGCCACGTCCCACGGCAAGCAGAACATCCGCGTCAACGCCATCGTTCCCGGGCTGATCGTCACGGATGCGGTCCGGGCCCACCTCACCGACGAGATCCTGACCGGTCTGAGCCGCGCCATCCTCACCACCCACCTGGGCGAGCCCGACGACATCGCCAACATGGTGGTCTTCCTGGCGTCGGACGAGTCCCGCTACGTGACCGGTCAGCTGTTCATGGTGGACGGTGGAATGTCGGCCCACGTCGGGAGCGGCGGCCGCGACGGGTGAGCCGTCACCCGGCGCCCGTCAGGCGGAGCCGAGGATGTACTCGCCGGTCTGGGGGTGGTGGGTCCACCCGCTGGAGGCCTGGGTGCCGCCGTCCACATGGATCGTCTGGCCGGTCACGTAGCTGGACATCGCCCCGGCCAGGAACACGGCGGCCCCCGCCATCTCGTCCACGTGGCCGGCACGGCCCATCGGGACGGTCAGACCGAAGTGCTCCTCGGCGCCCGGCGGGGCCACCGACCGCATCCCCTCCGTCAGGGTGATGTCCGGAGCCAGGGCGTTGACCCGGATCCCGTGGGGCGCCAGCTCGAGGGCGGCGGTCTTGGTGAAATTGATGACGCCGGCCTTGGCGGCGGCGTAGGCGGCGTATCCGGGGGCCGCCCGGACACCCTCGATGGAGGTCACGTTGATGACGCTCCCACCCGTGCCGGCCTCGACCATGGCCCGGGCGACCCGCTGGGTGCACAGGATGACGTGCTTCAGGTTGGCCCGGTAGAGGGCGTCTAAGCCGTTCTCCGACGTCTCGAGCAGGGGGGAGAGGAACACCCCACCGGCGTTGTTGACCAGGATCGACACGGTGCCGAGCTCGGCGGCGGTGCGGGCCAGGGCGTCGTCGACGGCGGTGCTGTCCCGCACGTCGGTGGGGATGCCCAGACCGCCGATCTCGTCGGCGGCCGAGGCGGCGGTGTCGGGATCGCGCTCCCAGATGGCCACCCGGGCCCCGAAGGCGGCCAACCCCCGGGCGATGCCCCGTCCGATGCCGGCACCTCCGCCGGTCACCACGGCGACCCGGTCGGTCAGGAGGACGGAGGAAGGATTCATGGACACGGGCACCTCGGGACTTATAGGTTCGGTGTCGCGACGATCGTCATCGCGGGGGAAGCAGACCGGAGCTCCGGTCGAGGGGGAAGTGTATGCCACGGATCGAGCCGATTCCCATGGACCAACTGGCGGAGGAGCCGCGCCGCATCATCGAGGAGGGTGTGGCCGACGGCACGTACGCCACGCCGATCCCCCTCCAGATGTTCGCCTACCGGACGGCCCAGATCATCCAGACCGACATGGCCCGGCACGCCTGGGGCCGCAACAGCCTGCTCGGTGGCCGGATCCTCGAGCTCATCCGGATCCGCAGTGCCCAGTTGGGTCAGTGCCAGCCCTGCATGCAGTCCCGCAAGCACGACTCCATCACCGACGAGGACGTGGCCTGTCTGGTCTCACCGGGCGCGGCCGGCCTCACCGACCAGGAGCGGCTGGCCGTCGAGTTCCTCGACCTGCTGTCGGCCGACCACCATGCTATCGACGACGAGACGTACCGCCGCCTCGGTGAGGTCTTCACCGCGGCGCAGATCATCGAGCTGGGCTTCACCTGTGCCACCTCCATGGGCACCCACCGGTTCATCCATACGCTCGACCCCTTCGGCACCGCCCCACCGGTCATCCCCTACGACCCCGACCAGGTGGACACGGCCTACGCCGACTCCGACGCCGAGCCGTCCGAGGTATGAGCGAGACCGTCCTCGTCACCGGGGCCACCGGTCTGGCCGGCGCCAACGTCTGCAAACTGCTGCTGGAGCGGGGGGACGCGGTCCGGGCCCTGGCCCGGGAGGGTGCCGACACCGGGCCCCTGGTCGACCTGGGGGTCGACGTCGTGACGGGTGACATCACCGACGCCGACGACGTCCTGTCGGCGGCCACCGGCTGCGACTCGGCCATCCACTGTGCCGCCCTGCTGGGTGGGGCCAGTCAGGACCTCGAGCTGTTCCGGGCGGTGAACGTCGGCGGCACCACGCACGTCCTGGACGCCGCTGAGAAACTGGACATGCGCCGCGTGGTGGCCGTCAGCACCGGGACCTTCTTCGACACCTCGGGCGGACTCGAGCGGGAGGACGCGCCGGTGTCCAAGCGACCCAGCACCGATCCGTACACCGTCACGAAGATGGCCGCCTTCGAGGACGCCATGGCCCGGGCGGCCGCCGGTCGGGACGTGGTCACGACCCATCCCGGGGCCATCTTCGGTCCCTCGCCGGTGGTGAGCAATGCGCTCGGTCGCACCAGTTTCAACCGGGTGCTGCTCTCGGGCCTCCGCCAGCGGATCCAGTCCTACCTCTGGTTCCCGGTCAGCTGGGTGTTCGCCGACGACATCGCCCGGGGCTGCATCCTGGCCCTTGACCGGGGGGTGTCCGGTGAGCGGTACATGCTCGACGGCCGTCCCGAGGACGTGGTGAGCACGGCCGAAGCCTGCAGCCGGATCTGCGAGTTGGCCGGCATCGACCACCGGGTCGAGGACATCCAGCCCTCCGACGACCCCGAGGTCGCCAAGGTGTTCGGGGCCACGCTGGTCGCCATCGCCGCCAAAGCGGCCAAAGCGGCCAAAGCGGCGAGAACCCTCCCGTCCGGCGACCGCACACCGAGTCGAAGACCTACCTGCGGTTGGGCTACGACCCGATCAGTCTGGACGACGGTCTGGTGGCCACCACGGCGTGGCTGCGCGAACTGGAGAAGTTCTAGGGACCTGACGGGGCCCGTTCCAGCGGGGCCGGCGGCCGTGCGGGATGATCTGGCCATGTTCAACGTCTCGGAACTGCTGGCCCGCGAAGCGATCCGGGACCTGGTGGTCCGCTACAACTCCTACGGCGACGGCGGACTGTTCGACCGCATGCTCGGGCTCTTCGCGTCCGATGCGATCATCGAGATCGGTGGAGTCGCCCACCACGGGCGCGACGAGATCCGAACGATGTTCACCGATGTGCCGGAGCGCACGGCGAAGCCGGGGGAGCGCCCCGCCTACCTGCGCCACTGCACCGCCACGCACCAGATCGATCTCGTTGACGAGACCACGGCGACCGGAAGGTGCTACTTCTTCGTCCTGACCGGGGTCGGGTTGGACCATTGGGGCCGCTACCTGGACGACTACCGCGTGGTCGACGGCGACTGGCGCTTCGCTCGGCGCCGGGTGCTGACGGACGCGCTCGGCCCGGACTCGATCTTCGCCCTCCCGCCGGAGTGACCGGACGCAGCCTCCGGGGTGCCTCAGGCCGGATCACCCCGTAGATCCTCGGGCTGCGGTCTCGATGGCAACGATGTCGATCTTCGTCATCGTCATCATCGCGTCCATCGCCCGCCTGGCCGCGGCCTCGTCGTCGCTGTTCGTCGCCGCCAGCAACGCCCGAGGCGTGATCTGCCAGGAGAAGCCCCAGCGGTCCTTGCACCAGCCACACGCGCTCTCCTCGCCACCGTTGTCGACGATGGCACTCCAGTACCGGTCCGTCTCGGCCTGGTCGTCGGTCAGCACCATGAAGCTCACCGACTCGTTGGGAACGAAGTTCGGACCGCCGTTCAGACCTACGGAAGGTTCGGCCGAGCACGGTGAACTCGACCGTCAGCTCGTTGCCGGCCGAACCGCCCGGATAGTCCGAGGGGGCCAGGTGGACCGCGTCGACGTGACTGTCGGGGAACGTGCCCGCGTAGAACTCGGCTGCCCGCCAAGCCTCACCGTGATCGAACCACATGCAGGTTGCCAGTCTGTCGGACATGGGTGACTTCACCTTTCTGTCGGGTGCCGTCCACGACTCCCCCGACGGCTCCGTTGCCGCTGGCTCCCTGGTCGCCAGCCGGCCGGTCCGTGCCGTGGCATGGCTTCCCGGGGCCACCGGGGAGAGCGTCCCTCACCCGGCGGGCCGGGGCAAGTGGGTCCGCCGGTTCGGACCGGACCCACGAACAGTCGGGGGAGGCCTGTGGCGTAATGTGACCCGACGGGCATGGGCGGCCGCCGAGTTGCTCCCTGCTCCACGTCGGGACAATGGTTCGGTCGGCGGATTCTCCGATGCCGGAAGGCTTCCTCGTCGGCGTCCGACTGTCAGGGAACACGGAAAGGCGACTGTGATGGATATCGACCTCATCGGCCAGGACCAATGGACGCAGGGGATCCCACACGAACAGTTCGAGTGGCTGCGCCGTGAGGCGCCAGTGTTCTGGCACGAGTCCGATGACCCGGCCGTGCCCGGGTTCTGGGCACTCACCCGTCACGCGGACGTACAGGCAGCCAGCCGTGACATCGAGCGGTTCTCGTCCCAACGCGGCGGAGTGTTCCTCAACGTCCAGACCGATGAGCAGCGCGACCTGTTCCGCTCGATCATCGAGACCGACCGGCCCGAGCACACCCGCCTGCGCCGGCTCGTGAACCGCGGTTTCACCCCGCGGGCCATCGCCCAGTTCGAGGCGAGCTACCGCCAGGCCGTCCGGAATGTCCTGGCCGACGTCCTCGCCCGTGGCACCTTCGACTGGGTCACGGAGGTCGCGACCGTCCTGCCCGCCTTCGCGATCTCCGAGTTGCTGGGTGTGCCCATCGAGGACCGGGCCCGCGTCACCGCATGGACCAATACCATCTCGGGGGCCAACGACCCCGAGTTCGCCGTGGACGGCGACCCCGACGCGCCGATGAACGCCGCCATCGCCCTCTACACCTACGGCACGCAGCTGGCCGAGCAGCGCCGGGCCGAACCCCGGGAAGACATCGTCACGTCCCTGATCACCGAGGTCGACGACGACGCTCTGGGTGCACATGAGTTCGAGATCTTCGTATTGGCGCTGGCGGTGGCGGGCAACGAGACGACGCGCACCGCCATGTCCCAGGGCATGTTGGCGCTACTGGACAACCCGGAGCAGATGGAGTTGCTCCGGTCGGACCCCGGGCTGGCCGACACCGCCGCCGACGAGATCATCCGCTGGTCGACACCGATCGTCTACTTCCGTCGCACCGCCACCTGCGATCTCGAGCTGCACGGGGTCGCGATCCGCGAGGACGACCCGGTCGCCCTGTATTTCCTCTCCGCCAATTACGACGACGCGGTGTTCGAAGATCCTCGGCGTTTCGACGTCACCCGTGCCCCCAATCCGCACGTTTCCTTCGGTGGCGGCGGACCCCACCACTGCCTCGGAGCCCACCTGGCGCGTTTCGAGATCTCGGTGTTGCTCGAGGAGTTGCTCGCGCACACGAGTTCGATCGGGCAGGCGGGCGACGCCATCCGGCTGCGCTCCAGCTGGATCAACGGGGTGAAGCACCTGCCGGTCACGGTCACGTCCCGGTAACGGTCGCCTTGTCGATCAGGTCAAGTCCGCCGGGGCCGGTCGCCGGGACGGTGGCACGACCCGCATAGGTGACGTCAGGCCTGATGGTCCGGGCACCGCCGCCGACGGGTGCACGTCATCTCTCACGGGCCGGAACGGTCCGGGTGCCGTCGGGTCCGGGCGTGGCCAACGCCAGGAGCTCGTCGATGCGGTGCGACTGTTCCAACGGGTGGCGGAGCTTCCGGTCCATGGCGATCCGGTAGTGATTGCGCCGCCCGACGCGTGTGCGCTCGACGTAGCCCTCGGCGACGAGATCGGCGACGATCGCCTGGGCCGCTCGCTCGGTGATGCCCACCCGGGCGGCGATGTCGCGTCCGCGGATCTCCGGGTCGTTGGCGATGCAGACGAGTACGTGGCCGTGATTCGTGAGGAACGTCCAACCGGGCTTGGTGGTCGGGGTGTCAACGTCCTCCACCCTCATTACCGTACTCGGCTTCGTGAAGCGAAGTGCACCTCTCCAGAATAATCATACGAAAAGTACTTGCGGGATCAGAAATTATGGATTAAAACTCACGAAGTACAAATCGTAAGATACCGGAGGGTGACGTGGTCGACAGCTGGCCGAGGAGATCCGAGGAGGACAGGCGATGACGACGGTCGCCAGACTGTGCCTCGTCGGTACCGTGGCAGCACCGCTGCTCGGTGCGGGGGCGATGGCTCTCTCGGGGTCCCGCCGACAAGTGGGGGCCCGCATGAGCGCGGCGCTGCACTGGTTCGGAGTGGCGCTCACCGGCCTGCTGGTGGTCTTCGTGGCCGTCCACGGCACCATCGGCATCGGCATCCACTCGCACCGGAGCGTGGTGATCGGCCTCAGCGCCAATCGCCTGACGGTGACGCTGATCGCCCTCGTGCTCGGGATCGGCGCCGTCGTGCAATCCTTCTCGGTCCGCTACCTCCGGACCGATCCACGCTCGTCCCGGTTCGTGATCGGTGCCGGCGTGCTCGTCGCCTCCATGACCGTTGTCGCGGCATCGACCACGTTGGTCGGACTCCTCGTCGGATGGGTGCTCGCCTCGGGCGGATTCCTGGTCATCGTCGGCTACCGGCCGGATCTCCCCGGTGTGCGGCCGAGTAGGCGTCGCACGGCGATCGCCTTCCTGATCGGCGACGGTGCGCTCGCGGTGGCGACCGTGATCGCTTCGCTCCGGGTGGGAACCGTCACCCTGGTCGGCCACGGTTCCCTGTCCCAGGTGTCCGACCGGCTGGGGGACGCGGGTCCCCTCGTCGCCCTGCTCGTCGTGGTCGCCGCCCTGGCCCGATGCGCCCAGGGCCCATTCGGCTCCTGGCTGCCCGGCACGGTGGCTGCACCCACCCCGGTGTCGGCGCTCCTGCATGCCGGGTTCGTCAACGGCGGCGGCATCCTGCTCATCCGGACCGGGGCGGTCGCCTCCAGCTCGGTGGTGGTCACGGTCGTAGCCTTTGCCGTCGCCGCATCCACCGCGGTGGTGGCCACGGCGATCATGACCCACTGCTCCGACGTCAAGTCCGAACTGGCCTACTCCACCATGGGCCAGATGGGATTCATGGTGGTCGAATGCGTCGTCGGCGCGTTCGGCGCCGGAGTCGTCCACCTCATCGGTCACGCGCTCTACAAAGCCACCCTATTCCTCGGTTCCGGCGGACAGATGCCGCGGCCCGGAGGCGTCGTGCCTGAAGCTGACCGGGCGGTGACGTTCGGCCGAGTCGTCATGTCCGGCTCGGCCGGACTCGTCTCGATGGGGGTCGTCCTCTCCGCCCCGGGGATCTCCGGACACCCCGCGAGCGGTCCCCTGGCGATCTTCGTGGCCGCGACCGCGGGGGTGGGTGCCTGGGCGCTGTGGACGGAGCGGAGCGCCGGACGGACCGTGCTCTCCGACTTCCTGATCGTGGTGAGCAGCGCCCTCTACGGCCTCATCGCCGCCGGTCTCTTCGCCTGGGTCGGCCCGAGCCTCCCCCCGGTCGGATCCGCTTCGCTCAGTCCCTGGCTCCTGCTCGCCGTTGCCGCCGGCGGTGCGGCGGCAGCGCTCCTGCTCCGCGCCCGGCCTGTCGGCCTCCGGCTGCGGATGGCGCTCATCCATCTCGCTGCACCGGCCGCCACCGCGACGCAGCGCGTCGAGGTCGTGCGCCCGGTCCCTCTGCCCCGATCGGGGCCACTGACGGAGGCGGCACCCGTCTGGAGCGCGGCATGACCGATACCGCGACGCCCACCAGACATGCACGGCTCCTGGTGGAGCTCGACGAGGCGGCCAGGGTGATCGGCCCGCTGTGGCCGCTCGGTACCTTCATCGCCGTGAACCCCCTGTGGGATTTGCGACAGCTGGGCTTCGCGGCGGCGGTGTCCGTGGCCCGGACGGTATTCGGTGCCGACGGTCTCCCGAGCCCCGACCACTTCGTCGACGCCCTAGCGTCCGGCCGGGTCACCTCGGCTGACGTCGTGAGGGCCACCGCCGAACTCGCCGACGCGGGGATCGGTCCGCACAGCTCCTCCGACGACGTGGCCGCATGGTCGAGGACTCGGGGCGAACCGGCGGTCGGCGTGAACCATCAGGTGGCGAAGTGGTGCTCGGCGTTCCTGTCGGCCAGTCTTCCGGGAGCCCCGGATGCCGCCTTCTACCCCTCGTGGCACGGCGCGGTGCGATTCGATCCGGGCACGCGGAGCCTGGTCGGTCGACACGGGCGGACGCTCCTCGCCGAGCTACCCGACCGGGCCGAGGACGCCATCGCCTGGTGTCTCGACCAGCTCGGCATCGATCGGGACGGATGGCGCGCGGAGTTCGTGACCCAGTTGGCCGCCCTGCCGGGATGGGCGGGCCATGCCAAGTGGCGGTCGCGGTGGGCTCCTCCGGGCACGCCGGGCCCCTCGTTGGATCTCGTCGACTTCGTGGCGGTCCGCCTCGCCTACGACACCCTCCGGCGGAGTGAAACCCCGGCCGGTCCCGCGCCGTCGCCGGCCCGTGCCTCGACCCGGGATCCGGCCGTGCCCGACCCGCGCCGTGTCCCCGGGTTGAGTGACGTCGCGCAGGCGTCGCTCGCGTCATTGGACCGTGACCGGGCGAGCCGTGCCTGGCTGCTGGCCCTCGAGCACCACTACCGGGACGAGCTTCTTGGACTGCTCGGCCTGAGCGTCGTGGGATCGACCCGGAGCCCCGACGCCCAGGTCGTCTGCTGCATCGACACCCGTTCCGAGGGGATCCGACGTCATCTCGAGGAGTCGGGTGATTACCAGACCTTCGGGTTCGCGGGGTTCTTCGCGCTCCCGCTCCGCTACCGCGCCCTCGGTGCGCAGCCCGTCAGCCTCCTTCCCGTCCTCCTGTCCCCGACGGTGGACATGGAGGAGCGGGCCGCGGTCGGGCATGAGGTCGCTGCCCGGCGCCGGCTCGCCGGTGAGCAGCTCCAGGCCCAGGGCGGACACGCATTCGACCGGGCCCGGCGCAACAGCATGGCCCCCTTCATGCTCGCCGAGGCCGGCGGGTTCGTGGCCGCCCCACTCCTCGCCGCCAGGACGCTCCGCCCCACCCGCTTCGCCCGGGTCCGTGGGCGACTGTCGGCCCGGGTCGCGCCCTCGGCCCCGACGCAGATCGATGCCGATCCCGACCGGACGGGAATGCCGGACGAGGAACAGGCACTCTTCGCCGAGACGGCGCTGACCACCATGGGGCTGACGCGGGGATTCGCCCCGCTCGTGGTCCTGTGCGGCCACGGCAGCACGACCGAGAACAACCCGCACGCGGCCTCACTCGACTGCGGCGCCTGCGGAGGCAACCGCGGAGCCGACAGCGCGCGGGCGGCCTGTGCGATCCTCAATCGTCCACCGGTGCGGGCCCTGCTGGCCGAGCGCGGCATCGTCGTCCCGGATGCGACGCACTTCGTGGCGGCCGAGCACGATACGGCCACCGACACCTTCTCGTTCCACGATCTCCACCTGGTGCCGAAGCAGCACGTCGGAGCCCTGGAGCGACTGCGTGACGCCCTCGCCGGCGCCGGGGCGGCGCTGGCCGCCGAGCGGATGGCCGACCTCGACCCCACCGCCGACGGCGATCCGGTGGAGGCGGTCCACCGTCGATCCGCCGACTGGGCCGAGCTCCAACCCGAATGGGGCCTGGCCCGGAACGCCTCGTTCATCGTCGGACCCCGCACCATGACCGAAGGTGTCGACCTCCGGCGTCGCTCCTTCCTGCACTCCTATGACCCGGAGGTCGACCCCGACGGCACGGCCCTCGAGACCATCCTGACCGCGCCGATGGTCGTCGCCCACTGGATCAACATGCAGTACTACTTCTCCACCGTCGCCCCGGACGTCTTCGCGGCAGGGGACAAGACGGTGCACAACATCGTGGCGGGTGTCGGCGTCACCGAGGGTGCGGGAGGTGATCTCAAGGTCGGCCTGCCGTTGCAGTCGCTGTTCGTGGAGGGCCGTGCCTTCCACGAGCCGCTGCGCCTACTGACGGTCGTGGAAGCACCCATCACCCGGATCGACGGGGTCATCGCCCGGAACCCGGTGCTGCGTGAGCTCTTCGGCGGCGAGTGGGTGCACCTCGCCGCCCGCGACGCCCGCTCGGCTCCGTGGATGCTCCGTGGGGTCGACGGCTCCTGGGTCCCGTGGGCTGGGCCGCCCCCGCCCCCGACCCGCAATGTCAGCACGACGACCGGATGGGAGATCCACGATGGATGATGCGTGGCAGTTGACGGCGATGACCAAGATCGAGGTCGTGGTCGGAGGCGAGGAGTCACGAGCGGTGGCCGAGTTGTTCGCCGAGGTCGGCGCCACCGGGTTCACCGCCGTGTCCAATGTCTCCGGCCTCGGTCACGACGGCTATCACCAGGGACGTCTGATGTTCAATGACCGCAATGGTCTGGCCCTCCTCATGGTGGTGCTGCCGCCGGATCGGGTGGCGGACCTGCTGGAGGGGCTCCGGGCACTCCTGGCCAGCCGCCCCGGTGTGCTGATGGTGTCGGACACCTATGTCAGTCGTCCGGAGTACTTCCGGTGAGGAGTGGGGGACAGGCGATGGTGCTGGAGGAGGCGATCCAGGTGGCGCCGGCGGCGCGGGTGGCCATGGTGGGGGCGGGCCAGTTGGCCCGGATGACCCATCAGGCCGCCATCGACTACGGCATCGACCTCCACGTGCTGGCCGCGTCCGTCGCCGACCCGGCGGTCTCCGCCGGAGCCAGCTACACGCTCGGTCGTGCCGATGACGCGGCGCTGCTGCGTCGTCTGGCCGCCGACGCCGACGTGATGACCTTCGACCACGAGCTCGTGCCCCTCGACGTCCTCCGGGCCATGGCGTCCGAGGGATCGGTCATCCGTCCCGGAGCCGAGGCCCTGACACTCAGTTGCGACAAGCTCTTCGCCCGGGCCGCATTGAGCGGACTCGGTGACCTCTCGGTCCCGGTCCCGGCGTTCACGCCGGTCGTCGAGCCCTCTGATGTCACCGCATTCGCCGACCGGTACGGATGGCCCGTCGTGCTGAAGGCACGTCGAGGCGGCTACGACGGGCGCGGCGTGGTCGTCGCGTCCGATCCCTCTGCGGTCGAGCGGCTCCTGGCCATGGACGGTGGAGGTGACGGACCACGGTGGATCGTCGAAGAGCACCTCGGACTCGCCGCCGAGTTCGCCATCCTGATCGCCCGCAGCCCGTCGGGACTCATCGCCACCTATCCACCCATCGGGACCCTGCAGGTGGAGGGGATCTGTCGGGAGCTCACCATTCCCGCCGACCTGCCGGAGGAAATCGTGCGACAGGGCGCGTCGTGGGCTCGGTCGATCCTCGATGGATTCGACGCCACGGGCATCGTCGCCGTCGAGTACTTCGTGACCCGTGACGGACGACTCCTGCTCAACGAATTCGCGCTGCGACCGCACAACTCCGGGCACATCACTCTGGAGTCGTGCGCCACCTCGCAGTTCCACCAACATCTACGCGCGGTCCTGGACTGGCCGCTCGGGGAGACCGGACTGATCCGGCCGGCCGCCACCGTGAACCTCATCGCCGATTCGGCGGCGGAGTTCTCCAGCCGCCTACCCTTGGCATTGGCGGTTCCCGACGTTCACGTCCACCTGTACCAGAAGGTCCCGCGACCCGGTCGCAAGGTCGGGCACGTCACGGCGCTGGCCGATTCGGTGCCCGAGGCGTTGGAGCGGGCGCGGACCGCGGCCGAAAGGATGCTCGGATGAGTCATGACCCTACGTCCGGAACCGATCTGCCGGTGAGCGTCTCCGTCGTCATGGGCTCCAAATCGGACCTTCACGTCATGGAGGCCGCCGCCGCGGTGCTCGACGACTTCGGCGTCCCGAACGAGGTGCGGATCGTCTCGGCTCATCGGACCCCCCACGACATGGTGGCCTTCGGTTCCGAAGCCGAAGCCCGAGGGGTGGGGGTGATCATCGCCGGGGCCGGGGGTGCAGCCCACCTCCCGGGGATGCTGGCCTCGCTGGTGTCCATCCCCGTGATCGGGGTCCCGGTCCCCCTCCGCCACCTCGACGGCATGGACTCGCTCCTGTCGATCGTCCAGATGCCTTCGGGTGTACCCGTGGCCACGGTGGCCGTCGGCAACGCCACGAACGCCGGGCTCCTCGCGGTCCGCATGCTGGCCATCCAGAACCCGGGGCTGCGCCGACGCATGACGACCTATCGCGAGTCGCTGAGCCGATCATCAAGGGAGTCCGGAGCCGACCTCCGTAACGAGCGGTCTGCTGCGGGCGACGACCGTCGACAGAGCGATGCGGATGGAACGTGAGCCTGCGACCATGAGTCCAGACCTGCTGACCGGCAAGCGGTTGCTGATCACCGGAGTCGCCACGGAGGACAGCATCGCCTTCGCCACGGCGCGCCGAGCCGGAGCGATGGGGGCGGAGGTGGTGCTGACGGCGTTCCCCCGCGACGTGGAGCGGGTACGCCAGCTGGTGGCCGGGAACGGCGCGCCACTCGACGTGTTCCCCCTCGACCTCACCCAACGATCCGAGGTGGACGAATTGACCGGGACCCTCGGTTCCCGGTTCGGTCCCTTCGACGGGGCGCTCCACGCCGTGGCCTTCGCCCCCAAGGACGCGCTCGACGGCCCCTTCATGGACGCCGATCCGAATGGCATCGAGTTGGCGTTCAGGACCAGTGCGTGGAGCCTGAGCAACCTGGCCCGCCTGGTGGTGGCTCTGGCCCCGGCGGCCGGCGCATCCTTGGTCGGTCTCGACTTCGATGCCAACGGCGGTGCGTGGCCGGTCTACAACTGGATGGGAGTCTGCAAGGCCGCGTTGGGTTCGACCGCCCGGTATCTGGCTCGCGACCTCGGTCCTCAGGGCATCCGGGTCAACCTGGTGGCCGCAGGCCCGCTGCTCACCCGAGCTGCCCGGGGCATCCCACGATTCGACGCGCTGCTCGACGCGTGGGCGACGACCAGCCCCCTCGTATGGTCGGACAGCGATCCCGGCCCGGTCGCCGACGCCATCTGCTTCCTGTCGTCCGATCTGGCTCGGGCCATCACCGGCGAGGTTCTCCACGTCGACGGTGGCTACCACGCCATGGCGTCACCCCGTCATTGCGAATGACCCACTGATCGGACGGAGTGGAGACGGGGCGCCTCCGAAGGAGCGCCGCGGTGCCGAGGTGATCAAGACGTTCGGTGGCATTGCCATGATCGAGGAAGCGACGGTCGTCCTGGGGACGAGCGTGGCCGCTGCGGAGGTTCCCTACACCCCCCCACGCGGTGAGCCGGCAGGCGTCGTTCACCTTCGCCTCGGGTCGTCAGGTCTACGAACTGGTCGAACCCGACGGCACCGTCTGGGTGATGCAGACCTACAGCCAGATCAAGGACCCGACCCTTTCCATGGCCGACCTTCCCGGCCTGGCATCCCGACTGACCCTGCCGGCCGGGTGGACCTACCGGGTGCGGACGCTGACGAAGCCGCTCGTGGTGTCGACCGAAGATCATCCGGCGCAGGTCCTCCAGGACAACCTCGAGGACAGCTACTCGGAGGAGACCGGCGGGTGACCGGCGCCGTTCCGGGCCTGCCCGACGCCCGGTACGCATCGCTCGGTACGGGGTAACCCAACGGGCCGGCGCTCTCGGAGTGATCGACCACCTCGCTCCTACCGAGGATGGAATCGCAACCAGTTCGCCAACATCGTTGCCCGCACCTTGCCGTCATGGACGAGCTCGGCGCTCACGACGATGGCCGACGCGGAAACCTCCACCGGTTCCGCCCGAAGCGACAGGGGCGGTCCCAACGGAGTCGGCCGCAGGAATCGAACGTCGAAGCCAGCTGTGATGAAGGGAACCGGTGCCCCTTCGTCGGCTGCCCAACCATGCCGATCGGCCTCCCACATCACGACGGCCGCAGTATGGCAGTCGAGCACCGTCGAGATGATTCCCCCGTTGAGGAAGCCGAACCCGTTGTCGTGTTCGGCGCGAGGAGTGAACGTGGCGACGGTGATGTCGCGTTCCCGATAGCTGCGCAGGTGGAAGCCGTCGGGATTGGCGTGACCGCACCCGAAGCACGTGAGATCCGGATACAGGGCTTCCTGGATACTCGGTTTCGTCATCGGGCCACTCCTTTGTGGACGCCGTCGGTATCGGCTCACTGGCGGACGGGCATCGGATCAGTCGGCACTTGCGACGATCCATCCGAATTCGGAGGTGATCCGGACGCCGACGTCCCGATCGCACAAGGGCGAGATGACCTCATGCAGCGCCTCACAGAACATCCCGTAGCCCACCGCCTCGATCGCCGGGACGGACGGTCCCGCCGCGGCCAGTGCACGAACGGCCGTGTCGGTGTCGGGCCACTCGCTCACAACGTCGACAGCTCCGCGTTCCAACAACGAGAAGCCCGTCGCTACGAGCATGTCCTCCGCGACGCCTACCCGGCCGGTGTCCCCATGTTCCATATTCGCTTCCCCGTGGTCGGGGGGCGAGAGTTCGATGACCTTGACGAAGTACGGCATCAGGCCGAGACGGTCGTAGCTCCCCCAGAAGGTGAGTCCCAGCCGACCGTTCGGCACGAGCACCCGGCGAGCTTCGCTCAGGGCGCCCTCGCAACCTTTCCAGATGCCGTTGAAGCTGGTGGCGACGTCGAAGCTGTTGTCTGCGAACGGCAGTCCGAACATGTCGCCGACACGGAAGTCCCCGCTCGGGGTCCTCGCCCGTGCGATCGTCACGAGGGCCCCGGCTGCGTCGAGTCCCGAGACCTCGGCATGCCTCTCGGCGGCAAGATGGGCTGCGAACCCGGACCCGCAGGCGATATCGAGAAGGCGCACACCCTCCCCGATCTCCAGACGGTCGAACAGCAACTCATTGGCGGGTCGGGCGTACGGCTCGAACAGATATGCCCACTCCACCGCACGCGCCCCCCAACCCCGCCCCGCTTCTTCCCAGTCGGTGGTCACCGGCGCCGACCCCCTATAGACGAACGATCGTGCAGACATCATAAACGGTCGTGCGTCTAAGATGCAAGGGGTCCGTTGGGCGAGGGGAGGGAGACGAGCCGATGTCAGAGGAGGAGGCACCGAGAAGGCGGACCCGGGCTCCCGGCGAGCGTTCCCGTGCCCGCATCGTGCAGGTGGCGGCAGAGCTCGCGACGATCGAGGGCATCGAAGGGCTCTCGATCGGCCGACTCGCCGACGCCACCGGGATCGCGAAGAGCAGTGTCTACGCACTGTTCGGCTCCAAGGAGGATCTCCAGCTGGCGACCATCGAGGCCGCACGGGCCAGCTTCATCACCGAAGTGGTCACACCGGCGCTGGTCGGGACCGAACCAGGGCGCGAACGACTGGTCGCCCTGTGTGACGGCTTCCTCTCCTACGTGGAGCGCCGTGTCTTCCCCGGGGGCTGCTTCTTCGTCGCCGCTTCCGCCGAGGTCGGAGCACGACCCGGACGGGTCCATGATGCAGTGGCGCGTATCCAACAGCAGTGGCGGGACCTGCTCGGGCGCGAAGCCGGCGTCGCGGTGGAGAAGGGCGAACTGCCGCCGGACACCGACCCCGCGCAAGTCGCATTCGAGCTCGGTGTCATCCTGGCCGGCACGAACATCGTGAGCGTTCTTCACGACGATCGAGCAGTGGTCGCCCGTGCCCGTTCAGCGGTGGAGAGTCGACTGTCCCGCTAGTCCGTAGCTGAGGGTTGCAATTCGTCCGGCCACGGGTCGGGAACGGGAACCTCGGGTAGAGCCGAACCATGGAACAGAACGATCCACAATCCCAACTCGACTCGGTCTTCGACCTCTGCAAGGAGCAGCAGGCCGATGACGTGCTGCCTGTCCTGCAGGAGGTGCTCAGTTCGGCCGGATTCACGACTCTCGATCGACACGTCGTCTACGGGTGGGCCGAAGAGATCTCTGCGGGGGTCAGGCCGGTGGCTCCACGCTGACCGCAACGCCGTTCGTCCCACGCGTCACGCCGGAGCATCGCCAGTGGCGTCCCTGCCGTTCGGTCCGGTGACGACGGGGTGGGGTCGATCGGGCGGTGGGGCTCGGCGTTGCACGGTGGTGGCGAGTGGGTCACCATGTGGGCATGGCCACGGATTGGGTGATCTATTCGGAAGGCAAGAGCAGCGACGGGACCGAACCCCGGGGAACCCTCCACCTACTCGACGCCGAGAAGAACGAGTTCCCGTGCGGGACCCTGACAGCTCTTCACGAATGGTCGACGGACGCCGCAGCCGCAGCACTCGAGGAGAACGATCCTCCGACGGTTGAGATGTGCCCGGTGTGCGATGAAGCCAGGAGAGGTGCCTGACGCGCGGCTCGTCGACACCCCCGGGTTCGCCGATGGACCTAGCATCCCTGCATGCGAGTCGACATCGGTGGCAGCCGGCTGTTCTTCGACGTCGAGGGTGTCGGCCTCGTCGCGGAAGGCTCGGCGATGGTGGCGAAGCCGACCCTGCTCCTGCTGCACGGTGGTCCCGGTTTCGACCACTCCCTCTTCAAGCCCTGGTTCGGGCGCTTCAGTGACACCCATCAGGTCGTGTACCTCGACCACCGGGGTCAGGGTCGCAGCGATGATCACGGCGACTCGACGCACTGGAACCTCGACTCCTGGGCGGAGGACGTCATCGCATTCTGCGCCGCCCTCGAAATCGAACGGCCTGTCATCTTCGGGAACTCGTTCGGTGGGATGGTCGCGGCGGTAGTCGGCGCGCGATACCCGGAGTTCCCGTCCAAGTTGGTGCTGTCCAGCACCGCTGCTCGACTGCACTTGGACGCGCTCTACGACATGATGGCCCGGCTCGGTGGCATCGAGGCTCGTGAAGTCGCGAGCTCCTACTGGACGGACCCCACTCCAGAGCACATGAACGCGTACATGGAGATCTGTCTCCCGCTGTACACCCGACACGGTCCGGGACCCAGCGAGGCTCGTGGCCGTGCCATCGTCAACCGTGCGGTGACGGAACACTTCATCAACGGCGAACAGCGGACGATGGACCTGCGTGATCTCCTGGCCGACATCACCTGCCAGACGCTGGTGCTTGCCGGTGAGGACGATCCCGTCTGCCCTCCCGTCTGCCAGGAGGAGATGGTCGCGGCCCTGTCCTCGGAGACGACGGAGTACCACCTTCTCCCCGATTGCGGTCACGGCACCTACCGCGATCAGCCTGAACTCACCGAATCGATCTTGAGAGCCTTCTTCGGCTCCTGAGAGTCATCGAGAAGGTGTGCACCTTCTCGGACGAATTTCCGTCGGTATTCGTTCAGCCCTCTCTGGCAGGTACTTTCCACATCGTGGTCAGCCGACGAGTTCGATGCCGACGGTCACGCCCCCATGTGCTCCGTATCATCGGCGTTCGGTTCAGTGGAGAGGTCGGATTGATCATCTCTGGCAGACCCGGACAGACGCCTGATCAAGATGGCGGTGGCGTCGGGCGCAGGCCGGCTTCTCCTTCTTCGAGCGCTAGCCCGAGCCGCGCCGGCGCCGCGAGGAGTGGCACGAGCCGGGCACGTGTTCGCACCCGCACCGCGCGGCCGGGCAGACCTGGCGGCAGCATGCAAAGATCGATATCAGCTCACCACAGGGTGGGCCTGATAGGAAGAGGCGGAATCAACATGGCGCAAGTATCACAAGTGGCCACTTGGCGACCGGTGCCCGAAAAGCTGGACGTGTTCATCGGGCAGCTGGCCAAGGCGAAGGGGATCCACGAGCGACTGGGGGCGACGATCAACGTCGCGCAGACCCATATCGGCGGAGAGCCGATGTCCGTCGTCTACATGATGACCTTCGAATCGGGAGCGACGTACGGAGCGTTCATCGACGCGCTGGCGGAGGACACCGATTGGCAGGCATTCTGGGCTGAAGCACTGAAGAGTCCGTCGGCTTCACTCGTCTCGACCGGGCTCTACACGGCGATCGAGGGTCTCTAGACCTCGCGGAGATCGGGGCAGCCGTACGGGAGCACCACGTGTCACCCGTATGGCTGCCCCGGCCCGCCAGACCGCACCTCCACCGTGCTGCAGGGGCCTGCGGCCCACAGTTTCAGCGTGCGCGGCGGCTTGATGGCACTTGCAGCCGTCGAAACACATCCGTGTCTGGGGATCGTGCGCGATGTGCACCATGGCGATGCGTCAGAGCGCGGTGTCGGCCTGGCGTTCACCATCACTGTGCCGGCAGTGCCCGGCCGACGACACCTGAGAACGACTGATCGATCAGTCGACGCGGCAATCGGCGACCTGTCCCCCTACCCGGCCGACTTGCTCCGACGCCACTGCGGGGAGCTCATCGCGTGGATTGTTCGCCGACCCATGCCGATCATGCGCGAGAGCGGCCCCGACGAGGGCCTTGGGCCGTCGGGATGAGTGGCACGAGCATCCAGCCACCGTGCACGGTGTTCGCGCTCCCGGTGGAGCGCCACCGATGGGGTCTCAACGGTGAAGCGGGTGTTGGGGAGCCAGGCGATGCCGTCGACGACCAGTTGGAATTCCTCGGTGAACTGCTTCGGCGGGAGGTGGATCCGAAAGGTGAAGGTCGCCGACCCACCTGGCGCAACGGTCGGCTCGGCGCAGGAGCCCACTCGCCATTCCGAGAGCCAGGTGGGGTGGGCCAATGGAGAAGGATGGTCATGCGGCGACGTCGTGCCGATCAGCACGCTGCCGGGAGTCCAAGCCTGCGTCCCGGTGTTCAGGAACTGGACGCTGACCGCTCCGTCGTGCGCGATGATCCGATTCGCGCCGACCAAAGCAGCGGCGTAGGCACGGTACGGATGCGGACCGAACGGGACGATGGTGCAGTGCTTGCACACCTCCGGTGTCGTGTCAGCGTCGAGTATCGCCTTCCTGAACCCCTGGAACGCGTCGCCGACCCAGATCTCACCGAGCGTGCCGAGGGCGGGATCTCCGAGCTGGCCCACCGGTGACTGGCCGCTCGAGCCGGCGATACAGCAGGGGAATACCCGCCCGTCCTTGTCGATGTAGGGCGATTCCCAAGGGATCATGCACTGGCGGGTCTGCGGTACGCCGTCCTCGCCGAGTGGGTAGTACTTCCCCAGAGTCCTGGTGTTGTGGTGGGCCTCGGCCGCCGTGCGCTCGGGTGTCGTCAGCTGAAGCCGGACGCCCCATCGATCGCAGGCGGCTCGCAGCCGATGGAGGTCCGCCGACAGCTCGTCGACCTTCAGTAGGGCTTGATCCTTGCTGAAGTCCGTGTAGTCGTTGAGCCCTTGGACGATGTAGGTCGTGATGCCCAGTTCGGCAAGCATCGATGGAAAATCGGCAAGGGTAGCGACGTTCTCCCGCATCGCCACCGAAGACACCGTGATGCGGCTGGTATCGGGCATGGCTTCGACGAGATTCGCCAGGCCTCTCAGGGCACGGGAGAGACTGCCGCCCCTGATCCTTCGGTAGGACGCTGCATCAGGTGAGTCAATGGACACGTTGATGTGCACCAGGAAGGGCAGGTTCGCCAGTCGGCGAGCGATAGCGGGCTTCAACGCGATCCCATTGGTGACGAACGTGGTCCGGATGCCCTCGTCGTTCAGCTGCTGCAGGAGCTCGAGACAGCGCGGGTTGGTCAGCGGCTCGCCGAAGCCCGAGACGAACACCTGCTTCGCTCGACGTGCCATCGGAAGCAGCTCTGACCACACCACGTCGCTCATGTGGCCCGCGGACGCGGCAGACGACGAGTCTCCGGTTGTCAGCGGGCACATGCGACACCGGAGGTTGCAGCTGCTGGTGATCTCGATCTGCAATGCCGACGGCTCGTCGGGACACAGCAGCTCGTCTCGATCGCGGGGTGCGAGACGCATCAACTCCCGCCCTCGCGTGTCCGTCACGTGATCATCCGCTTCGCCGTCCGGAACAGAGCATCACCTCCAGGCCATCGACGCCCTGGTCGGCCAAGAGCCAGGGTACCCGACCGGACTGAGCGTCGTTCGGGGTCGGGCCCGGCTCTCCACCGGCGGCGGGCACCTCCGGCGCTCCTGTGAGCGATCCCGGAGCCGCCCTCGCTTGACCTCTCCTCTAATTTGATGGCGAGAGTGAAACCTCGACAGTGAATGTCGAAGAACTGCCTATCCGTTCGACGTATGGGCGACAAGGACCTCAACCAACAACAAGGAGTGATCGAGATGGCGCGTTTCATGGGATTCGTCCGGATGGAAGAGGGCGTCGGGACGCCGCCGCAGGCGCTGTTCGACGCAATGGACGAATACATCAGCCAGCGCGCCGCCAAGGGCGTGTTCCTGGACGGGGGTGGCTTGTACGGGACCGAGGACGCCGTGAACTACGTCGTCCGCCAGGGCGAAGTCACCCGCGTCGATGGGCCCTATGCCGAGGCCAAGGAGGTCGTCGGGGGCTGGGCCATCATGGAGTACCCGAGCCTCGAGGAGGCCGCAGCGGACCAGCGGTCGTTCGCCGAGCTTCATGCGAAGTACTGGCCCGAGATCACAGTGATCTCCACGCTGCGCCAGATCTCGACCGGCCCCGAGGCACCCGGCGAGTGACCCTGGCGCCGCCGGTCCTTCGCCCCCTGGGGCGGTGATCGGCGGAGCCGGACCGAGGCCGGGCTCACTACGCTGGCATGGTGCCGGCAGAGTCCCGCCCCTGTGATCCGAACCAGGCCGTCTACGACGTCTGGCGGGCCCAGTCGGCCAGCCTCATCGGAGCCCTCACCCGGATGACCCGCGACCTGGGCCTCGCCGAGGACGTGGCGCAGGACGCCCTCGTCGCCGCGCTCGAGCAGTGGCCTGCATCCGGCGTCCCTGACAACCCCGTCGCGTGGCTGATGACCATCGCGAAGCGGCGTGCCATCGACCACATCCGTCGTGCCGACACCTACCGCCGCAAGGTCACGGAGCTCGAACATGCCCAGGGAAGGGAGGAGGGGTTGATGCCCGACCTCGACCTCCAAGTCGACTACATCGAGGACGACGTCCTTCGGCTCATCTTCCTGTCTTGCCACCCGACGCTGACACCCGAGTCCCGGGCGGCACTCACTCTGCGACTGGTCGGTGGGCTCACCACCGCCGAGATCGCCCGGGGATTCCTGGTCACCGAGTCCACGATGGGCCAACGGATCTCTCGGGCGAAGAAGACCCTGTCCCAGGCGCACGCCGAGTTCGAGCTTCCCGTGGGACCGGAACGGGCCGAGCGGCTCGACGACGTCATGGCAGTTATCTACCTGATCTTCAACGAGGGTTATACCGCCACCGCCGGCGAGGAGTGGATGCGGCCAGACCTGGTCGACGAAGCGATCCGGCTCGCGCGCATGCTGGCCGCTCTCGTCCCCGACGAGCCCGAAGTTCTCGGCCTGCGAGCGCTGGTCGAGATCCAGGGTTCGCGGGTGGCGTCCCGCCTCGATGAGGACGGGGTTCCGGTCCTGTTGGAGGCACAGGACCGGAATCTCTGGGACCAGGTGCTGATCCGGCACGGCCTGGCCGCCCTGGAAAAGGCGGAGGAGTTGGCTGCCCGCGGGACCCCGGTCGGTAGGTACTTCCTGCAGGCCCTGATCGCGGCGCAGCATGGCCGTGCGGTACGCGCCGAGGAGACCGACTGGCGCCGGATCGCGGCGCTGTACGACCTCCTGTCCCGTACCGCGCCCGGCTCGGTCGTTGACGTGAACCGGGCGGTCGCGCACGGACGTGCGTACGGCCCCGGCGCCGGGCTGGCCGTGCTGGAGGAGATGGACACCGATGCACTCGGCAACTCACCGCTGGTTCCGAGCGTTCACGGAGACCTGCTCGAGCGGGCGGGGCTTCACTCGCAGGCCTGGGTGGCGTTCGCCGAGGCAGCCTCGCGCACGACGAACGCGCGCGAACGTGCCGTCCTCCAGCAACGTGCCGACCGGAATCGGTCGCTTGCGTCGGATCATGACGAGCCGCTCCGGCCGACGAGTGCTTGACCGGATCAGACGGGCGTGCCTTCAGGCAGACGCAGCGACCCCGCAGGTCCTCAGGAAGATGCGACAAATGGAAGTGACTCATAGCGCCGGACGTAGTGTCCGGGAGCGAACCGCCCGGCCTGGCTGTCGACTGCGAAGTGGGGGAACCGATCGAGGAGGCGTTCCAGGGCGATCCCAGCCTGGAGACGTGCGACTGCAGCGCCGAGGCAGTGGTGAGGTCCATAACCGAAGCTCAACGTGCGAGAGATCTGGCGGCGGACGTCGAGGTCGTCCGCGCGCTGCCCGAACTCACGCTCGTCTCTGTTCGCCGCCCCATAGACGAGCAGGACCTTGGCGCCCGGGGGGATGGTGACGTCGCCCACGTCGACCGGGCGGGTCGTCGTGCGAGCCAGATTTTGGACGGGGCTGGTGAGACGGGCGAACTCCTCGACGGACGGCCGGATCTGGCTGGGTTCGTCGAGTAGTCGGCTCCTCTCGGACGGATAATCCGTTAGCAATTCGACAGCACCGCCCAGCAGTCCGGTGGTGGTGTCGTTCCCGCCGGTGACCATCGTGAAGACGAAACCTACGATCCACTCCTCGGAGATTGCGGCCCGAGCACTTAGCAGCTCCGAGATGAAGTCATCCGAAGGATCGTGACGTCGTCGTTCGATCAGCTCAGTGGCGTAGTTGAACATGTCGAGAGCGGCGTCAGGTGCGCTGCCCAGATCGCCGGACGCGGCGGCGGCAACGATCGAGCTCGTCCAGTCGTCGAAGCGGGTCCGGTCCTCATGCGGCACGCCGAGGAAGTGCGCCACCACGAAGCTGGGAAGGGGCTTGAAGAGGATCTCCACGATGTCTCCCGCCCGATCGCCCTCGAGGACATCGAGACGTTCATCGACAAAGGCGCGGATGGCCGGCTCAAGTGTGGCCACTGCACGCGGGGTCATCGGCCGGCTGACGAGGCGCCGCATCGTCGTGTGTTCCGGAGGGTCCATCATCACGATCGGAGCTGCCCGTCCCTCGAACATCGCCATACTGTCAGGATCGGGCGTCAACCCCTTCGCCGACGAGAATGTCGTGGTGTCGCGAACCGCGTCGAAGACATCGGCGAAGCGCGACAGCACCCAGAACGGTTCAAAACCAGGAAGGTCGAAGCTCTGGACGGGCGCCTCTCGAAGTCTGCGATAGGAGGGCCAAGGGTCGCGCCAACTCCCGCCGCTTCGAAGCCGAAAGAGCGGCTCGCTGTCGATGTTCGGCACTGGCCCTCCCCGGCGGTTGCTGCCGATATCGAAGCTAGGTCATAACCACTCCGGAGCGGTGGTGGGGCACCTCGACGGCTGCGACTCGTTGATGCCGCCGAGACGACGACAGCGGCGCTCGTCCAAGTTGGAGATCGACGGTCCCCGCGCGCCGAGCGTCGCGATTCACGATTGTCTTTACCAAGGCCGAAGCGTAGGGTACCCACAGGCGGACGTAGGAGGAAACATGAGCAACGTCGACGTGATGCGCGGTCTGTATGAGGCCTTCGGCCAAGGTGACATGCCGACAGTTCTGGGCGGGATGGACCCCGATATCGAGTGGCGCGAGGCAGAAGGCAATCCGTATCAGCCAACCGGTGCGCCGTGGCGGGGTCCTGATGCGATCCTGGACAACCTGTTCGTGAAGCTCGGCGCTGAGTGGGATGGGACCTTCGCCGTGCACCCCAAAGACTTCCACGACGCAGGGAACACCGTCGTAGTCGAAGCGCGTTATACGGGGACCTACACGGCAACGGGCAGGGAACTCGATGCGCAGGTGTGCCACGTGTGGAAGCTTCGTGACGGCAAAGTGACCAGTTTCCAGCAGTTCGTAGATACCGGTCAGATGCAATCGGTCATGGGTGGCTGAGTACCAGCGCGAGGACCTCGGTCGATGACGCCGCTGACCCGGAGCAAGTGGGCACCGTCTGGATCGTGAGCATCCCCAGGTCACTGAACAAGGCCCTCGTGAGTCGACCCATTTCGGCAGCGGGCAGCTCTTGGGGCAGGAAGCAGCGCACCTCAGAGGTCTCGTCTCCGTCAGGCCGAGGCACTCCGGCGGCCACGGTCGCCTCGGACACAGTGGCGACGTAGGCCGACTCGTCGCCGTTCGGATAGATCACGCGGTAATCCGGGCCTCGAAGACGCCGAGGACCGCACTCAGCTCGAAACCCGGAGCGTCAGTCGGCGGGACCTGCCGCTCGACTGGTCCGACCAACCCGGGCTATTGGCGGCGGCGGTTCAGTCGGACACCGACGAGCACCTGGCACACCGTCGTGGCACCGGGGTATCGCGCCAGGTCAAGCGCCGCTCGTTGGCCCCGAGCCGCAGACCGCAGCGGGTCCAAGTCGGCCGCTCGGACACAAGGTGCCAGCGGGCGAGGTCGTAGGACGGGGATGTCAGGCTGCCCCTCACGGCGTCGCCGGCCAGGCGCCGGCGGACATACACGGCCTGCTGCTCCATGGGGCAAACGGTAGTTCACGGGGAGTCACGGTCGGTCCGACCGATTTTCCTCGACCCAGCGAATGGTGCTGAGGCGCGCCAGTCTCCAAGAAGGAAAGGAGACTGGCGGCACTCGTTCGGATCGTTGCGGGTGACGGACCCACTTCCCGAGGAGGCGGTCTCAACCTATCGGTGGGCGCAGCTTTGTCGCCAGGTGTTGACGGTTGCAGTTCGGGTGCACATCGGTTGCCGGTTGCCCATTGACGTTTTCCCAACCAGGTGTTCAATGACGGGAGCGCCAGACATCGGGCGGCGCAATCAGAGGCCGGAGGTGGCGGACCGGACCGCGATCGACTGGTAGCCCGGCCAGCGGGGGGCTCGATCATCTGGCGGCTGCACCAACCACTCTCCCCCTGGTGTGGCCGCGTGGCCAGACCAGGGCCGGATCCCCCCCTGCGCCCGGCCCTGGCCCACTCCTGTATCGTGCCGTACGCGACGCAGCTGAAACGCGGGTGGCGGCTCTTGCCTCCGACCCAGACGTTCAGCCCGGGTGCGCGCCAGGTGCAGGAAGCGTTCAGGCCGGCCACAGCGACTCGCCGGACCAGGGAATGTCGCACTGTCCCACCTTCGCGATCTTGTGGGATGCCTCAAGCCCGGATTCCGGACGGCCGATCTAACTGCGTGCGGACTCCCGGTCTTACCTTCAGGGTCTACCTTCAGACAACGTTGCCCAAGCGCTCCCGAAGCTCCGCCTCTGACCGCAGAGCGGGAGTGCTGACATTCGGCACCGACCGAGCGGACTTCCAACCTGACGATGGTCCCGGCATGGTGATTGACGGCGTGTCATGGGTGGCCAGAGGTTACCGAGATACCGTGTACCCCGAATCTGCCATGGCCTCCCTCGATGGCTGGATCCAAGTGCGATATGGCGATGAAGGGGCACCTTCCGTGGTCTACCTGCAAGATCGGCGCTGGCACGGCCTAGCTGCAGTTCTGCCGCCACACAAGCTGTTGAATGCTTTCAGATCACTTGCGAGGTGAGCATCGCTGACCCACCCGTCCGGTGATCTACGGCAGGGTGGGAGAACATGGCCGGGTGCGGAAGCAGTACAACTTCAGACGGCGTGAGAAGTGTCCCACTCGTTGCCGCTTGATTGTCCCCTCCCGGCGACCAGGGATACTCCTACAGGTTCAGGTATCGTCAAACCATGGGCCTGCTGGCGGCGGCGATCTACGGGGTAACCATCACCGTGCCCGAGCACGTGGCCTCGACTCGCTTCGTCGGAATCAGTATCTGGGGGTACCTCGTCCTGGCGGCCGTCTTGGCCGCCATGCTGCTCGGGTTTATCGCATGGCGCGTGAGATGGGGCCGCAAATCGC
>CAWJEK010000016.1:0-227711 GCA_963841885.1 uncultured Acidimicrobiaceae bacterium
ACGCGGAGCTGCGTGCCCGAACCAACATGAGCTCGAGACCGCTCTATGTCTTCGTGGTGGCCGTCGGCTTGCTCCTGCTTCCGGGCACGGTGCTCGCCGTCTGCCAACCCTCGGGCCCTCGATCGGCACCACCGAACTCGCCAGATGCGTAGTGAGGTCGATGTCTGTTGAGTCTTGCGGGAATCGGGTCGCCCTCAGCTCGTGCAGCTGAGTGCACAGAGTGCGACGCTGAGGACGAGCCCCTGATGGTTACACGACGTGGAGGTGCTCTCTCAGTGCCTTCGGTGGCTACGCCGACGACGTCAGGTGCTGACTCAGCTTACGGAACAGAAGGGGGGAACATCAGCGGATAATTAGGCGACCGGTTGCTCGAGGTGGCCCGCCCCGAAGGTCCGGGCGAGGCGGAACCCTTGCTACCACCGCCAGGTTCGGGCCCAGTGTGACGACCCGCGGATCCCAGGGACGCTCTCCCTCCACCGGTCACGCCGGTAGGCGTGGGAGCATGGGAGCATGGGAGCATGGGAGCATGGGAGGGTGCCGGATAAACCGCTGCCCGTCTCGTCGATCGTCCGACTGGACTGGGAGCTCGCCACGAAGGCCAGCCTCATGCCGGGTGCCGACGCCTTCCTCGGGGCGCTGGCGGCCGGCGGACACCCGTTCCTGGTGCTGACCAATAACTCGATCTACAGCGCCCGGGACCTCTCGGCCCGGCTCGGCAACCTCGGACTCGACGTGCCGGCCGGATCGCTCTGGACCTCGGCCGAGGCGACCGCCGCCTTCCTCGACTCCCAGCGACCCAACGGCACCGCGTTCGTCGTCGGGGAGGCGGGACTCACCTCCGCGCTCCACGAAGCCGGCTACGTCCTGACGGCACCAGCGCCCCGACTACGTCGTCCTGGGGGAGACCCGGACGTACAGCTTCGAAGCCATCACCCGGGCCATCCGGCTGGTGGACGCCGGGGCCCGGTTCATCGCCACCAATCCGGACGCGACCGGACCCTCGCTCGACGGCATCCTTCCGGCCACGGGGTCGGTGGCCGCCTTGATCGAGCGGGCGACCGGGGTCGCCCCTACTTCATCGGCAAGCCGAATCCCCTGATGATGCGGGAGGCGCTCAACTCGCTCGGGGCGCACTCGGAGACGACCGTGATGATCGGGGACCGGATGGACACGGACATCGTGGCCGGGATCGAGGCGGGACTGTCCACCATCCTCGTGCTGAGCGGCGTCACCGGCCGAGTCCGACGTCGACCGGTTCCCGTACCGACCCGGGAGAATCGTGGAACTCGGTCGCCGACCTCGTCGACGAGGTCGGCAGCGGCAGATCGACACCGCCTTCCTGATCCCGTCGGCAGGCTCCGTCCGCCATCGAAGGTGACTGCCAGGGCGGCGTCCGCGCACCTTCGGCGCCCTACCCCGATGGGCGGAGACGGCCGCCGCCGCCCGCCCTAGGAAGCCTTGAGGGGTAGGGACCCACGATCCCGTCCAGGTCTGGAGACACGAGTGGCACCGCCAGCTCGTGCCCCGCCCCGACGTCCCCCGGATCTACCCACGATCAGCGTCGGCACATCGCAGAAAACCGCAATGAGGACAGCTGCCCAATTCCTCGTCGATGTCCATTCGCCTACCTCCGACCCGGCGGCCTACTGCTCGGAAGTCAAGCGTCGCGCTCCGGAGGGCCCAGGTACAGCGTGTCACGAAACATTCCTCTTGCCGTAAGGCGGCGTCGGCCCGGTTACTGCCTCCGCTCGGGCGGAGCGACAACGAGCCGACACCCAGCAGTATCCGACCCGCGCCTACGGCAATCCACTCCATCGGCCGGTCAAGGTCGTCATTCCGACTGCCGATAGTCGAGGCATGGAATTCCCGGGGGGAGACGGCCATGAGTGGCACCTCACAGGGACCCGGCTGGTGGGTGGCCTCCGACGGCAGGTGGATCCCCACCCCAGGCCGGGACCGGCACCACCATGACGCAGACCGACGATCCGGGAGTCCTGCCGAACCCGGCCGTCGGACCGGCCGGTCCACAGGGTCCGGGCTGGTGGCAGGCCAGCGACGGCCGGTGGTACCCGCCTCAGGGCGGGGTCCCCGATCCCGGCGCTCCGAAGAAGCCCCTCCACCGGAAGGTCTGGTTCTGGCTGTTGATCGTGGTGGCACTCGGCTTCAGCGGATGCGTGGCCACGGCCAGCCTGGCCGGAGTGGCCGTGGACCACATCGCCCATGAACACCACACCATCGTCTATTCGGTGACCGGGACCAGCCGGGGCACCGCCATCAACTACGCCACCCTCCAGGAGGGAGACGGGCAGAGCGGCAGTTCCGAGCTCACGGCGGTGGCCCTCCCGTGGACCAGGACGATCAGCGCCTCAGGGCTCGTCACGATCTATCACGTCAGTGCCGAGACAGGTCCGGCGGGTGGCTCGGTGACGTGCTCCATCACCGACAACGGCTCACTCGTGTCGGAGAAGACCGCCACCGGCGCATTCCGATCGGCCAGCTGCAACTGGGGCGAATGACCGCGACCCGGCCCCCGTGACCAGGGGCCCGGACGCTTCACCCGCGGACCGTTACCGCTTGGCCTTGACCGCCTTCTGGGTCACCCACAGTCCGTAGACGTTCACATAGTCGGCGACCGCGGTCACCGTGAGCACGTGGGGTCCCGCCGCGAGTTCGGTGCTTTTCCAGTAGCTGCAGCCGGCCGCTCTGGCGCAGGTCTTCCCGAACTTCGCCCCCCCGTGGGTCGTTCCGTCGGCACCGCCGTCCAGGGTCACCGATCCGGTGGCGTTGTTCAGGTAGCCACCATCGGGAATCCCATAGGTCACCTTGTCCTCGAATCCGGCCGGCACCACCCAGGAGAAGGTGAAGGAGCTTCCGGGGTTGCCGTCCTCGGGCCCGGCCAGGTAGCCGTAGGCCAAGGTGCCGTAGGGGGTGGTCGACGAATTGCAGCCGTACGGCCCGGAGATCGAGAATCCCGGGAGTTCGGGGCCCGAGCACCCGTCGCCGAGGGTCGACCAGGAGGACAGGAACGCACTCCCGGCGGTGGGCACCTCGACCGAGCCGATGGTGCAGGGTCCGACGCCGGGCACACCCCTCTGATCCGTCCGTGGACAGACCTGCATACCGTCGAGGACGGTCGCGGCCGGTATCGCGCCGACCACCGGACCCGACGGGGAGGGCAGCACCGTCTGGGTCGGCCCCCCGTTGTCGGCCAGGGTGCCGAGGTACCCATCGACGGAGGATCCGTTCGTGCTGCCCGTGGCGCTGAACCCGCAGGTGGTGTCGTCCGAGACGTCGTAGCCGTCGTCCACGATGCCGGAAGGGCCTCCGTACACCTCGCACTCCGAGCCTGTGGTGACCTTGGCTCCGGCCACGATCGAGGCCGCCAACGTGACGGTGCCCGTACGCCCGGCCCCATCGGAGTCGGCTATCGCCGGACCACCACCGGTACAGCAGCTGGCCGACCCGTTCTCCCAGAAGGTGGACGAGACCACCGTCGCCGTTCCGTCTTCGGAGCTGTCTTCACCGCGACGCGTTTCCGATCGCTCCCCCTGCCCCGCCGAATTGCCGGCGAACGTCGAGTCGGTGACGGTCAGCTGCCCGTCCTCGTTGGCGATGGCGCCCCCGGGGTCACTCGCCGAGTTGCCCGAGAAGGTCGAGCCCGTGACCGTGACCGTTCCGGTGCCGCCGTAGTCCCCGTTGTCGATGGCTCCGCCCGAAACCGCGGAGTTGTCGGTGAAGGTCGAGTCCGTGACCTCCAGCGTGCCGTTTCCGCCAGCGAAGCCGTCGCCGTTGTCGATGGCTCCTCCGTCGCCTGCCCCGTTGCCGGAGAACGTGGAGTCGACGACCGACAACGTTCCGTCATTGGCGATCGCCCCTCCGCCCTCGGGCCACGTCGGGACATGGTCGCCCGAGAAGACGCAGTCGGAAACGGTCAGGTCACCACTGTTGCGGATGCCGGCTCCGCCCGGCTGGGGGCTGTAGGAGGCGTCCTCCACCGTGATCCCGGAGATGTCGGCCGTCACACCCGGATCAACGACGAAGACCCGGGACGCGTTGTTGCCGCTGATCACCAGATCGCCGGCGCCGGGCCCGGTCAGCTCGAGGCTCTGACTCATCGTCATGGCGCTGGTGACGACGATCGGTGAGACCGCCGGACACGAGACCGAGAAATCGACCGTCTCCCCGGACGTGGCATTGGCGATGGCGTAGGGCAGGGATCCGCTGTCCGACGGCGAGCCGCTGCAGTCGGTGACGACGAACGAGCCCGCCGCTGCGACACCCGGCACGACAGCCGCCGATCCGACGCCGAGCGCACCCGCCGCGATCACGGTCACGCCGATCACCCTCGAGAGGGTCAGCCTGCCACCCCCGGACAGCCGCCCACGGATCACGACATTCCTGAGCCCTCGCATCGGTGCCTCCAGGGTCTCCTGCGTCCGCCGAACAACGACGCACTGCCAAGCTGACAGCAATACCTGGCACTGTCAACCGACACGGTGGATGGCCCGGCGGTCGAGGATCGGCTGCCGGTGGACTCCGGTGATCGCGTCGGTCGGTCAGAGCGAGTCGTGGGAGTCGGGCCGCGATGACGTCTGCCAGGTGACTCCCACGCACATCTCGTCGGACGATCCGTCGCCGAACGTCACGAAATGCGGAGGCGCCTTACGCAGGATCGGCAGCTCCTGCCCCAACTCGGGGTTGTAGGTGCAGTTGATCTGTATCCGCTCGCCGCGGGTCACCGGGATGGGCGCCACGTTGTACGCCTTCTGGAAATCGAAGTTGTAGTTCGGGACGCTCAGGATGGTCTTGGCCTGCGGCGTTCCCGGATCCAGCACCATGGTGAACTTGACCCCCAGCAGGTGCATGTGCGGCTGGATCCTGTCGATGTAGCCGTTCGAGGCGATTCCCCAGGTACAGGTGGCCGTGTCACCGACGGGTGGGTCGTCCGGATTCTCCCCACAGACCTGGTCGATGCCTCGGGCCATCAGAACTCCACCGGAGCCGAATCGCTGGTTCAGGTAGCCGAGTGACGCCTGATAGTTGCACAGGGGTCCGTTCACACCGGCCGGGCAGGGGATGTTGGGCGGGGCGACGAGGTACTGGGACTGCATCGACAACAGGGGCGTCGACTTCGGCACCGTGCTGAGCACGAGCCGGTTCGTGACCGGCTCGTCGCCCACCAGCAGGTTGTAGTGCACCTGCTCGATCACCAGACTCCCCTTCGGCAGCGGGATCCCCGTGCCCTTGGGGAGTACGTCGGCGCCGTGCCCGGGTGCCCACACGCTCAGGAACGGTGTACCGATGAAGGCGGCGAGCGACGCACCGGGAAGCGCCGGTGCGCCGAAGCACGTCCACCCCTTGCCATGGGTGGCCGCATCGTCGGCTCGGGCCCGAGCCGCCATGGAGGGCGGCACCAGGGCGAGCACGGCATGGTGGACCTCCCGACTCCCCGGCTTGAACTGACTGGAGATCACGTACGAGTTCTGGGCGATGTGCGGGTTGACCAAGGTGCAGTGGTAGTCGTCGGTGGCTCCCACGGCCGCGTGCGGCGTGTACCTCGGAGAGGCCACCGACACGGTGTAGACGTGCCTGCCCGACGAGTTCGCCCCGGCCGACCCCGAGGTGGCAGCCAGCGTCGCCACGCAGAGCGTGCCGGTCATGAGCACCACGCCCATGGCTGCGATCACGACCCGCGCCATGCCGTCGGAGCCGATGGTTCGGCGGCGGCGCTTCGGAGGGGCGGACCATCGGGACGACCCCGTCGTCGGCTCGGTCCGCCGGTTGGTCGTCAGCGTGCTCGATGAGGTCGCCCATGTCACCCGTCCCGTCCTGGCACCGACCCGGCTGGTTGCCGCACCCCCGACGATGTCCGGAGCGAAGGCTAACCCACCTCCGGACAGCATGCGGTGGTCGCCGGGGACCTGTTCAGGGGGCCGTCGGAGGCGGCGCCCGCCGTCGCCTCCGGTCGCCTCGGGGCTCGGGGTCGCCGTTCGCCCCGCCGGTCGACATCGGCCGTAGCATCACGGGATGCAACGGGAGTCCGTCATCGAAATCCGGCTCACATGCCGGCCCGGCCGAGGTCGGCCGACGAGGGTGCTGCGCCTGCAGGCGCGGCCCTGCCGAGTGGCACCCTGACGGCCATGACGACACCCTCGCCGCCGGACAACGCCGACGGGCCCACCGTCCAGCCGCTGGCGACCTCCATCGATGGCCGGACGTTCTCCTTCCACGCATCGTTGGACGACCTCCCGTTCCGGGTCGGCGGGTACGTCGTCCAGGTCGACGGCGATGACCGCTGGCTCGGCCAGGTACTGACCCTCGAGCTCGCCTACATCGACAGAGATTCAGGCGCCTTCGCCCCGGGATCCGGGTCCTTCGCGGTTCGGCGGATGGCCGCCGCCGTGGGAACCGGGTCGGTACTCGGCGAGGGGGGACCGTTCCACGACGTCCGGCTGGCTCCGGCGACGGCTGGCCACGTGCTGAAGTGGCGGGAGGCGTCGCGGTCGGCCGGGGCGGCGCTGGAAGTGGGACAGATCGCCAACCTCGACGGAGTGCCCGCACGCATCGACCCGGGGGGATTCGACCGCCACACCTTCCTGTGCGGCCAATCGGGCTCCGGGAAGACCTATTCACTCGGCGTCATCCTGGAACACCTCCTGATGGACACGGAGCTCCGGGTGCTCATCCTCGATCCCAACTCGGACTTCGTCCGCATGGACGAGGTGCGCGAAGGTTCCGAGGGCCCGGCCACCGACAGCTACCGGACCATCGTGGACGGGATCGAGGTCCACCGATCCACGCCCGGCTATCCACCCCTGCGCATCCGGGTGGCAGAGCTCAGCCCCGCCGCTCGAGCCGCCATGCTCAAGCTGGACCCGGTACTCCGATCGAGAGGAGTATTCGGCGCTGTCCGAGCTGCTGCAGCACGACGAAGCAGGCCGACCGCTGATCAGCGGCATCGGAGAACTGCTGACGTCGGAGCTCCCCGGGGCCCGACAGTTGGGCCTGCGGGCCGCGAATCTCGGCGTTCTCGACTGGGGAATCTGGGAGGGCGGCGCCGGCGGGTCGCTCCACGGTCGGATCCTGGATGACGACTGGCGCTGCCTGGTGGTCGACCTGGGTTCGCTCGAGACACCGGAGGAGCAGGCGGTGATAGCGGAATCCGTCCTCGACACGCTGTGGAGCCACCGGCGTGACCGGCGGCCCGTCCTGATCGTGATCGACGAAGCGCACAACGTGTGCCCCCAGAAGCCCGAATCCGACGTCGTCGCCCTGGCCACCCGGCACGCCGTCCAGATCGCCGCGGAAGGGAGGAAGTTCGGACTCCACCTACTGGTCTCCACGCAGCGGCCCCAGAAGGTCCACGACAATGTCCTCTCCCAATGCGACAACCTGGTGCTGATGCGCATGAACTCGGCCGCCGATCTGGCGCACCTGGTCGAATCGTTCTCCTTCGTGCCTCCGAGCATGTTCGGCGAAGCCCGCCATTTCGGCCTCGGAGGAGCCCTGGTGGCCGGCAAGATCTCGCCCGATCCGACGTTGATCCGCTTCGGTGCCCGCATCTCGGAAGAAGGTGGGTCGGACGTGGCGGCCGCCGAACGACGATCCTGAGAAGGCGGGGCCCGGTCCGCTCCCGGTAGCGACCAGCCGGAAGGGCCCTCAGGTAGGGGGGAGCGTGAACGTGAACGTCTGCGTCACCACGACCTTCGACTTTCCGGTACCGAAGGTGGCCTTGATCAGGAAGGAGAAGGACGCCGGCGTCTTGACACCGGGAGTTCCGGACAACGTGGCCGTCCCGTTCTTGTCGTCCACGAACGTGATGCCCTTCGGCAGCTTGCCACTCCTGCGGAGTGTCGGTGTCGGGGCACCGGTGGTCGTCACCAGGAAGGAGAAGTGCTGTCCGAGCGATGCTGTCGTGGTGTCGACGCTGGTGATCGCCACTCCGGCGAATCCGACGAACGAGGTGACGTCGACGAACGAGTCGGTCGACGCTCCCCCGGGGCCGGTCGCCAGCTTGGCGAGAACCCCGGGTGATCCGGGTGAATCGCCGTTCGGGGTCAACGATGCACCTGCCGGAAGGGCGCTCAGATCGAGTGAGTTCCCCGTCCCCCGGCCGGTGAACGTCTCGCCACCCGTCGGCGGGGCCGCGAACGTGGTCGACCCGGACGTCGAGCCCACGAAGGAGCTGACGTCGCTGAAGGAGTCGGACTGGCCGGCGAATGTCACCAGACCCGTCGCCGGGGACACGGCCGAACCGGCTGGCAGCGCGCCGAGATCGAAGATGTTGGCGGAGCCCTGTCCGGCGAAGGAGTAACCACCAATCGACGCGGCGATGAACGTCGTCGAGCCGGATGTCGAGCCCACGAACGAGGAGATGCCGCTGAAGCCATCGGTCTGGCCCGCGAACGCCACCAGGCCCGTCGTTGCGTCCACGCTGGTGCCGGCCGGCACCGCGCCCAGTTCGAGTACGTCTCCGGTGCCTCGACCGATGAATGAGTACCCACCGGCGGCCGGGGCGATGAACGTGGTCGCCCCGGCGGTCGGGCCCTCGAAGGCCGCGATGCCACTGAACGCGTCGGACTGGCCGGCGAACGTGACCAGACCCGTGGCCGCGTCCACGCGGGTGGCGGCGGGCAGGGTACCCAGGTCGAGCAGGTTGGCGGCGCCCTGGCCCACGAAGGACTCGCCGGGAGCGGACGACGCGATGAACGCGGTCGAGCCGGAAGCCGAACCCACGATGGAGGTGACGTCGCTGTAGACGTCGGTCTGGCCGGCGAACGTGACCAGGCCGGTCGCCGCGTTGACGGTCGTGTCGGCCGGCAGGGCACTCAGGTCGAGGGTGTTGTCACTCCCTCCACCGGTGAAGGTATCGCCGCCGGTGGGGGCAGCCACGAATCTGGTCGAGCCGGACGCCGAACCCACGAAGGACGTGATGTCGCTGTAGACGTCGGTCTGGCCGCCGAACGTCACGGTGCCGGTCCCCGGTGAGACCGTGACGTCGGTGGGGATGGAGCTGAGGTCGAGGATGTTGCCACTCCCTCCACCGGTGAAGTTGTCGCTGCCCGTCGACCCCGCCACGAACGTGGTCGCGCCCGACGACGAACCCACGAAGGAGGTGATGTCGCTGTAGACGTCCGTTTGGCCGGCGAACGTCACGGAGTCGGTCGCCGGTGAGACGGTGACGACTAGTGCCGATGGAGCTGAGGTCGAGGGTGTTGTTGCTCCCCTCCCCGGTGAAGGTGTCGCCGCCGGTGGGTGCGGCGACGAACCTCGTCGAGCCGGACGCCGAACCCACGAAGGAGGTGACGTCGCTGTAGACGTCGGTCTGGCCCGCGAACGTCACGGAGTCGGTCGCCGGCGAGACGGTGACACCCGTGCCGATGGAGCTGAGGTCGAGGGTGTTGTTGCTCCCCTCGCCGGTGAAGGAGTAGCCACCAGTCGACCCGGCGACCAACGTCGTCGAGCCGGATGTCGAGCCCACGAACGAGGAGATGCCGCTGATGGCATCGGTCTGCCCCCCGAACGTGACCAGGCCCGTCGCCGCGTCCAATCTCGTGCCGGCCGGCAGGCTGTTCACGTTGAGGACATTCGCCGATCCCCGACCGGCGAAGGAGTATCCACCGGTGGACGATGCGATGAAATCGGTCGAACCGCCACTCGGCCCGTCGAAGGACGAGATCCCGCTGAAGGCGTCCGTCTGGCCTGCTGAGGTCACCAGGCCGGTCGCCGCATTCACCGTGGCGGCCGCCGGCAGTCCGCTGAGGTCGAGGAGGTTGCCGTTCCCGAGGCCCGTATAGGTGTCACCGGGAGTGGGCGCGGCGATGAACGTGGTCGACCCGGACGCCGATCCCACGAAGGACGAGACGCCGCTGAAGGCATCGGTCTGACCGACGAACGACACCGAACCGGTTCCGGCGTTCACACTCGAGTTGCCCGGCAGGGCGCTCAGGTCGAGGGTGTTGTCCGAACCCGGGTGACCGACGAAGGTCACGCCGCCCACGGCGTCGAGATGGGCCGTGGTGGCGAGCGGCGTCGCCCCGGTCACCTGGACCTTCGGATACCCGTTGCTCCCACCGGTCGGGAATGACTGGCCCGGGCAGACTCCGCTGGTGGAACCGCCCGAGGTCAAGGTCAACCCGTACCCTGCACTGGCGATGGTCACCGAAAGAAGATCCGACCCGGAAGACAAGCCGGACACGGCCAGCGTCAGAACCCCGTTGGCCCCGGGATTCGACGCGGTGCACGTCACCGTCTCGGTCGGCGCTGCCCCCGCCCGGGGTATGTCACCGGTCAGCGACACAGCCAGTGCGATCCCGAGTGCGGCACCCACTCGGACCACGGGGTGCCTCCCGGCAGGTCCCGATCCGTTCCGGCGATCCCTGCGACCCGCCGCACGGTCATGCGAACGTCGAGCCCAGCGAGGCATCCACATTATGACTTCCGCCCATTCCCCGTGGCGCACCCCTCGCGCCCCTCTGCAGTCGATGCTACAAGACGGGAAAGATCGACGCCCCCTCCGGTCGCCCGGCTGAGTTCGGATTCCGAGCCGACTCGGGGTTACAGCTGCACACCGGATCATTACCCCGCCGCGCCACGGTCTGGCCGAGAGACCGACGACGAGGACCCGGTCGGTCCAGGGGTGCCGGGTGCTCTACGAGGGTGGTCCGATCACGGTCACCGGAGTGCCGATGGGGGTGAGCGGCCAGACCTGGGCTGCGGTGGCGATGGGCATCTCGACGCACCCGTTGCTCTGGGGCGTGCCGTACGTGGCCCGCACGAAGCCGTGCAGGGCGTCCCCACCGTTGAAGAAGCTGGCCCACGGTACGGCCGGGTCGTCGTAGGTCGAGCCGTCCGGGTTGGTGCCCTGCATCCGGGAGCTGGGTACGTGCTCGAAGACCGGGAAGGTCCCGTCGGCGGTGTCGGCGCCCGGCGCGCCGGTGTTGACCGCGACGTCGGCCATCACCGGGGCGCCGTTCTCGTACAGGGTGAGCGTCTCGGGCACCTGCTTGGAGACCAGCACGTCGACGTAGGGCTGGGTGTCCGCCCTGCCTGCCGATGCGTCGGCCAGGAGCGCCGTCCACACGGCGGGACCCGCGATGGCGTCAACCTGCAGGCCGTGCTGGTTCTGGAAGGACATCAGGGCACCCTTGGTGATGACGTTCTCGGACCCCTCGGTCCACTGGGAGGTGAAGTCCGGCGGAAGGCCCGGCCAGCGCCAGGCGAAGGCGCCGGGTTGTGCGGTGGCCAGGTCCGCGGGCGGTGTCGTCGGATCGGTAGGCGTGAACGTCAGCGGCAGGTAGTTCTCCTGCGCCAGCAGCTGCTGGAGGCGTTCGGTGCTGGCCTGGGCCACGGCGAAGGTCACGCTGGTCGGGGTGCCCAGGGTGGCGCCCGACGTGGCCCGCAGTCCGGCCGGGATGGTGAGGGTCTCGGTCACCGTCGGCACGAAGGGGGCTGCGGCGGCGAAGGTGAGCGTCTTGGCAGTGGTCTTCTTCCAGGTCCCGGCCACGACCGGATCGAACGTGGGCACGGCCGTCACCGTGGCGACCGGGTCGGACAGCGTGACGGTGACGACCTGGTTCGACGGCACGTCGGTGGCCCCGGTGGCCGGGACGGTCGCCACCACAGCCATCGCGTGCACGGCGGACGACGGCGTCGAGGTGGCGTGGTGGACCGGGGTGACCGTCGCCCCATGATGGGTCCCGAGGACGTAGGCGCCCCCACCCAGGGCGGCCGCGACGAGGACCGCGACCAGGATCCAGGCCGTCCGGTGCCGATGGGGCGGAGGTTTGAGGATCTCGTACTCCACTGCACCTCCTCGGGGACCGGGCCGGTCCGCTCGCGGAGGCCGTGCCGACTGCCTCCGATGGTACCGAGGCGCTGCCCCGCCGCGACCGCGCGGAGCTGGCGTCCCGGCGGGCTGGACCGTTGCGGTCAGGCGCGGTCAGATCCTCTGCTCGGTCAGCTGAGGATCGATCGATCTCCTTTCCCCGGTGCGGTGAGGGTCCGCAGCCTCGTCACACGTTCGTCCTCTTCTCCGAGCTGCGGGACCGCTGCCCGGCACCGGAGTGGGGAGTACTCAACTCGAGGTCGGCCGGGCCTGCAGTTCGGAGACGATCGTCTCGGTCAGTCGACGAACGGCAGGAAGGTCATTGGAGAACGTGAACACATCCACCGCGCTCGACCCCGATGCCCAGTCGCATTCGCCTTGGACCCCGGTCGGCACCGATACGCCGATGCAGAAGATCTGGCCACCTTCGACCGATGATCGTGGCGACATGTACGTGACGCCGGCTCCGGGATCCTGCGACGCCTCCGACCGGAACTTGCCGATCAGGGCAGCGGCCAACTGGTCCACATCGCCGGTTCCCCCGAATGGCTGGGCCGCCACGACGAAGAACGTCTGCGTGGTCGGATCGGTGACCGGCGGATAGGCGCCGTAGACCGACGCAAAGGAGCTCGAGGACCCGGCCGCCACATGCGTAGCGAAGGTCTGCCACTCGCTGTTCTGAGCGATTCCCCGGGAATTCGCCGGCAGCCCCACCAGGGTGGTCGGAGCCGCGTCGGAGACCGACAGATCACCCGGGCGTGTGCCGCGTGAATGGCCGAATGCGATCACGGCCCCCACGACGAGGAGGACGGCGAACGCGATGGAGAGCCACATGAGCAGCGACGGTCCATGCGACGACACATCGACCGGGGGCGCCCCCACGTCCACCGATGGGCCGGACGCCGGTCCCGCACCGCGTCCAGCCACCCCCTCCGGCGCGGTCACGCCGGGGGGCGGAGGTGGCGCCATCAGTGGGAGGCCGTGGGCCGTAGCGGACGGCGGCATTTCATTCCGCGGCACGGTCCACGCTTCGTCGACGGGTGCGTCAGGTTCGGGTCCCGGGGGAAGCGTGGTCATCGGGTGCCTCCGGGTTCGACAGATGAACGCTCCGGATGCCTGAACCCATATTCCGCCATGAGGTCTCATCGGCCGCCAGCAGGACCGGCTTGAGGTGGTCGGCCGGAGGCGGGTCATCCGGACTCCCGGGTGCATCGGCGAACCTTCGGCCCTGCTGTGACAGCGACCTCGTCAGGCTCTGCCCGATCGACTCAGCCCGTCACCCCTCGAGGTAGCGCAACACCGCCAGCACCCGCCGATGATCGGTGGAGGAGGTCGGAAGGTCCAGTTTGGAGAAGATATTGGCGATGTGCTTCTCCACCGCCCCCTCCGAGACGACGAGAGCGGCGGCGATGGCCGAGTTCGTCCGGCCCTCCGCCATGAGTTCGAGCACCTGGCGTTCACGGACGCTGAGCCCGGACAGGGCAGCCTTGCGGCGCGACGCCCCCATCAGCTGGGTCACCACTTCCGGGTCGAGGGCGGTACCTCCCGAAGCCACCCGGACCAGCGCCTCGACGAAGTCCGCCACGTCGGCCACCCGGTCCTTCAGCAGGTAGCCGATGCCGGCGGCACCGCCGGCCAGCAGCTCCGCGGCGTACCGCGTCTCGACGTACTGCGAGAACACCAGGATCCCCACGTCAGGATGCTCGGAGCGGAGCCGGATGGCGGACCGCAATCCCTCGTCGGTGAAGGTCGGCGGCATCCGGATGTCGACGACGGCCACATCGGGGGGATCCTCCACGACCGCCTGTTCGAGGCCCACGGCATCGCCCACCGCCCGGACCACGGTGAACCCGCGGTCCGACAGGAGCTGGTGCAGTCCGTCCCGCAGGATGGCGGAATCCTCGGCGATCACCACCCGGATGGCATCCACTTCGGGCACGGTCACGCGAGCGTCGGCAGGTCCACGGTGACGACGGTCGGTCCACCCGGGGGACTGGCGATGCTCAGGTGCCCGTCGACCGCTCCCACCCGGTCGGCCAGGCCGGCCAGGCCACTCGACGACGAGCCGATCCGGTTGACGGCGGCCCCACCGCGCCCGTCGTCCCGTACGACGATGCGCAGCCACGGGCCGTGTTGGGAACAGCTCAGCGACGCCCGGGACGCCTCCGCGTGCTGGGCCACGTTGGCCAGCAGCTCGGCCGCACAGAAGTAGCAGATCGCCTCCACGGAGGGGCTGGGCCGAGCGTGGACGGAGACCTGCACGTCGGTCGGGACCGTCGAGCGGGCGGCCAGCGTGGCGAGCGCGTTCTCGAGCCCGGTGTCGAGGGCGGGTGGGTGGATGCCCCGGGCGAGGTCCCGCAGGTCCGTGATGGCCTCCTTGGCGCCGCGGTGGGCCTCGTCGACCAGACGTCGGACGACCTGCAGGTCATCGGGCTCATCGGGCTCCACTGAGATGCCCTCCAGGCGTTCCTTCGCCTGACCGAGGCGCATGGCCAGCGCCACCAGCTGCGCCTGGGTCCCGTCGTGGAGATTGCGCTCGATCCGCTGGAGGGTTTCCGTGGCCGCGTCGAGCGTCTTCGTCCTCGACACCTCGAGGCTTCGCACCCGGGACGAGGTGGCGTTCGGCCCGAGCAGCAGCTGCATCAGGCGACGATCGACGTAGACCACGAACCGCATCGCCCAGGGGGCGACGAAGAGGAAGAGTACCCCGAACACGACTTCGGCGACGTGGGTGCTGAACGTCGGCGGCCCGGACGGGGTTCCGTCCCGGCCGACGGCGTGACCGATCAGACCGAACCGGGTCGTTCCTCCGTCGCCGAGGAAGGGCGAAGCGATGCCGAGAGCCGCTTCGATCCAGAGGCTGAGTGCGAACCAGACCCCGAACAGCGTCAACGGCACCTTGGTGGCGAAATAGAGCACCGACCGCCAGGCCACACCGTCGGTCAACACGGCCCGCAGCCAACGCAGGATGCCGGGGGCGGGGCTGAACGGCTCGGGTTCGGCGACGTTCTCGCCCAACGTGGCCCAGGCCAGCGTCCGCTGCCAGCGGCCGAGTCCCCGGGCGAGGCGCAGTCCCCCGCCCAGGATGAAGACCCCGACCAACACGAACGAGAGGATCAGGCCCACGAAGCCGATCCCACCCAGGACCAGGACCGCACCGATCGCCAGTGCTGAAGCGGCCAGGAAGTAGCCCAGCTCCGCCCAGCTGCGGCGCTGGAACGGTTCGCGCAGGACGACCTCGGTCAGTCGCCGCGCCTGTTGGACCCGCTCCTCGGGAATCCGGATCTGCACCCAGCCGACCTCGGCGCCCGGGTCGCTCAAGCGTCGCGCCTCACGAAGAGCACAGCTCCGACGGCGAGGGCGGCGGCGGCGTAGACGACCATCAGCAACAACCCTACGACCGGAGCGAGTGGCGGGTAGGGCCCGCCCTGACCCTGGGTCACCGTCGACATGATCGAGCTGATCAGGATGTTGCTCGGCAGATAACGGACCGCTGCCTCGGAGATGCCGTGCATGACCAGGGGGAGAACGAATATCACCGCCACGAATGCGGCGATCGCCGCAGCCGTGCTTCGGAAGATGAGCCCGAAGCCGAACGCCATGAGGGCGAGGAGCCCGATGAACAGACCGGTGAGGACGACGGCCCGGGCGGCGCCCGGCGATGCCAGCGTGGCCGTCGGCGCACCTCCGTTCGAGAGGATGGCCTGTCCGAGGAAGAAGGACACGAAACTGAGGACGACGCTGAAGGCCATGGTCAGCCCGGTGGTTACGCCGAGCTTGACGGCGAGCAGCATCGGGCGCTTCGGTGCGGCCCCCAATGTGGAGCGGATGGTGCCGCTCGAGTACTCGCCGGTGATGAGGAGTGCCCCGAAGACGCCGCCGGCCAGGGCGACCGTGATCATGCCGGACAGGGACTGCTGGGTGGGATCGAATCCCTGGTAGTACCCGGGACCGTGATGGGTTGCCGCGTGGGACGCAAGTCCTGTCACGAGAAGGCAGGCAACCACGGTCAGGCCGACGGTGATGGCCGTCGACCGGAGGGTCACGATCTTGGCCAGTTCGGACCGGGCGATGTGCTTCGGGCGGTAGTGGCCCCTCGGGGCGTCCAGGAGGATCTCGGTGGTCATCGTCAGACTCCTCGTTCCGCGGCCAGGGCGCCGGGCATCATCGATGGGCGGTACTCCACCTCGTCCTGGGTCAGCTCCATGAACGCGTCCTCCAGGGAGGCGGTCACCGGGGTCAGCTCGTAGATCCGGAGCCCGTCCCGGGCGGCCAGGTCGCCGATCCGGGGAGAAGCCAGATTCACCACGTTCAGCGCCCCGTCCTCGGCCGCGACCTTTGCTCCGGCCTGCGTCAGGCTGGCGGTGAACGCCTCCATGTCCGGGGTGACGAGGTGCACCGCCCCTCCCCCGCTGCGGGCGACGAAGTCGGCCACGCTCGTCTCCGCGATGAGGCGACCCCGACCGATGACCACCAGCCGGTCGGCGGTCAGGGACATCTCGCTGATGAGGTGGCTCGACACGAGCACGGTCCGACCCTGTCGGGACAGGTCACGGAGGAAATGGCGGACCCAGCGGATTCCCTCGGGATCGAGCCCGTTGACGGGTTCGTCGAAGAGGAGGACCCCGGGATCACCGAGCAGGGCGGCGGCGATTCCCAGGCGCTGGGTCATTCCGAGGGAGAACTTTCCGACGCGCCGACCGGCCACCGGGGTGAGGCCGACCTGATCGAGGACCTCATCGACCCGGCCGGCCGGGATGTCGTTGGCCAGTGCGAGCCAACGGAGGTGGTTTCGGGCGGTCCGGGCCGGGTGGAACGCCTTGGCGTCGAGTAGTGCGCCCACCTCGCGGAGGGGCCAGTCCAGCTCGCCGTATCGCTTTCCATTGATCAGGGCCGAGCCGGAGTCGGGGAGATCGAGGCCCATGATCATCCGCATCGTCGTCGATTTGCCGGATCCGTTCGGCCCGAGGAATCCGGTCACCTCACCGGAGGGGACCTCGAAGGTCAGGTCGTCGACGGCCGTGGCTTCGCCGTATCGCTTCGTGAGTGCATGTGCGGTGATCATCACCCGTCACGGTAGGACAGCGACCCACGGATCGGAATACCGCTAGTCGGCGTCTCGAGGTGGGGTTAACCCCCCGCCGGGACGGGTCACCCCACCCGTTCCGACCGGAAGGAAGAAACTGTTCTATTGCTCGGGTCTGAAGGCGCCCGCCCCGATCACGGAGGCTGTCGAGGACTCCACCAGCCCGCGACTGTCCCGACGGTGGAGGCACCCGGAACGAGGCGCCGATTCAGCTCGGCGATTCAACTCGGCGGGCGCGACGCCCGGGTTGACCGCGTCAGCCCGCCGCGGTGATCGGGATCACGACGAAGACGCCGGGCGTGGTCGAGTCGTTCACCACGAGATCCGCGGCGCCCCCTGGCACCACGGTCCCGCCGTCGCCGTCTGAGTAGGTGCCGATCAGGACGCCGACACCGGCCGTCGTGAACGTGACCTTTCCACTCTTGGCAGCGGTACCCGTGATCACCGTGGCGGCGTCACAGTTGCTCGACAGATCGGTGGCCGGATCGACCGCCGCGTCACACTCCCGCGCCGTCACGGTGTCCCCACCCGGGAAGTCCGCCGCCGTCACCTTGTCGACGTAGCCGGCGGCCACCGCGGCGGTCTTCTTGGCCGTCGCGTTGGGGAGGGTGAATCCGAGGACGCCACTGCTGGTGGAGTCGCCGGAGTTCCCCACCACGACGATGTAGCACAGCGACGTCGCGCTGGTACCGCACGTGTCCCCGTCGGTGTCGATCGTCCCGACGGCCAGTTTGATCACGGCATTCTTGAACGTCCCCGCCTTCGCACCGGTCCCGAGGTTCTCATGGACCTGGTTGGCGGTGTCACAGGTGGTCGCCGTGTAGAAGGGGGTGGCGCACTGGTTGATGGTGACCGACGTGTCGCCGTGGGCCCCCCAACCGGAGCCGGAGATCTTGTCCGAGTAGTGACCGAAGAGCCGGGTCGACTTCTTCAGCGTGATGGCACCCCCCGGAACGCCGGCGTACAGCACTACCCCTGGCGACGTGTAGCCGACCGAATAGGTGAGACCGCCCCCCGCATTCTGGCCGGTGACGGTCGTGAACGTCCCCGACCGCGAGGGGGCGGACACGATGGGCAGTATCGATCCCTCGGTCGGGACCGCAGTGGTGGAGACGTCGAGTGCGCCGGCGAGTGACGCCGCTCCGTTGAGCGACAGCTTGCCCACCTGGCTCCCGTCGACGGTCGTGGCGAACGTACCGCCGGCTCCCTGCGTGAAGGTCCCCGTCAGCGTGGTCGTGCCGAGACCGAGCGAGAGGGTTCCGTTGTTCACCAACGAGTTGGCGAACGTGGCCCCACCCGCACCCGGCTCCGAGTCGATGGTTCCGTTGCTCGTCGCCAGTCCGTACACACCGGAGCCGGACTGGACGATGAGGGTCTGGTCACTCGCCAGTGGTCCGGTGACGGTCACGGAGTAGCCGGCGTTGACGGTGAAGCTCGCCGCGCCCGAACCGGTCAGGTTCAGGTTGTCGCCCGAGAGGATCACCGAGTTCCCGTTGATCGGCCCCGATCCCTCCCCGAAGGTGACGTCGTAGTCGCCCTGGAGGGTGCCGTTGTCGTTGATCGTCCCCGTCGTGTTGTCCACGGTTCCACCGTTCGTGAACGTCGTCCCCCCGCCGACGGTCAGCATGCCGGCGTTGGTCAGCGTGCCGTCCTCGTAGGTGATCGAGGAGTCGCCGGTGATGGTCCCGCCGCCTGCGTTGTCGAACGTGCCGGACAGTACGAGGCTCCCCGTCGTACTGGCATCGGCGGTGATCGACCCGCTGTTCGTGAGGGTCCCCCCGGCCACGGAGATCGTGCTGCCACTGCCCGCACCCGTCCAGATGATGGCCCCGGCGTTCGTCAACGGACCGGTGAAGTCGAGCGCGCTGCCCGCATTGATCGTGATGCTCTGGTCGGACGCGATGTTGCCGGTGATCCCGGGGGCGTAGCCGGCATAGGCGTCGAAGCTCGAAGACCCGGAGCCTTCGAGGTCGAGGTTGGACTCGCTCAGGCTGATCGGGTTCCCGGTGGTCGTGCCCGATTCCTCGTCGAAGGTGGCGAGGGGGGCCACGAGGAACGTCCCCTGGTTGTCGATGGAGCCGCTCACGTTCTGGAGTGTCCCGTAACCCTCGAACGTCGTGCCGGAGGCGACCGAGATCGAGCCCTCGTTGGTGAGGTTTCCGCTGTTGTAGGTGATGGACGAATTCCCGATGATCTTTCCGGACGCCTGGTTGTCGATGGAGGCATCGACCAGGAGCTGCCCGGTCGTGCTGGCGTCGGCCTGGATGGTGCCGGTGTTGGTGAGGGTTCCCCCGGACACCGTGATATCGCTACCGGATCCGGCTCCCGTCCAGGTGATGCTCCCGGCGTTGGTCAGGGGACCGGTGAAGTTCAAGGAACTGCCCGAGTTGATGGTGAGGCTCTGGTCGGCGGCCACGCTGCCGGTGACGTCGGGGCCGTACCCGGCCAAGGCGTCGAAGCTCGACGCTGAGGTGCCTGTGATGTTGAGCGTGGACTCACTCAGGCTGATCGGATTCCCGGTCGTCGTGCCCGAATCCTGATCGAACGAGGACAGGGGGGAGACGATGAACGACCCCTGGTTGTCGATCGTCGAGCCGAGGCCGTTGGTCGTCGTCCCGTAGGCCCTCAGCGTCGCCGTGCCGGCGATGTCCAGGGTCTGGGTTCCCGATCCGGCACCGAGCGTGAGCCCCCCCACCGTCTCGGTTCCGGACATTCCGCCGGACACCGTCACGGTGTAGGTGCCGGGGGCGGTGATGCACACCGTGTCGCTGATCGTGGGAACCGCTCCGTCGGACCAGTTGGTCGGCGTCTCCCAGGAACCGCCGGCCGTGTTGGTCCAGCTGTCGGAACAACCCCCGGCGGCCTGGGCCGGGGAGGTCCCGATCGTGCCGAATGCCACCAACGTGGACCCGATAAGCGACAGCGCGCCCACCGCCACGACCGCCCGCCTCAAGGAATGCAGCCTTCCGCCCATCACGTCGACCTCCGCTCATTGGCCAATCCGCACGGTGCCTCACGGAGACCTCGTCATAGCGATTGCGCCCCAGGCACAGGAGTTCCGCCCACCGGCAGCATCCACACCGTGCACCACGAGAGCCGCCGTGGTGCGAACGGCTTCTTGCTACCACGCGCATCTGTCCGTCGCAACTGAGAACAGCGGGCCCCCGTTTCGGCACCTCCTCGTCGGGCGCGGGTGCACGTACGTCCGCGCCAGCCGCGTCACCCGATGGCGTAGACCGTTCCCGACTGGTCTCCGACGATCAGGACCCCGTCGCCCGTCAACGCCGGATAGGAGTCGATCGCCCCGCTGGTCTCGACCCGGAACAACTGACGGCCCCCGGGACCGATCCCGTAGATGGCACCGCCCTGCGTGCCCGTGTACACGTCACCGTCGCGGTCGACGGCCTGGCCACCCCACAGGCCACGGGTACCCAGCCGGTGCTCCGCGACCTGGTGCCCGTTGGCGGACTCGAGGACGTGCAGTTCGCCCCGGTTGTCGCCGATGTAGAGGTAACCGTGGCGGGAGACCGACGAGGACGAGTAGGACTCGACGCCGACCTTCTCGTGCCACAGGGTGCGTCCCGAAGGAGAGAAGGCATACACCGAACCCCGGTCGGTGCTGACGAACACATCGCCACGGGTGTCGAGGGACGGCGACACCTCGATGTCGGAGTCGAGGGCCCGGCGCCACAGGACCGTGGCGTGGGATCCCCTGTCCCCCACGGCCAGCACCGACCTGTCGACCGTGGTGACGACCTCACCCTGGTGGCCGACCACCGGGGCACCGAACGAGCGGTGGCCGATCCGGAGCGTCCACGCCAGCTCGGGAACGGAACCCCCGACCCGCAGCGCGCGACACGGTGCCGGACATCGAGACCACGTACACCGTCGATCCGACCCGGACGGGAGAGAGCAGACTGCCGGAGAACCGGTGCGACCACACCTCCGTGCCCGAGGGTGTGACCTCGTAGAGGACGTGCCCGGGCCCCGGCCACAGGATCGACCCCGACGGGAGGATCAGGGGACTGGTCGACAGATCGGTCTCACCGGTGAAGGGACCGCCTCCATCGAAGGTCCACCGGTCGGCGCCGGTGGCGCCGTCGAGTGCATGGAGGACACCGGCGTTCGACGCCAGGTAGATGGTGTCGTCGGCACCGACCACCGGGCTGGGCGTGACGTTCCCACCGAGGTCGCGAGTCCAGAGGATCGTGCCCGTGTGGGGGCCCACGACGGCCGAGGTCGCCGTGTGTGCCGGATCGTGCTGCGCCATCGGCCACGGGGGAGTGGGGGTGGTGGCGCCGACGGCCCCCGCCCCCGACGCCAGCAGCGCAGCTGCTCCGGGTATGGCGATGGCGATCGTCAACAGAGCCCTGCAGGTCATCTTCACCACGTCCAGTCACGACGGGGCCCGGAATCGTTACACCCGCCCGGGGCCGAAGAACTGCACGTCGGACGGGTCGACCGCCGCCCACACGTGCATTCCCTCACTCCACCGGCCACCGTCCGGGCGGCGGACGGGGACATCGGCCATCAGGTCGGTCGGGTACTCGAGCCCGAGGACGACACGATCGCCGGTCGGCTGCAAGGTGACGAGGCGGGTCGACCACCGGACGACCGCCCCGGTGTCCGCCACCGCGGCCGGTGGTTCACCCGAACCGTACGGGGTGACGACGACGTCACGGGGTGCGAGGACGGCCCGCTGCTCGCCGGCCGGTACCCCCGTGACGGGTACGACGATCCCCGCACCGAGGTCGAACCGCCCGTCCCGTACCCGGCCCGTCAGGAGATTGACACCCATCATCCGCGCGACCCAGGTCGACGCCGGCCGGCGTGCCACGTCGGCGGACGTGCCGTGCTGGACCACCCGCCCGTCGTCGACGATCACGAGGGTGTCGGCCAGGGCGCTGGCGTCGAGCGGGTCGTGCGTGACGAGCACGCAGGAGGTGCCCGATCCACCGAGGTGGTCGCGGAGCAGCTGTCGCACGACCGCCCGCTGGGTCACGTCGAGGGCGGCCATCGGCTCGTCGAGGAGGAGGAGACGCGGCTCGGTGGCCAGCGCCCGGGCCAGGGCCACCCGTTGGGACTGGCCGCCGGAGAGGCTGCGGACGCGATGGTGCGCGACGTCGCCGACGCCCAGCCGGTCGAGCCAGTCCTGCGCCACGGCCGCCGCCTCCGATCGCGACGCCCCGCGTCGGCGGGGCCCGAAGGCCACGTTGGCCGACGCATCGAGGTGGGGGAACAGGAGATGCTCCTGGAAGACCAGTCCGCACGATCGCTCCTCCGGGGGCACCAGCACGCCGCGGGCGGGCTCGTCGAGCACGCGGCCGTCGAGGACGATGCGACCGCCGCTGAGCGGCAGCACTCCGGCGAGGGTCCGCAGCAGGGTCGTCTTGCCGGCTCCGTTCGGACCCAGCACCGCCACCACCTCGCCGTCCGCCACGTCGAGGTGGACGTCCTCGTGGAACTCGGCGAGCCGCACCTCGACGTCGGCCGTCAGGCTCACCGGCGGACCGCCCCCAGCCACCGCCCGCGCAGGGCGATCAGTACGGCGAACGAGACCAGCAACAGCAGCAGTGAGAGCGCCACCGCCACCCGCTCGTCGCCTTCCAGAGCCAGGTAGACGGCGAGGGGAAGGGTCTGCGTCCGCCCCTGGATGTCACCGGCGAACGTGATCGTGGCCCCGAACTCGCCGAGGGCCCGCGCCCAGGTGAGCGCCGCTCCCGCGATCAACGATGACGAGATCATCGGCGCGGTCACCAGGCGGAACGTCGACCATCGGCCGGCTCCGAGCGTCGCCGCCACCTCCTCGAAACGGACGTCCATCACCTGCAGGGCGGACTCCACCGTGACGATCAGGAACGGCATGGCCACGAAGGTCTCGGCGAGAACGACACCCGCCGTACTGAACGTAAACTGGATGCCGAACCACTCGAACAGGGGACGCCCGAGGATTCCGTCCCGGCCGAACGCCAGCAGGAGCGCCACCCCGCCGACCACCGGGGGCAGAACGAGGGGGAGGACGGTGATCGCCCGCACGACCGATTTGCCACGGAACTCCGTGCGCGCCAGCAGCCAGGCCAACGGCAGGCCGAGCACGAGGGAGAGTCCCGTCGCCCACAACGAGCAGACCAGGGAGAGTCGGAGGGCGTCCAGAGCCACCGACGACGTCAGGTCGGTTCCGAGGGTCGACCAGGAGACCCGGGTGAGGAGTCCGATCAGTGGTAGCGCCAGCAGACCCACCGCGACCACCCCGGAGGCGAGCAGTACGAGCGGGGGGCGGCGCGCCCTCACCCCGGAGGCGGGCACCGGTCAGCCGGGCGGCAGGAAGTGCGCCCGGAGAAGCGTCGTCCGGCCGACGGGACCCAGGATGTACGCGACCCACGCGGCCGCCAGCGCACGGTCCCGCGCCGGGTCGAGGACGGCGATCGGATAGCTGGTGGAGACGTTCTGCGATGGCGGTATGGGAACCGCCACCCCCTGCGCGCCGACGGAGACGGCGTTCGTCACATAGACGATGGCCGCATCGGCGTCACCGGTCGTCACCTGGGCCAGCGTGGCATCCACGTCGGCGCCCAGTGACACCTTGGACGGCGCCAGCGTCACCCCGGCCTTCATCAACGCCTCCTGGGCGGTCGAACCGCACGGTGCGGTCGGCACACAGATGGAGACGACCGAAGCCCTGGTCAGGTCCGCCAGGGAGTGGATCCCGAGAGGGTTGCCCGGCTTTACGACGATCTCCAGACGGTTGCGGGCGAACGTGACGGGGGTGCCCAGCACCAGGTGGGCCGCCTGCACGGTGCCCATGTCCGACGGTGACGCCGACGCGAAGACGTCAGCCGGCGCCCCTGCGACGATCTGGGTGGCCAGGGCCCCCGACGACCCGAAGTTCATCGCCACGGACGTCCCCGGGTGCAGGTGTTCGAAGCTCGTCGCCAGTTGGGTGAACGTCTGGGAGAGCGAGGACGCGGCCGACACCGTGATGGCACCCGTCAGCCGTGGCATCGTGGAGGTCGAGCTCGTCGTGGAGGTCGTGCTCCCCGACGTCGAACTGGAGCAGGCGCTGGCCGCCGCCGCCAGCACCGCCAGGGCGGTCAGGGCGCACCTCCGGCCGGGCCCGGACCGCCTCACTGGGTCACTTCCATGATGACGTCCGTCGCCTTGACGACGGCACTCGCCAGATCACCCTCCTCGAGTTCGAGGGCGTCGGCCGCCTCCCGGGTGAGCAGCGACACGATACGGAACCTCCCGGCCCGGAGCTCGATGATGGCCGTTAGCTTGTCCCTCTCCACGCGGGTGACCACGCCGTTGAACCGGTTGCGCGCCGATTGGAGGTGCAGTTGCTCGGGCGCGTAGGCCTGGTCGTCCTCCCGGACGAAGCGGGCGAGTTCGGTCCCCTCGACGAGCCGGTGGCCGCCCTCGGTGCGCACCGTGGCGAGGCGCCCCTCGTCGCACCAGCGCCGGACGGTGTCGGGACTCACCCCGAGGAGCTCGGCCAGCTGCCCGGGTCGGTACTGTGCCATGCGCCGACCCTACCGCGGTAAAGCTCGTGTATGCCTGGTTACCGGCGCACTGTCGCCGTATCTACCACCCCGTGCACCCAGCTGACGGGTGGATGCGAGGTTCAAGCGATACCGGGGGCGTCCGCCGGGCGCTCCCATACGCCCGACCGGCCGCCCGACTTGTGCCAGAGGGTGAGGTCCTCCACCGATGCGCGTGGATCGACCTCCATAAGGGCCTGGACCAGGACCAGCGCCGCCGCGGCACAGGCGGTGAGGGCCTCCATCTCCACGCCGGTGCGGTCGGCCACCGACACCACGGCGCGCACGGTGAACCCGCCAGGCACCACGTCCACGTCGACGGCGAAGCCGTCCAGCAGCAGGGGATGGCACAACGGCACGAGGTCGGGCGTCCGTTTGGCCGCCATGACGCCGGCGATGCGTGCCGTCTCGACCAGATCGGCTCCCCCGGGTGGGCGGGCGAGCACCGAGTGGACGTCGCCGGTGCTCCTGACCGAGCACCGGGCCTCGGCCACCCTCCGGGTCACCGGTTTGCCGGACACGTCGACCATGTGGGCCCGGCCGTGCTCGTCCACGTGGGTGAGGCGGGTAGCCGGGGGCTCCTCGGGAGAGGGTGTCGTCATCCGCCGGACACCGGCGGCAGGACGGCGAGTTCGTCCCCGTCGTCGAGCTCGCGGTCCCGGTCGGCCGTCTCCCCGTTCACCCACAGTCGGGATCCCCCCACGACCTCGGCGAACGATGGTCCGAAGCGCCGTACCGCCTCGTCGAGCACCTCGGCCACCGATGTTCCGGGCACCTCGGTGCGACCCGTCCCCGCGGCAGCGGCGGGCGGATCCGAACAGACGGAGCACGGGCACCGGGTCAGCCGCCGATCATCGACATGGAGCGCACCGGCCGGAGGAATCCGGGCTCATCGATCCCATGACCCGGATGCTTCCCCCACACGGCACGACGCAGCTGCAGGGCGATCACCTCGTCCGGTGCGCCCGAGCGGACGGCGTGCCGTACGTCCAGCTCGTCGTCGCTGAACAGGCAGTTCCGGACCGCCCCGTCCGCCGTCAGCCGCAGGCGGTTGCACGTCCCGCAGAACGGCTGGGTGACACTGGAGATGACGCCGATCCCGCCGTGGCCGTCCCGGAACCGGTACCGCTCGGCCGGGGCCCGGTCGTCGCCCCGCTCGACCGCCACCAGCGGCCAGCGTGAGTCGATCCGCCGCACCACTTCGGCACCCGGCACGAGCCGATCGCGACGCCAGGTGCCCTGTCCGTCCAGGGGCATGAATTCGATGAACCTGACGATGCGACCCGTCGCGCGGGCGAACGCGGCGAAGTCGAGGATCTCGTCGTCGTTGGACCCGGACTCCAGGACGACGTTCACCTTCACCGGTGGGAGGCCGGCCGCCTCGGCCGCGTCCATGGACCGGAGCACGGTCGCCAGATCGCCACGTCGGCGGATGGCCGCGAACCGCTCGGGACGCAGCGAGTCACAGCTGACGTTCACCCGCGTCAGCCCGGCGGCGACGAGGGCGGGGAGCAGGGGTGACAGCAGCATGCCGTTGGTCGTCAGCGACAGATCGACGAACCCGATGCCGGCCAGACGACGGACCAGCCGATCGAGGCCCCGCCTGACCAGCGGCTCCCCGCCGGTGAGGCGCACCGCGTCGACCCCCAGCGAGCGGGCGACACCGGCCACCCGGGCGATCTCGTCGAAGGAGAGGAGGGAGGAGCCGGGGAGGAACGACATGCCCTGTTCCGGCATGCAGTAGGTGCACCGTAGGTTGCAGCGATCGGTGACCGAGATCCGGAGGTCGTCGTGGATCCGGCCGAAGGTGTCCACCAGCGGACCGGTCAACGGCATCCCGGGGGCCGGCCGACCCGGGGCGGGCGGCGATGGCGCCCGGGTCGCGCCGCGCGCCGACAGCACGACCGGGACGGTCGTCATGCGCCACCCGTCGTCGCGGTCGGGACGATCTCGAGTCGCTCCGGGGCGACGACCATCACGGCCACGGTGGCGCCGGCGTCGACACCTTCACCGTCGGGCAGCTCGACGAGCGCATTGGCGGCGGCCATCACCGACAGCTGGTGCGACTCCTGTCCGACCAGGGGCCGGACCCACCAGGCGCCCGTGCCGTCGAGCGACAGGACCGAGCGGACGAAATGGGTCTTGCCGTCGGGTCGGCGCCCCAACGGTTCCACCACCGTGGCCGGGACCGTCAACCGCTCGAGTACGGAGTGGCCGGCCATCCGGCGGACGGCGGGGCGCACGAAGAGCTCGAAGCTGACCATGGCCGAGACCGGATTGCCCGGCAGGCCGAAGACGGGAGGGGCGGACGCCTCGAGGAGACCGAAGGCGAACGGCTTGGCTGGTCGGATGGCGACCTGCATCCACCGCATCGTGCCCCCACACCGTTCACGCAGCACGGTCTTGACCACGTCGGCATCCCCGACGCTCACCCCCCCGCTGGTGAGCACGACGTCGCACCGTGCACCGGCGCGGTCGAGGACGGCCCGCAGCGCGCCTTCGTCATCGCCGACGATCCCGAGATCCACCGGCTCCCACCCCTCCTGTCGGACCAGGGCCAGGAGGGAGTGGCGGTTGGCGTCCCGGATGCCTCCGGGACGGAGGGGGACCCCGGACTCCACCAGCTCGTCCCCGGTGGAGAGCACCCCGACCCGGGGCCGCGGGTGGACGACGACCTCGGCCGCCCCCTGGTTGGCGAGGCTGCCGAGACGGGCCGGCGTGAGCAGCGTGCCGATCGCCGCCACCGGATCGCCGACGGCCACGTCCTGGCCGACGGTCCGCACGAACGTGCCGGCGTCGATGGTCCGGTCGATCACGACCTCCGCGCCGTCGGACGCCGTGGCACAGATCTCGAGCATGGCCACCGCGTCGGTTCCCGGGGGAAGGGGCGCCCCGGTCATGATCCGGGCGGCCTGACCGGGTCCGACCACCGGGGCCGCGGACGACCCCGCCAGGATGGTGCCGACGACGTCGAGGTGCACCGGGTCCGACGGCGACGCGGCGGCGAGATCCTCCGACCGGATGGCGTACCCGTCCATCGACGAATTGACGAACGGTGGCACCGGCTCGGTCGCCACCACCGTCGTGGCGACCACGCAACCTAGGGCGTCGTCCAACTCCACCGACCGCGGCGGGAGCGGGTCACAGGCCCCGAGGACGAACGCCCGGGCTTCGGCCAGGGGGATCACGGGGCGACATCCTCGATGTCGTGGGCGCAGAGTCCCCAGTCGGTGCCGCCCTCCCACGACTCGCGCTTCCAGATGGGCACGGTCCGCTTGAGGGTGTCGATGCAGTAGCGGGCGGCCTCGAACGCCTCGTGCCGGTGGGGGGTCGAGACGACCACCAGGACGCTGGTCTCCCCCACCTCGAGGCAACCGGAGCGATGGACCAACGAAAGTCGGCCGATGGAGGGCCACCTCCGGCGGGCCGCCGCGGCCACCTCGGCGAGGCGCGGCACCGCCTCCTCGCTGAAGACCTCGTACTCGAGTGACGTGACCCCGGGTCGCCCGTCCGAGTGGTCGCGGACCACGCCGCTGAAGGTGACCACGGCTCCGCAGTCGGGCACGGTGGCCCAGGCGACCGCCGGTTCGACGGACAGCGGTCGGTCGGTCACCTCGATCCAGTCGGTCGTGTCCTCGTCCGGAGGCGGCACTCGAGATCCTTTCACCGGCTGGCCGGGCGACCCGCCGTCGGGCCGACGTCCGGTCGGGCTCCATCTTAGGAACCGACCCCGGTAGCGCCCGCGGTGGGCGGTCGGAGACGGGCCCGTCCACGTCAATGGGGCCGCTGCCCTCCGAGCAGATCCAGTGCGTGGGGCACGACGTCGACGATCGCCTCGAGGCACTCGACCGCCCCGCGTGGCGATCCGGGCAGATTGACGATCAGACTGGCCCCACTTGTGCCGGCCACGCCGCGCGACAGTCGACCCAGCGGATTGGCGGCCCGCATGGCCTCGGCGAGCCCGGGTGCCAGCCGGTCGAGCACGGCACGGGTCCCCTCGGGAGTGAGGTCGCCCGGCGAGAAGCCGGTGCCCCCGGCCGTGACGATCAACCCGTGGAAACCGTCCGACAGCGACCGCAGGGCCCCGGCCACCGAGTCGATGCCGTCGGGGACGACCCGCACCGGCCACACCGTGAACCCCCGACCCTCGAGGAAGGCGACGACCCGGGGTCCCGTGGCGTCCTCCCGGTCGCCGGTGGAGACCGAGTCGGACACCGTCACCACCTTGGCCTCGTGCACCGGCCCACGGTACCGGAGGGCGGCCCGGATCCGCCCGGGGCGCGGTTGAACGCCGGGGCACCCGTGGCACAGTGGGTCGATGGGCATCGTGCACCGACGGGACGCGGTGCCGACGAAGGTGCGATCGGTCGACGACCACCCCGCCACGGGTGACGGGCCGGGTGTTCCGACCGACGGAACCGACGGTCTCGCCGTGGTGGGGACGGGCCTCGTCCACAGCTATGCGGGACCTTCCGGCGAGGTGCCGGTGCTGATCGACGCCACCTTCGCCGTCCCCCGGGACGGCTATGCCGCCCTGGTCGGGCCCTCCGGAGCCGGCAAGACCACCCTCCTCTCCCTCATCGGGGGGCTCGAACGGGTCCAGTCCGGGAGGCTGGAGGTCGGGGGGAGGGACGTGGCGACCCTCGAGGGCGACGAGCTCGCCGCCTACCGCCGCACCTCCGTGGGATTCATCTTCCAGAATTTCGGTCTGCTCGAGGCCCTGACGGCGTTCGAGAACGTGGAGCTCGCCGCCATGCTGGCCGGGGAGCGGACGTCGGTCCGACGGCAGCGGACCGACGAGCTGCTCGACGCCGTCGGCATGACCCCACGGGCGGCCCACCGGCCCGCGGCCCTTTCGGGTGGTGAGCGCCAGCGGGTGGCGATCGCCCGGGCCCTGGTCAACTCGCCCCGGCTCATCCTCGCCGACGAGCCCACGGGCAACCTCGACGCCGACACCTCCGACGAGGTCATGCAGCTGCTCGAGTCACTCCGGCGCGACCGCGGCTGCACGCTGATGGTGGTCACCCATGACCGGGCCCTGGCCGCCCGGGCGGCCCAGCAGCTGGCCCTGGATCGCGGCAGGATCACGTCCGCCGCCACGGCGGACACCCCGGCCACCGGGTCGACGACCGGCCCATGAGTTGGGCCGACGCCTTCCGACTGGCGGCCCGCAGTGTCCTGCGACGGCCGGGCCGGGCGGCCCTCACCGTGGTCGCCGTGGCGCTGGCCGCCGCCCTGTTCACCGCCATGCTGACCATGGCGGCCACCGCCCAGGGCCGCGTGCTGAACCAGCTGGCCAAGGGTGGGCCCCTGGCCGGCATCCAGGTGGCGGCCGCCGCCCCCGACCCGTCCCAGGCGGGGGTCGACGACCCGGCCCGGGGAGCCCCGAAGCCCATCGACCAGGATGCCCTCGATCGGATCTCCCGCATCCGGGGGGTGGACGTGGTGCTGCCCGTCGTGACCGCCGAGTCCCTGGTCGCGTGGCCCGGCCACACGGCGACCGGGGGAGACGTCGTGGGACCGGACAACACCGGAAGCGTCGTCTTCGACCAGTTGGTGGGCGTCGACCTGTCGCGCCTCGGCGACTTCCCGGTGACCCTGTCGGCCGGACGGTTCCCCTCCCCCGGCTCGGTGACCGAGGTCGACGTCACCCCGGTCCTCCTCGCCCGCTACGGGATCACCGGCACCCGGACCCGGTCGGTCATCGGGTCCCAGGTCGTCCTCGGCGCCCCACGGGGCTTCCGTAGCGCCGACGGCACGCCGGTGTTCCGCAGCCGATGGACGAAGGCGACCATCGTCGGCGTGGTCACCCAGCAGGTGGGGTCCGGCGGGGTGCTGGCCTCGCTCGGCCTCGTCCAGGCCGACCAGCGTTGGACGTCGGCGGGTGACCTGAGCGTCGACCCCGACGCCGTCGGGTCGCCCTACGCCGGGCTCTTCGTCATCGCCCGGGGGCTCGATGACGTTCCGACGGTCCGCGCCGCCATCGAAGCGGTCGGGTACTCGACGAGCGCGCCCGAGAACCTCATCGCCACCGTCGAGCGATACGTCCACGTCGTCGAGATCGTCCTGACCGGTATCGGGATCATCGCCCTCGCCATCGCCTCGCTCGGGATCACCAACGCCCTGCTGGCCGCCGTGCGGGAACGACGCCGCGAGATCGGCATCCTGAAGGCCGTCGGTGCCCGAGACCGGGACGTTCTGCGGTCCTTCCTCATCGAAGCGGGGGTGATGGGGGCCCTGGGCGGCATCATCGGGACGATCCTCGGGTTGGCGCTGGCCCGCCTGGTGGCCGGCATCGTGAACGGCTACCTCACGAGCCAGGGGCTGGCCGGCGTCCACGTCTCGACCCCGTACCTGCTGGCCCTGGCCACGGTCGTCGGGGCCACGGTCCTGGCGGTGGTGGCCGGGGTCCTGCCCGCCCGACGGGCGGCGCGCCTCCCCGCCCGCGAGGCGGTGGAACTGTGACCGGCGTGCGACGTGTCCGCCGGACGGTGACGACGGCCGTCATCGCGGTGCTGCTCGCCGGGTGCGGCCCGGCCGTCGCCCGACGGGTGCCGACATCGGACCCGAAGGGCCCCCGGACCACCTACGTCGCCGTCGGCGGGAGCGATGCGATCGGCAACGGCACCGACGACCCGCTGCTCGACGCCTGGCCCCAGCAGTTCTTCCGACACTCACTGCCCCTGACCTCGGTGTTCATCAACGCCGCCGAGCCCGGGGCGACCGTGGCGGAGGCGATCACCGACCAGGTCCCCCTCGCCATCTCTTCGCATGCCACCGTCGTGACGGTGTGGCTGGTCTCGGCGGACCTCCTGGACGGGACCCCGGCGTCGACCTACGGGAGCGAACTGCTGCAGCTGCTGACCACCCTGCGCGGGCACGGGACGACGACGGTACTGGTAGGGAACGCACCACCGCCCGACCAGCTGCCCGGCTATCCGGCGTGCCGGATCGGAGCCGTCCGCCTGGGCCGGGGCGAGCCCTGCCCCACCACACTGCCCACCCCGGCGGTCCTGGCGGCGAACTCCGCCGCCTACGACGAGGTCATCGCGGCGGACGCCACCCGCACCGGAGCGGTCCTGGTCGACCTCCAGGGGACCGTCGCCGCGTCGGTCGCCCACGGGGCTCCACCGTTCCTCGATCCGTCCGGGGCCGACCTGTCGACGGCGGGGAGCACGCTGGTCGCCCAGGCGTTCTCCGGCGCGCTACCCGCCGGCTCCGGTCACACCGCCTGAAGGACGACCACCGACCGGTCCGCCACCTCGTCGGTGCTCACCAGGTGGAATCCGGCCGCCTCGGCCAGGGCGCCGACGGCGTCGGCTCCGACCACGACCCAGGGGAACCAGCGGCTCACCGAATGGTGGGTCTCCCAACGTCGGACCTCGCGGCGGACCCCGGACAGGCGACTCTCGACATCGGCGACGATGCGGCCCCTCGGATGCAGCAACTGGCGCATCCGCTGGAGCAGCCGCACGGGATTGCCTCCGATGCCGATGTTGCCGTCGGCCAGCAGGGCGTGCGTCCAGGTGGTGGCGTCCGGCATCGGGGCGAAGACGTCGTGGTGGATGGCCTGGCCTCCCCGACGGAGGGTCATCTCGACGGCGGCCGCCGACACGTCCACACCGAGCGAGGGCACCCCCCTCTGGGCCAGTGCCGTCGTCAGCCGGCCGGGCCCGCACCCGACGTCGACGGTGGGACCCGTGCAGCGCTCGAGGAGGGCCTCGTCCACCGCCCGGTCCACCCGGGTCGAGGCATCGCCTCCCAGCCACCTTCCGATGGTGAGCGGCAGCCGGGCGCCGTCGGAGGTGTAGATCCAGCAGTGCTCCCCCGTGGCGATGCGGTGGTAGAGGACGTCGGTTCCCACCACGTGGCGGAGGGGCGCGGGGACCGGGTCGTGCTCGCATCCGACCGGATCCGACCCGCATCGCGGACTGTCCGGACACAACGTCACCACGGCAGTTCTCCTTCGTCAGCGGCCAGATTCCCGGGGGCGGGCTCCAGCTCCGGTGAGTCGGCCGGGGAGTCCGTCGCGGCCGGGCCCTTCCGGCGGCGCTCGCGCCACGTGGCGGCGGCGTAGGCGATCGCGCTCACCGCGAAGAACACGCCGGTGAGGAGGAGCCATCTCCCGAGGAACGGTTGCTGGGTGAGCCCGGTCGCCCGCTGGTACGAGGCGGAGCCCTGTCGGATGATCCCCGGGAAGAACATCAGGAGCAGGAGGCCGCTGGCCATCGCCGGGATGCGCAGGTAGTTGCGGGGCGACACCGACCGGGTCGCCTGCGGTGCCCGCCCGGTGACGGCCCGCCAACCGGCCCCGAGCGACCGGTCAGCCAGGGCGTAGAACGGGAACAGCACGAGGTCGTGGAGGACGATCGCGCCGAGGAACCAGACGATGATCGACTGCCACCAGACGCGGTCGTTCCACAGCGAATGGACCCCCAACAGGCTGATGGCGTAACCGACCAGGGCGAAACTGGCCAACAGCGAGAGCAGGTGGAGTGGATGGGCGCCGTAGAGGTGCTTGGCCCGGGAGACGGTGGTGCTCATCTCAGCGTACGAACTCGATCGAACGCACCCACTTCGTGCAGTGGACCCCGGGAAGGGCCGGCACGATCACCCGGGCCGGGTAGCCGTGGTCGGGCGAGAGGTCGACCCCGTTGACGCAGAGCGCGAGCAGGGCGTCGGGATCGAGGACCTGGTTCTGCTGGAGCCACGCCTCGCTGAACCCGCCACCCCCTTCGAGCGACTGCACGTGCGCCTTCGCCGGGTGCGGCACGCCGGCCAGGTCGGCCAGGTCGGCCAGGCGGACGCCGGTCCACCGCTGGGTGGTCGACCACCCTTCGACACAGGCGATCGGCAGGTCCGCCGTGTGCTGGGGCATCCTCATGAGGGTGACCCGGTCCAACATGACCTGGCCGGCGCCGCCGGACAGCGTCAGGCGCCACGACGGGCCGGTCGTCGACGGGTCGATCGACGCCGCCGTGGCCGTCTTGTTGACCTGGAAGTCATTCGGGCCGTCGCCATACGAGCGACCCCGGGGGATCAGCAGGGCGGCCTCTCGGGCCACTCCCCCGATGCTCTGCCCCACGGTGAGGACCGCGACGAGCAGGGACCCCCCGCCGACCAGGGCGAGGGCGCCCCGGCGGCTCAACGTGGGCGGCGCGGGGTCCGTCGGCACGAGGCCGTCGACGTCGGGCGGCTCCGGCTCCGTCTGCGACAGTGGCGTCCGCAGCTCGCGTCGGAGCGAGCGGGAACGCAGGCTCCGCACCATGGTGGGGAACTTGAGCGCCACGTGGACGACGAAGCCGGTCATGAAGACCCACGCCCCGAAGTAGTGGGCGGTGTAGAAGTTGAACCCGAACAGGTAGTCGTACTGGATGTTCAGGATCCCGGTAGCCATCTCGAAGACGATGCCCCCGACGATCATGACGAGGGACAACCGCTCGAGCAGCTCCGCCACCGAACGCAGCGGCGGCCAGGTGAACAGCTTCGGCATGACCGACCAGAGCTTCGCCAGCACCACCGGCACCAGGATCAGCCCGAGCGACACGTGGAGGCCCTCGGTCAGCTGGAAGAGCCACGCCGGCCGGGTCGGCCAGTCGAAGAACGGAAGATGCAGGAAGCCGACGTTGCCCGGTATCGACTGGTGCAGCCGGGGGCCGTAGGCGATGTAGTCGAGCAGACCGGTCAGCGCCACCAGCGGCAGGGAGATGAGCAGGAGGAAGCCGAAGACGGACGTCAGCCAGGGACCCCGTAGCGGGCTCCGGAACGCCCGGGTCGTCGGGACACCCGGCGGGCGGTCCGCGGCCACCGACCGCCACAGGCGCTCGGGGAACCCGAAGTGGTCGTCGTCCACCGGTGAAGCGTTGTCGGGCGTCAAGTCCTCGGGCGGGGCCACCTCGGCCGGCACGTCGTCACCTGTCCCCGGACTGCTCACGGGCTGCGGTGGCCCTTTCCCGTCGGTCCCTCCGGTCGGTGAGGCTCCGGACCCGTCCACCGTCACCTGGCCACCGTGGCGACGTGGCCGGCACGCGTCGATCCCCCGGGGTCCATGGACAACAGTCCCCGTTCGCCGCGAAGCGTTACACGGTGTCGCAACTCGGGCACCCCGGTCCTTTCCGTCGTCTCCATCCAAGGTGGTTCGTAGTCGACCCACCCGGCGGATCATCCGACCGGGACTCGACGCCGGCCGTTCGGCGTAGGTCTGCGGGTACTGTGCCCAGGTGCAGCCCCATCCGAACGCTCCCCCGGCACACGAGGGATCCGAACGGACGGACGGGATGTCCTGGCTCCGACGCTACCGGGCGGACCTCGTCTGGACCGGACTCATCTGCGGCGTGGTGCTGGTCGCCTTCGTGGTCCCACATCTGCACCTGTCGTGGCTCACTCCCCTGGTGCCCCAGAATCCGACCCAGGAGCATCCTCTGGCCGGAACGGCGCCGATCCTCGGGATCTGGCTCCCGCACGGCAACTGGTCGACGGCCGCCTCGGTCGTCCTCGCCATCGCCGTGGTGGCCTGGGGCCCGAGGATCGCCCGCCGCCTCCCCTGGCGGCCCCTCGTCCTCGTGGCGTGGGCGGTGTCGTTCGTCTGGACCGTGGCGCTGACACTGATCGACGGCATCCGGAGGGGGTGGGTCGGCCGTATGAACGGCACCGGGGGCTATCTGGCCCAGCTCCCCCACGGTGGGAGTGTCCATTCGCTCATCCAGGGGTTCGCCGCGCACATTCCCGTCAGCTCGCCCAATCCGTGGGACATCTCGATCGCCGGTGACCCGCCGGGGGCGCTGCTCACCTTCTTCGGGCTCGACCGGTTGGGTCTCGGAGGCCCCTGGTGGGCGAGCGCGCTCTGTGTCGCGGTGGGTTCCAGCTCGGCGGCCGCGGTGCTCGTGGCCGTCCGGGCGCTCGGAGACGAGGCGCTGGCGCGACAGGCGGCCCCCTTCGTGGCGATCGCCCCGCTGGCCGTCTGGGTCGGTGTCTCGGCCGACGGCTACTTCGCCGGGGTCGCCGCCTGGGGGCTGGCCCTGCTGGCCGTGGCGGCCGCCCGCACCACGACTCGTCCGGTGCCCGTCGCCGTGGCCGCCGGCCTCCTGCTCGGGTGGAGCGTGTACCTCGACTACGGGCTGATCCTGCTCGCCGTCCCCGCCGTCGCCATCCTCGTCGTCTGCCGAACCTTCCGACCGCTGGCCGGGGCTCTCGTCGGTGGCCTCGTCGTGGCGGTGGCGTTCACCGCTCTCGGGTTCTGGTGGCTGCACGGCCTGTCGCTCCTGCGGCAGCGCTACTGGGCCGGCATCGCCGCGGCCCGCCCCTACACCTACTGGGTCTGGGCCAATCTCGTCTCGTTGACATGCGCCATAGGCGTCCCGGCGGCCGTCGGACTGCGCCGGGCCTTCGACCGGGACACGCTCCGGCGCCGGTCGGGCCTGCACGTGCTGCTCGTCGCTTTCATGGTGGTGGTGGTGCTGGCCGACCTGAGTGGACTCAGCAAGGCCGAGACCGAGCGCATCTGGCTGCCGTTCGCCGTATGGCTGGTGGCGGCCGCCGCCCTGCTCCCACCCCGGTGCCACCGGCTGTCACTCGTCGTGCAGGCGACGGGGGCGATCGTCATCAACAGCCTCCTCCTCACCAACTGGTAGCGGCCCGCCACCCTCAGCGTGCCGGTCCGAGCTCCTCGACCATCGACCGGAACCGGCTCCCGGCGGGCTGGAGGTCGGCGACCGGCCACAGATCGGTGACGGTGTCGACATCGGTCAACTCCGTCAACTCCACGACCGTCCCGCGCCACCCGGCGCAGACCGTCCAGGGTCCGGGCGCCGGTATCGGGCTGCGACATCGGGATCCCGTGGAGGAACGACGAGCGGGCCGGATCCGACAGACCGAGGGCCCACCAGCCCCCGTCCGTCGCCGGACCGAACACGCCGTCCACATCGTCGGCGGCCAGGCAGGCCGTCGCCCGTCCGAGCAGGTCGGCGGTCACCTGCGGTGTGTCCATCCCGATCTGGAGCACCGGGACGGCCGCCACCTCCGCGGTGTCGGCGTGGGCGGCCGCCAGTCGCTCGTCGAGTCCGGCGCCACGTTGGGGCAGCACGACGAAGTCACGCAGCATCACGTCCAACTCCTCGGCGCGGGCGGCGAGGGCGAGGTCGCCGGTCAGTGGCGACGACCCGGGCCACCACGTCGAGGCTCCGCACGGCGTCGAGAGTGTCGAGCAGCGCCGCCGCGGCGATCGAGGCCGCCACCACCGGGCCCACGTCGAGCGCCAGGCGGGTTTTCGCCAGACCCGGAATCGGGGCCTTGGCCACGACCAGGACGGCACACGGCACCGTGGTCACCGGATCACCTTGAGGAAGTCCCATGTGGCCTGGGCGCTGCCCACCATCGACCCGGACACCTTCGACCGGCCGGCCGTGCGCGGGCGGTAGGCGACCGGGACCTCCTCGACCCGCAGTCCCGCCCGTCCGGCCCGCACGAGGAGTTCGAGCGGATAGCCGGACCGACGGTCCTCGACCCCCAGGTCGAGCAGTGCCCGGGTCCGAGCCGCCCGCACGGCTCCGATGTCGTGGACGCGCAGCCCGAAGCGGCGACGGAGCCGGGCGGCGATGACGGCGTTCCCCAGCCGGGCGTGCAGCGGCCAGCCCGCGCCCCGTTCGGGCAACCGGCGACCCACGGCGAGATCGGCGCCCGACCGGAGCAGGGCCACCAGGCCGGGCAGCTCACCCGGGTCGAGCGACCCGTCGCCGTCGAGGACGCAGACGAACTCCGTCACCACCGACTCGACACCCCGTTGCACCGCGGCCCCGTAGCCGGGCGTGGACTCCTCGATCACGGCGGCACCGCAGGCCGCGGCCACCGCCGCCGGTGTCGTCGTCGGAGCCGTTGTCCACCACCAGCGCCCGGTACCCGGCCGGCAGGGCCGCCAGCACCCCGGGGAGCGATCCGGCCTCGTTCCGGCACGGGATGACGACCGTCACGTCGGTCGGATGGACGTCGTCCGCGGCGCCGGACGTGCCGGTCGGATCAGACACGGGGCCGCGCCGTCGGTACGGCGTCGCGCAGCGGGGCCCCGGCGAACTCGGCCAGGCCTTCCTCGAGGGAGACCTCCGCCCGGAAGCCGAGCAGGTCGGCGGCACGCGCAGGGATCGGCCACCACGTGGCGTACGTCACCCGGGCGGAACTGTCCGGTGACGGCGGGCGTCGCGCCACCGTGCACCTCCGCCAGCCGGTCGGCGACCTGGCCGATCGTGCTGGGGCGGCCGGAGCAGACGTTGAGCGGCTGGAATCCCTCCAACTCGTGGCCGACGGCGGCCACGTTGACGGCCGCCACGTCGCGCACATGAACGAAATCCCTGGTCTGCCGGCCGTCCTCGAAGACCTGGGGAGGCCGGCCGGCCTCCAGGGAGGAACGGAACATGGCGGCCACGCCCGAGTACGGGGTGTCGCGGGGCATGCCGTCGCCGTAGACGTTGTGGTAGCGGAGTGCGGTGACCGACCCCCCGGTGGACAACGACCACGCCAGCGCGTAGTTCTCCTGGGCCAACTTGCTGGCCGCGTAGGTGCTCCGGGGGCGGAGGGGGGCGTCCTCGCCCACCAGGGCCCAGTCGAGCGTGCCGCCGTCCAACGGACAGCGGCAGTCGAACACACCCGCCTCGAGGTCCGAGGTGAGCCGGACGGCCGGCGTGACCGTCCCGTGATCGGGGCAGACATAGCGGCCGTCGCCGTAGACGACCATCGACGATGCCAGCACCAGGCGTCGACAACCGCCGGCGGCCATCGCCGCCAACAGGACGGCGGTGCCGAAATCGTTGTGACTGGCGAACGCCGGCGCGTCGGCCGCGTCGATGCCGGCACCGACCACCGCCGCCTGATGGCACACGACATCGGCATCGCGCACCAGCGGCGCCAGTGCGGCGCCGTCCCGGACATCGACCCGGTGGGTGCCGTCGGGGGTGGGAGCGTCGTCGCCGTGGGCGGAGGGTAGGAGCAGATCGACGGCCACTACGTCATGTCCCGCCGCCGTCAGACCCCGGTGGACATGGGCGCCGATGAAGCCGGACGCACCGGTGAGGAGCACCCTCACCGCGTTGTGCTCCGACGGGGCGTGGGCGCGGACATACCGGCGATCGTACGCAGACGGCGGCCGCCACCGTACGGCCCCGACCCCGGTCGGTCCGGCCGTCGGGTGGATCTGCGAGCATGGACCGATGGAGAGGACCCCGGACGCCGACGGTACCGACTGGTCGGACGTGGAGGCCCACGACCTGGCCGATCGTGCCGCCGGCGGCGCTGGCCGCCGTCACCGGGGTGCCCCGGCACGATGTCGCGGTGGTGCTGGGCACGGGACTGGCCGACGCGGCCGACCTCCTCGGCCCACCCTTGTCGCGGCACCCCCTCGACGTGCTTCCCGGACTCCCGACGTCCTTCGTCAGCCACCAGACCTCCGAGTTCCGCTCCGTCGACCTCGACGGGCGTCGGGTCCTCGTGTTCTTGGGCCGTCTGCACCTGTACGAGGGGTACCCGCCCGCCCGGGTCGCCCATGCCGTCCGGACGGCCGTCCGGGCAGGGTGCTCGACCGTCGTCCTGACCAACGCGTCGGGTTCGTTGCGTCCGGACCTGCGCACCGGCAGCATCGCGCTCATCGCCGACCACCTGAACCTGACCGGTCGCTCCCCCCTGGCCGCCCATCCGACCGCGCCGGGGTTGCCGAGCCCTTTCGTCGACCTCATCGACGCCTGGTCACCCCGCCTCCGTGGCCTGGTGCAGGCCATCGACCCGACCCTGCCCGGCTGCGTCTACGCCCAGCTCAGCGGGCCCCACTTCGAGACGCCGGCGGAGATCCGGATGCTCCGGACTCTCGGGGCCGACCTCGTGGGGATGTCCAGTGTCATGGAGGCCATCGCGGCGATACAGGCGGGCGCCGAGGTCCTCGGGCTGTCGTTGGTCACCAACCTGGCCGCGGGCATGGAGGTCGAGGGGATCTCCCCCGGCGACATCATCGGTGTGGGCGAACGCCGGGCCGCGGACGTCGGACGGTTGGTACGGGACGTCATCCTGGCGCTCTGAGCGGCCGGCACAGCCGGTTCGATGGCGGTCCCCACCCCTTACCCTCGGATCATGTCCCACGCCTATGTGGCCACGCTCCTCGTGGTGGTGGTACTCGCCTTCGCCGTCCGGCTGGTGATGCCCGGGCTGCCCGTGCGCCGGTACGTCGTCCGGCTGTCGGGCCCGGACGCCCTGGTACTGATCCTCGGTGCCGCGTCGCTCGTCCTCCACTGCGGGGCGATGTTCTTCCGGGAGTCCGTCGCGGCCTGGCCGCTCGGACCGTCCGTCATCCGCGTGGTCGACCCGATGGGAACGGCGAGCATCGTGTGGTATTCCGTCGGCGCCGCCATGATCGTCTTCGCCCTGCGCCGCCAGGCCACCCTCCTCGTGGTCGTCGTCGCCGCCTCGCTCGCCGTGGTCGGCTACACGATGTACGACGGCGGACCGTTGCGCACCCACCTCGACGCCATCGCCACCGCCGTGATCCTGCTGGCCGCCTCGGTGGCCCTGTTCGCCGACCCACCATGGCGTCGCCCGCCGGTGGCGACCGCCACATCGGCTGGATGAGGCTCCGCCGAAGTGCGACGGCCGCGGTCCTCGTCAGCGGCTTCCTCCTCACCACGTCGTGCACCGCCGGACGGACGGACACGGCTCCGCCCCCGACCACCCAACCGCCGGCCGCCGAGCCCGCCGACTCCCCGGTTCCGGCCGCCCGTCCAGCGGGGACCGTCGTCGTCGCCGGACATCTGGCCCAGGGGGTGGCGGTCGACCCGTCCACCGGGATCGTCATCGTGGGCCAGGTCGGGGGTGCAGACCTCTTCGACGAGTCGGGCCACCACCTCGCCACCGTCGCGCTGCCGTCCGCCCCCCGCCACATCGCCCTCGCGGCGCCCGGCGGGCCGTTCCTCGTTCCCGCCGAGGCATCGGCCGAGGTGGGGTTCGTCGACGAACCGAGCGGGACGGTCGGCGACGCTGGTGCCGACCGGGCGCATGCCCCACGACCTCGTCGACGTCGGCGGCACGGTGTTCGTCGGCAACGAGCACGACAGCACCATGACCGTCATCAGGCAGGGTGCGGTCGTCGCCACGGTACCGGTGGCCCGCCAGCCCGGCGGACTGGCGGCGATCGGTTCCGACGTCGCCGTGGTCTCGGTCCGGGCCCGCCGGCTGCAGCTGTTCGACGCCGCATCGCTGCGCCTCGTCGCGTCGGTGCCGATCCACGGCGGTCCTTCCCACGTCGCCACGTTCGGCGACGAGCTCTACGTGGTCGACACCGGGGGAACGCACGTGCGGGTGTTCGACACCTTCCCCCGGCTCCACCCGGTCGGAAGCGTCACCGTCCCACGGAGCCCACTCGGCGTCGCCGTCGATGCGACGAGGGGCCACCTGTGGGTCACGTGCACGGCGACGAACCAGCTGGTCGAGCTGTCGCTCCGGGGTGGACTCCTCCCCCACGTCGTCGGGTCGATGGCCCACCGTTCGACAGCCGGACACGGTGGCGGTCGACCCGAGAACGGGCACGGTCTTCGTCGTCGGGGTAGCGCCCGGAACCCTCGAGATCATCCACCCCGCCGGAGGCTTACATCCTTCGACGTAGGAGCGCATAGAACTGCTCCGGTCCGGCTGACAGGCCGGCACATCAGGTCGGCCGAGCGGTGCCATACAGCCAGTTCCCCGTCGACACCCCACGCTCGCAGCACACCGCGCCGCAGAATGCGCCCGGCCGGCCGTGGACGCACCGATCGGCTGGCCGGCTCCGATGCTGTCCGCATCACCAGACGCCGGGCCGTGTGTTCCCCTGTCGACCGGGTCGGAGCGCGTGCCGGCGAACGCCACGGGAGCATCGGGCCGAGGCCGTCCCGAACCGGCCCATCGCCCGGGTACATCCAAATGCGAGTCGGCACCGAAGACTATGTGCCCCCTACAGATATCGGAGTATTCATCATGAAACGGTCCAATCGTAAACTCGCAGCACTTGGCGCCGCGGTGGCGATCGGTGCGTCCGGAGCGGTCCTCGCGGCTCCCGCGGTGGTGTCCGGTGCCTCGACGCCTCCGGACACCGTCACCGCCATCCCCGCCCTCACCGGCGTCGGCACCACGTTGACGCTCGATGCCGGCACGGCGGCCGCCCTCACCAGCCTCGGCGTGAAGGTGGCACCCGAGGGATCGGCCACCGCCAGCGGCTCGTCGGTCACGTTCCCCATCACCTCGGGCTACGTGGAGATCCACAGCAACAAGCACCACCGCCCGGGCTACATCGAGGGCTCGATCGAGCACTACGGCTCGGGCCTGACCCTCACGGCCGGCACGACCACGGTGACGTTGTCCGACTTCGTGGTCGATCCCGGTGACTCACTCCTGTACGCCAGCGTGAACGGTGTCCCGGACAAGTCGCCCCTGCTCCAGCTCGACGGCCGGAAGGTCACCGTCAGCAAGGACGACTCGGGCGATGTGGTTCTGAACGGCACCATCGCCAACCTGACGAGCTCCGCCGCATCGGCACTGGACTCGGCGTTCGGCACCCAGGCCATCAAGGGCGGCACCCCGCTCGGCACCGTGCACCTGGTGGCCGAGGGCAAGGCGAACACCTACACCGGCAAGGTCGCGGAAATCCCGAGGCTCAGCGGCTCCACGTCGCTGGACCTCAACGCCAACACGGCCGCCGCCCTGACCAGCCTGGGTATCACGCCGGGGGTCACCGGCACCGCGACGGCGAGTGGAAGCACGGTCACCTTCCCCATCACCGGCGGTGACGTCGTCATCCACGCCAACAAGCACTACCTCCCCGGCTACGTCGATGGCGTCGTGCTCCACCAGGGCAGCGGGCTCACCCTCACCAAGGGCTCCACCGTGGTGACGCTCAGCGACTTCACGATCGATCCGGGCAACTGCGTCCTCTACGGCAACGTCGACGGAACTGTGTCCGCGGCAAACGTCCCGCTCCTGCAGCTCGACGGCCGTCCGCTGAAGATCAGCCAGAGCGGCGGCACCGTGCACCTCGACGGGACCATCGCCAACCTGACGCCCACGGCGGCGGCGGCCCTCAACAAGGCCTTCGGTGTCTCGGCGTTCGCCGCCGGGATGCCGCTCGGCACGGCGCACATCGCCGCTTCCGGCTCCTAGGAGCACCAGGTCCGGCCCTCTGAGCGGGCCGGTAGTACAGGAGCCGCCGACCGGACGTCAGCTATGTCCGGTGGGCGGCTCCTGCGCGTGGCGGTGTCGGGCAGGCGCGTCTGCCTCGACTGCACTCGTCGCCCGACCGTCCTCATCGTCCACGTCGTCCCACACGTCCGGGACCGATGATCAGGCCGGTTCCTGCTCAACCCAGCTGGTCGAGGGCACCGACCGCCCGCCGGCGCACCGTCCCGTAGTGGTAATCCGTGGCCGCCGCCAGAGCGACGTCGAGTAGCGGGCGGGCGTGGGAGAGATCTCCCGGGGCGCGACGTTCGACGAGCATCTGGCCCCGTCGGAGCTGGGCCTGGGCGACGAAGAACTTCGCCCGTACGCGGGTCCCGAGTTCGATCGCCTGCCCGAAGAAGGCGTCGGCCTCGTCGAACCGCTCCATGACCCAGGAGAGGCCGCTGAGGTAGTAACTCACCGGTGCGAGGGCGGACCCACGTACGAGAGGTCGACACCACCGATCGTCTCCACCTGATATCCGAGGGCGGCCGGTGCACCGCCCCGATGCAGCGTCAGCTACCGCCACCGACGGCGTCGAGGGTGGCGTGGAACAGATCGGCGCTGCGGCTGTCGCCGGTCGCTCCGAGGCTCATCCGGTTCATCACGTAGCCGAGGCCCAGCTCGAGATCAGGGTCGGCCCAGCCCACGGATCCCCCCATGCCGAAGTGGCCGAAGGATCGGGGTCCCCCGAGTCCGGCCAGGGCGATGACTCCGGCGTTCAGCATGAAGCCCGTCCCCCACTGGATGTCCATGCCGAGGAGCACCCGGTCGGGTCCGACGGTCTGCTGGACGAGCGCCTTGTCCACCTGGTCGGGGCTCAGCACCCGGAACGGACGGCCATCCGGTAGAGCCACGTCGCCGACGCAGGCTGCGTAGACGAGGGCGAGGGACCGGGCGTCACAGATTCCGTTCGCCGAGGGGATCTCGGCGGCGTGGAGACGCGGATCCTCCCAGACGTCCAGCGAGGAGAACGCCCCACCGGGAGCCTGCAGGGCCTTCACGAGCGCTCCGTCAGGGCCGATGTAGGGAGCGAGCTGGCTGAGGAGCTCCTGCATGGCCGGGTCGTCCGGGGCTCCCGCCCCGACACTGGCGAGCATCTCGAACGGGTTTCCGTCGGGGCCGGGCACGAGGCGGGCGACACGGTGCTCCTCGGCCGCGGGCAGGCCGATGAACCAGTCGGCACCGAGGGGGCCGGCGATCTCCTCGCGGAAGTAGGTGCCGAGCGTCCGGCCGGTTATGCGGCGCACGACTTCGCCCACCAGGTAGCCGAAGGTGACGGCGTGGTAGCCGTGGTCGGTCCCGGGCTCCCACGCCGGGGACTGGCGGGCCAGCGCCTCGACCACCGGATCCCATGCGATCGCCTCGTCGAACGACATCGTGCCGTCGATCCACGCGAGTCCGGCGCGGTGGGCCAGGAGATCTCCGACGGTGACCGCATCCTTGCCGGCCTGGGCGAACTCCGGCCAGTACTGGACGACCGGGGCCTCGACATCGAGCAGTCCCTGTTCGGCCAGACGGTTGGCACACATGGCGGTGGCGCCCTTGGTGGTGGAGTAGGTGAGGACCATCGTGGCCTCGTCCCACGGGCGCCCCGTGGCCGGGTCGGCGAGGCCACCCCACAGGTCCACCACCTTCTGTCCACGGTGGTAGGCGGCAAACGCGGCCCCGTCCTCCGTCCCCTTGTCGAAATTCCCCTGGAACACGTCGCGGACGCCCTCGAACCCCGGAGCGGTCCAACCGTTGATCTTCGTCATCTCCCGAACATTGTCGACGACGGCATCGGTGGTCGGCAATCCCATCCGGACTCCATGCCCACCTGACCGGACGCTCGAGCAGCTCCCCGTCCTCCTCGATGAGTCCGCCCACCCGGACCGCGGGCCCCGCCCGATGGGCCCCGCCCTTTGAATCGGGGTGGTTTCACGCATACAGTTCGAAGACCAAGCGATCGATGGCGGGCTGGGCTGATGACGACGGCGGAGACTGAGGGCACCCCGGGGCCGGCAACCGCCGAGGTGAGCTATCTGCGCAGGCTGGTGGACCAACTACGCCAAGAGCTCGAGTCGGGTGCCGCGCTCCTGGCCGCCGAACGCCGACGCTGGGCCGCCGAACGGGAACTCGATCGATCGCAGGCCCGCGAGGCGGTCGAGGCCCTCCGGGTGGAACTCGAGACGTCGATCCTCGAGCGGAACGGCGCAGTGCAGGACACGGCCGCACAGTCGGCGGACGAACTGGCCCAACTCAAGGCGACCGTCGACGAGCTCCGGATCGCCCTCGAGTCCGCGCAGGGTGACGCCGCCAGGGCCCGTGAGGCACTCGAGCGCGACTTCCGCGATGAGCGTGAGCAGCTGCAGGAGACCATCGCCGAGCTGCGTTACCGACTGGAGGCGACCGGTGGCATCTGACGTGTCCGACAGCCCGGACCCCGGCGACCAGGCCAAGCGTCTCCAATTCGCCGAGACGCTGCTGCGCGTCTCCCGGACGGTGTCGGCGATGGAGACGCTCGACGAGGCGCTGGCCGCGCTCGTGGAGATGACGGTCAAGGAGACCGACTCCGACCGCGGAACCCTGTTCCTCAACGATCCGGCGACCGGGGAGCTCTACTCGCGGGTGCTGCAGGGCGAGCAGACGCTCGAGATCCGCATGCTCAACGACATCGGCATCGCCGGCCGGGTCTTCACGACCCACGAATCCCTCATCATCAACGATGCCTACGCCGACCCCCGCTTCAACCGCGACATCGACGAGCTGACCGGATACACGACCAAGAGCCTCGTATGCGCGCCGATCCGGACGGCCCGTGGCGTCGTCATCGGGGTCGCCCAGGTGCTCAACAAGCGGTCGGGCCCCTACGACAGCGAGGATCTCACCCTGATCGAGGCCATGACGAGTCAGGCGTCGGCGGCCCTGGTGAGCGCGGCGCACCTCGAGAACGTCGACGCCCGACGCACGGAGGAGATGGGCTTCCTGCGGCTCGTGTCCGACCTGACGGCGGAACTCGATCTCGACTCGCTCCTCCAGAAGGTGATGGCGGAAGCCACCCGCATGCTGCGGGCCGAGCGGTCGACCCTCTTCCTCCTGGACGAACGCACGAACGAGCTCTTCGCCCGGATCGCCGAGGGGGATTCGGTCGGCGAGATCCGCTTTCCCTCCCTGGCCGGCATCGCGGGCTCCGTGTTCACCACGGGGGAGAGCATCAACATCGCCCACGCCTACGCCGACCTGCGGTTCAATCCCGATCTCGACCGACGGACCGGGTTCTTCACCCGTTCGATCCTCTGCGTGCCCGTGATCAGCAACGAAGGGCGCATCATCGGTGTGACCCAGGTGCTCAACCGGCGGGGTGGACCTTTCACCGCAGAGGACGAGCAACGGCTCAAGGCGTTCACGGCGCAGGTGTCGATCGCGCTGCAGAACGCCAAGCTCTTCGACGACGTCCAGAACATGCGCAACTACAGCGAGGCCATGCTGGCCAGCATGTCGAACGGCGTCCTGACCCTCGACAAGTCCGGAGCGGTCGCCACGTGCAACGACGCAGGCCGTCGGATCCTCGGCGCCGGAGCGGCGACGATCGTCGGGCGCCACTATTCCGAGGTGTTCGGTGACGCCGGGGAGATCATCGGCGCCATGGTGGCGCGCGTGGCGGACGACGCCGTCCGCACGCCCGAACTGGCGATGGACGTCGACGTCCAGCGTCTGTCCAATCCGGGTGCTGACGGGGCCGAAAGGGTCATATCCGCGAACGTGAGCGTGCTCCCGCTCATCGGCGGCGCCGACGAGCACCTGGGGACGATGATCGTCATGGAGGACATCAGCGGCGAAAAGCGGGTCCGCACCACCATGGCCCGGTACATGGACCCCGGTCTCGCCGACCAGCTCCTACGGGGGGACGAGGACCTCCTCGGCGGAAAGAGTGTCGAGGCCAGCGTGCTCTTCTCCGACGTACGGAGCTTCACCACGCTGGCCGAGGAGCTCGGACCCCAGGCCACGGTCTCACTGCTGAACGACTACTTCACCATCATGGTGGAGTGCATCCAGCAGCAGGGGGGCATGCTCGACAAGTTCATCGGCGACGCGATCATGGCCGCCTTCGGGTTGCCGGTCGCCCACGAGGACGACGCCGACCGCGCCGTGCAGGCCGCCATCTCCATGATCTCGTCGCTCTTCGAGTGGAACGAACAGCGCGTCCAGGACGGACGTCGCCCGATCGACATGGGCGTGGGCATCAACACCGGCACGGTGGTGGCGGGCAACATCGGCAGCCCCAAGCGCATGGACTTCACCATGATCGGCGACGGGGTGAACCTCGCGTCACGGCTCGAGGGGGCGTGCAAGGAGTACAGCGCCCGCATCCTCATCAGCGAGCACACGTTCGGACTGCTCAAAGGCGTGTACCGCACCCGGGAGGTCGACCACGTCGTGGTCAAGGGCAAGACCCAACCGGTCGCCGTCTACGAGGTCCTCGACTACCACACACCCCAGACCTTCCCGAATCTGATGGATGCGGTCAATCACTTCCGTGACGGGATGGAGAAGTACCGGGCCGGCAACTGGGACGCCGCCATCGACGCATTCCGCGAGACGCTCCGGGCGAACCCCGACGACGCCCTCGCCACCACCTACATCGAGCGGTGCGAAGTCCTGTCGGGGAACCCACCCGCCGACTGGGACGGCGTCTGGGTGATGACCTCCAAGTAGCCGGCGCCCGGGAACGTCGCTTCGGTCGGCGCAACGACGGAGCCGTAGCCACCTCGTCGGGCCGGCCCCACCGGTCAGGCGTCGGCCAGCTCCCGGGCCCGCCGGGCCACGGTGGCGTAGCCGAACCGGTCGGCCAGCTCGACCGACCGTCCGGCCAGCTTCAGGACGTCGGAGTGGTCCGCTTCGTCTCCCCGACGCCGCAGCACCCGGGCCAGCTCCAGGGAGGTGCGGGCCTCGAAGAAGGGGGCGCCGAGTCGCTGGTGGGCCTCCAGCGCCCGCCGCAGGAGGCCTTCCGCGCCGTCGTGGTCGCCGAGGACGCCCAACAGCGCCCCCCGGTAGTGGTCGAGGGAGCCGAAGAGGTTGACCCCGCTGCAGACCACCTGGTCGGCGAAGGAGGCGAGGCGCTCGACCAGGACCCGGGCCGCCGCGGTGTCGCCCGCCTGGATGGCGGCCTCCGACCACAGGGCGATGGTGGTGGTGGCCAGCGGGTCGAACGGGTGGGGGAAGCCCTGCTCCGTCGCGGTGGCGAGCAGTGCCCGGGCGTCCTCGACCCGGCCGACGTCGACGTAGATCCGGGCCAGGGCGGCCGGAAAGCTGTCGATCTCCGGGGTGGCCGCCACCATCCCCTCGATCAGCTCCACCAGCTCCGCGTCGCGGCCCTGGTGCCAGCGCAGGTCGACCAGCTGGCCCCCGTAGATGGACATGGCGTCGGGCTGACCGGTGGCGCCCCCGAGCTCGAGCGCCTCGTGGGTGAGGCGCTCCGACTCCTCCAGGTCACCGGCCATCGCCGCCAGCCAGCTCTGCGCATAGGTCGTCGACCACTGCAGCATGGGCTGCCCGGTCGCCCGGGCCTCGGCCGGGAAGCGCCGGGCGCACTCGTCCAGGAGGTCGCGGTCGGCCGCCTCGGCGGCCACGATCGACCGGTAGAACAGCGCCCAGAACCGGGCCACCGGGTCGTCGAGGGCCTCGGCGATGGCCAGTGCCTCGGCCGACTCCTCGAGCCGGATGCCGACGTGCTCCGGCATCCAGATCCCGATCCGGCGGATCAGGACGTCGAAGAGGGTGGCCGGGTCACCGGTGCGGCGGGCGATGGCCAGTGCCTCGTCGACCAGACCCCGTCGGCGGTCGGGGTCGCCGTCGTAGGAGCGGTCGGACGCCAGATGGGCCAGCAGTCGGGCCCGCACGGGAGTGTCGGCCGGGCCGACCCGGTCGAGTGACGCCTCCAGCACGTCCACCCGCTCCTGGTCGATCGATCCCGTCGTGCTCTGGATCTGTCGAGAGTTGGCCAGCGCGGCGTCCACCAGGGTGTCGGTGTCACCGGCCACCAGTGCCAGCCTCGCCGCCTCGAGCAGGGTCTGGCGGTAGGCGAGGTCGCCGGTCTGGCGCTGGGCCTCACCCATGCCGGCCAGGAGCCGGGCCCGCACGTCGTCGTCGTCGCCGCCGAGGGCGTCGAGCGCCACGCCGAACCAGCGGACCGCCTGGTCGGGCTGCAGCGCGGCGAGCGCCTCGTCGGCGGCCCGTCGGGCGAAACGCACCACGGTCCCGGCATCCTCCGGCCGGGCGCTGGCCACCAGGTGGCGGGCGAGCTCGGCACCGGCTACCGCGCTCCGACCACCGGACCCCCGTTCGTCCCACTGGGACAGCACGTCGAACACCTTGCGGTGGAGCAGGGCCCGCCGTGACGCCCCGATCCCCTCGTACAACGTCCGCTGGATGAGGGCGTGCGAGAAGCTGTACCACCCCGGCATGTCGGCCGGCTCCCGCACCAATGACACCCGGGCCGCCTCCTCCAGCACGTCCAACAGGTCGTCGGGCGTGGTGTCGGCCACGGCCAGCAGAAGGTCGAGGTCGAAGTCCCGACCGAGGACGGCAGCCAGCGAGAGGTTGGCGGCCGAGGCCCGGCCGAGGCGGACGACGCGGGCGTCGATGACCTCCCGCACCCCGTCGGGAGCGCCGGCTCCGGACAGGTCGTCGGGCACCACCCACCGCCCGTCCTCCTCGCGACGGACGACACCGACCTCGAACAGGTGACGCAGCAGCTCGCCCACGAAGAAGGGGTTGCCGTCGGTCTCCCCGTGGACGGCGTCGGCCAGGGCCACACCCCGGTCGTCCATCGACTGTCCGGCGATGGCCTCCATGACCGACACCACCTCGTCGGGCCCGAAGCCGGGTAGGTCGATGCGTTCGACTCCCTCCATCCGGCGGAACGCCCCCAGGGTCTCGACCAGGGAGTCCGAGCCGGTCGACTCGGCGTCGCGGTAGGTGGCCATGACGGTCAGCCGCATCGGAAGGTCCGAGGCGGCCAGGTGCCGCAGCAGCTGCAGACTGCCCTGGTCGGCCCACTGCAGGTCGTCGAGGACGAGGACCAGCGGTCGGTCCAGGCACATCCGGCCGACCAGGTCGACGACCGCCGCGAACAGCCGGTAGCGCTCGGTGTCGGGCTCGACCGCCGCCGGTGGGCGGAGACCGCCCAGCCGACGCCCGACCTCGGGGAGCACCGTGCTCAGCTCGGCCGCCTGGTCACCCACCAGGTCCGCCATCTCGACGTCGGACAGGTGCCGTAGGTAGTGACCGATCGCCTCGACCACGAGTTGGTACGGGCTGGTGACGTCCTCCTCGCAGTGGCCCGAGAGCACGCAGGCACCGTCGGCGAAGGCGAGCCGGGCCGCCTCGGCCACCACCGTGCTCTTGCCCTGGCCGGCCTCGCCCGAGACGAGCAGGATGCTGCGACCCTCTCCGGCTCCCGCCCGGGCCGCGGCCCGCACCAGCAGACCGACCGGCTCGTCCCGGCCGATGACGCCGGTGTCGGGCCGGATGAGCAGCCGCTCGGGCAACGGCACCCGGCGGGTGGTCCCGTGGTCGAGGTGCACCACCGGCGCCCCGGACCGACGGAGTCCGGGAGCCACCCCGGGCGACGTCAGGTCGGCCGACTGCTCCAGCACCTGCCGCTCGAGGAGCCGGAGCTCGTCGCCCGGCTCGATGCCCAGCTCCTCGATCAGGATCCCCCGGATCCGCGAGTAGGCGGCGAGGGCGTCGGACTGCCGGCCGGACCGGTAGCAGGCCATCATCAGCTGGGCCCAGAACCGCTCCCGCAGCGGATGGACGGCCACCAGGGCCTCCAGCTCGGCGACCAGCTGGGCGTGCCGGCCGAGCATCAGGTCGGCGTCGATGCGCAGTTCGAGCGCCTCCAGGCGGCGCTCCTCCAGGCGTCGGGACTCCGCCTCGGCGAAGTGCTCGTAGGCGAAGTCGGCGAGCGCGTCCCCCCGCCACATGCCGAGGGCGGCCCGGAGTTCACCCTCGGCGGTGCCCGGGTCGTCCCGCTCGAGGGCGGCCAGGCCGTCACCGACCAGGCGCTCGAAGCGGGCGACGTCCACGCACCAGCGGTCGACGTCGAGGACGTAGCCCGGATCGCGACGGACCAGCAGGTCACGCCCGGTCTCGTCGGCCAGGACCGACCGCAGACGGGACACGTAGGAATGGAGGGTCCGGACGGCCGACGGGGGCGGGTCCCCCGCCCAGATCTCCTCGACGATCCGGTCCGTCGAGACCACCTCGCCGGCGTGCATCACCAGCAGGGCCAGGACGGCCCGTTGGCGTCGACCCCCGAGGGCCACGGGCGCGCCGTCCCGCCACACGTCGAACGGCCCGAGCAACCGGAATTCCATCTCGACCTCTCCACTCCAGTCCGGCAATCGTCCGCACCGCGCCGCCACCCTGCGCACCGCCCAACCGGGCCCCGGAGTCTCCTCCCCTGGTCCGAGGCTCGTTGCAACCGGCTTACAACAGGGCCGCAATGTAATTACCGGGAGAAAACGCAATTCCCGGAGGAAGAGACACATCGTATCGACACAGGCAGCCGAGCCACCATCGAACGGGGCCCGGCGGACGGGGGCCACAGGACACATGGCACATCCGAGGGACATGCCACATCCGAGGGACATGGCGCATCCGAGGGCCGGCGTCGATGCAGGGGTGGGCACGTGAGGCGGCCCGACGGCACCCTGCGCACCGACCGGCCGACCGTCACCGACGTCACCGGCCGGGGGGCCGTCGACGGCGCCTGGGGCTTCCACGCCATCGACGGGCTGCCCGATGTCGAGGAATCGTCCGGACCCAGCCTCCGGGCGCGGCGCTTCATGCTCCCCCGGAGCCCCGACGACGACGGTCCCGCCGGACTGAACTCCAGGATCACCTACGAACTGGCCCGGTTCCGGGCCCAGCTGGAGGACCGCAGGGCCGGGTCCAGGCGCACGCTGACCGTCTACGAGCTGGCCGTGGCCGACGCCCTCACCGCCCGGCGCGATGCCGGCGTCCGGCTGGCCACCGTGCTGGCCGACGACCTCGCCGCCTACGACGGGGCCATGACCGGCGTGCTCATGGGGCGGGCGGTCGACTATCTCGATCCCGAGGTGGGGGGCGCCGCCCGCCGGACGGTCAGCGACGCGATGGCGGCGTTCGAGGCGGCCCGTCACCGCCTCCGGCTGGCCCTGGTGGCGGTGGCGGTGTCCAACGGGTACTCCACCGCGCAGATCGGTGAGGCGTTCGCCTTCTCGCGCCAGCTGGCCAGCCGGTACGTCATCGAGGCCCGGGAGGAGTGGCCCGAGCTGCGACCGTCCACGTCCTCCCGCCGGCGTCCGACCCACTGAACCGCGCTCCCGGTCGGCGGCGACGTCCCGGACCCCTCATCCGGGTGGCCCTGGCCCGTCGGGCGGCCACCGGGCAGGATGAGGGCGATGCCTGAGCGAGTCGCCTTCCTCCAGCACAGCGCCACCGACGTCCCCGGCGTGCTGGGTGACCATCTGGACGGCCTCGGCATGGCCGTGTCCACCCACCGGGCCGACCACGGAGCGGGCGCCCTCCCCGTCCCCGGATCCTTCGACCTGCTGGTGGTGATGGGATCGATCGAGTCGGTGACCGACGGGTCGGTGCCCTGGATCCGTCCGGAGCGCGATCTCGTGGCCGGCGCCGTCGACCACGGCGTCCCGGTGCTCGGCGTCTGCTTCGGCGGCCAGCTGCTCGCCCAGGTCCTGGGCGGGACGGTGTCCCGGGCCGTCCGACCCGAGGTGGGCTGGAGGCGGCTCGACACCGTCGACCCGGCCCGGGTCCCCGCCGGGCCGTGGCTCGACTGGCACGAGGACGCCTTCACCTGCCCGCCGGGGGCGGACCCGGTGGCCCGCACCGACGTGTCGCTCCACGCCTTCGTCCAGGGGCCCCATACCGGCCTCCAGTTCCATCCCGAGGTCACCCGGGCGGTGGTGGAGGCCTGGATCGGCGACGCCCGGGAGCGGGCCCACCTGCCCGATGCCGACGTCGAGGCCCTGCTGTCAGGGTTCGACCCGGCCGGTCGGGGCCCGGACGGGCTCACCGCCGCCCTGGTCGACACCTTCCTGACCAGGGTGGACGCCTCGGTGTGACGGGGCGGTGTTGCACAGCCGCCCGCCACGTGGTTTGCTATTAGCACTCGACCCCTACGAGTGCCAACGATCACGGAGGAACACCTGATGGCCAAGCTCATCACGTTCGACGAGGAGGCCCGCCGGGCCCTCGAGAGCGGCATGAACAAGCTCGCCGACGCAGTGCGCGTCACCCTCGGCCCGAAGGGCCGCAACGTCGTCCTGGACAAGAAGTGGGGTGCCCCCACCATCACCAACGACGGCGTGTCCATCGCCAAGGACATCGACCTCGAGGACCCGTTCGAGAGGATCGGCGCCGAACTGGTGAAGGAGGTCGCCAAGAAGACCGACGACGTCGCCGGTGACGGCACCACCACCGCCACCGTCCTGGCCTGGGCCATGGTCCACGAGGGCCTGCGCAACGTGGCCGCCGGGGCCAACCCGATGTCGCTGAAGAAGGGCATCGAGGCCGGCGTCGAGGCGGCGGTCGCCTCCTTGCGCGGCATCGCCAAGGAGACCGATTCCAAGGGCCAGATCGCCCAGGTCGCCTCGATCTCGGCGGCCGACAACGAGATCGGCGAGATGATCTCCGAGGCCATCGACAAGGTCGGCAAGGACGGGGTCATCACCGTCGAGGAGTCGCAGACCTTCGGCATGGACATGGACCTGGTCGAGGGCATGCGCTTCGACAAGGGCTACATCTCCCCCTACTTCGTGACCGACCCCGAGCGCATGGAGGCCGTCCTGGAGGACAGCTACGTGCTGCTCGTCGGTTCGAAGATCACGGCCGTGCGCGACCTCCTGCCCGTCCTGGAGAAGGTCATGCAGTCGGGCAAGCCGCTCGTCATCGTGGCCGAGGACATCGAGGGCGAGGCCCTGGCCACCCTGGTCGTGAACAAGATCCGCGGCACCTTCCGCAGCGTCTCGGTCAAGGCCCCCGGCTTCGGCGAGCGCCGCAAGGCCATGCTCCAGGACATCGCCATCCTCACCGGCGGCCAGGTCGTCACCGAGGAGGTCGGCCTCAAGCTGGAGAACATCGGCCTCGAGCTGCTCGGCACCGCGCGCAAGGTGGTCGTGACCAAGGACGAGACCACCATCGTCGAAGGCGGCGGCTCGAGCGACGAGGTGAAGGGCCGGATCGCCCAGATCAAGGCCGAGATCGACAACACCGACTCGGACTACGACCGCGAGAAGCTGCAGGAGCGGCTGGCCAAGCTGTCCGGCGGCGTGGCCGTCATCAAGGTCGGCGCCGCCACCGAGGTGGAGCTCAAGGAGAAGAAGCACCGCATCGAGGACGCGGTGTCGACCACCAAGGCCGCCATCGAGGAGGGCGTGGTGCCCGGCGGTGGGGTGGCCCTGCTCCGCTCGCAGGCTTCCGTCCTGGACGTGGCCGACAAGCTGGAGGGTGACGAGGCCACCGGTGCCCGCATCGTGGCCAAGGCCGTCGAGGAGCCCCTGAAGCAGATCGCCGTCAACGCCGGTCTCGAGGGTGGCGTCATCGTCGACAAGGTGCGCAACCTGAAGAAGCCCAACGAGGGCCTCAACGCCGCCACCGGCGAGTACGTCGACCTCTTCAAGGAGGGCGTGATCGACGCTGTCAAGGTGACCCGCTCGGCCCTGCAGAACGCGGCGTCCATCGCCGCCCTGTTCCTCACCACCGAGGCCGTCATCGTCGACAAGCCCGAGGAGGGCGCCCCGGCGATGCCCGGGGGCATGGACGACTTCTGAGTCGCATCCACCACACGCGGTACCGAACGGAGGGCGCCCAGAGGGCGCCCTCCGTTCGTGTCCCTAGACTGGGGCCGTGACCGAACGCCTCGCTCCCACCGTCGGCTGGGGTGTACTCCACCTCTTCTGCAGGATCGCCGACGCCCCGTCCTCCTCCCCCGGCCCCCGGTGCGACACCGAGGCCGTCGTGCGGGCCGTCAAGGACGCGCAGGCCGACGACCTCCAGGTGGTGACCGTGGCCATGCTGGGCCACAAGGCCGACCTGTGCGTCATGGCCCTCGGGCCCGACCTCTGGCGGCTCCGCCGTCTCCAGTCAGACCTGCAGACCGCCGGTCTCGTGGTGGTCGACTCCTACGTCTCCCTGACCGAGGTGTCCGAGTACGCGGCGGGCGTCCCCGAGGAGATGAAGCAGATGCGGCTCTACCCCCAGCTCCCTCCCGAGGGGAAGGCCGCCTTCTGCTTCTACCCGATGTCCAAGCGGCGGGGTGACATCGAGGGCTCCAACTGGTTCACGCTCCCCTTCGACGAGCGCAAGGAGCTGATGTTCGGGCACCGGCGCGGCGGGGCGGAAGTTCGCCGGGCGCATCGTCCAGGTCATCACCGGCTCCACCGGCATCGACGACTGGGAGTGGGGCGTCACCCTCTTCGGGGTGCACCCCGACGACCTGAAGGAGTGCGTGTACACCATGCGGTTCGACGAGGGCTCGGCCCGGTTCGCCGAATTCGGCCCGTTCCTGACCGGCATCGTGGCGCCGGTCGAGGAGGTCCTCGCCCAGATCGTCCCCGAGGCGTGACCACCCAGGCGACCACCGCCCGCCGTACCGAGTCGGACGTCGAACCGGGTTCCCACCTCGACGACCTGCGCCACGTCCTGGCCGGCCTCGGCCGGGTGGTCGTGGCCTTCAGCGGCGGAGCCGACTCCGCCTTCCTCGCCCGGGTCGCCACCGACACCCTCGGGGCCGACCGGGTGCTGTGCGTGACCGCCGTCTCCCCCTCCCTCGCCCCCGAGGAGCTGGCCGACTGCCGCTCGCTGGCCGGAGAGTGGGGCCTCCGACACCTCGAGGTGGCCACCGACGAACTGGCCGACCCGGCCTACTCGGCCAACGACGGGAGCCGCTGCGCCCACTGCAAGTCGGCCCTGATGACCGCGCTCGGGCCGGTGTCCGGGGCGGCCGGTGCCGGGGCCACGGTGGTCCTCGGTGTCAACCTCGACGACCTGTCCGACCACCGGCCCGGCCAGGAGGCCGCCGCCGCCCGGGGGGCGGTCTTCCCCCTGGTGAGCGCCGGGTTCACCAAGGCCGACGTGCGGGACTGGTCCCGCCGGCTGGGCCTGCGCACCTGGGACAAGCCGGCGGCCGCCTGCCTGGCCTCCCGCGTGCCGTACGGTACGCGGGTGACGTTCACCACCCTCGACGCCGTGTCCCGGGCCGAGTCGGGCCTGCGGGCGCTCGGCTTCCGCCAGCTCCGAGTCCGTCACTACGGCGACACCGCCCGCATCGAGGTACCCGAAGGCGACCTGGCCGGGGTCGTCGCCCGGCGCGGGGCCGTCAGCGCCGCCGTCCACGCCGCCGGCTACCGCTACGTGACGCTGGACCTCGACGGATTCCGGTCGGGCAACCTGAACGACTCGCTGGCCCCGGACGGGTCCGAGGCATCGGAGGAGGCACCATGATCGGAGTCCGCGTGCGGTTGACCTTCCCCGAGGAGCTGGTGCGCGAGCCGGTCATCGCCCGCATGACGGCGCAGTTCGCGGTCGTCCCCAACATCCGCAGGGCCGACGTCGGGGAACAGGGCGGATGGATCGTCTGCGAGCTCGACGGTGACGCCGGGGTGGTCGACGGCGCCCTCGACTGGCTACGGTCCGAGGGCGTCCGGGTCGACCTGCTCGGCGACGTCGTCGAGAGCTGACGTGGGCGGTGGGCCAGAGGCGGCGGACGGCGTCTCCCACGGGGAGGCCCAGGAGGCCAACCGGGCCTGGTGGGACGCGGCGGTGCCGGTCCACCTGGCGTCCGACTTCTACGACGTGGAGAACTGGCTCGCCGGGGACCGGGGACCGAAACCCCGCGAGGCGGCCGTCCTCGGCGACGTCACCGGGCTCGACCTCGTGCACCTGCAGTGCCACTTCGGTAAGGACACCCTGGGCTGGGCCCGGGCCGGGGCGACGGTCACCGGTCTCGACTTCTCCGCCGCCGCCATCGACGCCGCCCGGGACCTGGCCGACCGGGCCGGACTGGCCGACCGGGCCGACTTCGTATGCGCCCCGGTGGCGGAGGCGACCTCGGCGCTGGGTGGGCGGAGCTTCGACGTCGTCTACGTGAGCCTCGGCGCCCTCTGCTGGCTGCCCCGCATCGGGGAGTGGGCGGACCAGGTGGCGGCCCTGCTGCGGCCGGGCGGCCGGCTGTTCCTCCATGAGGTGCACCCGGTGAGCATGGCCCTGGGCGACGAGGACCTCACGGTCGTGTACCCCTACTTCGAGCAGCCCGAGCCGTACGTCGACTCGCAGCCCGGCACCTACGCCGACCTGTCGGCCACCCGGGCGCTCCCCGGCGACGCCACCTACGGCTGGAACCACGGTCTCGGCGAGATCGTGGGCGGTCTGGTGGCCCGGGGCCTTCGGCTGGACCTCCTGGACGAGCACGACTGGACGAGCTTCGCCCGCTTCCCCTGGCTGGTCGAGACGGCCGAGGAGACCTTCGTCGTGCCGGAGGGGCACCTGCGTGTACCCCTGTCGTTCACCCTGGTGGCCACCAAGGTCTGACGGACCGACCCGGCGTAAGCGCTCAGGAGGTGACGGTCGGGTCAGTGCGCCGGATCGTCGGGGTTCCGGACGGTCCAGCCGGCACCGGACACCTTCCGGGGCTCGAAGAAGAGGCAGCCGTCCGGGCACGCGAACGGGATCTGCTCGTTGGCGCCCATCCGGCACTTCTCGACCTTCTCCTCGTGGGCGGTCGTCTGCATGATGTAATGCCGGCAATCGGCGTGAACGGTCACGACACATTCTGCCCGAAGCGGGACGGTCCGCGGGGGCGGTGGGGTAGCGTCGGTCCCGTGGATCCCACATCCTCCTCCGACACGCCGGGTGAGTCCGCCCCCACCGTCAAGCAGCTGCTGCGGTGGAGCGAGGCCCTGGCCGGGATCGCCCGCACCGGACTGGGCTTCACCGAGTCCCTCTACGAGCAGGAGCGATTCGAGGAGATCCTGCACGTGGCGGCCGACATCCGCGCCGCCATCGAGGGGAACGAAGGGGCCGTGGACGTGGACGGCGTCGTCCACGACTGGCTCGACTCCGTCGGTAAGGGGGTGCCCGGCTACGTGACCCCGAAGGTGGCCGTGGGCGCCGCCGTCGGCAACGACCAGGGGGAGATCCTGCTCGTCCAACGGGCCGACTCCGGCATCTGGCTGTACCCGACCGGCTGGGCGGACGTCGGGTACTCGGCGCCGGAGGTCGTGGTGAAGGAGGTGAAGGAGGAGACCGGCATCGACGTCGAGGTCGTCAGGCTCATCGCCGTGCTCGACGGGCTGCGGGTGGGGATGAGCCGGATCCCGCTGTACTCCCTGGTCTTCCAGTGCCGACCGATCGGCGGTGAGCTGAGGGCCCACCCCCTCGAGTGCGCCGACGTCGGGTGGTTCCCCGTCGACCGGCTGCCCTTCCCCCTCGCCGGCGCCGAACGCTGGGGCGAGCACGTCTTCGCCGCGCTCCGGGGGGAGCCGACCGAGGTCCTCTACGACTCGGTGCGCTCCCCGGTCTGGCGAGGCGACCCCGACAAGGTCTGACGGCTCCCACCTGGGGTTATGCGTCCGCCGGGCGGAGCCCGACCCCGTGGCTACACTCGCCCCGGTGAGCGCCCCCACCGAGTCCGTGACCGTCTCCGAGGTGACCGAGGTGACGGACGAACTGGTCGAGGCGTTCGTCCTGCTCGTGCCCCAGCTGTCCTCCTCCTCGCCGCCGACGAGCCGGGAGGACCTGACCTCCATCGTGGACTCCGAGGCGGACACCCTCTTCGTGGCCCACGACCGGGACGGTCGCATCGTCGGCTCGCTCACCCTGGCCGTGTTCCGTATCCCCACCGGGGTGCGGGCCTGGATCGAGGATGTCGTGGTGGACGGGGCGGCACGCGGCCAGGGGGTCGGCGACGCCCTGGTGGACGCGGCCGTCGCCAAGGCCGCCGGGGCCGGGGCCAGGACGGTGGACCTGACGTCCCGGCCGACCCGGGAGTCGGCCAACCGCCTCTATGTGCGCAAGGGGTTCGAACTGCGCACCACCAACGTCTACAGATTCGTGGTCGGTCCGTAGGGATCGCCACGAATCTGCCGGTGGTGGCCCGCGGTGCAGTAGCCCGGTGTGCGACCGGACGGGCATCAATCATCAACAAGGAGAACCAGGCACTCCGAGACGTGTGGGCAACCACCGGGTTGGGCACCCGGTGAGCTGGGCCCCTCGGACGATGGGGACCAAACCATCAGCGACCCAGCACCGGGTGAGGCACCCTGGCCGGGAGTCGAACCCGATGCCATCGTGTAGTCAGTAGGAGGCAGTTGAGCAGAGGGGCCACGAACCGAGCCGGCATCGGCGAGTACTACTGGGGCACAGCCCCATGATCCACTGTCCCGGCACCGGAGGTCAGTGCCGGGCGATCACCGCGCCGTACCGCTGACGGGCCGCCTCCCCAGATGTGCCGAGCATGGCCCCGATCGCCGACCAGCTCTGCCCATCGGCACGGGCCGCTCCCACCGCGTCGAGGAGATCCGACTCGGCCCGGGCCCGCCCGAAGAACGCCTCACGGACCTGTCGAAGGGTTTCCGTCTGCTTCAGGTTCGACGGATCGGGGACGTTGTCCTCGAAGCGCCGCGCCAGCGCATCGGCCTGGTCGATGATCTCCTTCGTGCTCCTCGGCATGGTCCTCCCCTCAGGTACTTCGCTCGGGCATGCATGGCACGGATGACGACCGGACCGTCGAGCCCTTGCACGTTCCCGACCCCGAGCAACCGTCCCGACACCTCCGGACCGATCACCATGAGGAAACCGTCATCCAGATCCTCGATCCACATCGGGTGGTCGAAGGCGTGGAGGACGTCCGCGTGGTCGTTGCCATGTCTGCCGGCGCTCGGTGCGATCGTCGGTTCGCCATCCACGCTAGCAAGATAACTTGTGGCTGCGACGGTCCCCGGGGGTCGAAATCACTTCCTACGTCCGCAGGCACACCAACGTGTACCGCTACCCGTTGGAAGCTTGAGGCACGCAGAGGGGCCTTCGGGCCCCTCTTGCGATCTCGGCGTTGCACGGATCTCTCCGGTTCTCGCTCTGGGCGATGCGGGAGCACGAGGAATTGGTGTCTCTGGATGGTCCTGGTCCGGATCGTCATCGAGTGCAGCCAGTCCGGGAAGTTCTGGGATCCCGCGGCCGAGCCGGCATCCTGCCGGGACGCGAGCCATGGCCGATCAGCTCTGACCATCGGCGCGGGCCCCACGGCCACGAGCAGACCGACTCGCCCCGGGGCGACGTGGGCGCTGACGGAGCCAGTCAGGGATAGACACCGCTCACGCAGATGATGTACGTGAGACCGTCGGGAGCCGCCGCGGTGAGATTGGGCAAGTCGAAATCGCTCGTCCCGTTCCCGCCGTAGTTCGTACCCATCAACGAGTACAGGGACGGGTTCCCGGTGATCGTGAGGGTCTGCCCCTTGGCCGGCATCCAGTTCTCGGCAACCGCCGCGGAAGCGGTGAGGACGACGTCCCCGAGCGTGCACTGCGCACCCGTGTACATTCCCGCGTACGACGAGTTGTCGTTGGTGCCGAAGATGCCGGTCGTCCCGGACGGTCCCTGCGGGCCGGTCGGACCCGTCGGACCCACCGGTCCCTGCGGGCCGGTCGGACCTTGCGAGTTCCACGAGATCAGGGTGGAGCTGGCCTTGCAGGTCGGCGCCACGGTCCCCACGCTGGTGAGCTTGCCCTTGGCCAGGCAGCCGTAATACGTGGTGCCCGGTCCGCTGGCGGACGCCTCGGTCACTCCTATCGTCAGGCCGGTCGCGAGCAGAGCTCCGACGGTCATCCCCAGTGCCAACGTCTTGAGTCTCATGGTTCCCACCTCCGGCCGGGGGAACCTTCGTCCGCCGACGCACCCATTGTGGGCCCGTTGTCCCGAACAGACAATGGGCCGGCAGCTACCTCCGTCCGCACGACCCCGTCACTGCGGGTGGTTTCTTCGTGGCCGGGGTGTCGCGGGTGAATTCTCGGTGACGGGATCGAGGTCGGTGGCCGTGCCGGGCCGGTGCCGACGGAAGCGTGGCGGCGACTCGTGTCCGGCACGGTTCGTGACCGCAGTGTGACGCCGACGTGACGGTTGCGCGTCCGCTGTGCCCTCCCGAGCGTCCCGGCAGCCGGAGCCACGCGGCATGGAGGGTGGCGACGCCACGAACCGGTGTTCGGGCCCGAGCACTTCCCGGAGCACCGGGCTACCGTTTCCCGTACGAGGGGCTCGGGGGACCCGGTCGTCCCGGGCCGATCGGGTGTAACGAATTGCGCTTCGCTGACGTTGGGGGAGGTGGGGGCCGACGGCGGACTGGTGTCTGCCGTGCCAACGGACCCGTCCCGACGGAAGAGCAGCGCCGAACACCGCGGCGACGCGGAGCTAAGGACGAAGAGCCATGAAACGAACAGCACTCCTGGTAGCCATCGGACTGACCGTGCTCGGGGTGGGCACCGTCGGCACAGCCGGCGTGGCGTCAGCCGCCAAGCCCAAGGTCCCGACCGTCAACTCGATCACCCCGGAGCACGGCCCCCTGGGCGGGGGAACACTGGTGCAGATCAGGGGGAAGAACCTCGGCGGCGTCAGCGCCGTCGACTTCGGCACCACCCCGGCCACCTCGTTCACGCCCGTCAACCAGAGTGAGGTCGACGCCTACTCTCCTGCCGGGTCTGGGACCGTCGACATCACGGTGACCACGGGCATCGGTACGAGCGTCCCCGTGACCGCTGATCAGTTCACCTACGTCCCCACCCCTTCGATCCAGCGGGTCGCCCCCCGGGCCGGCAGCACGCTCGGCGGTAACCGGGTGACCATCACCGGGGCCGGCTTCACCGGTACCACCTCGGTGGACTTCGGCTCGGTCGCCGGCATCGATCCCGTGGTGCAGTCCGACAGCGAGATCCTGGTCACGACCCCCGCCGAGTCGGCCGGGTCCGTGGACGTGTCCGTGACCTCGGCGACCGGCACGACACCGACCGATCCCGCTGACGTCTACACCTTCGCGCTGCGCGTTCCCGTGGTCACCTCCGTCGCCAACGACGTGGGTCCCGAGTCGGGCGGAACACCGGTGACGATCAGCGGGAAGGTGTTCACCCACGTGTCGGCGGTCGACTTCGGCCCGAACCCGGCGACGGACGTGGCCGTCGGCAAGCACGGCACGATCACCTGCCTGTCACCCGCCGGCACCGGAACGGTGGACGTGACCGTCACCAACGCCTCGGGCACCAGCGCCGTGAACAGCCCGGCCGACGAGTTCACCTACACACCGAGCGACTGATCATCGAGCCCGGTGGCTGACGGCACCGGCCACCGGGCGGAGGAGCTGGGCGCCGTCCAGCGCGACGGGGTCGTGACGCTGTGGCGGTCCGTCTGGCTCACACGGCCGTGGAACGACCCGGTCACCGACTTCGACCGGGCCGTCGCGGGCCCGACGTCGGCCGTGCTCGGGATCCTCGACGGCGGGGCCCCGCTGGCCACGGCCATGGTGGGCCACGACGGCCACCGCGGCTGGGTGTACTACGTGGCCGTGGCCGACGGCGCCCGGGGCACGGGCCTCGGGCGCCGGATCATGGCGGGGGCCGAAGAGTGGCTCCGGCGGGCCGGTGCCCCCAAGGCCCAGCTGATGGTCCGCACCGACAACGCCGATGCCGTCGGCTTCTACCGACACCTCGGCTACGAGGTGTCGGACACCACCGTCCTCGGTCGCCGGTTGGACGGCTGAGCGGCGGGTCAGCCGCGCCCGTCGGTACCGACGGCGGCCACGATGGCCTCGCCCAGATCGACCGGTCGGGTGAACTGCGGCCAGTGGCCGGTGGGGAGGTCGACATAGGTCACGTCGGTGAGGGCCTCCACCTCGGCCAGGTCCGGATCGCCCTCGGCCAACCACTGCTCCAGCTGGGCGGCGGTGAACTCACAGCCGATCACCGTGGCGGGCACCGCGTGGCGCCGCTCGTCGGTCAGCACCTGGGGATCGGTGGCCACCCGGAGCGGTTCGGGCACGGCCCGGTCCCGGAACCGGCGCCGGAGCCCGTCGTCGAGGTCACGCAGGCTCTCCTCCCCGAGGACCGGCCAGTCGGGCAGCGGGATCTCACCGTCGACCACCGGGAGTCCGTCGTTGATAGCCCGACCCACCGGGAGCGGCACCGTGTCGACGTGGACGACCCGCACCACGGCGTCGGGCCGGGCGTCGGCCGTCGCATGGGCCACCGGGCCACCGCCGGAGTGCCCGACCAGCACCACCGGGGCGCCGATCCGGTCGACCTCGGCGACCACCGCGGCGACGTGGTCGGCCAGTCGGATGTCCCGACGATCAGCGTCGGGTGACTCGAGGCCCGGGAGCGTGAGCGGGTGGGCGGTGTGCCCGGCCGCCTCGATGACGGGCACCACCTCGTCCCAGGACGAGGCGTCGAGCCAGAAACCGGGGATCAGTACGACGTCCACAGGGTCATCGTAGGGAGGGAGCGCCGTCCGCGTGCCCCGCGGGGGCGCCACCCGGGGTGCCTCCGGGGCCCGGTCAGGCGTCCGGTCGGTCGAACTCCCCCGAGGCCATCAGGTCGGAGATCGCCGCGGTTCCGGGCCGGCCGGCCAGGTCGGCGATCACCCCTCGGCGGTCCGCCTCCGACTTGTTCTGACTGAGCTTGGCCTTGGCCTCCACCCGCGACACCACGATCTCGAAGGCGACGATCCCCCGGAGCAACCCGTCCACGTAGCCGTCGGGGGCATCGGTCACGTGCCAGGGCACGGCCCGGTCGGCCTCGTGGACTTCGGTCAGGTCGGTGACCACGGCGAGCGTGGTCGGGGCGTCGCCGGTGAGTCGGAAGGTGCCGTGCACGTGCACCTCGACGTAATTCCAGGTCGGGACCACCTTGCCCGTCTCCGCCTTGGAGGCGTAGGCGGAGGGCGACACGTAGGCCTGCGGTCCGAGGAACAGGGCCACGCACGGTCGGGGAGCGTCCCCCGCCCGGGCCTGGGGGTTGGCCCGGGCCAGGTGGCCGCGCAGCACCCACGGGCCGTCGGAGGGCTCGTCGAGCACCAGCGGGACGGTGGAGGCGACCAGGCCGGGTCCGTCGTGGGTGACGACCTGGGCGAGAGCCAGGTCCCGGATCAGCCGGGCGATGGTCGCCGGGTCGGTGACGTCGAAGGCCGGGACGTGGTGCACCGCCTCAGAGCATCCGCCGCTCGGCCGCCCAGTTGGTGAGCTGGTACCGGTTGGCCAGTTGCAGCTTGCGCAGCACGGCCGACACGTGGCTCTCCACCGTCTTGGTCGAGATGCCGAGCTCCCGGGCGATCTCCTTGTACGCGTACCCCCGGGCGATGAGCCGCAGCACCTGGCGCTCGCGGGGGGTCAGCTGGTCGAGTTCGGGGTCGAAGCTCGGGGTCGGCGCCGGCCCCTGGGTGGGATCGGCGAAGGCATCCAGGACGAATCCGGCGAGCCGCGGGGAGAACACGGCATCGCCCTCGGAGATCCGACGGATGGCGTCCACCAGGTCGGGACCGGAGATGTGCTTGGTCACGTAGCCCCGGGCCCCGGCGCGGATCACGTCGATCACGTCCTCGGCGGCGTCCGACATCGACAGCGCCAGGAACGACACGTCCGGGGCCACCGGCAGCACCTGCTCGAGGACGGCCCGGCCGCCGCCGCCCGGCATGTGGACGTCGAGGAGGACCACATCGGGGAGTCGCTCGAGGATCATCTCCACGGCCGCCGCCACCTCGTCGGCCTCCCCCACCACCTCGACGTCATCGGCCAGTTCGGCGCGGATGCCCGAACGCACCAGGGCGTGGTCGTCGACGACGAAGACCCGCAGTTTCGTCGCTTCGGTCACCGGTCCGTCGGGGTGCGGGGCAGCACCAGCTCCACCTCGGTGCCCGTGCCCGGCGCGCTGGCCACCGTCACGGTTCCCCCGTGGCGACCCAGGCGCTCGACCATCGAGCAGGCGATGCCCTGCCGGTCGGCGGGCACCTGGCCCGGCTCGAATCCCACCCCCAGATCCCGGACGTAGGCCGACACCGTGTCCGGCTCGACCTCGACGAACACCGAGACCTCCGTGCAGCCCGACCACTTGGCGGCGTTGACCGTGGCCTCCCGACAGGCTCCCACCAGGGCGCCGACGGCATCGTCCATCGGGCAGTCCCCCACCATGATGAGTTCCACCCCGACGGCGTAACTGTCCTCCACCTCCCGCTCGATGCCGGCGAGGGCGTCGTCGAGGGTCTCGGGGCGGTCACCGTGGCGGCCCAGGCGCGCCGGATCGAAGAGCCAGTGGCGGAGCTCGCGCTCCTCCATCCGCGCCAGGCGGACCACCTCCCGGGGGTCGTTGGCGGACTTCTGGATGAGGGAGAGGGTCTGGAGCACCGAGTCGTGCACGTGGGCGGCCATGTCGGCCCGTTCCTGGGCCCGGACCCGCTCGCGGCGCTCGGTCGACAGGTCCCGCAACGTCCGGGCCCACCACGGGGCGAACAGGACGAGGAAGCCGCCCACGAAGAGCACGGCGCCGACCAGCACCCCGAAGGCCGCGCCCTGGAGGTTGCCCATCCGGGACAGGTTGGAGATGCCCACCAGGATCAGGACGATGCCGAGCGCCACCCGCAGCGCCACACGCCGCCAGCTCTTGGCCGAGGTCGTCTGGAACCCCGGGGCGGCGTTCAGCCGGTCGCGCATCCGGGCCAGCTCGGCGGGGGAGGCGCCGCGCCACACCACCAGCACCCCGACGGCACAGGCCAGGAGGGAGAGGGCGGGCAGGCCGAGATCGTTGACCCCGAACGCCCGGGTGAGCAGGAGCACGGCGAGCAGAGCGGTGGAGAAGGCGAGGACGATCTGCAGCTCGCGGCGGTCCCCGATCACCCGGGAGGCGATGGAGTCGTCCTCGCCGGCCGCGGGAACCAGTACCCAGATGCCCATGTAGGCGAGCAGCCCGGCTCCGCCTAGGGCGATCGACACCACCGCCACCACCCGCACCAGCGTCGGACTCACCGCCAGCCGGGCGGCCAGACCACCGCAGACGCCGCCCAGCACCCGGTCGTCCTCGGAACGCCTCAGAGGCCGCTCCAGGTGGCGCGCGCGGTCGGAGAGGCCCCGGCGTGGGTGGAGGTGGCGTCGGCGTCGGCGTCGGGGTTCGACGGGGGCGGAGGGGACGAGCGGTGTCGGAGGCGTGCGATGCGTCAATCCTTGCACGCGGCCCTCTTCCGGGCGATGGGGGACAACCCTGATCCGGTCCCGGAACCCCGGGTTGCGCCCCGGGATGTCCCCGATTGCCACGCCGGTGCCCGGGGCGCACAGTGCCGGTATGACCGTCACCGAGGAACTGCCCCCCGCCGCCCCCGTCCGGGCCGCCCCCGACCCCCGGGGGCGTCGTGCCCCCCGGGCTGCGCCGCAGCCGCACCAAGCGACTCGTCTCGGGCGTGTGCGGCGGTCTGTCCGACCGGTTCGAGATCGACGTCACCATCGTCCGGGTCGCCTTCGTGGTGGTGGCCTGTCTCTGGGGGTTGGGGGTCGTGCTCTACCTCGCCCTGTGGGCCCTGGTCCCCCTGGCCGGCGGGGACCCGCCGGACGACGGGCCCGGGGGCGAGGGCCTCCCGGAGGCCGCCACCGGCGCTCCCACCTGGCTGGCCTACGTCCTGCTCGCCGGGGCCCTCTTCCTCGGCCTGATGATCAGCCACCACCTGGTGGGGAGGCCCCCGCTGGGGCGGGGGTCTCGGGCCTCGGCTGGCTCCTGGTCCTGTTCGGCGTGGTCGTGGTGGCGCTCCACCGGCCGACCCGACGGCCCTCGTTCGGCCGGGTGCTCCTGACCCTGGCCCTCATCCTGCTGAGCGTGGTCATCCTCGCCATCGGCGCCTTCTTCGCGGCGATGGCCACGACCGGGGTGCCGCTCTCGGGCGGCATCGGCCAACGGGTGGTCCAACCCACGGCTCCGTGGCAGCTGCAGCCCGTCTACCGGTTGGCCATCGGGAACATGACCGTCGACCTCACCCACGTGCCCCTGGGCACCTCGCCCCGCACGGTCACGGCGTCGGTCGGCGTGGGCGTCCTGGTGGTGGACGTCCCGCAGCGGGCGGTGGTCGACGTCGAGGCCCACAGCGGCATCGGCACGGTCGACTACGGCGCCTCGGGGGCGAACGGGTTCGCCGCCCCGATCACCGCCTTCGGCCCGGCCCGGCCCCAGCTCGTCATCGACGCCCAGGTCGGCATCGGCCGGATCCAGCTCCAGCGCGACGGCACCTGACCCGGGTCCGGCCCGTGGTCAGCGGGCCGTCCGGGGATCGGGGCCCGAGGCGGTACCGGGGTCACTCGGTAACCTGGTCCGGTGACACCGAACCCCGGTATCCGACTCCGGTCCGGTCGTCCTGGACTGCCCCGACGCGGTGGCCCTGGCCCGCTTCTACGCCGCCCTCCTCGACGGTCGCGCCGACACCTCGGACCCCGACTGGTGCGAGGTGCACGTGGACGGGACGCCGGTCAAGATCGCCTTCCAGCGGGTGGAGGACTTCCGTGCCCCCGAATGGCCGGACGGCACCCCCCAGCAGGTCCACCTCGACCTGACGGTCGTCGACCTCGACGACCACGTCGCGCCGGGCCATCGAGCTGGGGGCGGTGGCGCTCACGGGGCCGGTGGTGGAGCCCGGATGCGTCTTCGTGGTCCACGCCGACCCGGCGGGCCACCCGTTCTGCCTGTGCCGGGACGAAGGGGACTGACGGGTCAGGCGTCCCCCGGATCGACGCCGGCCAGCCAGTCCGAGACGGTCACCACGTCCGCCTGACGGGGGAACACCTTGTCGAGCAGGACCCGGTGGACCTCCGGATCACCGTCGGCACAGGCGTCGCGGAGCACCGTGACCCCGTAGTCGAGGTCGGCGGCCTGGCGGACGGTCGACAGCACGACCCCGCTGGTGGAGATGCCGCACAGGGCGAGTCGCGAGGCACCGAGCGAACGCAGGACGACCTCGAGGTCACTCCCGGTGAAGGCACTCACCCGCTTCTTGACCACCACGACGTCTTCGGGGCCGGGAGCCACCGCCGGGTGGATCTGGGTGCCCGGGTCGTCTACGCCCATGTCGGTGCGTCCCGCCAGGGCGGAGAACGCCTTGTTGGCGGCGCTGACGTCGGCCCCTCCCGGGCGGAAGGCGACCCGCACGTAGACCACCGGGATGCCGTGGGCCCGGGCCCCCTCGACGGCCGCGCCGATCCGCCCGAGCAGGGCGTCGGCGTCCTCGGGGATGCGGGAGACGATGCTGTTCTGGACGTCCATGACCAGGAGGGCGGAAGTTGTCATCCCCCCGTTGTAGCGGGTGCCATCCCGTCGGGGGGCGGCGTCCGGCGGAAGGTGCGCCGTGCCCCGCGCTTCAGTCCTCCAGGGCCACGTTGAACATCCACCGCACCCCGAACCGGTCGAGGCAGGTTCCCCACAGCGAGCCCCAGGGCATCGGGTTGAGCCCGGTGGCGTCGCTGCCGCCCTCGGACAGCGCGGCATAGAGGCGCTCGGCCTCCTCGCGGGTGTCGGGCTCGAGGTTCAGGGTCGAGTTGTTGCCGATCCGGAGCTCGTGACCCATCGACTCCAGCATGTCGGTGCCCATGAGCACGTGGCCGGCCAGGATCGGCAGCTCGACGTGCAGCACCTTGTCGCGCTCGTCCTCGGGCAGCTCGGGCGCCCCGGGTCCGGAAGGCATGTCGCGGAAGCGCTGGAGCGGAACGGAAGGCTCGGTGCCGAAGACATCCGCGTAGAAGGTGAACGCCTTCTCGGTGTCCCCCATGAAGTTCAGGTAGGTGCTGACTCGGCTCATCCGGCCTCCAGGGTCGTCGCCACTCGGCCACATCGTCCCGGCGGTTCCCGAGCCCGTGGCGAGACCCTCCGGGCGTGCGGTCGAACGGCGCCGCCGCGGCCGCCCGTCAGTCCGGCAGGATGCCGGTGGCCGACGTGGCCACGAACGTCGCCACCAGCCGTCCGTCGTCGACCATGGACTGACGGTAGGCGGCCCAGTCGTCGTGCTCGCCGTTGGCCGACCGGTAGTAGTCGACGAGCTGGTCGACCACCGCGTCGTCGGGCGCCTTCGCCACCGGGCTCAGCTCGACGTGGCCGTCCAGGCCCACCCACGTGAAGACGTCGTCGCCCGGGACGAACAGCGCCGCCCTCGGGTCGCGCCGCAGGTTGCGGGTCTTGGCCCGGTCGTCGGTGATCGAGATGGTGAACCGGTCGCCGTCGGCCCGGAAGAAGATCACGGACTGCTGGGGTCGACCGTCCGCCCGGAGCGTGGTGAGCACGCCGTTGCGGCGTCCGTCGGTGAAGGCGAGGGCACGGTCGAGATCCATGCCTGCACTGTACGGCGGGGGCCCGGGCGACCGTCCGGGTCAGGCTGCGGGACGTCCCGGTCAGGCTGCGGGTCAGACGCCCGGCCGCCCGCTCCCCCGTCACGTCCCAGAGATGGTGGACGGGATCGTGGAGGATGTAGCGCGCCAAGGAGTCGACGGTGAACGGGCTGCCGTTCGAGCGGACGCCCGTCCGATCCCACGCCCCGCCGGGCACCCCGTCGAGGCGGTCGGCGAATTCCTCGGCCGCGTCCGCCAGCTCGGCGGCCACCACCTCCGGGTCCTGGAGGTCGTAGCGGTCGTCCACCGCCGTCCGGTCCTGGTCCCAGTCGGCGAACACCGGGGCGTCCTCGGCCAGCAGGAGGGCGATCCGCCCGTCGGCGATCCGGAAGACGTCACGGACGTGGCAGCCGTACTCGAGGGTCGACCAGCGGTCGGGCCGGGGGCGGGGGCGGACGTCATCCCGGTCCAGCCGGACCACCCAGGAGGCGGCCACGGTGCGGACCTCCGCCCCCAGGTCGTGGCGCGGGAGGGCGGTGGCGTCGAACCCGCACTCCGGACACGGCCGCTCGAGGACCCAGGTCCAGTCCTTGTCGTCGGGAGGAGGGGCGTGTCGGGCGTCATGGAGAGGAGCTCCGTCGTCAGCCGTCGAGGCCGAACTGGGCCCGACGGTCGATCGGCACCAGGTCCAGGTACTCGTCACGGTGCTCGTCGATGAACTTCGTCACATAGGGACAGTGCGGCACGACGGCCAGGTGCCGGGACCGGGCGTCGTCGAGCACCGCCCGCACCATGACGCCGGCCAGTCCGCGACCGGCGTGGCCGCGGTCGACCTCGGCGTGGAGCAGCTCGATTTCGCCCGGGGCCAGCCGGTAGGTGACGGAGCCGACCGTCGTGCCGTCCTCGGCGAGCTCGTAGCGTCGGCGTTCCGGCCGGTCGGTCACCTCGGTGCTCATGGTCTCGCTCCTTCCCGGTCGGCGGCTCCGGTGGACGTGGCCCCGTGCAGCCAAGGGGGCCTGGTCGATCCGTCGGGATCGATCCGCTGGAGGATCCGCTCGTGCGCCTCCCGCAGTCCGCGCAGATGCCCGGGATCGAGAGCATCGAAGAACAGCTCCCGGACGGCGGCGACGTGGCCGGGCGCCGCCTGCTTCCACCAGGGCGAGTCCCGCCGGGGTCAGCACCGCCCGGATGCACCGTCCATCGTCGGGATCCCCTCCGCGGACCAGCAGGCCCCTCGTCTCGAGCAGGCGGGCGGCGTGGGAGAGGCGCGAGGGCGACGAGTTGGTGAGTGTCGCCAGCCGGCTCATGCGCAGGGCGTGGTCGGGCTGCTCCGACAGCATGGCGAGGACGGTGTACTCGAAGAGCGTGAGTCCGGCGCTCCGCTCCAACCGGGCGTCGAGCAGAGGCGGCAGCTTGGCCAGCACGCGGAGGAAGCCGAGCCACGCTTCGCGCTCGTCGGGCCGCAGCCACCCCGGCTCGACCACCCGGTCGGCCGTCCCCGCTGAATCCAAGGATTCGCCCGACATCGTCACCATCACCCGATCCTAGCCGTTGTTTGATATTTCAATTGAATATGGTACCGTAGTAGTTGCAGATACAACTACTACTCTCCGCACCCCGCACGGCCCACGCACGACGGGCACGTCCGACAGGAAGGAACGGCCCCATGACCTCACCGATGCTGGCCCCCGAGCCCGGCGCCGCCTTCGACGCCTTCATGGCGGACACCGCGGCCTCCTCCCACGACCTTCCCCGGTGGACAGCGGCGGACGGCCCGATGCCGGCGCTCTTCCTCGGCCACGGTGCCCCACCCCTGCTCGACGACCCCCTCTGGATCGACCAGTTGTTCACCTGGCGGAAGTCCCTCCCCACCCCGACGGCGATCCTGGTGGTCAGCGCCCACTGGGAGTGCGCGCCGCTGCGGCTGTCGGCGACGGGGGCGGCCGTGCCCCTGGTGTACGACTTCGGCGGCTTCGCCGAGCGGTTCTACTCCATGACGTACCCGACTCCCGACGCCGGCGGCCTGGCCGACCGGGTGGCGGCGATGATGCCGGACGACGAGCCGGTGCACCGGGACCGGGTGCGCGGCCTCGACCACGGCGCCTGGGTGCCGCTGAAGGTGATGTACCCCTACGCCGACGTCCCCGTCCTGCAGCTCAGCATCCCGACTCTCGACCCGACCCGGCTGCTGGCACTCGGACACCGCTTGCGCCCCCTGCGGGACGAGGGAGTCCTCATCATGGGCTCGGGGTTCCTCACCCACGGCCTCCCCTACCTCACCCGCGAGCAGTTCATGGGAAACGGGGTCCCGGCGTGGTCCTCCGAATTCGACGGGTGGGCCGCCGCCGCCCTGGCGGCCGGTGACGTCGACACCCTGGCCGCCTACCGGGACCGCGCCCCGGGATGCCCTACGCCCACCCCACGGTCGAGCACTTCGTGCCTCTGTTCGTCACCCTGGGAGCGGCTTCCCGGCCCGACGCCCCGGTCGAGACGGCGATCGACGGCTTCCAGTTCGGCCTGGCCAAACGGTCGTTCCAGGTCGCCTGAGGTCGCCCGACGGTCGCCCCGGAGCCTCTTCGTGTCGGAGGGGGTGAAACGGGGAATGTCACCAGCCCCGAAGACGTTGCATCCGCAAGGAGCGGACATGAGGCACGACGACGCATTTCCCCGAACGCGGGCACCGGCACCCACCCAGGTGACACCGCACCCCGAGGTGACACCGGACCCCGTCGCGGCCTCGTGGCGGCGGCCGCTCGCCGTCCTGCTCGGCGTGGTCTGGCTCGTGCTCTACAACTGGTGGGTCCCGGTGGCATTCGACCGCCGCCTCATGACCAGTCCGAACGAGTTCTTCAGCGACCTCGAGGCCACCGGACGCCCCGACGCCACCTTGCTCCAGCACCTCGACCTGGCGGCCGGGCTGGTCCTGGTGGTGGCCCTGCTCGTGCGGGGTCCGCTCGGCCGGACCGGGCGGCGCTCGGAGTGGCCCTGGCTCATCGCCATGGCCGTCGCCGGAGCCATCGGGGGACAGTTCTCCTACGCCTGCCCCGAAGGGCTGAGCGCGTCGTGCCGCGCCGCCGAGTGGCGCCTGGCGCTCCCCCACCACCACTACATCCACGTCCTCGCCGGGATCGCCGAGTTCGCGTTCGGCACCGTGGCCGTCTACCGGGCCTGGAAGCGCACGCGACCCAGGGAGAACGCGGTGACGCGGGCCATCCGGTGGACCGGACGCGTCCTGGTGTTCGCCTATCCGATCCTGGGTGTGGCCTACCTGACCGACCGTTTCGGAGCCTTCGTGGAGCCGATCTTCTTCACCTGCTTCTCGGTGATGGTGGCCGTCGAGATGCTGGAGACGGACCGGGTCGAAGGTCGCTCCGGACGAACCGGCGCCGCCGCGTCACTCGTGCGTCGGTCGCAGGACGACCTCGACCACGCCCGCGGTGGCTGATCCGGCGAGGTACGCGGGCCGGCGGGTGCCGGTGGGCGCCGGCCGAGCCGGTAGCGCCTGACACCGACGCCCGACCCACCCAGGCCGGTTCAGGCCTCCTTGCCGGCGATCTCCCGGTGGACTTCCTCCATGTCGAGGTTGGTGGCCTGGGAGATCAGGTCCTCCAGCGCGTCACCCGGGAGGGCCCCGGGCTGGCTGAACACGATCACCTGCTCGCGCAGGATCATCAGCGTGGGGATCGACTGGATCCCGAACGAGCCCGCCAGCTCCTGCTGGGCCTCGGTGTCTATCTTCCCGAACACGATGTCGGGATGGTCCTCGGAAGCCTGCTCGAAGATGGGGCCGAACGTCCGGCAGGGGCCGCACCACGACGCCCAGAAGTCGACCAGGACGGTGTCGTTCGTCGACACCACCTCGGCGAAATTGTCCTTGGTCAGTACCACCGTTGCCATTCCGTGCTCCCTTCTGAGCAGTCCTGGGTGGTCAACGCCGTGCCGGGTCGGTCCATTCCGCCGGGGTCCCGGCGCGTGCCCACGTCCTTCAGGCGCCCCGGGTACCGGTCTCCTGGAGGATGAGTCCGTTGCCGTCGGGATCGGTGAACGTCACGAACCGGCCCCAGGGCGCCGACTCCACCTCATCGGGGAGATCGACTCCCAGACCCCGCAGGCGGGTGATGTCGCCCTCGAGGTCGTCGGTCTCGAGGACGGTGCCCCGCGGGTGGCCGGCCGGCATGGTGTCGAACCAGGTGACCAGGGTGATCGAGGTGAGCACCCCGGGTGGACGCACCTGGACCCAGCGCATGCCGGGGCCCATGGGCATGTCGTCGACGAGCTCCAGACCGAGCACGTCGACGTAGAAGTCGCGGGCCCGGTCCTGGTCGGTGACCGGCAGCGAGAAGAGCTGCACGGCGGTGACGGCCACGGCTCAGTTCACCTTCAGCAGGTCGACGATGAAGATCAGGGTGTCGTCGGCGGCGATGCCGTTGCCGGGCGACTCGTCCCCGTAGGCGAGGTTCGGCGGGATGATCAGCTCCCGGCGGCCACCGACCTTCATCCCGGCCATCCCCTCGTTCCACCCGGGGATCACGTTGCCGCCGAGTTGGAACTGGAACGGCTGGCCCCGGCTCCACGACGAGTCGAAGATCTGCTTGGACGAGTAGGCCACGCCCACGTACTGGACGGTCAGCTGATCGCCCGGCTGGGCCTCGGCGCCCGTGCCCACGATGAGGTCCTTCACCTCCAGCTGGGTGGGGGGCGAGCCCGGGGGGACGGTGATCGTCGGCTCGGAACCCCAGGTGCCGGCGGGCGAGGGGTCCGAGATCGTCCCGATCGACGCGGGGGCGCTGGACGTCGTGGAATTGGCGGCGGCCGACGTGGTGGTGGGCGAGCTGGCCGCCGAACTCCCGCAGGCGGCGAGCCCCAGACCGGAGGCGGCCACGGCCACGAGGGTCCAGGTGCGGAGGCGGGTCATGGAGGAGGTTCCTTTCGCAACGGGGAGGGACAGGACCGACGCCCGGTGTCCCGGCCCAGACGGTAGCCGCCCGCTGCGGTCCCGGGGGTGCGGTACCCGGGTGAGGGCCGCCCGGCGTCACACCCCGCTGCCACGGTGGTCCATGCTCCTCGACCGGCTCGCCCGGGTCACCGACCAGCTCCGCTCCTCCCTCGCCGACCTCGAGCCCGAGACCCTCAGCGGCACGGACGCGGCCCGGCTGCTCGACGCCTTCGCCGAGATCGAGCGGCTGGCGTCGGCCGGAACGCTCCTGGCCGCCCGGCGGGTGGAGTCCTCGAACGTGTGGCGGCGTGCCGGGCACCGATCGGCGGCCGCCCACGTGGCCGAGGTGACGGGCACGGGTATCGGACCCGCCATCTCGACGCTGGAGACGGCCCGGCACCTCGGCTCACTGCCGGCCACCGACGAGGCGGTCCGCCAGGGTCGCCTGTCCGGGAGCCAGGTGAAGGAGATCGCCGGCGCGGCCATCCTCCAGCCGGACGCCGAGCAGTCGCTCGTCGACGCGGCCGGCCAGCAGCCACTCAACATGCTCAAGCTGCGCTGTCGCCGGGTGCGTGCCGCCGGCCAGGACCAGAAGGCCGCCTACGAGGCCATCCACCGCGGCCGCTACCTGCGGAACTGGGTGGAGGACAACGGTGCGGTGCGGTTCGACGCCCGCCTGACCCCGGACGAAGGAGCGCGACTCCTCGCCGCCGTGGCCTCCGAGACCGAGCGCCTGGCGACCGCCGGTCGAACGGCCGGCGTCGACGAGCCCCGCAAGGCGCTCGCCGCGGACGCCCTGGTGGGACTGGCCTGCCGGGGCTCCGACCGGACGGGCGAGTCCGGAGCTGGACGGTCACCCGGCGCCTCGTCCCGGGGCGGGGTACCCCGGACCACCGTGCACGTCCGGGTCGACCACGCCGCCCTCGTCCGTGGCCACGTCGAAGGGGGCGAGCTGTGCGAGATCCCGGGCATCGGGCCCGTCCCCGTCGAGGTGGCCCGACGCCTGGCCGTCGACTGCGTGCTCAACGTGCTGGTGACCGACGGCGTCGACGTGACCGCCGTCGCCCATTCCGGGCGGACGATCCCGGTGGCGCTCCGACGGGCACTGGTGGAGCGTGACCCCGAGTGCGTCGTCCCCGGTTGCCCGGCCCGGGACGGCCTCGAGATCGACCATCTCCTGCCCTTCGCGGAGGGAGGTCCGGCGAGCCTGGAGAACCTGGCCCGCCTCTGCCACTGGCACCACTACCTGAAGACCCACCACGGTCACCGACTCGAGCGGGACGTCGGACCGGACCGCGCCTGGCGGTGGCTGGCACCCGAGGAACCGCCGGCCGTGCCGGCGCACATCCTCCGCTCCGGCTGAGCCACGCCGTCAGGCCGGGGTGTCCTCGTCACCGTCCCCGTCGGCCGGGGCTCCGGACACCGTTCCGACCGGACCGGTGCCGTACCCGTCCGTCATCGCCCCGTCCATGACGGTCCCGACCGGTGCGGCGCCGTCCAGGCCGACCCGGACCCCGGATGCGTCGTCCCGGGCCGCACCGTCGGTGGCCGTCCGCTGTTCCGCCCACGCCGCTTCGGCCCGGGCGGCCACGTCGCGCAGGGGCCGGCCGGTGCGGCGGGCGGCGGCGGCCACGTCGTCGTGCTCGGCCTTGGCCCGGGTGGACGTGGCCTTGACCCGGATGGGCTGACCGTCGACGACGACGGTGCCCACCGCACGGGCGGCCGGCCAGCGCTCCGCCATGGTCATCCGCACCCCCGGTGATCCCGTCTCCGACCGAAGGATCCCGCGCAGCGTCCGGACGTCGGCCGGGTCGCACAGTACGTGGACCACGTGGCCGGGGCGTCCCTTCTTCATCACCACCGGCGACAGCCAGGCGTCGTGGGCCCCGGACCCGAGCAGGGCACCGACCGTATGGGCGAGCTGTTCACCGGTGACGTCGTCGAGGGTGACCTCGAGTACGGCCACCGGCTGGCCCGAGTCGGCGTCCGGGCCGCCCTCGGCACCCACCCGCTTCCCGACCACGACCTGGGTGCAGTTGGGCAGCTCTTCGAGCTCCCGGGACCCCGCGCCGAACCCCTGGGCCTCGACCACCATGGCCGGCAGGGGCCCGAACCCGGACGACAGCGCGGCCAGGAGTGCCGCCCCGGTGGGCGTCGTCAGCTCGACCGGGAGGTCCCGACCCCACGTCGGTATGCCCGCCAGCAGGCCCACCACGGCCGGCGCCGGATTGGGCAGCATGCCGTGCGCCGCCCGCACCATGCCGGTGCCGGTGGCCACCGCACTGGACCGGACCTCGTCGACGCCCAGCACCTCGAGGGCCGCCGCCGTGCCCACCACGTCGATGATGGTGTCGTGGCCCCCCACCTCGTGGAAGTGGACCTGGTCGACCGGTCGGCGGTGCAGGCCGGCCTCCACCTCGGCGAGGCCGGCGAAGGTGGCGAGCGCCCGGGCCGCCACCCGCTCGGGCAGGCGAGCCTCCTCGACGAGACCCACGATGTGCGCATAGGTGCGGACCACCACGTGATCCTGTACGGAGACCACCACCCGGCTGGCGGCGATCCCGCCCCGCAGCACCGGCTCCACGTCGAGACCCCATCCACCGAACGGCAGCCGCCCGAGCAGACCCAGCACCTCGTCGACGTCGGCCCCGGCGTCGATCAGGCTCCCGAGGGCCATGTCCCCGGCGATCCCGGCGAAGCAGTGGAACCAGGCCAGCGTGGCGGGGCCGTCCCCCGGTGCGCCTCGGTTCACGGGAGCATCCGGGCGACGGCGCAGGCCGCGCCGAACCCGTTGTCGATCCCGACCACCGTGATCCCGGCGGCACAGGAGGCGTGCATGGCCAGGAGGGCCGTGACGCCCTCGAGGGCGGCGCCGTAGCCGGTGCTGGTCGGGACAGCCACCACCGGCGCCGGGGTGATGCCACCGACCAGGCTGGCCAGCGCCCCCTCCATGCCGGCCACCACCACCACGGCATCGGTCTCGGCCAGCTCGTCGGCGGAGGCCAGCAGGCGGTGGACCCCGGCCACGCCGCAGTCGGCCAGCACCGTCGGCCGCAGGCCCAGGGCGACGAGGGTGGCCTCGCACTCGCGGGCCACGGGCAGGTCCGAGGTCCCGGCGGTGATCACCAGGGTGCGGGCCAGCCGGGGCGCGGACGGGCGCCAGACCACCGTCGACAGGTCGCCCCGGACCTGGTCGGCTCCGGTGGCCCGACCGGTGACGGTGCGAAGGCCTCCGGGGTGGTCGCCGAGCGCCCGCGCCACCTGGTCCCCATCGGCCCGGGTCAGGATGACCGGAGGACCGGAACCGCCCGATCCGTCGGCGAGCAGTTCGGCCACGATGGCCGAGCACTGGGCCGCCGTCTTGCCCTGGCCGTAGACGGCCTCGGGCAGTCCCTGGCGGAGCGACCGGTGGTGGTCGACCTTGGCGAATCCCAGGTCGGCGAAGGGGAGGCGGCGTAGACGCAGCACGGCGTCGTCGGGAGAGCAGTCCCCCGAACGGACCTCGTCCAGGAGGCGCTGCAGCGCGAGTTCGTCCATGATGTTCACTATCCTGCCTGTCCATGGCCCACGACGCACCTCCGGCGGCGTCCGGTGACGGCGGAGTGCGGATCGGCTTCCTCGGACCCGAGGGCACCTTCACCGAGGAGGCGCTCCTGTCCGAGCCCGCCTACTCGGGTGCCGACGTCACCCCGTTCGCCTCGCTGGTCGACGTCCTCGAGTCGGTGCGCCGGGGCGACGTCGACCTGGGGTTCATCCCGTTGGAGAACGCCATCGAAGGCACCGTCCGGGACATCATCGACAGCCTGGTCTTCGACTTCGACCTGCGGATCCAGCGGGAGGTCGTCCTGGACATCCACCTGCACCTGATGGCCCCGCCGGGCACCTCGCTGGCGGACGTGGAACGGGTGGCCTCCATCCCGGTGGCCACCGCCCAGTGCCGGCGGTTCCTGACCGCCGAGCTGCCCAAGGCGGAGCTGGTGGCGACCAATTCGACGGCGGACGCCGCCCGGCTGCTCGGCCAGGGCGATGCCTCGCTCGCCGGTCGCCCCACGGCCGCCATCGCCCCCCGGCTGGCCGCCAGCCTCTACGGCCTCGAGATCCTGGCCGAGAACGTGGAGGACCACCCCGACAACCAGACCCGGTTCATCGCCGTGGCCCGGTCCGGGATCCCGGCCCCGACGGGCCACGACCGGACGAGCATCGCCTGCTTCCAGAGTGCCGACCACCCGGGCAGCCTGTACGCCATCCTCGGGCACTTCGCCGCCCGGAACATCAACCTGTCGAAGCTCGAGTCCCGTCCGACCAAGCAGGCGCTGGGCGACTACTGCTTCATCATCGACTTCGAGGGCCACGTGGCCGACGCCATGGTGGCCGACTGCCTGGCCGACCTCCACGCCGAGCTGGCCGGGGTCAAGTTCCTGGGTTCCTACCCGGCGTCAGGGGCGGCCGGACCCGCCATCCGGGCCGAGGTCGACCTGTCGCGCCGCCGGGCCTCGGAGTGGCTGGCGGCGCTGCGCGAAGAGATCGCCACTCCAGGAGCCTGATCGCCCGACCACCCGCCGGGCACGGCCGGTCCGCGGCCGACGGCTACCCTGGCCACCACCGGGAGGGATGGCAGAGCGGACGAATGCACGGCTCTTGAAAAGCCGCGAGGTGCAAGCCTCCGGGGGTTCGAATCCCCCTCCCTCCGCTGTGTGGGCTCGACCCATTCAGTGGACCACTTCTCGGGCAGAGTGGCCTTCTGGGTGGTGGTCGAGTGCAACGCCGTTCGACGGTTCCGCTGATGGGGCCCTCGAGCTGTGGTGCTCCATCACGTCGACCCGTTGCTCGACGGCGGCCCGGATCGTCCCGCACGAACCGGCTCGTGGACGTCCACAGGATACGGCTCATCGAGCAATGACCCACCGTGGTGGAGCGCGTCGCGCGAGAACCCCGCCGTCCGGCGATAGCCGTCGGTGACCTCCATGATCTCCTCGGGCGTGATCACCTCACCGATGTCGGCGAAGCCCTGTGGGGCGCGCTCCTCGACCAGCTTCATCGGAAGCTCCGGTCCGAGACCGCGGTTGGCCAGGACCACCGCGGATGTGGCGGGGCGTCGGACCCCCTCGTAACGGATCAGGGCTTCGTCGATGTCGTCGCCGTGCCGGCGGATGCAGCCGGCCAGTACCCGGGCGTCGAGAATGGCCTGCGAGGCACCGTTCGAGCCGATCGGGTACATCGGATGGGCCGCGTCACCCAGCAGGGTCATGCGCCCGAACGTCCAACGTGGGATGGGATCCCGGTCCACCATCGGGAACAGGAAGGTCTCGGGGGCCGCCTCGATGACGGCGGGCACGTCGATCCAGCCGAACGCCCAGTCCTCGAAATTCGGCAGGAAGTCGTCGAGTACGCCTCTCCGGTTCCAGTCCTCCCGCGAACCCAGGGTCGAATCGGGCAGGTGGAGTTCGGCGATGAAGTTGAGTTGCTGACGGCCGTCGGGCAGATCGGCGATCGGATAGCCCACGAACTTCTGCTCGGGATGCCCGGCCCAGATCATGGTCCGCCCGTCGAGGACGGGCGCGACGTCGGCCACGCCACGCCACAGGAGAGAGCCGTTCCACAGCAGAGGGCCTTCCGTGGGATAGTGCTGCGCTCTCGCGGTGCTGTGGATCCCATCTGCGGCGACGATGAAGTCGGCTTCGACTTCTCCGTCGTCGAACTCCACCACGCATGATCCGCGGCGGTCGAGCGCCCTGATGAACCGCCGACCCAGGTGGAGCGCGTCAGCGCCCATGCGATCGAACACCGCCCCGAGGAGCACCTCCTGCAGCACACCACGGTGGATGGACAGCTGGGGCCAGGGATATCCGGCCGCCAGCCCGCGCGGTTCCCGCCAGATCTCCTGGCCACGCTTGGTGCAGTAGAGCAGGAGTGAGGATTCCACCGACCGCTTGCGGAGATCCTCCATCAGGCCGAGGGCGTCGAGCTCCCGCACGGCGTGTGGCAGCAGGTTGATCCCGACCCCGAGGGGTCGTAGCTCACTTGTCGAATCGAACAGGTCCACCTCGACACCCACCTCGTGCAGGCTCAGCGCTGCGCTCAATCCTCCGATGCCGGCACCGACGACTGCGCAGCGAAGGCGGGACGGACCGGGGCTCACAGCACTTCGTGGACGTGGATGTGGACCGTGTCCGCCTGGCGCGATCCGGTGGACACGGCTACCAGGTCGTTCAGTCGGGCCAGGCGGGGCGCCGACGTCGACAGGCGGACGAGGGTTCGAAAGTAGTAGGCGTCCGGGAGGACCGACTCACCCGCCGCGATCCGTGCCGCCACCTCGTCGGACATCCGGCGGACGCCCTGGGACCGCACCTCGATCGCCTCGCCCGTCGCCGTCTCCAAGGTGTAGTGGGCGTCGATCTCGAGGCCACCGTCGGGTCGGAGGGTCTGCCAGTCGACACCCCCATCGAGGACGATCCCGTGGTCATCCTCCAGCTGGCCGTGCCCGGCAAACCTTCCACCCGCGAAGGGCACGAATCTACGTCCACCTCCGATGTCGATGACGGGACGAACATCGACTTCGATCGCCATCAACTCCCGCAGCTCCACCGCCCGGATCATGGTCCGGCACCCCCTTTGCCCCGTTCGGATCGAGATCGACGTGCCCCGGGGCATTGTCGCACAGCGCCACTACCGCCCTCCGATGCGATGGCGGGTGACCCCCACCCCAGCCGTACGCCACCCCCGGCGGACGCCCAGGGCCGCTCCTGGCGCGTCGTGAGGGGCAGGCACCGGGGTCGCATCCCCCTCCCTCCGCTCAGTGACGGTCGGACGGCTCCCGTCCCGACCGCGCCGGGCTCCCGGGGGATCCGGGCCGCCGCAGGCCGTCCTGCATGACCGCCAGCAGGCGACGGCTCCGGTAGTCGTCGGCCCGGGAGTGGCTGATCGAGTAGGCGGCCCCCGCGAGGAGAGCCATCACGTCGTCGACGCCGATGTCGCCCCGGACGGCGCCGGCCCGCTGGGCACGGCCGAGGAGGTCGTCCAGGACGTCGACGAGCGAGCGGAGGACCGGCGCCTCGGGGAAGTGGAGGTGGACGCCCTCCGAGGAGAGCGTCTCCACGAGATCCCGCTTGCGGGCGCCTTCCCGGGCCAGCAACTCGACGAAGGAGAAGAAGGGGCGGCCGGGATCCGGATCGGCCGACAGGCGACGGGCCTCGTCGACCAGCTCCTCGATCCGGTCGAAGACGACCGCCTCGAACAACGCCTCCTTGGTGGGGAAGTGCCGATAGACCGTCCCCGGCCCCACACCGGCCAGCCGGGCGATCTCGTCGAGCGAGGCGCCCGAGCCCTCGGCGGCAAAGGCGTCCCGGGCGGCTGCGAGGACACGGTCCCGATTGCGGCGGGCGTCGGCGCGCCGTGGGCGGGTCCGTGCTTCCTCGCCGGCGATGGGCGCGGCGACGTCGGGTCGATCCATCCGGCCCACCTTCCCACAGTCACGGCCAAACGGGGCGCTCGTTCCGTATAGGGTAAACGGGGCAGTCGTTCCGTTTCGACGAGCCACGAGCCGAGAGGGACCTCATGAGCGAGCAGACCGATCAGCAGGACCTTCGGGACCTCGTCGAGCGCCAGCGGGTGGTGGACCTCGTCGACCGCTACGTGACCACCCTCGACCGGCCGAGCCGCTTCGATGCGGACTGGGCCCGCTCGTTGTTCACCGAGGGCGTGCGCCTCGAGCACGAGATCGCCGTACTCGAGGGCATCGAGGCGGTCGCGGCGGCCCATGACGTGGTCATGGGCCGCTGGGCGCGGACCCTGCATTTCAGCACCAACCACGTCATCGAGTTCGACGGCGGGCGCGCCCGTCTGACCGCCCGGCTGATGGCGATCCACGTTCACCCCGGCGACGACCCCCCGGATCCGCTGATCGCCGCCAACCGCCTGGACGCGGATGCCGTGAAGACGGAGGACGGGTGGCGCTTCGAGCGGTTCGCTCCCCACACCGTCTGGCGGACAGGGCAGCCCGCCGCGGCGATCGGGGTGGACGGATGACGGGTGGCGCCGCGGAGGAGGCGATGCCACTGTCAGCCGAACTCCGCGACCTGATCGAGGCCGGACCCATGGCCCACCTCAGCACCATCAACCCCGATGGGAGCCCCCAGGTCACGGTCATCTGGATCGGCCTGGACGGCGACGACCTGGTGAGCACCCACATGCGCGACAACGTGAAGCTCCGGAACATCCGACGCGACCCCCGCGTCGCCCTCTCGTTCGACGCACCTCGGGAGTCCGGCATCTGGATCAATCCGTACGCGGTCGTCTACGCCCGGGCGACGGTGGAGCCCAGCGCCCGCATCTGGGAGCTGATGGCCAGGCACGCGAAGACCTACGTCTCACCCGATGCCGTCGTGCCCGTCCCGGAGGGAGCCGAGCCCGGGTTCCTCGTCCGGTACACGATCACCCGGGTCGGTGGCATCGGCCCCTGGGTGACGGGTCCGGCCGCCTGACCCACCGATCCGCCCGACCGGTCCGCTGGTCGGGCGACGTCACCGGCGCCCGGGCCGCCGGAGTCGCCGGTACCAGGGCCGGCCGTCGCCCGAGGTGCGCAGCAGCGTGTAGGTGACCATGTAGATCACCGCCAGCACGACGCCGAACGCACACCACCAGAACAGCATCTCGAACTCCTGACCACGGACCGGTTCGGGACCATGGTGGCACGCACGGTCCGTCCGTAACCGGCGGCGCCCCGGTCGGCGCGGTCCCCACTCGACATGACGCCGGCACCGATGCCACGCGGGCCGTTCTCCCCGTGGATCAGAATGTCCCCGACCGTCCGCGGACGATGAAGGGTGGGCCGATGCGATGAAGGTCACGATCCTCGACGACTACTCCGACACCGTCCGCACCCTGCCGTGCTTTGCGGCACTCGAAGGTCACGACGTCACCGTCTGGACCGATCACGTAGATGACCAGGAGGTACTCGCCACCCGGCTGGCCGACACGACGGCGCTGGTACTCATCCGGGAACGGACGGCGATCCGTGCCCCCCTCCTGCGGCGGCTGACCAACCTGCAGCTCATCAGCCAGCGGAGCGTCTATCCCCACATCGATGTCGACACCTGCACCGAACTCGGCATCGTCGTCTCGTCGAATCTCCACCAGGGGTCGCCGTCCTACGCCACCGCGGAGTTGACCTGGGGACTGGTGCTGGCCGCCCAGCGCCGGATCCCCCAGCAGGTCGCCTCCCTGAAGGCGGGTCGTTGGCAGGACGGCATCGGACAGTCGTTGCGGGGAAAGACGCTGGGTATCTACGGCTACGGCCGGATCGGGCGGGTCGTCGCCGAGTACGGCCGCACCTTCGGTATGTCGGTCGTCTTCTGGGCCAGCGAGGAGTCCCGGGCCCGGGCCCGGGCCGACCGCGCCGTCGTGGCCTCGTCACGGGAGGAGTTCTTCGGCCGGAGTGACGTGGTCTCGCTCCACCTGCGCCTGGTCGACGCCACCCGGGGGATCGTCACCCGATCGGACCTCGACCGCATGCAGCCGACCGCCCTCTTGGTCAACACCAGTCGGGCCGGCCTCATCGAGCCCGGGGCGCTGGTCGCCTCCCTGTCCGCCGGCCGGCCCGGGCTGGCGGCGGTCGACGTCTACGAGAACGAGCCGCTCACCGACGGGAGCGACCCGTTGCTGGCCATGGACAACGTGATCTGCACACCCCACATCGGCTACGTCACCACCGACGAGTGGGAGCTCCAGTTCTCCGACATCTTCGACCAGATCAACGCCTACGCGGCCGGTCGGCCGATCAACGTCGTGAACCCCGACGTGCTGAACCGTCCGCCGGGTCCCTGACGTCCGGGGACTCGGCCGACCCCTCCAATACGATGGCCGGGTCACCGATGCCGACCGAGGAGGACCACCGACATGGCCCAGGAGCTGCGACCGGTGGACCCGTCCACCATCCCGGAGTTGTGCGGGCGCTTCGAGCCGGTGGGAAACGAGATCGACGCCGACGACCTGCCGGTCGAGGGCAGCCTTCCCGGCGACCTCACCGGCGCCTACTTCCGCAACGGCCCCAACCCCCGGTTCACGCCCCTCGGGAGCTACACGTACCCGCTGGAGGGTGACGCCATGGTCCACGGGCTCTGGATCGAGGACGGACGGGCCCGGTACGCCAACCGTTGGGTCCGCACCCAGGGCATGGCCGTCGAAGAGCGGGCCGGCCGCGCCGTCTACGGGGGTCTCCTCACGCCGGCGTTCGTGGACCCGGCCCTGCTCGGGCCCGATCCCGACCCCGGTTGGCCGACCCGGCTCGACCCGTTCGTCAACGTGGTCCGCCACGCCGGTCGCTACCTGGCGCTCGAGGAAGGGACGCCCCCCTATGAGATCACCGGAGGTCTGGCCACCGTCGGGCGGTTCGACTTCGCCGGCGGGCTGCCGGCCGGTCTGTGTGCCCACCCGAAGATCGACCCCGACACCGGCGAGATGGTCGTGTTCCGCTACGACGTGGAGGAGCCCTTCCTCACCTGGGCGGTCGTCGGGCCCGACGGAGCCGTCACCCGGCCGCCCACGGTGGTGGAAGGGGTGGACGCCTCCTTCATGATCCACGACTTCGCCATCACCGAGCACCACCTCGTGCTGACCATCGGGCCCGCGGTCCTCGACATCGGGGCCATGATGACCGGCGGCGCGGTCCTGCAGTGGCGACCCGAACTCGGCACCCGGATCGCGGTGATCCCCCGCGACGGATCGTCGGGACCGATGTGGATCCACACCGAGGCGTTCTGGGTCTGGCACTTCGCCAACGCCTTCGAGTTGCCGTCTGTGACGGCACCGGCGGGGGGAGGCGAGCCCGCGGACGTCCGCATCGCCATCGACTTCCCCTGGTGGAGCCGCCTCCCTCGGGGGTCCACCGGATCCGGCGAACCGGTCCGGGGGGCCTTCACCCGGGCCACCCTGCACCCGGCCCAGGGCACCCTCGAGCTCCACCATCTCGACTCCACAGCCAGCGAGTTCCCCCGGATCGACGATCGCCTCACCGGCCGGCACCACCGTTACCTGACGGTCGGCGGCCGGAGCGGATCGCACCAACTCGTCCCCGGCGAACACGACCGCCTCATCCGCTATGACATGGACACCGGCACGTCGGTGGGGTTCGACTGCGACGCCGTGATCGGCGAGGTCGCCTTCGTCCCCCGACCCGGAGGAACCGACGAACTCGACGGGTACTACATCACGTTCGCCTCGTCGCCCGACGAGGACCGCTCGGCGTGGGCCTACCTCTGGGACGCGTCGGAGTTCCCGGCGCCGCCCGTGGCCAGGGTGGCGATCCCCCAACGGGTGCCGAACGGGCTCCACGGCAACTGGTTCCCGGCCCCCTGACGGCTCCGGACGGCCCTCAAGGTCCCCGCCGATGACGACGATGACGACGATGACGACAACATCTGATGTCGGACAGGAGAGGGTGAAGTGATGGCCGGTACGAATCCGACGGGTAAGGCGGTGCTCAGGGCCTCCCTCGAGCTGTTCCGACAGGACCGCCAGATGCTGTGGCTGCCCGTGCTGTCCACCGTCACCGCCCTCATCGCCTTCGCGGTCGTCACCGTCCCGATCGTGGCGTTCGCCGGCCACACCGGCTTCGCCGTGGTGATCGGCCTGGCGCTCGGTTCGGTGGTCGCCACCGCCGCCACCGTCATCTTCAACGTCGCGCTGTGCTTTGCCGCCACCGACCGGATCGAAGGGCGCCGACCGACCGTCCAGGGGGCATTGGCCCAGGCCTGGCAACGCAAGGGCGTGATCTTCGAGTGGGCGATCCTGTCCGCCGTGGTCGGCACCGCCATCCGGACACTCGAGCAGCGCCTCGGACTGGTGGGGAGGATCATCGGCGTCGCCGGTGGACTGGCCTGGACCGTGGCCACCTACATGGTCATCCCCGTGCTCGCCTTCGAGAACGTCGGGCCCATCGACGCCCTCAAGCGGTCGTCGTCCATCTTCCGGGAGCGGTTCGGCACGGTGGCCCACGGGGCCCTGCGCTTCGGATTCCTCTTCGTCGGCCTGTCGCTGGCCGCCGTCGCCGTACTCGTCTTCGGGATCGTCATCTCGGCCGGCGGACTGGCCCCGCTGGGTGTCCCCATCGCCGTGCTCGGCTTCGCCGCCCTCATCGGGGTCGGCATGTATGCCTCGGCGGCCGGCATGTACATGCGGACGATCCTCTACCGCTTCGCCACCGGCCAGCCGATCCCGGATCTCGGTGTCGACGTCTCCCAGGTGTTCCGCCCACGGTAGCGGAACCCCGTCGGCCGGGTTCGCACCCGGGACCCACCCGTGACGGACGGCGGTGGCCCACGGCCGGTCCCGCTCCGATTCCGGCCACTCGATCGGAGTGACTTCCCCCTCCTCGGCACCTGGCTGGCCGCGCCCCATGTCGCCCGGTGGTGGGCCGAGTCCGGGGACCCGGACGCCCTGGAGTCCCGGTACGGGCCGACCGTCGACGGGACCGACCCGACCGAGGTGTTCATCGCCTCGCTCGACGGCCTGCCCGTCGGTCTGGTCCAACGCTACCGGTTCGGTGACGAGGCCGGGTGGGCGACGGCCCTCGCCCCCGCCGGCATCCCGTCGGACAGCTTCGGGATCGACTACCTGGTCGGGGACCCCGACCGCACCGGTCAGGGGCTGGGCCCGACCATGATCCGGGCCTTCGTCGACGACTCGTGGGATCGCTATCCGGGGTGCGGGGCCTGCGTCGTGGCCGTCCACGTCGACAACCGCCGGTCGTGGCGGGCCCTCGAACGTTGCGGATTCCAGCGCGACTGGATCGGCCGCCTCGACACCGACGATCCGGCGGACGACGGGCCTCAGGCCGTCTACGTGTTCCCTCGCCCGGCGGCGCGGCCGCCCGACTGACCTACCGACCTCCGACCTCCGACCTCCGACCTCCGACCTCCGACCGACCGGTCGACCAGGGCCCCGACCCCGGACCCGGCCGTCGGTCACTCCCGACGTAACTACCGCGTAAAGAACCAGGTGTTGCGCGTAAAAGAGGCGCAAAGTCCTCTACCCACCGTCATCCGGAGGTGTGAACGTGGGTCACGTGACACCAGCGAACCCCGTCGGATCCACCGCCGACGTCCCCTCAGGAGGCTCCCGTGACTGACGTCATCTTCCTGGCGATCTTTGTCGTGTTCTTCGCGCTCATGGTCGCCCTCGTCCGCTTCTGCGAGTCCGTCGTCGGCAAGGAGGACGTGGCGGACCCGGTCGCGACACCGGAATCCGGGACCGGGACCGACAACGAGACCACCGTCCCCGAGGAGGTGCCGGCATGAAGAGCTACGACAACCTGGTCGGCCTGATCATCTCGATCCTGGTCACCGCCTACCTGATCTACGCACTCGTCGCCCCCGAGAAGCTCTGATGTTCCAGAACTACCTCGAAGTCATCATCCTCGTCGTCCTGCTGGCGATCTCGACCCCCCTGCTGGGGTCGTACATGGCCAAGATCTTCATGAACGAGAAGGCGCCCGGCGACCGGTTCTTCAAGCCGATCGAGCGCCTGGCCTACCGGGCCACCGGGGTGAACCCGGACGGCGAGCAGCGGTGGACGGTCTACGCCATCTCCGTGCTGGCCTTCTCGTTCGTCTCCGTCGTCGTCCTCTACGGCATGCAGCGGCTCCAGGCCCATCTGCCGTTCAACCCGGACCACCTGGGCACCGTGTCGGCTCCCCTGTCGTTCAACACCGCGGCCAGCTTCCTCACCAACACCAACTGGCAGAACTACGCGGGTGAGGACACCATGTCCCAGTTCACCCAGATGGCCGGTCTGGTGGTGGAGATGTTCACCTCGGCCGCCGCCGGCATCGCCGTGGCCGTGGCCCTCATCCGCGGGCTCACCCGCAACAAGTCCAACACGCTGGGCAACTTCTGGGTCGACCTGATCCGGATCATCACCCGGGTCCTGTTCCCGATCGCCATCATCGGCGCCATCGTCTTCATCGCCCAGGGGGCGGAGCAGAGCCTCCACGCCAGCCACGCCATCACCACCCTGACCGGTCAGACCCAGAACATCCCCGGGGGACCGGTGGCCTCCCAGGAGGCGATCAAGCAGCTCGGCACCAACGGCGGCGGGTACATGAACGCGAACGCCGGCCACCCCTATGAGAACCCGACAGGGCTGACCAACCTCGTCAGCAACTGGCTGCTCCTGTGCATCCCCTTCGCCCTGGGCTGGACCTTCGGCAAGATGGCCAAGGACCGCAAGCAGGGCCTGGCCGTCCTGGGGGCCATGGTCGCCCTGTGGGCCATCGGCGCCGCCCTGGTCATGCCCCTCGAGGCCAACGGCAACATCCACATCGGCCAGGCCCACGTCTCCCAGACGGTGAGCGACACGTCACCGGGCGGCAACATGGAGGGCAAGGAGGTCCGCAACGGCCCGATCGTCTCGGCCCTGTTCAACTCCTCGTCCACCGGCACCTCGACCGGGTCGATCGACGCCGCCAACGACAGCTTCACCCCGCTCGGCGGCGGCGTCCTCCTCTTCAACATGCAGCTCGGCGAAGTGAGTCCGGGCGGTGACGGCTCCGGGCTCTACGGCATCCTCCTGATGGCGCTGCTGGCGGTGTTCATCGCCGGCCTCATGGTGGGACGGACACCGGAGTACCTGGGTAAGAAGATCCAGGCCCAGGAGATGAAGCTGGTGGTCCTCTACCTGTTGATGGTCCCCTTCGTCGTGCTGCTGTTCACCGCCATCTCCGTGGTGATGCACTCGTCACTGGCGTCGATCGAGAACCCCGGGCCACACGGCCTCACCGAGGTGACCTACGCGTTCACGTCGGCGTCCAACAACAACGGGTCGGCGTTCGCCGGGCTGAACGGCAACACCGACTGGTACAACACCACCCTCGGGATCTGCATGCTGGTGGGCCGGTTCGCCCTGATGGTGCCGGTCCTGGCCATCGCCGGGTCGCTCGGTCGCAAGCAGAAGGTCCCGGCCTCGGCCGGCACCTTCCCGACCGGCACCCCCCTGTTCGCCGTGCTGGTCGCCGGCATCGCCGTCCTGATCGTCGGCCTCACGTACTTCCCGGTACTGGCCCTCGGTCCCATCGTCGAGCACCTCGTCGGAAAGTTCTGAGAAGGAGTCAGATGACATCCACCCTCGAAGTTCCGGACGCCCCCCAGCAGGAGGTCGGTTCGGGCAGCCCCAAGCGTCGCTCGGCGACGTTCAACGCCACGATGGTCCGCCGGGCGCTGATCGACTCGGTCGTCAAGCTCAGCCCGCGCCACATGATGTCCAATCCGGTCATGTTCGTGGTCGAGATCGGCTCCGTACTGACCACGTTCTACCTGATCCGCGACTTCGGCACGGCGTCCAATTCGGAGAACGTCTTCGCCCTCAGCATCGTGGTCTGGCTGTGGTTCACCGTGCTCTTCGCCAACTTCGCGGAGGCGGTGGCCGAGGGCCGCGGCAAGGCCCAGGCCGACACCCTGCGCAAGACCCGGGCCGAGACCGTGGCCTACGTGCAGCGCGGTGACGACGTGGTCGAGGTGGCGTCGAGCCAGCTCCAGCTCGGCGACCTGTGCGTGGTGACGCCGGGTCAGCTGATCCCGGGCGACGGCGACATCGTCGAGGGGATCGCCACCGTCGACGAATCGGCCATCACCGGCGAGTCGGCCCCGGTCATCCGCGAGTCCGGCGGCGACCGGTCGTCGGTCACCGGTGGCACCCGGGTGCTGTCCGACCGCATCGTGGTCAAGATCACCTCGAAGCCGGGCGAGACGTTCCTCGACCGCATGATCGCCCTGGTCGAGGGGGCGAGCCGCCAGAAGACCCCCAACGAGATCGCCCTGGACATCCTCCTGGCCGGCCTCACCATCATCTTCGTGTTCACCGTGGTGTCGCTCCAGCCCTTCTCCATCTACTCGGGGGCGCAGCAGTCCATCATCGTGCTCATCGCGCTGTTGGTCTGCCTCATCCCGACCACCATCGGCGCCCTCCTCTCGGCCATCGGCATCGCCGGCATGGACCGCCTCGTCCAGCGCAACGTGCTGGCCATGTCGGGCCGGGCCGTCGAGGCGGCCGGCGACGTGTCCACCCTCCTGCTCGACAAGACCGGCACCATCACCTTCGGGAACCGGCGGGCCGACGTGTTCGTGCCCATGCCCGACGTCGAGCAGCACGAGCTGGCCGCCGCCGCCATGCTGTCCAGCCTGGCCGACGAGACGCCCGAGGGCCGGTCGATCGTCGAACTCGCCGAGACCCACTACGGACAGACCGTCGTGGAGGTGCCGGACGCCGAACTCGTGCCCTTCACGGCCCAGACCCGCATGAGCGGCATCGACGTGGACGGGCGCTCCATCCGCAAGGGGGCGGCCGACTCGGTCCGCCAGTGGGTCGAGTCCCAGGGTGGCACCGTCCCGGTCGACCTGGCCCCGGTGGTGGAGGCCATCTCCAACGGCGGCGGCACGCCGCTGGTGGTGGCCGACGGACCCCGGGTGCTCGGCGTGATCCACCTGAAGGACGTGGTCAAGCCGGGTATCGCCGAGAAGTTCGTCGAGATGCGCAAGATGGGCATCCGCACGGTCATGATCACCGGGGACAACCCGCTGACGGCGGCGGCCATCGCCGCCGAGGCCGGCGTCGACGACTTCCTGGCCGAGGCCACCCCCGAGGACAAGATGGCCCTGATCAAGGCCGAGCAGTCCGGTGGGCACCTGGTGGCCATGACCGGGGACGGCACCAACGACGCGCCGGCGCTCGCCCAGGCCGACGTCGGGGTGGCCATGAACAGCGGGACCCAGGCCGCCAAGGAGGCCGGCAACATGGTCGACCTCGACTCCAACCCGACCAAGCTCATCGACATCGTGGAGATCGGCAAGCAGCTCCTGATCACCCGGGGATCGCTCACCACGTTCTCCATCACCAACGACGTGGCCAAGTTCTTCGCCATCATCCCGGCCATGTTCGTGGGCGTCTTCCCGGCCCTCCACACCCTCAACATCATGCACCTGAGCTCACCCCACAGCGCCATCCTGTCGGCGGTGATCTTCAACGCCCTGATCATCGTGGCGCTGATCCCGCTGGCCCTGCGCGGTGTGAAGTTCCGGGCGGCGAGTGCGGCGTCGGTGCTCCGCCGGAACCTCCTGATCTACGGGCTCGGCGGTTTCATCATCCCCTTCATCGGCATCAAGCTGATCGACATCATCATCACGGCGATGGGAGTCAAGTAATGCGTCGTCAACTGCTCACCTCGGTGGCCATGATCATCGTCCTCACGCTGGTCTGCGGCCTGGGCTACTCGCTGGTCATCACCGGCATCGGCCAGGCGGCCTTCGGCCACCAGGCCAACGGGTCCTTCGTCCAGCAGAACGGGAAGGACGTCGGCTCGTCGCTGATCGGCCAGCCCTTCACGGACGCCAAGGGGAACCCGGTGGCCAAGTACTTCCAGTCCCGCCCGTCGGAGGCTGTCACCAGCTCCGCCACCGACAACATCACGGTGGGGGAGGCCTCGAACCTGGGCCCGTCGAACCCGCTGCTCATCGGCTTCATCCCGGGCGTGAACTCGGTCGGACTCGACGGCAACCCTTCGAAGACGAATCCGTTCGCCACGCCCGCCGACCCCTTCTGCGTGCCGGTGACCGACGACTCGTCCGAGACCCCGGTGGTCGCCCCCACCCCCGGCGAGAAGTTCGCCCGGAACTCCGACGGCACCTACGTGTGCGATCCGAACACCGTGCCCGAGCGGGCCATCGCCTACCGCCAGGAGTTCGGCCTGGCCGCCGACGCCGAGGTGCCCGTCGACGCGGTGACGGCATCGGGTTCCGGACTCGATCCCGACATCTCCATCGCCAACGCCGACCTGCAGGCGCCCACCGTGGCCCGGGCCCGGCACCTCCCGCTCGCCACCGTGCGGCAGCTGATCACGGAGCACACCACCGGGCGTAGCCTGGGGGTGCTCGGCGACCCCGGAGTGAACGTGCTGACCCTGAACATCGCCCTCGACAACCTGAGCGCGCACTGATCGTGCGCCCCCGGACCAGCAGCCGGTAGGTCGAGATGGCGCGCGGCAAGCTCCGCCTGTACCTCGGGGCCGCCCCCGGCGTGGGCAAGACCTACGCCATGCTCAACGAGGGCTGGCGCCGCCGCCAGCGCGGCACCGACGTGGTCATCGGCTGGGTGCAGGACCACGGCCGCCCTCAGACCGACGCCCAGATCCGCGACCTGCCGATCTTCCCGCGTCGGACGGTGGAGTACCGCGGCCAGACGTTCGAGGAGATGGACCTCGAGGGGCTGCTGGCCCGCAGACCGGAGCTGGTGCTGGTTGACGAGCTGGCCCACACCAACATCCCGGGGACGGGGAACACCAAGCGCTGGGAGGACGTCGACGTCCTGCTCGACGCCGGCATCAACGTCATCTCGACGGTCAACCTCCAGCACCTCGAGTCGCTGAACGACGTCGTCGAGCGGATCACCGGCGTGGCCCAGCAGGAGACCGTGCCCGACCGGGTGGTCCGGGCCGCCGACCAGATCGAGCTGGTCGACATGGCCCCCGAGGCCCTGCGCCGCCGCCTGGCCCACGGCAACGTCTACCCGCCGGAGCGCATCGACGCCGCCCTGGGCAACTACTTCCGGGCCGGGAACCTGACCGCCCTGCGCGAGCTGGCGCTGCTGTGGGTGGCCGACCGGGTCGACGAGGAGCTCCACGACTACCGCGAGCGCCACGACATCGCCGGGGCGTGGGAGACCAAGGAGCGCGTGGTGGTGTCCATCACCGGCTCACCGGGCAGCGCGGTGCTGGTCCGCCGGGCGGCGCGCATGGCCATGCGGACCAAGGCCGAGCTGGTCGGCGTGCACGTGCGCACCGACGACGGGCTGTCGGACTCCGGGGGTGAGGGGCTCACCCGCAACCGGGCCCTGCTCGACGACCTCGGCGGTCGCTTCGTCGAGGTGGTGGGTGCCGATGTCGCCCCGGCGCTCGTCCAGGTGGCCCGGGCCGAGAACGCCACCCAGCTGGTCATGGGGGCCACACACCGCAGCCGCCTCTCCGAATTCGTCCGGGGTTCGGTCATCAACTCCGTGATCCGGGCCGCCGGTGGCGCCCTCGACGTGCATGTCATCGCCACCGACGCCGCCGACGGTTCCGAGCAGCCCGACGACGTCCGGACCCGCCCGGCCGGGCGCCCGGGGTCGGGCAGCCGCGCTCCTGTCGCCCCTGTCGACCCGCCGTCGCCTCGCCGCCGTGCTCCTCGGGATCGTCGGCTTTCCGCTGCTCACCCTGCTACTGACGTCGACGGGCAGCCACGCCGACCTGTCGACCGCCCTCAGCTCGTACCTGCTCCTGGTGGTGGCCGTGGCGGCCACCGGTGGCGTGTGGCCGGGATTCGCGGCCGCCATCGTCGGGTTCCTGCTGTCCAACTACTACTTCGCGCCCCCGGTCCACACCTTCACCATCGCCGACGCCCGGGACGTGCTGGCGCTGGCGATCTTCCTGGTGACGGCCGGCGTGGTGAGCATCCTCGTCGACGTCGCCGCCCGCCGGACGGCGGCCGCCGTCCAGGCGCGGTCGGACGCCCGCATGCTGGCCCGGGTGGCCGGACGCCTGGTGTCACCCGAGGGCAACCCGCTGCCGGCCCTGATGGACGAACTCGTCGTCGCCTTCCGGCTGGAGTCGGCCGCCATCCTCCGCCAGGGCACGGTCGCCGGGGAGGAGGAGTGGCGGACGGTGGCGTCGGCCGGAACGGCGCCCCTCAGCACGCCCGAGGACGCATCCCTGACGCTGCCCCTCACCGACCTGGACGTGCTGGCGCTGCAGGGACCGGGCCTGAGCGCCGAGGACCGTGACATCCTGGCCGCCTTCGCCGCCCAGCTGGCGGCCGCCCTCGAGAGTGACCGGCTCCATGCCGAGGCGGCCGAGGCCGACTCCCTGGCCCGGGCCAACCAGCTCCGCTCCGCCCTCCTGGCCGCCGTCAGCCACGACCTGCGGACCCCGTTGGCCTCGATCAAGGCGGCGTCGTCCAGCCTGCTCTCCGACCAGCTGCAGTTCGGGCCCGAGGAGACGGCCATCCTCCTCCACACCGTCGACGACGAAGCTGACCGACTCAGCGCCCTGGTGGAGAACCTGCTCGACATGAGCCGACTCGAGACGGGGTCGATGGACGTGCTCCGACGGACCGCCGACGTCGAGGACCTCGTCGGAGCGGCCATGGCCAGCCTCGGGCCCCGGGCCCAGGGGGTCGTGGTGTCGATCGAGCCGGGCGTGCCCATGATCGAGACGGATCCGGCCCTCGTCGAGCGGGTCGTGGCGAACCTGGTCGACAACGCCCTGATCCACGGGTCGGGGGCACCGGTGAGGGTGGAGGCGGGGACGGTCGCCGGACATGTGGACGTGCGCGTCATCGACCACGGTCCCGGCATTCGCCCGGCCGACCGCGAGCTGGTGTTCCGCCCCTTCCAACGCCTGGGCGACACCGAGAACCGTTCCGGCGTGGGCCTCGGGCTCGCCGTCTCCCGGGGTTTCGTCGAGGCCGTCGGCGGCGAGCTCGACCTCGAGGACACGCCGGGCGGCGGGTGCACGATGGTCGTGCGGCTCCCCGTGGCCGAAGACCACACCCCCACCATCATCGACGCCGACCTGGACCCCGACGTGGTCGTTCCCGACGCCGAGTCCGGGGACGGCCCGACCGGCGACGGGAGCGCCGGACGCGACGCCGAGGTCCACCCGTGAAGACCGCGACCGTCGGCGGCGGGGGCCGCGGCGACGGCGGGGGCCCGGCGACGGCCCGGGTCCTGGTGATAGACGACGATCCGTCGTTGCTGCGGGCGCTCACCATCAGTCTCGGGGCCCGGGGCTACGAGGTGACCGGCGCCCGGACCGGCGAGGACGGACTCGACAAGGTGGCCCACTGGCACCCCGACCTGGTCCTGGTCGACCTCGGGTTGCCCGGCATCGACGGCGTCGAGGTGATCCGCGGCATCCGGGGCTGGAGCGAGGTGCCGGTGCTCGTGCTGTCGGCGCGACATCAGTCGATGAGCAAGGTCGAGGCCCTCGACCTCGGGGCGGACGACTACGTCACCAAGCCCTTCGGCATGGACGAGCTGCTGGCCCGGATCCGGGCCGCCCTGCGCCGCGCCCCCGGGGCCGACCAGGACCCCCGCGTCGAGGCGGAGGGATTCACGGTGGACCTCGACACCAAGCGGATCGTGCGGGACGGCGCCGAGGTCCACCTGACGCCGAAGGAGTGGGACCTGGTGGAGGTCCTGGTCCGGAACCCGGGACGGCTGGTGTCCCAGCGCCAGCTCCTCCACGAGGTGTGGGGTCCCCAGTACGAGACGGAGACCGAGTACCTGCGGGTCCTCATGGGCCGGGTCCGCCGGAAGCTCGAGGACGACCACTCCCGGCCCCGACACTTCATCACCGAGCCCGGCATGGGCTACCGGTTCGAGCCCTGAGGACGCCACCACCGATGCCGGTCCGGGAGCTGGTCGTGGCCGCCCGGAGCACCGACCGGTGGACGGGGGAGCCCGCCCGTGCCGACCCCCGCGAGCGCGAAGACAGGGCGTGGTCCCTACCGGGTCACGTCACGCCAGTTCGCCAGCTCGGGCTCTCCTGATCCCCGTCGGATCGCGGACCACGGCCGCCAGACCATGACCGGACTCCCCGATCCGCAGATCGGCGGGGAGATCAGCCGGGGAGGAAGGCCAGCTCAGTAGAAGAGGGCGGCTACGGCCACCAGGATGACCGTGGACAGGGCGATCCACACCGCGAAGAACCGGATGACCCGCACCCGGTACCAGGTGCCACCGTCGTACCGTCCCTTGGACGCCCGCAGCCACAGACCCAGGCCGATGAACGCCATCAGGATCAGGTGGGCCAGTGTCGAGCCCATGAAGAACTCGTACGTCGAGGCGTAGGCCCCGTCGATGGTGGTGAACGGGATGACCTGGAACTGGTAGATCTGCACGCCGATGGCGGCCAGCAGGAAGAGGAAGCCGAGCCCGGCGGCCGCCGCCACCGAACGTCGGCCGGCATCCCGCTTGGCGGCCGATTCGGCCATCCAGATGAAGGCCGCCGCCACTACCGCGCAGGCGGCGACGATGATGCCGTGCACCGGGTTGGCCCGGGTGATCGGCGAGGTGATGGGGTTCCCCAGGCCGTCCGTACAGGGGTTGGCCTTGCTGCAGGCGGCTCCGTTCCACAGGCCGCTGGTGTTGAGGGCCCGCAGGTAGAACCAGGTGAACAGCTCGAGGATCAGGAAGAAGGCGTCGCCGGCGATGAGCAGCCAGATCAGGAGCCGCTCCTTCTGGTCCCGCCGGAATGCCGACTCGTGCTCGCCGCCCGGGTTCTCCGCCCCTTCGACGGCCGGGCCGTGTCCGTGGTCGTCGTGGTCGTGCTCGGTCTCGGTGATCGCCATCAGACCGACCCCCCGTCACCCGATTCGGACGTCCCCGCCCGTCCGGCCGGCACCAATTCCGGTTCGGCCGCCGGAGCCGTGTCCGGTACCCCCTGACCATCGGGCACCCCTTCGCCGTAGGTGTACGGGTCCGAGGTGACGACGGGATCCACCAGGAAGTTCTCCAGGGGCACCGGGGTCGGCACCTTCCACTCGAGGGTCTTGGAGTGCCAGGGGTTGGCGGGCGCGATCTTCCCGTGGCGCCAACTGCTGATCATCATGTAGAGGAAGACCAGCCATCCGGCCATGAGGATGTAAGCCCCGGCGGTCGCCATCTGGTTGGCCGATTCGTAGTGCGGGTTGTAATAGGCGATCCGTCGGGCCATGCCCTGGAACCCCTCCCAGAACATGCCGAAGTAGGTCACCTGGATGCCGATGGCGATGAGCCAGAACGCCACCTTGCCGATCCCCTCGTTCAGCATCCGACCGGACACCTTCGGGAACCAGTAGCAGACCGCCGCCGTCGCACCGATCATGGCCCCGCCCAGCAGCGTGTAGTGGAAGTGGGCGGTCACGAACATGTCACCGTGGAAGAACTGGTCGGCCGGGACGTCTGACAGGTAGATGCCGGTCACGCCCCCGATGATGAAGTTCCAGATGAAGAGGTACACGAACCACATCGGTAATCGCATCCAGATGCTGCCCTTCCACATGGTGCCGATCGTGCACAGGAAGATGATGCCGGTCGGAATGGAGATCAGCTCCGTGGTCAACATGAAGGGCGCCGCGAGGTTGGGCGCCCAACCGGTGGTGAACATGTGGTGGGCCCACACCATGATCGACAACGCTGCGATCGCCACGAAGGCGGCGACGGCCACCTTGTAGCCGAAGACCGGTTTACGGGCGAACGTCGAGGCTATCTCCAACACGGCGGCGACCGGTGGGAGGAGGATGACGTACACCTCCGGATGGCCCATGATCCAGAAGATGTTCTCGTAGAGCCAGGCCGCCCCACCGACCTGGGGCACGAAGAACGACGTCCCCGTCGCCCGGTCGGTGATCATCATGGTCATGACGGCCAGGAAGGCGGGCATGGCGTAGAGGCCGAGGGCGCTACCGATGACCGCTCCCCACGTGAAGATGGGGAGGCGCCCCATCGTCATGCCCTTGGCCCGCATGGTCACGACCGTCACGATGGTGTTGACGCCGGCCACCGTCACCGACACCACGAAGACGATGATGGTGATGGCGAAGGCGTCCATGGCCGGCGGAGCCTGGACGGACAGCGGCGCGTAGGTCGTCCACCCGGCGTTGACCCCGCCGAGGAAGAACGTCGACAGCAGGCACGGCACCGCCGACACCACGACCCAGAAGCTCATGGCGTTGAGTCGGGGGAAGGCCATGTCCTTGGCGCCGATCATGATCGGCATGATGAAGTTGGCGAAGGGGCCCGACACCATGATGATGGTGGCGATGATCATCACCATGCCGTGGATGGTCACGACCGAGTTGTAGGTCTGGGGGTCGAGGAACGACGAGTGCGGCGTGATCAGCTGGGTGCGGATCATCATGGCCAGCGTGCCGCCCACCCCGAAGAGGACCATGACCAGGACCAGGTACTGCGTGCCGACCACCTTGTGGTCCGTGCAGAACTTCAGGTAGCGGTAGCGGCCCTGGCCGACACCGGCGGCGTACAGCTCGTCCTCGTGGGTCTGGTCGTGCCCGAGCATCCAGCGGATGGGGGCGTTGAACGTGCCCATCCCGATGTTGAACCCCAGGACCCAGCCGACCATGGTGCACGTGACGACCATGTCGGATCCCCAGTTCGACCCCTGGAGCAGGGCGTGGGAGACCAACCAGGCCACGAAACCCAGGAAGATGCCGAACCCGAGTCCGGTCCAGATGCTCTGGTGCCGGTAGAACCCACCGGCCTTCGTCCCCAGATGGGTGTCCTCGAGGAGTGGTGGCGCCACAGCTGTCGTCACGGTCGTACCCTTTCGGTGCTGCGTACGGGAGTCCTGTCCACCGGGGTGGGCATGCCTGGACTCGAGATCACTTGTTCATCGCCGTGGTGGTGCCGTCCGACGAGATGGCGGCGTCGGTGGCCGCCGCGCTCGGAACTCGCCCCGTGGGTCTGGAGCCAGCTGTCGAACTGCTGGGACGTGACCACGGCCGCCTGGTTGTTCATGAAGGCGTGGTAGAGGCCGCACAGCTGGCTGCACTGGACGATGAAGCTGCCGAGCTTGTTGGGCGTGGTCCGGATGACCGTAACCTCGCCCGGGTTGGCGTCGACCTGCACGCCGAGGGCGGCGGGCCAGAAGCCGTGGGTGACGTCCACCGAGGTCACGTTGAACTGTACGGGCCGGTTGACGGGCAGCTCGAGCGTCCGGGTCTCCACTCCCGTGCCCGGGTAGCTGTAGGTCCACACCCACTGCTGGCCGGTCACGTTCACCTGGAGGGTGTTCGGATGCGTCGTCTGCTGGGAGGCCCACACCGTGATGCCCCAGAACAGCAGCACCACGACGAGGAAGGTCGAGATGCTCAGCCACAGCACCGTCACCGGGCCGTTGCCCCGCTGCGGGGCGCCGTCCGGTGGTGGGACGTCCGGATCGTCGCCCTTGTGACGCCAGGCGATCAGGCTGTAGAAGCCGACCGCGTAGACGAAGGCGGCCACCGGGGCGGCCAGCACGGTGAAGACCACCACGGTCGCCCACACGTCGCCACCCTCGGGGGACAGCAGGCCGGGCAGGAGGTGGTGGGGGGCGTAGGCGCCGATCAGGACGCCGACGACCGTGAACACCAACCAGATGATGAAGATCTTGCCCCCGGCCCGCGAAAAGAAGGGCTGGCCCCCGAGGAGGGTGTTCTCCTCGATGTCGTCGACGTCCTTCTCAAACGACATGGACGAACCCCGACATGAACCCGTAGGCGCCCATGACACCGCCGAAGCTGGCCACCATCGACCCGCAGGGGAACTCGCAGTTCCAGGCGTAGACGCCCTTCGATCCCGAGATGAAGCTGAACTGGACCGTGTAGTGCTGGCCGGCGTCGTCGTTGGACGATCCGGTCGGCAGGTTCGCATTGGTGGGCAGCGGAACGTTCAGGAAGAAGTTGCTGTCGACCCCGGGAGCGCTGCGCATGGTGAACGTGTGACCGATGTTGTTCGGGTCCCAGTGGTTGGCCACCGTGGTCTTACCGTCCGGGGTGGTGAAGGTGGCGGTGCCGTTGACGGTGCCGTGCACCTGGGCGAACCACGGATTGTTGAGGGAGCCGCCGGAGTCGTACTGCATGACCGTGACGGTCACCAGCGCGTGGGCGGGCACCTGGAACTGGTTCGTGAATCCGTAGGCGGGCCAACTCGGATTGCCGCTGGGATGGATCTGCTTCCCGTCGACGGTTCCCGTCGAATCCGGATATGTCTGGAACTTCAGAGCCACGTGCGGCAGGGTCTGGCCGTTCACGACGGTGGTCCCGAGCGATTGGGCCACCTCGATCCCGTTGGGCGCGTTCGGTGATGTGTAGGTCTGGGAGATGAAGAAGGCCGCCACCCCGCCGATGGCCACCAGGGCCACCACGAAGGTGAGGATCACTCCCATCGGCCTCGCTCTCCCCGAGGTCGCATCGGCGGAGGCCGCGTCCTCCGGTGGTGTCGGCGCTGCTGGTTCTGCCACGACCCCCACTTTCCAGTTCGTCGGACCGGGGCGACGGCGCACGGAAGGCCCGGCGCAATCCCCCAGCTATCTACTGCACAACTCTTCATAGCAAATTCCCAGCTGGAATTCACCTGTTTCCAATGAGTGACGGAACCACCGGTTCCGTCACTCCGGGTGGCGACGATATCGCAACGGGTGTGCCGCCCGCCTCTCCGATGTCCGAGCGACCTCCCGCCCGCCCGCGTCGGGCCGGAAAGTCCTCGGTAGTGTGGCCGGGTGGCAGCCAGACAGCAGCTCGACGGACCGCCCCGGGCCGACCCGGTGCCCGGCCAGCGGCTGCGCGGGGCCGACGCGTTCCGACTCCACCTCACCCTGACCATCGGACTGATCATCTGCGTCGGCGCCTTCGTCATCGAGGTGATCCGGGCCCTGGACGGCAACTCGCTGAGTTGGGCCTACGTGTTCGAGTGGCCGATCCTCGCCACGTTCGCCATCTACATGTGGTGGAACCTGCTCCACGGCCAGGACGGCAGACGACGCAAGCCCGCCGCCCCGAGCATCGGCCCCGACGGCCGACCGCGGGCGTCGGCGTCGGCGTCGGGGACGGCGTCGGATGCCACCAGCGGAGCAGTGTCGGCTGCGGCCTCCGACACCGGCGACGGAGCGGGGAGCGGCACGACACCCGAGGTCGACCCCGACCTGGTGGCCTGGCAGGAGTACCTCCGGAGCATGGAGGCCGACGAACGGCGGCAGGCCGGAGCCGACTGACCGGTGGCCCCCGCCGTCGCGGCTCAGACCCGGCCGAGGACCCGCTCGAACTGAGCCGACACGCCGCCCTCGACCCCGTAGAGCCGGTAGGCGATCAGCACCAACGCGGGCACGGCCCAGAAGTCGCCGCAGATCCACAGGATGCCGGCCCCGAACCGCTGGTCGCGCAAGGCGGCCGCCGAACCGTCCATCAGGACGTTCATCGAGTACCACGGGGTCTTGGTGAAGATGGCCAGCGACATGGCGAGCACCAGCATCTCGAAGGCCGTGACCACCACGGCGGCCACCTGCACGCGGGTGGAGCCCCGGGGTCCGGTCGGGTGGGACGGAAGGATGATCCGCCAGAACAGATAGCCGGTCACCACGAACATCGGTGCCATCAACCAGTCCATGGCCCACTGGTTCCACGAGGCCCAGTCGTAGACGGCCGGGATGTGCCACAGCACCATCGTGACGTTGAAGAGGACGATGGCCACGATCGGGTTGGTGAGGGCGGCCACGGGCGCCCGCAGGACCTTCCCCGAGTCGGACAGGTGGTACCAGCGCAGCCACCGTCGCCGGCGGCCCGTCGGAGCCGCGAACAGGAGGGGCACCCACGGCGCGCCGAGGATCAGGAGCGGCGGCAGGTAGAACATCTCCAGGACGTGCATGACCATGTGGATGCTGAGCCACGACATGGACCACCGGTTGAGCGGCCCGGACGCCACCAGGGCCAACAGGACCAGTCCGGCGTAGAAGGCCAGGGACCGGTGGAACCGGGCCCGTCGGTGGGCGTCGGTCTGACGCTCCGCCAGCCGGCGGCGCCCGACCTCATGGGCCACGCCGACCACCAGGGCGACGACGGCGATGGGTGTTACCTGCCAGAACTGGGGGAGCACCATCGAGCCGTCCTTCCGTGACGAGCCGATGCTAGTGGCCACCACCCGGCTCGGGATTTCGCGCCGGGGGGACCCGACCGGACCTCAGCTGGACGAGCCGTACTGGATAGGCACGGTCACGTCGGACGTGACGTGCCACGGGCCGTTCCCGGTCGCCGCCCAGATGCGGAGCGTCGCCCCCGCCGGGACGAACGCGTCCACCTCGTCACCGACCATCGCCACCGCGCTGGTTCCGGCCGGCGGCGGACCGGGTGAGGACCACGCCTGTCCCGGGCCGGCGACGGTGGTGAGGCGGACGTCGGAGGCGGCCGGACCCCGCAGCAGCACGGCGAGCCCCGGCCCACCGTCCCCCCCGTCCCGGTGGCCTGGATGGTCCAACCGGTCGGAACCGTGAGCGGCGTCGAGAGGGTGGCCTTCCCCCCGTCCGGGTCCCAGATCCCGACCACCGACGACCGTCCGGCGCCACTGGTCTCGACCAGGCCGGCCACGCCCGCGCCGGCGGGCTGCAGTCGCAGGACGGTGGAGGCGGTGACGGTCGTGGTGGCGAGGGACGGCCCCACCCGCACCCACCAGCCCGGCGCGGGGAGGTCCGGGGCCGAGGCGGCCGCGGGGGTGGCGGGCTCGAAGAGTCCAACATCGGCTCCCGAACACCGGGTCCCGACCACGGGCACGCCCGAAGCCGTGATGGCGACGGCGCTGACGCCGCGTCACCCGGCACGCCGACCCCGCCGCGTCCGTCAGTTCCGGAGCCGCCACCAGTCGGTGCCAGACGGTGGCGCCGGGCCCGGCCGCCAACACGGGGGTGCCGTTGGATGACAGCACGGCCGCCGTCTGGCCGGACGGCCCGGTCGCCAATGCGTCCGGCTCGGCGGCGAGGGCACCGGGCAGGTCGCCCGGCGACCAGGCCGAGGAGGCGGCCGCCCGCGCGGCCAGCACCGAGAACGTCAGGTCGGCCGAGGGGAGGAAGCCGGCCGTCACGGCGCCCGTGGAGGAAGGCCCGACCACCAGCCCCCCGTTGTCCGCCACCCCGGGAGGCGTCGAGAGGGTCCACGTGGCGCTGGCCGTCGGCCGGTCGAACAGCTCGTAGAACGTGTTCGCCGGATCGGTGAGCTGGCCCATGGCGAGGACCAGGGTGGCCAGGGCCGGCGTCGTGCTACCCGACGGCGACGGCGGGGTCTGGGGCGACGCCGTGGGGACCGTCACGGTGGGCTGTCCCGTCGACGCCACCAGCACCACGACGAGGACGACCGCGACGACGAAGAGGGTGCCGATGACCAGCCAGACCCGCCGGCTCACTGTTGCTGGACCTGGGTCACCTCGGACGCGACCAGACCGCTGAAGGACGACTCGACCGAGCTGTCGGCGGAACCCGGGTCGGAGTTGAGGATGCGCCTGATCTGGCCGTGGGGATCGATGATGTAGACGACATCGGAGTGGGCGATCATGCCTCCGGCCGGGGCCGACTGGACCGTCACGCCGTAGTCGTTCCACACCTTCTGGAGGGCGTCCAGCGAACCCGTGAGGAAGAGCCAGTTGGACTGGGAGTCCAACCCCTCCTGCCGGTTGAAGTCGGCGACGTACTGGACGGACCGGTAGATGGGATTGGCTACCACGGCGACGAAGCGCACCTTGGCGGCGTCTCCCCCGAGCAGGTCACTGGCGACCCGGAGCTCCTGGGCGATGATGGGGCAGTCGGTGGTGCACACCGGATCGAGGAACGTCAGCACCACCGTCTCGCCGCGCAGATCGGCCAGCGATACCGGGGAGCCGTCAGGGGCGGTGAGGGAGAAGCCGGGCGCCGGTCCCGAGGTGACGGTCGGCGCCCCGTCGGTGGCCAGGGCGATCTGGGGGTCGGCCGACCGCTGGACGGCGGCGGCGGCCATGGGTGCCACCCCCACCATCAGGATCACGATGGCTCCGGCCGTGGCGGCCAGGCGGCCCGCCCGCTTGGAGTCGACCCCCTCCCACCACGACCGCTCCGGTGGAGGAGCCGGGACCGGGGCAGGTGCACCGGTGGCCCGGACCACCCCCGCTCCCACCCCCGCGCCCACCAGTTCGGGCTCGATGTCGGGCTCGACGTCGGGTACGACGACCGACTCGACGACCGGCTCGGGACCGTGTCCGGAATCCGGTGCCGACACCGCGTCGTCACGGCCCCCGCTCTCGACATCGGATTCGACCCGGGCCGGACGCATCAGGGCGAGGTAGCCCCCGGACGTCAGGAAGAGGAGCGGGAGCATGGAGTTCGGATCCGTGCCCGTGCCCCCCAGGAACCCCAGATCCTCGATCAGGATCCAGTCGGCGAGACAGAACACGACCAGGGCGACCATCGCGGCCCGGAGGAACCGGACCACCCCCTGGGGAACGGGCGTGTCGCCCGCATCGCCGGTCCGCACGGCCGCCATCAGCAGCAGCACCCCGACGACGAGCATGGCGAGCACGGCGACGAGGTTGACGCCCCAGCCGTGCGAGCCGTCGAACGACGCGAAGGACGAAACCAGCGACGCCAGGGCGTGCGGCTGCGACGTCTGGGCCATCTGGTCGATCATCGCCGTGAGGGTGCCCGGGTGGACGCGCAGTCCCCCCTGCCAGAACCCCCGGCCGGGCCACGCCTGGAGCACACCGAATCCGATGAGCAGCACGCCCATCCCTCCGAGCGTGAACCGGCCCATCCGGCGACCGGCCCAGGCCCGGTCCGGCAGGGCCACCAGCACCCCGGCCACGATGTAGAAGACGATGGCTCCCGGGGCCCCGAAGAGGAGGGTGAGCCCGGGGGCGAGGATCCCCCCGAAGGCGTTGCCGACCGACCACACGATCAGACCCCAGACCACGCTCACCACGCCGGCTCCCCGGCTCCAGAAGCCGCGCGGCGCCACCAGCAGGAGGAGGCCTATGCCCACCTGGATCCACACGGTGGAGGCGGCGGCGGCGGCCGGGTGGTTGTTCCACAGGGTGAGGGCGGAGTCGACCAGGTGGCGCACCCAGGAGGGGGACGTGGCCGCCGCGGGCCGGATCACCTGCGACGGCAGGCCGGTCGGCATGCCGGACTGCAGCTGCAGCAGGCCGTCGAAGAGCCACAGGAGTCCGAAGGCGATGCGCAGGAACCGGCGACCCGGGGCCTCGGGGGCCGGGCGGTCCGCCCCGGGGGCGAACGGCTCCCCACGGGCCACGGCCCGCCGGTACTGCATGGCGCGGAGCTGGTTCCACAGGATGAACAGGACGGCGACCACGGCCAGCACGATCGCCAACTGGACGGCCAGCTGGTGGTGGAACTCGGCGACGATGGACGAGTCGCCCGGCCCCGGAGGGGTCCCCATTCCGGTCATCGGCGTCCAGCACGGTGAGACATCCGGGCCAACCTACCGCCCCCCACCTGGGGCCCGGTACTCGCCCCCACCCGGGTCGCGACCCGACGCGCGCCGTATCCGGGCTGCGGAGGGATCAGGAGACGGTGACGGACGACAGGCTGGCGGTTCCGTACTTCGTCGTGACCACCACCGGGCCCGGGCCCGCTTTCGCCGACACCGTCACCACGATCTGGTCGGGCGCGTCCGAGCCGACCGTGGCCTTCCGGCCCCCGACCATGACCTTCCTGGCGCCACCGAGCCCGGATCCGAGGAGCGTCAGGACACCTCCCGGTGCCACGACGGTCGGTTCCGCGGAGGTGAGTGACGGGGCCACGTCGAACGGCTCGGCACTGACGGCCGTCCCGTAGGTGGTGACGACGGTGACGACCCCGTCGGACGCGCCGGCCGGAACCGTGGCGGTCACCGCGGTCGGCGTGTCGGAGGTGATCAGCCCGGCGACGCCATCGAAGAGGACGGCGGACGCGGTGCCCAGGTTCTGCCCGGTGACCGTCACGGCCGACCCGGCCGTCGCACTGGTCGGGGAGAAGCCGGTGACCGACGCCGTGTACGTGTAGACGGGGCCGCCGTCCGAGCACGCCCCGGTGCCGCCGTCCGCCACGTTCGACCAGATGCCCTGGACGGCCTCGGTGCCGTCCGCCATCACCAGGTTGAACACCCCGCCCGGCCCCGGCGGGCGATAGGCGCACAGGTCGGCCACCTCCTCGCCCCGGGGGTCGATCCATCCGGGTGCGGGGTCCGTCTCGGGGAACTGGTCCGTGATGGTCTCCGCGTACTCGTGGCTGGCGGCCTCGGTGGCGCCGTCGAGGACCCCCGGGCTGTTGAGATCACCGGCGCCGCACTCGTAGCCGGCGTCGGGCACGTAGGGCAGGTTGGTGAAGGCGACGATCGGCCCGGCGACCGGACCACCCCCGTCTATCTCCGGGTCGTGGGTGTCGTCGTGGTAGGCGCAGTAGCCCGTCCCGTCCGCGTTCCAACCGTCGGGGTCCAACCCCGTGGAGGAGACGATCACGTACTGGGTGTCGCGGTTGGACGCCTGGGTGGTGTTGCCGAAATAGGTGGCGGCGGCCTCCGCCTCCTGGGCCAGCTGGTGACCGCTCGCATCGACGGGTTCCTCGGCCGAGTGGTCGTACCACACGCCGGCCAACACACCGCCGGTCGGATACGGGATCTGCGTGTCGCCCTCTTCGCACCCGGTGGCGCCGACCGGTGCGCCGTCGCAGTACTGGGTCATGGTCCCGCTCCACTGCTCCCCACCGGTGCCGAGTCCCGCGTAGAGGGTCTGGAGGGCGGGTGCCAGCCCGTCCGGGTCGTTCCCGAAGGTGACCAGGCCGGTCGGACCCTTCGACTGGGCCCCCCACTGGCTGCCCATGAACACGAGGTAGACCTCGGGGTGACCGGTGGTCACCCCGGCATCGACGAGGCCGCCGGCCGTCAGCCCGCCGCCGTAGCGGACGTCGAGCTTGGAGGGCTTGCCGGACGTCTTGGCGCCGACGGCGGCCGTCAGGTGGCCCAGGACGTCCACGCCCGGCCGGTCCCGCAGGCGACGCGGGACCGCCCCGTGGCGGTAGCCATGGCCGAGCGCGGTGGGCACGGTGAGGACGAAGCCCGGTGCGTCGGCCGGTTCCGGGGTCGCGGCACCGGCGGTTCCGGGCCCCGGGACTCCGGAGGTCAACACGAGGCCCACGAGGAGACCGGCGCCGGCCACGGGTCCGACCCACCGCCGGGCGCGCCGGGTGGCGCTGCGGAGACGGTGACTACGGATCATGGGTCCCTCCGGAACGGTGCTCCCCCCACGTGGGCCTGCGGTCCGGTCGATCGATCCGGGACGCCCCCAGGCTCACGCAGCCCCGCACGGAAGCGCCTCCCGTACGGCTGCAATTCCAGGCTAGCGGCAACCGGGGCTGCACGACAGGTCGGTCGGGGGGAGGCTCCCGGGCCCGACTGCGGTCCGTCGGGGCCCCGGGGCGACCCGGTCCGGGAGCGGGTCCGGCCGGGCCCCGGGACTAGTTGCCGAAGAGCAGCCCGTAGTTGGCGCCGCGCCGCAGGTGGTGGCCCCCGTCGACGGCCAGCGCCTCTCCGGTTATCCAGTCCGACTCGGGGCCGGCCAGGAAGCGGACGGCGGCGGCGATGTCCTCGACCGTGCCGAGGCGGCTGATCGGCATCTCCGCCAGGTAGTCGTCGAGCAACGGACCCCCGGCGGTGATGAACGACATCAGCTCGTCGTCGACGATCCCGGGCCGCACCGAGTTGACCCGCACCCCGGTGGGGCCGAGCTCCTCGGCGGCGTACCTGCACAGCATGTCGATGCCGGCCTTGGCGGCGCCGTAGGCCCACAGGTAGCGGTGCGGGAAGTGTCCCGCTCCCGACGACATGCCGATGAAGGACCCGCCCGGAGGGGAGACACCGTCCACGCCTTCGCCGACCCCGGCCGCCATCAGCGGTGCGCCGTGCTTGAGACACAGGAACGTGCCGACCATGTTCAGGTCGATCGTGGCCCGGACGGCGTCGAGGTCGGCCTCCACCATCGGTCCCATGGTCAGGGAACCGCCGGCGTTGGCGAAGAGGATGTCGAGGTGGCCCCGGGGGGAGGCGGCCTCGGTGACCGCTTCGGCCACCTGCTCCTCGACGGTCACGTCGGCCACCACGTACCGGGCCGATCCCGTGGGCCCACCCTTGTCGGCGGACTCCCGCGCCACCGCCGCCAGCGTGTCCACGGCGGCGACGAGCTTGTCTTCGGTCCGTCCGCAGATGGTGACGTGGGCCCCGTCGGACACCAACCGGGTGGCCGTGCCCAGGCCGATACCGCTGCCGCCACCGGTCACCAGTGCGGTGTACCCGGCTATGCCCCTCGTCGATGCTGCTGCGTCGCTCACTGGTCGACCCCCCCGGTCGTCGGCGCGACCGCTCGATCTCTTCCGTCCCATCGACGGTCCACGAGTGGCTACCGTTCCGGGTTCCGGAGCAGCATGCTACGGACCGCCGGGAGCGGCAATCCCGCGACGGGGCCACGACCGGCCGTGCGCGGCGGCGGGAACGCCGACCGGTCCGGGGACGAACCGAGGAGACGAGACGTGAGCCGACGCCGATTCAACCTGGCCGACCTGTTCGAGCTGGTGGCCGACACCGTGCCCGACCGACTCGCCCTGGTGGCCGGCGATGTGCGCCTCACCTACCGGGAGCTCGACGCCCGGGCCGACCGGGTGGCCAACCACCTGACCGCCGCCGGGCTCACCACCGGAGCCCACGTCGGCATCCTGGCCCGCAACCGGTCCGAGTGGGTGGAGGCCATGATCGGCTGCTACAAGGCCCGCACCGTCCCCATCAACCTCAACTTCCGCTACGTCGGCCCGGAGCTCCGCTACGTCGTGGACAACGCCGACCTCGAGGCACTCGTCTACGAGCGGGATCTGAGCGGGCTGGTGGCCGAGTCGCTCCAGGGCGGCACCGAGCGACCCCTCCACCTCGTGGTGCTCGAGGACGGCTCCGGGTCCGCCGGGCCGGATCCGGTGGAGAGAGCGACCGGGCGGTCCCCCACCCCCTACGAGGAGGCCCTCGCCTCGGCCGGGTCCGGACGCCGAGTCGGGTCCCGCTCGCCCGACGACCTGTACGTCCTCTACACGGGAGGGACCACCGGGATGCCCAAGGGCGTGATGTGGCGCCAGGAGGACATCTTCTTCGCCGCCCTGGGCGGAGGCGGCTGGGGCGCCGAACCGATCGCCACGCCCGACGAGCTTCCCGGGCGGCTCAACCCGGACGAGGCCGGCCGGATCCCCATGCTGGTGCTCGGTCCGCTGATGCACGGGAACGCGCAGTGGGCCATGTGGAACGCCTTCATGATGGCGGGCACGACCGTGCTCTACACCGAGCACCACTTCGACCCGGACCGGATCCTCCGTCTGGTCGGTGACGAGGGCGTCGTGTCCACCGCTCTGGTGGGGGACGCCATGGCCCGGCCCCTCGCCCAGACCCTGGCCGCCGCTCCACCCGGCACCTATGACGTGTCCACCCTGATGGTCATCGGTTCGGGCGGCGCCATGCTCTCGGCAACCGTGAAGGCCGAATTGGCGCAGCAATTGCCTGGGGCCGTCATCATGGACCGCTTCGGCTCGAGCGAGTCGGGTGCCCAGGGGGCGGTGGAGGTCGGTGCCGACGGTCCGCGCTTCGTCATGAGCGACGACACCGCGGTCCTCGACGACGATCTGCGTCCGCTCCGACCGGGCGATCCCCGGATCGGCCGACTGGCCAGGACCGGTCGCATCCCGCTCGGCTACTACAAGGACGAGGCCAAGACCGCCGCCACCTTCCCCACCGGCCCCGACGGTGTCCGGTGGTCGGTCCCCGGGGATCTGGCGTCGGTCGGCCCGGACGGGGTCATCACCGTGCACGGGCGGGGATCGGCGTCGATCAACTCCGGTGGGGAGAAGATCTTTCCGGAGGAGGTCGAGGCGGCCGTCAAGGCGCACCCCGACGTGTACGACGCCATCGTCGTCGGGTTGCCGGACGAGCGGTTCGGCGAACGGGTGGCGGTGGTGGTGCGGCTGCGCGACGGGGCCGGAGGGATCGGACTCGACGACCTCGCCGACCACTGCCGGAGCCAGGTGGCCGGCTACAAGGTCCCGCGCCAGCTGCTGGTGGTCGAGGAGATCCCCCTGACGGCGGCGGGCAAACCCGACGCCCAGGCGGCGAAGAGCCTGTTCTGACGCGCCGCCGGGTGCTCCGCCGCCCGGCTCGGTCGGACGGATGGCTGACGGTGGCTGACCGGAAGCATCAGACGGGAGCCGGGGCCACTGCTCCCACGACATCGGTGGTGACGGCGACGGCATCCACCACGCGGTCGACAGCGCCGGCCAGGGTCACCTCGTCCAGATCGACGGCCTGGGACACTCCCACCTCCGGCCACAGCCCGACGACCCGCCACGGGGCCGGACCGGCCGGCGGGACCAGGCCGGCCACCAGACCCAGGAAGGCCATTCGTCCCGCCAGCCGTCACCGGGCCGGCCACCGGAGACGGACAGGAGTGTGGTCGACCGCACGCCGGCCTCAGGCCGACCCGGTCGGACGACGCGGGCTTCGCACCGCCCCCGGAGGCGCACCGGGCCACCACCCGGGAGTGACCACCGGTCGTCCGGGGGCGCCAGCTCGACGGAGTCGCCCAGGAGACCCCAGTCCAGGCTCGCCCATACCGGGGTGGCCCAGGTCACGGCTTCCGCCAGGACCCGCGCCCGGCCACCGTCACCCAGCCCGGCGAACCACGGCTCCCAGTGGAACGTGCGCCATCCCGAGCGCCGCCACTCCTCGACCGCCCGCTCCGCCAGCGGCCCCACCGCCTCGGCCGGGCCACGGAAGCGGCCCTCGGCAGAGGCGCGCACCGCCGCGATGCCCAGGGACCGCCGGACGAACACCGGCCTCCACGCGAACGGCTCCTCGGGGACGTCCAGCGATTCGGGTCGGTAGCGCGCCAGCCGGAGCTGGCGCAGGCCGATCTCGAGGCCGGCACCACCGGTGAGACCGGTCGCGGCGTCGGAAACCCCGGCCGTCAGCCGTCCGCCGAGACGGCTCCATCCGTCGACATCGACCGGGGTCGGGACCGGGGGCGACGCCACCAGCAGATCGGTGACCCGCACGTGGGAGGCCGTCAAGCGGCCACCTCCCGGGTGAGAGCGACGAGTCCGGCCACCCGGTCCACCGGCGGTTCGGGCGCGCCACCGGTGAGTACCACCGGGGGCCGGCGGAGCTGGGACGCGCAGCCTCCACACCATCCGGTGTCGTCCGTCGGGGATTCCGTGCCCAGCAGCCGCCGGGTCCCCGTGACGCACCGTCTGGCGGCGGCGGCGAGGAGCTCGTGGTCGACCGGATCGACATCGACCTCGCCGGTGCGGGAGTAGTAGGTGATGACGGCGAACGGAGGCACCGAGCTGCGCAACGTCTCGACGAGGGCGTCGAACGCCCGGGCATGGCGGTGTCCGGGACGCCGGCCACCCGTGGCCAGCTCCACGAGGGCGACCGTCGCGATGTCGACGGCCGGCCGCCCGATGGCGAGATCCACCCGCGTCGTCAGCTCGACGGGGGAGTCGCGCAGCGGGACCCGGAGCACTTCGTCGGTCCGGGGGAGCCAGGAAGGGTCGAACGGCGGCCACCGGTCGACGAGGCCCCGGGCCTGTCGGGCGACCTCCATGTCCAGCTCGGCACGCTCGCTCCTCGCCAGGCCCTCGATCCAGGCGACGAGGGGGACCTGCCGCTCGTCGAGGGAGAGGCCCTCGAGTGCCTCGGTCACCGGATCCTCGATGTGGCCGACCATGACCACCTGACGGAAGAGCACGCCCACCAGCGCCCCGCAGGCCAGCGGAAGGGTGAAGGAGCGCTCGGCACCTTCCCCCGGCCGGCGGTGGGCACGACACGACAGGACCCGCTCGAGCCGGTCCGGCGTCACGAACCAGCGGTCCCCGTCGGTCGGCGATCGGCGGTCCGGCACCTCGGCGATCCCGTCCTCGATGAACGACCGGAGCTCATCGGCGAAGGACGGATCCGCGGTCGGTCGGGACCGACCGGTCGCCCGGAGGCGGTCCAACAGCGCCGGGCCGCCCAGAGGCGCCCCGCCACCTCGCCGGGGCGGCTCCCCCACCGCCGCCCGGCGCATGCCGTCGACGGGTACCGCAGAGGCCGGTCGGCGGTGCAGGCCCGGTCCCTTGTGCTCCCCCTTCGGGCCGTGCTCCCCCGTCGGGTCGTCCTTCTCTCTCATGGACACAGTGTGGACCGGGGGTGTCACACGACCCCTGCCGTTTCGGGGTGCCCGGTAGCCTCTGCTCCGATGACCCTCGCGGCCACGTCACCCCTCTTCGCCGTCGTCTTCACCGTGTTCGTGGTGGCGTTCGCCGCCCTCGTCGTCCTGACCCTCCGGTTCGTCATCGGCCAGGCCCGGTCGAACCGCTGCCGCCTGGCTGGACCGCCGTGCCACCGACGGGGCCACCGGTGACGGGGAGGGTCCCGAGGAAGAGGACGAGGAAGAGGACGAGGAGCCGGGCATGACCGCCCTGGTCCTGGCCGGTGGCAGTACCCGGGGGGCGATCCAGATCGGCATGCTGCAGGTCCTGGCGGAGCACGGATTCGTTCCCGACCGCGTGTACGGATCATCGGTCGGGGCCATCAACGGCGCCGGGTTCGCCGCCGACCCGACCCGCGAGGGGGTCGAGCGGATGGCCCAGATCTGGCTCGGTTTGAAACGCGAAGACGTCTATCCCCAGGGCCGGCTGCACGGTCCCTGGCTCTACCTCCAGCAGCGGGACGCGGTGTACTCGAACTCCGGACTGCGGGCCATCGTCTCGCAGGGCTTCCCCTTCGAACGGCTCGAGGAGTCGACCATCCCGCTGGAGGTGGTGGCCACGTCGTTGACGGACGGTGGCGAACGGTGGTTCACCCGGGGACCGGCGGTCGCCCCGATCCTGGCGTCGGCGGCGATGCCGGCCATCTTCCCCCCGGTGGAGATCGACGGCGAGCGCTACATCGACGGCGGGGTGGTGAACAACGTGCCCATCCAACGGGCCATCGATGCCGGAGCCACCCAGATCGTGGTGCTCCTGTGCTCACCACCGATCGTGACCCCGGCCCCGTCCAAGCGACCCGTCGAGGGCATGGTCAACGCGCTGCTGATCGCCATCCACGCGCGGTTCGTGCGGGACATGGCGCACCTGCCCGAGGGGGTCGAGATCATCCTCTGCTCGGGCCCCGAGGGCGCCACGCGGGACTTCGACGACTTCTCCACCAGCGAGCACCTCATCGCCCTCGGACGGGCCGAGGCGTCCGAGATCGTCCGCCGGTACGGCCTCGGGACCGTCCCCTACCCGGCACCTCCGCTCCCGGTGCCCACCGTGGCCGGTCCCGCCGCTGACGCAGGCGGGGCCGAGGGCGGCGGGCGCGAGCCGGACGACCGCGCCCGGCACGACGGAGTCCCGCCGGACTACTCGCCCCCCGACGTGTCCCCGACGGTGGCCACCGCGGCGTCGCCCGGGCCACCCTCGTCCGCGGCGCCCGCCGCGCCCGCCGCGCCCGGCATCGCCCGCGTCACCGGTCGTCAGGTCGCCGGTGACCCAGCCCGATCCGGGGACGTAGCGCCGCACGATCCGGGCCGGCACTCCCGCCACCACACAGTGGTCGGGGAAGGTGCCGCGTACGACCGCCCCGGCCCCCACCACGACGTTCCGGCCCAGCACGGTGCCGGGCAGGATCACGACACCGGTCCCGAGCCAGCTGCCGTCGCCGATGACGACCGGCACGTCGTGGGGCCACTGCACGTGGACCACCTCGTCGGGGTTCTCGTAACCGTGGTTCTGATCGGTGATGTAGACGTACGGACCGGTCTGCACGTCACTGCCGATCTCGATCGAGAAGTGACCCACGATGTGGCTGCCCCGGCCGATCATGGTGCGGTCACCGATCCGGACGACGGGGTCGGTCACCATCTTCTGGCCCGGCACCATGCCGGCGGACAGGCTCACGTACGGGCCGATGAGGGTGTCCTGACCGACGCGGATCCACTCCTCGCCGAAGATGGCGCCCGTCGGGAACGCCAGGCAGCTGCCCCGGCCGAAGGCGCCGAACCGGTCGGCCAGCCGGTCACCCGGTCCGGTGGCGCCGTGGCGGGCCATCCAGTCCCAACCGGTGTGGACGATCGAGTGGAGGAAGCGGTGCCGACGGGCACCCAGGTCCCGCGGCGGGTGGGCCACCGGACGCGGCGTGACCGCCGGCCGGGGGGTGACGCCGGGGAACACCGGATCCGGCGTCGCCACGGGCGCGACCGTGGGTCGTACGGGGACATCGCGGCCGTGGTCGGGTTCCGGGCTGGCTGCGCTCACCCCGCGACGGTATCTGACCGACCGCCCACCGGTCGCACGGGCACGCCGGTCCGACGGTCCGACGGTCCCTACGATGGCGGCGTGCCCGACGTGGACCGCGCCCGTCCCGATCCCGGGGGGGTCGACCCCGACGACGTGGACGACGTGCTGACCGACAAGGCCCGACTCGGTCGCTCCGGTTTCGCCACCGGGTCCGACCTCTACGAGCGGGCCCGCCCGGGCTACTCCGACGACGCCGTCACCCACCTGGTGACGGTGCTGGGCATCGGTGCCGGCCGCCGGGTGCTGGACGTGGCCGCCGGCACCGGGAAGCTGACCCGGGCACTGGTGGCGACGGGCGCCGCCACGGTCGCCTGCGAGCCCTCCGCCTCGATGCGGGAGGTCTTCGCCGCCACGGTGCCCGGCACCCCCCAGATCGCCTGCACCGCGGAGCAGCTGGGCGTGGGCGACGGCACCTTCGACGCCATAACGGTGGCTCAGGCCTTCCACTGGTTCGACGCCCCCGCGGCCCTGGCCGAGTTCGCCCGGGTGCTGCGGCCCGGTGGAGGGCTCGGCCTCGTGTGGAACGAACGGGACGAGTCCGACCCCGTCGTCGCCGAGCTCACCCGGATCAGCAAGTGGGACGTCCACCAGCCCTATCCGGTGGGGATGGACTTCGGTTCGGTCATCGACGCCTCGGGCCGGTTCGGGCCCGTGACCCGCACCCGGTTCCACTTCACCCAGGAGCTCGACCGCACCGGTTTCGTCGAACAGGTGGCCTCCCGCAGCTACATCGCGGTGCTCCCCGGGGACCGGCGACGCCAGATCCTCGATGGCGTCGCCGCGCTGGCGGCGACGTTGGAGGAGCCGATCGGACTCCCCTACATCGCCGACCTGTTCTGCACGACGTCGCGCTGACCGCACGCCCCGGGTTTGCCACCGGCGCCGCCGCGAGGCACCCTGGGCCGGGTCCCGGACGCGTGAGCGGCCACTGCGGACCGCCACCAGGGGAGGACACCGACCATGATCAAGCTGACCTGTCTGCTCCGGCGCAAGGAGGGGCTTTCGCCCGCCGAGTTCCACGCCTACTGGCGGGACCACCACGGGCCGCTGATCGCCTCCTCCAGCGCCGCCAAGTACGTCATCCGCTACGAGCAGAACCCCCGGCCGCTCGACGACTACCGGGACGACGACGACCGGTCGGGCTACGACGGCGTGACGGTGCAGTGGTTCGAGTCGATGGACGCCTACTACGCCCACATGACCGAGCCGGACTTCCCCGCCATGATGGAGGACATCGCCAAGTTCCTCGACACCGACCATCTCGAGGTCGTGCTGACCGAGGAGCCGAGGATCGTCATCGACGGCGCCGTCGACTGGTAGGCGGAGGACCCTGTGGCGGTTCCGTCAACCGTCGTTGACGCCCGCCGCACCTCGGACGTAGTATCTCGTTTTTCGGACACACTGTCCGATAGATGGGAGGGGGCGTCCGACATGGGTCAGACGGAACTGGACATCAGCGGCGTCGATTTCGCCGACATCAACCTGCTCGACTCGACGGTCTTCGCCGAGCGCGTGCCCCACGAGTGGTTCGCCTACCTGCGCCGGAACGCCCCCGTGTGGTGGCAGGAGGAGGAGGACGGCCCCGGGTTCTGGGCGGTGACGACGCTGGCCGAGGCCACGCAGGTGAACCGCGACTACGAGCACTTCTCGTCGGCCCGGAAGGCCACCTACCTCTGGGAGCTGGCCGAGGACGACCTGGCCCAGCAGCAGCTGGTCATGTTGAACATGGATCCGCCGCTGCACACCCGCTACCGGCGACTGGTGAACAAGGGCTTCACCCCCCGCATGGTGAACCAGCTCCACCAGCGCATCCATGCGGCCACCGACGACATCATCGACTCGGTCATCGAGCGGGGGTCGGCCGACTTCGTGACCGACATCGCCGCCGAGCTGCCCCTGGTGGTCATCGCCGAGCTCCTCGGCGTGCCCAACGAGGACCGGCACCGGATGTTCGACTGGTCCAACCGCATGATCGGCGTCCGAGGACCCCGAGTACCAGTCCGCCGGCGAGGCCGCCCAGATGGCCTCGATGGAGCTCTACGCCTACGCCGCGGAACTCTTCGCCAAGAAGCGGGTCGACCCTCACGACGACCTCATGAGCGTCCTCACCCAGGTCGAGATCGAGGGCGAGCAGCTCTCGTCGTTCGAGCTCGAGCTGTTCTTCCTGCTGCTGACGGTGGCGGGCAACGAGACGACCCGGAACCTGATCTCGGGGGCCATGGCCACCTTCTTCGAGCACCCGGACCAGTGGGAGCTGCTCCGCAAGGACCGGTCGCTGCTGCCCGACGCCGTCGAGGAGATGCTCCGGTTCGTCACCCCGGTGATGAACTTCCGCCGGCAGGCCACGGCCGACTTCGAGCTCGGTGGCCAGAAGATCGAGGCCGACTCCAAGGTCGTGTTCTTCCACATCTCGGCCAACCGCGACGAGCTGGCCTTCGACAACCCCCAGACCTTCGACATCACCCGCAACCCGAATCCGCACATGGCCTTCGGCGCCGGAGGACCGCACTTCTGCCTGGGCGCCAACCTCGCCCGTATGGAGATCCGGGTGATGTTCGAGCACCTGCTCGACCGCATGCCCGACATGGAGCTGGACGGGGAGGTCCAGCGCCTGCAGTCGGCGTTCATCAGCGGCGTCAAGCACATCCCCATCAGCTTCCCCACCGGACCGCGCGTGAGCGGCGGGTAAGTGGCCGCCCGCCGGACGTCCGAGGACCTGAAGGAGGTCATCCGGGACTTCCGCCGCGACCAGGTGATCGACGTGGCCCGCCGGCTGTTCGGCGAGCGGGGGACGACCGACGTGTCGATGGACGAGATCGCCTCCGAGGCCGGGGTCGCCCGCTCGACGGTGTACGTCTACTTCGCCAACCGCGACGAGCTGTTGCGGGCCTGCCTGCAGCGCATGCACAACCAGCTGGTCGACGCCGTCGCCGACACCTGGGAGGACGGGGCCGAGCCCGCCGTCCGGCTCGAGCGGCTCATCGAGGAGATGCTGGCCCGGGTGGACGACAGCCCGGCGTTCTTCCGGCTGGCGCTGGTGACCCAGGGAGCACCGTCGGGCAGCTCCGAGGCGGTCGGGAGCGAGCTGGCCCTCATCGGGCTGGCGGTGGCCGGACTGATCCGTGACCTGGTGGTCGACGGCATCGACCGCGGCGAGTTCCGTCCGATCGACCCGGACCTCGCCATCACCCTGATCGGCCAGCAGCTCTACGGGGCGATGGCCGTCCGGGCCGAGGAGCCCGACCCGCCGGACCGGTCACAGGCCGCGGCCGACACGGTGCGCTTCATCCTCCACGGCCTGTCGGCCTGAGTCGTCGGCCACCCCATCGGTGCCGGCGCGACCCGGCCGCTCCGCCGCCCGGTGGCTAGCTGCGTCCGCCGAAGATCCGCAGCAGGGCGAGGTAGACCATCATCGACGACTGCAGCAGCATGAACGCCGAGAACCATTCGGCGTCGGCGTCGAAGCCGAGGGCCTGGGCCCGGTCCACGAAGCTGAAGTCCACGAAGAGGTTCATGACCGCCAGGATCAGGTAGAGGACGCCGAAGATCAGCAGCCGCCGAGGCCGCTCAGCCCCCAGCCGGTCAGGATGGCCGTGAGCATGACGGCCACCATGCCGACGCCGGCCACCAGGGTGATCTTGAAGAACCGGGGTCCGACCCGCACCAGACCGGTCCGGTAGACGCCCCAGACGGCGGCCACCACGGCCACGGTCCCGACGATGGCCAGGGTCACCACGTGGGAGCTCTGTTCCGCGTAGAAGCGGGAGATCACCCCGAGGACGAAGCCCTCGACCACCGCGAACACCGGGGCCAACACCGGGGCCCGGCGCGGCTGGAACGAGCACCACAGCGCCACGCCCAAGCCCACGAAGAGGCCGGCCCAGGCCGCGCCGACCGGTACGTGCGAGATGTAGGCGACGGCGCCGACGAGGACGGCCACGAGGCCGAGCAGGCCCGCCTTGTTCAGGGCCCCGTCGGCGGAGAACCGTCGGGCGCCCCCGACCACGGGAGGGGCCGGCGGTGGTCCCTGCGGCTGGAGCTGCCACGCCGCCCCGTCCCACAGCCACCAGTTGCCGTCGGGCTGCTGCTTCCAGTTGGTCGGGGTCGTCGCCGGGGCCGCGGTGGCGCCGGGGAAGGTCGTGGCCATGCGGTTGAAGTTCGACACGGTGCCGAACGATGCGCCCGTGGAGCGCGTCCGCGTGGCGGTGCCACCGGACGGCCGGCCGCCCGAGGGGGTGCCGGGGGTGGATCCTTGTGTCGAGGTCATGGTCGCTCCTGGATGGTCCGTCTCGGAACCCAGTGTACCGGTCGCCCCGGACGGCTCCCCGTCGGCACCCCGGCGGTCAGCCTCCGGCGACCGCCGGGACGATCGAGAGCGTCTGCCCGTCGGCCACGGGGGTGTCGAGACCGTCGAGGAAACGGACGTCCTCCTCGTCGAGGAAGACGTTGACGAAGCGGCGCAGTCCGCCCCCGTCGTCGAAGATCCGCTCGGCGAAGCCGGGGTGGGCGGCGTCGAGGCCCTTCAGCACCTCACCGACGGTGGAGCCCTCGACGGGGACCTCACCCACCCCTCCGGTGAGCGTGCGCAGCTGGGCGGGAACTCGGACATTGATCACCGGGTGCTCCTCGGGGTGGATGCCGCCTCGGCCGCCATGGCCTCGGCGAACGAGTCGAGTGTGGGGGCGATGGTGGCGGTCGGGCCGACCACGCCGGCCAGGGCCTCCACCGTCTTCAGTCCGTGGCCGGTGACCATGGCCACCACCCGCTCGTCCGAGCGGACCACGCCCTGGGCGGCGAGCTTGGCCAGGGTGGCGATGGTGACGCCGCCGGCGGTCTCGGCGAAGATGCCCTCGGTGCGGGCGAGCAGGCGGATGCCGTCCAGCACCTCGTCGTCGGTGACCGAGGCGCAGGAGCCGCCGGACGAGCGGATGGCGTCCAGCGCGTACCAGCCGTCGGCCGGGTTGCCGATGGCCAGCGACTTGGCGATGGTGTCCGGCTTGACCGGGCGGATGGCGTCGGTGCCCTCGGCGAAGGCCGTCGCCACCGGCGAGCACCCTGCGGCCTGGGCCCCGGACACCCGGACGGACGGCTCCTCGTCGAGCAGCCCGACCTTGCACAGCTCGGCGAAGCCCTTGGCCACCTTGGTCAACTGGCTGCCCGAGCCGATGGGCACCACCACGTGGTCGGGGGCCTGCCAGCCCAGCTGCTCGGCCACCTCGAAGGCCAGCGTCTTGGAGCCCTCGGCGTAGTAGGTGCGCACGTTCACGTTGACGAACGCCCACTCCGGCTGCTCGCTGGTCAGCTCGGCGCAGAGCCGGTTGACGTCGTCGTAGCTGCCCTGCACGGCGAAGACCCGGCCACCGTAGACGGAGGTCATGGTCACCTTGGCCCGCTCGAGGTCGTGGGGGATCAGCACCACCGAGTCCATGCCCGCCCGGGCGGCATGGGCGGCCACCGAGTTGGCCAGGTTCCCGGTGGAGGCACAGGCGGCCACCTTGAAGCCCAGCTGCCGGGCCTTGGTCAGGGCAACGGACACCACCCGGTCCTTGAACGACCCGGTCGGATTGGCGGTGTCGTCCTTGATCCAGAGCTCGCCGAGACCCAGCTCGGCGGCCAGCCGGTCGGCCCGGACCAGCGGGGTGAAACCGGCGCCGAGGTCGACCGGCGACGGCATCGCGCACCGGCAGCAGGTCGGCGTAGCGCCAGATGGTCCGGGGCCCGGCCGCGATCCGCTCCCGGGAGATGGTGGCGGCCACCCGTTCGTAGTCGTAGGTGACCTCGAGCGGCCCGAAGCAGAAGTCACACACGTGCAGGGCTTCGGCCGGATAGGTCCGACCACATTCACGGCAGCGCAGGCCCGAAACGAAATCCACGGCAATCTCCTCATCGCTCGGGCATTGGCACCTGGAGCCTCGGACCCCGTCGTGGGTGGTCGTCGGCGCTCTGGTTGCCGCAGCGTCACAGGGCCCGGTCCCTCAGCTGCTCTGGATGATGGCTGTCCAGTGTAGGCGAAGGTCGGGGCCGCGCCGTCAACGTGGTGCCCGGCTGTCCGGGCCGTCCGGCCCCCTACGCTCTGGGCCATGGTCCGCCCGCGACGACCCATCGGCCGGTGAGGGAAGATGAGGGGATGCCGGCACCGGCCCCCGACGACGAACATGCCGACGGGCCGGTCCGGGTCTTCGACCACTCCGAGTTCGACGCGGCCCGGCTCGCCGGGCTCCGGGCCGGCCGGACCGTGTCGGTGTGCATCCCCGCCCGCAACGAGGCGGCCACCATCGGGCCCATCGTGGAGGGCATCGTCTCGTCGTTGACGGCGGCCGGCGGGCGGTGTGCCGCTGGTCGACGAGGTGGTCGTGGTCGACGACGGGTCGACCGACGGCACCGGGGCGATCGCCGCTCGGGCCGGCGCCCGGGTCATCGTCGGCGAGACGGCGACCGGGGGCAAGGGCCAGGCCATGCGGGTCGCCCTGCGGGAGGCCCAGGGCGACCTGATCGCCTTCATCGACGGCGACGTCACCAACTTCGGGCCCCACTTCGTCACCGGGCTGCTCGGTCCCCTGCTGACCGACGACGGCGTCTCCGTCGTGAAGGGCTTCTACCGGCGCCCGCTCAACGGCGTGCCCGACGGCGGTGGCCGGGTCACCGAGCTGATGGCCCGGCCGGTCATCGACCTGCTCTTCCCGGCGCTGGCCGTCATCCGACAGCCGCTGGCGGGGGAGACGGCGGCGCCGCGCTGGGTGTTCGAGAAGTGCCGGCCGGCCGACGGCTACGCCGTGGAGCTGGCGCTGCTCATCGACGTGGCCTCCCACTTCGGGGTCGAGACGATCGCCCAGGTCGACCTCGGGGTACGCGTCCACCGCAACCGGCCCCTGTCCGAGCTGCGGCCACAGGCCACCGACATCCTGGCCGCCGCCCTGGCCCGGTCGCCGTTGTCGGGCGGCTGACCCGTGCCGGAGCACGGGGCGGCGGATCAGGCCACCGACCCGGCGGTCTCGCAGGTCGAGCACCGGGACCTCGGCCAGGTCGACCGGGGCCCGCAGGGCCGGCGGCCGGGAAGGGCCAGAGCGCACAGGGCACCGACGGCCACCACGCCGGCGCCCACCGACACCGCCGGAACGAGGCCGGACACGTAGTCCTGCCCGGAGGCGTAGCCACCGCGGGAGCTGAACACCGCCCCGAGCACGGCGATGCCGAGTACGCCGCCGAGCTCCCGGAAGGCGGCGTTGGCGCCCGAGGCCACCCCTTCCAGCGCCTTGGGGAGCGTGCCCAGCACCACCGACGCCAGCGGCACGAAGAACAGCGTCATGCCGACGCCGCAGACCACGAACGGTGCCACCAGCTCGCCGTAGGGGGTGGTGGGGGTCAGGATCGAGGCCAGCCAGGCGAGGCCCGTGGCCTGCAGGGCGAGACCCGCCACCACCAGGCGCTTGCCGCCCCAGCGCTCGGCCAGCTGGCCGACGGCCGGCGCCAGCACCATGGTGATCGCCGTCCAGGGGAGCACCCGGATGCCGGCGGCGAGCGGCGAGTAGCCCTGCACCGTCTGGAGGAACTGGGTCAGGAAGAAGATCGATCCGAACATCCCGAAGCTGAAGAGCAGCGCCGTCAGGTTGACGGCGGTGAAGCCCCGGTGGGCGAAGAGCCGGATGTCGAGCATCGGGTGGTCGACGTGCAGCTCCCAGGCGACGAAGGCGGCCAGCAGCAGGGTGCCGACGACGAAGGAGGCCAGCACCGAGGCCGACGTCCACCCGTGGGAGTTGCCCCGGACCAGCCCGAGGACGACGCCGAAGAGGCCGGCACTCACCAGGCCGACCCCGGCGAGGTCGAGCGGAGCGGACGCCCCGCGGATTCGGACAGGCGCCACCGGGCGAGTGGGAGCAGGAGGAGCCCGACGGGAACGTTCAGCCAGAAGATGTACTGCCAGGCCCACCCGCTGGTGACCGCCCCACCCACGAGTGGGCCGATGGCCACCGCGCAGCCGCCGATGGCCCCCCATATCCCGAGGGCGGCATTGCGGCGCTCGGGACGCACCGCGGCACTGAGCAGCGTCAGCGACAGCGGCATGATCATCGCCCCACCTGCTCCCTGCAGGGCACGGGCGGCGATCAGCACCCCGATCGACGGGGCCAGGGCGGCGGCGGCCGACGACGCGGTGAAGAGCGCGATGCCGGTGACGAAGATCCGGCGCCGGCCGAACCGCTCGCCGAGGGCGGCGGCGGACAGCAGCAGCACGGCGAAGGTGAGGGTGTAGGCGTTGACCGTCCACTCGAGGCCCGAGAGCCCGGCGTGCAGGTGGACGCGGATCACCGGTAACGCCGTCGAGACCACCAGGTTGTCGAGCGACGCCATGAACAGGGCCAGTCCGGTGACGACCACCGCCCAGACGGCACGCGAACGGGAGGCGCCGGCCGACGCGGCCCCGTCCGGACCCACCGGAGCCGGTGGGGCGGCGGTCAGCGAGCGGCCTTGCTCGGCCACCCCGGCCCCGTGATCCCCGTCGACCCCGTTGCCCCCGTCGTCCCCGGCGGCACGGGCGGCACGGGCGGGCCGGCGGATCACCGGGGACCACGACCGCCGGCCGGAGGACGACCAGGGCCTTTCGTCCAGTTGTGAGTGGTCACTAACTCTGCGGGTCAAAAAAAGGGGGACGACGGGCTGGGTCATGCGGTTACCTCCTCGGTCGGGACGGTCCCGCGACTGGCGGTTCCGCGGGCGTGCAGTGCGGTGATGGGTGGCTCGGACGGCTCGATCTCGGACCCGGCGTCATCCGGTCCCTCGACGTGCAACTCCTTGACGGCCTGGCTGGCCGCCATGATGGCGCTCGCCTTCGACGGCGACGGGCAGAGGGAGCGCGCCCAGTGGTCGGACACGGACAGCAGGTCGATGGCGGCGATGATGTTCATCATCATCCCCATGGAGAAGAACTCCATGATCTCCTCGTCGGAACTGCCGGTGCGCTCGTGCACGAGGTGCCAGAGGACCTCGAACGTGCTGCGGCAGGTCGCGGCGATCTCGGGGTCGCCCGGGGCTGCGGCAAAACCGTGGAGCTGGACCTGGAGCAGCTCGGGATCCTGGAGCAGCTCGGTGTAGGCGATGCCCATGGCATCCCGGGCCTCCTCGCCGTCCAGTCCGGTGCCGGCCCGCGTCATGGCGGCGATGATCCGGTCCGACACGAGCTCGTAGGTGGCGATGAACAGCTCCTTCTTGGTCCCGAACAGGCGGAACAGGTACGGCTGCGAGATGCCGGCCCGGGAGGCGATGGCTTCGGTCGATGTGCCGGCATACCCCGAGCGGGCGAACTCGGTGATGGCCGCGGCCAGGACGGCGGTGCGGCGCTCGGAGGCGGTCATCCGGGTGGAAACCATCATGCGGCCATTGTGAGTGCTCACTCACTACCTGTCAAGTCCCTCTCCCGCCGCCACCGGGGTGGTCGCCGAAAGTCCGGGTCATCCCGGGAGGAGGGGGTAGCGTCCGGACATGGGCCCTGCCGATCGGACGCTGGCCGACCTCGTCCTGGTCTCCAACCGTGGCCCGCTGGCCTTCCGGATGGAGGACGGCCGCCCGGTGGCCACGGCGTCCGGTGGCGGGTTGGCGGGCTCCCTCCATCCGCTGGTCGAGGGCACCGGGGCCACCTGGGTGGCGTCGACCATGAGCGAGGCCGACCGCCTGGCCGCCGCCCAGGGCCTGATGGCCGCGGACGGACTGCGGATCGAACTGGTGGAGCCCGAGCCGGAGGTCTACAACCTGGCCTACAACGTCGTGTCCAACGCCACGTTGTGGTTCTGCCACCATCACCTGTTCGACTCCGCCCGGCGGCCCCGCACCGACCGCCGGTGGATGGAGGCGTGGGACGCCTACCGCGCGTACAACCGGCTCATGGCCGAGCGGGTGGCCAAGGTGGCCCCGGAGCGGGCCCGGGTGCTGGTCCAGGACTACCACCTGGCCCTCATGGCCCCCGCCCTGGCCGATCTGCGCCCCGATCTGGCCACCGCCCACTTCACCCACACACCCTTCGCCGACCCGTCGGTACTGCGGATGCTCCCCACCGCGGTGGGTGACGAACTCCTGACCGCCATGGCCCGGTTCGGCGCCTGCGGGTTCCATTCCGAACGGTGGGCCGCCGCCTTCCGGTCCGGACTGGCCACGGCCGGCCTGGGGGCGGGCGATCCGCCGACGTTCGTCGCCCCCCTGTCGACCGATGCCGAGCGCCTGCGATCGTCGGCCGCGGGGGCGGACGTCGCCGCGGCCCTGGCCCGCATCGAGGACGCGGTCGGTGGGACCGACCGCCGGGTGATCGTGCGCGTCGACCGGATGGAGCTCTCGAAGAACCTGCTGCGCGGGTTCTGGGCCTTCGACGAGCTGCTCGAGCGGGAGCCGGAGCACCGCGAGCGGGTCGTGTTCGTGGCCCTCGCCTATCCGACGCGCCAGGGCCTACCCGAGTACCTCGCCTACCAGGAAGAGGTGGAGACCACGGTGGCCCGAATCAACGAGCGGTGGGGGACCCCGGGGTGGACCCCGGTCGTGCTCGAGGTGGAGGACGACTACCCGCGCTCGCTCGCCGCCCTCACCCGGTATGACGTGCTGCTCGTCAATCCGGTACGTGACGGGCTCAACCTGGTGGCCATGGAGGGCCCGCTGGTGAACGACCGCGACGGGATCCTGGCCCTGTCGCGCGAGGCCGGGGCGTTCGACCGCCTGGCCGTCGGCGCCCTCGAGATCAACCCGTTCGACGTGACCGACACCGCCAGCGTGCTGGCCCGGGCGCTGGCTGCCGGAGCCGAGGAGCGGGCCACCCGGTCCCGGGCGTTGCGCGACGCCGTAGAGGCGCGCCGGCCGGCCGACTGGCTCGACGACCAGCTGGCCGCCGCCCGCTGAGCAGAGGCGCCGGTCGCCGACGATCGACAGGTGACGCCCGGCCCGGTGACACCCGGCCCCGTCGTCACCCCACGCCGGTCGCCACGGCCAGCCACTCCAGGACGGCGAGGGCCCCCTCGGGGCCGTCCACGATGAGGTCGGCGGCCTCGGCCACCTCCGGTGCGGTCTCGGCATCCCGGACGGCCACCCCCACGGCGGCCAGACCGTCCTCCACCGTCCGACGGGCCAGGGCGGCGAAGGCCGGGAGGTCCCCCAGGTCGTCGCCGAGGAAGCAGGCGGCGCCCCGGCCCTCGGTCAGGCGGCGGACCACCGTCCCCTTGTCGATGGCCAGAGGAGGTCGCAGCTCGACGGACAGGCGCCCGGGATGGGCCTCGAGCCCGCTGCGCGCCGCTTCCTCGGCCGTCCGGGCCGTCGCCCACGGCCCGGCGTCCGGAGCCTGCCGCCAGTGCACGGCGACGGCCGGGCCCTTCGCCTCGACCAGCACCCCGTCGGGTGCGCCCACCCGCAGCCGGGCCACCGTCTCGGCGACGACCGGCAGCCACGGCGCCACCCGCTCGTCGGGTCGCACCGTCCCGTCCGGCCCCACCGCCTCCATGCCGTACAGACCGATCAGCTCGACCCGCGGCCCCCACCCGGCTCCGGTCGAGGCGGACATCCGGTCGGCCAGGAACGCGGCCGGCCGGCCGGACACCACGGCGACGGTGCCGAAGCGGCCGGCCAGGCGTCCCAGCAGTGTCGGCGCGCCGTGGAGCGGGCGGGCGGCGGACGGTTCGTCCACGATGGGGGCCAGCGTGCCGTCGAAGTCACACAGCAGTGCCGTCCGGGAGGGATCCGCACACAGCGGGGCGAGCAGGTCCGGCGCCCCGTCGGGGAGCGGCGACGTCCGGGGTCCGTCGGCCACCGGTTGACGGATCAGGTGCCCGCGGCGGGCGTGGTGGTCGTGGTCGACGAGACGGTGGACGCCAGGTCGGGGGCGACCACGACGAGGATGTCGGCGGTGCCGATCGTGGCCACCGGGGCGGCGGTCGTGTACGGCAGCACCGAGGACGCCGGCAGGTGGAGGGTGGAGGCCACCGCTTCGGCCGCCGCCTTCTGTCCCGCCACGTAGTACACGGCGGAGGTGGAGACGTTGGCGGTGGCGTCCATCGGCGTCTGGGTGTCCCAGCCGGCCACCTGGAGCTGCGAGGTGATGGCGCCGGCGGCACCCGTCTGGCCGGACGCGTTGACGACCAGGACGGGCACGTTGGGAACGGCCTTCGGAGCCGTGGTCGAGGTGGTCGTCGTCGTGGTCGGTCCGTGCGCCACGGTGGTCGAGGTGGTCGTCGTGGCCGCCGCCGAGCCGGCTGGCGCCGATCCGGGGTGGATGCGCGCCAACAGCAGGACGGTGACCAGGACGAAGAGTCCGAGGAGGATGACGGCGCGGTCCATCGGGACCTTGGACCCCGAGCGCTCCGGGGGACGGGGGTCGGGCGCCGAGGGATCGTCCACTCCCGTCAGCCTGCCAACCACAGGGGGCTTTGGCAAGCACACCCGTTCCCGCCGGCGGGAACCGTACACTGGCGGTGTCGCTCCGTAGCCGGAGCCTGCGCCGGTGTAGCTCAGTTGGCAGAGCAGACGATTTGTAATCGTCAGGTCGTGGGTTCGATTCCCACCGCCGGCTCCTCGGTGATGTCGCGGGACATCGGAGACCGGTGTGTCGGGACACGAGCGCCCCCGTCCCGGGTCGGCCACCACGGGTCAGCGGTCGCGGCACCGTCCCCGTGCCCGAGGTCTCCCGCCCGGATCGCACGGTCCTCTCCTGCGCGATGATTGTCGCGTGGTGGACCGTGACGATGCCGAGGCCTCCACCGGGGACCTCGCCTCCCCCGACACCCGGACCGGCGCGCACCACCCGGGGACGCCTCGTGACACCTAGTACCGCGGCGCCCGTCCGCCAGCGGGTCCAGGTCCACGGCGTGGTCCAGGGGGTGGGCTTCCGTCCGTTCGTCCACCGGGTGGCCACTGAACTGGGCCTCGACGGCTTCGTGGGGAACGACGCCTCGGGTGTCTTCATCGAGGTCCAGGGCGCGGACCACGTCATCGACCGGTTCGTCGAGCGCCTGTGGACCGGGGCTCCGGCCCTCGCCGTCGTCGAGAGCATCGACGTGTCGGACGTCATCGCGGTCGACGACCTCGCCGTCCGCCCCGCGGCTCCCGGTGGTTTCACCATCGTCGGGTCCGAGCCGGGCGACGGCCCGTCCGCCCTCATCCCGCCCGACGTGGCCACCTGCGACGACTGCCTGACCGAGCTGTTCGACCCGCGGGACCGCCGCTACCGATACCCGTTCGCCAACTGCACCGATTGCGGCCCCCGCTTCACCATCGTGCAGGCCCTCCCCTACGACCGGTCCTCGACCTCGATGGCGGGCTTCGCACCGTGCGACGACTGTGCCGCCGAGTACGCGGATCCCGCCGACCGGCACTTCCATGCCGAGCCGGTGGCGTGCCCCGCCTGCGGTCCCCGCGTGACCCTGCGGCGCGGGGCCGAGGTGGTGGAGGGAACCGACGCGGTCCTCCAGGCGATCCAGGGGTCACTGGCCGCGGGCGAGATCGTGGCCGTCAAGGGGATCGGCGGCTACCACCTCGCCTGCGACGCCATGACGGACGGCCCGGTCGCCCTCCTGCGCGAACGGAAGGGCCGGGCGGAGAAGCCGTTCGCGATCATGGTCCCCGACGTGGCCACCGCCCGACGCGTCGCCCACCTCGGTCACCGCGAGGAGGATGCGCTGTGCTCACCGGCGCGTCCGATCGTGCTGTGCCGCCGCCGCCCGGATGCCCCGGTATCCCGCATGATCGCTCCCGGAAGCCCGCTGATCGGCCTGATGCTCCCCTACAGTCCGCTCCACCACCTCCTCCTGGCCCCGGTGCCCGGCTCCGGACGGCGGCCCCCCGGGGCGATCGTGCTCACCTCGGGCAACCTGGCCGAGGAACGGATCTGCTTCGAGGACGCCGACGCCCTCCGGCGGCTGGCCGGACTGGCCGACGCCGTGTGCACCCACGACCGACCGATCGTGTCCCCGTGCGACGACTCCGTGGTCCGCATCGCCGATGGACAGGTCGTCCCGATCCGCCGGTCACGGGGATTCGCTCCTCTGCCGATCCGCCTACCGGTCCCGGTGGAGCCGACCGTGGCCTTCGGCGGCGAACTCAAGACCACGATCTGCGTGGCCTCGGGGACCCGGGCGTGGATCAGTCAGCACATAGGCGACCTCGGCACCCTCGAGACGGAGCAGGCGATGGAGGACGTCCGGGCGTCGTTCTGCCGCATCTACGGGGTCGAGCCCCGGATCCACGCCGTCGACCGTCATCCCGGCTACCGCACCCACCGGCTGTCCCTCGAACAGCGATGGCCCGGTCGGGTCGAGATCCAGCACCACCACGCGCACATCGCATCGGTCATGGCCGAACACGGCCTCGACGGTGCGAGCCCGGTCATCGGCTTCGCCTTCGACGGAACCGGCTACGGCACCGGTCCCGACGGGGCCGTCCAGATGTGGGGGGGCGAGGTACTGGTGGCGACCTACGCCGGATTCGAGCGGGTGGGGCACCTGCTCGCGCTCCCCCTCCCGGGTGGGGACGCCGCCGTGCGCAACCCTTGCCGCGTCGCCCTCGCCTACCTCGCCGCGCTCGGCATCGCCACCGACGGCACGTCGCCGCCGGAACGCGCCGGTGGCGCCACCGAGCGCGCCGTGGTCCAGCGCCTGGTGGCCCGGGGGGCGGGCTGCGTGCCGACGACGAGCATGGGTCGTCTCTTCGACGCCGTCGCCTCGCTCCTCGGTGTACGACAGCGGATCAGCTACGAGGCCCAGGCGGCCATCGAACTCGAGGCGGCGGCGCGACGGCGGCCGCCTGCTCCCGAATGTCGCCTTCGGGCTGGGCGACGACGGGGTCCTCGACCCCCGCCCCGTGGTCCTGGGACTGCTGGACGGCCTCGGAGCCGGCGTCCCCGTCCGCGACCTGGCCTACTCGTTCCACCACGCGGTCTCCGAGGCCGTGGTCGCGTCGGCCCGACGGGCGGCCACGTCGGTCGGCCACGTACCGGTCGCCCTCAGCGGTGGCGTGTTCCAGAACGCCCTGCTCGCGGGTCTGGTCCGCCGGTCGCTCGAGGCCGCCGGCTTCACGGTCCTCACCCACCGGTCCGTGCCGCCCAACGACGGTGGCCTGGCGCTCGGGCAGGCCGTCGTCGCCACCTACCGGAGGAGCTGACCATGTGTCTGGGGATCCCGGGAAGGGTGCTGTCGCTCCACCAGGACCGGGGGACCCCGATGGCCGTCGTCGACTTCGGCGGCGTGACCAAGACCGTGTGCCTCGCGTACGTGCCCGACGTCGGGGTCGGCGACTACACGATCGTCCACGCCGGGTTCGCCATCACCCGCCTCGACGAGGCGTCGGCGCTCGAGACGCTCCGGCTGCTGGCGGAGCTCGGCACGCTCGACGACGAGATCGGAACGGACGGGCCGGTCCGGTGAGGTACCTGGACGAATTCCAGGATCCGCGGTTGGCCCATCGACTCCTCGGGGAGATCGACGCGGCCACCACCCGGCCGTGGACGCTCATGGAGGTCTGCGGCGGGCAGACCCACGCCATCATCCGCAACGGAATCGACCAGCTGCTCCCCGACCGGATCGAACTGATCCACGGCCCCGGCTGTCCGGTCTGCGTGACCCCGCTGGCGATGATCGAACGGGCGCTCCGGATCGCCTCGCGCCCCGACGTCGTCTTCTGCTCGTTCGGGGACATGCTCCGGGTGCCGGGTCAGGAGCAGGACCTCCTCGCCGTCCGGGCGGCGGGCGGCGACGTCCGGGTGGTCTACTCGCCTCTCGACGCCGTGGCCGTCGCCGAGGCCGAGCCCGGGCGCCAGGTCGTGTTCTTCGCCATCGGGTTCGAGACGACCGCCCCGGCGAACGCCATGGCCGTCCACCAGGCCCGGGCCCGCAACCTCACGAACTTCTCCATGCTCGTCAGCCACGTGCTGGTTCCCCCGGCCATCGAGGCCATCATGTCCTCCCCTTCGACCCGGGTGCAGGGGTTCCTGGCCGCCGGACACGTCTGCACCGTCATGGGCACCTCGCAGTACGACCCGCTGGCCGAACGGTTCAACGTGCCGATCGTCGTCACCGGGTTCGAGCCGCTCGACGTGCTGGACGGCATCCGCCGGGCCGTCCTCCAGCTCGAGCAAGGTCGGGCCTGCGTCGAGAACGCCTACCCGAGGGCGGTGCGGGCCGAGGGCAATCCGGCGGCCCGGGCCATGCTGGCGGAGGTGTTCGAGATCTGCGACCGGTCCTGGAGGGGCATCGGCATGATCCCCCGGAGCGGTTGGCGCCTCACCCCCGAGTTCGCGGCGTTCGACGCCGAGGCCCGCTTCGACGTGGGCGGACTCACCGCCGAGGAGCCTCCCGACTGCCGGGCGGGGGACGTCCTCCAGGGACTCATCACGCCGGACCGCTGTGCGTCGTTCGCCACGACGTGTACGCCGCGGACGCCGCTGGGTGCACCCATGGTCTCCAGCGAGGGAGCCTGCGCGGCCTACTACCAGTACCGACGGCTGACCACCCCGGTGAGCATCCGCGATGCCTGAATCCCGGCCCGACGGCCGGCCCCCGGCCGGCGGGGACATCACCTCGTGGATCTGCCCGATCCCGTTCCGTCCCGGCGACCGGGTGACCATGGGTCATGGCGGCGGTGGCCAGCTGACCACCGAACTCGTGGAGCAGCTGGTGGTGCCGGCCTTCGGGAGCGCCGCGTCACGAGCCACCCCCACCGACGCCGCCGTGCTCGACCTCCCCGGTGGCACCCGCCTGGCGTTCACGACCGACACCTACGTGGTGCGGCCGTTGTTCTTCCCCGGTGGGGACATCGGCGACCTGGCGGTGTTCGGCACGGTCAACGATCTCGCCATGAGCGGTGCCACCCCGCTCGCCCTCTCCACCGCGTTCGTGCTGGAGGAGGGGCTGGGGCTCGACGTCCTGCAGGAGGTGGCCGCGTCCATGGGAAGGGCCGCCGACCGCGCCGGTGTGATCCTGGTCACCGGGGACACCAAGGTCGTCGAACGGGGCCACGGCGACGGCCTCTACGTCAACACCGCCGGCCTCGGCATCGTGCCGGCGGGCGTCGACATCCGGCCCGGCCGGGCGACCCCCGGCGACGTGGTCATCGTGAGCGGCCCCCTGGGACGACACGGGATCGCCGTGATGAGCCAGCGGGAAGGCCTCGAGTTCGGCACCCGGATCACCTCCGACACCGCACCCCTGGCCGGACTGGTGTCGGCCATGCTGGCCGTCGACCCGGACCTGCACGTCCTCCGGGACCTGACCCGCGGAGGCCTGGCCGCCGCCCTGTGCGAACTCGCCACCAGCGGCGGCGTCGGCGTCGAGTTCGAGGAACGACTCGTCCCGGTGCCCGGGTCGGTGCGTGCCGCCTGTGGGTTCCTCGGGCTCGATCCCCTCCACGTGGCCAACGAGGGGGCCCTCGTCGCCTTCGTCGAGCCAAGCCGGGCCGAGGCGGTGCAGGAGGCGATGGCCAGGTGTCCGGAAGGCCACGGCTGCGTCGCCATCGGCCACGTGGTCGGGGACCACCCCGGCACCGTGGTGGCCCGCACCGGTCTCGGGGCGATGCGGGTGGTCGAGCGGCCCCTGGGCGAGGAGCTGCCCCGCATCTGCTGAGCCGGACCATCACCGGATCCGCGTCGGCCCCTCCCGCTCACCCCATCGTGGCGACCAGCTCCCGCACGTGTCGGGCGGCGTGGGATACGGCGCGCTCCACCGGCGGGCTCAGCCCGACCCCGTCGCCGAACTCGCCACCCTCGATGCCCACGACCACCACCCGGCGAGGCGCGCGGTCCAGGGCCCGGGCCAGTCGCAACACGCCGGACAGCCCGATCCCGTGGGTGCTCGTCGTACCCGGCGGTCCGCTCGGAGCCGATCCCGCCCCGACCCCCTCCGACAGCTCGATCAGCTGGACCGTCCCGGGTGGGGCGCCGGAGCGGACGGCGTCGACCACGACCACCAGGTCGGCACCGTCCCACAGACCGAGCAGGTCGAGGGGTTCACCGATCGGCCCGAGCCGGATGACCTGCGGGCAGATCCGGGCCACCTCGTCGGCCACGGCCACCCCGACCCCGTCGTCGCGCCGGTACTCACTCCCCATCCCGACCACGACCACCCGCGCCGTCGTCGCCGGGGCGCCATCGCTCAACGACCCGCCACCGTGACGTCGAGGAAGTGGGCGGCACACGAGATGCAGGGGTCGTGGTTGCGGACCGCCTGCTCGCACCGCCAGGTCAACTGATCGTCGGGGAGGTCGAGGGCGCCCTGGGCCACCCGGCGTAGATCGGACTCGATGGTGAGCTGGTTCTGCGACGTGGGAGGCACGATCCGGGCCGACCCGATGAGCCCGACGTCGTCCAGCTGGTACCGGTGGATCAGGAGTCCCCGGGGAGCCTCGGTGGCCCCGGTCCCGACGCCCGCCCGCCATGCGACCGGAGTGGCCGGTGGATCGGGCGCCTCGTAGTCGCCCACCAGTCGGAGCGCTTCGTCGCAGGCGGCGACCAACTCCACGGCCCGGACCACGATGCTCCGGAACGGATTGGTGCACGTCGGCCCCAGACCCGCCGCCGCCGCCGCCCGACGGGCGGTCTCCGGCAGCTGGTCGGCGTTCAACGCGTAGCGGGCCAGGGGACCCGTGAGGTACTCGAGCTGTCCGTCGAGGCGGGCGTGCAGGGCGGTGGAACGGGCCACGTGCTCCTCGACCACCCGGTCGGCGAATTCGCCGGCCGTGACGTCGAGACCGTCGGACGAGACGACCCGACCCGACTCCATCGGGTAGCGCCCGTCACCCCGGAGGGCCACGAACCGGTACTCCCCCTCCACGTCCGGGAAGTCGAAGGCCGCCACCCAGTCGACCGTGGCCAGCGCGGCGGCCCGGGCCCGTTCCAGCGGTTCGGCCAGCGCGGCCACGGCGGCGGGGGACGGAGCCCGGTAGAACCCACCCACCCGCACGTTCACCGGATGCACGGCCCGACCCCCGACGGTCTCCATGACCAGGTTGCCCGTCTTCTTCAGGTCGAGTCCCCGCTGGACGGAGGCGCGGTCCCGCTCGGCCAGCTCGATGGCGTCCGCACACCCGAGGAAGTCGGGGGCGTGGAGCAGGTAGACGTGCAGGGCATGGCTCTGGATCCACTCCCCGCAGTAGAGGAGCCGACGCAGCGCCGTGACCCGGCGATCGACCTCGAGCCCCACCGCGTCCTCCACGGCCGCGCAGGCACTCATCTGGTAGGCCACCGGACAGATACCGCAGATCCGGGCCGTGATGTCGGGCGCCTCGCCGGCGGCGCGACCACGCAGCAGCGCCTCGAAGAAGCGGGGCGGCTCGAAGATGGTCAGGGCCACGTCCTCGACGACCCCGTCGCGCACCTCGACGCGGAGTGACCCCTCGCCCTCGACGCGCGCCAGGCCTTCGACGGCGACCGTCCGGTTCCTGCCCGATCCATGCGTCATGTCGGCTCCCCGGGGTCGTCCGGCACCGACAGTCCGGCGGCCTGGTCACCGAAGACCGGGTTGCCGACGTTGAAGGTGGCGAAGAGTCGGGCCAGGTCGCCCCTGGGCGTACCCGCCCGGAGCAGCTGGACGGACAGCGCCCGGGGATTCGAGCCCACGGACGGTCCGAAACAGCCGAAGCAGCCGCGGTCGACCGAAGGGCAGAGGGCGCCGCAGCCGGCCCGCGTGACCGGGCCCAGGCAGGCCGTCCCCCGGCTCACCGGGAGGCAGACCGTGCCGGCCGCCTTGCACTCCTGGCAGACCGAGTGACTCGGGAGCACCGGTCGCCGTCCGGCCAGTTCGGCGGTGATCACCTCCAGGAGTTGGGCCGCCGAGATCGGGCAGCCCTGGAGCTCGAGGTCGACCGGGACGTGGGCGGCGACCGGCGTCGAGGTCTCGAGCGACGCGAGGTACTCCGGATGGGCGTAGACGGTCCCGGCGAAGGACCCGTCGGCGGCGGAGTTCCGCAGGGCCTGGATGCCACCGGCCGTGGCGCACGCCCCGACGGTGATGAGGCGCCCGGACGAGGCCCGTACCTGGCGGATCCGTCGAGCGTCCTCGTCGGTGGTGATCGATCCCTCGACGATCGACAGGTCGTAGGGCCCTTCGACGCTGGCTCGGGAGACCTCGGGGAAGTGGGCGAACCGGACGGCGCCGGCGATGGCCAGGAACTCGTCCTCGCAGTCGAGCAGGGTGAGCTGGCAGCCGTCGCACGACGCGAACTTCCACACGGCCACCGAGGGACGGTCGTCGCTCACCGTCCTGCTCCAGCATCAGCCGATCGACTCCGCCACCGAAGGGAACGACCGGGCCGTCCCGGCACACCAGCAGCGGGCCCAGCTGGCAGTGCCCGCAGATCCCGACGCCGCACTGCATGTTGCGTTCCAGCGAGACGAGGATCTGCGTCGGCTCGACCCCACGTTCGACCAGGCCACGCGCCACGAATCGCATCATGATCTCCGGGCCGCAGGTCAGTGCCCAGGCGTCGCGGGCCTCGAACGCCAGGTCGGGCAGGACGGTCGTCACGACACCGACGGGGCCGTCCCAGTCCGGTGTCCCGACGTCGACCGTCACGACCACGACGGATCCGGACCGGCGCCACCGGTCCAGGTCGGCCTCGTACAGGATCTGGTCGGGCGAGCGGGCCCCGGCGACCACGAAGACGCGACCGTGCCCCTGCTCGCGGGCCACCAAGGCCCGGACGGCACTGCGCAGGGGCGCCAACCCGACACCGCCCGCCACCACCACCACGTCGGGGCCGTCCGGAATCCGCTCCAGGCCCCATCCCCGCCCGAAGGGGCCCCGGACCCCGACCACCGAACCGACCGGGACGTCGCAGAGCGCGTGGGTGACCGCGCCGACCTCCCTGACCGAATGCTCGATCCGGCCGGATCCGTCGTCCGTGGCCGACAGGGAGATCGCCACCTCACCCACCCCGAACGCCGTGACCATGTTGAACTGCCCGTGGGAGCCGACCGGGGGGGTCTGGCCGCCGCACGGCTCCAGCGCGAGCGTCACCACATCGCCGACCTCCACCGTCCTGGCGACCACCCGGTAGGGCTCGGGGGTCAGCGGACCGCGCCGACGCCCGACCGCGGGTCGGGGCGGCGCCGAGGCCGTCGGCGAGAGGTCAGAGGGCGCGGCCATCACCGAGCGCATGCAGGTCCAGGAGTCGTAGCCGGGCGCCTTGCAGCTGGCCCACCAGCCGCTCCACCAGTCGTTCGAGCAGCGCCACGCCGATGGCGGGATGCCGGCGGAGCTCGATCCGGAGCCGGCCCACGTCGACGGCCACGCTGGTGACCGGCTCGAGCGCACGGGCGTCGAACTGCCAGCGGAAGGGCGGCGTGGCCCACGAGAGTCCGACCGGATGGCCGGGTCCGATCGTCTCCACCGAACGACTGCCGCCGGCCGCCTGGTGCGACTCGATGGATACCCGTCCGTGATGCACCAGGAAGAGGGTGTCCGCCTCGTCGCCCTCGGCGACGAGCAGCCGGCCCGGCTCGAAGGACTCGAGGCGGGAACAGCCGGCGACGAGCTCCGCGGCTCCTTCCGGCAGGTCCGACAGGAACGGGTGCGACCCGAGGATCTCCCCCAACGTCGCACTCATGACGCCGCCACCGGAGCCGCCGCCGTGGCGCGGATGGCGGCCGCCTCCTCGGTCAGGTCGATCCCCACGGGACACCACGTGATGCACCGTCCACACCCCACGCATCCCGAACTCCCGAACTGCTCCCACCAGGTGTCGAGCTTGTGGGTGAGCCATTGGCGGTACCGGTTCGCCGTGGACGGACGGACCGGACCCCCGTGCAGGAAGGAGTGCTCGACATCGAAGCACGAGGCCCAACGCCGATGTCGCTCCACGGATCCGGACAGGTCGGTCACATCCTTGACGTCACTGCAGAAGCAGGTCGGGCAGACGAGCGTGCAGTTGCCACACGACAGACAGCGGTCCGCCACCTCCTCCCACCGGGGATGGTCGATGTTGGTTTCGAGCAGCGCCGCGAGTCCCTCGGTGTCGAGTGCCCGACCCATCGAGGAACGGGCCGCGTCGAGGACCGCGTGCCGCTCGGCTCCGTCCCTGTCGTCCGCCGGCACCTGCGGTACCGATGCGATCACCTCGGCGCCGGCGGCGGAACCGACCCGGACGTGGAATCGGTGACCCCCCTCGGTCAACTCGGTCAGCGCCAGGTCGAATCCCGACTCCGCCGCCGGACCGGTCCCCATGGAGGTGCAGAAGCAGGTGGCGGCGGGTGCCCCGCATTCGACGACCACCACGAACGTGCCCGCCCGGCGGCCGGCGTAGCTGTCGTCCACGACCGGACCCCCCGACAGGACCCGGTCGAGGATCTCCAGGGCGGACACCTCGCAGGGGCGGATGCCGACGACGGCCACGGGCGGCGCGGCCCCGACCGGTTCGACGACCGTCGACCGGGGATCACCGAGCGACGCCCGCCAGACGACCTCCTCGGCCGGGAAGTACTCCGACTTCCACGAAGCGGGGCCGACGGCCCAGTCGAACAGTTTCGGGCCGCCGACACGCTCCAGCCGGTAGCTCCCGGCCGACTGTACGTCGTGCCAGCCGCGCGGCAGGTCCTCCGCCGACACCACCTCGTCGTGCTGGACCGCCCGGTCCCGCACGACCGGCCCGAGCGTCCGGTAGCCCCGGCGCCGGAGTTCCGAGACGAGCGCGTCGAAGCCGACCTCGTCGATCACCACGTCGTCCACGCCGGCCATGTGGTCAGTCTGATGGCCTCCCGGTGCCCACCGCAGGGTCGAAGTACCCATTTGCCGGCTCCGACCGTGGCCGGCGCCGGTCGGGGCGGGCGGACGGGTCCCCCGGGCGTGCCCCCGGAGGTGCCCGATCCGCGAGCGGCATGATCGACCGGAGTTCCGGGTAAGTTCTGCCCTGGTCCCCCCGGTCAGACGGGGAGCGGCCGACGATCCCCAGGCGAGCCGGAAGGAGCGGGGATGTCCGACCTCCTCACCACCGTGGACGACCAGATGCTGGCCGAGCGGTTCGAGGCCACCCGGCGCCTGACCGAGCAGCTCGCCGCACCGCTCTCGGCCGAGGACCAGACCGTCCAGTCGATGCCGGACGTGAGCCCCACCAAGTGGCACCGGGCCCACACCTCGTGGTTCTTCGAGACGTTCCTGCTGGAGCCGTCCCAGCCCGGGTACCGGGTCTTCCATCCGGACTTCGGTTTCCTCTTCAACTCGTACTACGTGGGCGTGGGCGACCGGTACCCCCGCCCGGACCGGGGACTGATCTCCCGCCCCGGGATCGCCGAGGTCGCCGACTATCGGCACCATGTCGACTGCGGCATGGCCGACCTCCTCGGGGAGGGGCCCGACCGTCCCACCGCCGCCCTCGTCGAGCTGGGTGTCCAGCACGAGCAGCAGCACCAGGAACTCCTGCTCATGGACATCAAGCACGTCCTCTCCCGGAACCCGCTGCTGCCCGCCTACGCACCGCCCGGACCGGCGGCATGTCCGGGCGACGGTGCGCCGACCACCTGGACGTCCCATCCGGGTGGCACCGTCCCGATCGGTCACGCGGGCGGCGGATTCGGCTTCGACAACGAGTTCCCCCGCCACCGCACCCACCTCGAGCCGTTCGCCCTGGCCGACCGGCCGGTGAGCTGTGGCGAGTGGCTGGATTTCGTGGACGACGGCGGGTACCGCCGACCCGAGCTGTGGCTCTCCGACGGGTGGGCGACCGTCGAGTCGGAGGCGTGGAGGGGCCCGCTCTACTGGACCCGCCGCGACGACGGCTGGCGGGAGTTCACCCTGAACGGCGAGGTGGCGGTCGACCCGAGCCGTCCTGTCTGCCACGTCAGCTATTACGAGGCCGACGCCTATGCCCGCTGGGCCGGCCACCGCCTGCCCACCGAGGCCGAGTGGGAGGTCGTCAGCACCGCCCGGGCCGCCGAGGGCGCCGGCGCCGGCCACCTCCTCGATCCCGCCGTGCTCCACCCCGCGACCTCCAGTGGTGGTTCGGCCCCGCCGTTCGGCGACGTGTGGCAGTGGACCTCCTCGGCCTACAGCCCTTATCCGGGATTCGCCCCGGCCGAGGGCGCGGTCGGCGAGTACAACGGAAAGTTCATGGTGAACCAGTACGTCCTGCGGGGCGGATCGTGCGCCACCCCCGCCGGCCACGTCCGTCCCACCTACCGGAACTTCTTCCCACCGTCGGCCCGCTGGGCGTTCAGCGGGCTGCGACTGGCGCGCAACATCTGACGAGCCGTCCGGGGCGGCGACACCGCCGGCCCCGCACCCGAACCGACCGGAGCCCATGGACACCGTGATCCCCCCCACCATCGACGTGCACCTGACGCCGGAAGACCTGCGGGCCGCCATGGAGGCCGACGTCCGCCAGGGCCTCACCTCGTCACCCAAGCAGCTTCCACCCGTCTACTTCTACGACGACCGGGGCAGCCGGCTGTTCGACCAGATCACCCGGCTGCCCGAGTACTACCCGACCCGGGCCGAGCGGTCCATCCTGCAGGCCCACGCCAAGGACATGGTGGCGGCCGCCGGGGCCGGCACGCTGATCGAGCTCGGGGCCGGCACCTGCGACAAGTCCCGGGTGCTGCTCGACGCCATGCGCGACAACGGCCGACTCGGCACCTTCGTCCCGCTCGATGTCAGCGACACCACCCTGTGGGAGGCCGCCACGGCCATCGCCGGGGAGTACCCGGGACTGACCGTGCAGGCGGTGGTCGGCGACTTCCACCACCACCTCGAGCGACTGGACACGTCGGGCCGTCGCCTCTTCGTCTTCCTCGGGGGGACGATCGGCAACTTCACCCCTCCCAACGGTCGACGTTCCTCGACGGGTTGTCCGCGCTGATGGACCCCGGAGACTCGTTCCTGCTCGGCACCGACGTGGTGAAGGACCGGGACCGGTTGGTCGCCGCCTACGACGACTCCGCCGGGGTCACCGCCGAATTCAACCGCAACGTGCTCCATGTCCTCAACCGCGACCTCGGTGCCGACTTCGTGCCGGAGCGCTTCGCCCACGTGGCCCGCTGGAACGAGCCCGACCACCGCATCGAGATGTGGCTCCGCTCGCTCGACGCCTGTCGGGTGCGGATCGCCGACCTCGATCTCGAGGTGGACTTCGCGGCCGGCGAGGAGCTCCTCACCGAGATCAGCACGAAGTTCTCGCGCGACGCCCTGCGGGACGAGCTCGAGGCCTGCGGTCTCGTGGTAGAGGACTCCTGGGTGGCCGACGACGACGAATTCGTGCTCACCCTGGCCCGCCGACCCTGATCCGACCGGCGGGCCGACCTGGCGCCGTCCGGGGAACATGCCGGGCCCGGACGGGGTTACAGGGGGTATGACGATGCGAGCGACTTGGAACGGGGCCGTGCTGGCCGAGAGCGACGACACGGTCGTCGTCGAGGGGAACCACTACTTCCCCCCGGCGGACGTCCGCCAGGAGCTCTTCGAGCCCAGTGACACGCAGACGATCTGTCCCTGGAAGGGGACGGCGAGCTACCGCACCGTGGTGGTGGACGGGTCCCGCAACGAGGATGCCGCCTGGTACTACCCCGAGCCCAAGGAGGCGGCGGCCGAGATCCTCGACCGGGTCGCCTTCTGGAAGGGCGTCACCGTCGAAGCGGTCTGAGCCCGCGGTTCCCCGGCCGGGTCAGTGACCGGCGGCGGCGCGCTGGCGGGACACGTCGAAGCAGGCGATGGCACCGGCGGTGGCGACGTTGAGGGACGACAGCGTCCCGTGCTGGGGGATGGCCGCCAGCTGGTCGCACCGTCGGCGGGTCAGCGCGGCCAGCCCCGACCCCTCGGAGCCGAGCACCAGCGCCACCGGCTGGTCGCCCAGGGGCAGGTCGTAGAGGGAGGTCGGTGCCTCTCCCGCCAGGCCGACGGTCACCACGCCGAGGGCCGACAGCTGCTGCAGGGCGGTCGGTACACCGGCCACCAGGGCCATGGGCAGGTACTCGATGGCGCCGACCGCCACCTTGGCGGCGGTGGGCGACAGGTGCGCCGCACGGTGCCGCGGCAGGACGATGCCCGTCACCCCGGCGCACTCGGCACTGCGCAGCACCGCCCCCAGGTTGTGGGGATCGGTGATCCCGTCCAGCACGAGCAGGAAGGGCAGCCGACCCCGCCTCGTCGGTTGACAGAGGTCCTCGAGGGGGGTGTCGGCGATCGGTCGGGCCAGGGCCACGACCCCCTGCGACCCGTCGGTGCGCGCCGCCGCGTCGATCCGCTTGCGCGAGACGTACTCGACCTTCACCCGCCGCCGGGTGGCGAGGGCCTCGATCTCGTCCAGGATCTCGGCGGCGTCCATGCCCTCGGCCATCAGCAGTTTGGTGACGGGGCGCCGACCGGCGCTCAGCAGCTCGCGAACGGCCTGGCGCCCTTCGACCTGATCGCCACCCAACCCCACGGTCTTCGGTCCGCGGCGGATGGCGCCGTCCGCCGATCCCCCCGGACCGCGACCCCGGTCGTTGACCGACGTCCGGTCGGTCCGCCGCACGGGGGCCGCCCGGCCGGCCCGGCCCCCCGAGGCGTCCTTGGCCTTCATCCACGCGGCCTTCGCCTCGCGGCCCGTGGGCTTCGCCGCCCCCCGGGCCCCACCCTTGGGGGCCGGGGTGCGGGAACGCTTCCCCCGGCCCCCGCCGGCGGTCGCCGCACTCATCGGATGCTCCGCCCGGAGGCCCCGCCGTCGTCCACCGACGGGTCGGCCGCCGCCAGGAGCACGACCGCCGTACAGGCGATTCCCTCGGCCCGCCCCAGGGCGCCGAGGCCCTCCGCCCGGGTGGCCTTGACGTTGACCGGTGCCCCGAGCGCGCCGCCCAGCCGTTCGGCCATCCGCCCCACGTGGGGGGCGAGTCGGGGTCGCTCGGCCACGACCGTGCAGTCGGCGTTGACCGGGACCCACCCGGCGGCGGCGGCCAGGGCCACGACCCGCTCGAGCAGTCCGATCGAGTCTGCCCCCGACCAACGTGGGTCGGTGTCGGGCATGTGCCGCCCGAGGTCCCCCAGTCCGGCCGCCCCCAGGACCGCGTCGGCGACGGCGTGGGCCACCGCATCGGCGTCCGAGTGTCCGGCGAGCCCGGTGGCGTCGTCGCCGCCGATCACCACGCCCCCCAGCACCAGGGGCCGGCCGGGGTCGACGCTGAACGGGTGGACATCGATGCCCTGGCCGACACGGAGGGCCGGCACCGGGCTCACGTCGGCGCTCCGGTCAGCAACGTCCCGGCCAGCACCAGGTCCTCGGCGCGGGTGAGCTTGAGGTTGCGCGGGTCGCCGGGCACGGTGCCCACCACCCGCCCCGCCGCCTCCAGGAGCCCGGCGTCATCGGTGGCGTCCCCTCCCCCGTGGTGGGCCGCCCGCAGCGCCTCGGCGGCGAACGCCTGGGGGGTCTGCACGGCCACCAGCCCGTCCCGGTCGACGGTGCCCACCACCCGGTCGCCGACGACCCGCTTGAGGGTGTCGGCCACCGGTACCACCGGCACCGCCCCGTCGACGTCACCGGACCGCACCGCGGCGACCACCGCGGCGAACAGCTCGGCGCCGGCCAGCGGTCGGGCGGCGTCGTGGACGACGACCACGTCGGCGTCTTCGGGGACCACGGCCAGCCCGGCGCGGACCGACTCGGCCCGGGTGGCGCCCCCGGCCACCACGGTCGTGGCCCCGAACGCCGACTCCCCGGACGCTCCCGGCGCGGGCAGGCCGTCGTCGTCGCCGGGGCCGGCGGCGGGCACGACCAGGACGACGCCGTCGGCCACGGAGCGGGCGGCGCGGACCGACCAGGCGACCACCGGCTGCCCGGCCAGAGGGAGGAACTGCTTGCGGCCGCCGAACCGGCGACCCGATCCGCCGGCCACCACGATGGCCCACACGGGCCCGGTTCGGCTCAGGGCAGCGCCTCGTTGAGGCGGACCTCGGCGGTCTCCTCGTCGACCCCGAGCGCGAAGGTCAGCTCGGACACCAGGATCTGGCGGGCCCGGCTCAGCATCCGCTTCTCGCCGGCCGACAGGCCCTTGTCCTTGTCGCGGATGGAGAGGTTCCGCACGACTTCGGCGACCTGGTAGATGTCACCGGAACGCAGCTTCTCGGAGTGGTTCTTGTAGCGCCGCGACCAGTTGGTCGGCATCCGGGCCTCCTTCTTGCGGAGTACCGCGAACACCTCCTCGACCTCTTCGTCGTTGATCACCTCGCGCAGGCCCACGCCGTCCGTGTTGTCGGCCGGCACCATGAGCGTGAGGTCCCCGTAGGCGAGTCGGAGTACCAGGTACTCCTGTTTCTTGCCGAAGGCCTCTTTGGTCTCGCGCCGTTCCACCACCGCCGCGCCATGATGGGGATAGACGACCTTGTCACCGATGTCGAACACCGTTCCTCCTGGCGTTGCGGAGCGGAACCGGGGCTGGTGAGCGACATCCGGTCTGCTGGGGAGAGCAACCTATTCTACCAGCTACCGGCCGGTCCCCCGGGCGGCCGGTACGGCGCCGTCGGCCCTCCGGCGGCCGGGCACGCCCCGCCTACTGGTAGCGCTCGAAGATGCTGGCCTCGGCCAACCGGGCGAGGCCCTCCTTGACGGAGGTGGCCCGGGCCTGGCCGACCCCCTCCACCTGCTCGAGCTCGGCGATCGAGGCCCGCATGATGTGCTGGAGGTCCTCGAACCGATCGACGATCCGCTCGATGATGACGTCGGAGAGACGCGGGAGGTGGTGGAGCAGCCGGTAGCCGCGCGGCTCGAGCCCGGAATCGGTGTCGTGGAAGGCGCCGGGCAGCCGCAGGATGGTGGCCACCCGAACCGGGTTGCGCAGTTCGTCCGAGCCGAGGTCGGCGAGTTGCTGGACGACCCACTCCTCGAAGGCCGAGCGGTCGGCGGCCTCGTCGGGGGTCATGACCGCGTAGTCCCGGATCACCAGGTCGAGGGCCCGGGCCACCCCGTCGGACAGCTCCGCCGACTGGAGACTGACGAGACGGCCGTCCTCCCCCAGTTCGACCAGGTAGCCGTCCACCTCCTCGCCGATGCGGAGCACCATCTCGGCGGTCTGGATGACGTGGACCACGTCACTGGCCGACACCGTGTCCTCCACCTCGAGGATGGACAGGTTGCCGAGGGCCACGTCGAACCGGCTGCGGAAGCGCTGCATGGTGGCCAGGGCCTGGTCGGTCCGGTCGTGGAGCCAGCCGGTCGGCTGCACGGTGTGCTTGAGGTCGTTGCGGTAGACGGCGATCACCGACATGGCCGCCGACACCGACAGCACGGGCACGTCGATCGACCGGGCCACCCGCTCCGCCGTCCGGTGCCGGGTGCCGGTCTCCGACGTCGGGATCGAGGCGTCGGGCATCAGGTGGACGTTGGCCCGGGCGATGCGGGAGGCGTCCGGGGCCAGGATGATGGCGCCGTCCATCTTGGCCAGCTCGGACAGTCGCTGGGGACTGAACTCGGAGTCGAGCAGGAAACCCCCCGAGCAGATCGACAGCACGGCGGGACCGTCCCCAACCACCACCAGGCCACCGCGCTTGGCCCGCAGGATCCGGTCGAGCCCGTCGCGCAGCGGCCGACCCGGAGCCACCATGGCCAGGGCATCGCTCATGGCCGCGTTCTGGCGTGTGGTCACCCCCAAATCGTACCCGGCAGGGTCCGCGCCCGGTGGGGCCGGGACCGGGCCACCGGATCAGGCTCCGGGACCGTCGAGACAGCCGAAGCGGCCCACCACCTGAGCCACCGTGTCGGCCCGGATCAGCTCCACCCCGGGTGGGCCCGCCGGCGCAGAGGCGGGCACCACGACCCGCCCGAACCCGAGTCGGGCGGCCTCATCGAGTCGCCGGGGCAGGTTCGTCACCTGGCGCACCTCGCCCGCCAGGCCCACTTCACCCACCGCGGCCAGGTCGGCGGGAAGGGCGACCCCGGTGGATGCCGACGCCACGGCGAGCGCCACGGCCAGGTCGGCGGCCGGTTCGGTCACCCGGATCCCACCGGCCACCGAGGCGAACACGTCCACCGCGTGCATGGGCAGACCCCCGTGACGGGCCAACACGGCCAGCGTCATCACCAGCCGTCCGCCGTCGAGGCCCACCACGGACCGCTTGGGCTGGGCCTGGCCCATGGGGGCCACCAGGGCCTGCAGCTCGACCATCAGGGTGCGGCGGCCCTGCAGCGGCGGGCAGCACCACGCCACCCGGTACCCCGGTCAGTCGGTCACCGAGCAGGAGGCGTCCCGGGTCGTCGACCCGGTTGAGACCCTGGTCGCCCATTTCGAACAGGCCGAGCTCACCGGTCGGGCCGAAGCGGTGCTTGACCGCCAGCAGCAGGCGCAGGGCATGGTGCCGGTCACCTTCGAAGCTCAGCACCGTGTCGACCATGTGTTCGAGGGCGCGGGGCCCCGCCAGCGAGCCGTCCTTGGTGACGTGGCCGACCAGCACGGTCGCCACCTGGCGAGCCTTGGCCAGGCTGACGAGTTGGTCGGCGCACTCGCGCACCTGCCCGATCGAGCCCGGCACACCGCTGGCCCGGCGCTCACCCGGCGTCGCCGGGCCCACGGCCACCGCCTGGATGGAGTCGATCACCACCAGGTCCGGCTCCGACTCGACCACTGCGTTGATCACCTGGCCCACGTCGGTGGCCGACAGGATCAGCAGGCCCGGTGGCACGGGGCCGAGGCGTTCGGCGCGCAGGCGCACCTGGTGGGCGGACTCCTCCGCCGACACCAACAGGACCCGGTGGCCGGCCCCGGCCCGGGCGGCCAGCACCTGGAGCAGCAGGGTCGACTTGCCGATGCCCGGCTCGCCCCCGAGCAGGGTGACCGATCCCGGGACCAGGCCCCCCGACAGCACCCGGTCGAATTCCTCGACCCCGGTGGGCACCGCGGCCGCCTCCGACAGGTCCACGGAGGAGAGGGGCACGGGGAGTCCCGACAGGTCGAGTTCGTCCACGGCCCGCACCAGTGGGCCCAACGCCGACTCCTCCACCAGGGTGTTCCACTCCCCGCAGGTCGGGCACCGCCCGGCCCAGCGGGCGGTCGTGGAGCCACAGTCGATGCAGCGGTGGCGCTTGGCCGTCTTTGCCATTTCCCGATGGTAGGGACCGGGTGTGCCATCCGGTGCGACCCGGGCCGGTCGATGCCGGAAGGGGCCCGGGGACCCGGGACGCGCCACGCCCCTCCGGGGGGGCCGGAGGGGCGCTGCATGCCCGATCCGGTCTCGGGGGACGAGCCGTCCGGGAGCGGAACCCGCCGAACCCGTCCGACAAGGACAGGGCACCACGAGCCACCCGCCACTACCAGTAGAACCCCGGTCGTATCCACGCCAGCAGGGGCGAAGGTCCCTATTCCCGGGCGGCAACGGGGGACGTCACCCCGGAACACAGGGGTGCCGCCCCCCGGGTCGGCCGACGGGACCGACGCCCCTCACGGCGGGACCCGGTACGACCGCACGCCGGGCCGGGTCGACAGCGCTGGCGGCGCCGCGTCGTCATCCACTCCGACACCGACACCGGGGCGGGACGCACCGAGGCCCCGCCACGGGGGCGGGGCCTCGGCCGCACACGTCGCTCTGCCGGGACGACCCGGCAGATGCCTGCTCAGTCGGCGGAGGACTCGGCTCCGGCGAGCTCCATCGGCGGTGGCTCGATGCCCTCGATGGCCGTGAACGTCAGCTGCTGGTCGCCGACGACGAGGGGCGGCGCGCCCTTCACGTCGTAGGCCTCGGCCATCTCGGGCGTGATCGTCTCCACGTCGACCATGATGGTCTGACCGACCCGGAACTCCTTCCACAGGATCCGCTCCGAGAGCGGATCCTCGACCAGCTGCTGGATGGCCCGGCGAAGCGGCCGGGCGCCCAACTGCGGGTCGTAGCCCTTGTCGGCCAGGAGTGTCTTGGCCTCGGGGGTGAGGGCCAGGCTCAGGCCCTGCAGCTCGAGCTGGTTGGAGACCCGCTGGATCATGAGGTCGACGATCTCGATGACCTCGACCTTCGAGAGCTCGTGGAACACCACGACCTCGTCGATGCGGTTGAGGAACTCGGGACGGAAGTGGGCCTTGAGGGCTTCGTTCACCTTCGCCTTCATCCGCTCGTAGGTCACCGCGCCCGACGACTGGGCGAAGCCCACCGACGTCTTGCGAAGGTCGGCCGTGCCCAGGTTGGACGTCATGATCAGGACGGTGTTCTTGAAGTCCACCGATCGACCCTGGGCGTCGGTCAGGCGACCGTCCTCCAGGATCTGCAGCAGTGTGTTGAACACGTCGGCGTGCGCCTTCTCGACCTCGTCGAAGAGGACCACGGAGAACGGCTTGCGCCGCACCGCCTCGGTCAGCTGGCCGCCCTCCTCGTAGCCGACGTAGCCGGGAGGGGAACCCACCAGGCGGCTCACCGTGTGCTTCTCCATGTACTCGGACATGTCGAGCTGGATCAGCGCGTCCTCGTCGTCGAAGAGGAACTCGGCCAAAGTCTTGGCGAGCTCGGTCTTCCCCACCCCGGTGGGGCCGAGGAAGATGAACGAGCCGCTCGGACGCTTGGGGTCCTTCAGGCCGGCCCGCGTGCGACGGATGGAACGGGCCAGAGCGGCGATCGCCGGCTCCTGGCCGATCACCCGCTTGTGCAGCTCGTCCTCCATGCGGAGCAGCTTGGCCGTCTCCTCCTCGGTGAGGCGGTAGACGGGGATGCCCGTCCAGTTGGCCAGCACCTCGGCGATGACCTCCTCGTCGACGACGTCGAACAGGTCGACGCCCTCGGCCCGCCACTCGGCCTCCATGGCCTCCTTGGCGTCGAGGCGGTCCTTCTCCTGCTCGGCCAGCTTCTTGGCCTGGTCGAAGGCCTGCTTCTCGATGGCGGCCTCCTTGTCGGACCGCAACCGGGAGATCTCCTCCTCGAGCTTCTTGTAGGCCGGAGGGGTGGTCATGCGGCGGATGCGCAGGCGGCTGCCGGCCTCGTCGATGAGGTCGATGGCCTTGTCCGGGAGGTACCGGTCGGCCAGGTAGCGGTCGGCCAGGTTGGCCGCGGCGACCAGGGCCTGATCGGTGATCGTCACGGCGTGGTGCGACTCGTAGCGGTCGCGCAGGCCCTTCAGGATCTCGATGGTCAGGGTGACGTTCGGCTGCTCCACCTTGATGGGCTGGAACCGGCGCTCGAGCGCGGCGTCCTTCTCCAGGTGCTTGCGGTACTCGTCGATGGTGGTGGCCCCGATGGTCTGCAGCTCCCCGCGGGCCAGCATCGGCTTCAGGATGGAGGCCGCGTCGATGGCACCTTCGGCGGCACCCGCACCCACCAGGGTGTGGAGCTCGTCGATGAACAGGACGATGTCGCCCCGCGTCCGGATCTCCTTCAGCACCTTCTTGAGGCGCTCCTCGAAGTCGCCGCGGTAGCGGCTGCCGGCCACCAACGCACCGAGGTCCAGGGTGTACAGCTGCTTGCCGGTGAGCGTCTCGGGAACCTCGTCGGCCACGATGCGCTGGGCCAGACCCTCGACGATGGCCGTCTTGCCCACACCGGGCTCACCGATGAGGACCGGGTTGTTCTTCGTGCGGCGCGACAGCACCTGCATGACCCGCTCGATCTCTTTCTCGCGACCGATGACCGGGTCGAGCTTGTGATCGCGGGCCAGGGCCGTCAGGTTGCGGCCGAACTGGTCGAGGACCGCCGACCCCGTCGGCGCATCGGCCTGCTGGTTACCGGGCTGCCCGCCTCCCACGGCCTCCTTGCCCTGGTAGCCGGAGAGCAGCTGGATGACCTGCTGGCGCACACGCGGCAGGTCGGCACCCAGGCTCTGCAACACCTGGGCGGCCACGCCTTCGCCCTCGCGGACGAGCCCGAGCAGCATGTGCTCGGTGCCGATGTAGCTGTGGCCGAGCTGCAGCGCCTCACGCAGCGAGAGCTCCAGGACCTTCTTGGCCCGCGGCGTGAAGGGCGGCGAGCCCGTCGGGGCCGTTCCGGCCAACCCGATGGTCTCCTCGACCTTCTCCCGGACGGCCTCCAAGGAGACACCCAGGGACTCGAGCGCTTTGGCCGCGACCCCCTCGCCCTCGTGGATCAACCCCAGGAGGATGTGCTCGGTGCCGATGAAACTGTGGTTGAGCAGCCGCGCCTCCTCCTGTGCCAACACCAGGACTCGTCGAGCTCGGTCTGTGAATCGTTCGAACACTCCACCGCCTCCATCCGCGGTCAGTAACTGGAATCCGAGTCTACAGGTGGCAGTGCCCACCGCACCCACAGCCCCGGAAGCCGGTGAGCATGTACCGGTCATCGGCAGTCTGACCTATCGTCTGTAGCCAGTGAACGTCGTCGACACCCTGGGACTCCCCGCCCTCGAAGATCAGCTGGCCCACCTCGAGCCCCTACTCGTGGAGTCCGTCGTCACCGGCGACGCCTTCCTGGACGAGGTCACCACCCACCTCCTGGCGGCCGGAGGCAAGCGGCTGCGGCCCGTCCTGGCCCTGGCCACCGCCACCTCCGGTACCCGGGAGGCCAGCCGGGAGGACCTGCTGGGCGCCGTCGCCGTCGAATTGGTGCACCTCGCATCGCTCTACCACGACGACGTCATGGACGAGGCCACCATGCGACGGAACGTCGAGAGCGTCAACTCCCGGTTCGGGAATCTGGTCGCCATCGTGGCGGGCGACTTCCTCCTGGCCCGATCGGCCGAGATAGCCGCCGGCCTGGGGGTGGAGATCGCCGCCCTGCTGGCCGCCACCCTCGGTGAACTCTGCCAGGGCCAGGTGGCCGAGGTGCGCGCCGCCTTCCGCGTGGACCGGTCGAAGGACGACTACTCCTCGGCCATCGCCGGCAAGACCGCCTCGCTCATGGCCACGTCGTGTCGCATCGGGGCACTCACGGGCGGCCTGGAACGCGACCAGGTCGACGCCTTCACCGACTTCGGTCGCTGCTTCGGCATGATCTTCCAGGTCCGCGACGACATCCTCGACGTGGTCGGCAGCGAGGCCGACCTGGGGAAGCCGGCCGGCCAGGACCTGGCCGAGGGGATCTACACGCTCCCCGTGCTGCTCACCCTGGACGACCCGGTGCACGGCCCCGAGCTGCGGGACCTGCTCGGCCAGCCCCTCGGGGTGCCCGAACAGGAGAAGGCCCGCTCGATCGTCGCCGAGTCCGGGGCGATCGCGGCGTCGGTGCAGGTGGCCCGCCGGTACGCCGAGGATGCGGCGTCCGCCGCCCTGTCCGGCCCGTCACCCGTGTTGGCCGCCGCCCTCACGCGGTTGGCCCACAGCCTGGTCGACGACCTGCCCCACCCCTGAGCCACGGCCGCCGCGGTCGACGGCGGAGCAGGCCGGAGTGAGCCCCGCCCGCCCGTCAGGAGGTCATGCCCCCCAGGCCGACGAGGCCCGCGTGACAGTTCGATCTCCCCCATGTGCCGCAGACCGTGCTGGTAGATCCAGCACTCGGTGGCATCGAGGAGGGTGATGCCCTCGGGACCGGCCACCCGGGCGCTGTACGTGCTGGCGATCTGCTCGGGAAACGGCCGGGGGATGACCAGCCGGGTCAGCTCGGCGGGATCGAGGTCGGCCAGCCACGCCTCGACCCGGTCGAACACGGTCCGCATGTACACCTGGAACTGGGCGTAGTCGCCGATCCGCTGATGGACCATCTCGGCGACGGTCTTGTGCTTGCCGTGGTCGGGGATGGCCGGATGTACCCTCGCCTCCCACTCGGCGTCCCAGACCGGAGGCGTGCCCGTCATCAGGAGGAAGGACGCGTCGATCATGTTGACGATGTGGAACAGGCTGAATGCGATCGGGAGCACACCCTCGCGTTCGAAGTGGTTGACCTGGTCCACGTCCATGGTCGCCACCGCGTCGTAGTACAGCGAGAAGAGGGCGTGCATCCTCCGCTGCAACGAATCGAGGACCAGGTCGGCGCCTTCAGCGACCGTCCCCGTCGCTCCTGTCTGCGGCGCATCCGACACGGTGACTCCCTCCGGTGGGCCCGACGACCGGGCCGTGCGCCCATGTAAACACTTGTCATAATCACTGTCAACTGTTAGCGTTGGCCGGTCGGGACGTCGTCCGACGGAACCGACGGTCCGACGGTCCGACCCCGCGAAGCCGTCACCGGAAGCGAGCACGATGCAACTCGACGTCAGCCGGACCGACCTCCACCGGGTCCGCGTGGTCTCCCGACCGCCGGCACCGCTCGCCCCCGGCGAGGCCCGGCTGCGTATCGACGCCTTCGGACTGTCGGCCAACAACATCACCTACGCCGTCTACGGCGACCTCCTGCACTACTGGGAGTGCTTCCCGGTCGGCGATGGGGAGAACGGGGACTGGGGACGTGTGCCGGTGTGGGGATTCGGCGACGTCGTCGAGTCGACCACCCCGGGTGTCGACCCCGGCACGCGGGTGTACGGCTACTTCCCGCTGGGCGACGAGCTGGTCGTATCCCCCGGGCGCCTCGACGACCAGGGATTCTCCGACATCGCACCGCACCGCGAGGCGGTACCGTCCGTCTACTCCCGGTACGGCACCACCACGGCCGACCGCATCTACTCCCCGGCTCGCGAGGACCAGCAGATGCTGCTGTGGCCCCTCTTCGTGACCTCGTTCGTGGTGGACGACTTCCTGGACGACCACGACCGTTACGGCGCCCGGACCATCGTCGTATCCAGTGCGTCGTCCAAGACCGCCATCGGAGCCGCGTTCCTGCTGGCCGGGCGGGACGGAGTCGACGTGGTCGGCCTCACCTCGCCGGGCAACGTCGACTTCGTCCGGTCGCTCGGCTGCTACGCCACCGTCCTGACCTACGACGACGTCGACCGGCTGGACGTCTCGCCGTCGGCGTACGTCGACGTCGCCGGGCGCAAGGACGTCACCCACGCCGTCCACACCCGGCTCGATGACGCCCTCCGGTACTCGATGGTGGTCGGGGACACGCACTGGGACGCCACCACCGGAGTGGCCGGCGGGCTGCCCGGACCGCGCCCGGAGTTCCTCTTCGCCCCGGACCAGATCGCCAAGCGACGCACGGACTGGGGACGGGACGGTTTCGAGGTGGCGGTGGCCGCCGCCTGGGAGCGGTTCGTACCGTGGACCGACTCGTGGCTGACCATCCGCCACGCCACCGGGCCCGAGGCCGTCGAGGCCGTCTACCGCGCCGTCCTGGACGGCGACATCGACCCGGGCGTGGGCGACATCTGCACCCTGGTCGGACCGTAGGATCGCCGGGATGACCGACACCCGAGCCCCGGGCACCCGCTCCGGCGGCGCCCCGAAGCCTGCACCCGAGGCGGTATGGCCCGCCGATCCCGGCCGCGTCTTCGTGGCCGGGGCCGGGGGCCACGAGGAGCCGCCGGCCCTGACCGACGGCCGGCGGCTGCGTCGCGCCCTCAACCGCGAGGCCGTGGTCGACGCCCTGCTCGACCTGTACACCGAGGGCAACCTCCGGCCCAGCACCGACGAGATCGCCGAGCGGGCCGGGATCTCCCCGCGGTCGCTGTTCCGCTACTTCGAGGACGCCGACGACCTGGCCGGCGAGGCGGTCGCCCGGCAGCTGGCCCGCGTACTCCCGATCCTGCCCATCGAGACCGGCCCGGACGCCCCCCTCGCCGACCGCGTGGCCGCCCTCGCCGACCAGCGCCTGCGACTGTTCACCACCTCGGCCAGGCCGCCCACGTCTCGCGCCTGCGGGCACCCTTCCAGCCCCGGCTGGCCGAGTCGCTCACCGAGGCCCGGCGTTTCCTGCGTGGCCAGGTGCGGACGGTGTTCGCCCCCGAGCTCTCGGCGATGACCGACGAGGCGTCCCGGGCCACGCTGGCCGCGGCCGACGTCCTGACCGGCTTCGAGGCCTTCCAGTTGTTGACCGTCGACCGGGAGTTCGGCCACGACGAGGTCCGGGCCGTCCTCCTCGCCACCCTGACCACCCTGCTCGCCCCCGGAGCCGGCCGATGACCGCCCGCCGAGGCAGCCTGCGACACTCGATCCGGCTGTACTGCCCGGCCGACACCGTATGGGACATGGTCGGGGCCCCGGCCCGGCTGACCGAGTGGTGGGAGGGTGTCGAGTCCGCCACGGTCGAGGGCGACGAACGGACGATCTTGACCCGTTCGGGTCTTCCCATGCCCGAGCGCATCCTCACCGTCGACCCCCACCTCCGCCGCTTCCAGTACCGGATCACGGCACCGCTGTTCGTCGAACACCTCAGCACCATCGACGTCCACGACCTGCAGGACGGCACCTGCCTGACCGTCTACAGCGTCGACGCCGAGCCCGCCGTGCTGGCCCTGGTCATCGCCGGGGCCGCCCGGGCCGCCCTGGCCGGACTACCCGAGGTCCTGGGCGTGAAGGAGTACCGGCCCTGAGCTGAGCCGCCCACCCGACCCCGTCCGGGGTCGCCACTGCGCTCCCCCTCCCGGGGGATTCTCGAAAGGAGCCCGCTGATGGGCCGCAAGATCCTCCTGGTCACCACCGACCAGCAGCGTTTCGACACCCTCACCTGCAACGGTGGGACCCTGTCCCGGACGCCCGTCGTCGACGGACTCGCCACCGGGGGCGTGCGTTACGAGCGGGCCCACCCCCAGTCGGTGGTGTGCATGCCCTCCCGGTCGACCATCCTGACCGGCCAGCACCCGAGCACCCACGGCGTCTTCATGAACGGGGTGCCCCTCCCTCCCGACGCCCCGTCGGTGGCCGAGGTCCTCCGGTCCGCCGGCTACCGCACCGCGCTGGTCGGCAAGGCGCACTTCGAGCCGTACTTCGACCCCTTCCTCCGCTTCGAGGAGAACCTGCTGTCCACGGAGGGCACGACCCCGCACGGTGGCTCGCGACGCGGCTTCGAGCACCTGGAGACGGCCAGCCACGGGGCGATGGGGCCCCTCCACTACTCGCAGTGGCTGATCCACAACCATCCCGAGGCCCTGGGCATGTACTGCCGGGCAATCGACGACCACCTCCAGGTCAGCGCGGAGGCCGGCGGGGACACCGGGGCGCCGCAGGTCAAGGTCAACCCGATCGAGCGCGGCATTTACCACACCGACTGGGTGGCCGACCGGACGATCGACTGGCTCGACTCGCTCGACGCCGGGGACGACTGGTTCTGCTGGATGAGCTTTCCCGACCCCCACCACCCGTGGGACCCGCCGGAGTCGGAGATGGGCCGCGTCGACTGGCGCGAGGTGCCCCTGCCGGCCGGCTACCCCGAGGACCGGTCCACCCGGGAGGCGATCATCGACGGCAAGCCGCGCCACTGGCGGGCCTGGTACGACGGCACCCTCGTCTCCAACTACGAGGCGCCGGCCGACTGGGTGCCGGCCACCCTCACGCCCGACCAGGTCCGGGAGGTCAACGCCCGCAACGCCGTCGAGGTCGAGCTGATCGACGAGGCGCTCGGCCGGGTGCTCGGCCGGATCGGCGAGCGCGGCTGGGGCGACGACGTCGACGTGATCTTCACCACCGACCACGGCGAGCTGCAGGGCGATTTCGGTCTCCTCTTCAAGGGCCCGTACCACGTGGACGCCCTGATGCGGCTCCCCCTGGTGTGGCGGCCCGCCCCGTCCGCCGGGTCCGGGGCGACGCCCGCGGTCGTGCGTCGGCCGGTCGGCCTGGTCGACCTCGCCCCGACCTTCTGCTCCATCGCCGGCATCGAGCCGCCGGAGTGGATGCAGGGCCGCCCCCTGCCCGTCGACGAGGCCGACGCCGAGGCCCGGGGCTTCGACAAGGTGCTCACCGAGTGGGACAGCGAGCTGTTCGGCGTCGACGTCCACCTCCGGACCATGATGCGCGACCGCTGGGTGGTCACCACGTACCGGCCCGGCACCAGCCACGACGGCACCGAGGGCGAGCTCTACGACCTGGTCGAGGACCCGCTGCAGCGCGTCAACCGGTGGGACGACCCGGCGATGCGCCCGCTCCGCGACGACCTGGTGGCCGATCTGTGGGACTCCCAGCCCGAGGTCCGCGCCGACCGCCTGTCGCTCGAGGCGCCGGTGTGAGGACCGGCGCCGACGCCGGGTACTGGAGCGGTCCCTGGCCGGGCGAGGACGGCGGCCCGCGCCGCCTCGGGGTTCCCGCCGACACCAGCCCGACGCCGACGATCCTGCCGGGCACCGCGGTCGACGTGGTGTCCCGCACCGACCCGTTGGTGACCATGGTGGTGACCCGCGAACCGGGTGAGGTGTTCCTGCTGCGCAACGGGATGGGAGCCGAGGTGACGTGCTCGGTCGAACGGATCGACCCCGACACCCTGGCCACGGTGGCCGACTCGGGACCCCTGGACGGCGGTCGCATGTGGCCGGGGGGACTGGCCGCCCACGCCAATGGATCGCTCTACGTGGTCTTCGGCAACCACGCCCACAAGCTCGCCCCCGACCTCTCCCTCCAGGCGTCGGCCGAGCTCCCCGTGACCGTCCCTACAACAGCTTCGTGATCCTCCCCGACGGGACGTTGGTGACCAAGGACTTCGCCGGCTCGCTGCCCGGGTCGCCGGTCGCCCCCGGCGAGCGGGAGCCGTGCGAACTCATCGCCCTCGAACCCGACGGCCTCACCGTGATCGACCGCTTCGTCCTGCCCGAACCGTCCATCGCCCGGCTGTCGTCCGACGCCACCCACGTCTACGTGGTCGGCGACACCAGCCTCCTCCGGGTCGGCTGGGACGGCGGGTTCCGCCCCGAGCCCGATTTCCGGGCCACCTACCTGGCCGCCGAGGGGCAGACCTACGGCTGGGACTGTGTGCTCGCCCTCGGCGCCGCCTGGTTCCTCGACGACGGTGACGGGTCGACCAATTTCGACGGCTCGTTCCGCGGCAAGGGCATCTCCACCAGCCCCCTGCAGCTGATCCGGGTCGACCTGGCGGACGGATCCGTCTCGTCGGCCGCGGTGTGCGGAGCCGCCGGGGGGCTCATCACGAACCCGCCGATCGTCGACGAGGACCGACGCATCGCCGTCGGCTACGACAGCGGCAACGGGGTGATGGCCGCGTTCGACATCGCCGCGGACGGGGGCCTCGACCCCCCGGTGGCGACGCGACCACGACCACGCCTCCCACCTCCTCCTGCTGCCCGACCGCGGTGCCCTCGTGACGGGCGACCACGACCGGGAGCGCATGATCGAACAGGTCGTGGTGGTCGACATCGCCACCGGCGACGAGCTGGTCCGGGCCGACACCGAGGGACCCCTGCAATCGGCCGTGTTCCCGGCACTGGGGTGGGACGCCACCGTCTACTGGTGCTCGCTGTCCACGGTCAGTCGCCTGCGGTTCGGCTGACGACGGCGCACCGTCGCATTCGACGTCCCGCCCACGCTCAACCGCACTCAGTCCCGCTCGACGGTTCGCAGTCCACGTTCCGGCGTCCAGGACTCGACGAGGAGCCGGGTGCCCTCGTCGTTCAGCGAGGTGACCACCACCTCGGTGATGTCGGCCACGTACATCTCGCCGTCCGGACCTCCCTCGAGCTCATCGGCGACCGGTCCGACCCGGACCGCCCGGCCGGCCACCTTCGCCTCCCCCGGCCACTCGCTCTCCCTGCCCTCCTCGGGATCCGAGGTCGGACCGTGCAGGGCGAACCGTGGGTCCCTTTCCAGGTCCGCCCCCTTGCGGGCCCCGGTCATGGATCCGAACCGGAGATCACCGTCGGTGAACTCGCACTCGATCCCGGATATCCGCGGTGACCCGTCAGCGCGGATCGTGGCGATCGTCTTGTGTCGCCCGGCATCCATCAGCACCCGCACGCGCTGGGCGAACTCCGGCTCCGCCTCCTCGAAGAACTTCCACGACGGCACGGGCCGAACCCTATCCGTGTCCTCCCGGCGACCGATGCCAGCCGTTCCAGGTCCAGGGGTTCGGCGTAGTGCCGGTCGGCGTGGTCCCGGGCTCGACGGAGCTGCACCAGGGCATCGTCGGGTGCTCGGGTCGAACCCACCGCCGCAGAATACGTCGACCCGTGCGGCCGTGGGGTCGCCACCGGCGGGGGCGGTGCCTCAGGCCGGTGGCACGTTCCGTTCGAAGATGATCCGTAGCCCGTGCAGCGTGAGCCACGGCTCCACGTACTCGATCTCGTCGGAGTAGGGCGAGATCAGCTCGGACAGGCCGCCGGTGGCTACCACCGTGCACCCCTTCAGTACCGCCGCGAACCGTCGGCACAGGCCGTCGACCTGGCCGGCGAAGCCGTAGAGGGCGCCGGACTGGATCGATTCGACCGTCGACTTGCCGATGACGCTGCGGGGCTCCACCAGTTCCACCCGCCGCAGGGCGGCGGCGTGGGCGAACAGCGCGTCGAGGCTGATGGCCACCCCCGGGGTGATGGCCCCACCCAGGTACTCACCGGCCTCGGAGATGGCGTCGAACGTGGTCGCCGTTCCGAGGTCGACCACCACGCAGGGACCGCCGAAGAGGTCGTAGGCCCCGACCGCGTTGGCGATCCGGTCCGCGCCCACCTCCTTCGGGTTGTCGTAGAGGATCGGCATGCCGCTCTTGACCCCCGGCTCCAGCACCACGGCCGGCACGTCGAACCACCGGGAGGCCATCTGGCGGAGGTTGGCGGTGACCAGCGGCACCGACGAGGTCACCGCGATGCCCGACACCGCCCGCTCGATGTCGAGGCCGTTGAGGTCGAGGAGCTGCGTGAGGAGCAGCGCGTGCTCGTCCGCGGTCCGGACGTCGACGGTCGACAGGCGCCAGTGGTGGGCCAGGCCGACCGGCTCCGTGCCGTCGCGGGGCACGGACTCGTCGACGGGCGCCGTCGGGTCGTCGGCGAAGAGCCCGACGACCGTCTCGGTGTTCCCCACGTCGATGGCAAGCAGCATGATGTTCCTTTCGGAGGGGTGGCCGGCCGGTGGCCGGTCAGTCGCGCAGGTCGAGGCCGAGGTCGAGCACCGGGGCCGAATGGGTCAGGGCCCCGGCCGACAGCAGATCGGCGCCCGCCGCGGCCAGGTCCGGCGCCGAGGCGAGCGTCACGCCACCCGACACCTCGACCAGCACCGGCGCGCCGGCGGCCGCCACACGGGCCACCGCCTCGCGCACGGCGTCGGGGTCCATGTTGTCGAGCAGCACGACGGTGGCGCCGGCGGCCACCGCCTCGTCCACCTGGTCCAGCCGGTCGCACTCCACCTCGATCATGCGACCGGGCCACTGGGCGCGGGCCCGGCCCACCGCCTCGGAGATGGTGGCCCCTCCCAGGTGGTTGTCCTTCACCAGCACCGCCTCGGAGAGGTTGCCCCGGTGGTTGTGGCCGCCGCCGGCCCGGACGGCGGCCTTCTCCAGGGCCCGCAGACCCGGCGTGGTCTTGCGGGTGTCGAGCACCCGGGTGGAGGGGTTGGCCGCCTGCACGGCGTCGACGTAGGCCCGGGTCAGCGTGGCCACTCCGGACAGGTGACCGAGGAAGTTGAGCGCGGTCCGCTCGGCGGTGAGGATCGAGCGCAGTGGCCCCTCCACCGTGGCCACGACGTCTCCGGGCGCCACCGTCGACCCGTCGGGCAGGATCCAGGTGACCGACACGGCGGGGTCGATCTGGGCGAACGCCTCGACGGCACAGGCGCGCCCGGCCACCACGCCGCCGGCCCGGCTCACGATGTCCACCGTGGCCCGTCGGTCGGCGGCGATCAGGGCGGCCGTCAGGTCGCCGAGGGGGAGGACGTCCTCGGCGATGGCCCGGGCCACGGCGTCCACCACGGCAATCCGCGGCGGGTCGAGCACCGGGGACCACCCGGCCGCGCCGGACGGGGTCGAGGACGGGTCCGGCGTCACGGTCGCGGCTGGCCGGCCGGGTCCGGCCCCGGGTCACCGGCGGCGGAGGAGAGCACCGTCCGCCCGTCGGCGGTGTGGACGATCCGGCACCGCCAGGCATCCGACGCCTCGGGATGGTCGCTCCGGGCGTGCGCACCCCGGGTCTCGGTCCGCAGGGCGGCCGAGGCCAGCACGCTCCTGGCCGCGGTGACGAGGTTGGCCAACTCGCCCGAGGCCCGGTCCGTGGCCCCGGGCACGATGCCGGACACCTCGTCCACCGTCCGGGCCGCATCGGCCAGGGAGTCGGCACTGCGCACCACCCCGGCACCGTCGGTCATGGCCCGCTGCAACAGGTCCCGGTACTTGGCGACGTCGGGTTCGCCGGCGCCACCGTCGCCGACGCCGGTACCGGCCCTACGGGCCCCGCCGGTCCCGTCGGGGCCGGGTGCGCCTCCGCCACCCACCTCGGTGACCGTGCCCTCGAGCAGGGGGATCAGGACACCGGAAGCGGTGGGTCCGTCTCCCCCGCCGAGGATCGTCTCGGCCAGCCGGGCGCCGAAGACCATGCCCTCGAGCAGCGAGTTCGAGGCGAGTCGGTTGGCCCCGTGGACGCCCGTGCAGGCCACCTCGCCCGCCGCCCAGAGGCCGGGCAGGGCGGTGGCCCCCCACAGATCGGTGAGCACCCCGCCGGACAGGTAGTGGGCGGCCGGGGCGATCGGGAGCCAGTCGGTGGCCGGGTCGAGACCGATGGCGGCCAGCGAGGCGCTGATGGTCGGGAACCGCGAGTCGAACGAATCGAGACCGGTGGCGTCGAGCCACAGGCTCTCGACCCCCTGGGCGTGCATGCGCTCGGCCATGGCCCGGCTCACCACGTCGCGGGGGCCAGTTCGTCCACGAACCGCTCGCCCCGGGCGTCGCGCAGCAGGGCGCCGTGGCCCCGCAGCGCCTCGGACAGCAGTGGACGGGGCATGGCCGGATGGTGCAGGGCCGTCGGGTGGAACTGCATGAACTCCACGTCGGCCACCGGGACCCCGGCCCGCAGGGCCATGGCCAGGCCGTCACCGGTGGCCTCGGCCGGGTTGGTGGTGACCGCGAACACCTGACCGGCACCCCCGGTCGCCAGGACCGTGTGGGTGGCCCGGACCTCGACGCGCCGTCCGGCGGTGTCGAGGGCGATCACGCCCCGGCACCGTCCGTCCTCCACCACCAGGTCCAGGGCGAACCACTCCTCGAGGACGGCGGCGGCCGAGGCCCGGGTGGCGTCGACCAGCGCCCGCTCGACCTCGGCGCCGGTCGCCGCCCCGCCGGCGTGGACCACCCGGGCCGTCGAGTGTCCCCCCTCGCGGGCCAGGGCCAGGGCCCCGCCGGGCTGGCGGTCGAAGACGGCCCCCATGGCGATGAGTTGCTGGACCCGGGCGGGCCCCTCGTCGACCAGGACCCGCACGGCGTCGGCGTCGCACAGGCCGACCCCGGCGGCCAGGGTGTCGGCCAGGTGGAGGTCGGTCGAGTCCTCGTCGCCGCCCAGCACGGCGGCCACACCGCCCTGGGCCCACCGGGTGGCCGACTGGGACAGTTCCGCCTTGGTGAGCACCCCGACCCGCAGGCCCGGACCGTCGCCGGCGCCGCCGGCCGGCATCGGCGCCGCCAGTCGCACGGCCGCCGACAGACCGGCCACGCCGCTTCCCAGCACCAGGACGTCGAGCGTCCCGGAGGGAAGTTGGGCGGAGCTCACGACGGGAACCGGGGATCGAGGTTGTCGATCAGCCGGACCGGGCCGACGCGGGCGGCGACGAGCAGACGGAGCGGCCCGGTCGGGGTGACGTCCACCGGTTCGAGGTCGGTGGCGTCCACCAGGGCGGCGTAGTCGAGCTCCACGAGCGGCTCCTCGGCCACCACCGCGGCCATGGCCGCTTCGACGGCTCGGGCGTCGGCCCCCGAGGCGAAGGCGGCCGCCCCGGCGTCCAGGGCCCGCCAGAGGGTGACGGCGGCCGTGCGCTCGGCGGGCGAGAGCCGGGCGTTGCGACTCGACAGGGCCAGCCCGTCGGGCTCGCGCACGATGGCGCACCCCACGACGTCGGCGGGCAGGGACAGGTCGCGGACCATCCGCCGCACCACGGCGAGCTGCTGGAAGTCCTTCTCGCCGAAGTAGGTACGGCAGCGACCCGCCGCCGACAGGAACTTGGTCACCACCGTGGCCACCCCGTCGAAGTGGCCCGGCCGGGACGCGCCCTCCCAGCGGTCCACCAGCGAGCGCACGGTCACCGTGGTGGCCGACGGCCGGGGCCAGTCCGGGTACATCTCCTCCACCGACGGTGCGAACACCAGGTCGCAGCCGGTCGCGCCGGCCACCGCCAGGTCGGACTCCAGGGTGCGCGGGTAGTTCACCAGGTCGGTCGTGTCGGCGAACTGGGTGGGGTTCACGAACAGGGTGAGAGCGACCACGTCACACTCGTCGGACGCCCGTCGCAGCAGCGAGGCGTGACCCTCGTGGAGCGCGCCCATGGTGAGCACCAGGCCGACCGTGCGTCCCGCCCGACGCGCGTCGTCCAGACGGGACGAGAACTCGTCGAGGCTGCCCGTCACCACCACGTCGGGGGCCGTGGAGGTGGGGCTCACGCCACCTGCTCGGCGGTGGCCGAGCCGACCACGCCGAAGGACAGCTGGCCGGAGAGCTCGAAGGCGTCGGTGTCGAGCTCGGCGGCCGTGTCCAGCGAGAGCCGACGGGCCAGCGCCACCATGGCGTCGTACCCGGCGAGCTCCGTGCGATGGGCCGGCATGCCGGCGATGGTGCTGCGGTGGCGCTCCACCGTCTCCCAGTCGCCGCGGGCCGCGGGACCGGTGAGCGCCTGGCGGGGACCGAGGGCGAACGCGTCCTCGCTGGCCGCCCGCATCAGCCCGGCGAACGCCCCGAGCGGCAGACCGGCGGTGGCGGCCACCCGCTCGACTTGGCCCATCAGGGCGACCAGGTGGTTGGCGGCGATCACCGCGGCCGCGTGGTAGGCGGCACGGTCGGCGTCGGCCACCTCCACGACATCACCCCCGAGGTCCTCGGCCACCGCCCGCGTCACCGGGTCGCCGGCCACCGTCAGGGTGACCCCGGAGCGCAGCCGCTCGGCACCGATGGCCGGGTTCGGCAGCGGCACCAGGGGGTGCAGCGATCCGCGCCGGGGATGCCCGGCCAGCACGTCGAGACCCAGCGAGCCCGACAGGTGGACCACCACCGTGGTCGCCACCGGGCGGACCTGGGCCGCCACCTCGGCCACGACGTCGTCGGGCGTGGCGATGAAGAGGATGTCGACGCCGTGGGCGGCGTCGACCGGGGACCGGTCCCGTCCCCACGCCCCCACCGAGCGGTAGCCCCCGACAGCCTCGAGGGCTGCCATCAACGACAGGCCGGCACGGCCCGGCCCGAGTACACGGAATGTGGTCACGAGACCCCTTTCGACGTTCCGGCCCTCGACGGTGCCGGTCGCTACAGGAACTCCTGGAACTGCTGCTCAGAGACTACCCACGACCCGCACCTCACCGCCAGCGGTCGAGAGATCGGACTCCTGCACCAGGTCGGGGGCGAGTTCGGCCAGCGGGGCCAGGACGAAGCGGCGCTCGCGCCAGCGGGGGTGCGGCAGGGTGAGCACGGGGTCGTCGAGCGTGATGCCGTCGATCCACAGCACGTCGACGTCGAGGGTCCGGGGGCCCCACCGGACCGTACGCACCCGGTGGGCCGCCGCCTCGAGGCGGTGGCACTGCTCGAGCAGCCGGTAGGGGTCGACCGCCTCGGGCACGGCCAGTTCGACCACCAGGTTCAGGTAGGCGTCCTGGTCGTCGGGGCCGCCGACCGGATCGGTCTCGTAGACGCGGGATACGGCGGTGACCGCCGGGGTGCTGCCGGCCCGCAGCTGGTCCACGGCCCGTCGCAGGTGGGCGGCGCGGTCACCCAGGTTCGAGCCGAGCGACAGGAAGGCCCGGCGGGTGGGCTGTTCGGTCGACGGGGCGGTCACCGGGTGCGGGCCACCCGGACGCCGACGGTGTCGATGTCGACGGCGAGGGGGGGACGCAGTTTGCGGAGGGCGACGCTGACCCCCCGGATCCGGTGGTCGACGTCCAGGACGGCCTCGGCCACGTGCCAGGCGAGTGCCTCGAGGAGGGCGAAGGAGCGGGCGCCGGACACCGTGGCGGCCACGACGTCGGCGACGGCCCCGTAGTCGACGGTGTCGGCGAGCGCATCGGAAACGCCGGCCGGGCGGAGGTCGACGTCGAGGTCCAGGTCGACCTCGAACGGCTGGGCCCGCTCCTGCTCCTCGACCAGGACCCCGTGGGTCCCGACACACCGCAGGCCCCGCAGCTCGATGCGGTCGCCCGCACCGTCCGCCCCGCCCATCAGGCCGACTGGGACGAGCCGGTGTCGGTGTGGCCCGTGACCGGCGTCAGCTGACCGGCCTCGGCCACCAGCTCCCGCCCCGACGGACCCATGGGGTGCCCGGTCAGGTGCTCCAGGGCGGTGACCGCCTGGGGGCCCGACGGCAGTCGGCACGACCACAGCAGGTAGCCGGCGACCACCCCCGCCACACGGTCCCCGAGCTCCTCCTGGTGGATCAGGATCCGCTCGCCGGCGGCCAGACGGCTGTGGATGTCGCGGTAGACGTCGGCGAGGATGCCCCGTACGTCGCCGGCCGGGGGCAGCGGGTAGTGCACGCTGGCCAGCGATTTCTCCTCGTAGGCCTGGAGGTTGTGGGAGGACGGCAGGAGCGAGACCACCCGGTCGAAGCCCTGGACCTGGAGCCAGATGATCTCCTCCTGGCGGCGCACCTTGCGATGGTTGGGCGCGAAGCCCCCCGGCCGCTCGCTCATGGCCAGCCGATCCTTGATGACCCAGGTGAAGTTCCGCGGCGGGATGCCCGCAGCCCACTTGCCCTTCACGATCCGACCTCCGTCTCCAGCATCGATCCTGCGCTCCGTGGGCCACCGGCGGCCCGGCCGACCAGGAGCGCGGCCTGCACCGTGGCGGCCACATCGTGCACCCGGACCATACCTGCCCCCCGGTGGAGCGCATACGTGGCGGTGGCCAGCGAGCCGGGGAGACGCTGGTCGGCGGGGACAGGCACCCCGTCGGACCCGGCGCCCACGACCCCGAGGAAGCCCTTGCGACTCGTCCCCACCAGGACCGGGTAGCCGGTGGCCACCAGCGTGTCGAGGCCGACCAGCAGCTCGAGGTTGTGGTGCACGGTCTTACCGAATCCGATGCCCGGGTCGATCCAGATCTCCCGCACCCCGGCGTCGGCCGCCCGGGCGGCCCGGTCGGCCAGCAGGTCCCGCACCTCGGCCACCACGTCGTCGTAGCGGGGGTCGTCCTGCATGGTGGTCGGGGTGCCCTTACGGTGCATCGCCACCCAGCCCACCCCGCCGCGGGCGGCCACCGGCCACAGGGACGCCGACACGTCGTTGACCAGGGAGGCCCCGGCGTCCACGGCCGCCTCGGCGACCGACGCCTTGGACGTGTCGATGGAGACCCGGACATGGGGGCTGAGGGCCCGCACCACCGGCAGGACCCGGCGCAACTCCTCCTCGGCCGGCACCGTCGAGGCGCCGGGCCGGGTGGACTCGCCGCCCACGTCGACGATGTCCGCCCCCTCCTCGATCATCTCGAGCCCCCGGGCGATGGCCCGGTCCGGCTCCAGCCAGCGACCACCGTCGGAGAACGAGTCCGGGGTCACGTTGAGGATCCCCATCACCAGGGCCCGGTCCGCCGACGTCGGGTCCGCTGTCGGGGTCTCGGGCATCGTCACCAGCGTAAACCAGCCCGTCGGATGCCGCGACCGCCCGCCTGGGCGCCCCTCAGCGCCCCCGGACGAACTGCATGGCCTCGAAACGGGTGGAGGTGTCGCTCCGGAAGAGCCCCCGGACGGCGGAGGTGATCGTGGACGTGCCGGACTTCTTCACCCCCCGCATGGACATGCAGAGGTGTTCGGCCTCGACCACCACCAGGACCCCCTTGGGGTCGAGCGCGTTCTCGATGGCGTCGGCGATCTGCGTGGTCATGCGCTCCTGCACCTGGAGCCGCTTGGCGAAGCCGTCCACCAGGCGGGCCAGCTTGGACAGTCCGGTGATCCGCCCGTCGGAACCCGGGATGTAGGCCACGTGGGCGCGACCCACGAAGGGGACCATGTGGTGCTCGCAGAGCGAGGCGAAGGGGATGTCCCGCACCATCACCATCTCGTCATGGTCGGCGGCGAAGGTGACCTCCAGATGGTCGGCGGGGTTCTCACCGAACCCGGCGAACAGCTCCTCGTACATCCGGGCCACCCGGCCGGGCGTCATCAGGAGGCCGTCCCGATCCGGGTCCTCGCCCAGGGCGGAGAGGATCTCGAGGACCGCCGCTTCGATCCGCTTCGTGTCCACGCTCATCGTCCGCTCCACCTCTCCACTCGACGGTCCCCGGCGGGGTCCGGCAACGTTCTACCTGGCGACGACCCTCCTCCGTGCAATCCGGGGTGCGATGGTCAGTCGTGGGGCCCCTCGTAGGCGTGGATCGCCCGGAGGTTGCGGAAGCGCTCGGCCACGTCCAGCCCGTAGCCGATCACGAAGTCGGCGGGGATGGTGAAGCCCACGTAGCGGAGGTCGAGCGCCGTGCGCTGCTGGCCCTCCTTCACCAGGAGGGCGCAGACCTCCAGGCTGGCCGGCTGTCGGGCCAGCAGGTAGCGCTGCAGGTAGCTGAGCGTGAGTCCGGAGTCGACGATGTCCTCGACCACCAGCACGTGCCGGTCGAGCAGATCGATGTCGAGGTCCTTCACGATCCGCACGACGCCCGAGGTGCGGGTGGCCGTTCCGTAGGAGGACACGGCCATGAAGTCGACCTCACACGGGAGCTCGACCGCCCGCGAGAGGTCGGCCATGAACATGAAGGCGCCCTTCAGCACTCCCACGAGCAACGGTGGACGACCCTGGTAGTCGGCGGTGATGGCCGCGCCCAACTCGGCGATGCGGGCCTGCAGATCGGCCTCGGTCACGATGACCCGACCGACCTCGTCGCCGTCCAGGAGGCGCGGCGTACCAGCAGGAACGTCCGTCCGGGGCTCGGTCACGACATGACTGTACCGGAAGCCCCGGGGCCCCCGGCGGGCCCTCGCGCCAGGCGGCCACCCGAGCGCGAGACGCGGACACCGCCCGGCACCTCGGTGGCCCGACGCTCCTTCCGGGCCACCTCGAGGACCCGGTCGACGGCGTCGGCCGGGGGTGGGTACGGGCCGGCGTCGGTCAGCCAGCCCCGCACCGCCCGGCGGGCCTGGGCCGCCGGAGCCGCGGTCAGCGCCGCCGCGTCGGTCGGGTCGAGCAGGCCGGCGACGGCGTCGAGCAGGTCGGCGTCGCCGGCCAGCAGCCCGGCCTGGCGGGCCAGGACGGGCACCACGTCCCGGCCGGCGATCTCCGAGCACAGCGGGAGCAGCTCGGCCCGCACCCGGTTGCGCCGGAAGCGCGGGTCGTCGTTGGACGGGTCCCGCACCGGGTCCAGGCCCAGGTGGGCGCAGAGGGCGACCGTCTCGGCGCGCCGCAGACCGAGGAGGGGGTGGGTCGGCCCGGAGCGCATACCCGCCAGTCCGTGGACACCGGAACCCCGCAGCAGGTTGAGGAGCACCGTCTCGGCCTGGTCGTCGGCGGTGTGCCCGGTGGCCGCCCCGGGACCGAGGGCGGCACGTCGGGCCGCCCGGGCCCGCGCCTCGAGGTTCGGACCCTCGGGGACCTCCACCCGGAGGGCGCGGAAGGCGGCGCCGAAGCGGGCGGCGGCGGCGGCCACGACCTCGGCCTCCCCCGCCGAGCCGGCGCGCAGGGCGTGGTCTACGTGGACGGCGGTGACATCGCAACCGGCGGCGCGGGCCAGCACCAGGAGGGCCAGTGAGTCGGGGCCGCCCGAGACCCCGCACACCAGTGGCGTTCCCGGGGGTGGGAACGCGCAGCGGCCGAGGAGTCCGGTGACGACCGGATCGACGTCCGCCCCGTCGCCGGGCCCCCGTCCGTCGGTCGGCCCGTGACCGGCCGTCGTCGTCCGGTCCGACTCCGGTCGGTTCATCCGATCAGGGTACGGAGGCCGGCACGGCGCCATCGCCGACCCGGGCGATCCAGGCGGCGGGATCGCGGATCTCCTCGAGCGAGGGCAGCCAGTCGGGACCTCGCCAGGCGTTGTCGAGCAGCGCCGTCCCGCCCACGTCCTCGACGGCGGCGATGAACCGCTCCCCCTCCTCGTACTGACGGAGCTTCGCCTCGATCCCGATCAGCTGCTGCAGCAGCCGGGACAGGCCGTGGGCCTGCTTGCGGCGGGCGCGCAGCACGCTCGAGAAGTGGGCGGCGCTCGGGATGTCGGCCGCTCCGGCCCGGTCCATGGTCACGTCGCCGTGCCCCTCGAGGAGGCTCATCAGCGCCTGGATCCGGTGCAGTCCCTCGAGCTGCTCGGGGGTGGCCACCAGACCGAGCGCGCCGTTGTCGTCCAGCGGGTTGCGGCCGGCCCGGATCTCGTCGGCCATCCGCTTGACGGCCCCCGCGATCCGGCCGGGGTCGGGGTCCAGGGAGCCGATGCCCTCCTCCACCAGCGACACGAAGTAGTCCCGCATCCACGGGATGGCCGTGAACTGGCAGCGGTGGGTGACCTCGTGGAGGGCCAGCCACAGTCGGAACTCCCGGGGTTCGAAACCGTGCTGGCGCTCCAGGGCCACCACGTTCGGACCCACGAAGTAGACCAGATCCTGCTCGTCGGCCGCATCCTCGGTGAGCAACAGGTCGTACTGGCCGAGCACCCGGGTCGAGAGCCAGCCCAGCACGACCCCCATCTGGGCCCCGGTGGCCGTCCGGCCGGCGGTGGCCAGCGGTCCCGAGATCCGGGTCAGGACGGGGTTCGAGCCGGACAGGCGGGTGGGGTCGAGCCGGTCGAGGTGGGGGCCGAGCAGCCGCTGGAAGCTGGCCACGTTGGCGTGCACCCAACCGGTCCGGTCGGTCACCCGGGCCCGGGCGGGACCGGCCGCCGACCGCAGGCCGGTGGATACGGCCACCAGCTCCTCGGCCTCGGCGGTCAACTCCTCGAACTCGGCCTGGAGGAGGTCCGGGCGGTACGGGGCGGGCATCCGGGCCCGACCGCCCACCCAGGCCGCCACCTTTTCGGCGGTGTCCCAGCCCACCGCGCCCTGTCCCCCCGGCTCGTCGTCCGAAAGCGGCGGGGCGGTATCGGCGAGCGTCACAGGGACCAGTGTAGGGAGGCCCGGCCCGTCCCGGGGTCCGGTGGGGCCGGGTCAGTCGGCGGCGGTCGCGCTCTCCTCGCGCAGGGCCCGCGCCACCCGCTCCCGCAGAGCGTCCGGAACGTGGTCCTGACACCGGTTCGCCAGCATCTTGCGGAGTTCCTGCTCGAATCCGTAGGCACCCACGCAGGGTCCGCACAGATCCAGGTGCCGGGCGATCTCGATCCGCCGCTGCTCGGTCAGCTCCCCGTCCAGATAGAAGTAGAGCCGCTCGATGGTCTGGTCACAACTGACGAAGCCCGCCGGCATCTCGGGCATGTCTCCACCCGGACCCGCTACACCGTCTCCATCTCGTTCCATCGGCAGTCTCCCCACTACCTCGCCTCGTCGGACGCCCCGACGAGGCCTCGCGACCTTCCGACATCGACCAACGCCTTCTGCAGGGCTTTTCTTCCTCGATGGATCCTGCTCATGACGGTGCCGATGGGCACATCGGTGATCTCCGCGATCTCCTTGTAGGAGAACCCCTCCACGTCGGCCAGCAGCACGGCGATCCGGAAGGTGTCCGGCAGCGACTCGATCGCCGCCTTCACGTCGGTGTCGGTGAAGCGGTCGAGCGCCTCGTCCTCGGCACTGCGCCCCAGGCCGGCGGAGGGGTCACCGGCCAGGTGGTGGTAGAGGTACAGGTCCTCCACGTCCTCCACGTCGGCGATCTCGGGACGGCGCTTCTTCGCCCGGTACGTGTTGATGTACGTGTTGGTGAGGATCCGGTAGAGCCACGCCTTCAGGTTGGTTCCCGCCTCGAAGGAGCCGAAGGCCCGGTACGCCTTCAGGTAGGTCTCCTGGACGAGGTCCTCGGCGTCCGACGGGTTCCGGGTCATGCGCAACGCGGCCGTGTACAGGGCCGGCATGAATTCCATGGCGAGGTCGGAGAATTGCTCCTGGTCGGCCATAGGGCCACCCTACACATCGGGCGTGACACGATCCGCCGCGGGTCGGTGACGGGCGTCGGCGGCCCGGCTATGACGCCATCCCGACGACGGACTCACCGGTCGCCGTGCCCGGGGTCGAACCGTAGAAGTCGGCGTCGCCGAAGGCGAACACGCCCCCGTCGGCCGCCACCAGCCAGTAGCCCTGGCCGTCGGGGGTGGCGGCCATGCCCACGATCGGCTGGTTGAGCACCAGGTCGCCGGTCGACCCGAAGAATCCGGCGTCGCCGAAGGCGAACACACCGCCGTCGGCGGCCACCAGCCAGTAGCCCTTGCCGTCGGGGGTGGCGGCCATGCCCACGATCGGTCGGTTGAGGACCAGGCCGCCCGTCGACCCGAAGAATCCGGCGTCGCCGAAGGCGAACACACCGCCGTCGGCGGCCACCAGCCAGTAGCCCTTGCCGTCGGGGGTGGCGGCCATGCCCACCATCGGCTGGTTGAGGGTCAGGGCCCCGGTCGATCCGACGTAGGGGGCGTCGCCGGTGGCGAAGACACCGCCGTCGGCCCCGACCAGCCAGTAGCCGTCGCCGTCGGGGGTGGCGGCCATGCCGACGATCGGTGCGTTGAGGCCCATGCCACCGGTCGATCCGAGGAACGGCGCGTCCCCGAACGCGAAGATCCCACCGTCGGCGGCCACCAGCCAGTAGCCGTTGTCGTCCGGGGTCGAGGCCATGCCCACGATGGGCCGATTGAGGTCGAGGGCGCCTTCGGGGCCGAAGGACCGGTCGGTGCCGAAGGCGAACACCTGGGCGGCCGAGGTCACCATGCGGTAACCGGTGCCCGTGTCACCGGACGGCGGGACGGTGGTCGTCGTGGTGCTCGAGGGCGGGGTGGTCGACGTCGTGTCCGTCGTCGAGGTCGGGACCGTCGACGTGGTCGTGGTCGGGGGGTCCGTGGTCGTCGTGGACGGGTCCGTGGTGGTCGTGGTGCCGCCTCCGCCGGAGCTGCCGCCGAGCAGATCCGGCAGGCTGTCGCCGTCCACGACCGACGGGCCACCGCTCCCGCCGTACGCCTCGATGCTGTGGAGGAAGGCCGGTGCGATCGTCGTCGGGGACCACCACGGGGGGATGCCGCCCCCGTAGTACCCGCCGAAGTCGACCTCGCTCACGTCGATGCGGATGCCCTCGGCCGCCACCGGCGAGAAGGCGAATTGCAGGATGTGGTCCCGGTACTGGTCCGTCTCGGTGGCCACGGTCGTCCACCCGGAGGGCGTCCGGACGGACAGGGTGTAGGCGCGCACCGAGGAGGCGACCGAGCCGTTGGACTGGGTGTCGACCAGGATCCGGTCGATCGTCGTGGTCCGGGCGAAGGTATCGGTCAGGCTCGGTGTGGTGTCGCCGCTCGCCGACGACCAGCCGAGACCGTTCCCCACCGGGTCGCCGTTGATCGCCGCCGAGGCCGTGCCGCTGGACGCCGTGGCCGTGGCCCCCGCCGCGGCCGACGCCACGTCGGTGCCGTAGGTCTCCGTGGGCCCGATCGTGAGCGTGTCACCGGCCGGATACGTCAGGTAGGTCACCTGGTTCGACAGCGGGTCGCTGTACGCCTTGCCCGATGTCGCCTGGGTGGTGGTCGCGTTGCCGTACTCGTCGGTGACCGTCACCGGGACGGTGCTCCCGTCAGGGGAGGTGGCCGTCACCGTCCCCGTCACCGGCAGGCCGTCGGTCCACACCGCCGCCAGGTCGGTGGTCCCGCCCGACACCGGCCCGAAATCCGCCCGGAAGGCGTGGGGGATGCCGGTCGACGGCATCGACAGGTAGTGACGGCCGGCCAGCATGCCCGAGGTCGTCATGGTGGTGAGGGCGGCGGGCTTCACGTAGTCCACGGCATTGCTGGTCTGGATGAGCGAGAAACTCACCCCGTCGTTGCCCCAGGCGCCCTCGTCGAAGAAGTAGTTCTCGACCGGCACCCCGAGCACCTTCTGCCAGATGAGCGACCGGGCCATGTTGTCGGCCTGGGAGAGGAAGTCGTAGTCCCCGTCGCTCCACCAGCCGACCTCGGTGAACCAGAGTGGCTTGGACCCGAGTTCCGCCTGGAGCTGTTCGATCTGCGCGGCCATCCCGTCCTCGTCGTAGGAGTCGTCCGATCCGGTGTAGGGGTGGATCGCCGCCACGTCCATCCACGCCAGGCCACCGGCGGCGATCAGCTGCTGCCACCACCACGGCACCGGCTCGAGCGTGGAGCCGCCCAGGACCGTCGAGGACGAGCCCGGCTCGACCGACTTCACGGCGTCGTAGAACGGTTCGAGAACCTGGGTGGCGTAGGTCGCGCCGTCGCTCCACCCGTTGTTGTTCGACTCGTTCCACGGCTCCCAGATGGTGACGGGGTCGCAGGCGCCGCAGCCCGAGGGGACCGTCGCGTAGTGGGCGACGATGGCCGCCACGTCGGACTTCCAGTAGCCGTCGTCCACCAGGGCGGTCGACACCGGGTCGCCGGCGCTGACCTGGATCCAGTAGGCCACGTGGTCGTGGACGGCCTCGTACGCCGCCTCGTACGGGTCGGTACTCGATCCGGCGAAGGTGATGGCCGAGGCGCCGCAGGTGGCGGCCGTCGGGGCCGACGCCCGACAGTTGGGCAGTACCGAGTTCCAGTCGATGGTCGTCAGGCTCCGGAGGCCGGTGAGGCCGAGCTGGGAGGTGAGGGTGACTCCGCGGGGGTCGGCCGGGCCACCCGAGCCGGAACCGGGCGGCAGGGTGGCGAAGTCGAGACGGTCACCGGCGGCGCCCACGGTGTAGGGCATGCAGGTGGTGCCGACCGTGGTGGGTGGTGACGTCGAGGTGTCGAGCAACGACGCCTGCACCTCGTAAGGCCCCGGGGCGGTGTCGGCGCTCGGGAGGGCGAGGGGTATCGACGCGAGGGCGCCGGCCGTCGTCGGGAGGGCCCGGACAGTGGGCGTCGGCACCGTCTCGGCGGTCAGGGTGGCATCGTTCTCCACCGAGTACGACAACTCGAGGTGGCCGGCCTGCGAGACCCACCACGGGTCGAATGTGGCGTCGACCGTCGCCGTCGTGCCGGGGGCGAAGTAATTGCCGGTGGCCGGGGTGGAGAGCCCGGCGCCCCAGCCCAACTTGTCCGACGGTGCCTGGATGGCGTCGAGGTAGTCGTTGACGCTGTTCAGGGTGAACGACGAGATGGCGTCGGACCCGTCGTCGAAGGGGGGCCCGCTCTGGAAGTAGAAGGTGTTGCCCACCAGGGCGAAGTTCCATCCGCCGAAGTCCAGCGCACCCCCGAGGGTCGTCGATCCCTCGAGGAGCCCCGAGGGGGAGGTGGCCTCCATGGTGTACAGCGGGTCGGCGGTGTAGATGGTGCCGTCCGGGCCCTGGACCGCCTGGGCGGGGTAGTAGAACTGCTGGCCCGAGCCGGTGTGGACGCCCTTCCCCTCGATCTGGGAGGCGCCGAAGGTCGAGAGCACCTTTCCGCTGGGGCTGACCGTCTTGACGTACCCGTTCGCCGAGTAGAGCAGGTTGCCGTCGGCCTCCTGGGTCATGAACCCGTTGTCGATGAAGGGGAACGTGCCCGTCGCCGATCCGTCGGAGGTATCGAGCACCAGGCTGGACGACGTGTCCTGGACGAAGCTGGCCACGAGCTCGAACGCCGATCCGGAGCCGACGCCGAAGATGCCGGTCGGATTGCCGTTGTTCGGGTCCACCGACCACAGCAGGGTGCCCGACGGCGAGAACTTGTCGACCTTCTGGCCGTAGTAGGACGACAGGTAGATGTTGCCCGAAGGATCGATGACCGGCGTGTTGGCGTAGCTCTTGGTGAACAGCGCGGGTAGGGCGAACGCGCTCTCCTGGGCGCCGGACAACGAGTACGTCACGAGCTGGGACCCGTTGTCGACGTACAGCGCCGACGACGTGGCGGCGAAGTCGGCGACACCGCCCGACGGGGCCACGACCTTCGACACGGGGGAGGTCGGCAGCGTGGTGGAGGAGGGCCCGAGCACCGACGCGGGGTCGGTCGTGGTGCAGATGGGGCTGACCTCGGCGGCGGTGGGGGCGGCCGGGGATCCGGCGATCTGGGGGGTGGGGGAGCCTGCACCCGTGTGCAGCACGAGCCCGGTGGCCACGGACGCGACGACCACCAGCGTGGCGGCGGCCATCGCTACGAAGGCTTTACCGGACGGCAACCTGCCCGATGCCCGTTGGTACTCGGTCGACGTGCCCACCGCGCCAACAGCATGGCCCACATCCCCGACCGGGGGACGCACCCCCCGTTGAACTGGGAGGATGCCTGCCGGTAGGCTCCGGCGCTACCTGTCCGCCGGTTCAGAGCGTGACCACGACCTTGCCGGTGTTCCCCCCGCTGAAGAGCAGGTTGAGCGCCTCCCCCGCCCGATCCAGCCCGACCACGACGTGCTCCCGGTGGTGGATCCGGCCCTCCATCACCCAGCCGGCCATCTCGATCTGGGCGGCCGGGAACCGGTCCAGGTAGTCGAGGATGAGGAAGCCCTCCATCCGGGCCCGCTTGACGATGAGCTGGAGGTAATTGCGGGGTCCCACCGGCCGGTCCTCGTTGTACTGGGAGATGGCACCGCACAGGACGACCCGGGCCCGCAGGGCCAGATTGGCCAGACAGGCGTCGAGGATGGTGCCGCCGACGTTGTCGAAGAAGACGTCGATGCCGTCGGGACAGGTGGCGCGGATCCGCCCGCCCACGTCCTCGGTCCGGTAATTGACGGCGTGGTCGAAGCCGAGTTCGTCCACCAGCCACGCGCACTTCTCGTCCGAGCCGGCGATCCCGACCACGGTGGCCGCCCCCTCGATCCGGGCCAGCTGGCCGGCCACCGATCCCGTGGCGCCCGCGGCGCCCGACACCACCACCGTGTCGCCCTCGGCGGGGCGTCCGATGTCCTTGATCCCGAAGTACGCCGTCATCCCGGTCACCCCGAGCACCCCCAGGACGACGGCCGGGTCGATCCCCGGAGGCACCACGGTCGTGGCGCCGTCGGCCCCGTCGACCACCGCGTACTCCTGCCAGCCGAGCATGCCGAACACGGTGTCCCCGACCGCCAGCGAATCCGTCCGGGTGGCCACCACCTCGCCGATGCCACCGCTGCGCACCACCTCGCCTATACCGATGGGAGGCAGGTAGCCCGGGGCGTCGTCCATCCAGGTGCGGATCGTCGGGTCGATCGACAGGTGGCGGACCGCCACCAGGGCCTGGCCGTCCGCCGGCTCGGGAACGGGGGCGGTGTCGACCGTCAGGTCGGAGTCCACGACCAGCCCGTGGGGACGGGCGGCCAACAGGATGCGGCGGTAGGTGTCGGTCACCGGGCCAGTCAAGCAGAGCGCCCGGGTCGTCGCCCCCGGTGGGGACGCCCGGGCGGCCGGGCCAGGTGGCCGCCGGTGGCCTCCACCCGGAAGACCGGGTACCGGGGGGCGATCCGCCGGAACTCCTCGAGCGACGCGTCCGGATCGACCGGTACGTGGGGCCGCGCCCCCGGCACCTTGCGGAGGTAGCGCTGCAGGACGGGTGGACGCTCCCCGACCGGGAGTTCGGTCAACGTGCAGGGGTGGGCACGACCCCGCCGGAGCACGGCCCGACCCCCGGCCGCCCGGACGTTCGCCACCCAGTTGCACCGGTCGCCGAGCATCGGCACGAGGTACCAGTCACCCTCCCAGTCCGCCATGCCCAGGGGGAAGCGGGTGGTCTTCCCGGACCGACGGCCCGGGACCTCGAGGGTCACCCAGCGGCGGGGCATCAGTCCGAGGCCGAAGACCACCGACCACACCCGGGCGTAGCGGCGGGCGGTGGCGTCGCCCCGTCCGCCCCGGTACATCCTGCGGAGCTCGTCCGGCGAATAGAACGGCCACCTGTCCATCGCGCCCTCCTGACTGCGGGCGACTGTAGCGGTGGTGCGGGTCGGCGGCCGGATCGGTGCCGGTACGCGGTCGCCGGGAGGTGTCCGGACACACGTGTAGCCTCCGTCCCCATGACGGGCGAGGGCGAGGGTCGGTTCGACGGGCCGGCCTTCCGGCAATTGCAGTCGCGGCTCGGCGATCTGTGGCCCGCCATGACCCTCCGCACCGACGAGTTCGACGACCGTGTCGCCCTCATGGTCTGCTCGATCACGGTCCCCGACATCCCCGACACACTCACGCCGCTGCTCCCGGCCTTCGAGGAGCGCTACCTCTTCTCGGTCCTCACGCTGGCCCGCGCCCCCCGCTCCCGGGTCGTCTACGTGACCTCGTCACCCCTCCACGAGGGCGTGCTCGACTACCTGATCGACCTCCTTCCGGGGCCTGACCGCGACTCGTGCCGGGACCGGCTCACGGTGCTCACCATCGGCGACACCAGCCACCGGCCCCTGGTGGAGAAGATCCTCGAGCGACCGAGGTTCGTGGACCGGATCAGCCGGGCGGTCGGTGATCCTTCCAAGGCGATCCTCCTCCCGTTCATCTCGACGCCCCTGGAGGCCGAACTGTCGGTGCGCCTCGGGATCCCGCTGTACGGGCCCGATCCACGGCTCTCCTGGCTCGGCACCAAGTCGGGTAGCCGACGGACGTTCGCCGAGGCCGGCGTCCCCCATCCCCGCGGCGCGCCGGTCGTCGATCTCGACCAGGCCGCCGACGTGGCCGCCGCCCTGTGGGAGGAGGGAGGCTGCACCCGGGTCGTCGTGAAACTCGACGAAGGCTACGCGGGGACGGGGAACGTCACCGTGGACCTGTCCAACTGCGGCGACGCCGCCGACGTCCGACGGTCGGTCCTGGGGCTCGAACCCGATGCCGACGGTCCGTCGCCGGAGGAGTTCGCCACCATGCTCGCCCACCAGGGTGGCGTGGTCGAGGAGTGGGTGTCCGGCGAGGAGGTGACGAGTCCCAGCGTGCAGATGCGGGGGAGTCCGGCCGGAGAGCTCGAGCTGCTCTCGACGCACGACCAGATCCTGGGCGGGGCGTCGGGCCAGAGCTACGTCGGCTGCCGGTTCCCGGCCGACCCCCGCTACCGGGCCTCGATCACGGAGGCGGCCTGTGCCATCGGCCGTCGCCTGATCGACCACGGTGTCATCGGCCGGTTCGCCGTGGACTTCGTCGCCGTGCGGACGGGTGACGAGTGGACGGTGCACGCCATCGAGATCAACCTGCGCAACGGGGGCACGACCCATCCGGCCGTCACCCTGCTCGCCCTGACCGAGGCCGAGTACGACCAGGTCGACGGGACGGCGAGGTCGCGCGGGACCGAGAAGCACTACGTGGCCACGGACCACCTGCAGCGACCCGAGTACCGGACGCTCACCGTCGACGACATCCTGGACCTCATCGCCGAGGAGTCGATCGGATGGGATCCGGACCGCGAGGTCGGCATCGCCTTCCACCTGCTGTCCGCGGTGTCCGTGGTCGGACTGGTCGGGGTCACCTGCATCGGTGATTCACCGGACGAGGCCGAGCGGTACCTCGAACGGATCCGGCAGGCCCTCGATCACGCCGCCGGGGTGGAGGGCGCACCGCCGGTCGGGTGAGCCGGGCCGGTCCGGCCCCGGGCGGGCCCGATACCCGAGAGCGCGTGCTGGGCGACGGCCACCAGGGCGCGGATCCCGGTGCCGACGGCGTCCTCGTCGACCGTGAAGTCACCTCGGTGCAGATCGGAGACGAGGGCGGTGCCCGGAGGCCGCACTCCCAGGCGCCCGAGGACGCCGGGGACCTTGGCCAGGAGCCAGGCGAAGTCCTCACCACCGGTGCTCTGCTCGGTCTCCTCGACATGGCCGAGCTCGGTGACGACAGCGTCCCGGAACGCCGCGGTGGCGGCCGCGTCGTTGACGGCCGGCGGCACACCGCGCTGGTAGTCCACCTCCACCTCGGCACCGAAGGGCGTCGCGATCTCCCGCACCAGGGCCGGTACCAGCTCGGCGGCCGCCTCCCACGCCACCGGGTCGAGCGTGCGCACCGTTCCCGAGATCTCGCCGTGCTCGGGAATGACGTTGGCGGCGGAGCCGGCGGTGATGCGGCCCCAGACCACCGACAGTCCGGCCCGGGGGTCCACCCGGCGCGACAGGAGTGCCGGCGTACGGGCGGCGACGTCGGCGAGGGCCGCCACCAGGTCCACGGTCAGCTGGGGTCGGGACGTGTGCCCACCGGGTCCCGAGAGCCGGACGGTGACGAGGTCGGTCGCACCCGTGATCGGACCCACCCGGACGGATACCCTTCCCGCGTCGAGCCTGGGGTCACAGTGCAGGGCGAAGATCCGGTCGACGTCGTCCAGTACTCCGGCGTCCAGGGCGGCCAACGCCCCGCCCGGGAGCACCTCCTCCGCCGGTTGGAAGAGCAGCCGGACCCGGCCCGGGAGCGCTCCGGCCCGGGCGCGGCCGGCCAGTTCGAGGCCGGCCCCGAGCACGACCGCGGTGTGCACGTCGTGGCCGCAGGCGTGCGACACACCGGGCACCGTCGAGTGGAAGGGCACGTCCGACTCGTCGTCGATGGGCAGGGCGTCGAGGTCGGCGCGCAACAGTACCCTCGGCCCGGAGGGATCGCCGTCGATGTCGCACACCAGGCCGGTGTCCGGCGCCAGCGCCCGGACGGTCAACCCGGCGGACTCCAGCTCGGCCCGAACCTTCGCCGTGGTCCGCACCTCGGCCCACGACAGTTCGGGATGGGCGTGGACATCGCGTCGGAATCCGACCATCCGCCGGATCAGCCCGTCGGGCCGGTCCGGCGTCCCGGCGTCGGCGGCTGCGGATTCGGGGGAGGACGGCACCGGCCCACAGTACCCAGCGCGGGCCGGAGCGGGCCCGGCCCGGACGACGTGGCGGCGGTGGACCCTGCCGGCCGCGCCGGTTGACCCCGCGTCGGACCCCTCAGGTCGGCCGCGCGGTTCGTCGAGCGCGGCCGCCGTGACACGCACGGCCGACCCGGGACTCCAGGAGCCACCCTCGTCCAGCCGCACCGGGCCTCACCCGAGGCCGAGCGGGTCCGGACGGCTGCCGGAATCCCGGAAGGGCCCCGGGGATCCGACGGCGACGGCGGCCTCGAGGGTCTGGCGGAGTGCGCGCGGTACCGCAAGGTGGTCGTCCGACGACAGGTCCTCGAGCAGCGCCAGGCTGGCGACGAGGAGCCGGGTCACCTGGGGGGCGTCGGCCCCGTACCGGATGACCTCGGTGAACCCGAGGTCGCACAGCTCGGCGAAGGTCGGGTCGTGGCGACGCACCCGGACCGTGCCATCGGTGCCCACGTACCATCCCGAGGGGTCAGGAGCCGAAGCGATCGAGGCCAGGAGATCGGTGATCCGGTCGACGGCCTGACAGGCGGTGGTCGGGTCGTTGACGGCCGGGGACAGCGCCCGGATCGCGGTGTCCGCCAGCTGGCGGATCCCGAACCCGGGGTCCTGGAGGAACGTGCGCTCGCCACCGGTGAGGACGTGGTCGAGCAGGCGATTCGCGTCGATCGGCGCCGACGCTCCGTGGACCTCCGCCAACGGGGTGCCCTCACCGAGGTACTGGCCGACCTTGACCCGTAGGTCGATCCAGAAGTCACCTGAAGTCGCGATTGCGGCGATGGCCTCCAGGTCCACCGACTGGATCACGCCCGAAATTCCCGACGGGCACCGGAGGAGGCTCGACGGACGGTCGGGCGGCTCGGACGCCGTGCGGTAGACCTGCTCCTCCGGGAACTCGTGGCGGAGCACCGGGCGGGTCAGCTCGGTCATCGTCGACAGCAGGTACTGCACCCGCAGCATCCGGACCATGGAGTGCACGAACACGACGAAGGTGGCGAGGGTGACCAGGACCATCAGGTACACCGACACCAGGGTGCGGACCGGGACGTAGCCCCTGCCCCCGGAGTGGCTGACGATGAGTGCATTCAGGGCGAAGACGAAGGTGGCGAGGAAGATCCCGAGCGTCGTGTGGGTCACCCGGGACCGGACGAACAGCCGCACGATGCGCGGCGAATACTGACTGGCCGCCACCTGGACCGCCACCAGGGTGGTCGAGAACACCACGGCGACGAAGGTCAGCATCGCCGTGGCCACGGTGGATGTCAGCACCGCACCGTCGCTGGGGTCGATGCCCAGCAGGAACGGCGTGCGGCGGGGGACGGGGTGGGTCTGGTCGACCCAGGCCAGCCCGCGGGAGACGAGGACGGCACCGATCACGAACAGCAACGGGGTGAACCACAGTGACGTCGCGATCCGCTCGTGGAACCATTGGGCCCGCAGTGACACCGGTCGCGGCAGGCGCGCCCGGACCGTGGCGGGACCCGGGCCAGGCGCCGGTCCGACGGTCACCGCTCCTCGACCGGGAGCGGCTCCCGCAGACGGGTGGCCGGCTCGGATGCGGACGTCCACCCGATGAGGCCGGCGTCGTCCCCGCACCGGCCGATCATCGTCACACCGGTCGGCATCCCGTGGGAGCGTACTCCCGGGGGCACCGTAACCGCCGGAGCATCGACCGGACGATGCGGAGCCTTCCCACCGAGGCGCGGGCCGCCGACGTCCACGCTGGAGCCTGGGAGGAGAATCGAACTCCTGACCTACGCATTACGAGTGCGTTGCTCTACCGACTGAGCTACCCAGGCATCGGCCCGTCCGGCCCGCCGCGGACGGAGACCTGCACCTCCGTCCCGACCGGTGGGCCGGGGTACCGGGGCACCACGTTACCCGCGCCGCGGTACCCCTTCGGATGCCGGGTGGGGACCCCACCGGTGGGAGGGATCGCGACGAGCGGTGGCGCTACTCGGCCAGTCCCGACAGCTCGACCATGAGGGACTCGAGGAGCAGATCCTCGCGGACGTTGCGCCCGAGGGCGGCGGATGCCTGGTTGACCGCATCCACGTGGGCGGCGGCCCGCCGCCGCTCGATCCCCACCCCCGGCGAACCGGCCGCCCCGGACGAGCCCACGGTCGCCACCATCCGGTCACGGTAGGCGTCGGCCAATGCGGCGAGCCCCATCCGCAGGTCGTCGGTGCGCCAGCGGCGCTCCTCCCGCTTGTGTCGCTCCTCCACCGCCTTCCGGCCCGGTACCCCCCGCGCCCCCGTGGCCTCCGCCTGTTCCTCGAGGGCGGCCAGCTCCCGGGCGTGCTGCTCGCGGAGCGGAGCCAGCGCCCCGTCGGCCAGGCCCAGCAGTTCGTCGGCCACCGAGACGGCCGCCGCACCGGTGCCGTCGAGGCGTCCCGGCACCGAGTGCCAGCGGCTGCGACGGTCGGTGAACCCCGGGTCCTCGGCCAGCAGGCGGGCCCGGTCGAGGTTCCCGCCCGACGCCGCGGCCACCGGCACGGCCACGGCGGCGTCCACTCCCCGTCCCACCAGCCACGCCTCGACCGTCGCCGGCGCCACGGCGGCGAAGGGGATCCGGACACATCGGCTGGCGATGGTGGCGAGGCCCGGGGAGAGGTCGTCGGCCAGCAGCACGAACACCGTCGAAGGCGGTGGCTCCTCGACGGTCTTGAGCAGGGCCGGCGCCGCCTTCAGCGCCAGGTGCACGTCGGGGACCAGGATCACCTGGCGGGCCGACTCCAGCGGGCGTCGCTGGGCCCGGCTGGTGATCTCCCGGGCGTCGTCGACGTCGAGCGAGGCCCCGGACCGTTCCACCGTCACCAGGTCCGGGTGGGTGCCGGCCAGGGCCCGGCGGCACGAGTTGCACACGCCGCATCCGCCGTCCGGGCACAGCAGGGCGGCGGCCAGGCCACGGGCGGCGGCGCGCTTGCCCGAGCCCGGGGGGCCGTGGAAGAGGTAGGCGTGGACCGGGTGGCGGGCCGCCGACCGGAGCTGGGCCACCGCGCGCTCCTGGCCCACGACCCCGGCGAACAGCACCGGGTCGGGGGACGGGTCGACCGACGCCGGGCTCACGGGATCCCGTCCGGGCCGGCCATCACCTGGACGGCGTCCCACACCGCGGCGGCCACCGCCGGGACCGGTCGGGAGGCGTCCACCACCACCCAGCGGTCCGGCTCCCGGGCGGCGAGGGTGCGGTAGCCGTCGGCCACCCGCCGCTGGAAGTCGAGGCCCTCGGCCTCCATCCGGTCGTCGGTTCCCGAGACGCCGCGGCGGGCTGCCGCCTCCTCGACGGGCAGGTCGAACAGGATCGTGAGGTCCGGGCGCAGGCCGCCCGTCGCCCAACCCACCAGGGCCTCGAGACCGTCCCGGTCGAGGCCCCGGCCGAACCCCTGGTAGGCGAAGGTGGACGCCGAGAACCGATCGCTGACGACCCAACGACCGGCCGCCAGGGCCGGGTCGATCACGTCCGCCACATGCTGGGCCCGGTCGGCCGCCATCAGCAGTGCCTCGGTGCGGGTGGCCACCGGACTGCCGTCACGGTCGAGGAGGAGGCTGCGCAACGACGCGCCGAGCGGCGTGGCCCCGGGCTCGAAGGTGGCCACCGCGTCCAGGCGCTCGGCCAGCAGCCGGGCCTGGGTGGATTTCCCACAGCCGTCGATCCCCTCCAGGGCGACGAGGCGCCCCCGGGGGCCGGTCACCCGTCGTCGTCGGCGCCCGGAACCGCCACGACCGGGGCCGCCTTGGCGACGGCGCCCTTGGAGGGGGCGGCCTTCCTGGCCGGAGCCTTCCTGGCGGCCGTCTTCTTGGCCGCCGTCTTCTTGGCGGCCGTCTTCTTGGCGGTGGCCTTCTTCTTGGCCGGAGCCTTCTTCCTGGCGGCCTTCTTCTTGGCCGGGCCAGCGGCCCGCCGCTCGGCGAGCAGTTCGGCGGCGCGCTCGACGGTCAACTCCTCGACGTCGTCCCCCCGGCGCAGCGAGGCGTTGGTCGTCCCGTCGGTGACGTAGGGGCCGAAGCGGCCGTCCTTCACCACCATCGCCAGGCCGGTGTCGGGGTCGGGTCCCAGCTCACGGAGCGGGCCCTTGGCGTTGCGGCCGCGGGTCTTCGGTTGGGCGAACAGGGCCAGGGCCTCGTCCACGGTCACCGTCAGGAGCTGGTCCTCGGACAGCAGGCTGCGCGAGTCCGTCCCCTTCTTCAGGTACGGGCCGAACTTGCCGTTGTGGGCGACGATCTCCTCGCCCGATGCCGGGTCGGTGCCGACCACCCGGGGGATCCGGAGCAGTTCGAGGGCCTGTTCGAACGTGAGGGTGGCCGGGGTCATGGACGCGAAGAGCGATGACGTGCGCGGCTTCGGACCGCCCTCCACGAGCTCGCCCAACTGGACGTAGGGCCCGAACCGGCCGGCTTTCACCTGGACCTCGAGGCCGGACTCGGGATCGGTCCCCAGCACCCGGTCCGACGACGGCGCGGCCAGCAGTTCCTCGGCCTTCTCGACGGTCAGCTCGTCCGGGGCGAGGTCGTCCGGGATGGAGACGGTCTCGTCACCCTTCTTCAGGTACGGGCCGTACTTCCCCGAGCGGGCCACGATCTCCTGGCCGTCCGACGCGGTGCCGAGCGGCACGGCGTTGACGGCCGAGGCGTCGATGGCGTCGAGGTTCTCCGCGACCTGGTCCCGGAGTCCGCCGTGGCCACCGGGCCCGAACCAGAAGTCGCCCAGCCACCGGGCCATGTCCTCGTCGCCGCCGGCTATCTCGTCGAGGTCGTCCTCCATCGACGCCGTCAGTCCGTAGTCGACCAGGTCGGCGAAGTGCTGCTCGAGCAACCCGACGACCCCGAAGGCGGTCAGCGAGGGCACCATGGCCGAGCCCTTCTTCCAGACGTAGCCGCGGTCGAGGATCGTCGAGACGATGCTGGCGTAGGTGGACGGCCGTCCTACGCCGATCTCCTCCATCGCCTTGACCAGCGACGCCTCGGTGTAGCGGGCGGGCGGCTGGGTGGCGTGGCCGCCCGGCTCGACCGCCGACAGCGCGGCCGGGTCCCCCTCGGTCATCGGCGGCAGACGCACCTCCCGGTCGGCCAGTTCGGCCTCGGGGTCGTCCTCGCCCTCCACGTAGGCCCGCTGGAAGCCGGGGAACTCGATCACGGTGCCCGAGGCGCCGAACTCCACGGCCCGCGTGGCGCCGTCGACGGACGCCGTCCCCGTCAGTCGGACCTGGGCGCTGGTGCCGGTGGCGTCGGCCATCTGCGAGGCGACCGTCCGCTTCCAGATGAGGTCGTAGAGCCGGAGTTCGTCACCCGACAGCGAGCGGGCGGCCTCGTCCGGGGTGCGGAAGGACTCGCCCGCCGGACGGATGGCCTCGTGGGCCTCCTGGGCGTTCTTGACCTTCTTGTTGTAGAGGCGGGGGGCGGCCGGTACGTACGCGGGGCCGTACATGGCGGTCGCCTGGGCCCGGGCCACGGTCAGGGCCTGGTCCGAGAGGGTGGTGGAGTCGGTGCGCATGTAGGTGATCCAGCCCTCCTCGTAGAGGTGCTGGGCCACCGACATGGTCCGCTTGGAGCTGAACCGCAGCTTGCGGCCGGCCTCCTGTTGGAGCGTCGAGGTGATGAACGGGGCCCGGGGCGAGCGCCGGTAGGGCTTGTGGGTCATCGACGACACCGTGAGCGGCTGCCCCTCGAGCCCGGCGGCCAGGGCCCGCGCCGCGCTCTCGTCGAGCACCACGACCTTGGTGGGGTCGACGAGGCGGCCGGTCGAGTCGAAGTCCTTGCCCCCGGCGAGCGGGGTGCCGTCGACGGCCAGGAGGGAGGCGGCGAAGTCCGGGGACACGTCGTCGGCGGCGGACCGGACGGCCTCACCCCGGGCCGTCACCGTGGCGTCGATCCCCCACCAGCCCGCGGACCGGAAGGCCATCCGCTCCCGTTCGCGGTCCACGACCATCCTCGTGGCCACGCTCTGGACGCGACCGGCCGAACGGCCGTTGGTCTTGCGGCGCATGACGTCGGAGAGCTTGAAGCCGTAGATCCGGTCGAAGATGCGGCGGGCCTCCTGGGCCTCCACCAGGTGCGGGTCGATGGTCCGGCACTCCTCGATGGCCCGTTGGATGGCCTGGGGGGTGATCTCGTGGAAGACCATCCGCGGCGTGTCCTCGGGGAGGCCGAGCACCTGGCTCAGGTGCCAGGCGATCGACTCCCCCTCGCGGTCCTCGTCAGTGGCCAGGTAGACCTCGCCGGCCTGGCGGGCCAGGCGCTTCAGGGTGGCCACCTGTGACTTCTTCTCGGGCGAGACGATGTAGACCGGCTTGAACCCGTTGTCGACGTCCACCGCCAGATCGGCCCACGACTCGTGCTTGAAGGCCTCGGGGAGCTCCTTGCGGGTCGCCAGGTCGCGGATGTGCCCGATCGACGACTCCACCACGTAGTCGGGGCCGAGCATGCCGGCGATGGTCTTCGCCTTGGCCGGGGACTCGACGATCACGAGCTTGCGGTCGCCCCCCCGGGCGCGGCGTCGGGTCGCAGCGCCGCCCGCGTGGTCGGTGGCGCCGTCGTCCGTCTCGTGGTTCGTCTCTGTCAGGTCTGTGGGTGGCATCGCTGTGGGCAAGGGTGAACGGTAGCGCGAGGCGTTGTCAAGGCCGGTGACGCGCCACCGGGGCCCTCCGGCCCCGGTGGTGATGCCTATCGGTGCTGGTCACACGGCTGTCCGGCGGAGGACGGGCAGCCGGCGGCGGGTCCCGGCGACAGTGGGCCGGCCGCCCCGGGGGACCGGTCAGGCGACCGGCGCCGCCGCCTGCCTGGACGACAGCTCGCTGTCCATGCTCTCGGTCTTGCGCTTGGAGAACGCGATGGCGAGGAGCAGCACCACCAGCGAGACCCCGGCGATGGACAGTCGGGCCGCCGTGTGGTGGGACAGGGTGATCACGGCCGGGAGGATCAGCAGCGACACCAGGTTCATCACCTTGATGAGGGGGTTGAGTGCCGGGCCGGCGGTGTCCTTGAACGGGTCGCCGATGGTGTCGCCGATGACGGCGGCCTTGTGGGCCTCGGAGCCCTTGCCCCCTTCATGGCCGTCCTCGATGTACTTCTTGGCGTTGTCCCAGGCCCCGCCGGAGTTGGACAGGAAGTTGGCCATGAGCTGCCCGGTCAGGATGGCGCCCACCAGGAACGCCCCGAGGGCGAAGTAGTTGATGCCGAACCCGACGATCACCGGGGAGAGGATCGCCAGCAGGGCCGGGGTCGCCAGCTCGCGCTGGCTGGCCGTCGTGCAGATGGCGATGACCTTGCCGTACTCGGGCTTCTCCGAGTAGTCCATGATCCCCGGGTGCTCGCGGAACTGGCGGCGCACCTCCTGGACCACGGTGCCGGCCGAGCGACCCACCGCCCGGATGGCCAGCGCGCTGAAGATGAAGGCGATCGACCCGCCGATGAGGACACCGATGAAGGTCGTCGGGTGCGACACGTTGATCGCCGTCGAGGGCAGGTTGAACAGGGCGTTGCCGATCTGCGGCAGCTTCAGCTGCTCGCCGATCGTCTCGATGAACGAGGCGAAGAGGGCGACCGAGGCGATCACCGCCGACCCGATGGCCACCCCCTTGGTCACGGCCTTGGTCGTGTTGCCGACGGCGTCGAGGCTGACCATCACCCGCTCGGCCTCCCCGGTGAACTCGCCGGACATCTCGGCCACTCCGGCCGCGTTGTCCGAGACCGGGCCGAAGCTGTCCTCGGAGACGATCATGCCGGCCGTCGACAGCAGGCCGATACCCGTCAGGGCCACCAGGTACAGCGTGAGTTCGATGTTGCCGCCGCCCAGGCCGATCGACACGGCGATGGCGAGGACGATGGCGATGATGGCCCAGACCGACGACTCGAGGCCCAGGGCCAGTCCGGACAGCGTGAGGGTGGCCGGCCCGGTACGGGCCGTCTCGGCGACCTCCTTGACCGGGCCGCGCTCGGTGGAGGTGAAGTGCTCGGTGATCTGGCTGGCCACCAGCATGAGCACGACGCCGGTAAGCACCGCGTAGAAAGCCTTCCAGTAGTGGAGGTAGGCGCCGGCCACGACCGCGGTCCCGGCGATGGTCAGGATGGCCGCGGTCCACACGCCCCGGTTGATCGGGGCCATGGCGTTCTTGTCGTTCTTGCCGGCCCGCACCACGAAGACGCCCACGATGGTGGCGAGGATCCCGATGGCGGGAATGGCGATCGGGAAGATCACCGACTTGCCGGCGAGCACCGCGTTCGGGTGCAGCGGGTTCCGGGAGATCGACGCGAAGGCGGTCACGCCGAGGATCACGGCGGCGATGATGGTGATCACGTAGGACTCGAACAGGTCGGCGGCCATCCCGGCGCAGTCGCCGACGTTGTCGCCCACGTTGTCGGCGATGGTGGCGGCGTTGCGCGGGTCGTCCTCGGGGATCCCGGCCTCGACCTTGCCCACGAGGTCGGCGCCCACGTCGGCGGCCTTGGTGAAGATGCCGCCGCCGACCCGCATGAAGAGGGCGAGCAGCGAGGCGCCGAAGGCGAACCCGATGAGGACGGCGGTGGCCGTGTTCTGGAAGATGAGGACGATCACGGTGGCCCCGAGGAGGCCGAGGCCCACGCAGAGCAGGCCGGTGATGGCGCCCGTGCGGTACGCGACCTTGAGGGCCGGAGCCATCTTGCCCTCGCGGGCGGCGGCGGCGGTGCGCACGTTGCCCCGGACGGCCAGGCTCATGCCGATGAACCCGGTGAGGCCCGAGCAGACGGCACCGGCGAGGAAGCAGATCACCCGGTAGATCCCGGCCTGGACGAAGGTGAGGTCGGTGACCGTGATGGGCCGGAGGATGATGTGCCCGCCGAAGATGACGGCGTGGTAGCCGACGGTGTGCGTCACCTTGGTGGCCGTAAAGAAGATCAGGACGGCGAGCGGCACGATGATGATGCCGATGGTCTTGAACTGGCGGGCGAGGAACGCCTCGGCGCCCTCCTGGATCGCCTTGGCGATGTCCTGCATGGTGGCGGTGCCCTGATCGGCGGCGATGACGCCCCGGACGAGGAAGAGCGCCACGACGATGGCGGCGACGGCACATACGAGTGCGAAGTACAGCCAGAGCTTCGTGTTGCTGGTCAGCAAGAAGTTCTGGTAACCCCCTTCAGCCAGGAGGTGCGTCATCAGTGGGGCTCCCTTCGGTGTACTGCTCGGTTACGTAGATCTCACGGTCCATGCGGCGCGTCGTGTCGCAGACGGGAGGGACACGTCCCCCAACGTGCGAAGCAACGGCCGGTCGGCCGAATGCCGGGTCGGGCCCGTGGGCACGTTTCCGGCAACCGGGGAGAACATAGTGATTACGGGGGTCAGGGGCAAGAATCGGGCCGCCCCGTCCCGGATCAGGTGGGCTCGTGGGTCGCTTCGGGGCCGGCGATGAGTTCGTAGTCGGGGTTGAGGATGGCCTGGCGCCGGGCCCAGTCGCCCACCATCCCCTCGACCACCAGGCGGGCGCCGGGCTGGATGCCCGGGATCCGGCGGCGCCCCTGGAACACCAGGAGCAGGATGCCGCTGTCGTCGGCCAGCAGGCACTCGAGGTTGGACGTGCCCGCCCGGGGCTGGACGCGGACCGACCGCACCCGGCCGGCCACCCGCACACGCTGGCGCCACTGGACGTCGCCGATCGGGACGGTGCCCCGGGCCCGCTCCCCGAAGGCCTCCCGGTGCGACAGGGCCCGGGCCGCCCGTTCCCGGTCGGCCGCCTTGTCGGCGGCCCGTTGGCCGTGGGTCGGCGGCGCGCCCTCGACGGTGCGGCGCCGCCACTCACGCCGGTTCGACCACCAGCCCCCCGCCAGCTGGTAGGGGACGACGGTGGCGTTGACGTGCTCCAGGTGCCCGACGGCGGTGGCGATCGTCTCGGCGGTGTTGTCGTGCAGCACCCGCTGCCAGGCGGAGGCGAAGATGCGACGGGGCAGCAGGATGGTGAGCTCCGTGCGACGGTCGGCCACCGTTTCCGCCGCCAGCTCGAGGGCGGCCCGGGTGAGGCGACGGTCCTCGCACTCCTGGATGTCGAGGGGGAAGTCGGACAGGCCGAGGCGCCGCCATTCGTCCTCGAGCTGCCGGGAGGCCAGCGGGTCGAGGGCGAAGTGGATGGCCCGCAGCTCGTCGGGATGGAGGGTGCGGGCGTACTGGAGGGCGCGGGCGGTGGCCATGTCGAGGCGGTCCACCAGGACGACGACGACGTGCCGGGTCAGCACGGGTGCCTCGGCCGCCTCCGAGGCCCCTTCCTCCAGTTGCTCCTCCTCCACCATGTACTGCCGGTGCAGCCGGATGAGGCCGAAGAACATCAGGGGGCCGACGAACACCACGACCCAGGCGCCCTCCTTGAACTTCACGGTGGCGAAGATGAGCACGACGATGGCCGACAGCGCGGCCGACAGGCCGTTGATGGCCACGTGGCGCTTCCAGTGGCCGGCGCGGTCGTCGAGGTAGTGCTTGACCATCCCGCTGCCGGCCATGGTGAACCCGGTGAACACGCCGATGGCGTACAGCGCCACGAGGGCCGACAGGTTGGCGCCGGTGGCCAGGATGAGGGCCAGGGCGACCACCGTGAGCACGATGATCCCGTTGGAGAAGGCGAGCCGGTGTCCCCGGCGGGTCAGCTGTTTGGGGAGGTAGGCGTCCTGGGCCACGTAGCTGGCCAGGAAAGGGAAGCCGTTGAAGGACGTGTTGCCGCCGGTGTAGAGGATGAGCACCGTCGCCGCCTGGACCACGTAGAAGGCGACGTTGCCCACGGGTCCGTGGCCGAAGACCAGCTTCACCTCCTGGGAGACCACGGTCGGGGTCCCGTTGGTGTAGGGGATGGCGTGGGTCCAGTGGGCGATCAGCGTGACCCCGAGGACGAGGAAGGCGAGCACCGAGCTCATGACCACCAGGGTCTGGCGGGCGTGCCGCGAGGCCGGCTCCCGGAAGGTGGCGACCCCGTTGGAGATGGCCTCGAGGCCGGTCAGTGACGAACCACCGTTGGCGAACGAGCGGAGGATGACGATGAACGTCGCTCCGTAGAGCCACGACGGGCCGTTGGCGGGGTGGGTCTGGGTGAGCGGGCATCCGGTGGTGGCCGTGACGACGCAGTGGGCGTTGACGACCTGGGCGTGGAGCTGACCCAGCGCCTCGCGGATGTACCCGGTCACGACCACGAAGGCCAGGGTGACGATGAAGAAGTAGGTCGGGAAGGCGAAGAACCTGCCTGCCTCCTTGATGCCGCGCAGGTTGCCGTAGAGCAGGAGGAGGATCACGCCCACGGTGATCTCCACCGTCCACCGGGTGAGGGAGGGGAAGGCGCTGGTGAGGCCGTCCGTGCCGGCCGCCGTCTGCACGGCCACCGTCACCGTGTAGTCGATGAGCAGCGCCACCGCGGCCACCTGGGCGACCTTCGGGCCGAAGTTCTCGCGGGCCACCACGTAGGCGCCACCGGCCTGGGTGTACAGCTTGATGACGTCGAGGTAGGAGAGGGTGACGAAGAACAGGACGCCGAGGATGGCCATGGTGATGGGCACCAGCAGCGTGAAGGCGGCCAGGCCGACGAACGGGATCAGCTGGTTCAGCATCTCCTCGGAGCCGTACGCCGAGGAGGAGATGCAGTCGGGGGCGAGCACGCCGAGGGCGGAGGGTCGGCCCAGCCGCTCGTCGCTCAGCTTCTCGTTGACCAGCGGCGGCCCGAGCAGCACGTTCTTCATCCGGTAGCGGAGCGTCTCGGGAAGATCGACCTTCACCACCGGGGACGCGGTGGGCCGGGGCGGTGGCGCCGTGGTCCGCCGGGGGCCGGCCCCGGATCCGGTGTCGCCGGGCGCGCCGACCGGTGCGCCCGTGCCGACGTCAGGATCCATCCCCTCATTAGAGCATGCCCCACCCGTGCGGCCGTCGTCCCGGGCCCGGCGGCCGGTTCGGTGCCCCGGTGAGTTGTGCCGGCGCGTCGATGCGTGTTGCATGGTGCCCGTGCACATCGTCATCGTCGGATGCGGGCGGGTCGGGTCGGGCCTCGGCGCGGACCTCACCGCTCAGGGCCACTCGGTGGCCATCATCGACCGCAACGCCAAGGCGTTCCGTCGGCTGCCCGTCGACTGGCCGGGCACCACGGTGGTGGGCTCGGGGTTCGATCGCGACGATCTGGAGCAGGCCGGCGCCCCCGGGGCCGCCGCCCTCGCCGCGGTCACCAGCGGCGACAACTCCAACATCCTCACGGCCCGGATCGCCCGCGAAACCTATGGGATCCCCAACGTGGTGGCCCGCATCTACGACCCCCGCCGGGCCCAGATCTACCTGCGGCTCGGCATCGCCACCGTGGCCACCGTCTCGTGGACCATCGAGCAGGTGCGGCACCAGTTGCTCCCCTCGGGGATCGAGGCCGAGTGGTCCGATCCGACCGGAGGCGTGTCGCTCATCGAGCGCCGACTGCCCGAGCGCTGGGCGGGCAAGCGCCTGGCGGACCTGTCGGTGCCGGGTGAGGTCACCCTGGTGTCGGTCACCCGGGCCGGGACGGCGCGCCTCGACTTCACCGACCTCGTCGGCCAGGACGGCGACATCCTGCACCTCGTCGCCACCACCGAAGCCCTCGAGCGGTTCCAGGAGCGGCTGATCGGCGCCGCCGCCGTCGGGGGGCAGGAATGAAGGTCGCCATCGCCGGTGCCGGCAGCGTCGGGACGGCCATCGCCGCCGACCTCCACGCGGCCGGCCACGAGGTGCTCCTGATCGAACAGGACCCGGACCTCGTCGCCCGCCAGCGCAACGAGTTGGCGGTGACCTGGATCGTGGCCGACGCCTGCGAGGTGGCGTCGCTGGACGCCGCCGGCCTGTCGACGGTGGACGTGGTGGTGGCCGCCACCGGTGACGACGAGGACAACCTGGTGGTGTCCCTCCTGGCCAAGCAGGAGTTCGCCGTGCCCCGGGTGGTGGCCCGCGTGAACCATCCGAAGAACCAGTGGCTCTTCACCGAGACGTGGGGCGTCGACGTGTCGGTCTCCACCCCCCAGCTGCTGACCGCGCTCGTCGAGGAGGCCGTGTCGGTGGGCAGTCTGGTGCGCCTGCTGCGCTTCCAGGGAGGCAACGCCCATCTGGTCGAGGTGACCCTGGCCGAGGACTCGCCGGCCGACGGCGTGACGGTGGCCGACCTCGGCGTGCCCCGCGACGCCACCATCGTGGCGGTGGTCCGCTCCGACCGACTGATCGTCCCCCGAGGCGACACCCGGCTGGCCGTCGGCGACGAGGTCCTGGTGCTCATCACCGCCGACGCCGAGGACGAGGTGCAGCGCCTGCTGGTCGGGCCCTGACCCCATGCGGGCCGCCTTCTTCGACCTCGACAAGACCGTCATCGCCAAGGCCTCGATCGCCGCGTTCGGTCGCCCCTTCTACAGGGGCGGACTCATCAACCGCCGGCTCATCGCCCGCTCGGTCGTGTCCCAGATCATCTACCTGCACCTCGGGGCGTCCGAACAGAAGCTGGCCCGCGTCCGCGAGTCGATGCTCGCCCTCACGAAGGGTTGGGACCGGGACCAGATCCGCGAGATCGTGCGCGAGGCGCTCGAGGAGACGGTCGAGCCCATCATCTACGCCGAGGCACTCGACCTGATCGAGGCCCACCGGGCCGCCGGGCACAAGGTCTACCTGGTGTCGGCCTCGCCCGAGGAGATCGTGGAGCCGCTGGCCGAGCACCTCGGCGTCGACGGCTGCATCGCCACGCGGGCCGTGGTGGACGACGAGGGCCGGTATGCGGGCGAGATGGAGTTCTACGCCTACGGGCCCTTCAAGGCCGAGGCCATGCGGGCGCTGGCCGAGGTCGAGGGGCTCGACCTGGCCGAGTCGTCGGCCTACTCCGACTCCTACACCGACCTCCCCATGCTCGAGTCCGTCGGACACCCCGTGGCGGTCAATCCGGACCGGGTACTGGCCAAGGTGGCCAAGGAGCGCGAGTGGGAAGTGATGCAGTTCACCAAACCGGTCCGCCTCCGGGACCGGGTCAGCGTGCCCAGCCTGTCGACCACGGCCACCGCCGCCGGTGTCACCGCGGTGGCGACGGCGGGGGCGCTGGTGGTCTGGCGGATGTCGCGGCGGGCCCAGAGCTGACGCAGCGGCGGGGCCGCGCCGGCACGGGCCGGGCGCTCACCGGGGGTCGTCGGGGTGCCTCGCCATGAGCGGCCCGCCGGATCCGGGGCGCGTGACTACCCGACCGGTTGGCTGATCAGCGTCGGACCGGCGGCACGACCGACCGTCGGGGCGGCCGCGAACCCTGCCGGGTTGGAGTCGGTTCGCTCAGGCGGAGCGCAGCCGCTGGGCGGCGATGGCCCCGAGGGCGATGATGACGGCCAGGATGATGAGCTTCTTCATGGGGGGGATCTTATCCCCTCACCCGCGGGCGCGGTCCAGGGGTGACCGGGAGGGGACCGCCGTCAGACGGTCAGCAGATCGCGGGCGCCGGTGTCCGAGGACGGGTGGCGGAGCTTCGACATGGCCCGGGCCTCGATCTGGCGGATCCGCTCGCGGGTCAGGTTGAAGTGCTCGCCGACTTCCTCGAGCGTGCGCGGCTCGCCCCGGTCGAGACCGAACCGCAGGCGCAGGATCTCGCGTTCCCGTTCGTCGAGTGGTGACAGCAGCCGCCCGATCTCCTCGGGCAGCAGTGAGACGGCCGCCACCTCGAACGGCGACTCCGCCGACCGGTCCTCGACCACGTCGCCCAGTTCGGCGTCGCCGTCCTCGCGCAGCGGCTCGGAGAGCGACAGGGGCTCGGCCCGGAAGCGGAGCGCCTCGACCAGCTTGTCCTCGGGCATCTCGACCTCGGCGCCCAGCTCGGCCAACGTGGCCGGGCGGCCGTACTTGAGCTCGAGGCGGGCCTGGGCCTTCTGGACCCGAGCCAGGGTGTCGCCGGCATGGACGGGCAGCCGGATCGTCCGACCGGTGTTGGCGATGCCCCGGGTGATGGCCTGGCGGATCCACCAGGTGGCGTACGTGGAGAACTTGAAGCCCTTGCGCCAGTCGAACTTCTCGACGGCGTGCATGAGCCCGAGGTTGCCCTCCTGGATGAGGTCGAGCAGTGGCAGCCCGGAGGCCTGGTACTTCTTGGCGATCGACACCACGAGGCGCAGGTTCGACTGCACGAAGGTCTGCTGGGCCGACTCGCCCTGCAGCACGGTGCGGCGCAGCTCGCGCTTCTTCGCCGGGGTCAGGCCCTTGGGCGCCGACTGGATCTGGGCGTCGGCCTCACGGCCGGCCTCGATGGCCTGCGCCAGCCGGACCTCGTCGTCCTTGGTCAGCAACGGGTACTGACCGATATCGGTCAGGTACAGTCGGACGAGGTCCTCGTCGTCTCGCTCGAGCCTCTCCTTTGCCAAGTTCACCAGGTCCTTCGGTTTCCCACCTGCGTGGGGACGCTCCGCCCTCCGCGAGAGGCGCCCGGGTGAGGGGACCGACGACGGGAGACGAGCGATTTCGGGCGCAACGATCGCTGCTCTACGCAGTTTACCGGACGCGTCAACCCCTCCGAACGGCGCCCCGGGTCGCCGTCAGTCGGCCGGAACCCAGTCCGGCAGCGTGACGAGACCCGAGTGGGCGCCCGCCCCCACCGCCACCGACTCCAGCCGCTCCTGGAACCCGTACACCGCGGCCACGTCGTGGGGTCGGGTGACCAGCCGCTGCACCAGCCGCTCGCCGGCCATCCAGTCCTCGGTCGCGTCCCGCAGCACCAGGGTGAGGGCCCGGGACAGCGGGGCATCGGCCACCGGGGAGGTCACGCGCAGGTGCCGGGTATAGGTGGTCACGAGCCTCGGCAGCACCACCCGGTACAGGCCCGCCAGTCGCGGCAGCGCCCCCGGGCGGGGGACGACGTCGTCCTCGGGCGGCCACGAGGCACCGGGCCCGTCACCGATCGGCTCGATCCCGTCCAGGGCGGCCAGCAGGGTGGCGGTGGCGGGGGACGGACGGGTCAGCGCGTCGGGGTCGACGCCGGCCCGGACCGGCAGCCGGTCGGCGAACAGTTCGGCGTGCCAGGCGTGCCGCATGCTCTGCGCGTCGAGGTGGACCTGGACCCCGGCCAACGGCAGTTCGCCGACCCAGGCCCCGAGGGTGGCGTAGAGGGCCGTCTCGATCCAGCGGTACTCCCCGACCAGCGCCGAGGTGGTCTCCAGCGACAGCGACGCACCGGCGGCCCCGTCGGCCCGGACGGCGTCGGCGGCCGGGTCGGTGGTCAGGTCAGACAACGGACGACGCCCCGTCGACGGTGGGCGCGGCACGCACCTCGGAGCGGTAGTGGTTGGTGATCGGCATGCGGCGATCCTTGCCGAAGGCCTTGCCCGAGATCCGGACCCCCGGTGGCATCTGCCGGCGCTTGTACTCGGCCCGGTCGACCAGGGACACCACCCGCGCCACCGCCCCGGGGTCGAACCCCTCGGCCACGAGGTCGTCGGCCGAGCGGTCGCCCTCGACGTAGCCGGCCATCACCGGGTCCAGCACCTCGTAGGGCGGGAGCGACTCGTCGTCCCGCTGGTCGGGTCGCAGCTCGGCGGACGGCGGCTTGGTCAGCACCGACTCGGGGATCAATTCGGTGCCGGCCCGGGCGTTGCGGTACCGGCACAGCTCGTACACGAGGGTCTTGGCCACGTCCTTGATCACGGCGAAGCCCCCGGCCGAGTCACCGTAGAGCGTCGAGTACCCGGTGGCCATCTCGCTCTTGTTCCCCGTGGTGAGGACGATCCACCCGTGGGCGTTCGACAGCGCCATGAGGAGTACGCCCCGGATCCGGCTCTGCAGGTTCTCGTCGGTCAGGCCGGTGGGCTCGGCCCCGAGGAGCGGGGCGAGGGTGTCGGCCAGCGCCCGGTGGGCCTGTTCGATCGGCGCCCGGGCCAGGTCGATGCCCAGCGCCGACGCCAGCGCCTCGGCGTCGGAGACGGAGCCCTCGCTCGAGTAGCGCGACGGCATGGCCACCCCGTGGACGTGGTCCGCCCCCACCGCATCGACCGCCACGGCGGCCACCAGCGACGAGTCGATCCCGCCCGACAGTCCCACCACCGCGTCGGAGAAGCCGTTCTTGCCCAGGTAGTCGCGGGTCCCGAGCACCAGGGCCTCGTAGACCTCGGCGACCGGGTCGAGCGGCTCGGCGACCGGTCGGGCCGGCCGGCCGTCGCGCACCCGGGTGGCGGGTGCCACCGGCACCCGCGGTTGCCCGGTGGTCCCGGGGTCGGCCGGAACATCGAGGTCGCACACCAGGACCTCCTCGACGAACTGGTGGGCCGAGGCCACGATGGCTCCGTCCGGACCCACCACCACCGACGCACCGTCGAAGACGAGTTCGTCCTGTCCGCCGACCTGGTTCACGTAGACGATGGTGCATCCCGTCTCGTGGGCGCGGTCGGCGAGCACGGCGAGACGCTCCTCGCGCCGCCCCCGGGAGTAGGGGGAGGCGTTGGCGTTGACCAGCAGGCGGGCCCCGGCGGCGGCCTGGTCGGCCATGGGGCCACCGACGAACCACATGTCCTCGCAGACGGTGACGCCCACGGACACGCCGCCCAGGTCGTAGACGGTCGCCGGCCCCGACCCCGGGGTGAACCAACGCTGCTCGTCGAAGACGCCGTAGTTGGGCAGCATGCGCTTCACGTACCGTCCCAGCACCTCGCCCCCCCGGCAGACGGCGGCGGCGTTGAGCAGGCGGCCGTCGGGGGCCACGTCGACGTAGCCGACCACGGCGGCGCACGACCCGGTGGCGGCGGCCACCGCCGCGAACGCCGCGAGGTTGTCGGCCACGAACGCCGGGCGCCCCAGCAGGTCCTCGGGCGGATAACCCGTCACCGCCAACTCGGGCAGCACGGCCAGGTCGGCGCCGGCCCGGTCCGCCTCGGCCAGGGCGCCGAGGATCCGGCCCACGTTGCCGTCCAGATCGCCCACCACGGTGTTGACCTGGCACGCGGCGACCCGGATCTGCGGCATCGGCCCAGCCTACCGGTGGTCCCCCGGGACGATCGGGGGCGTGGCCCGATCCGCCCCGGCCGGGGGTCGGTTCGATCGGACGGGGTCGTGTTCATGCTCCGTTCACAATCGGGTAACGGCGGGGAAACGCCCCCCTGCAACAGTGGGGACGCCCCCGGGGCAGGCCGGCCGTAGCCGGGGCCCCGGAAGGGGCACGGTGGTAATTTCGTCCGTCCAGGGCGGTGGAGTAGCAGAGCAACCGAGCAATAGAGGAGCGCACGTGCCGTATCAAGCTGAGTACATCTGGATCGACGGGACCGAACCGTCCCCGCTCCTCCGGAGCAAGACCCGGATCGTCCCCGACGGCGAGGAGCCGGGCATCTGGGGCTTCGACGGTTCGAGCACCAACCAGGCCCTCGGACATGACTCGGACTGCGTGCTGCGTCCCGTCTGGTCCTGTCCGGACCCGCTTCGGGGGCCGGACGACAAGCTGGTGATGTGCGAGGTCGAGCTGACCGACTTCTCCCCCCACCCGACCAACACCCGGGCCAAGCTGCGCGCCATCGTCGACCTGTACGGCGACCAGGAGCCGATGTTCGGCATCGAGCAGGAGTACACGTTCTTCAAGGACGGTCGACCGCTCGGCTGGCCCGCCGTCGGCTACCCGGCCCCCCAGGGCCCGTACTACTGCGGCGTGGGCGGCGACAAGATGCCCGGTCGCGAGATCGTGGAACTGCACACCGCGGCCTGCATCGACGCCGGCATCTCGATCGAGGGCACCAACGCCGAGGTCATGATGGGCCAGTGGGAGTTCCAACTGGGCGTCCTCTCACCCCTCGACATGGGTGACCAGCTCTGGGTGGCCCGCTGGCTGCTCTTCCGCATCGCCGAGGACTTCGGCGTGTTCGCCACCCTCGAGCCCAAGCCGATCCTCGGTGACTGGAACGGTGCCGGCGCCCACACCAACTTCTCGACCAAGGCCATGCGCGAGGACGGCGGCTGGGACGCCATCATCGCCGGGTGCGAGGCCATCGGGAAGCGGGTCGACGAGCACATCGCCGTCTACGGCGTGGGCATCGAGAGCCGCCTGACCGGCGCCCACGAGACGGCCCACTACACCAAGTTCAGCTACGGCACCTCCGACCGGGGGGCGTCCATCCGGATCCCGTGGAAGGTCGCCAAGGACAAGAAGGGCTGGCTCGAGGACCGGCGTCCCAACGCCAACATGGACCCCTACGAGGTCACCGCCGTCATGGTCGAGACCGTCTGCGGCGACGCGGCCGGCAGCTGAAGACCGGCGGGCCGCCATGGCCCGCCACCTGCACGGACATCCACAGAGCCGGGTCCCTCGGGGCCCGGCTCTGTGCGCTCCGCGTCGGTCCTCGTCGACCCATCCCCCCGCCAGCTGCGACAATGAGTGGATCGAACCGGACCCGACCACCCAGCGCGGCACGTCTTCGGAGGTGCACGACCCCATGAGGAGCCAAGAGGAGTACGTCCTCCGCACAGTGGAGGAACGCGGCATCCGCTTCGTCCAGCTGTGGTTCACCGACGTCCTGGGCACGCCCAAGACCTTCTCCATCACCCCGGCCGAGCTCGAGAACGCCCTCGACGAGGGCATGACCTTCGACGGCTCGGCCATCGACGGCTTCAGCCGGGTCCAGGAGAGCGACGTCCTCGCCCGCCCCGACGCCAACACCTTCCAACTCCTGCCCTGGCACGGTCACGGCCAGGGCCCGGGCCACGACAGCCATTCGCACGCCGACGGCGCCGCCCAGGTGGCCCGGGTCTTCTGCGACATCGTCGACCTCGACGGCTCCCCCTTCCAGGGCGACCCGCGCCACGTGCTGAAGCGGACGCTCGACCGGGCCCACGACCAGGGCTTCACGTTCTACGCCGCTCCCGAGATGGAGTTCTTCTACTTCGCCGACGGCGATCCGACCCACCCGCCGATCGGCCTGGACACCGGCTCCTATTTCGAGCTGACCGTGGCCGACCGGGCCAGCGACATCCGCCAGCGGACCGTCCTCACCCTCGAGGAGATGGGGATCCCGGTCGAGCACGCCCAACACGAGGACGCGCCCAGCCAGCACGAGATCGACCTGCGCTACACCGACGCCCTGACCATGGCCGACACCATCATGACCGTGCGCCTGGTCGTCAAGGAGATGGCCCGGCAGCAGGGGGTGTTCGCCAGCTTCATGCCCAAGCCCCTGGCCGGGGTCCAGGGTTCGGGCATGCACACCCACATGTCGCTCTTCCAGGGGGACACCAACGCGTTCGTCGACCTCGACCGGCCCGGGGGACTCTCGGACGTCGCCCAGGGCTTCATCGCCGGGCTGCTGCGCCATGCGGGGGAGATAACCGCCATCACCAACCAGTGGGTCAACTCCTACAAGCGCCTGGTGTCCGGCTACGAGGCCCCCATCCACGTCTCCTGGGCCCGGAACAACCGCTCGGCCCTGGTCCGGGTGCCGGTCGTCAAGCCCGGCAAGACGGAGTCCACCCGGATCGAGTACCGGGCCCCCGACAGTGCCTGCAACCCCTACCTGGCCTTCGCGGTGATCCTGGCCGCCGGCCTCCGCGGGATCGAAGAGGGTTACGAGCTCCCCCCCGAATCCGACGCCAACCTGTTCGCCCTCACCCCGGCCGAGCTCGAGGCCAAGGGGATCCTCCACCTGCCCGGCAGCCTCCAGGACGCCCTGCAGCTGATGGAGGGATCGGACCTCCTGGCCGACACCCTCGGCGACCACGTGTTCGAGTGGTTCATCCGCAACAAGCGTGAGGAGTGGGCCGGCTACAAGGCGCACGTGACCCAGTTCGAGCTCGACCGCTACCTGCCGCTGCTCTGAGCCGCACACCACCGGCGCAGCACCCGTCCGGACCCGACCAGTACCCGACCGAGGAGAGGGGGAGAACGCCATGGAGCCACTGCTGTGCTTCCCCCTGTCCCCGCCCCCGGCGGTGACCCTCGTGCTGGAGCGCGCCGGCTATCCCTGGCGCGGCATCGGCACGCCCGAGGCCGTCGACACCGAGGAGCCCGAGGACGGCTGGTCGGGCGCCGTCATCGCCAGCGGAACGGATCCGAAGGCGGCCTTCGCCCTCTGCCGCCACCTGCGGACCCGTGAGGTGCCGCTGGCGCCCGTGCTCGTCGTGGTCCCCGCCGACCAGCTCGGCGAGCTCGAACTCCGCGAGGACCTCTTCGACGACCTCTGCCTCGAGCCGGTCAACAGCGACGAGCTGGCCGCCCGGCTGGCCCACCTCTTCTGGCGCACCGGACGTGGCCTGCGGCCGGACCTGCTCGAGCACGGTCCCCTGGTGCTCAACCTGGAGACCTACCAGGCGGCGGTGTCGGGTCGGGTCCTCGACCTCACCTACATGGAATACGAGCTGCTCCGGTTCCTGGCCGCCCGTCCCGGCAAGGTGTTCACCCGCGAGACCCTGCTCAGCCGGGTCTGGGGCTACGAGTACTACGGCGGGGCCCGGACGGTGGACGTCCACGTGCGCCGGCTGCGGGCCAAGCTCGGCGAGGAGCACGCCCACCTGATCCAGACGGTCCGGTCGGTGGGCTACCGCTTCGGCCAGACCAGCTGGACCCCTTAGCCGGCGCGGTCGCCGTCCCCGCCGACGAGCGCCCACACCTCGATCTCGACGGCCGCCCCCATGGGCAGCGCCGACACCGCCACCATCGACCGGGCGGGTCGGTGGCCACCGAAGGCGGCCACGTAGGCCTCGTTCACGGTCGGGAAGTCCGCCGGGTCGGTGGCGAAGACCGTGGTCTTGACCACGTCGGCGAGCGAGGCACCCTCCCCGGCCAGCAGCGTCGCGGCGTTGGCCACCGCCTGGGTCAGCTGGGGTCCCGGTCCGCCCTCCACCAGGGTCGGGGCTCCGCCCGATCCGGCCGCGGCCAGGCCCAGCTGGCCCGAGCAGACCAGCCAGGAGCCGGCCCGGACGATCGGGGTGTAGGGACCGACGGGGGTGCTCATGGGTGACTCCTCGGGCTCGCGTGCGGCTCCAGACTAGACACGGAGCTTCGGGCTCAGCGCCGGCGCGACTCCGTGCCGCGGCCGGTCGGCCACGTCGGGACCAGGCCGTCCGCCAGCCAGCGGGCCGCGGCCACCGCGGCGAACACGGCGTCGGAGCCGTTGACCGGGGCACCCGTCGGTGGGTCCTCGACCCGCACCCCGACCGGGGGCATGGCCCGGGCCTGCAGGATGCCGAAGGACCGCATGGTCAGGTCCCGCACGGTGCCCTCGTCGTCGACGGCGATGCCCTCCGAACCCACCCATCCGAGCGCCTGATGGGCGGCGCCGACGGCATAGGAGCGGAGCACGACCGCATCCAGGGCGGGTCCGGCCGACACCACGATCCCGATCGATCCGTCCGCCCGGCAGCGGGCCGTGGCGCGGGCGCCACCGGGGGATGTCACCCCGACCGGGACGTCGAGGACCGGACCGGCGCCGGCATGGTCGAGGACGGCGGTCAGCACGGCGGCCTCCGCCCACACCGCGGCGCGCAGGGAGCGGGACGTCGGGGGGCCGGTGACCGGCACCTGCTCCACCGTCAGCCCCGGCGCCACCGCGGCCACGTCGGCCACCACGGCGTCCCAGTCCGCCCCGGCGAGCGGGTCGCCGCTGATCCCGACCCGCAGGACGCCGGTCCCGTCCGCGGCCATCCCGGCGGCCACCGGCGGCCGCTTCGGTCCCCGGCGGACGACGTCCTCGCGCGACCACAGGACCCGGACCGGCCGGCCGTGCTGGTCGGCCAGCCGACGGGCGTCCTCCGCCACCGGGGAGCCCAGCTTGCCGCCGAACGCGCCTCCGTTGCCGTACGGGGAGGCGGGCTCACCCCCCGGGGCGCACCACGAGGCGTCGGGTTCCACGTAGGCCGGCTCGACCCAGGTGGTGGCCAGCGTCAGGGTCCACCCGCCCGGCGGGACCCCTACCGGGTGGCCCAGCGGCACCGTGGTGCTCCGACCCTGGACCTTGCCGGCCATGACCCGGGCCTCGGCGAGAGACCCGGCCACGGCATACCCGCCCCCGGTGACGGGCACGGCGACCAACGCGTCCACCGGACTGGTGTCATCGGCGAACCCGGCGTCACCGAGGACGACCCCGGGTCCCACCCGCTGGGGCACGCCCCCCTCGAGGGTGGCCCGGGCTGCCGCGGCAGCGAGATCCCGGACGGGGTCGTCGCCGGGCGACGGAGCCGACGGGGGGTCCAGTACGACATGGGTCGCCTCGCGGATCGTCTGCCAGCCGGTGCAGCGGCAGAGGTGGGCCAGCAGGGACTGGTCGATCCGCTCGTCGGACACCGGCCCGTCCAGCGCCGCCAGGCGCATCACGATCCCGGGCGTGCAGAAGCCGCACTGGCTGCCGCCCCCGGCGACCAGCGCCTCGGCCCAGGCGGCCCGGGCGGCCTCGGGCAGCCCCTCGAGGGTGGTGACCTCCCGGCCGCCGAGGCGTCGGGCCGGGGTCACGCAGGCCACCCGGGGCGAGCCGTCCACCCAGACGGTGCAGCAGCCGCACTGGCCCTGGGGACTGCACCCGTCCTTCAGCGACCGTAACGAGAGTCGCTCGCGCAGGACCTCGAGGAGCGTGGCGTCGTCGTCGGGTACGTCGACGTCGGCGCCGTTGACGCGGAGCCGGATCAGAGGATCAGCTGAAGGAGGATCCGCACCCGCAGGTCCGGGTGGCGTTGGGGTTCGTCACGTGGAACCCGGCGTCCTGCAGCCCGCCGCTGTAGTCGAGGGTGGAGCCCTTCAGCAGGTCGGCGCTGGTCGGGTCGACCACCACCCGGACGGTGCCGAACTCGCGGACCACGTCGTCCTCGGCCACGTCGGCGTCGAAGAACATCTCGTAGCTGAAGCCCGGAGCAGCCGCCCGGACGGACGGCGACGCGCAGGGCCAGGTCCTGGGTGTCCTCCTCGGCCAGCAGCTCGGCCACCTTGGCGGCGGCCCCGTCCGTGAGGGTCACGGGGTTGGGCTTCTTGCCGATGGTGACGTTCTGCATGGTCGAGCTCATCGTTGCTCCTCTTGGTCGCGGGCGGCCTGACGCCCTGTCGAGGTCCCGGTGGTCGCGTCCGTCGGGGACGTCGCGTTCCCCGACAATCGTACCCTGGGACGTCCCGGACCGGTACACCGTCCGCCCCCGGCACCCCGCCGGACCCCGCGCCGACGGCCGCGTCCGACCGGTCGATCGTGCGCCCCCGGTACAATTCGGCCGTGACCTGGACCGACAGCCGTGGTGCCGACGGATCCCCCCGACCGAGGACGCCGTCCGCGAGGCGCTGCGCCATGTACGCGATCCGGAGCTGGGCGCCGACATCGTCGAGCTGGGCATGGTGACCCGGATCCGCGCCGACAGGCCCGACGTCGCCGTCGAGGTGGCCCTGACCATCGCCGGGTGCCCGCTGCGGGCCCAGATCGAACGGGACGTCGACCTCCGTGTGAGCGCCCTGCCCGGGGTGGCGTCGGTCACCGTGACCACCGGGGTCCTCGATGCCGAAGGGAAGCAGGCCGTCATGGACCGGGCGCGACGGATCGCCCGGGACGACCCGTCCCCCACCGACATCCCCGACCGCGCCCGGGTGGTGGCCGTCGCCTCGGGCAAGGGCGGGGTCGGCAAGAGCTCGGTCACCGTCAACCTGGCCGTGGCGCTGGCCCGTCGCGGACTGACCGTGGGGGTGCTCGACGCCGACATCTGGGGGTTCAGCGTGCCCCGGCTGCTGGGGATGCAGGGGGACATCGAGGCGCGCGACAAGAAGATGGTCCCCCTCGAACGCCGGGTGGGGGACGGCACCCTGCGCGTGCTGTCCATGGGATTCCTCGCCGACGAGGAGAACGCCATCATGTGGCGGGGGCTCATCCTCAACCGGGCCGTCCAGCAGTTCCTCGAGGACGTCCACTGGGGCGACCTCGACTTCCTCCTGATCGACATGCCACCCGGTACCGGGGACATCCAGATGGGCCTGGCCCGCATGATGCCGCGCACCGAGGTCCTGGTGGTGACCACGCCGCCCGTGGCCGCCCAGAAGGTGGCGGCCCGGACCGCCGACATGGCCCGCAAGGGCTACCTGCAGGTGACGGGCGTCATCGAGAACATGAGCGACTTCACCTGCGAGCACGGCACGTCCTACGCCCTGTTCGGCTCGGGCGGTGGTGACCGTCTGGCCGCCGACGTCGGGGTACCGCTGCTCGGTCGGGTGCCGCTGCACCCGTCGGTCGCCGCCGGCGGCGATGCGGGGCGCCCGGTCGCCCTGGACGACGACCAGCCTCTGGCCGCCGAGTTCGCCCGGATCGCCAACGCGCTGGTGGAGAATCCGCCGAGCCCGGTGGTGATGGACGGTTGCAGCGTCCGGATGCTGGAACGGGTGGAGGCGGCCGTGGCCGCCGGCGATCCGGGCTAGATCCGCCCGGCCTTCGGGCCCCACCGCTGTCGGACCAGTCGGGCCAGTTCCGGTGAGACCGGCTCGGAGGAGGCGAGCCGGTCCTCGAGCGCCTGGTCGTACCCGTCGTCCCCCGGTCGCAGGATCAGCAGCTGGTCGTCGACCATCAGGACGATCGGCAGGATGGTGGGCACGTCGGAGATCTCGCGGGCCCAGGCCATCACGGCGTCGGTCGAGGCATGGGCCGACAGCGTGGTGAGGGCGTCGACCGTCGGCGGCAGGAGCTCGATCTCCCCGGCCCCGAACCGGTGGAGGGCGTCACCGGGCCGCAGCCACACGGTGGCGATCGTCTCGCCGTCGTCGTGGCGCGCCACCTGTCCCGCGGGGGCGACGGTGACGAAGAAGCGGGTGTCGTAGCGACGGGGGGACAGCTCCGGAGTGATCCAGTGGCTGACGTAGTGGACGGTGTCGGCGGCCAGGACCAGGCCCTCGGCCCGGCACACGTCGACCAGGCCCGTCCTCCCCTCGTTGACGGCCAGCCGGTGGGCTTCGAACCGGTCCCGGACGGCGGGATCCGTCGTGTCGAGCAGGTCCGTGCCCCGGGCGGGGTCACGCGGCCGGGCGAGCAGGACCCCGGCCTCCTCGAAACACTCCCGGAGGGCGGCGACCCAGAACGCCAGGCCGCCCGAGTCGATGCCCAGGATGAGGCTGGCCTCGGCGTCCGACAGGCCGCGGCACAGTTCGTCGGCCGGGGCACCCCGGTCGGCGGGGTCGACCGACCCCCCCGGAAAGACGTAGGCGCCGGCCACGAACTCGCTTTCCAGGTTGCGGCGCAACATGCAGACCTCGATGTCGGACCGACCGTCCGGGTCGACGCCGTCCCGCACCAGCATCACGGTGGCGGCATCGCGGACGGGAACGGGCATGGCCGTCACGCTAGCCCCGGCGCCCACTCCGGCCCGCGGCCGCGGTCAGCCCGGCGGTACGGCCCCGTCGTCGCCGCGCTCCGCCGAGCGGCGGGCGTCGACCAACGCGCTGATGGCCAGCTCCCCGAAGCGGTCCGGCTGGGAGATGAGCCAGGCGTGCGAGCCCTCGACCACCACGCCGTCCACACCGGCCGCCCGCCGCAGGTCGTCGAAGGCCGAGCGCGGCACCAGGCCGTCGCGGTCGGACCACGCCACCGTCACCGGGATGCCGCGGCGCGGCGATCTCGCGGACCTCGGCCACCAGGTCGGCCTTGCGTATGAACTCGCCGGTGCGCACCATGCCCAGCGGGTTGCGGAACAGGTTGGGGATGAAGTCCTCGAGCAGGAGGGGCAGCAGGCGCAGGTCGCGGGGGACTGGAGGAGGTCCCTACCGAAGTGGCGTCCCCAGTCCCAGAAGGGACGTTGCACCATGGTGCGCACCTCGTTGGGGAAGAGCGCCCAGGTCGGCCCGCCGACGGCGTTGGCCAGCAGCAGCGAGTCGACCTGCGCGGGACGCTGGTGCACGAACGCGGCGGACACGCCGCCGCCCATGGAGTGCCCGGCCACCAGGGCCAGCTCACCCACTCCCACCGCGTCGCAGAAGCGGCCCACCCAGGCCCCGTACCCGACGAAGGTGCGCTGCTCCACCTCCAACTCCGGGGTACCGCCGAACCCGGGCAGGCAGGGCGCCATCACCCGGCAGCCGGCCGCCGCCATGGCTTCGATGTCACGGGCGTAGGCGTTGGGACGCAGCCCCCAGCCGTGCAGGAACAGCGCCGGCCGCCCGGATCCGGCCACGCCGTAGCGGACCCGGCGGCCGTCGACCGTGGTGATCCGCCAGTCGACCGAGCGGGCGGCCGCCACCGGGGCGGGGCCGCCGGCACCGGACGGGCCCGGGCCGACCGGGGCGGACGGGACAGCCGACATGGACCCACTCTAGGCACCGGGCCCTCCGGGGCGACAACACGGGTGTCGTCCCTCGACGGCCACCGACCGCCGGGGGTCGGCGGGACACGTTACGCTCCATCCGACGTTCGGACGAAGCGAGGACCGCAGACCCATGGCTGACACACCGAAGAGTCCCGGTACCGGGGGCAACACGCCGAAGCCCAAGCCGGGCGGGAGCGGTGGCCAGAGCGCCAAGGACAAGAGTCGGGCCGCCAGCCGCCCGGTCGCCGCCAAGGGACCCAAGGGAGGCAACACGCCCCGGGGGGGGAACACGCCCAAGGGGGGTGGGAACACGCCGCGGGGCGGATCCTCCGCCAAGGCCGGCAAGGGCCCGTCGGGGTCCCGTACGGGGGTCTTCATCGCCTGGGGCGCCGTCGGCCTGGTCATCGTGGTGATCGCCGCCCTCTTCATCGTCAACGCCACCAAGTCGAACACGCAGGACCTCTCCTACACACCGGTCCAGCCGGCCCCCGCCCAGGTGGTCCACGACGTCACGACCATCCCCCTGTCGACCTGGAACGCCGTGGGCGTCAGCTCCAGCCAGGTCGCCAAGCCGACGCCGGTGAGCGGCCAACCGCCCATGACCATCAACGGCAAGAGCCCCACGATGCTCTACTACGGAGCCGAGTACTGCCCCTACTGCGCGGCCGAGCGCTGGGCCATGGCCGCGGCCCTGGGGCGCTTCGGCACCTGGAGCAACCTGCAGATCACCGCCTCCTCGCACACCGACGTCGACGCCGACACCCATACCTTCAGCTTCCACGGTGCCACCCTGGACAGCCCGTACATCAACTTCGTCGCCGTGGAGCAGTACACCAACGTCCCGCTGGCCGACGGTGGGTACACGAACCTCCAGAACCCCACCAAGGAGGAGGCCAAGATCCTGACCCAGTACAGCTCCTCGAAATACCTGCCCACCGGCCAGAGCAGCAGCAACGGCTCCATCTCGTTCCCCTTCGTGGACATCAACAACGGCCTGCTGTTCTCGGGGGCGAGCTACGACCCCCAGATCCTGGCCGGCCTGAGCTGGACCGACATCTCGGGCAGCCTGTCCGACCCGACCAACCCGGTGACCCAGGTCATCCTCACCACGGCCAACTACATGTCCGCCGGGATCTGCCAGGCCAGCCACGGACAGCCGGGCAGCGTCTGCAACTCCTCGGGGGTCCAGGCCGCGGCCAAGGCCCTCGGGATCTCGGCGAGCTGAGCGGCGGGGACCGACTCCCGTGCCCGCCCTCCGGTGGCAGCCGGTCGCCTCGCTGCTCCTGTCCGTCTACGGGCTGGGTGCGTCGATCTACCTGACCATCACCCACTTCGAGCCGAAGGCGCTGGCCTGCGTGCAGTCCGCCACCTTCAATTGCGAGAAGGTCACCCAGAGCCCCCAGTCGGAGATCTTCGGCATCCCGGTCGCCATGCTGGGACTGGTGTTCTTCGTCCCGATGCTGGCCCTGTGCCTCCCCGTGGCGTGGCGGTCGGCCCAGCGTGGGGTCCATCTGGCCCGGCTGATCCTGTCGATCACCGGGGTCGGCATGATCATCTACCTGATCTCGGCCGAACTGTTCGTCATCAAGGCCATCTGCCTGTGGTGCTCGAGCGTGCACATCGCCACGCTCCTCCTCTTCATCATCATCGCCACCGCCTCACCGGTCGTCCTCTCCCCCGGCTACGGCGAGGTGGAGCCGGAGCCGGCCGACGGCGTGCTGTCCTGAGCCGGGACCGGGCCTGCGGTGGCTGAAGGCGCGCCCGGCCGGCCGGCCAGGCTGGCCTGGGGAGCGGTCGTGGTCATCCTGCTCGGGGTGGTCGGACTCGTCACCTACGCCCTGACCCACGTGGTGTCGCCGAGCGCCCCGGTGCCCCCGGCCGTCACCTCCCCCGCCGTGCTGACCACGCTGTCGAAGATCCCGACCGCCACCTTCGACGACGTCGGCGCCACCGTGGCGGGAACGACCATCACGCCGCCCAGCGTGCTCACCGGTACTCCCGCCCTCACGGTCGACGGCAAGCCGGAGGTGCTCTTCGTCGGGGGTGAGTTCAGTCCTTTCAGCGCGGCCGAGCGCTGGCCGCTCGTCGTGGCGCTCGCCCGCTTCGGTCGGTTCACCGCACTCCATGACACGGTGTCCTCGGCCCAGACGGTGTTCCCCGGCACGGCGACCTTCAGCTTCGTGGGGGTGGCCTACACCAGCCCCTGGGTGGTGCTGACCGGGGTCGAGCTCTATTCGGACGAGACGGGACCGGACGGCGCCTTCCAGCGCCTCGCCCGGCTCACCCCCGCCCAGGCCGCCGTGGTGGCCCGCACCGCGCCCCGGGCCGGGGGCCTGTCACCGGGCGGGATCCCGTTCCTCGACATCGGCGGGCGACTGGCCACGACCACCTCCGGGTTCAGCCCGGCGCTCCTCGCCGGGCAGTCCCAGGCCCAGATAGCGGCCACCGTCGCCGATCCGAAGTCGGACGCCCCGCCGACCACGGACGGGAGCGTTCCCACGCCGCCCACGGGCCAGGCCGTACTGGCGGTCGCCAACCAGCTGTCGGCCGGCATCTGTTCGGCCACGGCCCAACGGCCCGCGTCCGTATGCCGGTCGAAAGGGGTCCTGGCTGCGGACGACTCCCTCGGACTGCCCAGGCCGGCCCCGCTGCCGGGGTCCTGATCGCCCGGGGTACGACGCCCCGACGGTCAGCCGACGCGCCGCTCCGCGTACTGGCGTCGTTCCATCTCGTTCAATCCTCCCCAGATGCCGTGGGGCTCGCGGATGCGTACCGCGTACTCGAGGCACTCGTTCCGGACCGAACAGGTCGCGCAGATGGCCTTGGCCCGCTCCTCGCGCTGCAGCTTCTCCTCTTTCCGCTCCGCATGGGCCGGAGGGAAGAAGATCTCCGCCTGTGGCCCCCGGCACGCCGCCTTCAGCTGCCACGAATCCATCAACTGCTCCACTGCCCGATTCCCCCTTCGGTGCGTTCTGACCTGTTGGAACGTACTCCCCACCCCCTGGGGAAACAAGAGGTGGCGAAAGGTTTACGGGCTTTTCACGCCACATTCGCGCCGAGCGTGGCGATCGCGAGCGGAGCCGGGGCGCGGGAGTCGGACACTACGCTCGGGGCGTCATGGACATCCGCTCCTTCTGCAGCCAGAGCCGGGTGGTGATCGTGGCCGGCAAGGGTGGTGTCGGCAAGACCACCATGGTCGCCGCCCTGGCGCACCTGGCCGCCGGGGCCGGCCTGTCGGTACTGGTCATCGAGCTCGAGGGCCGGACCGGGGTGACCACGGCCTTCGGCGGATCCGGGGACCTCGGGTATGCGGGCGAGGTCCTGCACGCCGCCGGCGCCACCGACCTGGGCGGGGGGGACGTCGACGAAGGCGCGCGGATCCCGCCCGGCACGGTCCACGCCCGGACGATCACCCCCGACGACGCCCTCCTCGAATACCTGGACGACCACGGGATGCGGCGTTTCTCCAAGCGACTGCTCTCCTCGGGGATCATCGACATCGTGGCCGGGGCCATTCCCGGGATCCGGGACATCCTGGTGCTCGGCAAGGTCAAGCAGATCGAGCAGCAGGGCGTCGCCGACCTGATCCTGGTGGACGCTCCGGCCACCGGGCACACGATGACCTTCCTGTCGTCGGCCGCCGGCCTGCTCGACGCCGCCCGGGGCGGGCCCATCCGGGCCCAGGCGGCCGATGTGGTGGCGCTCCTGTCCGACCCGGCCCGGTGCCAGGTGGCGCTCGTCACCCTGCCCGAGGAGATGCCGGTCAACGAGGTGGTGGAAGCGGCCTACCAACTGGAGGACCGGGTCGGCATCGCCCTCGGCCCCCTCATCGTCAACGCCTGCTACCCCGGCGTGGCCGGGCTGGACGTCCCGGCGGCGGCCACGGTCGCCGCCGCCGGGGTCGACCTCCCGCCGGACCTGCTCGTGTCGCTCGAGGAGGCCCGGGCGTTCCGCCAGCGCCGGCGCGAGCTGCAGGAGGAGCAGGTGACGCGGCTGGCCGAGGAGCTGCCCCTCCCCCAGATCCGCGTCCCCTACCTGTTTGCCGACGCCATCGGGCCCCTGGAGCTGGATACCCTCAGCCGCTCCCTCGGCCGGGGCATCGAGGCGCTGCACGAGCCCGATCCGGTGACCCCGTGAGCGATCCGGCCCGGCCGGACGGGGTCGGACCGACCGGCGGCGCGGGGTCGGTTCCGGCCACCATCGGCGAGGTGGTCCGGGAGCGGTCGATCGTCATCTGCTGCGGGTCGGGTGGGGTGGGGAAGACGACCACCTCGGCGGCGATCGCCCTGGAGGCCGCCCGCCTCGGTCGGACCGCCTGCGTGGTCACCATCGATCCCGCCCGACGGCTGGCCAACTCCCTCGGCGTCGACGAACTGTCGAACAGCCCCACCCGCATCCCCGGCCCGTGGACCGGTGAGCTGCACGCCCTCATGCTGGATCCCAAGGGCACCTTCGACGACCTCATCACCCGCTACTCGGACTCCGAGGCGCAGGCCGACGACATCCGGGTCAACCGCATCTACCGAAATCTGACGGGCACGCTCTCCGGCACCCAGGAGTACATGGCCATGGAGAAGCTCCACGAGCTGGTGGAGGAGGGAGGATTCGACGTGGTGGTGGTCGACACCCCGCCCTCCCGCAACGCCCTGGACTTCCTCGACGCGCCGCGCCGGCTGACCCACTTCCTGGAGAACCGCATCTTCCAGGCCCTGATGGCTCCCACCCGGATCGGGCTGCGGTTCATGGGGGTGGCGGCCCAGGCGCTGCTGCGGACCATCTCCAAGGTGGCCGGCGCGGACATCGTCCACGACGCCGTCGCCTTCTTCCAGGCGTTCGAGGGGATGGAGGAGGGATTCCGCCTGCGGGCCGCCCGGGTGAGGGAGCTCCTGGTGCAGCCGGGCACGGCCTTCGTCCTCGTCGCCTCCCCGCGCCCGGACTCGGTGGACGAGGCGGTGCACTTCGCCGGCAAGCTCGAGGAGTCGGGCATGAGCGCCACCGCCCTGATCGTCAACCGGGTGCAGCCCCGCTTCGCCTCCGACGACGAGCTCGCCCGACTGGCCCCGCTGGCCGACCGGGGGTCGATCCCCCCCGACGGCACCGCCGTGGCCCTGGCCGAGCTGGTGGAGAACCTGGCCGGCTACACGCTGGCCTCCGACCGCGAGGAGTCGGTCTTCGCCGCCCTGGTGTCCCGCGTCGCCCCCGCCCCCGTCTACCGCGTGCCCCTCCTCAACACCGACGTCCACGACATCGACGGCCTCGGTCACGTCGCCGACCTGTTGTTCGGCCAGGACGACGGCTGATCCTCCCCCCGGTGACCGGGCCGGACCGTCGGCCCTCCCTCCCACGTGGAGCCGTGGCACCGGAGGGGGCTAACCTCTCGATCGTGCCGACCATCCTCGTGGCCAGTGACGCCCCCACCGTCCGGGCCGAGATCGCGTCCGTCGCCCTGAAGCCGGACACCACCATCGTCGAGGCCCGGTCGGGACCCGAGGTGATGGCCCTGGTGGCCGAGTCGCTGCCGGACCTGGTCATCGTCGACATGCAGATGGGGAACATGGGCGGCATGGCCACCACCCTCGAGCTCCACCTCGAGGCCTCCTACGGCAAGCTCGGCCACGTGCCGGTCCTGATGCTCCTGGACCGCCGACCCGACGTCTTCCTGGCCCGCCGCTCGGGCGCCGAGGGCTGGCTCGTCAAGCCGCTGGACCCGATCCGGCTGCGTCGGGCCGTCACCGCCCTCCTGGACGGGGGGACGTACTACGACGAGTCCTACACACCGCTGTCCGTCGTCGCCGCCCCTCCCGGAGCCTGACGGCTCCACCCCCTACAGACCGGGTCACCGCCTTGTCCGTGTTCCGTCGCCACGAAGACCAGTCCGAGGGTTCGCCGGGACGGCGGGCGCGGCGACGCGGTCCGGGGCCGGGGCCCACCGGGGCCCAGCCGTCCGGGCTGCCCGTCGAGGGCGGTGCCGACGCGCAGGAGCGGTTCATCATCGACGCCCTCCACGACCTGCGCGACATGGTGGCCGGCGAGGTCATGACGCCCCGGGTGGACGTGGTGGCGCTGACCATCCCCCTGACGGTGGAGTCGGTCTCGCAGGCCGTCCGCGAGTCGGGCCACTCCTGCTTCCCGGTCTGCGGCGACAACCTCGACGACCTGATCGGGGTGCTGTTCGTGAACGACCTCTTCCGGGCCGGCTGGACGGGGAGTGGACCGGACGAGGGAGGTCAGGCGCCCGGTCCCATCGACATCTCGCGTCGCCTCCGCCAGCCGTTCCTGGTGCCCGAGTCGCGACCCGTCCTCGACGTCCTGGCCGGCATGCGCCGCCAGCGGCGGGCCTTCGCCGTGGTGGTCGACGAGCACGGCGGGGTCGAAGGGGTGCTGACGGTCAAGGACCTGCTCGGCGCGCTGGTCGGTGACCTGCCCGACGAGTTCGACCCCGAGGACGAGCCGGAGGTCGTCCGGGTCGACGGACGTCGGTGGCTGGTGGACGGTCGGATGAGCGTGGACGAGCTGGCCGACCGGCTCGGCGTCGAACTGCCCGAGGGCGAGTACGTCACGTTGGGTGGCTACCTGTTCGACGCCTTCGGGCACATCCCCGAGGAGGGGGAGACCCACCGGGTCGACGGCTGGGAGCTGCGGGTGGCCGAGATGGACAAGCGCCGGATCGCCAAGGTGGTGGTCAAACGGGTGCCCGCACCCGGGTCGGAGGCCGGGGGGGCCGTCGACGACGGCCGGGGGAACGACCACACCGCCGTCGGGTAGCATGACCTTTCCCGGTGCGGCCGCGCCGTCCGGGCAGTGCGGGCTGTGGCGCAGTTTGGTAGCGCGCTGCGTTCGGGACGCAGAGGTCCTCGGTTCAAATCCGGGCAGCCCGACCACGAGGTACGCAGTTCAGCGGGGGTTCCGACCCCCGCTGTTGCGCGTGCCGGAGGGCTGGTAGGCAAAACCGGCCCGTTCCGGCGCGATCTTGCCGTCGAGGAGATGGCCCGAACCACCGGTCGGGACGCTGCGGTCTTGGCGTGCAGGCGCCGACCACCGTCCTAGAGTGGGCCGGTGACCCATCACGACCAGCTCGACGTCGAGATCGCCGAAGCAGTTCGAGCAGTCCCCATCTCCGATCTGGACCAGACTGTCCTTCAGGACATGCGGGGGTTCTCGTTCGCGGTACCAGAGCTCTCCGACCGGGTGACCCGGGTGGAGATGGAGGTCCCCGGAGATCCCCCGGTCCCCGTGAGAGTCCATGCCCCGGTTGATCGAACCGGACCACTTCCGGGAGTCGTAGCCATCCACGGCGGTGGGTTCGTCATCGGTGACAGGACCATGTACGACGGTCTGTTCGACCGCTGGTGCCTCGATCCCGGAATGGTGGGAGTGTCCGTCGGATACCGACTCGCCCCCGAGCATCCCTATCCTGATCCGTTGGAAGACTGCTACCGGGCGTTGACATGGACGGCGGCGAACGCCGAGGCACTCGGGATCGATCCGTCATGCATCGGGCTCTACGGAGCGAGTGCGGGAGGTGGACTCGCCGCCGGGTTGGCTCTCCTGGCGCGGGACCGTGGCGAGGTCCGACCGGAGTTCCAGTTCCTCCAGTACCCCATGCTCGACGACCGGCAGACGACGCCGTCGAGCCAACTCGACGACCTCTACATCTGGAGCCGTAACTCCAACACGTTCGGTTGGAAGGCATACCTCGGCGACCTCTATGGCGGCGACGACGTGCCGGTCTACGCGGCACCGGCCCGGGCGGAGGATCTGGAGGGACTCCCGCCTGCGTACATCTGTGTCGGCTCCCTCGACGGGTTCAGGGATGAAGACATCACCTATGCCCAGCGTCTGCTCCACGCAGGCGTGCCGGCCGAGCTCCATGTGCTTCCCGGCGCCCCCCACGGGTTCGAGATGATGGGGAGCTCCGCCATCGCGCGTCAGTCGGATCTCAACGCGGACGAGTGGATCCGTCGGCAGTTGAGGAGCAGCCCTTCCTGATCGGACGACGACATGCCGGTGTCCCACCCATCGGCGTGCGAGCCCCTGGTCACCGGGCCGGGGCCTCGGCTCGCGAGCTGGGACCAGCTCCCTCGGGCAGGTGCACTCGTCGATCCACCCGTTCACGGCCGGAAGACGCCGCCAACCGGGCTTCCCCTCTGTGATCCGTCGGGCAACTCGGATCCATCCTTACGATGAGGGCACCGACGAACGAAGGAGACGGATGGATCCGCAACCGGGATGGGACGAGCGCGTTGGGAATCCGGGTCGAAGAGCTGACCCCGACCAGGGTCGTGGCCTACGTCGACATCGACGAGCGGCACCAACAGCCCTATGGGATCGTCCACGGTGGCGTGTGGGCCTCGATCGTGGAGTCCGTCGCCAGCCACGGTGCCGCGCTCGCCGCCCGGGAGATCACCGGCCAGATGGCCGTGGTCGGTACATCGAACTCCACCGACTTCCTCCGTCCCCTTCGCACCGGTCGGGTACGGGCGGTCGGAACACCGATCTTCACGGGCCGAACGCAACAGCTCTGGCTCGTGGAGATCGAGAGCGTGGCTGACGGCAAGGTGGTCGCCCGAGGACAGCTCCGACTTCAGAACCTGACGGCGCCACCGGATCGACGGGGCTGAGGGGGCGCTTCCCGTGACTGCCGTGACGGGGCTGATCGAGGTCACTCGGGGGTGTCGCCCACCCGGTCAGGCGTCGGGGCCGGCCCAGCTCACGTAGACCTTGCGGAGCCGCTCGTGGACGATCCACGTGGTCGCCGCCCCCGCCGCAGCCGGACCACGTCCCCGGGGACCACCTCCACGTCGGACCATCCCTCCACCCGGATCGTCGACCGACCGGACAGTACGACGAAGACCTCGTCCGTCTCGACGTCGTGGACGGTGCCGGGGTCCACCTCCCAGATCCCCACCTCGCCGGCGCCCGTACCGCCCAGTGCCGTCCAGCGGGTCGTGCCCTCCGACCCGTCGAGCCCGGCCGTCGGGGCGTGCACCACGGACACCGGGGCGTCACCCCATGCGACGGTGCCCCCGGGCCCGGTCACCAGCGCCCCGTCACGGGGAGACGACGGTGCCGTACATGTCGTGCAGGGGATAGCTCAACAGCTCGATCCGCTCACCGTCCGGACCCGGGAAGTACGCCGAGTCGCCGTTCACCACGTTGACCTCGATGCCGGCGTCGCGCACCTTGGCCACCAGCCGGTCGAACTGCTCGGGGGTCACACTGATGGCGATGTGGTGCAGACCTCCGAGCACCTCGGCGTACCCGTCGAGGTCGAGTCCGGGGAAGTCGAAGTAGGCCAGGTAATTGCCGTTGCCGACGTCGAAGAAGAAGTGGGTCGATCCCCGGTAGTCCCGGTTCTCGAACAGCTCGGCGAGCGGGAATTCCAGGAGGTTCTGGAAGAAGGTGATCGTCCGCTCGACATCGCTCGAGACCAGGGCGACGTGGTGCACGCCCCGCGCCGACGACACCGGCCGCTCCCCCGGGGCCTGCAGGTGGCGCGCCCGCCACGCATCCCACTCGGCCGACCGGTCGACGGGGCTTCCGTGCCGGGTCATGATCCGGCCGCCTTCCGACAGGCCGCGCATCGGCCGAGGATGGCGAAATGCCGCGTGTCGATCTCGAAGCCGAACCGCCGTCGGGCGGACTCGGCGAGCCCGGCGAAGAGCTCGTCGGGGGCCTCCACCGCTGTTCCGCAGTCCTGGCACACGAAATGGCAGTGGGCCCCGGCGGCCAGGTGGTACGTGGCGGGCCCGTGCCCGAGGTGGGAGTGCACGACGACCCCGAGCTTCTCGAGCTCGTCGAGATTGCGGTAGACGGTGGACAGGGCCACGTCGGGGGCGTGGGCCTGCACCGTGGCCGCCAGCTCCTCAGCCGTCCGGTGACCGGGACCGTCGAACAACGCCTCGGCCAGCAGGCGCCGGGAGTTCGTGACCCGACCACCGTGTTCGCGCACCAGCGCCAGGACATCGTCCACCGTGCTGACGTCGTGGAGATGGTCGTGCACGGGAAGTGACCTGCTCACAGTGGTCTCCACCGTAGGTCCGGGTCCGACCCGCCGCAACGGTGGTGGACCCGGGACCGGGACGTCGGACGGCGCCCTGCTCCGAGGGACGGCCGGACTTTCGTCGGTCCCCGATGCTTCCCGGTCCCGGCCCGTCAGCTGCGACGGTCAGTAGACCGGGGCCCTGCCACGGGCGGCGGCGAACCTTCCGATCACCCGGTCCCGCCACTCGCGCACCCGGGGTGTCCGGTCCGAGCCCGTCCGTCCGAGCCGGACCAGGACGAGGTCGAGCGCCGGGCACAGGTCGACGTACTGGCCGTCGTGACCCGCCGCCCAGAAGGTGCCGAGGGGGTCGTCCCGGGTCCACCAGTGGGCGCCGAACAGGTTCCCGTCGTCGGGGTCGACCGACCGGGCCCGGCGCCCGTGGTCCACCCAGCCCTCCGGCAGGAGGCGGGTTCCGTCCCATCGACCGTCACGGAGGTAGAGGAGCCCGAACCGGGCGTAGTCGAGGGCGGTGGCGTGGACGAAGGAGCCGGCCGCCCAGGTCCCGGCGTCGTCGAAACCCGGATCGGCCGTGGTCATGCCCAACGGGGCGAACAGTCGGCGGTCCAGGAAGTCACGGTACGGCTGACCGGAGCCGAGGACGCGGGCCACGATCCCGGACACCACCATGGAGGCCCCGGTGGTGTACGCGAAGCGCGATCCGGGCGGAGCGGCGAGCGGTCGGTCGGCCGCGAACGACGCCATGTCCTCGGCCCCCCGGCCGAAGAGCATCTGGATGACGTCGGAGGTCTCGGGGTCCTCGTAGTCCTCGGCGAAGGCCAGGCCGTCCCGCATGGTGAGGAGGTCCTCCAGGGTGATGGACCGGCGGGGGTCGTCGGGCGAGTCCCATCCGGGTACCCCGACCCGGGCGGCCGGATCGAGGACGCCGTCCCCCACCAGCATCCCCACGACGGCGTGGAGCATGGACTTGGCCACCGACCACGACAGCAACGGGGTGTCGGCCCGCACCGGTCGGCCCGGCCCGTCGAAGCGGGGCAACCGTCCGCCGTAACGCTCGGCGACGAGAAGGCCTCCGGTCACCACCGCCACCGCGTAGGTGTCGTGGAGCGGGCCGTCGGGATCGAAGGCCTCGTCCAGGAGGTCGTCGAGCACGACGCCGGACGGCGGTTCGCCGGTCGGCCACTCCCGGGTGGGCCACGGGACCCCCTCCGGCTGGCGGGGGAGGGGGACGAGAGGTCCGGCCGGCAGGAGGGCGTCGGTCACCGGGTCAGCATCGCGCAACCCGGCCGGGGCGGTACCCGGCCCGTCCCGGCGGGCTTCGCCGTAGGATGCGGTCCGATCGCGTCCGGCCACCGGACAGGACACGGAGGAGTCAACATGGAGATGGAGTACCGACGACTGGGCGGCACCGGCCTGAAGGTCGAGCGCGCTGTCCTTCGGCTCGTGGGTCACCTTCGGGCCCCAGCTGGCCGGCAACCTGGCCGAGGAATGCCTCGGCGCCGCCTACGAGGCGGGCGTGAATTTCTTCGACAACGCCGAGGCCTACGCCGGCGGCGAGTCGGAGCAGATCATGGGGGAGGCCATCCGGGCGCTCGGCTGGCCCCGGCACTCGTACGTCATCTCGACCAAGCTCTTCTGGGGCCTCCACCCGGAGGTCAACATGCGCAACACGCTCAACCGCAAATACCTGATGCAGGCCATCGACGGCTCGCTCGACCGGCTCGGCCTCGACTTCGTGGACCTCGTCTACTGCCACCGTCCCGATCCCGAGACCCCGGTCGAGGAGACCGTGTGGGCCATGTCGGACATGATCTCGTCGGGTAAGGCCCTCTACTGGGGAACCTCGGAGTGGTCCGGGGTGGAGGTGCGGGAGGCGTGGGACATCGCCGACCGCCACCACCTCCACAAGCCGGTGGTCGAGCAGCCCCAGTTCAACCTGCTGTGGCGGGACCGGGTGGAGAAGGAGTACGCCCCCCTCTACGACAGCATCGGGCTCGGCCTCACCACGTGGAGCCCACTGGCCTCGGGCCTGTTGACCGGCAAGTACCTCGACGGCGTTCCCGACGGATCGCGGGCCTCCCTGCCCGGTTACGAGTGGCTGCGCCACCAACTGACCGATGCCGACCGCAACCGGAAGGTGGCCGCCCTACGCGACATCGCCGAGGAACTCGAGTGCACCCTCGCCCAGCTGGCCATCGCCTGGTGCCTGAAGAATCCGCACGTCTCGTCCGTCATCACGGGGGCGAGCCGGGTGGAGCAGGTACACGAGAACCTGGTCGCCCTGGAGGTGGTCCCCCGACTGACCGACGACGTCCTGTGGAGGATCGCCGTCGCCGTCGACTGAGCACGGGGCCGACCCGCCGGCGGGCGCCGGTCAGGTGTTCCGGCGCAGGACGCTCTCGTGCGCGATCAGCACGGCGGCGTTCCGGTTGACGCGCCGGGCCAGCCAGAGGGAGAAGAGCGCCGCCGGGATCTCGATGCAGAGGGCCATGAGGACAGCCTCGAAGGTCGACTGCCGGTTGCCCGCCGTCATGACGTCGAACCAGGCGTCGACGACCAGGAGGGTGGCCGTCGCCGTGGCCGGGAGCTGCACCCGGGCATCCATGCGGTAGGCGAGGTGGGCCGTCAGGATGATGACCACCACCAGGAGGATGTCGAATCCCACCCAGGCGCCGCGGTAGTGGGTGTCGAGATCGCGTTTGGGCAGCGTGACGGCGAGGTAGACGGTCCACGGGATGAGCAGCACGGCACCGATCGAGTACAGGATCGCGATCCGGCGGGAACGGACCCGGATGCCGGCCATGAGCCGTTCGTGGCGCTGCTGCTCCCGGGCGGCGCTGTCTTCCGACGTTCCGCTCGACGGTCCCGTCACCGCACCGTCGCCGGCGGAGTCAGCCGTCACCGACTCAGACCCGGGCCGCCCGGGGCCGGTCCAGCAGGTCTCCCCGCTTGAGCGCCGCCTCCTCCAGCGACGCCTGGGTGGCATTCCCGAGCACCGTCGGGATGCGGTGCCACGTCCCGTCGGACGCCAATGACCATGACTGCATGTCGTCGGCCAGGTTGATGGCGAGGATCTCCTCCAGCCGGTCGACGGCGTCGGGGTCGGCCACCGGGATCATCGCTTCGACCCGACGGTCGAGGTTCCGCCGGCGCAGGTCGGCCGAGCCGATGTAGTACACGGCGGGACGACCGGCCGATCCACCGAAGCGCAGGATCCGGGAGTGCTCGAGGAACCTCCCGACGATCGAGCGGACGTGGATCGTCTCGGACAACCCGGGAACGCCCGGGCGCAGGCAGCAGATGCCCCGGATGATCAGCTCGATCGGAACGCCGGCCTGCGAGGCCCGGTACAGGGCGTCGATGACGGTCACGTCGTCGAGACCGTTCACCTTGATGGTGATGCGCCCGTCGGGGCCGGCGGCGGCTTCCGCGTCGATGAGCTCGACCACCCGGTCACGGATACCACCGGGCGACGTGACCAGCTCCTGGTACTGCGGCGGCTGGCTGAACCCGGTGATGTAGTTGAAGAACCGCGTCACGTCCGCCCCCAGTTCGGGGCGGGAGGACAGCACACCCAGGTCCTCGTAGATGCGGGCCGTCTTGGGGTTGTAGTTGCCGGTGCCCACATGGCAGTAGAGCCGGACGTCGCCACCCTCCTGACGGACCACCAGGGTCGTCTTGGCATGGGTCTTCAGTCCCATCAGTCCGTAGATCACGTGGGCGCCCGCCTCCTCGAGGGCACGGGCCCACCCGATGTTGGCCTCCTCGTCGAACCGGGCGGTGACTTCGACCAGGACGGCGACCTGCTTGCCCAGTTCGGCGGCGCGGACGAGGGCGGCCACGATGGCGCTGTCACCCGACGTGCGGTAGAGGCACTGCTTGATGGCGAGGACGTGCGGGTCCTCGGCCGCCGCGTTCAACAGCTCCTCCACCGACGCCGAGAACGAGTCGTAGGGATGGTGGACGAGCACATCCTGGCGATCGAGCACGCTGAAGATCGTCGTTCCCTCGTCCCGTTCCACCGAGGTGAACGCCGGTGGCACCAGCGGCGTCCAGGGACGGTCGTGCAGATCCTGTCGGTCGAGGCCGTAGACGGCCCAGAGGCAGTCGAGGCCGAGCGGGCCGGCGAACCGGTACACGTCGTCCTGGCCGAGGCCGAGCTCCTCGGTGAGCCGGTCGATCGAGGTCTCCGACGTCCGCGAGTCGATCTCCAGTCGCACCACGGGGAGGAACCGTCGGCGACGCAGCTCCTCCTGGAGGGCGAGCAGGAGGTCGTCGGCGGCATCGTCGTCGAGGGCCAGATCGGCATCCCGGGTGACGCGGAACACGCAGGGCTCACCGACCTCCATCCCGGGGAACAGCTCGTGCAGGAAGGCCACCATGACCTGCTCGAGGGGGATGAAGCGCTCACCGTCGGGCAGTGGGAGCAGACGGTCGACATTCGGCGGGATCTTGACCCACGCGAAGCGCGAGTCCCCGTCGGTCCGGCTGCGGACCTCGACGCCGATGTTGAGCGAGAGATTCGAGATGTACGGGAAGGGGTGGCTCGGGTCCACGGTCAGGGGTGTCACCACCGGAAGGATCAGCCGGTCGAACACCTCGTGGAGATACTCACGGTCGTGGGCCCCGAGCTCGTCCCAGTGGCAGAGCTCGATGCCCGCCCCGGCCAGCGCCGGGACCAGGGTGTCGACCAACAGGGCCTCCTCACGCCGCACCATCCGTTCGAGGGAGGCACGTACGTCGAACAGCAACCGTTCCGGGGTGGCGCCGTTGAGGGCCCGGCTGGTGATGCCGGCCACCACCTGGCGGCGGAGTCCGGCCACCTGGACCTGGAAGAACTCGTCGATCCGCTCGGAGAAGAGGATGAGGAACTTGACCCGCTCCAGGAGGGGCAGGTCCTCTTCGCTCACCAGGTCGAGCAACCGGTCGTTGAAGTCGAGGTCGGAGAGCTGCCGGGCGAAGTAGTGCGCGCCCGTTCGATCCTCCGGACCGGGCGAGGTTCCGGGTACGGGGTCGGTGCTCACGTCTCAACGTTACCAAGGCACCCCGCCGCTCCGGCCGTGGCCGCCACCGGGGCGGGGCCGGTCGGGAACCTCCCTACCATGAGCCAGAATGGAGCGCCGCTTCATCGAGGAAAGGGCTGGGCTCATGGACACGGATCGCACGATCGACGTCATGGTGGAAATTCCCCGTGGGAGCCGGAACAAGTACGAGTACGACCACGAGCACCACGTCTTCCGGCTCGACCGGCGACTCTTCTCGGCGACGTTCTACCCGGCCGACTACGGGTTCGTGCCCGACACGCTGGCCGAGGACGGCGACCCGCTCGACGCCCTGGTGCTGATCGACGAACCCACCTTCCCCGGGTGCATGGTCGAGAGCCGCCCGGTCGGGGTGTTCTGGATGACCGACGAGAAGGGTCCCGACGCCAAGATCATCAGCGTCGCCTGCGGCGACCCCATGTGGGAGAGCATCCGCAACCTGGAGGAGCTTCCGCCGCACCTCACCTTCGAGATCGCCCACTTCTTCGAGGTCTACAAGGACCTCGAACCGCACAAGCGGACCGAGGTGCGCGGCTTCGACGGCGTCGAGGCGGCGTGGGAGGAGATCGCCCGCTCCTACGAACGGGCCGGCCCGCCGGACTGAACTCGCACCGTCACGCCACGGCCGACTCGTCGACCGGGTCGAGTATGACGGCCACCGCCCGTTGGATCCTGGTCCCCGACGCCCTGATGCGGGCCACCGCCTCGGCCCCGCCGCCGGCCCAGCAGGCGACATAGCCGAAGCTGTAGTCGGCGGTGTCCAGCCCGAGGGACCGGCACACCACGAAGGCGGTCGACTCGGCCTCGAGCTCGGCGAGGGCGCGGTCGTCGGTGCCTTCGTGGAGCAGGGCATGAGCCAGCTCGTGGGCCAGGGTCTTGACCTGTTGGGCCGGCTCGTTGCGGCGCTCGACTCGGATCCGGCGGCGGGCGAACGAGCAGTCACCATTGGTCGAGCCCGGGAGTTCGACGATGTCGACCGTGTAGCCGAACCGGGTCGCCCGACCCATCAGGAGGTGGAACATCGCCTCCGGGTCCCCTCCCTGGAGATTGCGGCACACCCCGGGTAACGGATCTCCGTCGGTCTGGGCGACGTCGAACACCGCGACCGGCCGGAATCCGACGATGGGGCGTCGCTCCTCCCCGTCGTCCGTCGCGGTGCGGCGGCCGGTCATCGGAGCCAGGATCCACAGGGCCCGCTCCCCCTTTCGCACGGCCCGACCGAACTTCTTCCAGGTGGCGAAACCGGCGACGTGCGTGGCGTCCGGGTCCTGCCGGGAGATGAGCAGCGCGTTCGAGAAGCTGTACCGGCGGAAGCGGCCCTGGACGTCGAGGTGGGCGCGCCAGGCGTCCGAGGTGGTCAGGGCCTCGATGCCTTCGGTGAGGGCGTCGAGCAGATGGTCGCGGTCGATGGATGCCATGAGGGCTCCTGGCGGTCCGGGGGCGGCCGGTCGGCGGGCGCCCCGTGGGATGGGGCTCCGGTCGGGAGCGAGGGGCCGGGCGGCGGCGCCAACCGGGCAGGACGCCCGGTGATCCGAACCGTACGGGAGCCATGTGACACCGGCCATGACGGGTCACGGCCGGGTCGTTCCACGGGAGCGGACTGCTACGGTTGACTGGTCCGGCGGGCGCGGTCCGTCACCCCCCGGGGGCGTAACTCAGTTGGCTAGAGTGCGACCTTTGCAAGGTCGAAGTCGTGGGTTCGAGTCCCATCGCCTCCACCGATGTTGTAGGAATCACAACGCTTTCCCTCGGTGGTGTTTTTGGCATCCGTTCGCGACCCGAGGCAAATGTCGATGCTCGAACCCCCAGCTGGCCAGGTAGAACGCTTCCACCAGTTCTCATCGTCCTGCTGGACAGCTCAGATTTCGATTCCACCAGGACGAGTCGGACAAAGCGTCGCAATGAGGTAGTCACACGGGATGGCGATTCCCTCATCTGTTGGAAGCGCCATCGTCTCGGTCAGTGAGCGGACGTCGGCGAGGAGGGCATCCCACCGCTGCTCCCTGACGAGCCGGGGCTTCTCGGCCATCGCGTGACCAGCAGTCTGGACCATGAATACCGCAGCCTCGTCCGCCGTCGGAAAGTCCAGCTCCAACCGTTCGACTGAATGATCCGTCAAACCCAGACCATGGTGGACCCCGAGTTCCCCCAGGGAATCTGCGTCTCCCCATCTGCTCGGTGGACCGGAGCTGGCCGGGAGTGGCGGTAAGTACGGCGAAAGGGCCGAACCCATGGCCGGCATGAAGCTGCCAGGCACCCACGATGCCAGGACTACACGGCCCGAGGGGATGACGGCCCGGGCCAATTCGCTCATGGCGACCTCGTGGTCGACGGCGTACATGACCCCGAAGACGGAGAGGACAGCAGATGCAGACTGGTCCGGAACCGGAAGGTCTCCGACATCGGCATTCACCCAACGGACCATCAGGCCCGCTGACGAGCACCGCTTGGAAGCGATGTCCAGCAATGTCTGCTCGAAGTCGATACCCACGACGTCGGCCCCTCGGCCGGCGGCCAGGAGTGCTGCATTTCCGGTCCCGGTAGCGACATCGAGCACGGTGTCGGATGCTTCGATCCCTGCAACCTCCACGACACGATGCGCCGCAGGCTCGAGTTGCTCTGCCATGCGGGGGTAGTCACCGACGGCCCACGTGGTCATGGAAACCCCCTTGCTCGTTTGACGTCTGCGGGTGAACGGCGTCGGACTGCCATCGCCCGGAGTTCCCCGTCGATCCCGATGGACCCACGACGGGTGGCGTGCCGAATCAACGGTCACCTTCGATCTCGAAGTCCAGAAGTCGACCGATGGATGCCCCGACGTCGCGCATCGGACCCGCCGACCGCGTGGCCCTGGCCAGGACGAACCCGCCCTCGACCGCCGCGATGAGCAGTGTCGCGAGCTGCGCGACATGCGCACCACCGACTCCCGCCCGGCTCAGCTGCTCCTCGATGGCAACTTTCCACTGATCGAACGCCTTCGCCGCCGCGTTGAGCACCGCATCCGCATCGGGGGACTCGAGGACGGCGGGAGCGATGGGACAACCGAACGCACCGCCTGTTCCCTCCAGTGCGGCGACACACACGTCGACGAAGGCATTGACCGCCTCAAGTGGCGAAGAGGAACGATCTCCGAGTGTCCGGATCATCTGTTCAACGTTGTCTCCGCTGCTCTTCACCACGGCAACGGCCAGTTCCTCCTTGCCGCCGGGGAAGTGGTGGTAGATCGTGCCTCGAGTCGCCCCGGCCCGCTCCAGGACTTCCGTGAATCCGGTCGCCGTCACGCCATGGTGGCGGTAACTGACCTTGGCGGCATCGATCATGCGTTGACGGGTATCCGTGCGTTTGCCCATCTGCCCTTACCGACCCTCTCGTAACGCGGGGAACACCTCGGTGGTCAGGAGCCGCATCGACTCGACGGCGTACTCGTGGGGCATGCCGAACCAGTTGGTGCGGAATCCGAAGTCCGTCATGTGAAGATCGTCGATCCAGGGGATGAGCATGGCGATGCAGTCATCGGGCGTGCCGATGATGAAGCGCTCGTCTTCCAAGAGCTCGAAGGGGATGGCGAAACTCTCGTCACCCGGAAGAGCCTTGTCCTGACCCCAGGCGGCGTACGCGTCGTACTTGGCGCCGAGGAAGGGTCGGGCGATTTCGAGCGCTCGTTGGCGGGTCGGAGCACAGAAGATCTCACGGGCCACCGACGTTCGAGACGACGCGGGGAGTCCAGCCTCCTTACGGGTCATCGAGAAGAGATCGAGTTGCCGGGCCACCGTCGAATAGGTGGCGTGGGGATTGATCATCCATCCGTCCGACTGGAGAGCCGCCCGGACGACCGCTTTGTCAGCGTTGGCGGCCATGAGGATGGGGGGCCGTGGCTTCTGGACGGGCCGGGTGGAGATCGGGGTGCCCTGCACTTGGCACCACGGGAGATCGACCACCGGCACGTCGCTCGTCCATAGCTCCTTGAGCGCCGCGAGGTTTCCCTCGAACCGCTCGACCATGCGTCTTTCGGTCGATCCCGAACGCCAGGTACTCCTCATCCCGGTAGCCGAGTCCGGCCCCGAAGACGAGCCGCCCTCCTGACAGCACATCTATCGAGGCGAACTGCTCGGCCGTGGCCACCGGATTGTGGAGGGCCAGCAAGTTGATGGAGACCACCAGAGACATGTCACCCGTCCGGTCGATGAGGCGTCCAAGCATTGCTACCTGGTCGATCCCGTGCAGCCACGCTCCAGTGAGGAAGTGCTGGGTAACCGCCACTCCGTCCCATCCAAAATCACGTGCCGCGTCGGCGATGCTCAGTTCGCCGTCGATCTGGGCGGTCAGGTCGCCCCCGAGAGCGTGCTGGTTGGTGACCACTGCACAGAACCGCAGCGGATTGCCGGCACTCTCGGGGGCACTCACCAGTAGCCCTTCATCAGTTCAGAGGCCCACTGCGGTTGGACAACCGGAACCCGCGGTCCGAACTCTCGCATGAACGGCTTGATGTCCAGAACGGGAGTGCCCACCACTGCGTCCAGGCCCCGAACTTCGAGCCAGCCCGGACCAACGTCGACCAACTCGCATGTCGTGATTCCGATCCGGTTGGGACGGTCCTTCGCCCGCTGGGCCAGGATGCCGACGCTCGGCCAGTCCTGTCTTCCTCGGGGGTGCCGGTCACCTCGACAGATGGTGTCCTCGCCAACCCGGTCGAAGATGAACACGACCTCCACGTGGGAGAACGCCTCGAGACCTCGGGTGGCCGTCTTCTCCAGAACCTCGTCATGCAGTTCGATGTGCGCGCACACCGAGCCCCAGTTATCGTCCACGACCTCCGTTCGGCCGCCGACGACGCGTCCGACCGCGGTGATTGGTGCGAGCTGCATCCGACTCTCCTTTACTAGTATGGGCATCCTATCATCTAGGCAGGAGAATGCAAGGATGTATGTACTAGCAAGGCAAACGGGCTGTTCGGTCGAGCGGATGCGCTCGGGATCGGAGGGGGGGTCGAAGGCAGTCCCATCACTTCCGATGCCGACCTTGCGACGGGTCGCAATGCGCTCGAATTCGGCGCCTGCTGAGAGCTTCGTTACGGATTACCCCAGGTCAGAAGGTTCAGGAGGGGTTCGAACATACTCGCATCGCCTCCACTCCGTGGGCTTGACCCCGACGTTGGAGCCCTTTGCTGAGCTGGGACGACGTCCGATCAGGGTCGGCCCTGTATGAGGGGAGCGTCCCCCTCTCTCCGGTCTTCAGGGCGCGGCTCGAACACTCTCAACTCGCTGCTTGAAGGCCCGGTTGAAGCCCTCGTACCCGACTGCACTCTTCTCTGACTTGATGAAGGGGCTCACGAGCGTGACCAGCAGTCCCGAGTAGCACTCTCCGTGCCTCAGACGGGTGCTGCCGTCGGCGTTGGCGGTGAGAACGAAGAAATGCTCACCGTCGACGATCCCGCCGAAGCCAAGTCTGCCGATCCAGCGAAGCTCCCGGCCTGGTGTCGCAGCCAGCACAACGGGCCTGAACGACGCTCCCCGTCCCCCCACGGCACCCATGTGCACCTTGAGCCTCGCTCCCACCTGGGGAGACCCTTCGATTCCCAGGGAAGGATTCCAATCTCCGTAGGCGCTGAAGTCCGTCAGGACATCCCACACCAGCTCGGTGGGGCCGTCGATGTCGATCGTTGTATTGATCGTGATGCTCATGATGCTGCACTCCTCGGAGTTGGTTCGGTCATCTGCCCCTGAATGAAGCTGCGGCTTTCCCCGGCCGAAGTAGTGAGGGCGTTCAATGATCTCGCCCGACCGCCCACAGGCCGGCGTCGACAAATTGGATCATCCACGCAAGGCTCTCGTCTGGGTCATTACTCCATTGGAATGCGTTGGCAGCCTGGAGCAGTGCGTATCCATGGATCACACAGCGCAGCATCCGGATCGCGTGGTCGAGTTCGTCCGGTTGAAGTCCGTACCCGGACAGGACAGCCCGGATCGAGTCGATGACACGGGTGGTGGCTGCGAGCATCGGGTCGTCGTCGCCTTGAAGCTTCGCACCCGTCGTAGCGGCATAGCGGCCTGGGTGTTCGTCGATGTAGCTCTGAAGTGCCCTGAAGAGCGCTCCGATCGCCTCAGCTCCGGACTTGCCCTGGAGCGCGTCCCGCAGTGCATCGCCGAGCTCGGTCATCGCCAACGTTGCGATGCGGTGCCGCAGGTCGCCGATGCCCTCGACGTGCCTGTACAGGGCCGGCGCCTTGACATCCAACCGCTCGGCCAGAGCAGCCAGGCTCACTGATTCGATTCCCTCCGAGTCGGCGAGGTCCGCGCCGGCGGTCACCACCTCCGCGGTGTTGAGGCCTGCCCTAGGCATAGTGCAGCTCCTTGAGAAACGGGATGAGCGCCGCCGCAACATCTTCCGGATACTCCGCATGAGGGTAGTGACCAGCGTGTTCGATCAGTTCCAAGCGGCCCAAGCCCGCAGGCAGCGCGCCCACGATCCCAACAGCCTCGGCCTCGGGATCTGGAAAGTCCGAGTCATCACTCCCCATGATCACCAGCACCGGGCATCGGACCTCCGCCAGCCGTCCACAGGCCTCCTTCAACGTCGATGTGGAGCCCATCATTCTCTTCGCCGCCTCAGCGCGACCGGGCTCATGGAGGTTGGCCTGAAGTGCCTCCAGCCACGTGTCCCAGTCGGCAGGCTTCCGTCCTGGATAGGCCACGTCGAGGTACTTCGACCAGGTCTTGACGTTCGCCGTCATGACGAACCGCCCGAGCAGGAGCGCCCCGCGTCGGTAGTTGTGATCGTTTCTGAGAAACGCCCCCACGCTGTACTTGGGCGGGCGGGTGAACGGATCTATCTCCACGACGGCGCTCACGAGATCGGGGTTCATCGCCGCGGCGATCGTCGCCACCCCACCCGAGAAGGACTGGCCCACGACCACCGCTTGGCTACCAAGCTTGTGGATCACCGCTATGAGATCACCAGCAGAGTCCACATGGTTGTAGGAGTCCCAGCCGGTGCTGGAATCACCATGCCCCCGCAGGTCGACGCGGACGACTCGGTAGCCAGCCCTGGCGATCATCGGGGCCAAGAATCGATACGTGGCGCGAGTGTCGGCCATGCCAGGCGACAAGACCACCAAGGGTCCGTCGCCGATCACATCGAATGCGATACGACCACCCTCTACATCGACGTACTCGGTCTGGTTCGCTTCGGAGTTGTTCACCGATCTTCCCCCTGTCGTGTGGTTCCGGCCCTGTGTTACTCTGCTTAACTATTACGTTAAGCCCAATAACTTCGCTTGTCAAGAACCCACGGCGACAACTTCCGTCCACGGGTTCGACGAGCGTCGCACGAGGCAGACCGGAACGGACGGGGGCGGTGGCCGGGGTCCGAGCGGCCCGCTCCCCTACTCGTCCGACCAATCCACCGCCCAACGGTTCAACGCCATCAACACCGGACGCAGGGCGTCGCCTTTGGGCGTGAGCCGGTACGACCACCGGGCACCTCCGGCCCGGACCTCCCGTTCCACGATGCCCGCCCTTTCCAGCTCACGGAGCCGCTCGGTCAGCAGCCGGGCGCTCAGACCCGGAATCACGGCCTCGAGGTCGGAGAACCGGTGGATGCCGTGCGCCAGGGCGAACAGGATGGCACCCGTCCAGCGCCGTCCCACGAGCTCGGCCGCCTCATGGAACAGCGGACTGAACGGGCCCTCGGTTCGTGCCAGGTCGGAGATGTCGGCATCCGCATTTCCCGGAAGCGGTCGGCTCGGCACGCACTTACGTTACAATTAGTAAGTACTGAGGAGGTACCCGAATGGAACTGAGCGACAACGAACGCAGCTATCTTCAGAGTCAGCCCCTCGGCCGCTTGGCGACTTTGGCACCGGACGGAGCTCCGCAGGCGCGACCGGTCGGTTTCTTCCTGAATGAGGAGCTCGGCACGATCGACATCGGCGGCCACAACCTCGGACGCAGCCAGAAGTTCCGCAATGTCCAACACGACGGTCGTGTCACACTCGTCGTCGACGACCTCGCATCCATCGACCCGTGGGCACCGCGAGGCATCGAGATCCGAGGTCGTGCCGAGGCACTGGCCGATGCGGTGCCTCCGCGTCCCGGATTCTCGACGGAACTGATCCGGATCCACCCCCTTCGGGTACTCGCTTGGGGACTGGACAGCGATGCGTTCGCCCCGCCGATCGCTCGAGATGTCGAACGGGGCTCCGTCGCCTGACATTCGCTGTCGCACGACCGGAGCGGCGTTCGGACACCGGTCGTTGCCGTAGTCAGAGCTTTGAGGCGCCTACCTCCCGAGGATTGGAGGGAAGGACCGAGCCGCATGGTCGGCGGACGGCTGACTCAACGTTGACGATCGTCCGTCGCGGACGAGCCGGTCGTACGTCTCCGACCATGCCGGAAACTGCGGCGTCGGCTGCTCCCACTCGACGAATGACGCCTCATCACACCACTCGTCGAGGCTCGCCATCATTCCGAGGTGGGGTTGGGTGGTCATGAATGCCAGCATGGAGTCTCGACCGGTCCAGGCGGTCCGCGTCCAGTAGACGTCGTTGGCTTCGGAATGCACTTCGACTCCAAGATTTCCCGAAGTAGCGGTGGCTTGGTTGATAGCAGCCGCAGCAGCTTCCAAAAACTCCCTGCGGTGGCGCGGGTCACTCAGCCGGAGCCGCGTCGCGACGACCAGGACGGGCATCTGACCCTCCTTCAGATCCACCGTTCAGCTCCGGAAGTAGTGGCCCTCGTTGAGATCCTCGACTATCCCCGGATGGGTCGGGCGCCAGTCCAGCAACTCTCGGGTGCGCGTGCTCGACGCCGGATTGTCCAAGGAGATGAAGAAGGCCAGGAAGTCGAAATAATCGACGATCTCCTCGGGAGGAATGCTGACTGCCGGCACCCCCAGATTGCTTCCGATCACCTCGGCGATCTCTTTCAGGGGCACGCCCTCATCGGCGACGGCGTGCAGACGGGTTCCGGCCGGGGCGCCTTCGAGCGCGAGACGGTAGAGGTGCGCGGCATCGACCGAGTGCACGGCGGGCCAGCGATTCGAGCCATCACCGGGGTAGCCGGCCCTGCCCTTGGCCCGGGCGAACGACACCAGGGCCGGCGTATAGCCGGTGTGATCGAACTGACTGTGCAC
>CAWJEK010000017.1:0-132637 GCA_963841885.1 uncultured Acidimicrobiaceae bacterium
AGACATCGGAGACCGGTGTGTCAAGACATCGTAGACCAGGTCATTCCCGTCAAGGCTGGCGCTGGTAGTTCTTGGTCGGGTCGAGGACGAGACGCCGGAGTGGTGAGCCGTCCAGGCCGACCACCTCGATGTCGAGTCCCTCGATGAGCATGGCCACCTTCCACCCGGCATAGGCACGACCGACGCCGATGTGGTGGAGGCGGCCCTTGTGGCGCAGTGTCAACGAACCGGCCGGGTCCACTTTGTCGAGGCGCAGGCGCCGGTTGTCCACCCGAATGCCGTGGACCTGACCGCTGTCGTCCGGCCGCGGCGGCGCACCTGAGCGCCTGAAGTGGAGCGGTCCGGTCGCCTGCTCGCTCTGCTCGATACTGAACTGCTCCTGACGCCGACGTCGGCGCGGGTGGCGTGTGGGGATCGGTTCCCTGGGGTAGTCACCGTCATCGAGGCCAGTCTTGGCCGAGTTCAGGGGGAGTGGCCCTATGCCGAACCGAGTCGGTGGACATGCGGGAGTGCGGGGTCGTACGACGATGGGGGTAGCGGCCGCTCTCGTGCTGATCGGTGCCGCCGCCCCACCCGCAGGAGCGACTACGTCGCCGGCGGCCCGACCCCTCCCCTCGTACTCGGTGACCGTCCTCCAGAATCCGCCAGGAGCGACACCACGCCTTCCACCGACAGTCACCGGCATCAGTAACGACGGCGACATCTTCGGGTACGCCGTCTTTATCCCGCCAGCTCGACCGAACCGAGATACGACGCGGTGATCTGGCATGACGGGGTGCCGACGGACGTGGCCGCCGAAGTCCAGGGTGGGCAGATCATCGGTGACAACTCGTCGGGTGAGCTCGTGGGGAACTGCACCGACGACACCTGCACATTCACGGTCGACCGGGGGAGGTACCCAGGTCCTCGATGGTCTGGCTCTGGCCAACGGAATAAACAACTCGGGGGAAGTGGTCGGGTACGACGTGCTGGACGACTTCACGCACGCCGCCGTATGGAAGAAGGGTCGCACCGTTCAGCTGCCGCAGGCCAATGCATACGGATGGGGACAGGCGATCAGTGACGACGGGACCGTCGTGGGCGGCAATCCGCAACCCGGTGGCACCGGCATCGTCAACCAGGCGGCCCTGTGGCGCAACGGGAGGTATCTCGATCTCCAGCCGACAGGGACCTGTTACGGCCAGGCATCCGACATCGACGACGCCGATACGTCGGTGGGCTACATCAGTCCACCCGGCGACTGCAATGGCGAGCGGCCCCAGGCCGCGGTCTGGACGCGGTCCGGCAGGTTCACGAATCTGACGCCCCTGACCGGCCAGGCCTTCGCCTATGCCAATGCGATCAACCGGTCGGGCACGATCGTCGGGGAGGCCTTCGGCTACTCGCTCGTGCCTTCGGCCTGGATCTACTCACACGGCAGCCTCACATACCTGCAGGACCTTATGCCCGCGGACACCCCATGGACCTTGCAGAACGCCGAGGGGATCAACAACCGAGGGCAGATTATCGGGTGGGCCGTCTCAGAGAACACCGGCGCCAATGTGCTCCTGACGCCAACGTCCGGCTGATCGCGGGAGGTGAGTCGGCGGGCGAGGATCGACGGGGGCACCCGGAAGATCCCAGGGACTGCGTTGACGGCATTGCGACGTCGATTGCGCCCTTCTCTAGGGGTACGGCTCCACCCTGCGGAGGGAATGCCTGTGGATTGGGATGCCTACCAACCTGTCGCAGCGATGATGGGCGCATTCAGTGGCTTTCCTGCCATTGATCCATCGTTCACAGCGTCACCGTACGAGTACACCGATCCATTAGCCGATGCGACCCAATAGCCCTTTCCATCCCCCGTTGCGAAGATCGCATTTGCTGGATCTGCGCCCCCGACTGCACCGTCCGGCTCGCCGAAGTTGACAGCGTCGCCGAACGCCATCACGATTCCGTTGGCGAACAGAATCCAGTATCCGTCTCCGTCAGGTGTTCTTACAGCCGAAGTGACAGAAGAGCCGGTCGGCCCGGGTGCACCGTAAAATCCTGCGTCTCCGAAGGGGTACACCCCACCAATCGATGTGATGACCCAGTAGCCGTTTCCGGTGGCATCCGGCACGACTGCCACAGCCGCTCCACTGCATCCGCCGATCCCGGGGCACGACCCGGCGAACTTCGCATCACCGAAAGCAAAGACCCCTCCGTCGGAGCCAACCATGAAGTACCCACGACCATCGGCCGACGGAACCATTCCAGCGATAGGAGCGTCCAACTCCTTGGCCGCCCCCGATCCTGCCGGTGCCAGACCGATCCCCGGAATCGAACCGTAGAATCCGGCGTCGCCGAATGCGAAGATCCCACCATCAGAGGCATCGAGCCAATATCCGCCGCGATTTGATGTCGGCGTGATGCCAACCACCGGTCGTTGGAGCCGGAGGTTGCCGGTCGACCCGTGGAACCCCGCTGATCCAAAACTAAAGATGCCACCGTCAGCACCCACCAGCCAGTAGCCGTGCTGTGTGGGCACAGGCGCATAGGTGAACTCATCAGCGGAGGTAGCGGCGCTTACACCCCAATACGTCGTGACAATGACATTCACGAGTCCGGAAGCATGGGGAGGCGATGTCACCGTTGCAGATGTTCCTTCGGCGTCGACGCTTCCCGACGCACCCATTCCCCCAAAAGTGACGGTCTGGGCATCATTGAGGTAGGTCCCGTTGATCGTGACTGAAGTCCCACCTGCCGACGGGCCACCAGCCGGCGTGATCGAGGTCACTGATGGAGGAGGCGGAGAACCATAGAAGTCGGTGAATGCGTTGGCGGCAGTGATTGGGCTGGCATATGCGATAACCGCGGTTCCAGTCGAATTCGTCATGAACACGGAATTTGCGATCGAGTCGCCGAGATTCGTGCCGCCGATACCCAGGTTGCTGAACGTCACCGGGGAGAAGTCGGCCAGGGTGGATTGACTTCCCGAGACTTCAGGAGCTTCCTGAACCCACTCGGCGGAGGTTCCTGGTGCGTCATAGTTCCAGTCCTGCGAGTAGTACCAACCCTGGGTCAAGTCGTCGATGTAGATGTCCCACTCACCCGCACTGACTTCGTCGACTTCAGCTTGGATCGTGTCGCCCGGTGCAACGGGCGCGTTCGTGATTGGGATTGAGGCGTTGGGGAGCATTTCGATCCACGCGAAGTAGCTGGTGATGCCACCGGAGCTCTGTTCCGAAGTCCCGCACTGGATGAGATCGGTCGTAGTCACTCCGTCGATTCCAACCCAAGAGGACGCATATTCGGCCGCGAGGCTTGGTGTCACCGTCGGGACCGTCCACTGGCCCTCAACTCCGGTATAGGTTCCACCCGTGACCCACTGACCGGACCAATTGCCAGTGAGAGTCGTGTTCTTGTTGATTTGTCGATGGGTGCCAAGGGAAGTGCGACGAGCGGGTAGCGTGCGAGGCACCACTGGACCTGGCGCCCGATGAACGCCGGAGTGTGCTGTTACCGCCGCGTAGGCCCTACGTAGTCCGGCGTGGGGAGGAACCGAGAGGTGAGCGAAGTGAGCATTCTCGCTTAGATAGGTACTGCGGCCCGCACCGAGCGCGCGTACGGGTCTGGATGATGCACCCGCCGTCGGCATTGCTTGAGTTCCAATGGCCAGAACTGCCAAGAGAACCGAACTCGCAATTGCACGCAGAACAATTCGCATGCCCGCCTCCGAACTGGGGCACCCGAGACCGACCGACGGTGCCAACGGCTATCAGTATGGGCGCCTGAGGACGGGACGTCGAATTTGAGTGTCCGAGCAAGTATTTCGAGAGTCCCGCACCCGTATTTTGACTGGACCTTCCGCCGTTCCTCATCTCCAATGGCCAGCAGCCGGCACCATCCGGCCTCGTTGGTAGCCCAACCGCTATTCCCGATCTTCTGCTTGAGTGGACGGGGCTCCGCCGGGCGCCGACCGCATCACGGCGATGTGCTTCTACGACCGGTGGTCGGGACGAGCGGGCCGAGATCGCGTGCTCAGAGTTGACCTGCCCCGCCCATACCCCCGATTTCGACGGACCTCACGCCTGTGGTGCAGTTGCCATCGGCACTCACCTCGCCGGCGTAGAACTCCGGCACCCCCGCTACGGTCTGGCCGTTGTTGGCGTACGAACCCGTGACGACCTCGTTGCCCGACTCGGCCTCCAGATCGGTGCCCGTCGGATCGGGGACCCAGATCTCGCCACTGAAGGTGCTGGGGGCGATGCCTCCGCCGTACTTCAGTTTGAGCGTCCCGTTCGCCCCCGGATCCTCGGCGTCGGTGCACTCGTTGTCGCTCGCCGAGGGCGTGAACTTGAGCGTCCCCTTGGCCGTGAAACTCGATGCCGCCGGGGAACCACCGGAGCACCCGGTGAATGTCACCTTGATCTTCGCCTTGATCTGCTGGTTCGAGTCGGCGTCGCTCCACGCCGGCGAGTAGTGGATCGACCCGGTGACGGGCCCGTAACAGTGCTCGAGACCCGTCCCGACCGTGACTGCCCAGGCCGGTCCCTCGACCGCCGTCACGGCCAACGTGCCGGCCGGTAGGAGCAGGGCTGCGATCGCGATGACGATCCGTCCGATGCGCATGGTTCCGCCTCCAGTCGCCAGGGGTCGACGTTCCGACCCGGTGACCACCGTCCCATGGCGGACCCCGCCCGTCAATCGCGTCGGCAAGCAGGCCGCCGGCCCCCGCCGCGCCCCAGGGAGATCGTCCGTCTCAACCCGGCGGCTTCGGGAGACCGAGATCATGCAGGCACGTGTGGCCGTCGTCGTCACTGAGGGTGCCGTCCGGACACTCGACCTCGCTGTAGAACGCGTTCATGTCGGCGCCGGTCACGGTGGCGTCGTAGAAGCTGTCGACCTCGAGGACCGCGCCGTCGAAGTCGGCGTCGGTGAGATCGGCCTCGCCGAAGTCGCTGCTCTCGACGTAGACGTCGGCGAATTCGGCGCCTTCCATGATCGCCCCGGAGAAGTCGGCCCCCTCCACGACCGCCTTGCCGACGGTGTCGTCGAAGATGGCGCCGTCGAGGTCGGCACCCTCGAAGGTGGCGTGGCCGTACCGGGCGCCGGACAGGTCGGCCCCGGCCAGGTCGGCACCGTCGAGGTCCTCGTTTCCGAACCGGCAGTACCGGAGGTCGGCGCCGGGGGTGAGATCCGAGCAGTCCGGTCCCTGTCCAGCGACGAAGTGACCCGGTCGCGACGCCTTACCGGTCCCGATGGCGTTGATCCCCTCGACCCGGGCGTCGTAACCGTGCCCGTCGGTCAACCCACTGACCGAGCAGGTGGTCGCCCCGGCGGTCGAACAGCTCGCCCCCGGCACGGTGACGGTGTACCCGGTGATCGGCGAACCTCCGTCCGATTTCGGCGGTGACCAGGAGATCGTGCCGCCACCTTCGATGGGTACGGCCACTACGTCCTTGGGCGGTCCCGGCGGTGTCAGTTTCACGCTCTTCGCGCCCGCCGGCGACGCGAAGCCCAGCGTCACTAGAGCCATCACCAGGAGGGCGACGCCCGACCGCGCCGCTCCGGGACGCCGGCACCACCCGGCCGTCGTCCGGTCCGGCCGTGGACGGACAGCCCGCCCGGACCATCGCCTCCCCGTGCGTGCCCTCACGGGCCCGGGGGGCCGAGGTCATTGACGCACGTGTCGCCGTCGTTGCTCGAGAGAGTGCCGTCCGGACATTCGTCCTGATTCCACTGGGCACCCAGATCGGCACCGGTGGTGGTGGCGCCGTAGAAGTCGTCGACGACGAGATCCGCCCCACTGAGGTCGGCGTTGGTCAGATCGGCCCCGCTGAAGTCGCTGCTCTCGATGTACACCCCACCGAACTGGGCGCCCTCCAACTCCGCCCCCGAGAAGTCGGCCGCCTCCACCACCGGCTTGCCGGTGGGGGTGTTGAAGATCGCGCCGTCGAGATCGGTCCCGACGAACGTGGCGTGGCCGTAGCGGGCGCCGGACAGGTCGGCACCGGCCAGGTCGACGCCGTCGAGGTCCTCGTTGCCGAACCGGCAGTAGCGGAGGTCGGCACCGGGGGTGAGGTTCGAACAGTCCGGCGACTGTCCGGCGACGAAGTGGGCCGGACGGGAGGCGTTTCCGGTTCCGATGGCGTTGACCGCCCGCACGCGGGCCAGGTACCCGTGCCCGTCGGTCAGGCCGCTGACCGTGCAGGTGGTCGCCCCGGCGGTCGAACAGGTGGCGCCCGGCACGGTCACCGTGTACCCGGTGATCGGCGAACCTCCGTCCGATTTCGGCGGTGACCAGGAGATCGTGCCTCCGCCCTCGACGGGTACGGCGACCGCGGCCCTGGGCGGCCCCGGGGGTCGGATCCCGGGGCTCCCGGCTCCCGCCGGGGTGGTCACCGCCAAGGTCAGCGACGAGATCGCCAGGACGGCCGGTCCGCATCGGAGGACGGTGGGTTTCCGGAGCCACCCGGTACGCGACCCATGCGACGAATCTCCTGCCGGTGCCTTCACGTCAGCACCCCCGATCGCTCGACGTGCCCCTGATCATGTTCAACCCGATCCCGAGGGGTGTCAACGGGTTGCGTCGTCCGATCGCCCGCCGGCATGGGGCAATCCCCGTTGCCATCCGGCTCCCGTACGAGGGGGACCCGGGCCGGACCCGATCCCTCAGGTGACGGCGGCCGCCGCACCGTCACGGACACCGGCGTCGCGGTGTCCGGTCAGCTCCAACCCACCGAGGACCACGACGGCGACAGCCAGGACGAGCGTGCCGAAGGCGGCCACGGCCCGGTTGCCGGGATGCACGGCCACGAAGAACGCCGCCGCCGCGCACCAGGCGAGTGACCAGTGGGGCGACCGCCGGGCCACCAGGTCCAACAGGAGGACCAGCACGCTGGCCGCCAACAGGTAGTAGGGGAAGACCACCGACTCGAACACCAGTCGGCTCCCGGCGCAGACGAGGGCCAGGGCCACCAGCCGGTCGGGCCGGGCCATGTCCAGTCCGCTCCGACCCGCCGCCCACAGGCAGACGACCACCGCGAACAGCACCGGTGCGTCCCGGGCCACGGCCGAGGCCACGGTGCCGTGCACCCCCGCCAGGCTCAGCACCGTCTGGCCGGCCGCCGCCCCTCCGGCGCTGAAACCGCTCAGGTTCTCCAGGGTGGCCCGGGGGTCGACGACCAGGAAGGGCAGCAGCCCGGCGGCGAAGACCGCCGCCGCCGCTCCGGCCATGGTGAGTCGGGACCGCCGGCCGGGCGCCGCCACCAGGGCCGGCAGCAGGAGCAGCAGCGCGAACTGCTTGGTGAGCACGGCGGCGCCGAAGAGCACCCCGGCCAGGCCCCACCGGGCCCGCAGCGTCTGGGACAGTCCGGCGAGCGCCAGGCCCAGGCTCACCACGTCCTGGGGGTGGTAGAGCTGGACGATGGCGCTGCTGGCCGCCGGCAGGAAGGCGAGGAACACCAGGAGCCCCGCCTCGCGCCCCACCGAGTCGGCCCGGGCCGCCCGCAGCACGGCCAGCGCGCCGAGGGCCAGCACCAGCCACGAAGCCACGCCGAGCAGCCCCTGGGCCCGGTACCAGGGAGGCAGGGACGTCACCACCGACGTCGACCCGCACTCGACCAACCCGGACCCTCCACCGTGCCCACCCACCCGCGGCGCCGGGTACTTCGCCGCCGGGGTGCACCAGGTGGGCGACCCCACCGCGGAGGGGAAGGCGGCGACGAAGGGGGCGGCCAGCAACGGGTATCCCGGCGGGTTGGGGAGGGACTCGACGGAGGCGGCCACCCGGAGGTCGCCGTCGGCCAGTGCCGAGGTCACCGAGGTCAGGGGCGTGGTGTCGCCGCCGGCGGGCGGCCCGGATCGGACGGCCACGATGCCGACATAACAGGCCGCCGCCGCCAGCAGCAGGACCAGCGAGACCATCCAGCGGCCCGCCGACCGCCCGGAAGGCGTGGCGTCGGGGGCCTCGGGGCCGTCCACGTCCGTCCGCCCCGGGGGCAGCCCCATCGATCTCCTCCACGACTCGGATCCGACGGGTCACCCTACCGGCGTGGGCGGCGACGGAACGGGGCCGTGTGCAAAGCTTCGGGACGAGGAGGCGCCGTGCACACCACCGCTCATCGACCCGGCGCCGCCCCGCGTCACCCGTGACACTCACCGACCGGGCCGGGCCCGCCCGGATCGTCGCGTCCGCGACGGCGACGGAGTCGTCACCGGTCCATGCCGCCGGTTCGGCGGCCGTGGTGATCGGGCTCCTGGCCGGGGCCATGTACCTGCAGGGGACCTTCTACCCGGTCGACGCCTTCGGGATCACCGTGCTCGCCCTGGGCCTGGTGGCGGCCGGGGTGGTCTGGAACCGGGACCGTCACGGCCTGGCGGTCACGCTCGCCACGGGAGGCCTCGCCGCCTGGTGGTTCGTCCGGAGCATCGGGGTCCGCTCACCGGCCGCGTTCCTCCCCTTCGGCGCATCGGTGCTCGCCTTCCTCGCCGGTTTCCTCGTACTGCGGGCCCTCGGCGACCGCGATCGGACGCGGTCCGCTCTGGCGCTCGCCGCGGTGGGAGCGGTCGTGGCCGCATCCGGGCTGGTCGGCGTACTGGGGCGGTGGACCGACCTGGCCCGACCGGTCGACGGGTCGTGGCACGCCGCATCCACGCTGACCGACCCGGCGGCCACCGCGGTCGTCTGCGGGTTGGCCCTGCTGTTGGCCCTGGCGGCCGACCTCCGCTCCCCCCTCGTCCGCCTGGTGCTGGCCTCGTCGGTCGCCGGCCTGCTCGCCACCCAGGGCCACTGGGAGCTGCTCGCCCTCGGGGTCGGCGCCCTGCTCGTGCCCCGCGACCGGTGGACCGGCGCGCTGTGGCCCCTGGCCTGCGGCGCGGCCGGCGGGATCGCGGTGGTCGCCACCTCGGCCGGACCCGCCGCGGGGGCCGTCGGCTGGGCGGTGGGCATCGGCGCACCCGTGCTGGCCGCGCTCCGGGTGCCGTCCACCGGCATCCACTGGACCCGCCGGGCCGGAGTGGCGGGTGTGGTGGTGCTGGCCGCCGTGACGACGTTGGCCGTGCTCCACCTGCCCCGTGACGCCCGACACACCTCGCTGACGAGCCAGACCGTGGCCTGGTCCAGTTCGGTCGACACCTGGCGGTCCGCGGCCGTCTCCGGCGTCGGCCCTCCGAGGGTGCACACCACCGGGGGCCCCGTCGCCGACTACCCCGGGCTCGAGCCGGACACGTACCTGTCGACCGCCGCGGACGGGGGGGCCGTGGCCGCCGTCCTCCTCCTGGCCGCCGGCGCCGCCGTCGCCGCGTCGATCCGGCGGACGCGATCTCCTGTCGTCGTGCGCGGCGGGGGCGACGGTGGCCTTCGCGGTGGCGGGATTCGTCGACGCCGCCTGGCTGCTGCCCGCCGTCGGTCTGCTCGGCGGGTGCGCCGCGGGGTTGGCCGCGCTGCCGGTCAGTCGCCCGGCCACCGGTCCGACCCACGACGCCGACCCGCCCCTCGAGGTGCGTCACGGGCTGCGCTCCCCGGCCCTCGTGGCCGCGGGTCTGTGGACGCTCGTGATCGTGGTGGTCGTCGTCACCCAGGGACTGATAGGTGACGCCCGGACGGCCGGTGGTGCCGCCCGCACCGGCACCCGCGAGCCGCCGCACGCCACCGACCTGTCGGCTCCGGCGCGTCAGATCCTGACCGGGCCCGATCCGACCGATCCGTTCATGCTGCGCCACGACGGGCGCTACTACCTCTACACGAGCGAAGGCACGAGCATCCTCAACGTCCCCCTGCGCACCGGACCCCGACCCGGCGCATGGAGCGCCCCGCGGGACGTGCTGCCCGTACTGCCCGCCTGGGCCAGCGGGGGCCTCACCTGGGCACCCGACGTGCAGCAGGTCCGAGGGGGTTGGGCGCTCTACTTCACCGCCCTGGTGAAGGGGATGAGTCCCGCCACGCACTGTGTGGGCGCGGCCTTCGCCCGCTCGCCCTCGGGGCCGTTCGTCGGCAACGCCACGCCCTTCATCTGCCAGCTCGACCACCGGGGCACGATCGACGCCCGGGTCGTCGACACCCCCGACGGTCTGGTGATGCTCTCCAAGTCGGAGGACAACGCCAACCCGTCGGTGCCCGGCCCGGACCAGAACGGACTGACGGGGATCTACGCCCAACGCCTGAGCCCCGACGGCCGGACCCTGCTCGGTACCGCCACCAAGATCCTGGGTCCGTCGGAGCCGTGGGAGGGAACCATCGTCGAGGCCCCGGACATGGTCGAGGCGTGGGGCACCTGGTGGCTCTTCTTCTCGGGGAACTGGTACTCGTCCCCGTCCTACGGCATCGGGGTCGCCGCCTGTCAGAGTCCCTTCGGTCCGTGCAGTGACCCGAACCCGGTCCCCTTCATCGGATCCAACCAACAGGGCTCCGGACCCGGCGAGGCCTCCCTCTTCACCGACGACGGTGCGGTGTGGATCCTCTACAACCCGTTCCACGCCAACGACCCCGGACCCGTCATCCCCCGGCCCGTGGTGATGGCCCGCCTCGGCTTCACCGCCCAGGGTCCCTACATCGGCACCGGCTAGCTTCCACCCGGGGGCCCCGGTCCAGGTTCGGCCCCGCGAAGCCGTCGAACCACCCGTTGCGTCTCATCCGGGCACCGATTCACGTCCTCCGGTAGCGTTCGGACCGAGCGGACGCGCTGGCGTCGGCCGGAAGCGGGGGTGTGGCGATGGCTCGATGGCGCAAGCAGATTCGACTGGTGTTGATCGCCGCGGCCGGATTCGTGCTGCTGGTCACCGTGCTCCCCCAGGTGGCCTCCGGTATCGGGCTCGGGGCACTCGCCAACCGGTTGGACGGCAACATCACCTGCGGAAGCTCCGGCTCGTCCGGCTCCAGCGGCTCTTCGACCCCGCCGACCACCCTCGGATCCTCCAACTCGTCCGGTTCGTGCTGCTCGGGCAGCTCGGGGTCCTCGGGCGGCAGTAGCGGCAGCTCGGGCAGCAGCGGCTGCGACAACGGCCCCGGCACCGTCACGGGCACGGTCGCCGTCACGGGAGCCCCGGTGGGCTTCGCTCCGGCGTACATCGGCGCCGGAGCCTGTCCCGAGCCCGACCCGGGCAACGCGCTGTGCGCCTCCCCCCAGTACACGTTGGCCTCCGACGGCAGCTACTCGATCAGTCTCTCGCCGGGCAACTGGGTGGTGTGGGGCTTCTACGAGCTCTCCTTCGGCGGCGGGGCGTTCCTCAGCCCGGCCCACGTCGTCACCGTGCCGGCCGGGGCCACCCAGGTGCTCGACGTCACGATCCCGTACGCCAAGCCGGCGACCGTCGATGCCACCGTGACGGTCACCGGACTGCCGGCGGGCGTCCAGCTCGACAGCGTCTCGGTGGTGCTCTGCCCGGTGGGGGTCACCGACGGCGCCGACGGCGCGCCACTGCCCTGCGCCTCGGGCAACGAGTACCTGGGAGCGCCGACGTCGGGCCCGGCCGCCGTCACCCTCACCGGACTGCCCGCAGGCCAGTGGACGGCGTACCCGACCTACTGCACGGAGTTCGGCTGCTCCGATCCGACGGCGTCGCCCAAGACCGTCGTCACCACGGCGGGGAAGACGACCAGGGTCAAGCTCACCACGGCCTACCAGGTGCCCGCGAACGGACTGGTCGACGCCTCGGTGGACGTGTCCGGTGCCCCGGCCGGGTTCGACGACCCGACCGGCGTCTACGCCTGCCAGATCAGCATCGACAGCTCGGACTGCGAGGGCACCGGAGGCAGCGGTGGTGTGGACCAGCTCTTCCTGACCGAGGGCACCTGGGTGCTGGTCGGCTACTACACCGTCTCCCCCTTCGGGAACGCGATCCTCGGGCCGGAAGAGATCGTCAACGTCCAGGGTGGCCAGACCACGGCGCTGACCTTGGACGTGCCTTACCAGACACTCGGTGCGGTCACGGGTTCGATCAAGATCTCGGGACTGCCGGCCGGCGTCCGCCCGACCGGCTACTGGGTGTCGGCCTGCCCGACCGGGGACGCCCTCGACCCGCTCTTCTTCCTCTCCTGCGTGTACGAGTACTCGGGTTCGGCCGGCGGTGGTGGCGGTGGCGTCGTCATCTACGGGGCCCAGGACCTGAAGCGGTTCGGCCGGTCGGCGCACCGCGGCAAGGTGCGCGAGGCGGCGGGGACCAAGCTCAACTCCATCGACCTCCCCACGCTCACCCCCGGGCAGTGGACCGTGACGGCCGGCTACTCGACCCGATACGGCTCCTTCGGCTCGGGCGGGCCGGTCACGGTGAACGTGACCGCCGGGGGGACCACCAAGGCGAAGCTGACCGTCCCCTACGAGCCGCCGTTCCAGGGACTGGTGACGGGAAAGGTGGACGTCTCGGGCGCGCCGGGCGGCGACTTCAGTGCCGAGGTCATGGCCTGCAGCACCGCCCCCACGGCGGGGAACTGCACCGACGAGGTCGACGCCGGGGTGAATGCGGACGGCACCTACCAGCTGCAGCTCTTCCCCGGCACGTGGTGGGTCCAGGGCGTCGCCTACCTCTACAACGGCTTCAACACGGTCGAGGTGACGTCCGCAGCCCGACAGGAGACGGTGGTGGCGGGGGCGCGGGTCAAGGCCAACTTCATCATTCCCGTCCTCCCGACCGCGTAGCGCCTCCGGCTCAGCCGTCGACGGACAGCGTGGCGGCGGCGGCCGCGGGGGCCGGTGACGACTCGGTCTGCGGCGTGGCGAGCGACGTGCCGTCGGTCGGTGACAGGTCCGTGCAGGTCCGGGCCGCGTTCCAGGTCGCCAGGGCCTGGGTGGCCTCGTCGCCGCTCAACGGAACCGGTAGTTCATCCTCGATGAGCGCGGGGCGCCAGGAGACGGCGTCGATCTGACGCCCGGTGGCGGTCACGACCAGTGAACCGCTCTGGTCGGTCGGGGCCGGCGTGTTGTAGAAGGCGAAGTTGCCGAGCCCGTAGTCGACGTAGGCGGAGCCCAGGTAGCCGCCGCCCAGCAGGACGTGCGCGTGGCTGCCGATCACGATGTCGGCGCCGGCCTGCACCAGCACGTTGGCCAGCGGCTCCTGGATCGGGTCGGGACAGGCGTCGAGCTCCACTCCCCAGTGGAGGAACACGATGACCGTGTCGGACACCTTCCGGGCCGCCTCCACCGCATCGACGAGGTCCGTGACGTCGTAGGCCGAGGCCAGTCCGGGCTGGGTGGCGGTGGCCGTCCATGCCGTCTGCAGGTCGCTGTCGATGACCTGGGTGGCGGCTATGACGGCGATCTTCTGCCCGTCGATCACCGCGGTGTACGGCGTGAAGGCCTGGGCCGCGTTCTGACCGATGCCGATCACCGGATAGGCCGACTGCGCCCGGGCGGCGAGGGCCATCTGCAGCCCCGCCTGACCGCAGTCCTCACCGTGGTTGTTGGCCTCGGTCACGAGTGTGGTGCCGGCCGCCTTGAAGGCGGTCAGGGCGGTCGCCGGTGCGAAGAAGTCGTACGTCTTCGGCTGGGGGTCGGGACAGGTCCCGTCGGTCATGGCGGACTCGAAATTGACCATCGAGAGGTTCGCCCCCGACAGCAGGCTCGGGACGCCGGTGCCGAGCGCGCTGGTGGGATCGGCGGACAGTCGATCGCCGAGCGTGCTGCCCGAGGGGAAGTTGACATCACCACCGAAGGCGAAGGTGACGGCCCTGCCGTCCCCGCGCCAGTCCGACTCGAGCCGAGGGTTGGTGACCGGGTGGGTCGGGGGCTTGGGCCTGGCATCGTGACGGGTGGCGCCATGACCTCCGCCTCCGCTCAACCCCCACCACAGGACCACCGCCAGCCCGACCACCAGACCACCGGCGATCATCCGGTTCCTCCGCACACGCGGCGAGACGACCAGGAGCGGGCCATCGGGGACCGGCCCCCGGGTCGGGAGGCACGGCTCGGGTGGCCCGCCCGCGTCGGCGCCGGTCTTGGTCGGCGGCGGGGGGAGGAGATCGGTCGGCGTGGCCCGACTCTACGTGCCGACCACACCGGCCGTGGGCCCGGGGCGGCCCGGGCCGGGCGGCGTCCTCAGCGACGCCGGTCGGTGAGCTTCGTCCCGTCCCACCACTGGACGGGACCCCCGGGATTGTCCGGGTTGCCGTACCAGCCGGGCGGCAGGGCCATCGGTCCGGGTGACGCGACGTCCTCCCCCGGCGCGATCGGACCGGTGCGACCGGAACGACGCCGGTCGCCGCGTCGACGCTCCACCTCGGGGAAGCCAGGTGGGGGTGGCTCGGGCGTCGGGACGCGCTCCGTCGGTTCACCCGGGGGGATCGGGGTGGCCGGTGCGGGGCCGCCCCGGACCGAGCCCGGAGGGATGGGGGCGGCCGCCGCGGTGTCGGCCGGGGCGGACGCCACGTCGGCGGCGGCTCGGGCCGTCGCCATGGGGGTGGTCGTCGCCATCGGGGTGGTCGTCGCAATGGGGGTGGTCCTGGCGGCAGGGGTGGTCGTCTCCCCGGCTGTCTGGCGCCGGTGACGGACGGCCAGGAGGAACGCGCCCGTCAGGAGCACCGCGCCGAGCACGATGAGTCCGACGCCGATATGGGCGGCCAGGGAGTACGCCGCGCAGCTCCGGGCGGTGACGGTGCCGTGGGTCAGCACCACGATGTTGGTGGCGCAACTCACCGACGACGGACTGCACAGCGCGAACACCAGGGTGCCGACACCGAGGGCCACGCCGCCCCCGACGGCACACCGCATCCGCCCACGGCCCCGTTCCATACCTGGCGAACCTAGTTGAACGGCTGTTTTTCGGGTCCCCCTCGGAACCGGGCGCTACGGAGAGTGGGCGGGACCCCCCGGAACGGACCGCTCCCCCGCGCGAAGCCGCCACTCGGGGTGACGGGGCACCATCGCGACATGCGGCGTCATCCCTCGAGACCGGTCTGGCGGACGGTCACGTTCAGCCGGCCCGCCAGGTCGCCGACGGCCGGATCACCGGTGCCCGGGACCAGTCGGGGCACCCCGTGGTAGGCGCGTCGGGCGGGGCCGCCGAAGACCACGACGTCGCCCGACTCGAGGGGCAGGTCGACCCAGGGCCGCCCGCGTCCGGCGGTGTTGCCGAACCGGAAGAGCCCGGTGGCGCCCACGCTGAACGACACGACCGGAGCGGAGTCGGCCTCGTCACGATCGGCGTGCATCCCCATCTTGGCTCCCGGCCCGTACCAGTTGACGAGGGCGACATCGGGGTCGAACCCGGCCGGCTCGTCGACGATCGAGGCGTCGAGGGCGACGGCGTCGACCACCGCCCGCCGCGCCAGGTCTCCGAGCCAGGGAGGGAACGGAAGGGCCCGACCTCCGTCGCCGTCGTCCCGGGTCCGCGAATAGCGGTAGGGATACCAGTGCCAGCCGAGGCCGACCATCCGCACCGACATGGCCGCCCCGTTGCGCATCCTCGGCGCCCTCGGGCCTCCCGATTCCCGCCCCCAGACCCGGCAGCGCTCGACCAGCTCCACCCGCAGGTCGGCGTCGAGCCAACCCGGCAGCAGGACGACACCCGGGACGGGCACGTCGGCGGGTCGGGGCAGGAGCCGGTCCACCGGTCAGGTGCGGGCGGTGGGCTCCTGCTTGGCCAGCCACCGCAGACGGGCGGCCCGGGCGTCCCAGGAGTAGACGACCACCGTCTTGGCCAGCCGGTCGTGCAGCGCGTGCCGGTCCTTGTTGAGCAGGATGCCGATGAAGCCCAGGCCGAACAGCAGGAAGCTGAGCGGCAGGGTCAGCGTGCGGATCACCGCCTGTCGGGGTGTGATGGGGTCGCCTTCGGTCGCCACCACCCGGATCCCCAGTAGGGCCATGCCGATGGTCTTGCCCGCGAGCGACCACTGGTAGGCGAAGTAGATGAACTCCCAGACGATGAAGACGCCGAGCGTGAGGACGGCGAAGCCCGTCCGGCTGTTGAGGTCGACCTTGGTCCCGGTCACGAGTCCGATGGCGAAGGTGATGCCGGCCACACCCAGGGTGAAGATTCCCCACGAGGCCCCCACGTCGGCGGCGAAGGCCACCAGGCGGGTCACCCCTCCGGCGTAATTGCCCTGCCGGCCGGCCACGGGGGGCGCCGCCGTGATCGGAGCAGCCGCCGGGACGGTCATCGGGAGGCCTCGACCGGGAGCGACGGCACGGGTACCGGCGGGTTGACCAGCTTCGGGGGGCCGACGGGCCAGTCGTCGGTCTTCTTACGGAGGATCCGGTTGACCCAGCGGGCCACGAAGTCGTCGAGGCCGACGGCCTGGGCCCGGACCACGTCGAGCGCCTCGGAGGCCACGCCGCTGGTCGAGCGGGCGATGATGGTGCCGAGTTCGGTCTGCTCGACCAGGGAGTCGATGTCGACGCGCTGGATCACCTGCTCGATGTCGACGCGCTCGATGATCGCCTCGACGTCGACCCGGGAGACGATCTGGTTCACGTCGACCCGGTCGATGATCTTCTCCACATCGACCCGGTCGATGATCTTCTCGACGTCCACCCGGTCGATGAGTCCGTCCACGTCGACCTTCGACACGACGGCGTCGATGTCCACCTTGGCCAGCAGCGCGTCCATGTCGACCTGGCCGACGATGGCGTTGATGTCGATGGCGTCGAGCACGAGGTTGACGACACGCTCGGCGATGCCCTCCACCAGCTGCTCCATCCGGTTGGAACCGGGAAGCGGGCTCACGGCACGTCCGGCGCCAGGGTCGGGTCCATCACCCCAGCTTCCCATCGACCGCGCCCGAGGCGGGGACACCGGCGTGCCCCCCGGTCAGGCCGGGCCGGGGGTCAGCCGGCGGCGCTCGCCTTCAGCACCTCGAGGGCCCGATCCGCATGGACGTTCATGCGCACCTCGCTCTGGATGACGTCGAGGACCGTCAGATCCGATCCGATCACGAACGTCGCCCGCTTCACCGGCGACAGCTTGGCGAAACCCCGCCGCACGCCGAACTGCGTGGCCACCGCCCCGTCGGGGTCGGACAGCAGGGGGTAGTCGAAGTCGTGCTTGTCCGAGAACTGCTTCTGCTTCTCGACCTGATCGGCACTGATGCCGACCCGCTGGGCACCGACCGCCTCGAACTCTGCCTTCATGTCCCGGAAGTGGCAGCTCTCCTTGGTGCACCCGTAGGTCATGGCCGCCGGGTAGAAGAAGAGGACGACGGGGCCCGAGGCCGCCAGCTCGCTGAGTCGACGGGGCACCCCGTCCTCGTCCGGGAGTTCGAAGTCGGGTGCCTTGTCGCCTTTGTCCATAGGGCGAGGCTAGCGGCGGGCCGTCCACGACGTACCGGGTGCATCGGCCCCGGTCCGGGCCCCGTAAACTCTCCGGGGGAGCGTCGCGACAACGAGAGTTGACACTAGGTGGTTTGCGATATATCGTGACCGCACGTGATCGGTTCTGATAGGCCGTCCTCGGCGTACCCACCGGCCGCGCTCCACCGCCATCCACACCGCCACCAGACGGGACCCACCATGACCAACGCCATCGAGGTCCACGACCTGAAGAAGACGTTCAAGGGCAAGCGTGAGGTGCGCGCCCTCGACGGGGTGAATTTCGCCGTCGAGGAGGGCACCGTCTTCGGGCTCCTCGGACCCAACGGTTCCGGGAAGACCACGGCCGTCCGGGTCCTCACCACCATCCTGCGGGCCGACAGCGGGACGGCCACGGTGCTCGGCTACGACGTGCAGAAGAAGGCGGCCCTGGTGCGCACCCTGATCGGCCTCGCCGGGCAGTACGCCGCCGTCGACGAGAACCTCACCGGTCGGGAGAACCTGCAGATGGTAGGTAACCTCAACCACCTCCCGCGCGACGTCGTGGCCAGGCGGGCCGTCGAGCTGCTGACCCAGTTCAATCTGACCGATGCCGGGGACCGGCCCCTGAAGACGTACTCGGGCGGCATGCGCCGCCGCCTCGACCTGGCCGCCGCCCTGGTGGCCCACCCGACGGTGCTCTTCCTCGACGAGCCGACCACCGGTCTCGACCCCCAGAGCCGCAACGACCTGTGGGAGGTCATCGAGCAGCTCGTCGGCGGTGGCACCACCGTGCTCCTCACCACCCAGTACCTGGAGGAAGCCGACCGTCTCGCCAGCACCCTGGCCGTCATCGACCACGGCCGGGTCATCGCCGAAGGCACTCCGGAGTCCATGAAGGCCGACCTCGGGGCCACGGTCCTCGAGGTGGGGCTGTCCTCCATCGACGACGCCGCCCGCACCGGGACCATCCTCGACACCCTCGGCCCCCACGCCGCCCTCGTCAACGGCACCCTGGCGGAGGTCACCGTCGACAACGGACCCCAGGCCGCCATGATCGCCCTGCGGGCGCTCGACGCCGAAGGGATCGCTCCCCAGTCGTTCAATCTGCGCGAGCCGAGCCTCGACGACGTGTTCCTGTCGCTCACCGGCCACCGCAGTGAGGCCGAGGACGAGGACGTGGACGACACGGACGACCACGGCACCGGACGCAGACGGAAGAAGAAGCGGACCGAGCAGCTCGAACAGGCGCTCCCCGTCGCGACAGGAGAGTTCGCATGACCACCGCCACCCTGAACCCACCGGTCCCGGCCGCCACCCACCCGTCAGGCCCCATGTCCAACCTGCGTTGGCTGCTGTCGGACACGGCCACCCTGACCCGCCGCAACCTGCTGGCCGTCACCCGCATCCCCGAGGCGCTGTTCTTCTCGACCGTCCAGCCGATCATGTTCGTGCTGCTCTTCCGCTACGTCTTCGGCGGGGCCATCCACACCGACGCCACCAGCTACGTCAACTACCTGATGCCCGGCATCTTCGTGCAGACCGTGGCATTCGGCTCGGTGAGCACCAGCATCGGGCTGGCCGAGGATCTCCAGAAGGGCCTCATCGAGCGGTTCCGGGCCCTGCCGATGTCCCGGGGGGCGGTCCTCCTCGGACGGACCACGGCGGACCTCATCCGCAACATCTTCGTCATCGTGGTGATGACGGTGGTCGGCCTGCTGGTCGGCTTCCGACCCACCACCGGGGTGCTCTCCTACATCGGCGGGGTCCTCCTGATCCTGTTCTTCGCCTACGCCCTGTCCTGGGGATTCGCCATCGTGGGCCTGTCCGCCCCGAACAGCGAGACCGCCCAGGTGATGTCGTTCCCGCTGATCTTCCCCCTCACGTTCATCTCCGCGGCGTTCGTGCCGCTGTCCTCCATGCCGAGCTGGCTCCGGGGGTTCGCCACCTACCAGCCCTTCAGCGTGACCGTGAGTGCGTGCCGGTCGCTCATGGTGGGGGCGGCGTCGACCGGGACGGGCAAGAGCACGGAGTTCTGGCTGTGGCAGTCCCTGGCCTGGACCGTCGTCCTGCTCGCCGTGTTCATCCCCCTGGCCATCCGCAAGTACCGCACCCGCACCTGAGGCGTCCCCAGATTCACGGGGGCCCCGGACGGGGCAGAATGTAGGGATGGCCAACTCCTCCACCTCCCCCGACTCCTTCGGAGCCCGGAGCGATCTCGTCGTCGGTGACCGCACCTACGAGATCTTCCGGATCGACGCCCTGGGCGACCGGTTCGACGTCGCCCGCCTCCCCTACTCGATCAAGGTCATCCTCGAGAACCTGCTCCGCCACGAGGACGGTCTCGCCGTCACCGCCTCCGACGTCGAGGCGGTCGCCGGCTGGGGCGTCCACCCCGAGCGCCACGGCGTGGGCGGGACCGACGCCACCGAGATCGCCCTGACCCCCGAGCGGGTGCTGATGCAGGACCTCACCGGGGTGCCGGGCGTCGTCGACCTGGCGGCCATGCGCGACGCGCTGGGCGAACTCGGGGGGGACCCCGCCCGGATCAATCCGCTGGTCCCGGTGGAGATGGTCGTCGACCACTCGGTGATCGCCGAGGCGTCGGGCCGGCCGGGTGCCTACGACGAGAACGTCGACATCGAGTACCACCGCAACATCGAGCGCTACCAGCTGTTGCGGTGGGCCCAGCAGGCCTTCGACGGCTTCCGGGTGGTACCCCCCGGTATGGGCATCTGCCACCAGGTCAACCTCGAGTACCTGTCCCGGGTCGTCTTCGCCACCGAGGACGGTCGCGCCTACTGCGACACGCTGGTGGGCACCGACTCCCACACCACCATGGTGAACGGGCTGGGCGTGCTGGGCTGGGGGTGGGCGGCATCGAGGCCGAGGCGGCCATGCTCGGCCAGCCCCTCTCGCTGCTCCTGCCCCCGGTCGTCGGCTTCCGACTGACCGGCGAGGCGCCGGCTGGCACCACCGCCACCGACCTGGTCCTGACCATCACCAACGTCCTGCGCCAGCACGGCGTGGTCGGCAAGTTCGTGGAGTTCTTCGGCCCCGGCGTGGCGTCGGTGCCACTGGCCAACCGGGCCACCATCGGGAACATGTCCCCCGAGTACGGCGCCACCTGCGCCATGTTCCCCATCGACGAGGTGACCCTCGACTACCTGCGCTTCTCGGGGCGCGACGACCACCACGTCGACCTGGTGGAGGCCTACGCCAGGGTCCAGGGCATGTTCCTCACGGCCGACAGCCCCGAGCCCGTCTTCTCCGAGGTGATCGAGCTCGACCTGGCCACCGTGGTGCCGAGCATCGCCGGTCCGTCGCGGCCCCAGGACCTGGTGGCGCTGGACACCGCCGCCGCCGCGTTCCGCCGGGCGCTGGGTCGCGAGCCCAAGGCCCACGCCGCCACGGTCGACGGAGGGGACGGGGAGGAGATCCGCGACGGCCACGTGGTGGTGGCCGCCATCACCTCGTGCACCAACACCTCGAACCCCCAGGTGATGGTGGCCGCCGGTCTGGTGGCCCGCAATGCCGTCGCCCGCGGCCTGACGTCCCGGCCCTGGGTGAAGACCACGCTGGCCCCCGGTTCCCGGGTGGTCATGGACTACCTGGACCGGGCGGGGTTGACCGAGCCGCTGGCCACCATCGGCTTCGACCTCGTCGGCTACGGCTGCACGACCTGCATCGGCAACTCCGGCCCCCTGCTGCCCGGGGTGTCCGAGGCCGTGCAGGCCGGCGACCTGTCCGTGACGTCGGTGCTCTCCGGCAACCGGAACTTCGAGGGCCGCATCCATCCCGACGTCCGCATGAACTACCTGGCCTCACCGCCCCTGGTGGTGGCCTACGCGCTGGCCGGGACCATGGACCTCGACCTGACCACCGAGCCCCTCGGCACCGACCGGGACGGCAACCCGGTCCTCCTGTCGGAGCTGTGGCCGAGCCCCGAGGAGGTGACGGAGGCGATCCGCACGTCGTTGACCTCGGACATGTTCCGCCACCGGTACAGCTCGGTGTTCGAGGGTGACGACCGCTGGCGGGCCATCGAGACGGCCACCGGCGACACGTTCTCGTGGGACACCTCGTCGACCTACGTGCTGCGCCCGACCTTCCTCCAGGGGGTGACCATGACCCCCGACCCCGTGGGTGACGTGGTCGGGGCGCGGGTCCTGGCCAAATTGGGTGACAGCGTCACCACCGACCACATCTCCCCCGCCGGCAACATCCGGGCGACGACCCCGGCGGGCCGGTACCTGATCGACCACGGTGTCGACCAGGCCGACTTCAACTCCTACGGAACCCGTCGTGGCAACCACGAGGTCATGGTGCGGGGCACGTTCGCCAACATCCGCCTGCGCAACCAGCTCGCCCCGGGAACCGAGGGCGGGGTCACCCTGCACCTTCCCGACGGCACCGAGACGAGCATCTTCGAGGCCTCCGAGCGGTACCGGGCCGAGGGGGTTCCCCTCGTGGTGCTGGCCGGCAAGGAATACGGCTCGGGCTCCTCCCGGGACTGGGCCGCCAAGGGCACCCTGCTGCTCGGGGTGCGGGCCGTGATCGCCGAGTCCTACGAGCGCATCCACCGGTCGAACCTGATCGGCATGGGTGTCCTCCCCCTGCAGTACGCCACCGGCCAGAGCGCCGAGACCCTGGGGCTCACCGGCCACGAGGTCTTCACCATCACCGGGATCGACTCCCTCAACGAGGGGGTCAGCCCGAAGACGGTCGCCGTCACCGCCACCGACGGTGACCGGCGGATCGAGTTCGAGGCCCGGCTGCGAATCGACACCCCGATGGAGGCCCAGTACTACCGGCACGGGGGGATCCTCCCCTACATGCTGCGCCAGATGGCCGGCTGAGCTCCGGCGGCCGGGGCCCGCCCCGCCCTCAGGTCAGCCGCCCGAGGGCGGCCTCCAACTCCAGGACGGAGTCGACGACCACCACCCGGTCGCGGTGTTCGGGAACCGGACGGCCCGCGGCGATCCAGACGGCCGACATGCCGGCGTGCAGACCGCCCAGGACGTCGCGCTCCCAGCTGTCCCCCACCATGACCGAGGCCGGGGCATCGGCGCCGAGTCCCTCCAACAGTCCGAGGAAGACCGCCGGCTCGGGCTTGCCGGTCCCGAGCTCGCCGGAGATGACCTCCCCGCCGAACCGACCGGCCAGGCCGGACTGCTCGAGCTTCAGGCGCTGGATGTCCGAGGGGCCGTTGGTGATCAGGCCCACCGGATGGCGGGATGCCACCCGGTCGAACACCTCGTGCATCCCGGCGATCACCGGATGACCCCGGCGCTGGGCCTCCTCGAACGTGTGGGCCGCCCCGTCGAGGGCGACCTCGTCGTCGATCCCCAGGGCGGCGCCCACCGCCCGCCAGGCCTCGGCCCGGTAGGTGGGCGCCCAGGCCTCGAGCCCCGCCAGCGACGGATGGTTGCCGGCGAATGTGGACCACAGCCCCTCCCAGGACGCGAAGCCGAGGGCCACGGCCAGGTCGTGGTCGGCTCCACTCGTCCACACCGCGCGGATCGCCTCCAGCGCCGCCACCTCGGAGGCGTCGGGATCGACGCCGGGCAGCGAGGCGAGCGCCTCGCGAAGTGACCTCATGGCGAAGGACACCTCGACGATGAGGGTGTCGTCCAGGTCGAACACCACGGCTCGGTTGGGCATGGGAGGCGATGGTAGCGGCGGACACCGACCGCCCGGTCCGACCGGGCGCGGTGCGGTCCCGGGCGCGGGGCCCGGGACCGCACCGACCTGCCTGCACCCGGATCAGCCGCTCACGTTCTCCTGCGCCTTGAGGATCTGCGGGAGGGCGGAGTCGAGGTCCAGCCCGATCTTGGTGTCGAGCTCGATGAACTCGGACAGCGTGAGGGACTGCTCGAGTCCCAGCGCCAGCGCGGCGTCGAGGTCCGCCACCTTGTCGATGGTCAGACCGCCGGACCCGTCGCTGTACGAGAACCAGCAGATCCGCTCCGCGGACGAATCCGCCGCGCTCCGCTCTTCGAGCTTGCCCCACACCGACATGAGCCGGCCGAACTGCTCCGGGCTCAGGGGCCGGGTCTTCCACGTGGTGATCAGATGCATCGGTGATTCTCCTTGTCCGCCGGGGAACACTCGTCTCCCGCCATCGGACAAGATCCACCACCCGGACCGGAATTGCAACAGACATTCGAAACACGTGGTGCTCCCCACCTCCCGCGCCGCCCGGACCCCAGGGTCGGTGGCGGACGGCCCCGATCAGGGCCGTCGGAGGGCGCTCCCGGGGGTTGCCGGCCCCCGGTCGTCAACCGGCCGGGTGGGCCCGGACCCGGCGGACGACCTCGTCGACGACGCCGCTGGTGGTGGCGTCGCCCCCGAGGTCGAAGGTGCGGATGCCGTCCGCCGCCGCCCCGAGGGTGGCCTCCCGGATGGCGGTGGCCGCGCCCGACACGGCGTGACCGTGGACCATGGAGGCGTGGTCGAGGGCGGCGGCGCAGGCGAGCAGCATGGCCATCGGGTTGGCGACGTTCTTGCCCTGGAGGGAGGGTGCGGTGCCGTGGGGCGCCTCGGCCATGGCCACGGTGGGCCGCAGGTCGTCGTCGAGGGCGAGCAGGACCGACTCCGCCCCGGCGATCGAGCCGAAGAGGGCGAGCACCAGATCCGAGAGGCAGTCGCCGTCGCGGTTGAGGGCCGGGATCACGAGCGACTGGTCGTCGGCCTCGGTCAGCAGGCCGGCGTAGGCGGCATCGATGAGGATCGGCCGATACGGCACCTGGGGATGGCGGGCCGCCGCCGCGTCCATCTCCTCCTTGAGCATGCCCTCGTAGACGGTCGACACCGTCCACTTGGGGCCGCCGAACACGCAGGCGTCGAGGCTGTCGGCGGCCCGGAACGAGTACTCGGCCACCGATCGGCACACCGACCGGTCGATCCGCTCGGTCCGCCACGCCTGTTCGTCGGGCGATCCGGCCGTTCCCTCCCGGCCCTCGGCGGCGCCGTAGGCGTCACCCACCGCCATGCGGACGACCACGATCGGGTGGACCACCGGGGCGAGCGGCACCACCCCGGGGATGCGGCGCCCGGTGCGTACGATGACCGAGCCACCCACCCCCTCACGCAGGATGCGGTTGGGGGATCCGACGTCGCCGGTCTGGGGTGGCGTGATGGTGGCCGCCTTCAGTCCGAGCCCCACGTCGACCATGGCGGCGGCGGCCTCGGAGACCACGTCGTTGTTCGTGCGCCGCCGGTTCCCGAGGGAGAGGTCGTAGCGGATCAGCTCGATGGGGATGCCTACCACCGAAGGGTCGAGGACCCGCAGGGCCTCGTCGAGGAGTTCCTGGCCCGTCTCGTCACCTTCGCAGACCACCAGACGTGTGTGCTCGCTCATCGCCTCCAGGGTCCCACGTGGCCCCCGACCGGGCCAGTCCCGGGGAGGCGGCGGTCAGCCGGCGGCGGCGGGGTGGCCGAGCGACCACCAGCGCCGGGCGGCGATCACCGTCCAGATCGCCTCCACCACCCCGAAGGGCCACGCCCCCGACGCGAACCCGTAGGCCGAGGACAGCGCGCACCCGACGGCGAAGGCCAGGACGAAGCCGCTCCCCCGTCGTTCCAGGGCGTACATGCACATCATGAAGGTGAGGGCGACGACGCCGTAGAGGGTGAGGGCCATCCGCCGATGGTAGGCACCCGGAACCGGCGGCTCGGGGTGCGCTGACCGTCAGGTGGCCAGGGGCAGCACGAACACCGCGATCACCACGAAGTGGAGCACGGCCCCGACGATCGTGCAGGCGTGGAACACCTCGTGGTAGCCGAACACCCCGGGAACCGGGTCCGGCTTCTTGACGGCGTAGACGACGGCCCCGGTCGAGTAGGCCAGGCCACCAGCCAGCAGCAGCGCGAAACCGCCGGGGCCGAGGGCCCGCTCCAGCTGGGGCAGCACGGCCACCGCCGCCCAGCCGACCACCACGTAGGGGAGGGCGATGACCCACTTCGGGGCGTCCAGCCACACCTGGCGGAGTGTGATGCCGACCGCGGCGCCGATCCACACGATGAGGAGGACGGCCGTCCGGGGCCATCCCGTCAGGGCGATGCCGGCGACGGCCGTGTAGGAGCCGGCGATGGCGATGAAGATCGTCGAGTGGTCGGCCCGGCGCATCCGCCGGCGTCCCACCGGCCCCCAGGTGTGACGGTGGAACAGCGCGCTCACCCCGAACAGGAGCGAGATGGCGCAGGCGTAGACGAGGCAGATCAGCTTGGACGACGTGGTCGGTGCATCCCACACCAGCCACGCCCCCGAGACCAGGGAGGCGAAGAAGGCGATCTCGTGGAGGACGCCGCGCAGCTTCGGCTTGACGGGTCCGTCGTCGTCCCCGACGTCACGCCCGTCGGCGTCGGCGGGGTCCACCGAGCGCGTACCGGCCGGCGCCCTCACGCCGGCACCGCGGCGACCGCCACGTCCACGAACCGCTGCAGGATCCGCCGGCCGACGGCCTCCACCCGGGACACGTCCCCCGCTCCCAGGGTCACGCCGTCGGGCAGGTGCGGTCGCCAGCCGTCGGCGAGTCCGGCGTCGACCTCGACGTGGAACTGCAGTCCGTAGGCGAGCGGGCCGAAGCGGAAGGCCTGATGGGGGAAGCGACGGGTGGCGGCCAGGTGGACGGCGCCCGGGGGCAGACCGAACGTGTCCCGGTGCCAGTGGACGCACGGGACCGTCGTACCCGACAGGCCCTTGTACTCGGGTCCGAGGACCGGGTCCCGCCGACCCTCGGCGGTGAGCTCGACCACTCCGGGACCCACCTCCTCCTCCGGTCCGGTGGTGACCTCGGCCCCGAGCGCGGCGGCCAGCTGCTGGGCCCCGAGGCACACGCCGAGCACCGGCAGACCGGCCTCGGCTGCGTCGCGCAGCAGGTCCCGTTCGGGTCCGAGCCACGGGAGGTCGTCGTGGACCCCCATGGGGCCACCCAGAACCACCAGTCCGGACAGGTCGGCGAGGCCCGGCAGCTCCCCGCCCTCGTCGATCCTGACGACGCTGACCGGCACGCCCGCATCGGCGACGGCACGGGCGATGGTCCCCGGACCCTCGAAGGGCACGTGCTGGAGGACGAACCAGGGGCGGACCGCCACCGGGTCCGCGGATCCGCCCACTACTGCGTGTTGACCACGTGGAAGGCCTCGGCCAGCCGACCCTCCGGCAGGCCCGCGGCGAGGGCGGTCCCGGACATCCAGCCCCGCAGCAGCTCGTCCAGGTGATCGCCCGCCCCGACTTGGCTGCGGTGCGACCGGAGCGCGGTCAGCTTGGCGTCGTAGGCATCGGTGGCGTCCACCACGCGGTTGGCGCGCTCGGTGGCCATCACCCAGAGCTCGGGAACGGTGTGGGGTTCGAGCCCCTCCTCGAGCAGCTCCGGGAAGGCGAACGGGTTGCGGGCGTCGGGGTACACGGCACAGGCCGCCGCCTCACCCGTGGCCAGGTGGTCGGGATGGCTGGCGTAGATCCGATCCCAGTTGCGCTCCGGTGACTGACAGACCACCCGGTCCGGGCGCACGAGCCGGATGACCCGGGAGATCGCCGCCCGCAGGGCCAGGTCCGGGGTGACGCGGCCGTCGGGGAACCCCAGGAAGGTCACGTCGGTGACGCCCACCGCGCGGGCCGCCTCCAGCTGCTCCTCGCGACGGATGGCGGCCATCTCGGTCCGGCTGATGGAATGGTCGGAGCCCCCGGCGTCGCCGTCGGTGGCGATGCAGTACGACACGTCGATCCCGCGCCCGGTCCAGGTGGCCACCGAACCCGCGGCGCCGAAGTCGACGTCGTCGGGATGGGCGGTCACCACCAGGATGCGTTCGACGTCCTCGGTTCCGTCGTCGACGGTCAGCGGCTCAGGGCGGTCGGCCACGCGTGGCTCCTCGTTGGTGGGAAGGGGCCGGCGGCTACGGAGTCCGGACGCCCGCCCCGGGACGGTGGGTTCAGGACTTCTCGGGGGTCCAGGCGACCAGATCGGCCAGCCGGGGGTCGTTCGAGAACATCTCGACGATCGGCATCCGCATGCCGATACGGGTCTGGATGCGCTCGATCTCGAGGATCTGGTTCCACTGGACCAGCGAGACGACCAGCCCGGCCGACCCGGCCCGGGCGGTGCGGCCCGAGCGGTGCAGATAGGCCTTGTGGTCCTCGGGCGGATCGAAGTGGATCACCACGTCGACGGCGTCGATGTGGAGTCCACGGGCGGCGACATCGGTCGCCACGAGCACGTGGAGCTTGCCGTCGGTGAAGTCCTTCAACGTCCGCTCGCGCTGCGCCTGACGCAGATCGCCGTGGATCGCCCCGGCCTTCACGCCCTCCTTGCCGAGCTGTTCGACCAGGCGGTCGCAGCCGTGCTTCGTGCGCACGAAGACCAGCACCTTGTCGGCACTGCGGCAGATGGCGGCGCACACCTTCACCCGGTCCATCTGGTGGACCTCGATGAAGCGGTGCTCCATCTCCTCGACCGTCGTGGTGGGCGAGGCGACCTCGTGGAGCACCGGGTCGTTCATGTAGCGGCTGACCAGCCGGTCGACCGCGCCGTCGAGCGTGGCGGAGAAGAGCAGCGTCTGGTGGTCGCGCTCGAGGCGGCGCAGCACCCACTCGACCTGGGGCATGAAGCCCATGTCGGCCATCCGGTCGGCCTCGTCGAGGACGAGGGTCTCGAGGTCGGCGACGGACAGCTCCCCTCGGTCGCCGAGGTCGATGAGCCGGCCCGGCGTGGCGATGATGACGTCGACGCCGCGACGCAGCTTCTTGATCTGGCGTTCGATGTCGGCCCCCCCGTACACGGCGACGGTGCGCAGGCCGGCGGCCTCGGCCAGGGGTTCGAACACTTCGCTCACCTGGACGGCGAGCTCCGCGGGTGGGGACGAGGACGAGCGCCTTGGGTCGACCCGGCTCGGTCGAGGGGGAGGCCATCGTGCGCTGCAGCAGCGGCACACCGAAGGCCAGCGTCTTGCCCGAGCCGGTCTTGGCCTTGCCACAGACGTCGCGTCCGGCGAGGGCGTCCTCCACGGTCATGGCCTGGATGGCGAACGGGGCGTGGATGCCCTGCTTCTCCAGGGCTTCGACGATGGCCGGGTCGACGCCCAGCTCGGCGAAGGACTTCTGCGGCGCGACGGGCTCGTCGTTCTCCAGGGCGCGATCCGACGGATCGGTCAGGGTGGTCATGGGATCCGGAAACTCTCTCTCATCGTTCTTCGACGGCCGCAGCCGACCGTCAGCACCGTGCGAGTCACGGCTGGGACGGGCCCGCCTCGGGCCATCATTCGCAGCCGATGGTGCGGGCCGGAAGAACAGGATGAGGAAGACCCCGGTGTCGGGCACTCACCCGACACGAGGTCCAGTGTACCCGCCAGGGGTGCGAGCAGGGGGTTCGGGGGGACGCCCGCTCCCGCCGACCGGAGTCCCGGCACCCCCGACGGCCTCCGGCCCGGCCGCCGACGGGTCCGACCGGCGCCGGCCTCAGGTGGCCGAAGGCTCCCGGTAGACCTCCGCACCGGCCCGCCGGAACTCCGCCGACTTCTCCTTCAGCCCGATCTCGACGGCGGTGGCGAGGTCGGTGCCCTTGCTCTCGGCGTAGTCCCGCACGTCCTGGCTGATCCGCATCGAGCAGAACTTCGGTCCGCACATCGAACAGAAGTGGGCGGTCTTGGCCGGGGCCGCCGGCAGGGTCTCGTCGTGGTAGGACCGGGCGGTGTCGGGGTCCATGGCCAGATTGAACTGGTCCTCCCAGCGGAACTCGAAGCGCGCCTTGGAGAGGGCGTCGTCCCAGGCCTGGGCGCCGGGATGGCCCTTGGCCAGATCGGCGGCGTGGGCCGCGATCTTGTAGGCGATCATCCCCTGCTTCACGTCCTCGAGGTTGGGCAGGCCGAGGTGCTCCTTCGGCGTGACGTAGCAGAGCATCGCCGTTCCGGCCATGCCGATGACCGCCGCGCCGATGGCGGACGTGATGTGGTCGTACCCCGGGGCGACGTCGATGGTGAGGGGCCCGAGGGTGTAGAAGGGCGCGTCGTGGCACACCTCCTTCTGGAGGGTGACGTTCTCCACGATCTTGTGCATCGGGACGTGGCCCGGTCCCTCGATCATGACCTGGACGTCGTGGCGCCAGGCGATCTCGGTGAGCTCTCCCAGGGTCGACAGCTCCGCGAACTGGGCCTCGTCGTTGGCGTCGGCGATGGAGCCCGGCCGGAGTCCGTCACCCAGCGAGAAGGCGACGTCGTAGGCGGCCATGATCTCGCAGATCTCCTCGAACCGCGTGTACAGGAAGTTCTCGGTGTGGTGGGCCAGGCACCAGGCGGCCATGATCGAGCCGCCCCGGCTGACGATGCCCGTCATGCGCCTGGCCGTCATCGGAACGTAGCGGAGCAGCACGCCGGCGTGGATCGTGAAGTAGTCCACCCCCTGTTCGGCCTGCTCGATCAACGTGTCGCGGTACAGGTCCCAGGTCAGCTCCTCCGGGGACCCGTCGACCTTCTCCAGGGCCTGGTAGATGGGGACGGTGCCGATCGGGACGGGTGAGTTGCGCAGGATCCACTCACGAGTCGTGTGGATGTCCGGGCCCGTCGAGAGGTCCATGACCGTGTCCGCGCCCCAGCGCGTGGCCCAGGTCAACTTCTGGACCTCCTCCTCGATCGACGAGGTGACGGCGGAGTTCCCGATGTTGGCGTTGACCTTCACGAGGAATTTCGAGCCGATGACCATCGGCTCGGACTCCGGATGGTTGACGTTGGCGGGCAGGATGGCGCGTCCGGCGGCGATCTCGTCCCGGACCCGCTCGGCCGGCACACCCTCCCGGGTGGCCACGAACTGCATCTCGGGGGTGATCTCCCCGCGCCGGGCGTAGTGCAGTTGGGTCACCGGGGCCCCGGTGGCCCGCAGGGGGCGCCGCCCGTCGGTCGGGAAGGCGATCGGGGCGCCCCCGTCCCGTCGCACCGCGGCCCGTCCGTCGTCCCGTCGGTTGACCGGCCGACCCTCGTAGGCGGCGACGTCCCCCCGGGCGGTGACCCACGGCCGGCGCAGGGGAGGCAGGCCCACGGTCGGCACCGAGCCGGGGCCGGAGGTGTCGTAGAGCCGGATCGGGTCGTTCGGGGTGGTTCCGTCCCGTCCGGGCGACTCCGACAGCGAGACCTCCACGAACGGCACGCGCACCCCTCCGGGCCCGTCCACGTAGACCTTGGACCGGTTGTGCGCCGGGAGGGCGGACGTGCTGGTGGCGTCGTGGGGTGTCGTCTCGTCGGTCATGGTGGTCCCTTCGAACGGATCGCTGCCCGAGTCTCCCACGACACCCGGCCGGGTTCATCCGGCATGTGCCATCGTGGGGCGTTGCGACCATTCAAGCGGCCCCCCGCTCCGGGCCGTGCGGCCCACGGGCCACCGAAACCGAAAGGACCGTCATGGGAAAGCTCGACACCGGCGACCAGGCCCCCGGATTCACCCTCCCCGACCAGGACGGCAAGGACGTCTCGCTCACCGACTTCGCCGGCCGTCGGGTCGTCGTCTACTTCTACCCCCGGGACGACACCCCCGGCTGCACGAAGGAGGCGTGCCAGTTCAACGACAACCTCGCCGCCTTCAAGAAGGCGAAGGTCCCGGTGCTCGGGATCTCGGCCGACACCGCCGCCAAGCACCAGAAGTTCCGGGAGAAGTACGGCCTCACCTTCCCGTTGCTGACCGACGCCGACCACGCCGTCGGCGAGGCGTACGGCGCCTGGGGTGAGAAGACGATGTACGGCAAGAAGACGATCGGCGTGATCCGCTCGACGTTCCTGATCGACACCGACGGCACCATCGCCCGCGCCTGGTACCACGTGAAGGCGGACGGACACGCCGCCAAGGTGCTGGAGGAGATCCGGGCCTGAGTCCCGTCCGGCCGTCACCCGGCGCCCCGCGCCCCGACCCCCACGCCCCGGGCCGGCGGACGGACCCACGCACTACCGTCTAGCGGGATGTCCGAGGTGACCGAGCTCCCCCACGACCTCGGCGGCCCGCAGGAACCGACCGGCGACGTCGCGGCCCCGCACGGTTCGACCGCGGTCGCGGTCGAACCGGCCCGGCCACGGGCGGCCGACGGACGCCCGGCGGGGCCCGGACACCGCGAGGCGGTGTCCCGGGCGGACCTCCGCCTCGACAAGCTCCGCCGGCTCTGGCTCATCTCCATCGCCCTCGTCGCCCTGCAGGCGGCGCTGCTGATCGCCTGGAGCAGCTTCCAGGCCCACCGGTTCGCCCTCGGCATCGACTTCTCCATCTACAACCAGGGAGCCTGGCTGATCGCCCACGGGCACCTCGCCCCGTGGTCCACCATCGACGGGTACCCGTTCGCCCGGGACCACTTCACGCTGCTGATGTGGCCGATCAGCCTGATCTACGCGGTGGTCCCCCGTCCGACGACGCTGCTCGTCCTCCAGGACCTGGTGAGCGTCGGGGCGGGCCTCGTGGCGATCCGGTGGATCCTCGAGGTACTCGAGTACCGCCTCCGGACCACCCGTGGTGCGCTGGGGGTGGGCGTCGTGGGCCTGGCCGTCGGCACGGCGCTGACCGCCATCATCCTCGATCCCTGGGTCTGGCAGGCCGACTCCTTCGACTTCCACATGGAGGCGTTCAGCGCGCTGCTCATCGTCCTCGCCTCCCGGGACTTCTGGCGCCATCGCCCGCAACGGGCCCTCGTGTGGTGCGGTCTCACGCTGCTGTCGGGTGACCTCGGCGGACTGCTGGTCGTGGGACTGGGCCTCTCGGTCATCGTCGCGGCGTCCGGGTTCCGTCGGTGGGGTGTCGTGGCCCTGGCCCTCGGTGTCGCCTGGACGGGCACCGTCCACGGGCTCGGACTGGCGCACGGCAGCAACCTCGCCGACTACTCCGCCCTCGTCTACACCACGCCCCACCCGGGTCCGGTCACCATGTTCGACCTCGTCCGCGCCGTCGCCCTCCATCCGACCCGCGTGTACGGGGCGGTCAAGGCCAAGAGCGGGCTGTACTACCAGAACCTCATCCCCACCGGCTTCCTCGGACTGGTGAACCCCTGGACGTTCGGGGTCACCAACATCGTGCTCCTGAGCACCGCGCTCATCGGTCCGCCGATCTACCTGCAGTCGGGCTTCCAGTGCCTTCCGGCGTACACGCTCGGACTGGTGGGCACGGTGCTGACGGTGGTGTCCATCCTCACCCACGGCGACCCGCGGAGCCACCGGCGACTCCGACGCGGCGTCGCCGCCGTGATCGGCGTGGCGGTCCTGGCCCAGGTCGTGGGACTGGCGGTGGTCATGCTGCCCCGGAACAGCTCCAACTGGGTCCGCATCTCCTCGACCCAGGCCGACGCGCTCGGTTCCGTGCTCGCCGCCACCCCCCAGGACGCCCAGGTCATCGTGTCCGACGGGGTGATGGGCCGGTTCAGCGGTCGGCAGTACGTGGAGCCGATCCCGTGGTGGGGAGGATCCGCCTACCCGATCCGCAGCCGGGAGGTCGTCTTCGTCGTCGTTCCCGAGGCCGGCATCGAATCGATCCCGCCGGCGAGCGAGCGGCGGGCGCTGGCGTACGTCCGGGGCGTCCTCCACGCCCAGCCGATCACCACCGGCAACGGCGTGTACGCATTCCGGTGGTACCCGGGACCGGGCGTCCATTCCCTGGTGATCCCCCTCTAGTACGCCGGACGGGTCGATCCCCGGCCGGGTCGGTCCCCGGCCGGCGGCTCATGGAGCCGATGCCGTCCGACCGGGCCCTGCCGCCTCCAGGGCCGCCAGCGTCCGGGTGAACGCCGCCCGCCCGCTCCCGAGCGGGCCGAAGAACGACTCGTCGCACGCCTCCACGGCCACGATGGCCCGGTTGACCAGCGCCCGACCCGCCGGGGTGACCGAGAGCGACCAGGCCCGGCCGTCGCCGGGGTGGGGCGACCGCTCGAGCAGTCCCCTCCGCTCCAACGTCCTCACCACCTGCGAGGTCATCATCGGGTCGGTGCGGGCATGAGCGGCCAGCTGCTTCTGGGTGACGGGACCGTCGGTCCCCAGCCAGGTCAACGACGCGGTCAGGACGAACTGGACGTGGGTCAGGCCGAACGGCTGGAGGGCGGCCCGCTGCGCCGCCTGCCACCGGTTGGTCACCTGCCAGAGCAGGAGGCCGGTGCTCTCCTCGGGCGTGGCGAAGGCGGTGTCGAGGCGGTGTCCGCCACTCATCGGGTGGATCCGAACGCGTCGACCAGGACGGTGGCGTCATGGTCGCTCAGCTCCAGCAATCCGCGCCGGAGCTGATAGCCCCAGTGGGGACCCCGGCACAGCTCGAGATCGGCCTGGACGACGGCCAACGGGACCGCCTCCGCCGTCGTGTCGTAGTCGACCTTCCGCCGCCAGGGACGGAACCCACCCTCGTCCGCCTGCCACGGCTGTCCGTCGGCCACCCGGCCGATCGCGGTGAAGGCCCGCCGCGGCTCTCCCCCGATGGTCTCCCTGGGCGAGTAGTAGACGAGGAGGTCGCCGGGCTGCATGCGGTCGAGGCCGGACCTCCCGCCGTGGCCGATCTGGGCGATCCCGAGCCCCACCCCCCGGGCGACGTGGTCCGCCGAGACGACGCCGAGCCAGGCGGTCATCGGTGGTCGGCGGCGTCGGTGGCCCCGGCGTCGGCGGCCTCGGTGGCCCCGGCCTCGGCGGCCTCGACCAGGGCGACCAGTCTCGCCAGGCCTTCCGGGGTCGACCTCGCCACCCCCCGGCCGATGGCCCGACGCCAGAGCCAGGCCAGCGGGCCCTCCATGGAGACCTCGATGTCCACGCGGGTCACATCACCGTCCCGCGTGACCAGGTGGCGGATGCGCAGCCGGGCCCCCGGCATCGCCGAGACGTCCGTGAACTCGCACCCCGGGTCGAGGGTCTCGATCACGAACGACACCTTGGGTCCGCCCTTCGGCTTGAGCGCCCCGGTGGTGCCGGCGGCGAAGGGGCCATCGAGCCGGGCCCACGCCACGGCCTCGTCCCACTCGGGCCAGGTGGACATGTCGGCCCACCGGGCGAAGAACCTGTCGGGAGCGGCGGACGAGACGGCGGATGCGGTGCAGAGCGTGCTCATGAATTTAGTATGCGCACTTAGTAGTTACCCGTCAACCCCGACCGGACGCCAGCCGGCTCAGGGGATCTGGTGCGCCTCGCACCAGAACGTCGTCCGGCCGCCGACCGTCGAACGGGTGAGAGGGGTGCCGTCCTTCGGGCATATCCCTCCGGGGTGGCGCTCGTCCATGAGATCACCGGTGTGGGAGCCTCCCCGCTCGGTGAGGTCCGCCAGCGTCCGAACCAGGTGACGGTGGAGGCGGCGGACCTCGGCCGGCGACAGCGAGGAGGAGGGCCGGAGGGGGGACAACCCGGACCGCCACAGCACCTCGTCGGCGATGAGGTTGCCGACCCCGGCGATCCGCGACTGGTCCAGCAGGCGCGCCTTGAGGGGGGCCGACGATCCGGCCAGGACCCGGCCCAGACCGGCGGCGCCCACCGACGCGGCGTCGGGTCCGAGGTGGGAGAGGCCGGGGTCGAGGGTCACCCCGCCCAGCCGCCGGGGGTCGTGGACGACCAGTCGGCCCCCGTCGTCGAAGGTCAGCGCCCAGCGGTCCCAGGCCGGGTCGTAGCGACGGGAGGAGTACTGGAGTCGACCCACCACGTCGGTGCCGTCGACCAGCAGCGACCCGGTCATGCCGAACCGCACGCCCACCACGGGGCCATCGTCGACGTCGAGCAGCAGCAGCTTGCCGATGCGGCGGGCCGCCGTCAGCCGGCGACCGACCAGCACCGCCCGCAGCGCCTCGGCGGAGGTGGCCCCTTTGAGGTACCAGGGATCGGGTGACTCGACGGCCGCGATGCGCCGCCCCAGGGCCGCCTCGGCCATCGACCGGTAGGACTCCACCTCGAGCATCTCGGGCACGGCGCCGAGGGTAGTCACCGCGCCGCGGCGACGGCTCGTCGGCGCCGGCCGGACGCCTGGGCGGCGGTCCCCCGGTCGCCGGGAGGGGCCCGCCCGTCACGGGGGCGGACGGTAGGGTGTCCGCATGCCGCCCGAGAAGCCACACTGGTCGGAACTGCTCACCGAGGTCGTGACGTCGGGGCTGTGCACCGGGTGTGCCGCGTGCGTGGTGGCGTGCCCGTACGACGTCCTCTCCTACGACGACACCGGTGGTCGGTACAAGCCGTTCCACATCGACGCCGACGGCGGCCCCGACAGCTGCACGCACGGGGTCAAGGGCTGCACCATGTGCACCCGGGCCTGCCCCCGTTTCCGGACCTGGGAGCCCGAGATCGAGACGCACCTGTTCGGTCGCGAACGCACCGACGAGGAGGTGGCGGGCATCTCGTCGGACGTGCTGCTGGTCCGGGCCACGGACCCCGAGGTCCACGGGGCGGGCCAGGACGGTGGACTGGTGTCCGCGCTGTTGATCTGGGCCCTCGAGCACGACGTCATCGACGCCGCCCTCGTCTCGGACCTCGAGGGCGACGGCTCCACCTGGAAGGCCAGGCCCACGGTGGCCACCACCCGCGAACACGTGCTGGCGGCGGCCGGGTCCCGCTACACCTATTCGGCCAACACCCTCGCCTATCCCGAGGCCATCGAGGGGGGCGCCGAGCGGATCGCCCTCGTGGGCATGGGATGTCAGGCCTCGGCCCCCCCGATGATGCAGGCCCGCAAGGCGGGCAAGATCGCCCGGCGGTTGTCCCTCACCATCGGGCTGCTGTGCTCGAAGACGTTCGACGACGCCATCTTCCCGGAGCTGTTCGAGGCCAGGTACGGGATCGCCCGGGCCGACATCACCAAGATGAACATCAAGGGCGTCTTCCAGGTCTGGACCCGGGACGGCGGCTTCCACGAGATCCCCCTCAAAGAGGCCCACGCCTGGACCCGCGAGGGATGCACGTCGTGCCCCGACTTCTCGGCCGAGCACGCCGACATCTCGACGGGTGGCATCGGGTCGTTCCACGACTGGACGCTCACCATCGTCCGCACCGACAAGGGTCGGGATCTGCTGGCGGGCATGATCGCCGACGGAGCCGTGGAGACCCGACCCGGCGACGACGACCCGGCCGCCGTCGCCCTGCTCCACCGGCTCGCCCGGGTCAGCCGCAAGCGCTGGCCCGAGACGGCCGTCCCGATGCCCCGGCGCCTTCCCGCCACCAGCTGAACCCGGCCTGTCCAAGGGCCGGAATCCCCTTGAAATTGGGTCGAAAGTCCCCGTTCCCGACCTGACCGGCGTCGGGGGCCGGTTCTAGGCTGGGTCATCTTGACGTCAGATCGCCGCCTCTCGTTCGCTTCGATCGGTCGCGTCACCGTCCGCTTCCGCTGGCTGGTCGTCGCGCTCTGGATCGTCGGCACCGTGGCCCTGTCATTCGGACTCCCGGGGATCGCCAGCGTCGAGAAGAGCAGCAACTCGCAGTTCCTGCCGGCCACCGAACCCAGCGTGGAGGCCGGTCACCTGGCGGCGGCGTTCACCAGCTCGACCACCTCGCAGGCCGTCCTGGTGGCGGCCAACCCCTCGGGTCCCCTGACGGCCACCGACAACGCCACCATCACCGAGGTCGAGTCGGCGATCGCCGCCCTGCCGCGGGTGAAGGGTGTGAGCGACCAGGGGGAGTCGGCCGACTCCCGTGCCCGCCAGGCGATCGTCACGCTCGACCTGCCACCGGGCTCCACCTCCCCCATCGCGGTGCGGACGGTGGCGGACATCCGCAAGACGTTCGCGGCCGACGAGGCCACGCACCAGCTCGAGATCCACCTCACGGGTGACGCCGCCCAGACCGTGGATCAGCAGACCCAGGAGACCAAGACCCAGCGGATCACCGTGATCCTGTCGATCGTGTTCATCCTGCTCCTGCTCCTGTTCACCTTCCGGGCCCTGCTGGCCCCGTTCGTGGCCCTCCTGCCGTCGGGCGTCGCCCTCATCGCCGCCGAGCCGATCATCGCCGCGTCGTCCCACATCGGCGTCCAGGTCTCCGACCTCACGCCGGTCCTCCTGGTGGTGGTCATGCTCGGGGCCGGAACGGACTACGGCCTGTTCCTGATCTTCCGCGTCCGCGAGGAGATCCGCCGGGGCCGGCCGAACCACGACGCCGTCGCCTTCTCACTGGCCAAGGTGGGAGAATCCATCACGTTCTCCGGCCTGATCGTCATGGCCGCGCTGTCGACCGTGGTGATCGCCACGTTCGGCCTGTACAAGGGGTTCGGTCCGGCGCTGGCCATCGGGATCGCCATGGCCCTGCTGGCCAACCTCACCCTCCTGCCGGCCCTCCTGGCCATCTTCGGCCGCGCCGTGTTCTGGCCCCGGATCCCGGTCGCCGGGCAGGTCAAGCGCGGGCGCGTGGGGTCGGATCGCCGCCAAGGTCGTCAGCCGTCCCGTGCGCACCCTGGTGATCGGTCTGGTCGTCCTGGGCGGACTGGCCCTGGCCATGCTGGCCTACTCCCCGACCGGGTTCGACAGCCAGGCCGTGCCGGCGGCGGCCGACTCGGCGAAGGGCCAGGCGCTGCTGGCCGCCCACTACCCGAGCGCCGAGTCCGACACCACCGACGTCCTGTTCCGACTGCCCGAACCGGTGTGGGCGGACACCTCGTTGCTGGCCGTGGCCACCCACGGCCTGCGGGCGTCCGACCAGTTCACGTCCGTCACGGGCGCTCTGGATCCGAACGGCACGGCGGTGAGCGCGGCCGATCTGGCTGACGCCCACCGCCAGCTCGCTGCCTACGGTCCGCCGTCCGACCTGCCCGACGTGCCTCCGGCCGCCTTCACCGGCAGCCTGGCGGCGTACGACGCCTACAAGGCGTCACCGGGGTTCATCAGCGCGGACGGCCGGACCCTGCAGTTCCCGACCTCCCTGTCGGCCGGCGACTCGACCAGCACGGCGGCGGCCTCCGCCATGCCGGACATCCGGGACGCGGTGTCCCAGGTCGGTAGATCGATCGGCGCCACCCGGTCCGGGGTGTCCGGCTACGCGGCGGTGGCGGCCGATGTCGGTGGACTGTCGATGGGCGATCTGCTCCGCATCATCCCCATCGTCATGCTCGTGCTGGGCGTCCTGCTCGGCGTGGTCCTGCGCAGTCTCATCGCCCCGATCTACCTGGTGGCGAGCGTCGCCCTCTCGTATCTCGCCTCGCTCGGCTTCGCGGTCCTGGTGTTCGTGGTGATCGGGGGCCAGGACGGGATCAACTTCGTACTGCCGTTCTTCATGTTCATCTTCATCATGGCCCTGGGTCAGGACTACAACATCCTGGTGATGACCCGGATCCGCGAGGAGGCGCACTTCGCTCCCCTCAAGACGGCGGTACGCCACGCCGTCGAGGCCACCGGGACGACCGTCACGTCGGCCGGCGTCATCCTGGCCGGCACGTTCGGAGTGCTGACCGCCACCGGCAACACGCAGATCGTCGAGATCGGCGTGGGCCTGGCCGCCGGCATCCTGCTCGACACCTTCCTGGTCCGCACCCTGTTGGTGCCGTCGGCGGTGGTGCTGCTCGGTCGGTGGAACTGGTGGCCCTCCCGTCTGTCCCACGAGGATCGCGACCACGGCACCCTGGTTCCCGGACCGGAGTGGGGCGTGCGGCCACCTGACGGGGTCGGTCCCCCGGCCGGGGCCGCCTGCGAACCGAGTACGGTGAGCGGGCGTGGCCAGCCGACCAAAGCCCTCTGAGCGACCCTCCGTCGTCCTCCTCGTCCGTCACGGCACCACGCCGACGACCGGCAAGGTGCTCCCCGGACGTGCCCCCGGACTCCATCTGGCGGAGCAGGGCCGGGCCCAGGCCGAGGCGGTGGCGGGTCGGATCGCCGACCTCGCCGGCCGCCAACACGGAGCGCCGGTCGCCGTCTACGCGTCCCCGCTCGAGCGCACCACCGAGACGGCCCGTCCCATCGCCCGGGCCCTCGGGCTGCGGGTCCGCTCCGACCGGGGCCTCCTCGAGTGCGACTTCGGCGGGTGGACGGGCAAGAAGCTGGCCGACCTGTCGAAGAAGCCCGAATGGACCACCGTGCAGCGCAACCCGAGCGGGTTCCGGTTCCCCGGGGGGGAGTCCTTCCTCGAGATGCAGACCCGCATGAGCTCGGCCCTGGCCCGGTTGGTGGGCCTCCACCCCGGCCAGACGATCGTGGCCGTCTCCCACGCCGATCCGATCAAGGCCGCGGTGGCCCAGGCCGCCGGGACCCCGCTCGACCTCTTCCAGCGGCTCACCGTGGCGCCGTGCTCGGTGTCGGCCATCGCCTACACCGGGGCCGGGCCGTTCGTCCTCACCGTGAACTCCACGGCTTCGCTCGAGGCCCTGGCCATCGCATGAGCGGCCCGGGCCGTCACGCGACGGGACTCACCACCGCACCGACCACGAGGAGGGCCGGCCCGTGACCGAGGCCTACGACCTGTCCGCCGACCGCCTGTGCGTCGGCACCGTCGGCGAGGTGGGGAACCGGCTCTTCCTCATCCAGTGCCGCCAGGGCGAGACCCTGCTGACGTTGAAGGTGGAGAAGCAGCAGGTGGCGGCGATGTCGGAGCTGCTGGCCCAGGTCGTCAAGGACCGCCGACGACCCGGCCACCTGCCGGACGACCAGGCGCTCGAGTCACCGATGGAGCCGGCGTGGGCCGTCGGGACCATCGGTGTCTCCTTCGACGAGAACGACGACCGCGTGGTCCTGGTCATCGAGGAACTGGTGCCCGAGGGCGAGGTCGGTGCCATCGCCCGGGTGTCCGTCACCCGGGAACAGGCGGCCGCCTTCTCGATCCAGGCGACCCGACTGGTGGAGTCCGGCCGGCCGCCGTGCCCGCTGTGCGGGTCCCCCCTCGATCCCTCCGGACACGAATGCCCCCGCACGAACGGCCACCGACCTCCGGTCGTGTGAGCGGCTGGCGGCCCGGGACCGGACCCTCGCTGGAGGAGACGACCGAGCTGCTTTCCGCCTGCGACCTGACGGTCGAGGGGCGTCTGCCCTGGAGCTCGAACCTCACGTTCCTGGTGACCCTCGAGGGCACCGGAACCGACGGGGACGACCGCGTCCCCGACGGGCACGGCGGTTCCGACCGGGCCGACGGGGACCCGGACGACGGCCCGGTCCGGACGGCGGTCCAGGCCGTCTACAAGCCCCACCAGGGAGAGCAGTCGCTGTGGGACTTCCCCGACGGCCTCTACCGCCGCGAAGTGGCCGCCTACCGGCTGTCGGAGGCCCTCGGCTGGGGGCTCGTCCCCCCGACCGTGCTGCGCAAGGACGGCCCCTACGGCCCCGGTTCCCTCCAGCTCTTCGTCCAGGCCGACTACGAGCAGCACTACTTCACCCTGTTGGAGGAGGGGGGACGCGAGGACGAGCTCCGGGTGTTCTGTGCCTTCGACGTGGTGGCGAACAACGCCGACCGCAAGAGCGGCCACGTGCTCCACGCCACCGACGGGCGTCTGTGGGGCATCGACCACGGCCTGTGCTTCCACGTCCAGCCCAAGCTGCGCACGGTCATCTGGGACTTCGCCGAGGAGGAGGTGCCGGACGGGATCGTCGACGACCTCGAGCGGCTGGCGCACTCGGGTCTGCCCGACGACGTGGCCGAACTGCTCACGCGGGCGGAGTCGGACGCGGTGCTGGAGCGGGCCGGCCGGCTGGCCGACGACGGGGTCTTCCCCGAGCCGCGGGGCGACCGGCCGCCGTACCCGTGGCCCCTGGTGTGAGGCAGGCCCCCGGGGAGTCAGCCGCCGCCGGTCGGAGCTGACCGTCGCCGGACGGTCGACGGGGGCGCCGGACCGGGATGGCGGGACACGCGGGCCGGCGCTCCGGCGCGACTCACCGCCGGCCGGCTCCGCCCGTCCCCTGGACGAGCTGCACGTGGAGCTGCGTCTGGATCGCCTCGGCCACCGCGGCGGCCAGTCGGGTCCCACCACCCGGGCTCAGGTGGATGCCGTCGGGAGTCCGGATGTTGATCTCCGCACCGCCGGCGTTCGGCAGGTAGGCGGTGTAGCCGCCCTGAGGGGTGCTCAACGACGGCACGGACGACAGGTAGGCCGCGCCACCCTTCGAGGCGTTCACCTGGGCTTCGACGAGGCTGTTCAGGTGCTCCAGCTCGGTGTTCAGCCCCGGGTTCTGCATGGGCGGCATCCCCACCCACAGGACGTGGGCCCCCATCGAGTTGGCCTCGGCGATGAACGAGGCCACCCGGGCCGAATAGGCGGCGTCCCACCCCGGCTCGCCGTAGCTGATGCTGCCGGTGGGGGTCACCAGGCCCTGGGGGTCGTTGGCACCGATCATGACCACGACGAGGTTGGGCTGGTCGTTCACCAGGTCGACGTGGAGCTCGGCGGGCCAGTTGAAGTAGTCGGGCCGGGTCAGGCCGGTGTCGATCCGCCCGTCGAGGAAGGTCGTGACATCGCCGTAGGAGGCCAGCGCCTGCTGGAGGGGTGGTCCGAGGTCGAGGCCGACCGAGTCACCGACGATCAGCACCTTGAGAGGCGTGGCCGAGGTCGGGTGGTAGTCCAACGGCGGGAGCACCGGCGGTGGCGGCACACCGTTGCGGGTGGTGGGCAGCGGCTTCGGGGGAGGCTTGCGGGTCGGGACGGCGAGGGCGGGGCCACCGCCCGGCGTCCGGCCCATGACCCGGTCCGCCGCTCCCACCACGGAGGACAGGCCGAGGGTGCGGCTCAGCGAGGCGACCGGGCCGGTCACGTCGAGCGACACCGTCCGGCGGGTCCCGAGCGGCGACTCCTGGGCCGCCTGGTGGAGACTCGGGGCGTCGAGCAGGAACCACAGACCGAAGCAGACCAGTCCGACGAAGAGCACCCGGGTCCAGGCCGTACCGGGGAAGGGCAGCCTCTCCCAGAAGGCGTGGTCGCCATAGCCGTCGTGACCGCCGGCCGCCCCGGGGTGGCGGGAGGTGGGGCCCGGCCGGCCGTGCTCCGCCCGGTGGGCGGCCGGAACCACCCCGACGGTCGCATCGGCGCCGGGGGTCGGGGGGCTGGTGGTGGGTTCGTCGGTGGTCGCCATGGTCAGGTCGTCAGAACCGGAAGTAGATGAACGGGGCTACGCCGGCCGGTCCGAGGGTCGTGATGCCCAGGAGCACCATGCCGAGTATGCCGCCCTGGAGCACCGGGCGGCGGTCGGCGAAGAACGCCAGGCCCCGGTCGAGCCAGTCGTCGGGCAGGTACTGGCTCACGATCCCGGCGGCGATGGCCAGTGCGGCCAGCGGCGTGACCATCGGTGACGGCATGCCCCATCCGGTGAACAGCCGGGCGAGCATGTCCCAGGCGTTGCCCAGCGTGTCGGCCCGGAAGAAGAGCCAACCGAGGCAGACCAGCTGGAAGGTGACGAACCGGGCCCAGGCGATGCGGCCCCGGGTCTCGGGGGTGGCCGGCAGGCCCGCGGCCACCCGGTCCCGTCGGCGACGGCGGCCGATGACCTGCCCGATGCCGTGGTACAGGCCCCAGAAGATGAACGTCCACGAGGCGCCGTGCCACAGGCCGCCGAGCAGCATGGTCACGATGATGTTGACGGAGATCCGCCACTCGGTACCCCGGTTGCCGCCCAGGGGGATGTACAGGTAGTCCCGCAGCCAGAACGACAGCGTGATGTGCCACCGGCGCCAGAAGTCCTGCAGGTCGACGGCGGTGTAGGGACGCCGGAAGTTGACCGGGAACCGGAAGCCCATCAGCATGGCCAGACCGATGGCGATGTCCGTGTACCCGCTGAAATCGGCGTAGATCTGGCCGGCGTAGCCCCAGATGGCGAACAGCACCTCCGGGGCGGAGTGCTGGCCGGGATTGGCGAACACCGGGTCCACGACGTAGGTGGAGAGGTACGAGGAGAGCACCACCTTCTTGGCCAGACCCGCCGAGATCAGCCAGAACGCCTCGACGTAGTGCACGTCGGAGGGATCGCGCATCTTGCGGATCTGGGGCAGCAGCTCGGTACCGCGCACGATCGGACCGGCGATCAGATGGGGGAAGAACGACAGGAAGACCGTCACGTCGATGCCCCGCGCCGGCTTCAGCACCCCCCGGTAGATGTCCACCACGTAGCTGATGGCCATGAAGGTGAAGAAGGAGATGCCGACGGGGAGCGTGACGGCGAGGAGGGGGATCGGGCGGCCGAGGCCGACGGCGTGGGTCACGTTGTCGACGTTGACGGCGATGAACCCGTAGTACTTGAACCACACCAGCAGTCCGAGCAGCGCACCGAGGGTGACCCATAGCACGACCCGACGGCGCGTGCCCGTGGCCGGGTGGACGAGCCGGCCCCCGACGTAGGCGATCCCGGTGGACGCCGCCAGCAGGAAGATGAAGCGCCAGTCCCACCAGGCGTAGAACACGTAGCTGGCCAGCACCATGAATGCCTTCCACGGCCCGGCGTACGGGTTGAGGAGCCACTGCACCGTGTAGACCACGGCGAAGAAGATGGCGAAGTCGATGGTGGGAAAGAGCACGTGACCGGCGTTCGGACAGGGGATGGATGCACGCACCCCCGACGGGGGGCACTGGTGCGGACACTACCTTGCGACCCTGCGCCGGCCGGTGATGTGCGCCACCCGTCGTGGCGGTGACGCGAGACGTCCTGCGGACGGGTCCGCAGGACGTCTCATCAGGGTGTCGGCTCCGGCTCCGCCCGGGCGGGCGGCGCAGGAGCCCGGGCGCCTCCGACGGGCGCTACGGAGGCTCAGCTACGGGCCTGCAGCGCCTCGATCAGCTTCGGGACGACCTTGTGGACGTCGCCGACGATCCCGAGGTCGGCCACCTGGAAGATGGGCGCGTCCTGGTCCTTGTTGATCGCCACGATGTTCTTCGAGTTCTTCATGCCCACCATGTGCTGGGTGGCACCCGAGATCCCACAGGCCATGTAGACCGTCGGCTTGACGGTCTTCCCGGTCTGGCCGACCTGGTGGGAGTAGGGCACCCACCCGGCGTCGACGATGGCCCGGCTGGCACCGGCGGCACCGTGCAGCAGACCGGCGAGCTGCTCGATCAGGGCGTACTGCTCCTTCTCCCCGAGGCCGCGGCCGCCGGACACGACCACGTCGGCCTCGTCCAGCTTCGGTCCGGTGCGCTCCTCGACGTGACGGGCCACGATGCGGGCCGCGTTGGCCGCTCCCGTGTCGGGAGCCGCGGCGGCCACCACGGCGGCGGCGGCGCCACCCGACGGCTCGGCCGCGAAGGACTTGGCCCGGATCACGAAGATGGCCGGTCCCTCGGCGGTGAAGCGGGCGGTCAGGATCTCGGCGCCGCCGAAGATGGCGTGCTGGCTGACGAGGCCGCCGTCGGCCTCGGTCAGGCCGACCACGTTGGTCAGGACCGGGCGGTCCAACTTGACCGAGAGGCGTCCGGCGATGTCCCGGCCGTCGTAGGTGGCGGGAATGAGGACGGCGTCGGGGCCGCTACCGGAACCGACCGCCGCGGCTATGGCCGCGGCCACCGGGGCGCCGGGCAGCGCGCCGCCGAGGTCCCCGACGTCGTGGACGGTGGTGGCGCCGTACTCGCCGAGCGTGCCGGCGGCGGAGGCACCGTCGCCCCAGACGACGGCCTCGACGGTGTCGGCCAGGGTGCGGGCATGGCTCACCAGCTCGAGCGAGGTGGTGGTGGGGGCACCGTCGACGACTTCGGTGATGACCCAGATCTTGGGAATGGACATGTTCGTGATCTCCTCAGATGACCTTGAGCTGCTCGAGGAACTCGATCACCCGCAGGTGACCCTCTCCCTCGTCGACGACGATCTCACCTGCGGCCCGGGCCTCGGCCGGGGCGACGTCGGTGATCTCCTGGCGGGCGCCGGCGGCTCCGACCTGACCGGCATCGATGCCGAGGTCGGCCACCGTCAGGTTCTCCACCGGCTTGGACTTGGCGGCCATGATCCCCTTGAAGGACGGGTAGCGGGGCTCGACCACGCCGGCGGTCACGGTGACCACGGCGGGCAGCGGACACTCGACCTCGTCGTAGCCGGCCTCGGTCTGGCGCTCGACCTTGACCGATGACCCCGTCACCTCGACCTTCTTGGCGAAGGTGACCGACGGGAGTCCGAGGAGTTCGGCGATCTGGACCGGCGTGGTGCCGGTGTACCCGTCCGTCGACTCGGTGGCGGCCAGGATCAGGTCGGGCTCGGCCCGCTTGATGGCGGCGGCCAGGACCTTGGCGGTACCGAGGGCGTCGGTGCCGGCCAACGCCGGGTCGCTGATCAGGATGGCCTTGGCGGCCCCCATGGCCAGGGCGGTCCGCAGGCCCGATACCTCCCCGTTGGGGGCCATCGAGACCAGGGTCACCTCACCCCCACCGGCGGCATCGGCGAGCTGAAGGGCCATCTCGACGCCGTAGGCGTCGGAATCGTCCAGGATCAGTTTGCCTTCACGGACAAGGTTCTTCGTCCCGGCATCGAGCGCCGGCGGAGCGGCGGGATCAGGGATCTGCTTCACACAGACAACGACGTTCATAGTCGTGCATTGTTGACGAAAACCGACCCCTCGGACCAATCGGCACCCCGCCCCAGGTCAGGAGGTCCCGGTCCGCGGTGGTGCGGGGAGCCTGTCGACCGACCGCCCAGGCCCGTCGACCGACCGCCCAGGCCTGTCGAACCGGCCCTCAGGCCCTGTCGACGGCCCGACGGGCCATGGCCACGTCGTCGGTGATGACCGTGTCCACCCCGGCGGCGAGCACCTCGGCGAGGGCGACCTCGTCCGCCACGGTCCAGGCCGCCACGGCCAGACCCACGTCGTGGGCGGAGGCCACGGTCGGGCCGTCGACCAGCCCGACCGGAAGGTGGACCGCGGCACAGCCCATCTCCACGGCCGTCCCGATGCTCGACGCCGGGTCGAACGACGGGACCACCAGGAGCCCGCACGGCAGGAGGGGCGCGGCCGAACGCACGGCGGCCAGGGCGGCCGACCAGAACGACGAGATGACGACCGTCCCGCTCAGCCCGAGCTCCTCCACCTCGGCGACCACCAGGCCGGACGCCCGTTCGGAGGGGTCGAAGGCCGCCTCTCCGGGGTGGTTCTTGATCTCGATGTTGACGATCATCCCCGCACAGGTCTCGAGGGCGTCGGCCAGCAGCGGGACATGACCGGGCAGATCGGCGGTCGCCAGCTCGTGGACCGGCCCGGCTCCGGGGACGACGGCGTCGTGGTGGACGGCCAGTCCCCCGTCGGCCGTGAGGCGCACATCGAGCTCCACCCCGTCGGCCCCCAGGTCGCGGGCCCGACGGAAGGCCGCCAGGGTGTTCTCGGCCACCCCGGAGGCCGGATCGGGGCTGCCGCGATGGGCTTGGACAGCGGTCCGTTCGGCCACGCTCCGTACTCCTCCCGACACTTGACGCGACCCCCGCGAATTGTGCGTCAAATCCCACGTGGAAGCGCCAAAAGTGCTTGCACCGGTTAGGGACCGTGGATACTCTAGTGAACGAACCCTGAACGGCCGGTGACGTGAGTAGCGCCGAGCTATGTGAAAGAAATCACAAGAGGGTAGTTCGAGTCGAATGAGTGGAGGAAACAGCTGTGGCCCTCATGTGGAACCGCACGGTCGAGTGGGACGAAGGAGACTGGCGGCAGTTCGCAGCCTGCCGGAGCACCGAGCCGGACCTCTTCTTCCCCATCGGCACCACGGGTCCCGCCGTCGACCAGATCGAGTCGGCCAAGCGGGTGTGCCGGACCTGTGAGGTACAGGACACGTGCCTCGACTTCGCGTTGGCCACCAACCAGGAGTCGGGCGTCTGGGGCGCGACCTCCGAAGAGGAGCGCCGCAAGCTCCGCAAGGCCTGGCTGGCCGCCCGCCGCCGCGCCTCCTGAACCGCTGGACCTTCTCGCTTCCCGGGCTGCCCGGGCCTCCTGAGCCACCGCCCCCCGGGTCCCGCCGTGCCCGTCCCGGGGTGCCTCGCTTACTGACCGATCGGCTGGGGCTCGCGCGCCGGTAGCTCGATGACCACCAGGGTCCCCCGCTCCCCCGACGTGCGGGTACTCCGGTCCTGCATCACGATGGTGCCGTCGAGCTGACTGCGGACCAGGTCCCGGACGATCGACAGCCCGAGGCTCTGCGTGTCGTCGATGTCGAAGCCCTCCGGCAGTCCCGAGCCGTCGTCGAGTACCTCCACCCGGAGCAGTCCGTCCTCGGCGGCCAGGTCCACCCGGATCGTCCCCGTCAGGTCGTGGTCGACGTCCGGGCCGTCCCCGTCCTCCTCGGCCGCGAAGTCGAGGAACGCGTGCTCGATGGCGTTCTGGACCAGCTCGGCGAGCACCACGGCGAGGGGGGTGGCCACGTCGGCCGGCACCTCCCCCAGGCCGCCGTTGACCTCGAAGGTCAGGTGCCGCGACACGACCGAGTCCTTGGCCATCCGCAGCAGCGACGTCACGATCTCGTCGAAGGGGACCTGGTCGCTCGGCTCGCGGGACAGGATCTCGTGGACGATGGCGATGGAGCGGACCCGGCGTTCGGCCTCGAACAGCGCCACCCGGCCCCCACCGGGGGGCAGCCGGCGGGCCTGGAGCCGCAGCAGGGCCGAGATCGTCTGGAGGTTGTTCTTCACCCGGTGGTGCACTTCGCGGATGGCGGCGTCCTTGGAGAGCAGCAGACGGTCGAGCCGGCGCACGTCGGTGACGTCGCGCAGCAGCACGATGCACCCGGTCACGTCGCCGGCCTGGATGAGGGGGACGCAGTGCAGCAGGACCGTCACGTCCGGACGGCGTTCCACCTCCTCCACCACCGGCTGGGCCGAGGCCAGCGCCCACTCGATGGCCGACTCCTCGATGCCGAGGTCGGTGAGGCGCCGGCCCTCGATCTGGGAGTACATCCCCATCCGGTGGAGGGCGTTGGTGGCGTTGGGCGAGGCGTAGCGGACCCGGCCCTCCTCGTCCACCAGGACCACGCCGTCCCCGACCCGGGGCGCCTCCTCGGTGGCCACCTCCTCGCTCGGGAACGGGAACGTCCCCTCGGACAGCATCACCGCGAACCGGTTGAACACGTCGCGGTAGGTGCGTTCGAGGTGCCCCGGGCGCCGTCCGCGCCCGCCGACATGCGGGTCAGGACGGCCACCGTCTCGCCTTCGTGGCGGACCGGGATGCAGTGCAGGCGGGTGGGCTCGGCGCCGGGCTCGAGCTCCATCTCCCCCCTCGACGTCTCCCCGGACTCGAACGCCATGACCACGAGCGGCCAGACGTCGGCATCGACCGTCTGGCCGACGAGGTCGTGTTCGACGACCGTCGAGCTGTTGGAGGGCCGCATCTGCCCCAGGATGACCAGCTCGCGGCCGCTCGGACGCGGGTCGGTGGGTTCGGGGGCCATGGGGGCCATGAGCACGAGGTCGGAGAAGGACAGGTCGGCCAGGATCCCCCAGGTGCCCAGCAGGCGCTGCAGGTGGGCGAGCTGATCCTCCTCCAGGTTGGTGCGCTCGAAGGCGAGCTCGGCGGGCGTGGCCATCGGTCAGCCCTCCCCGACGGCCGGTCCACCGGCGTGGGCGGGGGCCGCCGGAGTGGAGACGGCGACCTCGTGGGGCTTCCGGTCGCGGAAGCCGCGCAGGGTCGACACTCCGGCAGAGGTCAGCAGGGTCCGCAGGTCGTCGGCCCGTTCGGCCACGTCCGGCAACGTGTGGGCGTCCGAGGCCGTGGTGAGGGGGACTCCCCGTTCCACGAAGCGCCGGAGCAGGGGAGGCGCCGGGTACTCCTCCCCCACCGGCTTGCGCCAGCCGGCCGACGACAGCTCGGCGGCCATGCCGGAGGCCACCGCGGCCTCGGCGATCCGGTCGTAGAACTCGTCGGGCACCGCCGGCCGGCGACCGGCGATCTTGACCAGGTCGGGATGGGCGAACACGTCGCAGACCCCCGAGGCGCCGAGCTCCTCCATCGACCGGGTGTACTCCTCCCACACCTGGTCGATGTCCCGGTGGTCCCACTCGGCGAGCACCTGGGGATCGCCGAGCACGTCGAAGCGCCATGTCCCGAGCCAGTGCACCGAACCGAGCAGCACGTCGAACGGGTACCCCTCGAGCAGGTCGGCGACATCGTCCATGCGGTCCCGGTAGTAGTCGACCTCGAGCCCGAGCACCACCGGCAGGCCGGCCGCCTTGACCGCCTGGACGACCTCCACGTAGTCGTCGAGGTCGACGCGGGCGTGGTGGTCCCAGTAGGCGGCCATGCCCGGACGGAGCTCGTCGCCGGGCAGGTCGTTCCAGAAGCCACCCAGCCGGTCCTTGGCCTGGGTGAATCGGAAGAGGTGCTCGGTGACGGCTATCTCGGTCACCCCCTGGGCGACCGCATGCTCGCAGTAGGCGGCCACCTGGTCGACCGTGGTCTGGGCGTCACTCTGGCTGTGGGGCCACAGATGGAGGTGGTAGTCGAGCACGGGGTCCTTTCGGGCGGGGCGGAACGGGACTCAGGCCCGGCGGATCAGGGTGACGCCGTCGCGGACGGTCGTCTGCACGGCCACCACCCGCGGGTCGGTGGCCACGAACTCGTTGAAAGCCCGCAGGGCCACCGTGTCGTCGGTGGTGTCGGCCCCGTCGAGGATGCGGCCCGACCACAGTGTGTTGTCGGCGGCGATCAGGCCGCGGGGGGCCAGCTTCGCCAGGACCGCCTCGTAGTAGTCGAGGTAGGCGGCCTTGTCGGCGTCGATGAAGACGAAGTCGAACGGGCCGGGGAGGGTGGCGATGGTCTGGAGGGCGGGACCCTCGCGCACCTCGATCCGGCCGGCGTGGGGACTCGAGGCGATGTGGCGGCGGGCGAAGGCGGCGTGCACCGGGGAGATCTCGCACGTCACGATGGAGCCACCGGGGGCGAGGCCGGCGGCCATCGACAGGGCCGAGTACCCGCCGAAGGTGCCGATCTCGAGCACCGACGTGGCCGACAGGGCGAACGTGAGCAGCTCCAGGTAGCGGCCCTCGAGCCGCCCGACCATCATCCCCGGGGACTCGAGGGTGGTGACCAGCTCGGCGGCCAGCGCCTCCAGGTGGGGTGGCGGGGCCGTGGTGTGGTCGGCGGCGTAGGCCTCGAGGGTGGGGTCGACGATGTCGGTCACCCCCGCATCGTACGACCCGCCGGGCCGGGTCGTCGTCGGGCGACTAGCGCCAGATCTGCTCGCCGAGGCGGAGCAGTCCCGACAGGTCGTAGATGTCGGTGTCGAAGAAGGGCACCGTGGCCAGCACGTCCGGGGCGATGGACAGGCTGGCCCGCTCCTCCATCTCGCGGAGGGCGACCACCTGGAAGTTGAGGTAGCCGTCGGCCACCTCGGTCAGCACCCGGGCGATCTGGGCCGGGTCCCCGAGGGCCGGATCGGTCGTCGCCAACCGTGGCGCCAGCTGCTCGGCCAGTCCTTCGGCCCGGTCCTTCATCGCCTCGGCCACCTTCGTGCCCGCCCGGCCCTGGAGGTAGTCGGGCAGGACCTTGTTGAGGACGATGGCCCCGAGGTGCAGCTTGCGCTCGGTCAGCTGCTCGGCGAAGAACTCGGCCTCGCGCAGCGGAGTCGCCTCGAGGGTGGAGACCACCACGAAGGTCGTGCGACGGTCCGACAGGAGCCGCCCGACCGCCTTCGAGCGCTCCACGAACCCGTCGTACATGGTCTGGAAGAGGATGAAGAACTCGGAGATGTCGCCCATGAACTCCGTGCCCAGGATCCGGTCGCTGATCTGGTAGAAGGGCTTGGTGGCGACGTTGATCAGCTTCGAGCGGTAGGGCACGATCAGCCACCGCAACAGGCGCGAGGAGAAGAAGTCGGCCAGGCGCTCGGGGGCGTCCAGGAAGTCGAGGGCGTTGCGGGTCGGCGGGGTGTCCACCACGATGAGGTCGTACTCGCCGGCCGAGTGGATCTCGTAGAGCCGCTCCATGGCGATGTAGTCGTGGCTCTGGACGAACCGGCCGGCGATGTTCTGGTACAGCGGGTTGGCCAGGATCTCGTCCCGGGTCTGCTCGTCGGGGGCGTGCTGGCGGATGAGCGAGTCCCAGGACTCCTTGGTGTCGAGCATGGCCGCCCACAACTCCCCCCGGGGCGTGACCCCCGCCGCCTTGAAGGCGGCGTCCGGCACACGGTGCTCCGTGTTGCCGATGCCGTCGAGGCCGAGGGCGTTGGCCAGTCGCTTGGCCGGGTCGACGGTCAGGACGAGCACCTTCGAGCCGTGGGTCACGGCGGCCATGAGGGCCGAGGCGGCGGCCGTGGTGGTCTTCCCGACCCCGCCCGGGCCGCAGGCCACCGCGATCTCCTTGGTGGCCAGCAGGCTGTCCAACGACGGGGCGGGGACGTCGGCGGCCTTGGTGGAACGGGAGCGGGCAGCCGTCACAGCCCCATCTCCTCGACGAGGGACTCGGCCACCTGGCGGGTGGTGCGCAGACCGTGGGACTTGGTGAACAGATAGGGCAGGTAGAGCATCGGGACGTCCGGGTCGATGCCCTGGCGCAGGCGCTCCAGGTGGGTCGAGCGGGTGCGCCGCATGGTGACGGCCAGCCGGGCGGCGTCGAGCACGGGGCCGGCGTCCCCGTCGACGAGTTCGTCGAGCTCGGCCAGGACCCCGGGTTCCGTCAGGGCGTCGAAGACCTCCTCCTCCCCCCGTCCGAACAACTCGGGCAGCACCCGGTTCACGACCACACCGGCCAGCTGCACCGTGGTCTCCTCGCGCACGCGCACGGCCAGTTCGATGGTCTCGGTGACCGGCATCTCCTCGGGCGTGCACACCGCCAGCAGACCGGTGATCGACGGGTCCGAGAGCATGTCGAGCATCCAGTCGGTCTGGGTCCTGATGAGACCCACCCGGACGAGCCCGTTCACGGCCTGGGGCGCGGCCAGCTGGCCCACGATGTGGCCGGTGGCCGGGGCGTCGACCACCACCATGTCCCACGTGCCGCCGCGGACCTCCCAACAGATCTTGCCCACCGTGATGATCTCCTTGACCCCCGGGGCGGCGGTGGCCAGGAAGTCGAAGGCCTTGGCCACGGGCCCGATGCGTCCGACCACGGGCACGTGCAGCTGCAGCTTGAGGTACTCACGCAGCGACGCCTCGGTGTCCATCGTCATGGCGAAGAGGCCCGGCTGGACCTCCTTCTCCTTGAACGTGGTGGGAGGGGCCTCGTAGTACCCGGACAGCTCGCCCTTGCCGTCCATCTCGCAGATCAGGACCCGCTTGCCCCGGGCGGCGACCATCAGGGCGAGGGCCGAGGCGACGGTGGTCTTGCCCGTGCCCCCCTTGCCGGTCACGAAGACCAGCTTGCGGTCGAGCAGGGGCGTCATCGGGTCAGGGGACACGGCGACCCACGGGGTCCGGTCGGTGGAGCGGTGGGTGCGCCCGGCGTCGGATCAGGAGATCCCGAACCCGACCCGACGGTCGGCGGCGGGAGGGTCGAGCTCGACGTAGGCCACCTTGCCGGCGGGCACCCCGACCTGGCGGCCCTTGCGGTCCGTGAGCCAGAGGATCCTGCCCTCCTCGCCCAGCGCCTCCTCGATGTCGGCCAGGACCTTGTCTCGGTCAGCGTCGTCCGGCAGCTCGATGTCGAGCTCCTTCATCGACTGCACGATCCCGATACGTACGTCCACCTGGCACGCTCCTCTCCGTCGGGCGGTCGGTGGACCACCCGCTGCCACCGACGATACAGCCCGCCGGGACCCGTCCGTCCCGCCCCGGGCGGCCGGGGTCACACCGATGGGGCACACTGGCGGCATGGACGGCGAGACCCCACCGGAGGCCCCACCGGCTCCGGCCCGGGGCCGCGAGACCGAGCGGAACCGCCTCTGGGCGGCCACCATGTCCGGTCACGGCTCCGACGGGGTGACGTACGCCCACGCCGACAGCCGGGCGTCGACCGGGGCCGGCGTCCCCTCGGACGGCTTCGACCGGTTGGCCCGCGAGGAGCTCGAGCACGAGCACCTCGCTCCCGGGGCGTCGCACGCCCGGGGGGCGGGGCGCCGGGCCCGCCCCGAGGAGCCCGACCGGTGGCGGACCTGTTTCGAGCGGGACCGGGACCGGATCCTGCACGCCCCGTCGTTCCGGCGTCTGGCCGGCAAGACCCAGGTGTTCGTCTTCCCCGACGACCATCAACGCACCCGGCTCACCCACGCCCTCGAGGTCGCCCAGGTGGCGTCGGGCATCGCCAGGGCCTGTCGCCTCAACGTGGCCCTGACCGAGGCGATCGCCCTCGGCCACGACTGCGGACACGGACCCGGCGGGCACGCCAGTGAGGATGCCCTCTCCCCCTATGTTCCCGGTGGGTTCGACCACGCCCCCTGGGGGGCCGACGTGTCCCTCGCCTCGCTCAACCTCTGCGAGGAGACCCTCGACGGGATCCGCAACCACTCGTGGTCGCGTCCGGCGCCTTCCACTCCCGAGGGCGAGGTGGTGAGCTGGGCCGACCGCATCGCCTACGTCTGCCACGACTTCGAGGACGCGGTGCGTAGCGGCATCGTCACCGCCGGGGCGTTGCCCGCCGTGGTGCGCGAACGCTGCGGCGACCGCCGGGGTGAGCAGCTGGGCACCTTCATCGACGGACTGGTGGCCACCACCCTGCGCACCGGCCGGGTCGGCATGGACGACGACCTCGCCGAGGCCCTGGCCGCCTTCCGGAACAGCAACTACCAGCACGTCTACCTCCGGCCGAGTTCGGTGGCCCAGGGTGAGGCGGTGGTCGACGTGCTGCGGGCGCTGGTCGACCACTTCGGTGACCGGCCCCACCTCCTCCCCACGTCCGACCGGGAGGACGCCGGACTGACCGGGGGGGAGCCCCTGGCCGTCCGGGCCGCGGTGGCCTACGTGGCCGGCATGACCGACCGCTACGCCTTCAGCCAGGCCGTGGCCCTGCTCGGCTGGGACCCGGCCAAGCTGCCCGTCGGGATCGGGGTCACCGGGCGTTTCTGAACCGGGACCGCCCGTCCCCTCAGGCGTGCACCCAGGTCACCGTGAAGGCGTTCCCGCCGCTGAGGGCCGACGTGGTCGCCTTGAGGTCGGTGCCCTTCTTGTTCTTCGCCATCATGATCTGGTTGACGGTGTTGCCCGAGGCGTCGACGGACTTCCCGTCGGCGGTCGCGTCGGTGAAGTCCACCGATCCGAAATCGGTGAGCGGCACCGCCTTGCACTTCTTCGCGGTGCAGGCCGTCGGCGCCTCGGTGATCCACTCGGCCGACTCCCCGAGGGGCACGTCCGGTGCCGTCTGCACCGTCGAGAAGATCCACCGTCCGGCATCGGTGATGGACAGCGTGACGGTGCTCCCCGACTCGGTGACACTCCCGGACAGCTGGTCACCGGGTGAGACCGGGTCCGACCCGGTCGGGAGCACCACGATGTCGTCCGGGTAGAGCTCGTACCAGGCGTAGTAGCTCGGACCGCCCGGAGCCTTCTTGGCCGGCTTGACGCAGTCGGCGTCCGTGCCCACCTGCTGGACGCTCGGATCGGTGGACAGGTAGCCGTCGATGCCGACCCAGAAGGCCGACTGGCTCACCTTGATGCCGGCACAGTCGGCGGTCGGCTGGGTCCAGTCCCCCGAGACACCCGAGAAGGTGCCGCCCTCGTCGGCGAAACCGGCCCAGTCCAGCGAGTCGGCCACCCCCCGGCCCTTCCCCGAGGACGCGTCCGGCGCGTGCCCGGCGAGCAGGGTCGGCCGCACCGGGGGGTCCCGTCGTGCCGGGGGCACGGCATGGGCTCCCGTCGCCCCGTAGACGGCGGTCGGCGCGGCCATCGACGACATCGCCATCCCGATCACCATCCCCACGGCGGCCACCGGACCGACGCGGGGCCGGCCTCCGGTCATCTCCCGGCTCCGTCGACCCCGAGGAGGTCGCGACGATGGGCCCGCAGGATCTCGACCCGGGCCCGGTGGGCGAGTTCGCGTGGCTCGGGGTCGGGGCGTTCGGCGACGACCGTGCCGCCGTCGCCCTTGCGGTGGGCGTTGAGCAGGTCGATGGCCGGCGTGAGGGTGTGGACCGGCGTGGAGAACCGGCCGTCGACCAGATGTTCGGACGCCAGCCGGGCGGCCTCCCCGCGGTTGTTGCGCAACGCCCGCTCGTAGCCCTCGAGCTGCCACTTGAGCGCTCCGAGCAGGGCGGAGCCGTCACGGACCGTGACCACCAGCGGGTCGCCTTCCAGGAATTCGGCCCGGATGGCCCCCGGGGTGTCGGGATCCGAGGACACCTGCACCATGTCGGCGACCCGGTAGCGCCAGATCCCACCGTTACCGGCGATGCGCAACTCGCCCGGCAGCAGCACCACGTCGAGTCGGGAATGCCACCGCGTCCCGGCCGATACCGGTCCGGGGACCCGCAGGCCGCGGAAGTCGCCGCGGGCGGCGATCAGGATCGTCGCGTCGCGGGACAGACCGGTCCGTCGGCGGATCAACAGTGTTCCCATGCCCTCGCTCCTCCTGCCCTTCCGACGGCGGCCCGGCGACGTCGGCCGGACGTCTGGGCGTCGGCTCCCGGCGTCCGGTGCGAACCCCCCGGCGGCACCCGTGGCGACCGCACCGGCTGCGGCGCACGTTTCCTGTAGAACGACTCGGGGTGCGGATCTGTTACCCCCGTCGCGCTACCCGCTGTGCGACGCCTCAAACCTCCGGGCGCCTACAGAGCGACGAAAGCCCGCGGGTCGTCGGTGGCGACGATGTCCTTGCCCAGCGGGGCGATGGCCGCCGCGGCCAGCTTGAAGTCGGCCAGTCCGAGGGGGATGCCGATGATGGTGAGGCACAGGAGCACCCCGGTCACCACGTGGGCGATCGCCATCCACAGTCCGGCCAGCAGGAACCAGATCACGTTGCCGATGAAGGAACCCGTGCCGGCATCGGGCTTCGGCACCAGGACCCGGCCGAAGGGCCACAGGGTGAAGGCGGCGAGCCGGAAGCTGGCGATTCCGAAGGGGATGGTGATGATCAGGACGCACATCACCACACCTGCCACCGCGTAGCCGACGGCCAGCCAGAACCCGCACAGCACCAGCCAGATCACGTTGAGGACGGTCTTCACCCGGCCCAGCATCCCACCCCGTGGGCCCCCGTGGGACGGGTGGCCGTGCGGAGTCCGGGGAACGCTCCCTACCATGGGGCTGTCGGGGCGGAAGACCGATCAGGAGGACCCATGACGACACGGGAAGCGTTGCGAGACCAGACGTCCACCCAGGCGAACCCGCCGCCCACCGGCGGAGGGGTGGCCTCGGCCCTGGCCCCCGTGGTCACCGCCCTGGTGGGTCGGGACAGCCGGGTGCAGTTCCGGTTCTGGGACGGCAGCACCCTCGGGCCGGACGAACCGGTCGGCGTCGTCCGACTCCACTCGCCCGATGCCCTCCGGCGCATCCTGTGGGCTCCCGGTGAGCTCGGACTGTCCCGGGCCTACGTGGCGGGCGACCTCTCGATCCAGGGGGACGTCTTCGACGTGTTGGCCGCCCTGCGCGAGACGTCTCCCGGTGATCTGCGCAAGGTCGAGCCGCGCACGCTGCTGGCGACGCTGCGGGCGGCGCGGCGGCTGGGGGCCGTCGGGGCGCCGCTCCCGACCCCGCCCGAGGAGAGTCACCCGGCCGGCCGGATCCACTCCAAGGCCCGGGACGCCCGGGCCATCAGCCACCACTACGACGTCGGCAACGACTTCTACGAGCTCGTCCTGGGGCCGAGCTGGACCTACTCGTGCGCCCGGTTCGTGACGCCGGCCTCCACCCTCGAGGAAGCCCAGGCGGCCAAGTACGAGCTGATCTGCCGCAAACTCGGGCTCGACACCCACCGGGGCGCACGCCTCCTCGACGTGGGCTGCGGGTGGGGCTCGATGGCCCTGCACGCCGCCCGGCACCACGACGCAAGGGTGGTCGGCGTGGCGCTCAGCCACGAACAGGTCGACAAGGCGAACCAGCGGGTGCGCGAGGCGGGACTGGAGGACCGGATCGAGATCCGCTACCAGGACTACCGCGACCTGCGGGGCGAGCGGTTCGACGCCATCTCCTCGATCGGGATGTTCGAGCACGTGGGCTCGGGCCGCACCGCCCAGTACTTCGCCACGTTGCGCGACCTGCTCGAACCGACCGGACGGCTGCTCAACCACGCCATCTCCTCCCCCGGCGGGTCCAGACTGGGGACGCGGACGTTCATCGGTCGCTACGTCTTCCCCGACGGCGAGCTCATCGACGTCGGCGAGGTGGTCCTGGCCATGGAGCGCGCCGGCTTCGAGGTCCGCGACGTGGAGTCACTGCGCGAGCACTACGCCCGCACGCTGCGGTGCTGGGTCGCCAACCTGGAGGCCCACTGGGACGAGGCGGTGGCCCTGGTGGGACGGCCGCGGGCCGACATCTGGAGGCTCTACATGGCGGGCTCCGCCCTCGGCTTCGAGGACGGGGGGATCGCCGTGCACCAGGTCCTCGGCGTGCTGCCCGACGCCGACGGGACGAGCGGCATGCCCCGCACCCGGGAGTGGGACTGAGGCGGCCCCGCAACGGCCACCGTCGGCCGGGCGCCGCCGGGCGGCCTAGCTGACGGTGAGCTCGCGGCGGTAGACGCGGGCCGGCCCGAGGGAGGCGATCGTGGCGGCCAGCTGGGCGAAGACGGTGGCGGCCTCCCCCTCGGGCTCCGAGACCACGATGGGCACGCCCTGGTCGCCCCCCTCGCGGAGGTCGGGCACGAGGGGCACCTGGCCGAGCAGCGGGACCCCGAGGTCGTGGGCCAGCTGGGCTCCCCCACCGGCCCCGAACAGCTCGTAGCGGGTGCCGTCGTCGCCGGTGAACCAGCTCATGTTCTCGATCACGCCCCGCACGGCGAGCTTCAGCTTGCGGGCGGCGTAGGCCGAGCGCTGGGCCACCCGCTGGGCGGCCGGCTGCGGGGTGGTGACCACGAAGACCTCGGTCTTGGTCAGGTACTGGCCGAGCGAGAGGGTCACGTCGCCGGTGCCGGGGGGCATGTCGATGAGCAGGAAGTCGGGCTCACCCCAGTAGGCGTCCACCAGGAACTGCTCGAGGGCCTTGTGCAGCATCGGGCCGCGCCAGATGACCGGTGTGTCGTCGGCGACGAAGAACCCCATGGACAGGCAGCGGACGCCGTTGGCCGTCGGCGGGACGACGAGGTCGCCGATGATGAGCGGATCGGCGGTGACACCCAGCATCTTGGGCACGGAGAACCCGTAGACGTCGGCGTCGAGGATCCCCACGTCGTAGCCGGCCCGCTGGAGGGCCACGGCCAGATTGACGGTGACCGAGGACTTGCCGACCCCGCCCTTGCCCGACGAGATGCCGAGGATGCGGGTCTTCGACCGGGGCTCCATGAACTTGTTGGGGCGGCCCTCCTCGTGCCCGAGGGCGCCCCCGCCACCGTGCCCGTGGTCGTGCCCGTGGCCGTCGTCGGCGGCGTGCATGGTGCCCCCGTCGACGGCGTCACCCCGCAGCAGCATCCGCAGCCGGGCGCGGTGCTCCTCGTCCATGAGGACGGTCTCCACCACGACCTCGTCCACCCCGCCCACCCGGGCGACGGCCGCCCGGACCCGGGCCACCAGCTCGTCGACCTGGGGGTACTGGGCGACGGGCAGGGCGACGTCGACGGTGGCCTTCTTGCGCTTCGTCAGGACCCGCCCGACCATGCCGAGCTCGCCCAGGGGGCGGCGTAGCTCGGGATCGTCCACGTGGGCGACCGCCGACGCTACCTGGGACTCGTCGATGGACATGGGGGCTCTCCTGGGGGAAATTCGGCGTCACCGGTACACTAGGGGACGTGCAGCCCGACCCGGACAGCCCCGAGGCCAGTGCCGGATCCGACTCCGACAGCCAATTCGCCGCCGCCGTGACCGCGGTGACGTCGGCCTTCGGCGACCCGACGCGGCGCGAGATCTACCTGTTCGTGCGCTCCCAGCCGGGGGCGACCGCCTCCGAGGTGGCGGCCCGCTTCTCGCTCCACCCGAACGTGGCCCGTCACCACCTCGAGCGCCTGGCCGCCGGCGGCTACGTCGAGGTGACCCGGGAGCGGCCCGACGGTCAGGGGGCGGGCCGGCCGTCCAAACGCTTCCGGGCCATCGGCCCCGATCCCACCCTCGACCTACTGACGCGGCGGGACGACCTCCTCGTGCTGCTCCTCCAGGAGGCCATGCAGATGCTCGGTCCCCAGGCGGCCGAGAGCATGGCCGAGCGGGTCGGCGAGGAGTACGGCCGGAGCCTGGCCGGGCGGATGTCCCCCGGCGACAGTCAGCGGTCCCTGCGCACGGCCATGCACGCCATCGCCGACACCCTGACCGCCCACGGGTTCGCGGCCCACGCCGAGGACCAGGGCACGACGACCGCGGTGGTGGCGGACAACTGCCCGTTCGGGGACGCCGCCTCGCAGCACCCGGTGCTCTGCGCCGTCGACCGCGGCATGGTCAAGGGCCTGCTGGCCGGCCTCTGTGGCGAGGATCCCGGGTCCGTCCCGGTCGTCCTGTCGTCGTCCCGGGCCCGGGGTGACGACGCCTGCGCCGCCGTCGTCTGACGTAGCCACCGTGGCCCGCCACTACCTCGACCACGCCTCCACCACCCCGCTTCGCCCCGAGGCCGCCTCCGCCATGGCGGAGTGGGCCGCTCTCGGCGTCACCGCCGATCCCGGGCGGGTCCACACCGAGGGCCGGATGGTCCGGGCCGCCCTGGAGGACGCCCGCGACCGGGTGGCCGCCCTGTTCGGCGTCCGGCCCCGCCAGGTGGTGTTGACCTCGGGCGGCACCGAGTCGGTGAATGCCGCCGTCTGGGGTGTCCTCTCGGGTGCGGGCGGTCCGGCCCCGGTGGCCTGCGCCGCCGTCGAGCACTCGGCCGTGCGTGACGCCTCGGCACGCGCCGGCCCGTTGACCACCGTCGAGGTCGACGGCCTCGGGCGCATCACGGCCGACGCGGTGGTCGAGGCGCTGGAGCGGTGCCGGCGCGAGCATGGGCGGCCACCGGCCCTCGTGCACTGCCAGTGGGCCAACCACGAGGTGGGCACCGTCCACGACACCACCGAGGTGGTCGCCGTCTGCCGGGAGGCGGGGGTACCGGTCCACGTGGACGCCGTGGCCGCCGCCGGGCACGTGCCGCTCGACCTCGGCACGCTGGAGGCCGATCTGGTGTCGGTGTCCTCGCACAAGCTCGGTGGGCCGGCCGGCGTCGGTGCGCTCGTCCTGCGGCGCGGCCTGCGGGTCGACCCGATGGTGGTCGGCGGTGAGCAGGAGCGGGGCCGGCGGGCCGGGCTCGAGAACGTGGCCGGGGTGATCGGGTTCGGCGCCGCGGCCGAGGTGCTGGCCACCCCGGGCCGGCTCGACGCCGAGGCCTCGGCCGCCCGCTCCGCCACCGGGGCGCTGGGCGACGCGGCCACCGCGGTCGAGGGGGTCGTCCCCTACGGCGACGTCGACCGCCGGGTGCCCCACATCCTCTGCCTCGGGGTGGCCGGCGTGGAGGCCGAGCCCGTCCTGCTCGGGCTCGACCAGGCCGGCGTGGCGGTGCACTCGGGGTCGTCGTGCTCCTCGGAGTCCCTCGAGCCGTCGCCCGTGCTCGAGGCCATGGGCGTCGACGGCGAGCGCTCGCTCCGCCTGTCGGTCGGCTGGTCGACCACGCGGGACGACGTCGACGCCTTCGCCGGCGCCTTCGCCGGGGTGGTCCAGCGCCTGCGGGACCTGCGGTCCTGACCCGGGGCGGGTAGCGGCGACCCCTTCCCGTCGTCCGGGCGCGTGCCCGGTAGGTTGACCGCCATGCGTGCCGTCGTCTGCTCCGAGTTCGGTCCCCTCGACACCCTGGAGGTGGAGGAGCGGCCGGTGCCCGAGCCGGGTGAGGGCATGGTGCGGATCGACGTGGCCGCCGCCGGCGTCAATTTCGTCGACGGCCTGATCTGCCAGGGGAAGTACCAGCTCAAGCCCCCGGTGCCGTTCGTCCCCGGGAGCGAGGTCTCGGGCACCGTCTCGGCCCTGGGCCCGGGCGCCGGCGGATGGTCGGTGGGCGACCGGGTGCTGGTGTTCTGTGGCTTCGGCGGGTTCGCCGGCCAGGTCGTGGCCCCGGCCCTGTCCCTGGTGGCGGTGCCCGCCGACCTCGACCTCCCCCGCGCCGCCGCCCTCATCCAGAGCTACTGCACGATGCTGTTCACCCTGACCCGGCGCACGTCGGTGCGTCCGGGCGAGTGGGTGCTGGTGCTCGGGGCGGGTGGGGGGATCGGGCTCGCCGCCGTCGACGTGGCCGTGGCCCTGGGCGCCCGGGTCATCGCCGCCGCCTCCTCCCCCGACAAGCTGGAGGCGGCCGTGGCCATGGGGGCCGAGGCGACCATCGCCTACGAGGAGGAGGACCTGAAGGCGCGGGCCCGGGAGCTGTCCGGCGGTGGCGTCGACGTGGTGGTCGATCCGGTGGGGGGCCGCCACGCCGAGCCGGCGCTGCGGGCCACCCGCCAGCTCGGCCGCTTCTGCGTGATCGGGTTCGCCTCGGGGCCCATCCCGACCGTCCCGCTCAACCAGGTGCTGCTCAACAACCGCACGGTGGTGGGCGTCGACTGGGGCGGTTGGACGTTCACCGATCCGCTCGGCAACCGCGCCCTCATCGAAGAGGTGATGGGAATGGTGGGCGACGGACGTCTGCATCCGACCGCCCCGGCCACCCGTCCGCTCGACGACGCCGCGGCCGTGATGGCCGGCCTCATCGACCGGACGGTGGGCGGAAAGGTCGTCCTCGTCCCCTGACACCATCGAGAACGGTCCTTCGACCTTCTCGGCGGCGGGGCGGCCCACCACACTTCTCGGGGAGCCGGTGGCGCGAGGCGGGCCGGCTCGTCGCCATCCGCTACTCCTCCCGGGAGCCCCGTACGAACTGACGTCAGGCCGTCGGCACCCCGGACGGCAGCGGCACGTGGGCCGCCGCGTACGCCTGGCGCAGGATCGGCGCCGCCTCGGACACCACGCTGGCGGGCGGACCGTCGGCCAGGAACAGACGGAACTGGTCGACGGCCGACGGGGCGTTCCCGTCGAGCTGCAGCACCAGTGTGCCCAGGTAGAGGTGGGCGGCGTAGTCCCCGGGATCGAGGGCCACGGCCCGGGTGATCTTGGTCCGGGCGTCACTCAGCAGGGTGGTGCTCGCCCCCTGCTGTCCGATCCGGTACTCGAGCCAGCCCAGCTGGGCCAGCGCGACCTCGTTGTCCGGGTGGGCGGTCAGGACCTGCTGGTAGAGCTGGGCGGCCTGGCCGAGGTTCCCCTCGTTCTCGGTGGCGGCGGCCTGGTCGAGCGTGCGGGCCACCTGCTGGGTGGGGCTGAGCGATACCGAGCCGGTGGCCGTCTGCCCGGGCAGTCGACGCGAGGCGAAGAGCGGCACGGCGACGATCAGGGCGGCGGCGAAGCAGACGATCGCCCCCACCAGGAACCACTTGTTGCGGCCCCGCCTGCCGGGTCGTCCCGTCCGCGTCGACGGGGGTCCCGGGCCGCTCGGCCACCAGCGTCGTCGTGCCCAGGGGTGTCGGACCCGACGACGACGCGGTCGACGTCGACGACCCGGGCCGCGGTCGACGTCCCGGTGGAGGCCGGACCGAGGGCGGCCAGTCGGCCCAGATCGCGCTGGCGCAGGGCCAGGTAGTCGGCGTCGCCCAGATCGCCGGCCAGGTACTCGGCGTCGGCGTCGGCCAACGACTGGGTGAGGAACGCCCGTCGCTCCTCCACCGCGGCCGGGTCGGCCGTCGCCGCCCGGATGTCGGCGTCGAGGTCGGCGCCGCCGGAACGGCGTCGGCGGCCCAGCACCACCACCAGCCCGGCCACCGCGACCAGGCCGGCGACCACCGGCAGTCCCCACACCAGGGCCGACCAGCCGCGGGTGGGCGGATCGAGCACGATGGTCGACCCGTAGCGGTCGACGAGGTAGCTGTCGATGCGGGCATCGGACCAGCCCTCGTCGACCAGCTGGCGCACGGTGGTCCGCACCGTGACCGCCGTCGGGGCGCTGGAGACGGCCACCGACAGGTCCTCGCAGCTCGGACAACGGATGTCGGACTCGATGGCCGCGGCCCGCTGGGCGGCGGTCGGCGGCGCCCCCCGGAAGACGCCGCTCCCCACCAGCAGCGCCACCACCAGGACGACGCCGAGGAGCGTCCACACCGGGAACCGACGGTGGCTCACGCACCCACCGCCCGGGCCCGGGCGATCAGCTGGTCGAGTTCGGCCTCGGTCACCGAGGACACGATGTAGGCGACCACGCGGCCGTCGGGGGCGATCAGGAAGGTGGAAGGCGGGGCCCGCACGCCGTAGTCGAGGGCGATGGTGCCTCGCGGATCGGCGAGCGTGGGCCAGGTGGCCCCGATCTGGGCCTGGTAGGCGCGGGCCTGCGAGGCCGTGTCGTCGAACACCACGCTCACGACCCGGGCGTCACCCGCCTTCTGGTGGTGGAACGAGAAGGCGACCAGCTCGGGCCCCTCGGTCTGGCACGGCACGCACCAGCTGGCGAAGAAGTTGAGCACCACCCAGGTGCCGGGCGCCCGGGGCAGGGCGAACGCCGTGCCGTCGACGGTCACCCCGCGCTACCGGAGGGGCCAGCTTCCCGACCAGAGGGCTCTGCACCTCCGACACCGCGGCCGGGGGCCGGGTGGCGAGCACGGCGATCAGACCGGCCGACACCACCAGCACGCCCACCGCGATCCAGCGGGCCGTGTGGCGCCGCCGCGGGGCATCGGCCAGCGAGGGCGCGGTGGGCGCCGGAGGCGCCTCGGAGAGGTCCAGGTCGGTCACGGTGCCTCGCCCGCCCCCACCCGCTCCCGATCGGGCTGCGGTGCGGGTCCGCCGGCCGGCTCGCCATCGGGGTCGGGAGGCAGGGGTGGAGCGGCGGCCTCGACCGGCGCCGACACCGGGTCGGTGGGCCGCCGCCGGCGTCCGGGCACGGCCGACAGCACCGATCCCACCACGATGAAGGCTCCACCGATCCACAGCCACATGACGAGGGGCTGGCGCACCACGCCGAAGGTCCACCCGCCGGCCCGGCCGGGGATCGAGTTGATCGTCAGGTAGACGTCGGAGGTCAGCGACGAGTCGATGGCCGGCGTGCCGACGGCCTGGGTGCCGGTCCCGAATTGGCTGATGGCCGGTGTGAAGATCGCTCCACCGTCGATGCGCAGCAGGGCCTGCTGGCTGACGTGGGACGGGGTGCGGACGATCCGGGTGCCGACGAACTCGACGGTCTGCCCGGCGAAGGTGCCGGTCTGACCCTGGGCCAGCACGAGCGTCCCCCGCTGCCCGAAGGCGGTGGCGGCGGCCAGCCCGACCGCCACCAGGACCACCCCGATGTGCACGATCATGCCGCCGTTGGCGCGGCCGACGAACCCGCGCCAACCGGCCAGCACGGCGCGCGACGGCGAAGCTCCGGCCGCCCGGGCCGTGCGCCAGGCGGCCCGCACCGAGAGCACCAGCGCCCGCCCGGCCGACGCGGCGGCGAAGGCGCCGAGCCCGAAGGCCAGCAACGGCTCGATCCCGGTGATCCCTCCGGCCACGCAGGCCACCACCACCAGCACGCCGATCGTGGCGGGCACGGCCAGCCGTCCCCGCATCACCTCGGCCGTCGACTTGCGCCACGGGAGGGCCGGGGCCACCGCCATCAGGAAGAGCAGGCCGAGGCCCAGGGGGATGACCAGGCGGTTGAAGTAGGGGGCGCCGACGGCCACCTGGGACCCGCTGTTGACCGCCTCGTAGAAGAGGGGGAAGACCGTCCCGAGCAGGACGACGAAGGTGAAGAGCACGAACAGGAGGTTGTTGGCCAGGAAGGCGCCCTCGCGGCTGAAGGCCGAGTCGATGCCGCCCGGTGACCGCAACCGGTCCCCCCGCCAGGCGATCAGGCCCACGCCGGTGGCCAGGACGAGACCGAAGAATCCGAGCAGCAGCGGGCCGATGGACGAGGTCGAGAAGGCGTGGACCGACTGGATCACGCCCGAGCGGGTGAGGAAGGTGCCGAGGATGGTGAGGCTGAAGGTGGCGATGACGAGGGAGAGGTTCCACACGCGGAGCAGTCCCCGGCGTTGCTGCACCATCACCGAGTGGAGGTAGGCGGTGCCGACCAGCCACGGCATCAACGAGGCGTTCTCCACCGGGTCCCAGGCCCAGAATCCACCCCAGCCGAGCACCTGGTAGGACCACCACGCACCGAGCACGATGCCGACGGTCAGGAACGTCCAGGCCGAGAGGGTCCACAGGCGGGTGTCGTTCTGCCAGCTCTCGTCGACGCGACCGGTCACCAGCGACGCCACGGCGAAGGCGAAGGGCACGGTGAAGCCGACCAGTCCCAGGTAGAGCAGGGGTGGGTGGAAGAGGACCAGGGGGTTGTCCTGCAGGAGGACGTTCGGACCGAGGCCGTTGGCGGGGATCGCGCCCGCCACGTGGGTGAAGGGATCGGCCGGCCCGAGCATGAGGCCGAAGAAGAAGGCGCACACCACGTACATGACGAGCGTGGCCCAGGCCACCATGGCGTCGTCGGCCCGCGAGCGGAAGCGCCAGACCATGGCTGTGGCGTAGACGCCGAGGATCAGTCCCCACAGGAGGATCGAGCCCGCCAGGGCCGACCACATGCCGGTGATGGAGTAGAGGATCGGCGTCGAACGGCTGTTGTTGTCGGCGACGTAGGTGAGCGAGAAGTCGTGGGTGATGAGGGCCCGCTGCATGGCGACGGTGGCGACGATCCCGCCGAGGAGGACGAGCGGCGCGTACACCCGCGCCGACTTGAGCCCCGCCGGTCGGCGGCGCACCAGGCCGACGACCAGGACGACCACGCCGACCAGCGCCGCGACGAAGCCCAGCAGGACCCCGATGTGTCCGAGGGTGCCGTTCACCGCGGGTCGCGGCCGGGCGCGGGATACCGGGGGCGGGGGTCACCGCTTGGAGCCGTTCGGCGCCGTGACCCGGCCCGGGTGCTCGGCGATGTAGTCGGCGGTGTGCTTGACCAGGATCTGGTCGGACACGAAGCGGTCGCCCGCGAAATGACCGACGGCGATCACCGGGATGTCGGGCTGGAACAGCTGGGGTGGGCTGCTCGAGTTGTCCACCGCGACATGGACGTTCCCCGACGTCACGACGAAGTCGACCCCGGCCCGGGTCGGGTGGATCGAGCCGGGCTCGACCACACCCTCGATGTTGAACGTCTTGTCGCCGAGGGTCGCCTTCTGGGCCACCGCCTGGTTCGCCGGCAGGTAGAAGTCGAGGGCCGAGCCGATGCCTTTCGCCACCAGGAACACCAGGGCCCCGACCAGCACGATCCCCACCACCACGTAGCGGACGACGTGACGACGGCCGGTGACCCCGGACGGCCGGGGTCCGACCGGGGCGCCGGCGGCGGCCCGGGGAGCGTCGGATGTCGGCGGAGCGGGGGGGCGGTGGTCACCGGGTGGCCTCAGAGGCGGGCCGGGTCCCGGCCGGAGCGGCATGGCCGGCGGCCGGGGTCGTCGAGCCGGCGGCGGTGACCGGGCCGGCGGCGGTGACCGGGCCGGCCGGGACCGGCGCCACCGTCACCCGGGTGACGGCCCGGGTGAGTCGGCGGCGGCGCCAGACGAGCTGGACGGCGTAGAGGAAGAGGGTGGCGAGGACGAAGACGTACCCGGCGATGACGTAGCGCATCAGCCCACCCCCACCCGGCTGCCCGGGGTGGGGTCGGTCGGCGCGCCGGCCCCCGGGGTGGTCCGGCCGGTGCGCCCTCGGCCTGGCGTTCGACCAGGGCCAGGTCGAGCTCGTTGGCGGCCAGCCAGTCCTCGAGGGCGCCGATGCGGTAGCGGACCAGCAGCATCCACACGAACACCATGGTCAGGGCGAGGAACCCGAGCAGCAGGGTCCAGGCCATCGACCCGTGGATGGTGGGCGACAGGTTGGCGTTGAGCACCGTGGCCCCCTGGTGCAGCGTGTTCCACCAGTCGACCGAGAAGTGGACGATCGGGATGTCGACGGCGGCGAAGAGCGCCACGAAGGCGCTCCGCCGGGCCCGCACCTCCGGTTCGGCGGGCACGCGGCGCAGGGCGAGGTAGCCGAGGAACAGGACCAGCAGCACGGCCGTGCTGGTCAGGCGGGCGTCCCACGCCCACCACACGCCCCAGGTCGGCTTACCCCAGATCGAGCCGGACACCAGGGTGCAGACGTTGTAGACCACGCCGACCTCGACGGCGGCGGCCGCCAGGCGGTCCCAGAACAGCGACCGGGTCCGGGGCCAGAGGTAGAGCAGGCTCGCCACCGCAGCCATGCCGAAGGCGAGGTACAGGGCGACCCACGCCACGCCCGGGTGGATGTAGACGAGCCGCACCAGGTCACCCTGGGTCTTGTCGGGAGGCGTCACCCAGAGGCCCAGCCACACGGTGGCGGCCGTGCCCACCAGGGCCACTATCCCGACGGTGCGCTCGATCAGACGGGCACGTCGGGAGAGGACGGGAGGTGGGGCCACCCCTGTCTTCGCCACGGCGGCGGCCGACGGATGGACCGGGTCGGGACCGGAAGGGGCCGTACCGTCAGCGGTCGGGGTGGTGAGGTCGGAGGTCATGCCGTCTCCTGGATGGGGCCGAACAGGGCCACGCCGATGGCCAGGTAGACGGCGTCGAACACCACGAGCAGTCGCAGCCACTGGGTGCCGTCGCCGGGCGAGCCACCGGCCATGGCCGCCTGCCAGATCTTCGTGCCGGCCAGCAGCACCGGCGCGGCGATGGGGAGCAGGAGGAAGGGGAGCAGCGTCTCCCGCACCCGGAGTCCGGCGGACAGGGCACCGTAGAGGGTGCCGGTGGCGGCCAGCCCGACGGTACCCAGCACGCACGACACCACGATCATCCAGGGCACCTCGACCTGCGCCCCGTAGAGCAGGATCACGCCGACGGCCAGCAGGAACTCCAGGACGACGAGCTGCGCGGCGACGGCGAACGCCTTCCCCAGGTACAGGCCGGCGGGGTCGATACCGGACAGCCGCAGGCCGTCGCGGGCGCCGTCGGCCGACTCGACCGACACGCTGCGCTGGATGGCGAGCACCGTGCAGAACAGGACGGCGACCCAGAACAGCCCGGGGGCACCCTTGGCCATGACCCGGCGGTCCGGTCCGAGCGCGAAGGCGAAAAGGACGAGCGCCACGACGCCGAACGGGGCGACCTGGGAGAGGGCCACGCGTGAGCGCGCCTCGATACGGATGTCTTTGCCGGCCACCAGCAGCGCGTCACGCCACATGGGCCACCGGTCCCGTCGGTGTCGGGCGGTCGGCATCCACCGCGTCGTACCGCCCGTCGCCAGGGCCGACCGGGTCCACCGGAGCCGCCGGTCCGGCCGGGGTCGTCGGCGGGTCCAGCGGAGCGGCGCGGCCGCCGAGCGTCCGCTGCGCGGTCACCCGTCCCCCGGTCACCGTGACGGCCCGTCCGGCCAGATTCTCGACCGGCCCCGGCTCATGACTGGCGATGAGCACGGTCACGCCCGAGGCGGCCGCCTCGGTGACGGCCTCGTCGAGCAGCGCGCGGGCCGCGGCATCGAGGCCGGCATGGGGCTCGTCGAGCAGCCACAGCTCGGGCCACCGGGCGGTCAGCACGGCCAGGGCCACCCGCCGCCGCTGGCCGGCCGACAGGCGGCCGGACGGCGTCTTCGCCAGGCGCCCCACCAGACCCCAGCGTTCGAGCGCCGGATCGATCCGGGCCACATCACCCCCGGCGGCCCGCACGGCGAAGCGGACGTTCTCCCGTACGGTGAGGTCGTCATAGAGGTGGGACGAGTGGGAGAGCATGCCCAGCCGGCGCCGCACCGTGGTCCGGTGGCGGCCCGGGTCCAACCCGAACACCGAGAGCTGTCCCGAGGCGAGGGGCACCAGTCCGGCGCAGACCCGCAGGAGGCTCGTCTTGCCGGCCCCGTTCGGGCCCTCGACCAGGACGGTCTCCCCGACGGCCACCTCGAGGTCGACCCCGGCCAGGAGCGGGAAGCGACCCGAGAGCGCGACCGCGTCGCGGAGGGAGACTGCGGAGGAGGGGAGAGCAGCGGGGGCCATGGGCTGCCGTCAATGCTACGGGGGCGGGCGGGCAGGGGCCAGACGGGGGTGGACGACGGCTGTCGGGCACCCGACGCGGGCCCGACCCGAGCTCAGCGGGGCGTCAACTGGTGGAGAGACGGCCGAGGTGCAGGTCGCGCAACCACGTCGAGATGTGGGCCGAGACGATGCTGACGTTGTGGGTGAGGAGCAGGACCCCGAAGGCGATCAGGATCACCCCTCCGACCAGGTCGACGACCCGCAGGCGCCCTTTCACCCTGGCCAGCAGGTCGGTCATGCGGCCGAAGGCCAGCCCGAAGAGGAGGAACGGGACCCCGAGGCCCAGCGAGTAGGCCAGGAGCAGGGCCACGCCCCCGACGGGCGACCCCCCCGTCCCGGCGGCCAGGGAGAGCACGCTGCCCAGGACGGGCCCGATGCAGGGGGTCCAGGCGAAGGCGAAGGCCATCCCCATCACCGGGGGTGCCCAGGCGCCGAGCACCGACGGTCGCACGGCGAACCGCTTCTCGCCGGACAGCGCCATCGGCAGGGTCACGCCGGCGGCCATGGCCACCAGCACCACACCGAACAGGACGATCAGGATGCCCGAGACGACCTCTAGGGTCGGCTGGTGGGTGTCGAAGAGCCGGCCGATCGACGAGGCGGTGGCGCCGAGGATGGTGAACACCACGGTGAACCCGGCGATGAAGGCCAGGATGCCGCGCAGCAGCCGACTCCGGTGGCGGCGCAGTTCCGAGGCGTCGGGTCCGACGGCCCCGACCGGCGCGGCGTCGACCGGCGTCGGCTCGGAGGCGCCCCCGGACCCCACCCGGAGTTCCGGGGCCGGCTCGCCGCCACCGACGGCCACCGGTTGCGCCACCGGGGCCGGCGCGGGGGCCGGCGACGACTGGAGCGCCGACAGTTCGGCGGCCGACAGCCCCGACACCATCGACAGGTAGGCGGGCACCAGGGGCAGCACGCACGGGGAGAGGAACGACAGCATCCCCGCCCCGAAGGCGACCAGGAGGCCGAGCGGATCGGCGTGGATCGCCGCCAGTCCGGCCATGTCCGACCGTTAGACCTTCTGGCTCTTCACCAGGGCCAGGTCGGCCTCGACCATCATCTGGACGAGCTTCGGGAAGTCGACCTCGCGGTGCCAGCCCAGGGTCTTCTCGGCCTTGGCGGGGTCGCCGATCAACAGGTCGACCTCGGCCGGGCGCAGGAAGCGCTCGTCGATGACCACGTGCTTCTCCCAGTCCAGGTCGGCGGCGGCGAAGGACAGCTCGACGAGCTCCTTGACCGAATGGGTCTCCCCCGTGGCCACGACGTAGTCGTCGGGGTGGTCCTGCTGCAGCATGAGCCACATCGCCCGGACGTAGTCCTGGGCGAATCCCCAGTCGCGCTCGGCGTCGAGGTTGCCCAGCGCCAGGGTGTCATCGATGCCGGCGGCGATGCGGGCCACGCCGTGGGTCACCTTGCGGGTCACGAACTCGAGGCCGCGCCTCGGGGACTCGTGGTTGAAGAGGATGCCCGACGACGCGTGCAGGTCGTAACTCTCGCGGTAGTTCACGGTGATCCAGTGGCCGTAGACCTTGGCCACGCCGTAGGGGCTGCGGGGGTAGAAGGGAGTGGTCTCCACCTGGGGGACCTCCTGCACCTTGCCGAACATCTCCGAGGAGCTGGCCTGGTAGAAGCGGATCTCGGGGTCGACGGTCCGGACGGCGTCGAGTACCCGGGTGACCCCGAGGGCGGTCGTCTCGCCCGTCAGCACGGGCTGGTTCCACGAGGTCTGCACGAACGACTGGGCGGCCAGATTGTAGACCTCCTGGGGGCGGATCTCCCGCAGGATGTTGATCATCGACACCTCGTCGAGGAGGTCGCCGGCCACCAGGTTGATGCGGTCCTGGATGTGAGCGATCCGCTCGAAGTTGATCGTGCTCGAGCGCCGGACCATGCCACTCACCTCGTAGCCCTGGTCGAGCAACAGCTCGGCCAGGTAGGAGCCGTCCTGGCCGGTCACTCCGGTGATCAGTGCTCGCTTCGCCATGTAGGTAGGTGCTCCTCGGGATCTGGTGTGCCGGTTCGGGGACTGTTCAGGCCGTGGCGTCGGTCTCCGTCGCCACCTGCCACGATGGTGGCCGCTTCTCGGCGAAGGCGGCGATCCCCTCCCTCGCCTCGGCCGTCTGACTGGTCACCGTCAGCATGGCGTGGAGATAGGGCAGGGCCTCGGAGGCCGCGGCGTCGACCACAGCGTAGAACGAATCGCGGCCCATCTTGGTCACCCCGGGTGGCTTGGAGGCGAGCACGGCGGCCAGATCGGCCACGGCGGCGTCCAGGTCGGCATCGGGCACCACCCGGTTGACGAATCCGATGCGGTCGGCCTCCTCCGCCCCCACCACACGGCTGGTCAGCATGAGTTCCAGCGCCTTCTTCGGGGACATCGACCGGAGCAGGGAGACGGTCACCATGTAGGGCCAGAGCCCGACGTTGAGTTCGGGGGCGCCGAAGCGGGCGCTCTCGGAGGCGATGACCATGTCACAGGCCAGGGCGAGGCCGAACCCGCCGGCCATGGCCCACCCCTGCACCCGGGCGATGGTGGGCTTGCCGAGCTGCCACATCTCCTCGAAGAGCTCGGCCAGCCAGCCGCGGGCCAGATGGTGGTCGAGGTACTCGTCGGAGGTGCCGCCCGGATCCTTCGGGACCATGCCCGACAGGTCGGCGCCGGCGCAGAACGCCTGGTCGCCGGCCCCGGTCAGGACGACCACCCGGACGGCCGGATCGACCTTGGCCCGGGCCAGCTCCCGGCGCAGTCCACCGATGACCTCCCACGTCATGGCGTTGCGACGCTCGGGCCGGTTGATGGTCAGGGTGAGCACGGGGCCCTGCCGGACGGCGAGCAGATCGCCGCTGTCGACCGGGCCCGGGTCGGTGTCGTTGGCTGCGGTGTCGGGCACGCACCGACGGTACCCCGGCCGCGCCGGAGAGGTCGCCTGGGCCGGTGGTGGGTCACCCGCTGGTCGACGGACCGGTCGGGCCGGCCGCCGTCGGGCCGTTGGTCAGGATGAGCGATCCGCCCTCGAACCCGACTCCGTTCACGGGGTCGGCCAGGGCGACGCAGAACCCGGCGAGCTCACAGGACACCGACGGCACCGCGCCGACCTCACTCGGGAGCGGCACGGTCGACCACGTCGACCCCCCGTCGGTGGTGGCAACCATCCCTTCGCCCCCGAGCACGCACGAGGTGTCCGACGTGCAGCTGATCGACTGCCAGTCCCGGCCCCCCGGCAGCCCGTCGACGTTCGGGCCGGCCGGGGCGGGGACGAGTGCCCAGGTGACCCCACCGTCGCCCGACCGGAGGACGGCGCCGTCGGTGGGACCCCCCAGCACACCCGGGTGTCGGGGCAGGCGAGCCCCGGAGAGAACCGGTGCGCCCCCGGGACCAGGCTCTCGGACCACGACCGCCCGCCGTCCGTCGTCCGCCAGGCGTCGACCACCCCGGTGGCGGGGTCGAGGAGCGACAGGCCACCCAGTACCACGCACTGGGTGGCGGACGGACAGGCCAGCGCGGCGGCGGTCCCGAACTGCCCGCTGTCGACCTCGAAGCCCGACTCCGAGGACCGCTCGGGCAGCACGTGACGCGTCCAGGTGCGCCCACCGTCGGTGGTGCGCAGGAAGACGAGCCGGTCCGGGGTGAATGCGGCGGACGACGTGGCGTCGAGCACGTGACCCACGACGTCGCACACGTCGGCCGACGTGCAGTCCACGGCGTCGAGCACGCCCGGCCAGTACGTCGTCTCGGCGGGGAACTGCTGATAGGCCGGGATGTACTCGACCGCCGGGGGGATCGGCACCTTGTGCATGTGCCAGGTGGCCCCGGCATCGGTCGTCGTCAGCAGCACCGGGTCACGCAGCTCCTTCTTGGCCAGAGGGTCCCCGGACTTCGGGTCGAGGAGGCCTCCACCGGCCGAGCACCAGGTGGCGCTGACGCACGAGACGGGGGTGGCGGTGGCCACACCGGCCGGCAGGTGGGTGGGCGACCAGGTGTGCCCGGCGTCATGGGACACGTAGGTGGCACCGGTCACCCCCGACGCTCCACCGACGCCGTAGTAGGTGGACAGGAAACAGGTGGTCACCCCACCGCAGCTGACCTGCGAGATCGCTCCCGGATTTCCGGTGGCCAGGACATACTGCGTCCCCGAGAGGGATGCGGTCAGCTGCCATCCCGAGGTCACCGGGGGGCCGGAGGCCCGGGTGGTCCCGGACCTCGACGTTCCCCCCGGTCGAGAGCACCGCGACGCCCAGGACGACCGCGGCCACCACGAACGCGGCGGCCGCCACGAATGACCGTCCACGGTGATCGGTACGTCGACCGGGTGCCGGGTGGGCCGGCCGGCCGGCGACTACCCCCGTGACCTCCCCGGGGGTGACGGGGGCGGCGGCCGAGTCGACGAGCGCGCGGAGATCCGCACCGAGATCATTCATGCCGGGGTGTCTCCGATCTGGTGGCGCAGCTTGGCCAGGCCCCGCTCGAGGTGGTTCTGGACGGTCGTCACCTTGATTCCGGTGTGCTCGGCGACCTCGCGGAGCGTCCAACCGAACCCGTGGACCAGCACCACGGCGGTCCGCTGGCGGACCGACAACGAAGCGAGCGCCTTGGCGAGGCCGGGCTCCACGACGGGCTCGTCGTAGGCGACCACCGGGGCGAACGTGACCGGCGGACGCCGCCACCGGGTCCGGCTCTGGCCGACACGGTAGAGATAGCCCGAGAGGTTGTCGACGTCAGCCAGGCGCTCCCAGTGCTCCCAGGCGTAGGCGAGCGCCTCGGCCGTCGCCTCGCGCCCCGCAGGTCCGCCGTAGGCGGCCACCAGGGCCCGACGGAGGCGGGGTTCGTTCGTCCGGACGAATGCCTCGAAGAGGTCGGCGGGTGACCCCCCGACGACCACAGGAGTCCCACGGGGAGGGCTCGCCGGTCCGCCGAGGGCGTGGCTCACGTGCTCCATCATGGTGGTAGAGCCGCCGGACCGCGGCTTTTACCACCGCGACCGGAGGAAATCCGGGGTGGGTGGCCCCCGCTACGGTGACGCCATCGCCACGACCGCCATCCTCTCCTTCCGCCTCGACGGAACCGACGGTGTCTCCATCGAGGCGGCCAAGTGGCGACGGGCCCTCGACCGACTCGGCCACACCACGTACACCGTCGCCGGCAGCGGACCCGTCGACGAGACGGTGCCCGGACTGGCCATCGGCGACGACGCCGCGCCCGCGCCGGACCGCCTCGTCGCCGCCCTCGGCCGCGCCGACCTGGTCGTCGTCGAGAACCTGCTGTCGCTCCCCCTCAACCAGCCCGCCTGGGACGTGACCGCCGACGTCCTGGCCGGCCGGCCCGCGGTGCTCCACCACCACGACCTGCCGTGGCAGCGTCCGCAGTTCGTCGGCCACCCGCCGCCGCCCGACGATCGGGCCTGGCGCCACGTCACCATCAACGAACGCAGCCGGAGGGAGCTCGGGGACCGCGGGATCACCGCCCGCACCATCTACAACTCGTTCGCGGTGCCCCCACCCGGTCCCCGGTCGGGGCGGCCCGACCGGTCGCCCCGCGGTCGGGCACTCCGTGAGCGGCTCGGGATCGGATCGGGCGAGCGCCTCGTGCTCCAGCCCACCCGGGCCCTGGCCCGCAAGAACGTGGCCGGTGGGCTGCGGGCCGCCGCCCAGCTCGGCGCCGTCTACTGGCTGCTGGGCCCGGCTGAGGACGGCTACGGGCCGGAGCTCGAGCGACTGATGGCCACCGCACCGTGCCCGGTGCGGCGCGGGGTGCCCGACGCCGGCGGGACAGGTGGGAACTGGACGGTCGACGACGCCTACCAGGCGTGCGACGTCGTCGCCCTGCCCTCCACCTGGGAGGGATTCGGTAACCCGAGCCTCGAGTCGGTGACCCATCGCCGACCCCTGGTGATCGGCCCCTATCCGGTGGCCGACGAGCTCGTGGCGTTCGGCTTCCGGTGGTTCCCACTCGACGCCCTGGCCGGCCTCGACCACTGGCTGGATGACCCCGACCCCGCCCTGTTGGAGGACAACCTGGACGTCGCCCGGGCCCACTTCTCCCTCGAGGACCTGCCCGGCCGGATCGACCAGGTGCTGGCCACCCTCTGACCAGCCGCAGCCCCGGCGTCCGGCGTCGTCCCGTCCGGAGCCGCCGCCGACCCGGGGCTACCATGACCGGGATGTCGAGCGCCTCCACCCCGGCGGGGACCAGGTCCGGAGCGGCCCCCACCCGGTCGACCCGACGCCTGACGGCCGATGCCCGGCGACGCCAGCTGTTCGACGTGGCCCTCTCCCTCTTCGCCGAGCACGGCTACTCGGCCACCACCATGGACGACATCGCCGAGGCGGCGGGGGTGACCAAGCCGCTCGTGTACCAGCACTTCGAGTCGAAGCGGGCCCTCTACCTCGAGCTGCTCGACGTCTTCTCCCACTCGATGATCGACCGGATCGTGCAGGCCACGGCGGCCGCCGAAGGTCCCCGGCAACAGGTCGAGCTCGGATTCGCCGGCTACTTCGAGCTCATGGTCGACAACGAGCACGCCTTCCGGCTCCTCTACGGACGGGACGCACCCGACGACGTCGAGCTCGGGGCCGCCCTGCACCGGGTCGAGGAGACGATCGCCCAGGCCATCGACCCGCTCATCGACGCCGACCTCGACCCGGAACACCGGCTGCTGCTGGCCCACGCCGTGGTGGGCATGGCCGAAGGGGCCAGTCGCCACTGGCTCGACGCCAACCGGGCCCGGCGCACGTCCGGGACGGGCGGGACGCCCGAGGACGAGACCGACCGGGCCACCGAGGCCGCGCGTCTGGCCGCCCAGCTGGCGGACTTCGCCTGGGCCGGCCTTCGCCAGGTCCACCGCATCTGACGGACGGCGTGACCGGGGCCGACCGGGCCCGTCGGCTCAGACCTGGACGGTGCCGACGGCGACCGGCTGGTTGGCCGACTTCACCACGCCACCGGCGACCTCGTCGGTGATGGCGAAGGCCGACACCGTCGGCGAGCCGGCGACACTGAACGGGACGATCCCCGGATGGGAGCCGAGCAGACCCAGCGAGATCGTCCGGGAACCGACCACGCCCCACAGTTGGTAGGTGCGGTCGTCGGGCAGGGCCACGAGGCCATCCTTGTCGTTGATGACGAACCCGGTGCCGGCCGCCGTCAGCACGATGGTGGCGGGAGTCGACCCCGAACCCGTCGGGTCGGCCAGGGGGATCCGACGGGTGCCCGGGGCCGCCAGCGCGGCCCGCTCGGCCGCCGACATCCGTGACCCGGACTGCAGCGCGTCGACCTGGGTGTGGAGGTGATGGACCTGGACGCCGAACGCCAGGGCGATGACGGCGGCGGCAGCGGCGACCAGGCCGGCGGCCACCGTGACCACCCGGGACCGGCGACGGGACGAGTCGAGTGGGATCACGTCGCCACCCGCCGGCGTGGCGCCTCCGACCGTGGAGCCGTCACCGTCCCGGTCCCGGCCGGCGGCCCCGTCGGGGCTGTCGAGGCGGGCGGCGAGGCGGTCCCACGAGTCGTTCGAGGTCCCCCCGAGCTGGCCGGCGATGCCGTCCCACAGCTCGGCGGGCGGTGATCCACCGGAGTTGGCCAGGAGGCCGGCCACCTCGTGGTGCTGGGCCACCTCGATCGAGCACCGCACGCACTCGTCGAGGTGCGCCTCGATGACGGCGGCCGTCTCGACATCCACCGCGTCGAGCGCGTACGCCCCCAGCAGCTCCTCGATCTCGGTGTGGCTGAGCGGGGTCGGGGACGTACTCACAGCCCCGCTCCCGCCGGCTCGATGCCCCGCTCGATGAGGTTGACACGCAGCCGTCCGAGGCCGGACCGGATCCGGCTCTTGACCGTGCCCTCGGGCTCGTCGAGCAGCACGGCCACCTCCTTGTAGGTCCGGCCGCCGAAGTAGGCGAGTTCGATGGGCTGGCGCAGCTCGTCAGGGAGGGCGCCCAGGGCGTCCTTCACCTGCTGGGCGACGGCCATGTCCCACACCTCACGGTCGATGTCGTAGGCGCCGGTCGCCGTCTCCCGGGAGGTCCGCTCCTCGCGTCGGCGACGCGACTCCTCGGACCGGACGACGTCGACCGACTTGCCGTGGGTCCGGGCCAGCAGGAACGAGCGGAGGGTGCCCCGCTGGGCGTCGAACTTCTCCGGGCTCCGCCACAGGTCGAGGAAGACCTCCTGGGTGACCTCCTCGGCCGGCGGGTCCGAGCGCAGGATGCGGCGCGCGAGGGCGTGCACCGCCCCGCCGTGGCGCCGGTAGATCTCGGCGAGGGCGGGCTCGTGCCAGCGACCCACCGCCACGACCAGGTTGGCGTCGCTGGCCTGCTCCACGTCCAGATGGACCACCTACTCGACTCGCTCCGCTCGCACGAAGGGTATTCGAAACCGGGCACCGGACCGGATGAACCCCGCACCCGGCGCCCGCCGGACCCGCACCCGGCGCCCGCCGGACGCGGGATCGGGGGCATGGGATCGGGCCCCGTCGACGACGGGGCCCGATCCCATGGTGATGCTGCGTCAGGTCAGGCCGACCACCCGGCTACCTGCGCCGGGGGTCGACCGGACGGCTCAGGTGGCCTTGAGCGGCTTCAGCGCCGAGATGGCTCCGGACGACGAGATGCACACCGCCCCCGTGGCCTTCCCCGGGACCTTCAGGTTGTCGCCGGTGTCAGCCGTGACCGTGGCGGTGAACTTGTCGGCCGTCGGATTGCTCGACCCACCCTTGACGTAGCCGGGACACTTCGTGGCCGACGTGCTCTTCAGCACCGGAGCGCTGATGGTGGTCGTGCTACCGCTCACCCAGGTGATGGTGCCCCCGGTGGCCAGCGTGGAGCTGTTGAGCGGCTGGGAGCTTCCTCCCGTGTTGCCCCCCTTGCACCCGCTTACGACGGTGGTGCCCGTCACGGTTCCCGTCAGCGTCGTACAGCTGATCTTGGAAAACTTGGCCTGGGCGGCCGCTCCGGCCGGCCCCGCCATCAGAACCGAAGCCCCCGACAACGGCACGGTGAGTGCCGCAGCCAATAGCAATGCTCTACGCATAGTTGTTCCTCCTCATTGGGTACTGGACTTTCCCCCCTACCCCGCGAGGCACCGTTCCCCGTCGGTCACCCGAATAACCCACGGATTCGAAACGTGCCCGTCGGATCGGCGGACACCCCTGTGTCCGGCGTAGCGGAATCCCGACCCAACAGGTAAGGTATCGGTGTGTTCTCCTTCCCGAACCCGGTCAACGACTACGCGGCCCGAACGGTGGCGACCGGGGTCGTCGTGATGTGCGTGGCCGCCATCGCGTTCGACCAGCCGTGGATCCTCATCCCGCTCGCCTACGGCTTCTGGGCCCGCGTGCTCACCGGGCCCCGCCTCAGCCCCCTCGGTCAGCTGGCCACCCGCGTGGTGGCCCCCCGGCTGCCCTTCGAGCCGAAGTTCGTCCCCGGGCCGCCCAAGCGGTTCGCCCAGGCCATCGGCGTCGTCTTCTCCACCACCGCGCTGGTGCTCTGGTACGGGTTCGGCGAGCACACGGCGGCCTTCGTCGTCGTCGGCCTGCTCACCTGCGCGGCATTCCTCGAGGCGGCCTTCGGTCTGTGCCTCGGCTGCAAGGCGTTCGCCGTTCTGATGCGGATCGGGGTGATTCCCGAGTCGGTGTGCCTCGAGTGCAGCGACCTCTCGCTCCGCCACCCCGAGCTCAGCGTCGACCGCGCCTGAGGCCGGCGCCGGACCGGCGCCGGTGACCGGCGATCGTACGGGCCCGGCCGACGAGCGACGAACCGGTGTGGGACCGGCGTCCGTCAGGGTGGCCCGACAGGACGAGTACCCCCGGCTCCGCGCCATCGAGCTCGAGGCCGACGACCTCTACCTGACCGTGGGAATGGGGCCCTTCCCGGCGGACGACGTCCACGACCGGCTCGACGAGATGGCCGTCGTCTTCGCAGCGGGCGATCCGCCGGTCGGCTTCGTCTCCGTCGAGCTGCTCGACGGAGAGGCCCACATCGACCAGCTCTCGGTACTGGCCGCCCACGGCAATCGCGGAACCGGGAGGGCTCTGCTCGACGAGGTGATCCGCTGGGCCCGCGGGGAGGGCCTGGCGGGGGTGACCCTCACCACCTTCCGGGACGTTCCCTGGAACGCCCCCTTCTACCGTCGGGTCGGCTTCGAGGTCGTCACCGAACCGGTTGCGGGACTGGCGCAGCGCCGAGCCGACGAGCGGGCCGAGGGCTTCGACGGATTCGGGCCCCGGGTGGCCATGCGACTGACCTTCTGACGCCGACCCGGGGGTCCGGGGGTCCGGTCCGTCAGCCGTCGCCGAGCCGCGGCAGGAGCTGGGCGCACAGGTCGGCCAGCTCCCGGGCGCACGAGACGTAGATGGCGTCCTCGCCCCCGGCGGGGTCCTCCACGTCCTCCCATTCACCGAGTTCCACCTCGTCGAGCCGCAGGGCCGCGATCCGGTGGGCCAGCGGTTCGGGGCCCGACGGGAGGTCGCGGGCCAGCCGCTTGATCGACGCCGTGCGGTGGGCGGCGTGGGGATGCTTCCGCCGGACGTAGGCGACGTGCTCGGCGGCCATGGCCAGCACGAGCACCGAACCGTCGATGTCCTCGTCGGTGACCTGGTGGCTGCGGTGGCCGTCGGCCTTCCATCCCAGCTCCTCCAGTGCGGCCCGGGTGCGACGGCTCATGGGCTGGCCCTCGACGACGTGGGTGCCGGCCGTCACGATCGACAGCGGCGCGCCCTGCAGCATCGCCCCGGCCATGACCGAACGGGCGGCGTTGCCGGTGCAGAGGGTCACCAGGACGGAGGGCGACCGGTCGACAGCGGGGCGCTCGGGCACCCGGCAACGGTACCCGGCAGCGGGTGGTGCGCCGGTCAGCCGTCAGCCACCACGACCCGACAGGTAGGTCGGCGACGACTTCGGGAACGAATCCCAAGAACTACGCGGCCCTGACCAGGGTGTTCGGGCGAATCTGAACGGAACGGTTGCGTTTCGTTCTTCGAACCTCTACTCTGTGTGAGACGAAACCGTTCCGTTCTATTACGAGAGGATCCGGCGTGGCCATCATCGAGACGGAAACCACCGAGCGGGAGGGCCGACCCGCCGGGCGCACGCGCCACCGCCCGGCGTCAGGCCATCCTCGATGCCGCCCTCTCCCTGCTGATGGAGGTCGGCTACGACCGTCTGAGCATGGACGCCCTCGCCGACCGGGCCCATGCCGGCAAAGCCACCATCTACCGGCACTGGTCGGGCAAGGCCGAAGTCGTGGTCGAGGCCATCCGGTGCCGCAAGTGCGACGACTTCCTGGCGCCGCCGGACACGGGCTCGCTGCGCGGCGACCTCCTGGCCTCGCTCAACCACAGCCGTGAGTCCTTCACCGAGGAGGACTCGGCGCTCCTCGTCGGCGTGGTCTCGGCCATGGCCCACGACCAGGAGCTGGCCGACCTGATGCGCAAGCAGATGTTCGAGACCAAACAGGGCCTGTACGACGAGATCGTGGCCCGCGCCGTCCAACGCGGTGAGCCGGTGTCGCTGCGCGGCTCGGCGGTCGCCAACGAGGTCAGTTCCGCCCTCTTCTTCAACCGGGTCGCCATGGGCGGTGGGCCGATCGACGAAGCCTTCGTCCTCCACGTGGTGGACGATGTGATCGTGCCGCTGCTCCGCTGTTGACGAGCCACCCCCGCATCACCGACGGATAGGTGCCCCGGGGGCGTCCCCCACGTCCACCGCCAGAGCCTGCCGTAACGCAGTACCGCCTTACCCAGCTGTTCTTCCGCAGCTCCCCGACGTATCCCGCCGTACCCGCAGTTCCGGCGATCCCCCCGTTCGCCGCTCCGACCCGCACACCCTCCAACCCCCCAAGGAGATCCCATGAGCACCACCGAAACCACCGGACCACCGGTCCCGATCAACCCCCGTGAGGAAGACCCCAAGCGCTGGTGGGCGCTGGCCGTCATCGCCGTCGCCCAGCTGATGGTGGTGCTCGACGCCTCCATCGTCACCATCGCGCTCCCCTCGGCCCAGAAGTCGCTGCACATCTCCACCGACAACCGGCAGTGGATGGTGACCGCATACACGCTGGCCTTCGGCGGCCTGCTGCTGCTCGGCGGTCGCATCGCCGACTACGTCGGCCGCAAGCGCATGTTCATCATCGGCCTGCTCGGCTTCGCCAGTGCCTCCGCCCTGGGCGGAGCCGCCATCAACGCCCCCATGCTCTTCGGCGCCCGGGCGCTCCAGGGGGCCATGGCCGCCCTGCTGGCCCCCGCCGCCCTGTCCCTCATCACCGTGACCTTCACCGAGGTGAAGGAGCGGGCCACCGCCTTCGGCGTCTACGGCGCCATCGCCGGCGGAGGGGCGGCCATCGGCCTGATCATGGGAGGGGTGCTCACCCAGTACGCGTCGTGGCGCTGGTGCCTCTACGTCAACGTGCCCATCGCCATCGTGACGGCAATCGTGGCGGTCCCGATCGTCCGCGAGAGCCGGGCCCACGGCAACACCAGCTACGACATACCCGGTGCGGTCACGGTGACCGCCGGTCTGGTCTCCCTCGTCTACGGCTTCACCCAGGCCGCCCAGAACGGATGGACGTCGGCGAGCACCTTGACGTTCCTGGGGATGGCCGTGGTCCTGCTGGGCGCGTTCGTCACCATCGAACTCCGGGCCAAGAACCCGCTCCTGCCGATGCGGGTCGTCCTCGACCGCACCCGGGGTGGCTCGTTCCTGAGCTCGCTGATGGTGGGATCCGGCCTCATGGGGATGTTCCTGTTCCTCACCTACTACTTCCAGGAGAACCTGGGGTACTCGGCCCTGAAGACCGGATTCGCCTTCCTGCCCTTCTCGGCCGGCATCATCCTGGCCGCCGGTGCCTCCTCGAAGATCATCCCCCGGACCGGACCCAAGCCGGTGATGGTGGCGGGCTTCTCGGCGGCGACGCTCGGCATGCTGTGGCTCACCCGGATCGGCGCCCACACCGGCTTCTCGACACACGTGCTGCCGGCGGAGATCCTCATCAGCATCGGCATGGGTCTGGCCTTCGTGCCGATGAGCAGTACCGCCCTGTTCGGGGTCCCGCCGCACGACGCCGGCGTGGCCAGCGCCACGCTCAACACCACCCAGCAGATCGGCGGGTCGTTGGGCACGGCGTTGCTCAACACCGTCTTCGCCTCGACCACGGCCGCCTACCTGGCGACCCGGATCGGAACGCCGGCGGTGCGCGAGGCGGCCCAGATCCACGGTTACACGGTCGGCTTCCTCATCGGCGCGGTCTTCCTCGCCATCGCCGCCCTGTCGGCCGGCTTCCTCATCAAGGCCTCGCGCCAGGACATGGCCGAGGTCGGAGAGCTGGCGCTGGTGCCCGCCTGACCCGGTCGGGCACCCCACCCCGGCCGCTCTCCCACCCACACGCACGGCCGTCCCCGGATCTCCCACCGGGGGCGGCCGTGCCGTGGTCAGGCGAACGTGTCGAGGACGGCCTCCACCCGTTCGACCAGCGCACCGTCGCCCCCGTCCGTCGGTTCGTCCGGGGCCAGGCCGGCGAGGAGCTGGGCGGCGCACGCCTCCTCCCCCGCTTCGACCAGGTGGACGACCTCGGCCAGGATGCCGATCCGGTCGATCACCCGGCGGAAGTGCCAGTCGCCGAAGGCCGGGTCGTCGCGACTGCGGCGCATGGCGTCCAGGGTCGCCCCGAGGAGGGGTCGCACCGTCAGGGCCACGGCCGATCCCGGGGCCCGGTCGAGACAGCCGCCCAACCGTCGGGTCACCTCCTCGACGATGGGGAGCCGCCGGAGGTCGTTCAGGACCTGGTTGACCAGGACGTTGTGGGTCCCCTCCCAGGACTCGTAGACGATGGCGTCGCGGTAGAGGCGGGGCAGCACGCTGAACTCCTCGATCGTGCCGTTGCCCCCGAGGATCTCGATGGCCGAGTGGACCACGTCGGTGGCCTGCACGGAGAGCACGTACTTGGTCACGTTGACGAGGAACCGGTGGTAGACGACGTCGGCCTCGTCGGCGGTGCCGGCGTCGACGGCGTCCTCCAGGCCGGTCAGCGCGAAGGCGAGCTCCAGGGCCCCGGCGGTGGTGGCCGTCATGTCGGCCAGGGTGCGCCGGACGGCGGGAAACTCCTCTACGGGCCGGCCGAACGCCTCCCGGTGGTGGGCGTAGGCGACCGCCTCCAGCACGGCCCGTCGCATCATGCCGGCGTCGCCGAGGGCGGTCATCCAGCGGCTGGTGTTCAACACGATGCCGACCGCCGTCCGGAACCCGTGCTCCACCGGACCGATCGGCCAGGCCACCGCCCCGTCGAAGTCGATCTCCCCCGAGGCCAGACCCCGGGTCCCGAGCTTGTCCTTGAGCCGACGCAGGCTGAAGCCGTTCGGCGCGCCGTCGATCATGCGAGGCACCACGAAGCTCCCCAGTCCCCGGGTCCCGGCCGGCCCGCCGGCCACGCGGGCGGTCAGGAAGAACTGGTCGGCATCGGCCACCGAGCAGAACCACTTCTCCCCCGTGATCCGGTAGGTGGTGCCGTCGGGTGACGGCTCGGCCCGGCACACGTTGGCGCCCACGTCGCTGCCGCCCTGGACCTCGGTCAGGAACTGCGCGCCGCGATCGGCGCGGGCGTGGTCCGGGTCGATGAGGGAAGGGAGGAACCGCTCCGCCACGTCGGGATCGGCGGCCCGCCGCAGGGCCCGGGCGAGCCCGATCGTGCACGTCGCCGGACACGCCTGTCCGGCTTCGCCCTCGAGGGAGAGCAGGTACAGCAGGGTGGCCTGCTCGTAGGCGCTTCCGGGGGTGCCGGACAGGGCCACCAGCCCGCTGGCCCAGACCGCGGTGGCGGCCTCGTCGTAGGAGGGGTCGAAGACGACCGACTCGGTCCTCGTGCCGATGGCGTCGTAGCGGGCCAGTTCGGGCAGGTGCAGGCGCTGCTCGTAGCGGGCCGCCGCCGGACCGACCACCGCGGTCATCTGCCGGGCGAAGTCCGAGGCCCGCGCCTCGAGGGCGGCGAGCCGGTCGGGGATCGAGAGACCGCTCGAGGATCGACCGCAGGTGCCGATCGGAGCTGAAGGGGTCGGCGGGGAAGGAGTCCTTCCAGGCGGCCAGGGCGTCGCGGGCCGAGGTGGTGTCCATGCCCCGAGTCTCGCGCCGGGCCGACGGGGCCCCGGCCGGGACGGGGGGCCGGAGGACGTCAGGTCTCGGGGGCGTCCGGGTCCCGGGACCTCCGCCGGCGGCGGTCGGGGTTGACGACGGTCGGACGCTCGTAGGTGCCCGTGGACGCCCCGCCGGGTCGGCGCTGGGGCGGTCGGCGGGGCTCGACCACTCCGGTGGCGAGGTTGCGCCGGATGCCGGACCAGGGGGCCGGCGGAGCGGTCAGCCGATCACACAGCCGGTAGGCGACGGTCTCGTAGTTGACGCGCCAGCCCCGGAAATCGGGCCACGCCTCCTCGGCCGACCGCTCCGTCGGGAAGCCGGAGCTCTCGAGCATGGCGACGGCCTGGGCGAACTCCTCGAACGTGAGTCGGATGGGCCCGTCGGGGTCAGGGTCGGGGTCCACCGGCCACCCCAGCGACGTCGCGATGCGGTGCAACAGGGTGAACCCCATCCTCAGGCAGAGTCGGGCCTGGGACGGGGCTCCGTCCGGGACCAACGCCAGGTGCATGGCGCCGGCGTCGAGCACGGCGAGCAGGCCGACGAGCCACGACAGCCACGGCTCCGGCGAGCGGAACAGCAGGAGGATCGGGTAGGTGGTGTGGCTCTCGGCGACGTCGGCGGCCCACACCTCCCAGTCGGCGTACAACGCGGGGAGGGTGTCGGTGATCCCGACGAGCTGGTGCCGGACGAGCAGCTCCGGTCCCCAGGCGGGTTCGCCGGCCCGACTCTCCAACATGGCGACGAGTCCCTCCCGCCGGCTGAAGGCGCCGTAGATGGCGGGGAGGTACGCGATCTGCAGGGCCACGATCACCACCCACATGGCCCCGACGGCGATGTCGATGCCCGAGTCGGGTGACCCGCCGATGTGGATCGCCCCCACCGTGAACAGGGCGGTGAGGGCCTGGAGCAGCCCCCCGGTGACCGACGAGCCCGCCGCAGTCAGCATCAGGCCGAACCCGAGGGTCAAGGTGACGGCCCACAGCAGGAGCTGGGCGACCAGGGCGACGGGCGCGGTGGCCGCGAGGATCGCATCCTTGCCCTCGTAGGACCTCGCCAGACGCGACAGCCCCAGGAAGACGAGGCGCGCCGTGCGGTTGACGGCGAGGGTCATGCCGTCGACCCCCACCACCTTGCGGGGGAGCACGAGGGTGAAGAGCACGTTGGCCACCGTCAGGAGGACGATGACGAGTCCGATGGCGAACAGGAGTGGGTGCATTGCCTCTGTCTCGGGGGTCCGGTAGCGCGCCGCGGCGACGGGCGGGCAGTGGCTCGGCGAGAAGCGCAGTATCCCAGACTGTCGGTGACGCGTGCCGATCCGGGGCCCGACCGGTCCCGGTCGGTGCGCCCGTCGCGTGCCCGAACGGTCGGGTCGGTGCGGACCTTAGATTCCGGATGGCAGGCCCGGTTCCGACGACCAAGCGAGGACGACATGACCGATACGGCTCGAGCAGTGCGCTTCGACCACTACGGCGGCCGCGAGGTCCTGTACGTCGCCGACGTCCCCCGCCCCACCGCCGCCCCGGGTCAGGTGGTGGTCGAGGTCCGGGCCGCCGGGGTGAATCCGGGGGAGGCCAGCATCCGCGAGGGTCGGCTCCACGACCGGTTCCCCTCCACCTTCCCGTCGGGCGAGGGCAGCGACCTCGCCGGGGTGGTGGCCGAGGTCGGCGAAGGGGTCGACCGGTGGAGCCCGGGGGACGAGGTCCTCGGGTACTCGTGGGAACGGTCCAGCCAGGCGAGCCATGTGGCCGTTCCGGCCGACCAGCTGGTGGCCAAGCCCCCCGAGCTGGCCTGGGAGGTGGCCGGATCGCTGTACGTGGTGGGGTGCACCGCGTACGCCGCCGTGCACGCCGTCGACCCCGGGCCGGACGACACCGTGGCGGTGTCGGCGGCGGCCGGCGGGGTCGGGAGCATCGTGGTGCAGTTGCTGGCTGTCCGGGGGGCACGGGCGCTGGGCATCGCCTCGCCGGCCAACGCCGGGTGGCTCGCCGACCACGGCGCCGTCCCGGTGGCCTACGGCGACGGACTGGCCGGACGTCTGCGGGAGGCGGCCGGCCCGCACGGCATCGACGCCTTCATCGACCTATTCGGGCCCGAGTACGTCCGCCTCGCCGTCGAACTCGGCATCGACCCCGACCGGATCGAGACCATCATCTCCTTCGAGGAAGCCGCGCGGGTCGGCGCGAAGGCGGACGGCAGCGCCACCGCCTCCCGGCCCGAGGTGTTGACCGAGCTCGCCGGCCTGCTGGCATCGGGGACCATCGAGATGCCGATCGCCGCCACCTTCCCCCTCGACCGGGTGGCCGATGCGTACGAGCTGCTCGAGCAGCGCCACACCCGGGGGAAGATCGTCCTCATCCCCTGATCGGGCTCATCCCGTGGCCGGGCCGGCCGGACCGCCCCCGACGGGACCCGGCGGCAGATCCGGGAAGTGCTCGGCGGCGTGCTCGACCAGGAAGTCCCACATGGCGGACGCCGGGGGGAGGGTCCTCCGGTCGGCCCGCCGCACCACCTGCCAGCGGCGCATGATCGGCAGTCCCTCGACGTCGAGGACGACCAGGCGCCCGTCGCCGATCTCGGCCGCGATGGTGTGCGCCGAAATGAGCGCGATGCCGAGCCCGGCGATCACGGCCTGTTTGATGGTCTCGTTGCTCGACATCTCCATACCGCCGGGGACCGGGATCCCACGATGGCGGAACAGCTCCTCGAAGACCTGGCGGGTCCCCGATCCGCGTTCACGGATCAGGAACGGGTGGTCGACCAGACCGTCCACCTCGACACGGGCACCGGTGGTGAGCGGGTGGCCCGGCGGCGCGATCACCACGTGGGGGTGGTCGCCGATGGCCGCGATCTCGAGGGCGAGCTCGTCGGGCGGGCGCCCCATCATGACCAGGTCGACGTCGCCGTTCTCCAGTAGGGCGATGGTCTCCTGGCGGTTGCCGATCTCGAGGCGCACCTCGATGTCCGGGTGCCGGGTCCAGAACGACGCCAGGATCTGGGGTGCGACGTACTTGGCCGTGCTCACCGCTCCGAAGACGACCCGTCCACCCGATCCGCTGGCGATCGCCTCGAGGGCGCGGGCACAGCGGTCCACCTCGGCCTCGATGCGGGCCGTGGCCTCGGCCAGCTCCCGCCCGGCGTCGGTCGGACGGAACCCGCCGACGCCCCGTTCCATGAGGGGCAGCCCCGCGCTCCGTTCCAACAACCGCAGTTGCTGGCTGACCGCCGGAGGGGTGACGTGCAACACCTGGGCCGCCCCGGTGATGGTCCCCTGGTCGAGGGTCGCCGCCAGCGACCGGAGCTGCTTCAACGTAACGTCCCGCATGACCTACCTTAGCTTTCCTACTCTGAATACACAGAAAATATACCTTTACTTAAGTTCTGACGTGCGTCACGATCAGTCCGAGCGGCCAGCCGGCCTGCACGCACGAGCACGGAGACGCAGTGGCCGACGGAACTCAGGGACCCACCCGCCTGGACGAGGTGCTGGCGGCATGGTCGGACGGGGACGCACAACGCCGGGCCGTCGCCACCACCGTGACCGCCCTGGCCCGGGCCAGCACGGAGATCGGCCACCAGCTGGCGGTCGCCCCGCTGGTCGGCGGACTCGACGACAAGGTGGGGGCCAACGCCAGTGGTGACCTGCAGAGCCGCATGGACGAACAGGCGCACCGGGTCCTGCTCGAAGCGCTGGCCGGCACCCCGGTGGCCGTCCTGGCCTCGGAGGAGCACGACGTGCCCATCGAGCTCACATCGGGGGCACCCCTGGTCGTGGCCGTCGACCCGTTGGACGGCTCGGGCAACCTGGCCATCAACGGACCCATCGGCCTGATCTTCTCGATCCGGCCCAACACCGGCGAGCCGGCCGGCACCGTCTTCCTACGGCCCGGCAGCGAACAGCTGGCCGCCGGATTCGTCCTGTTCGGTCCGGCCACCCTGCTGGTGCTGACGGTCCGCTCGGGCACCGACATCTACGCCCTCGACCCGGAGGACGGCGGTTTCGTCCGCTCGACCACCGGGATCCGCGTTCCCGAGGGGACGCCCGCCTACGCGGTCAACTCGGCCAACGCCCGGCACTGGTCCCCGGCGTTCCGCACCTACGTCGCCGACCTGGAGGCCGGCGCCGACGGCCTGCGCGGGCGTGACTTCAACATGCGCTGGTACGGGGCGCTGGTGATCGAGGCGCTGCGCGTGCTCATGCGGGGGGGCATCTACCTGTACCCCGCCGACCACCGGGCCAAGTACCGCTCGGGTTGGCTGCGGACCGTGTACGAGGCCCACCCGGTGGCCCTCCTCATGGAGGAGGCCGGGGGGTCGGCGACCGACGGGACCCTGCGGATCCTGGACCGGACGGCCACTGATCTCCATGAACGCACGCCGCTGGTCTTCGGCTCGGCGGACAAGGTGGCCCGGGTCGGCCGCTACCTCAACGGACTCAGCTACGACGCCGAGCGAGCCCCCCTGTTCTCCAACCGCGGCCTCTTCCGGGAGTAGACGACCAATGTCCGCACGACACCCCATCATCTCGGTCACCGGCTCCTCGGGAGCCGGCACCACGACCGTCAAGCACACGTTCGAGCAGATCTTCCGCCGGGAGGGCATCCGCGGGGCCACCATCGACGGTGACGCCTTCCACCGGTACGGACGCGAGGAGATGGCGGAGGCCATCGGGGTCGCCGGCGACACCGGCAACCACCACTTCAGCCACTTCGGGCCCGAGGCCAACCTCTTCGACGAGCTGGCCGAGGTCTTCGCCGAGTACGCCGAGCACGGAACCGGCCGCACCCGGCACTACGTGCACGACGAGGTCGAGGCCGTGCGGTACGGGACGCCGCCGGGCACCTTCAGCGCCTGGGAGGAGTTCGAGCCCGACACCGACGTCCTGTTCTACGAGGGCCTGCACGGCGCCGTCGTGACCGACACGGTGGACGTCGCCCGCCACGTGGACCTGAAGATCGGGGTGGTCCCGGTGGTCAACCTCGAGTGGATCCAGAAGATCCACCGCGACAACTCGACCCGCGGCCACTCGGTGGAGGACGTCACGGACACCATCCTGCGTCGGATGCCGGACTACATCCGCTACCTGTGCCCGCAGTTCACCGAGACGGACATCAACTTCCAACGGGTGCCCATCGTCGACACGTCCAACCCGTTCGTGGCCCGCTGGATCCCGACCGCCGACGAGTCCTTCGTGGTCATCCGCTTCCGCGATCCCGAGGGCATCGACTTCCCCTATCTCGTCTCGATGATCCACGACAGCTTCATGACCCGGGCCAACTCGATCGTGATCCCCGGGGGCAAGCTCGACGTGGCCATGCAGCTGATCCTCACCCCGATGATCCGCCGACTCATCGAGCGCAAGCGTCGGGTGGCCTGACATGGCCCGCATCAGCCTCCGCCAACTGCTGGACGACGCGGCCGAGCACGGCTACGGGATGCCGGCGTTCAACGTCAACAACATGGAGCAGGTGCTCGCCGTGATGCGCGCCGCCGCCTCCGTCGACGCTCCGGTGATCCTGCAGGCCAGCCGGGGGCGCGCAGCTACGCGGGCGACGCCATGATCCGCCAGCTGGCGGCGGCAGCCGAGGAGCTGTACCCGACGATCCCGGTCTGCCTGCACCAGGACCACGGCAACAGCGAGGCGACCTGCTTCTCGGCTATCCGCAACGGGTTCTCCAGCGTGATGATGGACGGCTCGCTGCTGGCCGACGCGGCCACCCCGGCCACCTACGAGGAGAACGTGGCCATCACCCGCCGGGTGACCGAACTGGCCCACGCCGTGGGGGTGTCCGTCGAGGGGGAGCTCGGTGTGCTGGGCCGGCTGGACACCGGCGCCGGAGAGCAGGAGGACGGTCACGGGGCCGTGGGGGTGCTGGAGCGCGAGCAGCTGCTGACCGATCCCGACCAGGCGGTGGCGTTCGTGGGCGCCACCCGGGTCGACGCCCTGGCCATCGCCATGGGCACCTCCCACGGCGCCTACAAGTTCAGTCACCGTCCCGACGGCCAGACCCTGGCCATGTCGGTCGTCCGCGCCATCCACGAACGCCTGCCGGACACCCACCTGGTGATGCACGGCTCGTCCTCGGTCCCCCAGGACCTCCAGGACGCCTTCAACAGCTGGGGCGGCGAGATGACCCAGACCTGGGGCGTCCCCGTCGAGGAGATCCAGGAGGGGATCCGCCACGGGGTCCGCAAGATCAACATCGACACCGACTGCCGTCTGGCCATGGCCTCCGCCATCCGCCGGCAGGCGGTCACCGAGCCCGGCGAGTTCGACCCCCGCAAGTTCTGGGGGCCGGCCATGACCGCCATGGAGGACCTGTGCCGGCTGCGCTTCGAGCAGTTCGGCGCCGCCGGACGGGCCTCCTCGATCACCGTCGTGCGACTGGACGAGATGGCCGGGCGCTACCGCTCGGGCGCGCTCGACCCGTTGGCCCCGACGTCCGACATCCGCTGAACCACGACTGGAGACGAGCACATGGCCACCTACGACGCCGGGGTCAAGGACTACCGACAGACCTACTGGGAGCCGGAGTACGAACCGAAGGACACCGACCTCCTCGCCTGCTTCAAGATCACCCCCCAGGACGGGGTGCCCCGCGAGGAGGCGGCCGCCGCGGTGGCCGCCGAGAGCTCGACGGGCACGTGGACGACGGTGTGGACCGACCTGCTCACCGATCTCGAGTACTACAAGGGCCGCGCCTACCGGGTCGAGGAGGTGCCCGGCGACGACAGCTGCTTCTACGCCTTCGTCGCCTATCCCCTGGACCTCTTCGAGGAGGGCAGCGTGGTCAACGTGCTCACCTCCCTGGTGGGCAACGTCTTCGGATTCAAGGCCATCCGGGCCCTCCGGCTGGAGGACGTGCGCTTCCCGCTGCACTACGTGCTGACGTGCGGTGGTCCGCCGAACGGGATCATCGTGGAGCGCGACAAGATGGACAAGTACGGTCGCCCCCTGCTCGGCTGCACCATCAAGCCCAAGCTCGGCCTGTCGGGCAAGAACTACGGCCGGGCCGTCTACGAGTGCCTACGCGGCGGACTCGACTTCACCAAGGACGACGAGAACGTCAACTCGCAGCCCTTCATGCGCTGGCGGGACCGGTTCGAGAACGTGGCCGAGGCGGTCAAGCTGGCCCAGGAGGAGACCGGCGAGCGCAAGGGCCACTACCTGAACGTGACCGCGCCGACCGTCGAGGACATGTACGAGCGGGCCGAGTTCGCCAAGGAGCTCGGCATGCCGATCATCATGCACGACTTCCTCACGGCCGGCTTCACGGCCAACACGTCACTGGCCAACTGGTGCCGGCGCAACGGCATGCTGCTCCACATCCACCGGGCCATGCACGCGGTCATCGACCGCAACCCCTACCACGGGATCCATTTCCGGGTCCTGGTGAAGTGCCTCCGGCTGTCCGGGGGTGACCACATGCACTCGGGCACCGTCGTCGGCAAACTCGAGGGCGACCGCGAGGCGACCCTCGGCTGGATCGACCTGATGCGCGAGCGCTTCGTGCCCGAGCAGCGGTCGAGGGGCATCTTCTTCGACCAGGACTTCGGGCACATGCCGGGGCTCTTCCCGGTGGCGTCGGGAGGCATCCACGTCTGGCACATCCCCTCGCTGGTGGCGATCTTCGGGGACGACTCCGTCTTCCAGTTCGGCGGGGGCACCCTCGGGCACCCGTGGGGCAACGCCGCGGGGGCCACGGCCAACCGGGTGGCCCTGGAGGCGTGCGTGGCGGCCCGCAACGAGGGCCGTGACGTCGAGCGGGAGGGGACCGAGATCCTCACCCACGCCGCCAAGGAGAGTCCGGAACTGGCCGCCGCCCTCGAGACGTGGCGCAACATCCGCTTCGAGTTCGACTCGGTCGACAAGCTCGACGAGGTGGCCCGATGACACCAGGAGGAAGAGACACCATGGAGAACGGCATCCACGACTTCACCTCGCGGGTGGGGGATCAGGCGTCCAAGCGGCTGGGGACCTTCTCGTACCTGCCCCCGTTGGACGCGGCCGCGGTGGACCGCCAGACGGACTACCTGGTCCGCCGGGGTCTCACGGCCATGATCGAGCACGTGGAGCCCGGACGGGCCACGGCCCGGTACTGGTACATGTGGAAGCTGCCACTGTTCGGCGTGACGGACCCGGCCGTCATCCGGTCCGAGGTCGACGCCTGCATCGAGGCCAACCCCGGCCACCACGTCCGGCTGATCGGCTTCGAGCCGGAGCGCCAGACCCAGCTGGTGGCGTTCGTCGTCCGACGGGGCGGGGCCACGCCGTGACGCTGATCGCCCCCTCGATCCTCTCGGCCGACTTCGCCCGGCTGGGCGAGGAGGTGCGCGCCGTGGACGCGGCCGGCGCCGACTGGATCCACGTCGACGTCATGGACGGGCACTTCGTGCCCAACCTGACCATCGGGCCGGCGGTGGTGGCGGCCATCCGTCCCTACACCCGCAAGCCGCTCGACGTGCACCTGATGGTGTCGCCCGCCACACCGCACCTCGAGGCCTTCGTCGACGCCGGAGCCGATTCGCTCACCGTGCACGCCGAGTCCGAGGTGCACCTCCACCGGACGCTCCATGCCGTGCGTGACCTCGGGGTGCGGGTCGGGGTGTCGCTCAACCCGGCGACACCGGTCAGCGTGCTCGACCACGTCCTGGACGACGTCGACCTCGTACTGGTCATGTCCGTCGACCCCGGTTTCGGCGGCCAGCAGTTCATCGAGTCGACCGTCGCCAAGGTGGCGGCCCTGGCCGACTCGATCGGCAACCGTCGGGTGACGATCCAGGTGGACGGCGGCATCAACCCCCACACCGCCGAACAGGTGGAGCAGGCCGGTGCCCAGGTGCTGGTGGCGGGCTCGGCCGTGTTCGCCGGCGGATCCTCCTGCTACGCCGGGAACATCGCCCGACTCCGCGGGATCGCCACGCCGTCGGAAACCGCCGGTCACCCCGACGGAGGCATCCCCGCGGGGGTGGCAGGGGCGACGGTCTGACGGGGCCGGGCGACGGCCCGACGGGGCCGGGACCCGGACGTCAGGACGACGGGCCGCCGATCCAGCCGCGGCGTCGGAAGAAGTAGAGCAGGAGGAGCACGGTGGCCACCTCGATGCCCAGGCCGAAGATCAGGAACGGCGCCCGACCGGTGATGTGGCCGACCAGGAACGAGAAGTTCTGGCCGAAGAACCCCGTCAGGTAGCTGAGTGGCAGGAAGACGGTGGCGATGATGGTCAGCTGCTTCATCACCACGTTGAGGCGGTTCGACACCGTCGACACGTGGGTGTCCATCACACCCGACAGCAGGTCCCGGTAGCCGTCGACGACATCGGCGATGCGGATGAGGTGGTCGTAGATGTCGCGGAAGTACCGCTGTCCCTCCTGGGTCATGCCGGGCAGCTCCACGACGCCCGAGGCGAGCGCCGCGAACATGTCCCGCTGGGGCGTGACCACCTTGCGCATGCCGATGAGGGACCGCTTCAGGTCGAACAGGACGCCGAGCTGCTCCTCGGTGGGCTGGCGGAGGATGGCGTCCTCCAGCTCGTCGATCCGGTCGTCGAAGAGGCTGAGCACGGGGAAGAACGTGTCGATGAGGCTGTCGACGATGGCGTAGAGCAGGAAGATCTGGGTGGGTACGCCCTCGACGGCGTGCCGGCGGCCCATGCGGGCGTGGACGTCGGCCAGCGCCGGACACTCGCCGTGGTGCACGGTGACCACGCCGTGCGGCACCAGGAAGATGTGGAGCTCCGAGGTGGCGAAGGTGTTCGGGATGACGCCGTGGACGACGAAGTACGTGAAGTCGTCGTACTCGTCGATCTTCGGTCGCTGCGAGAAGTGCTCCGCGTCCTCCACGGCCAGGGCATGGAGGTGGAGGGTGTCGCTGAGGAAGTGGGTGGACTCCTCGTCCAACCCGTCGAGGTCGAGCCAGAACGGCGTGCTGTCCGTCACGCACCGGACGGCGGCATCCAGCGTCGCCTCCGAGGTGGTCCCGTCGACGACCAGGGTTCCCTTCATGTCCCGATTCTGGTCCGGAACGTCCGGGCCGCCGAGGATGCGTCCGGCCACGTACGGCTCCTGATCTCCCACCCGACCATCCCCTACCCGGCGATACCACCACCGGCGCCGACGGTCCGCAGGTGCAGGACGGCGTCCCGGTAGGCGTGGACGAGGCTCTCCTCGGCATAGGGGATGTCGCGCTCGGCACAGAAGGCCCGCACCACCACGCGTGCCCGGCGCAGGTTGCCCCGCGGCATGGTCGGGAAGAGGTGGTGCTCGATCTGGCTGTCGAGGCCGCCGAAGAGGAAGCCGACGAAGGCGGGGCCCGAGAGGTTGCGCGACGACTGCACCTGCCGGCGCAGGAATCCCCGGTCGTCGTCGTCGGCCACCGTGGGCATGCCGACGTGGTTGGGGAGGAAGCTCGCACCGAGGTAGAAGCCGTAGAGCGCCTGGGACACCACGATGAACACCACGGCCCGGAGCGGCGACAGCACGAGGAACGGCGCGACGAAGAAGACGCCGGCGTGGATCGCCGAGCAGCCCGGCCTCGAGCGAGGGCGCCCCGGTCCCTCCGCCCCACCAGCGCCCGCACGCTGGCCACATGGAGGTTGATCGCCTCCAGGAACAGGAGAGGGACCAGCATGAACGGCTGGATCCCGGCGAACCACTTGCCGAACCGGCCGCATTCGTCCACCTGGTCGTACGTGTAGACCAGGGCGCCGGCCGCCATGTCCGGGTCCCGGCCGTCCGCGTTCGTGTGGGCGTGGTGCCGGCTGTGCTTGGACTGCCACCACCCGAAGCTGAACCCGCTCAGGAGGTTCGCCAGCATCAGACCGGTGGCGTCGTTGGCTCGGCGACGGGACCAGACCTGGCGGTGTCCGGCGTCGTGGCCGAGGAATCCGATCTGGGCCAGCACGAACGCCAGACCCGACGGCGGGGACGAGGTTCCACCAGGTGTCCCCGAGCAGAACCACGGTGACGACCAGACCGGCGAGGGCGGCCACCACGATCGGGATCCTCAACGCGTAGTAGGGACCCCGTCGTCGGAGGAGGTCGTGGTCACGGACCCGTCGGGAGAGTTCGGCGAAGTCGGCACGTCGGCCGGCGACGTCGCCGGCCGTCGCGACCGGGCCGACGGCGGCAGGGCCAGGAGCGGTCGGCGGGAGGGGCGGAGAGGCCACCGGATCGGTGCCGCCGCCCCGATGCCCGGTGAATTCGAGAGCCCTGGTCGCCATGGGCTGTTCGAATCTTCCGATGACCGACTGTACCGGTCCCGGGCGGCCCTGTCCGATCGCCACCCGGGCCCCGCCGCCGCCCGAACGGCCGCATGTCGACCCCGGGCCCCCACCGGCGACCGGGACGGGCGCGACGGTCAGGCGGGCCCCGTCCCGGGGGTGCCGATGCGCAGCATGTAGTCGCGGAACATCGGGACCGTGAAGTCGATGCGCCCCCGCTCGGGCACGTAGCAGAGCGAGCGGCGGAGCAGCGCCTCACGCAGGGGCGTGACCGCCGAGGGCTCCCGGCCGAGCACCGCCGCCACCTCGGCGGTGCGGACCGGCCCGGGCCCGATCTGGGCCATGGCGAGCATGTACCGGCGCTCGGCTCGGGTCGAGGCCCCGGCCCGCACCTTGAAGAACCCGTCGTCGAGCTCGGCCAGGGCGAGCGGGATGCTCCGACGGACGTCGTCCGCCGTGATCCGGTCGGGGCCATCGGCCACATCCCACGCCTGGAGACCGAACTGCTGGATGAAGTACGGGTAGCAGCGGGTCACGGCCAGGATCTCGGTGAGGGCTTCGTCCGTCCAGGTGACACCCTCGTCGTGCGCGGGCTGCTGGAGGGCCTCGACTGCCTGTTCCTCGCTGAGCGAACCGATGGTCGGGAACATGAAGAGCCGCTCCGCATACGCCTTGGCCTGTCCGGTGGTGGCCGCCAGGGTGGGCAGTCCGGCGCCGGCCACGGTGACGGGCAGGGCGAGCTGCGAGGAGCGGTGCAGCCCGATGATCAGCGACTCGAGCGTCGCCCGGTCGACGTAGTGCAGTTCGTCGACGGTCAGCAGGATGCCGGTCCCGTGGTCCCGGGCCGCCGTCCCCAGTTCGACGAACAGTCCGGCGAGGTCGGCGCCGAGATTGCCGGAGTCGGCCGGACCCGAGATGGCGTCCACGTCGATGCTCAACTCGGTGCCGTCGGGGATCCGGAGGCTGAACGCCTTCAGGACGCCGAACGCCCGCCGCAGGGTGTCCCCCGCCCGCCGCTTGGCGTCCATGGCGAGCAGGACGCGTCGCAGGGCGGCGGCGAGGTCCGGAGCCAGGTTGCCGTCCTCGGTCACCTCGATGTGGGCGTGGAAGTAGCCGTGGGCCTCGGCGAGCTCCTGGAACTCGACCAGCATCACCGTCTTGCCCACCCCGCGGAGCCCGGTGAGGATCTGGCTCCGGGCGTTGGACCCGAGCAGCAGACGGCGCAGCGCCACGCTCATGTTGTCGATCTGCTCGTCCCGACCCACGAGAGCCGGCGGCCGGCTGCCGGCTCCCGGTGAGTACGGGTTGACCACTGGGTCCACCGTCGACCCCCTTCTATGCCCATGTATGCGAGATCCGCTATAGAACTGGCCGTCTCCATCCTTCTCTATAGCCCAGGGCTCATACGCGGACGCCGGAGCGGGTGCAGGATCGGGCGGGTGTGCAGGCGAACGGGCGGCGGGCGACCCACCGTACGGTTCTATGCCGTTCTATGTGAGCTTGACTATAGAAATGCCCCGTCGGCCGGACGATCTGCCGTCGGGCCGCCCCGGGGCGTCCGGTCGACCCGTGACATTGGGACGGTCGGCGCGATGGGACCGGTCATCCCGCCCCGAAGAAGGGAGCATCGAAGCTGAAGATGCCCCCGTCACCTCCGGCCAGCCAGTAGCCGCCGGTCCCGGGGTCGGCCGCCATGCCCACCACCGGAGCGTCGAGGGGTGACCCACCCATCGACCCGAGGAAACGGGCGGCCCCCTCGTTGAAGACCCCACCGTCGGAGGCGACGAACCAGTAGCCCTGCCCGTCGGCCAGAGCCGTCATCCCGATCACGGGCCGGACGAGGTGCAGGGCGCCGGTGCTGCCGAGGAACGGGGCGTCGAAGGCGAAGATCCCCCCGTCGCTCGCCACCAGCCAGTAGCCGCCGGTGGCGTCGTCGGCGGCCATGCCCACCACCGGACGGTTGAGGTGCTGTCCGCCCATCGAGCCGTGGAACCGGGCGTCGCCGAAGGAGAAGATCCCGCCGTCGGAGGCCACGAGCCAGTAGCCGCCACCGTCGGGGGTCGGCGCCATGTCCACCACCGGGGCATTCAGGTGGCTGGCTCCCATCGAGCCGAAGAACCGGGCGTCGCCGAAGGAGAAGATCCCGCCGTCCCCACTGACCAGCCAGTAGCCCCGGCCGTCGGGTGTGGCGACGATGTGGATGATCGGGGCGTTGAGCGCATGGCCGGTCAGCGCCCCGTACACGACGGCCGACCCGAGCGCGTCCACGTCACCGGCGGCATCGGTCAGCCAGTACCCGTCACCGTCCGGGGTGGAGGCCACTCCCACGACGGGTGTGGCGAGCGCGCCCGACGAGTCGGTCACCGGATTCCAGTACCGGATGGCGCCGTCGTAGGAGTAGATCGTCGCCAGGTACGCCATCGAGTGCTCCTGCACCGGCTGGTCGACGCCGATGGCGTCCCACACCTTGCCGCCCCCGGCGTACACCCCGGAGTGGGCGAACCCGTCGATTCCGCTCCCGCCCCAGTAGACGGCGTCGCCGGGCAGCAGCTGGGCCGTGTCCTGGGCGATGGTGCCGGCCGGATCGATCACCGTCCCGACCCCCTTCGGCTGGCTCCCGTCTCCCGGCAGGGCGATCCCGGTCGCCTGGTAGACGGCGTACTGGACGAGGCTCATGCAGTCGAAGCCCTTCACCCCCGGGCCGCACCCCGACTCGTCCACCCCGCCGTTGGACGGACCGTCGATCCCGCCCCCGCCGTCGCAGTAGGGAGTGCCGGACTCGGCGGCGGCGAATTCCACCACCCGCTGGCCCACGGTGGTGGCGGCGGCCGGCGGAGCGCCCACCGAGACGAGGGTCCCGACGGAGGCCGCGGCCAGGAGCAGGACGCAGGAGATCCTCCCCGCCAGTGTCACGAACGTCGAGCGGACGGCTGTCATCGATGGCCTCCCGGGGCACGGTCACACCTTCTGGCACACCAGTATCGGCACATTGCCGGTGGTTCCGTAGTGATCCCCCGTCGGACCTCAGGGGACCGCCGGTCCGGGATCCGTGACGGTGTAACGGAGGAACACGACACCGCTGTCGAAGCGGCGCTCGTCGATCAGTTCGACGCGGAGACGGAGGTCCCCGGGGAGCGCAGGCCGGCCACCCCCCACGACGACCGGCGTGAGGAACAGCTGGATCTCGTCGACGAGTCCGGCCCGGAACGCCTGGGCGGCCAGGTCCGGGCCCGCCACGGTGATGTCCCGTGCCGAGGTGGTCTTCATCTTCCGCACGACCTCGGCATCGAACCGGCGCTCGATGCGGGTCCGGGCGCTCGCCACCGCCGCTAGGGACGTGGAGTACACGACCTTGTCGGCCGAGCGCCACAGGGTGGCGAAATCGCGCTCGATGTCCGACAGCCCGTCGGGCGCGGGCGGCGCTTCCCAGTAGACCATCGTCTCGTACATCCGGCGCCCGAAGAGATGGGTGCCGACCGACCGTTCGAGGTCGTTGACGAGGGCGAACACGTCCTCGTCGGGCGCCGCCCAGTCGAAGTTTCCCCGCGCGTCCTCGATGTAACCGTCGAGCGACGTGATGGCGGAGAAGATCAGCCGGGCCATGGTGTCCGGACCTGAGGCCTCAAGCTCACGGTACGTCTCGACGAGAAAGAGATGTATGGAAGTGTATTCACTGACTCCGCCCGACGACGCCCCGCGGGCCGTCGCGGAGTCCGAGCCGTCCGGCCCTCCCCTACCGGCTCGGACCGGGGCCCAGATCGAGGCCGAGCGCCACGAGCTGGCTCTGGCGTTGATGACCCGGAGCGACGACATCCTGCACGTCTGCCAGTCCCGGGCCGTCGCCCAGGCGGACCCCGGGATCACGTGGGAGATAGCTGCCCGCCACCCGATGTGGGACATCGTGACGGTGGCCGTCGCCGCCATCGCCCACTGGCTGGAGACGGGCACCGGGGCCAGCGCCCCGGCCCGCCGTCGTATCGACTCGCTCGGCAATGCGGCAGCCGTGGACCAGGAGACGGCGATCGCCGCCCGGGCGTCCGAGAGCCCGGTCCAGGGACCGGTCCTGCCCGCCGAAGCAGGGGAGCCCTCCGGCGTCCTGTCGGTGGCTCTGGTAACCAAGCTGAACCTGTGGTGGAAGGACGCCACCTGCCAGGTGCTGGAGGAGGAGGGGGCCCGTCTCGGCACCACCCGGGAGACCCTCCAGGCGGCCGAGGACATGGTGGAACGGAGCTGCAACTCGAGCATGGTCCGGATGGCCAAGCAGTACGACCTGGAGCTGCAGGGGCTCCATGCCCAGCTGCTCGAGTTGGCCACGCACGACCAGCTGACGGGGCTGGCCAACCGGAGCGTGTTCCTGTCCCGGCTGGACACGGCCATCAAGCGGCTCGAGCGCCACCCCGGCGGCCTGGCCGTGATGTTCATCGACCTCGACGACTTCAAAGCGGTCAACGACGCCTTCGGGCACAGCAGCGGCGACGAGCTCCTGGCCGCCCTGGCCCGACGGTTCAGTGCCCAGCTGCGGCCCGAGGACACCGTCGCCCGATTCGGCGGCGACGAGTTCGTGGCCCTCTTCGAGGACCTGGGGAACCCCACCACCGAAGCACTGGCCCTGGCCCAGCGGCTGCACCGGGTCATCGCCGAGCCGATCGTCATCGCCGGCGAGCCCCTCTACATCACGGCCAGCATCGGCGTGGCCGTGGTCACCGACGTGAGCTACCACTCCGAGGAGGTACTCGCCCAGGCGGACATCACGATGTACGGCGTGAAGCGCTCCGGACGCAACCGGGTGGCTCTGGTGGAACTCGGCAGCGGGATGCACCCCACGGCCTTCGCCATGGCCAGCGAGCTGCACCGGGCGCTGGAGGACGGCGGCCTGACGCTGGCCTACCAGCCCGCCTTCGATGCGCGTTCGGGCGCCCTGGTCGGGTTCGAGGCGCTCTGCCGCTGGGACCACCCCGAGCGCGGTGTCATCTCCCCGGGCGACTTCATCCCGATCGCCGAGGAGGCGGGCCTCATGCCGGCCCTGGGCTCCTGGGTGCTCACCGAGGCCACCGGGCAGCTGGCGACCTGGGTCGCGGTGGTGGACCGCCCGCTCACCATGGCGATCAACGTCTCGGGCCGCCAGTTGGCGGATCCGGCGTTCCCCGCCCTCGTCGAGAGGACTCTGGCCGGGTCCGGGGTCCGGCCGGACCAGATCGTGTTGGAGATCACCGAGAGCATCCTGCTCGGCGAGCACTCCAGCTACGAGTCCGTCCTCACCCGGCTGAACGGGGTGGGGGTCCGCCTCGCCATCGACGACTTCGGCACCGGCTATTCGTCCCTGGCCTACCTGCGCCGCTTCCGGGTGGACCAGCTCAAGGTCGACCGGGGATTCGTGCAGGACGTGGCCGAACACGGCGACACCCGGATCATGGCCGCCGTCGTGCGCCTCGCCCACGACCTGGAACTCGAGGTCGTGGCCGAAGGGGTGGAGACCGAGACCGAGCGCCGGGTGGTGCGGGATCTCGGCTGCGACGTGATGCAGGGCTTCCTGCTCGGGTACCCACTCGCCCCCCACCTCATCGAGGAGTCGCTCTTCGGCGGGGTGTCGGGAAGGAGCGCGGGATCGACGAGCCGTGTCGCGTCGGGTGACCGCCGACCGTCCCCGCTCTCCTGAAGGGGGTGCGGTGGTCGGGCGTAACCGGGAGTCGGTCTCCCGCCGCGCCGGCCGGACGCGGCCGGATGGGGCTTTCGGCCCTGGAGATCGCCGGTTAATTCGACAAAGGTGCGGACCATGACGAGTCCCAACCTGGAGACCCTCACGACCGATGAATGCGTCCGACTCCTCGGCCAGGCGACTGTCGGTCGCATCGCCATCAACGTCGGAGCCCTGCCGGTGATCCTGCCTGTCAACTTCGTCGTCCTGGACGGGGCGATCGTCTTCCGGACGGTGGCCGGTTCGAAGCTGGCGGCGGCCACCTCGCAGGCGGTCGTGGCCTTCGAGATCGACGACCACGAGCCGGACGGGCGATCCGGCTGGAGCGTCATGGTCCAGGGCATGTCCGACGAGGTGACCGACCCGGACGCTCTCGAGCAGGTCCGCCGGTCGCACGTCGAGTCGTGGGCCCTCGACGGCCAGGCGGACCGCGTGGTGCGCATCGACATGCACGTCGTCACCGGTCGTCGGTACTCGTCGTAGCCGGCGGACCGGGTGGACCGGGTGGACCGGCGAACTTCTAGGCGACGCGCGGGAAGATCGTCGTCCGGATGGTGGCGATGGTGGCGTCGAGATCGGCCATCACCTCGCGGATCCGCTCCGCCATGTCCGGGTCGGAAATCCGGGTGGCCACTCCCGCCAGGGTCATGCTGCTGGCGGAGATGCGCAGGAGCACCTGATCGTTCAAATTCGCGTCCGATGCGATCACGTTCGTCGAGGGCCTCCTTGCCGAGGAGGGCCCGCTTCAGGTCCTGCCCCGTCCGGACCAGCTCCGTCACGTCCTCGACGCAGTGGATGAGGTAGCCGAGGCTGCCGTCGTCGTCGACGACGGGGACGTTGACCGGTCTCCAGTACCGGACCTCGAATCCGCCTCCCTGGTCCTCGGGACGGCGGATGTCGTACTTCTGGTCGGCCATGGTGTCCGGCTCGAGTCGCTCCGCCGCCCGCTCCAGTGATGCGGTGAGGTTGGCGACCCCGGTCGCCGTCGGATCGTCCGGATTGTCCGGGAAGACGTCGAACAGGTGGCGTCCGACGATGGCGTCCCGTTCCGTCATGGTGGCGTTCAGGTAGCCGTCGCTGACGGCCACGATGACCCACCGGGGATCGAGGACGAGGAAGCATCCGGGGGCACTCTCGAACAGTGCCCGGAAGTCGGTGGCCATCCTCATTCGTACCTGCTCATCTTCGATCGATCTCCGCACTGATCGGTACCCGATCGTACCCGGGCCGGGAGATCGGGGAGTCCCCGGGTTCGTCGGCCGCCGTGGGGCGTGCCAGGATCGGCACCGTCAGGAGTGGCGCCGTCGCCGACGGGGTCCGACGAGGGAGGCAGACAGCGATGGAGCGGAGCACCCAACCCGAGTCCCCCTCGGTCGACGAGCTGCGCGAGCGGTACCGGCGGGAGCAGCGCAAGCGCCTGCGTCCGGAGGGCATGGCCCAGTGGCGCGAGTTGGACGAGGAGCTGGACCGGGATCCCTTCGTCGAGCCCGGCTTCACCCGCGACCCGGTGGTGGAGGAGACGACCGTCGTCGTCGTGGGAGGCGGCTTCGCCGGGATGCTCACGGCCATCGACCTCGGCAAGCACGGGATCTCCGATGTCCGGATCGTCGAGAAGGCGGGGGACTTCGGCGGCACGTGGTACTGGAACCGGTATCCGGGATGCATGTGTGACGTCGAGTCCTACGTGTACCTCCCGCTGCTCGAGGAGATCGGCTTCATGCCGTCCGAGCACTACGCCAGCGCCACGGAGATCTTCGAGTACTCGAAGCTGCTCGCCCGCACGTTCGACCTCTACCCGAAGGCCCTCTTCCAGACCGACGTCACGGGCGCGGACTGGGACGAGGCGACCCGGCGGTGGCTCGTCACCACCAGCCGGGGCGACCGGCTGTCCAGCCGCTTCCTGGTCCTGGCCGGCGGCATCCTGCACAAGGCCAAGCTGCCGGGCATCGCCGGGATCGAGGACTTCGAGGGCAAGGCGTTCCACACCAGCCGGTGGGACTACGGCTACACCGGAGGGAGTCCCACTGAACCGATGGACAAGCTGGCCGACAAGGTGGTCGGCGTCATCGGGACCGGCGCCACCGCCGTGCAGGTGGTGCCCCAGGTCGCCCGCGCCGCCAAGGAGCTCTTCGTCTTCCAGCGGACCCCCGGCGCCGTGGGCGTGCGCAACCAGCAACCCACCGACGTCGAGTGGTTCGAGAGCCTGGAGCCTGGCTGGCAGCGGGAGCGGATCGTCAATTTCACCCAGGCGGTGACCGGCGCCCAGCCCGACGTGGACCTCGTACACGACGGATGGACCGAGCTGATGTGGGTCGACACCCAGAAGCCGGCCACTCCGGAGGAGGCCGAGGAACTCGAGCGGATCGACTTCGAGGTCATGGAGACCATCCGTCGACGGATCGACGAGATCGTGGAGGACCCGGAGACGGCCGAGAAGTTGAAGCCCTACTGGGGCAAGCACTGCAAGCGGGTGTGCTTCCACGACGACTACCTGCCGGCGTTCAACCGGGCGAACGTGCACCTGGTGGACACCGACGGGAGGGGTGTCGACCGCTGCTCGTCACGGGGTCCGGTGGTGGACGGTGTCGAGTACCCGGTCGATCTGCTCATCTACGCGTCCGGGTTCGAGGTCACCACCGACCTGCACCATCGACTGGGCTTCGACCCGGTCGGGCGGGACGGCGTCAAGCTCTCACAGCGGTGGGCGGAGGGGGCCCACACCCTGCACGGGGTCCTGGCCAGCGGATTCCCCAACCTGCTGCTCATCAGCCTCGTCCAGGGCGGGTTCGGGACGAACTTCTCCCATCTCCTGTCCGAGTGCGCCACGCACGTCGCCCGCATCATCGAAGCCTGTGCGGAGCAGGGGATCATCGAGATCGAACCGGAAGAGGCCGCCGAGGAGGAGTGGCTGTCGGTACTCCTGAGCGTGGGGATCGGCGGTGCCCGCTACTTCCAGGCCTGCACGCCCAGCTTCTACAACAGCGAGCAGCAGGCCATCGACCGCCGGGCGGCCCGCAACCTCACGTACACCGGGAGCCTGCTCGAGTATGTCGGCTACCTGGAGCGTTGGCGGGAGAACCCCGACTTCGAGGGAGTGAGGGTGGTGCGCGGGCCCGCGGAGCCCGCCGGATAGCCCACGCCGACGCGCGGTGCCGGTCCTCGGTCCTCGGTCCGAGAGCCGCGGTCCGCGGTCCGCGGTTCAGGGGACCGCGTCGACGTCCAGGGTCAGGCTGGGGAGAGGGACACCGCCCTGGGCCAGGTCGAAGGTGACCGACGACCCGCCGGGACCGGTCGAGGTGACGTGGACCGGCGTCGTCGAGCGCCCTCCGACGACGGACAGGGCCCCCGAGTCCGGCGAGACGGTGACGCCTGCCGTCGTCGGGAGCACGACGTGCCACGTGACCGTGGACACCGATGCCGCGGTCCGCGGGGTCCCCGCCTCCTGCACGCCGAGCAGCACCGTGGCCGTGCCGTCGGCGCCCAGTGTCACCGCTCCGCCGGGTGAGGTGAACGGCACCGCCGGTGCGGCGCCGGCCGAGAAGGAGGGAGGGGCGTCGACGGGGGACGCTCCCCAGGTGCGGTCGGGTGAGCGGCCCAGCACGACGTCGAGCACCGCCCCCACCGACAGGGCGGTCGCCGGGATCCACGGCCGGCTCCAGGTCGAGGACGACGCCGACCCGACGGCGAGCCGGGCCCCCTGCACGTACCCGTCGGGGGCGTGGGCGCCGACCACGGTGAGGGTGTGACCACTCCCCTCCCGCACGGTGACCCGAGGGAAGAGCGGGGCCGCCATGGCCAGGTCGGCCACGCCCGGCGTCTCGGGGAAGAGGCCGAGGGCGGCCCAGACGTACCAGGACGAGAGTGCCCCGAGATCGTCTTCGCCCGGCTCGTCGACCGGGGCCAGCGGGTACAGCTGCGTCATGATCCGCCGCACGACCGCCTGGGTCCGCCAGGGTGCTCCGGCGTAGTCGTACGCGAAGGGGGCCCACTCGTCCGGTTCGTTGCCGGCCCAGTCGTAGGGGGCGAACCGGGTGGCGTCCAGTCGGGTGAAGAACGTGTCCAGCTCGGCCACCGCCGCCCGGTCCCCACCCATCAGCCCGACGAGGCCGCCCAGGTCCTGGGGAACGTCCCACGTGTACTGGACGGCATTGCCCTCCTCGAACCCCTGCTGGGCCACCCCTTGGGCCTGCAGCGCCGGGCTCGCCGGCTGGAAGGCCGGACCCGGGGGGAAGCTGCCGTCGGCCTGGCGGGCCGAGACGTACCCGGTGGAGGCGTCGAACAGGTGCTGCCAGTTCTGGGCGCGTGCCGCGAAACGGTCCGCCACGGTCGTCTGGCCGGTGGCCCGGGCGAGGCGGGAGATGGCGAAGTCGTCGATCGAGTACTCGAGGGTCTCCGAACCCCCGTCGGTGTAGGGGAAGGACGTCACGTCGTAGGTGAGTTGGGGCACCCAGCCCCGCGCCTCGTACCCGGTGAGGTCCGGCCGCTCGGACACCAGGCCGGACTCGGGGACGGTCGCCCCGTGGACCATCGCCCGGAGGGCGGCCGCCACGTCGAACCCGCGGGCCCCGTAGGCGTAGGCGTCGGCGATGATCGGATCGGCCGAGTCACCGTCCCACTGGCCCGCGTCGTTGTCGGCGATCACCCACTTGGGGAGGAAGCCCCCCGGCGTCTGGGAAGCATCGTCCAGTAGTGATCGGACCATCTGGGAGGTGGGACCGGGCAGCAGGGTCGCCAGCAGCGGGACCTCGGAACGGTAGATGTCGGCCTCCGAGATGTTGCTGTACTGCACCTGGCCCGGCGCCAGGGTGTGGACCCGGTGATCGAAACCCCGGTAGCGGCCGTCGTCGTCGCTGAAGACCGAAGGGAACAGCAGCGAGTGGTACAGCGCGGTGTAGAAGGTGCGCCGGTCCGTCACACTTCCCCCGCTGACGGCCATCCGGCCGAGGAGTCCGTTCCACTCGGCCGTGGCCGCACCGGCGACCTTCCCGAAGTTCCACCCCGGGTCCTCGTGGGTCAGGTTGGCCGCTGCGTCCTGCGACGACACGAAGGAGATGCCGACCTTGGCCAGGACCCTCGCGGGAGCTCCGGCGCCGCCCAAGCCGATCCAGGCGCCGCACGCCACCCTGGCGGTGCCGGTGCAGGACCTCGTCGAGGTGACGCTGCCGTTGCTCCATGTGCCGGCGGACACGAACGGCGAGGAGAAACGGGCCGAGAAGTACAGGGTGTAGTCGCCCGGGATGCCGCAGAAGTCACCGCTCGTCACCGAGCCGGTCAGTCCGTCGTTCCCGACGATCTCGACCCGGGAAGCACTCGAGCCGTTGGCGGAATCGCTCACCTTGACGAGCAGATCGTCGGTGTCAGCTGCCGCGGAGCCCGTGGAGGAGGCCGAGGCGCCGGGGAACGTGAACGACCCGAGCGCGGTCCGGGTGGTGGCCGTGAGCCTGACCCCGATGGCTCCGGTCCCCGAGCCGACATCGACCGCATAGCTGCCGGCGGTGCCCTGACCGTCCGCCGGGGAGAAGGGCTGGACGGCGTCTTCGGGGTCGGCGGGCACCCCGCCGGTCACGGGCAGGATGGGGACGTCGCCGTAGATGGCACAGCCCGACCCGGACAGATGGGTGAGGCTGAACCCGGAGATCTCGGTGTCGGCGTTGTCGAAGCCCGACCCTGTCGTGACCTGGCGGTCGGGCGACGTGTCGGGGCTGAACTGGACCATGCCCAGTGGCACCGCCGCTCCGGGAAACTCGCTCACGTTGCCCGGAGAGGCGGCCCCGACACCGGTTCCGGCCTCCGTGTCCACCAGGGCGGCCGGTCCCCCGGTCGACGGACCGACAGGAATCGCGAGCGGCGATCCCGCCGGCTGGCCCGGGACGGTGGACGCCCCGGCCGGCCCGGCCGGAATCACCACGAGGACAGCCGGCAGGGAAGCCGTCAGGAAGACGGCCACCGCCGGCGCGACGGGTGTCCCGCGGTGCCGGGAACTCGGCGGCATGGCGCCACCCTACGGCCCGGCGCCCACGATCTCACGCGTCCTCGAACCCGGGTCATCGGCCGCCACGTTTCCCACGACTGGCCGGCATATAGCCACTTACCGGGTGATTCCGGACGCATGGGGTGACGAATAGGCCCGAAATTTCGAATGTCTTTTGACAACCCCCGGTCGAGCCAGGAGGCTCCGGCCAGGGAACGACCGGTCCGTCGCGGACAGGTGGGCGGGGCGGCCTCCCGGGAGAGGAGGGGCGATGAGACTTCGGATGCTGGTCGGCGCCGCAGTCCTCTGCGGGGGGATCGGCGCGGCGGTCGTCGTGGGTGGGGCCGCCAGTGCGTCGCCGACCGTCCTGGTCGTCGGCACGTCACCGTCCTGCTCCGGGACGTATCCCACGATCACGGCGGCGGTGGCGGCGGCCGTCTCCGGCGACACCATCAAGGTGTGCGCCGGCACCTACCACGAGACCGTCGACGTGGACACCCCCGACCTGACGTTCGTAGGCGCTGAGGCCGGGAAGAAGGGCTCGGCTGCTCGGGCGGCCAGACTCTCCGAGGAGTCCGTGGTGAGTGATGTGAACGGCGACTTCGTGCTCGGCGCCGGAGCTGATGACACCACGATCACCGGCTTCGCCCTCGAAGGGGCGGGCTCCCCCACCGTCGACCAGGACGGGATCGAGGCCTTCGCCGGCAGTAGCGGTCTCCACGCGACCGACGATCTCCTCGTCGGGAACGGCAACGGCATCGATCTCCAGAATCCCGAGGCCGACAATCCGGCGACCATCTCCTATGACTACATCTGGGACAACAACTCCGAAGGCGACCTCGGAGTGAACGGCTACACGGGAACCGGCGTCTTCGTCTCCAACGGACCGGCCGACGACACGTCGATCACCCACGACGTCTTCGGTGACGACAGTCAGACGGCCATCAACTTCGCAGGTGGGGCGAGTCCCTCGGAGGGACTCGTCGTCGCCGGCGACACGAGCCTCGACGACTCGACCTTCGTCGTGGCCGTGAACAGTGTCGACGCCACGATCGAGGACAACCGGGTCATCGTGGACGGTCCCGTGCCCGGGGGCGACGGAACGGGCATCCTGGACTTCGGCGGCAACACCGGCCTGCGCATCCTGAAGAACGTGTTGTCCAGCGACTCGGACGACTCGGCGGCGATCGCCCTGTCCGCCTATGACGGAGCGGCGAGCATCGGCACGACCGTGGCCGGCAACACGGTCTCGGGATGGGACGACGGCGTGTCCGTCGCCTCCGGATATACCACCGCTCTCGTCTCCGGCAACCGGATCTCGCACGACGGCGCATTCGGGATCGCCGTCGACGCCCACACCAGTGGCAACGTGATGAGCCAGAACCGGGTCTCGTCGGACTCCGGCACATCCGTCGACTGCAGCGATCTGAGTACGGGGTTCCTGACGGCCGGGACCGGGAACACGTGGCTCAGGAACGTCGGCTCGGACCACGATCCGGCGCCGCCGGGGATCTGCTGATCTGGCCGACCCGGCTCATGGTGCCCGGGTACCGAGGAACTCGACGATCGCCGAGCTCACCGCACCGGGATCCTCGAGCATGGGCCAGTGACCCACCCCGTCCAGCTCGAAGACGGTTGCGCCCGGCATCCGACGGCGGATCTGGGACAGGATGTGGGCGCCGCTCACCGGATCGTCGGGCCCCCAGACGAATGCCGTCGGTACCGCGGTGCGCTCCATCGCCCGGACCCACCGCTCACCGTTGACCGCCCGGTCGTCGATGTAGTGGAGGAGACCGGCGGCCAGCCTCTGTCCACCGTCGTGGGCCACCGTGAACCACATGTCGTCGACGATGTCGTCCGCGACCCGGCCCCTGGGCCCGAACGTGGGTCGGAGGCTGGTCGCGAAGAGTTCCGCGTCGATCGCCCGAGCGAACGCATCCCCGTCCGGGCCCCGGAGGAGTTGCTGCGCCACCGTCGGCCGGTGGAGCCACGGGTAGACGCCGCCGTTCAGATACGTGACGGAGGCGAGCCGGCCGGCGGGACCCCTGCCGACCAGCTCCTGGCCGATCGAGGTGCTGTAGTCGTGCACCACCAGGTGGGTCGACTCGACCCCGAGACCGCGCCACACCTGCTCGACCAGGTCGGACTGTTCGACGATGGCGTAGGCGTGGGGCCACGGTTTGTCGGATCGACCGAAGCCCAGCAGATCCATGGTGATGACCTGCCATTCCGGTTCGAGCTGCCCACTGACCGCGCGCCAGTCGAACGACGAGCTCGGGTATCCGTGCAGCAGGGTCACCGGCGGCCCCTCCCCCCGGACCCGGACGAAGAGCTCGAACGATGCGCCCCCGGGCGCCGACACGCGGGTCATCGATCCTGACGCCCACCACCGTTCGACCCGCCGGCTCACGCGCCTACCCGGATTCGTCGCCGGGGGCCGTGGTCAGATGTCGGTCCGCCCATCCGGCCAGTTCGTGGAGGATGGGGAGCAACGCCGATCCGGCCGCCGTGAGTCCATAGGTCACCCCGGGAGGTCGGGACGCGGTGACCGTCCGCACGATGAGCCCGGCGCCGGTGAGTTCGGTCAGCCGGTCCGAGAGCACCGAGTCGGTGATGGACCCGACGCTGCGACGTAGTTCGGCGTAGCCGATCGGGCCCGTGCTGAGCGACCCGAGGATGACGCCGTTCCACCGCTTCCCCAGGAAGTCGAACGCCCGGACGAGGCCGGCATCGCAGCCGTGTCCGGCACCCGTCGGTCCGGGACCGTCGCTCGCCTCACTCCGGACCACCATGGGATCGATGTTACCGGCGTTCCACGGCGATCCACTATGGATCACCCTGTTACTCTGTAAATACTAGTAAGTAGTTTTCCACTTTTCGGAGGCACCCGTGACCCTGTACCGCCTGGACGCCAGCATCCGCACCGAGGGGTCGCACAGTCGCGCCCTGGCCGACATCGTCGAATCGGAATGGACCGACGCGCATCCCGACGACGAGGTGATCCGTCGCCACGTGGGCATCGATCCCGTCCCGGCGACCGCCTGGGCCCGAGCGGTCGAGGCCAGGATGGCTCCGGCCGACCAGGAGCGCACGGCCGCCCAGCTCGAGGCGGCGGCGATGGCCTCCCGCGAGGCCGACCAGCTGGTGTCGGCCGATGCCGCCCTCTTCGCGGTGCCGCTCTACAACTTCGGGGTGTCCCAGCACTTCAAGACCTGGGTGGATCTCGTGATCACCGATGCCCGCATGGCCGGCGAGTCGCCGGCGACGGCCGGCACCCCGGCGGTGCTGGCCGTGGTCCGCGGCGGCTTCTACGGCGCCGGCGCCCCCCGGGAGGGCTGGGACCATGCCACGGGGTGGATGCAGCGGATCCTCTCCGACGTGTGGAAGTTCGACCTCGAGGTCGTCGAGGAGGAGTTCGCCCTGGTGGGCGTCAACCCTGCGCTCGACGAGTTCAAGGAGATGGCGGTCGAATTGCGGGCCAGGGCCGCGCAGACCGCCCACCAGCGGGGACGGGACCTGGTGGCCCGCCGGAAGGGGCCGACCGGCGCCTGAGGTCCGGAGGGCCACGCTGGCCCCGTCCGCCACGTCCCGTCACCGTCCCGCGGAAGGCGCCGCCCGGGCGGCCGGATTCCTATCGTCCGCTTGGCTTCCTCTTATCCGGCTCTTGGATTCGATCCGTACGGTGGGTGGCGGAGGCGAGCAGTCCGCCCGACCGCTGCTCGGAGCACCATGGATTGGATCATCACCGTCCCGCTGCTGGCCGTCACGTTCGTGTGTGCGTCGATCCCGATGCTGATGGACCCGGGCCGCCACTGACCGGTCAGCCACCCACGCGCACACATACCCGTAGCGTGTGAACATCACGTTTGTAGTTCGACCCGCCATGTGTGCGGGTTCGGGATTGGGCCTTGTAACGGCACCTGCAGCAGGTCTACGCTTGACAATTGGTGGATACACACGAGTACGCACCGGACCCGCCCGGTGAGCTTGCCGACAACATCCGTGCCTACCGCCACAGGCACGGCATGACCCAGCGCGAGCTGGCCGACCAGCTCGGGGTCACCCAGCAGTCGGTCGCCCGGTGGGAACAGGGCTCACCCCCGAGCCGCCACCTGTTCCGCACGCTCGAGGCCCTGGTGGACGAGCCGGCCACGGTCGACCGGTCCGAAGAGATGGCCGACATCATCGGCATCCGGCCGCCCGCTCCGGCACTGGTGCGCTCCCGCGGCCTCGACGAGGCCCGCAAGGCCTACGTACAGGGATGCCTCAAGCTCCTCGAGCGCGGCGAGCGTCTGCCCAATAAGGTGCTCCTCCTGCTGGCCGACGAACTGGGCTGGTCCGAGGACGACTGACGGCCCGGGTTCCCGGGTCGGCGATGGGGAGCGGAGGCCGATGCGAACCAGGGCGGCGGTAGCCGGGTTGATGGTGCTGGGGGTGATCGGATTGACCGGATGCGGCAGCACGGGCTCGTCGGGGAGCGGAACGACCTCGTCGACCTCGGTGCCGGGCCACGAACTGGTGGACACCGCCTGGGTGCTCGAGTCCTACCGCGGGCCGAACGGGGCCACCACGCCGGCGGGTCGAGCGTCGGTCGCCGACCTGGCCTTCGAGCCACGAGGCGTGCTGGTCGGCTCCTCGGGGTGCAACCGGTTCACCGGGACCTACGTCGCCAAGGGGACATCGCTGTCCGTCGTGCTCGGGCCGACCACCCTGATCGCCTGCTCGAGCGCCGCGCTCAACGCCCAGGAGGCCGCGCTGTTCAAACTGCTCCCCGAGGTGTCCGGGTACGCCCTTGTCTCCGATCAGCTGGTCCTGACCGGAGACGGAGGAGCGACGCTACTGACCTACTCGGTCGGCCTGTCCGGCCTGGCCGGGACGTCGTGGACCGCGACCGGGGTCAACAACGGCAACGGTGGTGTCGAGTCCACCAGCGCGACCGAGCAGTTGACGGCCGACTTCGGCACCGACGGGACATTCTCCGGATTCGGCGGGTGCAACACCTTGAGTGGCAGCTATGCCGTGACCGGCCGGCACGGCCTGACCCTCACCGACCTGACCTCGACCCAGAAGGCCTGCTCGACCGAGATCGACGCCCTCGAGTCCCAGTACTCCGCCGCCCTGGGCAAGGTGACCCAGTACGCCGTCACCGGTGACGAGTTGACACTGCGCAACGGAACGGGCGAGACGCAGGTCGTCTACCGACTGGCGGGCTGAACGCCCGCCGGTCCACCCCGGGTCGTCGGGGCGTCACCACCCGGTACGACGTGGCATGCTGGCTCAGGACGGGTCCAGTAGATCAGCCTTCCCGGGAGAGCACCATGGCCACGAACCCAATGGATGCGGCGTTGGCCAAGATCCCCCTGTTGGCCGGTCTCTCGAAGAAGGAGATCCGGCACGTCTCCAGCCTGGCTACGGCGATCCGGTTGCGCCCCGGCACCGAACTCACCCACCAGGGAGATCACGGGCGTGAATTCCTCCTCGTGCTGGAGGGCACGGTGGACGTCATGATCGACGGCGAGTCGGTCGCCACCTGTGGGGCGGGTGACTTCTTCGGCGAGATCGCCCTCCTCGAAGGGGGCCAACGGGTGGCGACGGTCGTCGCCACCACCGAGGTGCTCGTCGAGGTGATCAACCGGACCGACTTCCGGGTGCTGCTCGAGGACCATCCCCAGATCGACGCCAAGCTCCGTGCCGCCCTGGCGGAGCGACTGTCGGAAAACGCCGCCAACAAGAGCGGGACGACCTGAGCGCCGGTCGGGGGCGGCCCCGATCAGATCCGTCCGCGCCCATCCGGTCCAGAGTTCGAGTCGGTCGTCTCCACTGATCCGGGAGCATCGTGGAGGGGGGAGGTGGCGGTCGTCCGGGGCCGGGGTCGGACCGTTCCGAGGTGTCGGCTCGGTCGGCCCAGGATGAAGCCCTGGCCGTTCTGGAACCCCAACCGTCGGAGGGCATCGAGCTCGCCCCGGGTCTCGATCCCCTCGGCCACGAACGTCGTGTCGAGCGCCTCGGCGCCGAAGCCGAGCAGCGCCCGCGCCAGGGCCTGCTTGGCCGGATCGAGGTCGATGCCGCGGATCAACGAGATGTCGAGCTTGATCACCTCGGGCCGGAGTTCCAGGACGTGGTTGAAGCTCGCGAACCCGGAGCCGGCATCGTCGACCGCCAGCCGCATGCCGGCCGACCGTAACGGCTCGACGGCGGAGACGAACGCCCGGTAGTCGGCCACCCGGGTGTGCTCGGTCAGCTCGAGCACGATCCGCTCGGGGGGCACCGCGTCCATGACGGCGCGGAACCCCGTGGACACCATCGTCTCGGCCGACGCGTTGACCGACAGGTACATCCCGGACGGGAGGCGGTCGAGTCCTTCCAACGCCATGGCCAGAGCCGCGAGCTCCAGTTCCACCCCCACCCCGAGCGTCGCCGCCTCGGCGAACCAGGCGTCGGGCGGTCGGACGGGCAGCGGCGCGAAGCGGGACAGGGCCTCGGCTCCTACCGTCTCGCCGGTGCGGAGGTCGATGATCGGTTGGAGGTGGATCTCGAGCGCCCGGTCGGCGATCATCCCGCGGATCATGGTGACGCGCTCGGCGTCGGACCGACGGAACGGAACCGGACGCGCATGGCGGTGCCGCCGCAGGGCGGAGAGCGAGGAGGGATGGGTGGAACCGGTCACCAGGAGCCGGGGTGCCGCGACCGGACCCGGTCCGACGAGTGGCGTATCACCTCCCGAGCCCATGGCTACCGACATCGCGCGCCCTCCCGTCCGGCCCGGCCAACCGCCCGCGGCCAGTGACCTCCCGCCAGTACCTGGAGGATCGGCTGCCATCGCCGTCGGCTTGAGAGCGGACCCGCACCATGTGTTGCATCCGTCCCGGGGTCCGAACCCGCAACCACCCACTCCCCCGGTGCCGGCCCGGCCCCGACCATCGCCGGCCGCCGGACGCTCAAAAGGCCAGGTACTGGTGTACGGACCGCACCGACGCCGACCCCTCGCCCACCGCCGACGCCACCCGCTTCATCGACCCCGATCGCAGGTCACCGACCGCGAAGAGGCCCGGGTGGCTCGTTTCGAAGGGCAGTGGCGACCGGTCGAGCGTCTGCCACTCCTGGCCCAACCGCTCGCCGCCCAGCGACAGGTCGGTGAGGACGAAGTCGCGCTCGTCGAGGGCCGCACAGCCGTCCAGCCAGCCTGACGACGGGTCCGCCCCGATGAACGAGAACAGTCCGGTGCAGGGGTGGGCCGCGTCACCTTCGGGCCCGTGGAGCACCGCCGATTCGAGCGTCTCCCCGCCGTCCAAAGCGACCACGGTGGTCCGTGTCCGCAGGCTGATCCGGGGGTCGGCCTCCACCCGGTCGACCAGATAGCGCGACATGTCCTTCGTGAGGTCGGGCCCGCGGATGACGAGGCTGACCGGGCAACCGACCTGACTCAGGAACAGGGCGGCCTGTCCCGCCGAGTTACCGCCTCCGACCACGACGACGGGCGAGGGCCCGCACAGCCGCGCCTCCATCTCGGTGGCGGCGTAGTACACCCCATTCCCTTCGAAGTCACCCAACCGCGAGGCGTCGAGTCGCCGGTAGGAGGCGCCCGTGGCCGCGATCACGGCCCGGCCGGCCACCTCGGTCCCATCGCTCAGGCGCACGACCAGGTGCCCGGCGCGTTGTCCGAGGGAGACCGCCGTGCACGGCGCGGTGAGACTCGCCCCGAACTTCTCGGCCTGGATGATCGCCCGCTGCGTGAGTTCCTCGCCGGAGACGCCCATCGGGAAGCCGAGGTAGTTCTCGATCCGGGAGCTCATCCCGGCCTGTCCGCCCGGAGCGGTCATCTCCACGCCCAACGTGCGCAGGCCCTCCGAGGCTCCGTACACGGCGGCCGCCAGACCCGCCGGGCCGCCGCCCACGACCACCAGGTCGAAGCACCGTTGGGGCAGGCTCTCGACGGTCAGGCCGAGGAACGCCGCCACGTCACCCGGTGTGGCCCGGCGCAGCACGGTGCCGGTGGCGATGACGACGGGAAGCTCCGTAGCGGCGAGACCGAACTGCTCCACCAGGGCTCCGACGTGCGGGTCGTGATCGGCGTCCAACCACTCGTGGGGGACGCGGGTCCGGGTGAGGAACTCCCGGATATGGAGGGATTCCGGTGAGTACTGCGATCCGATCACCCGGATGGCGGCCCCGGCTCCCGTCAGGAGCAGGCCCCGCCGCGCCACGAATGCGGCCAGGATCGTGTCCCCCAACCGGGGGGTGGTCGCCATCAGCTGCCGGAGCCGCTCGCGGGGGACCACGACCACCTCCCCGGGAGTGACGACCCGGGCCGACACGAAGACCCGGAGGCCGCTCAACATGTTCAGCTCCCCGAGGAAGCGACCCGGGCCGTGGTGGGCGACGACCTGCTCGTCGCCGTCCACGGCGACCACGATGTCGACCGCCGCGCTCGACCAGGACGAAGAAGTCGTAGGTGACGTCCCCCTCGCGGAAGAGGTACTCCCCCTCCTCGACCTGACGTCGGACCCCCAGGTCGGCGACCCGTGCCATGTCGGCGGCGTCCAGAATCGGCGCGGCTACCTCGTCGTCGGCCATGACACGGCCCTCCGTCTCGCTCCGAGCCCGCACCGGTGTCGGCCACGGGTTGTGCCCTGCACCGTATTCGCCCCGATCCCGGCCTGCTTCGCCGGCGGTCGGGTGGGTAATATTCGCTCCATGGCCGACCCGATGATCGATCCGGAGGCGCTCCCCAGTGGCGACGGGTGCGTGGAGTGCCTCGAAGGGGAGGGGTGGTGGTTCCACCTGCGGCGCTGTGCGGCCTGTGGCCACATCGGATGCTGTGACTCATCACCCAGCCAGCACGCGAGTTCGCACGCCCGGTCGACCGGCCACTGGGTCATCACCAGTTTCGAACCGGGCGAGGACTGGTTCTACGACTACCGGTCCGACCGGGCGGTCGAAGGCGCACCACTGCCTCCGCCCGAACACCATCCGCTCAGCCAACCCACGCCGGGCCCGGCGGGCCGGGTTCCCGAGGACTGGGACCAGCACCTGCACTGACGCCGGGCGTCGATCCCCCGGTGGACGCCGCGGGCGTCCTTGCCTGCCCGACGGGCCGCTCTCACCCGGGGCGCGCCACGCCCTCTCTCCAGGCGGAGGGTCTACGTGAGCAACGAATCACCCTTGGCGGAGGGTTCGACATGAGGGAACGGGCCCGGCTGCCTTCCGACGCCGGGTTGCGCTACGAATGGGGAGATGGAGGAACCGACCGCCCGTTCGGCGATCGAGGCCGAGCAGGTGGCGGCCAGCGAACGGGTGCACGCGTTGACGACCGAACTCGCCGGACTCGCCGGCGATGCCGAGGACGCCAACGGCGACGACGAGCACGACCCGGAAGGGTCGACACTGGCCTACGAGCGGGCCCGGGTGGCAGCCCTCCTGGCCGATGCGGAGTCGAATCTGAGGGATCTCGACCGGGCCCGGGCGAAGCTGGCGGACGGGACCTACGCGGTCTGCGAAGTCTGTGGACGCAACATTCCGCGAGACCGTCTCCAGGCGCTGCCCGGCACCCGGACCTGCATCGACTGCGCGGTGGCGCCGCGGTCGGGCTGACGACGACCGTAGGCACGACGGATCCCGCACGCCGAGGGGGCTGCGGCCCCGCCGTCCGGGGTCAGGAGAAGTGCGTGTCCGGCCGTTCGACCCGGACGCCGTCGACGGTGACGTCGACCTTCTCGTTGTAGAAGCTCACCAGGCCGGCGATCGGCAGCAATTGCCGGGTCGGGAAGTCATAGGCCCACGCCAGATCGGGGACCACCCGACCCCCGACGGCAACCGACCAGTAGGCACTCGTCGTGCCCTTGTACGGACAGGACGTGACCGTGTCGCTCGGGCGGAGGTGCTCGAAGTGCACGTCCAGGCGGTCGAAGTAGAACCTGGTCGGCAGTCCGGTCTCGAAGACGGTGACGGTTCGGGACGACTCGGCGAGGACCAGCCCCTCCAGTTCGATGACCACCCGACGGTCCGATCGCAGGGCGTCCACCCGGGTGTAGGGATCCCGGGGGTGGACGAACACCTCCTCGTCCTCCTCGAACCAGCTGTCCAGTGCCGACCAGTCGAAGCGGACGGTCCCGGTGATCCCTTCCACGTCCGACGCGACGTAGTGATGGGCGACACCCCGGCGGTCCTCCCCTCCGGTCCGCACACCGAGGCGCCGGGCGGTCCCCCGACGCAGATGTTCCTCCCGCTCCTCGTCGATCAGGATCTCGGGATCGATGTCGTCGTACGGGATGTAGTACTGCGGGTAGTGGGGCCACTCCCACACGTAGAGGACACGTCTCGAGTCGATGACCACCGATCCGTCGAGGGTGGCGCGGATCCGCCTCGGAACGGGCTCGACGTGGTTCACGGTGACGATCGCCTGCGGGTAGTCGCTCACGTGCCTCCTCCCGGGGACCGGTCTCCCTCCAGAGTGTAGGGGCCCGCGTCGCCACACGGACCCCACGGCCACCCGTCCCGGCGGGCTCCGGCCCCCACCGCCGGGCCGTCACGTATGACGACATGCGGTGCAAGGACCCGGCCCCGGCCGGGTGAAACGACGAGGGATCACGGCCGGGACCGAGGTCACCGGGGCTCGCTAGCATCTGCCCGGATGAACGCTACGGGCGGCGGCCTTCCAACACGGATGTCGAAGGGTGCGGGAGCGTGACCGGTGAGGCCGGCCGTCCGGATCGGGGCGCAGATGGATTTTGACGACACGCCCGAGGAAGCAGCCGTCCGGTCATCGGTGCGCGCCTGGCTCGAGGCCAACGCCACCCGACGGGAAGAAGGGACGGTGGCGCAGCGCCGCTGGCGTGACCCGTCACCCGAAGCCCAGCTCGCCCACGTGCGGGCCTGTCAGGCGTGGCAGGCGAAGCTGTTCGACGGGGGTTGGGCCGGCGTCACCTGGCCCGCCGGGTACGGCGGCCGGAGCGGCACGGCGGTCGAACAGGCGGTCGTCAACCAGGAGATGGCCCGGTTCGACGTCGGCGGCGGAGCCCTGTCAGTGGGGATCGGGATGGTCGGCCCGACGCTGCTGGCCTGGGGCACCGACGAGCAGAAGGCCGGGCATCTGCGGGCCATCCTGCGCGGTGACGAGGTCTGGTGCCAGCTGTTCAGCGAGCCCGGAGCCGGCTCGGACCTCGCCGGTCTCTCGACCCGGGCCGAACTCGACGGCGATACGTGGGTCGTGAACGGGCAGAAGGTGTGGACGTCGCTCGCCCACCACAGCGACTGGGCCATCCTCCTGGCCCGGACCGACCCCGACGTCCCCAAGCACCAGGGCATCACCTTCTTCCTGGTCGACATGACCAGTCCCGGCGTCGACATCCGCCCACTCCGCCAGATCGACGGGGTCGCCCACTTCAACGAGGTGTTCCTCACCGATGTCCGGATCCCCTCGAACCAGGTCGTCGGGCCGGTCCACGGGGGATGGCGGGTCGCCCACACCACCCTGTCGAGCGAGCGTGCCCTGATCGGCGGAGGGGCGGGCGTCCGCTTCGAGGACCTCCGCGACCTCGCCCGGTCCACCGGCCGTTCGGCGGACCCCGTATTCCGCCAGGCTCTGGCCCTGGCCTACACCCGGTTCGAACTCCTGCGCTTCCTCGGTCTCCGGGTCCAGACGGCCCTGAGCCACGGTGTCCCACCGGGATCCGAGGCCTCGGTCATGAAGCTCGCGTACTCGGAGCACACCGCCGACCTGGCCGACCTCGCCCTGCGGCTCGAGGGCGCCTCGGGGATGCTCGGGACCGACGCCGCTCCCGACGGCGGATTCTGGCAGCAGCACTTCCTCTCCCAGTGGACCGTCCGCATCGGTGGCGGCACGGATCAGGTGCAGCGGAACATCATCGGCGAGCGTGTGCTCGGCCTGCCCCGGGAGCCCGATCCCGGTCGCTCCGAGCCGTTCCGACGATCATCCGTGGCACCGGTCCCGTGATCCAGGGAACCGGGCCCCGCCCGGCCCGGTTCAGGCCGGGTCGGATCCCGACGCGTGCAACTCCGCCAGGGCCCGCACGAGGGAGGCCTCGATGAGCTTGTCGTTGCCCCTGGAGATGGAATCGTGCACCCGGCGCTCGAGAAGGCGACGCATCACCGGGTTGAAGACCTCGTAGGTCTCCCGGAAGTGGACCCGGGTGCGCCCCCCGCCCAGGTCCTCCAGTCGGGTCCCCCCCGAGGCCCGCGACCAGAGAGGCTTGCCCACCGCGTCGTACCGCCAGGACACCGGACGCCGGGCCTCGGTGATCCACTCCCACGACTGGGCCCGGCCCCCGGACAGCAGGTACCGGGGAACGGGAAAGGTGCAGTGGCGGACCAGACCGTTCCCGTCCTCGTCGCCGGGGTGGAAGACCTCGATCTCGACCGTGTCCGAGGTGAATCCGGCGCGCATCCGCTGCCACCGGATGTCCCAGACCTCCTCGGGCGTGCCGTCGACCACGAAGTCGAAGGTGTGTTCCTGCACGATCCTGGCTCCCCTCTCTCCTACGCCGGTCCGTCCGGCCCGCTCTTCACCGACCGGCTCCTCCGTCACCCGGGCCGACTCCGGCCGTCAGACGCGACTTGACCACCTTGCCGCTGGCGTTCCGGGGGAGTTCACCCACGACCACGACCCGGCGGGGCACCTTGTAGTCGGCCAGGGTCTGACGGGCGACGTCGATGACCTCCGGCGCGGTGGCCACCGAACCCGGCCGCAGGACGACCCAGGCGGCCACGTCCTCACCCAGCACGTCGTGCGGCACGCCGGCCACGGCGGCCTCGACCACGTCGGGATGGGACTGGAGGGCGGCCTCCACGTCGTCGGTGTAGACGTTCATGCCGCCGCGGACGATCATCTCCTTCTTGCGGCCCACGATGTAGAGGTAGCCGTCGGCGTCGAGCCGGCCGAGGTCCCCGGTGTGGAGCCAACCGCCCGCCCACTGCCGGGCGGTGGCCTCCGCGTCCCGGTAGTACTCGCGGTGGCCTCCCGGGTTACGGGTCAGGACCTCGCCCACCTCGCCCACGGGGCGCTCGGCTCCGCCGTCGTCCACGATCTTGACCTCGACGGGTGGCGTCGGGCGTCCGACGGCACCGGGCCGGGTCCGGGCCGCCTCGGGATCCATGGTGAAGGTGGCGTGCCCGCCCTCGGTCATGCCGTAGCTGTTGAGCACGTCGGTGCCGGGCAGCTTGGCCTGCAGGACCTGGAGGGTGTGGGGGGCCAGCGGCGCGCCGCCCAGGATGAGCTTGCGCAGGCTCGTCAGGTCGGCCGTGGCGAACGCCGGATGGTGGATCAGGAGCTGGGCCATGGCCGGGACCACGAAGGCGATGTCGGGCCGCTCGCCCTCCACGATCTCGAGCCACCGGCCGGCGTCGAAGGTGGGTAGGTGGAGCACGGTCATCCCGGACTTCATCGGGTTGTGGATGAATCCGAGTCCGGCGAAGGTGAAGACCGGCGACGCGGTCAACCACCCGGTCCCCTGCCACTCGGGCACCTGGTTGGGGATCTTGGCCACCTGGCCGTGCCGCACGGCCACTCCCTTGGGCCGGCCCGTCGTGCCGGACGTGTACATGATGTCGGCCAGGTCGTCGCCGCCCACCGGGGCCTGGACCGGGGAGTCGTCCTCGGCCATCACGTCCTCCAGGTCGACGGCCCCGTCGGCCAGCGGGTCTCCCACGGCGACGAGCGACGTCAGCGACGGCACCGAGCCGATCAGCGGTGCGAGGGACGCCCCGAAGGAGCCGCTGGCCACCACGGCGCTCACCTCGGCGTGCTCCAGGATGCCCCGCACCTCGGGGGGTGAGAGCCGGTTGTTGAGCGGGACGGCGACCGCTCCCAGCTTGTGGACGGCGCTGTAGGTCACGATCCACGCCAGGACGTGGTCGGCCTCCATGAGGATGGCCACCCGCTGGCCCCGGCCGACCCCGAGGTCGGCGAGTCCGCGGGCCAGACGGTTGGACCGGCGCTCCCATCCGCCGAACGTGATCGACGTGCCGTTCCCGAGGTTCCGGTAGGCGGTCTCGTCCGGGTAGGCGGCGGACATCAGCCGCAGCTGGTCGGTGAGGAGTCCGGTCACCCGGCGGTCCGAACGTCCAGCGTCCCGGACACGTCGCTCAGGACCCGGTGCCCGCCGCCGAGGCCAACGGCACGGGACGGGCCAGGCTCCAGCTGAACGTCTCTGGTATGTCGTCCCGGTCGATCGGTCGGGACAGATCGGACACGGTGGGGCCGACGCGGTCGGCCACCTCCTGGAGCTGCCCCTCGTCGAAGCCGAAGACCCGACAGGCGTTGCCCCCGAGGATCCGTCGGAGATCCGGCTCGGGCAGACCCCCGAACACCTGGCGCAGGACCAGCCGATGGACCGGTGCGGCCCCCTCGAGATGGGGGTAGTCGGTCCCCCACATGAGCCGGTCGACGCCGATCTCCTCGCGCATCTCGGCGTCGGAGCGCTGCATCAGCGAGCCGCCCAGGGACACGTGGCGGTCCACGTACTCCGACGGGCGCATCGAGAGGTAGGAGCGCACCGGGGCCCCGCCGTGGGTGTCGAAGAAGGACTCCATGTCCCGCACCAGCGAGGGCAGCCACTGCACCCCGTTCTCCGTGACCACCACCTGGAGGTCGGGATGCCGGTCGAAGACGCCTCCGAAGATCAGGAACCACAGGGGTCGACGTGTGAACACGAACGTCTCGTACAGGCCCAGGAAACCACCGTGCTTGGCGTCGTAGAGCTGCCGGGCGTCGGTGGCCGAGCCCGACGCCCCGGTGTGGAGGTTGACCACGACGCCGTGCTCCTCGCACGCGCTCCACAGCGGCTCGTAGTACTCGTCGGCATAACCGGGGAGCCCCGAGCGCACGGACATGGCCGGTAGCATGATGCCCCCGTGGATGTCGTGGTCCCGGGCCCAGGCGATGGCCCCGACGGCCTCGTCGAGGTCGTGGAGGTCGATCGGGATGCAGCCGGTCCGACGTCCCGGAGCGGCGGCCACGAACTCGGCCAGCCACCGGTAGTAGGCCCACAGGGCGGGCCACACCGGGTCGAGGTTCTTGGCGGTATGGCCTCCGAGGTACATCGCCGGAGACAACCCGCCGGCCAGCACCGGGCCCGGGAACACCACCTCGGCATGGATGCCCTGGTCCTCGAGGTAGGCGAGACGCCGGCCGTCGGCGTCGGAGGCGAACACCCAGTCCTCGCCGTAGCGGTCCAGCCAGGCGGCGGCGGCGTGGACGTCGACACCCATACCGGCGAGGCGGCGGGTGGCCACGGCTCGGACGGCGTCGGCATCGTCGACCTCGCCGGGGTCGACTCCCCCGAACATGGGAATGGCCACGGAGGAGAGATCCCCGAATTCCGCCACCGCCCGGCGGTGCACCGGATCGACGTAGGAGAGGAACTCCTCCAGGGTGTCCGGCGCGGCGTGGGCGTCGGCCGACACCACCACGTACGACCGCGCCTCGGACGGGGTGTCACCCGCGTGCTCAGCCAACCGACTCGCCTCCCCCGGCTCGTCTCCCCCGGCCGGGCTCCCCGGTCCGGTCAGGCGCAGACTACTTCGACTCCTCACCCGGCGGCGGGGCGAGCGGTACGGTGAACGGATGGACTGGCCATCGTGGGCGGAGCGCCTGGAACACGCACTCGGCCCCGACGGTGACTTCCCGTCGTTCTTCGCCCCGGGAGCCCTCTTCAGCGACCCGGTCAACGAGCCCACCACGGACCTGGCCGCCATCGAGGAGATGACCCAGGCGTCGTTCCCCGATTGGCGACAGGAGATCACCTGGGTGCACGGCGACGAGACCGGCGGTGCGTTCGAGTGGATCGGGCGGGGGACCCTGGGGGGCACGATCCCCATCGAGCTGCACGGATCGACGGTGGTCGACGTGGATCCCGACGGTCTGGTCACCCGCTGGCGGGACTACTTCGACCTCCACCAGATCGATGACCAGGTCGCCGCCCACTCGGCCACCACCACGGAGTGACGGCCCCGCAGGGGTGACGAAGACGATGCCCTGACCTGCGGGAAAACAGGCCAGGGCACCGAGGGTGGAGCGTAATCCACGGGTCGGGGCACCGCCGGTGATCGGGCGCACCGGAAACGCGGGGGCTACTGTGCTCCTGGGTCCGAGCCACGTCGTGGCACCGTCGGCACCCTCGGGGGAGGGCAGGAAACATCGTGGATCAGCGCAACACGGGCCGAGCCGGCCGATGGGGAGCCGTCCTCCTCGTCGTCGCCGGGACCCTGGCCGGCTGCGGCAGCGCGGCCTCCTCCTCCCCGACGACGACCGCGGCCCGACTGACCGGTTGGCGGGCGCCGGCGGTGTTCACCACGCCGCCGGACACCGGAAAGATCATCGAACCCCTCTCCGCCAATCCCAGCGATCTGGCCGCCCACGGCTATGTGGAGCAGGAGTACTTCGCCTCGGGAACCGCCTACTCGTTCACCAGCCGGTCCACCCCCTCCGACGGGAAGTGGACCATCGCCACCACCGGATCCGCGCCTTACCGCCGCGCATCATCGTCCGGCGGCCGAGCGACCCGGCGAAGTTCGACGGGAACGTCGTCGTGGAGTGGATGAACGTGTCGGCCGGCAGTCCGCCCCCGACTGGGACTACCTCGATCCGGCCTGATGGACTCGGGTGCCGCCTACATGGCGGTGTCCGCGCAGGCCCTCGCCGTGAACGGCGGGAAAGCGATCCTCAGCTCGGGGGCGAGCAAGGGCCTGGAGCAGGAAGATCCGGCCCGCTACGGGAGCCTTCACCACCCCGGTGACCAGTACTCCCTCGACATGTTCGCCCAGATCGGCCAGGCCCTGCGGGTTCCGGCCCCGTCGGTCCTCGGAGGGCTCCGGCCGAAGCACGTGGTGGCTGTCGGCGAGTCGCAGTCGGCGTTCTACCTCACGACGTATGCCGACGCCATCCAGCCCCCCGACCCCGCCTACCAGGGCATCTTCATCCACTCCGCGGAGGTGGGGCCGCCCCGCTCGATGGACAGGGTGGATCCTCGGCGGTCAGCGGGAACGTTCGCATCCGCACCGACCTCACCGTCCCCGTCTTCATGTTCGAGACCCAGACGGACCTGATCCAGCTCGGCTACGCCGCGGCGCAGCAGCCGAACACCTCGAGGATCCGGACGTGGGAGGTGGCGGGGACGTCCCACGCCGACGCCTACGAGGTGGGGACGGCGGCCTCCCTCCTTGGCTGCACCGCCCCCATCAACTCCGGTCCCCAGCACGAGGTCGCCCAGGCGGCGTTCGTGTCCTTCCTGCACTGGGTCGACGACGGCACACCGCCACCCTCACCGCAACCCTTCACCCTCTCCTCCACCGATCCTGCGGTGTTGGCCCTGGACGCCCACGGGAACGTGGAGGGAGGCGTCCGCACCCCGGCGGTGGACGTGCCGGTGTCGACGCTCAGCGGTGCACCACCGCCGGGCAGCAGCGAACTCTGTGGCCTGTTCGGGTCCACCGTCCCGTTCAGTCAGGCGACTCTGGTCGCCCTCTACGGATCGGAGGCCGGCTACGTCGCCGCCTACACCACCGACCTCGACCGGGCCATCGCCGCCGGATACATCCTCCCGGCGGATCGGGCACCTCTCCTGGCGGCGGCCGCGCAGGTGTCGTTCCCCTCCTGAGCGGACGGCGCCCACGAATTCAGGCGGCTGGCCGGTGCCGAACTGCGGCAGGTCGGCTGGATGATGACCGGCTCCACGATCCGTGCGGATCTGCCCAGTTCCCGGAACTCGGCCGCGCCTATGGCAGGGCCCTGGGCCGCGACCGGTTCGATGCGCTGTTGCTCGAGCGGGCGCTCGCAACCGGCGTGCGGGTCCTGCAACCGGCGAAAGTGCGCGCGTTGAGCGGCACGGCCGGGCAATTCGAGTGCGACATCATCGGGGTTGCAACGGGCGCGGACCGCGCTGCCAACCCGCGCGCCGCAGCGCGCGTGCTCACGGCCTCACTCATCATCGACGCGCACGGCTCCTGGGAAAACGGACCCGCTTTTGGGACGCGCCGATCGCCTCGCACCTCGCCGCGCGCTGCGGACCTGTTCGCCTTCAAGGCCACTTTTCACCACACGGGTCTCGCACCCGGCTTCTTGCCGGTGCTGGCGCTCGACGGCGGCTACGGCGGCATGGTCGTGTCCGACCACGGCCACGCCGCCATCGCCTGCTGCCTGCGCCGCGACGCGCTGCAGCGGCTTCGCGCGCCCGGCACCGCGGCGTGCCGGTGGGGCAGTGCCGTCGAGGCGTTCCTGCGCGAATCTTGCAGCGGCGTTGCGCGACGCCTTCGGCAGCGCCACGCGCGACGGCCGCTGGCTCACCGTGGGCCCGCTGCGTCCCGGCGTCCGATTGCAGTACCCCGCCGGCGTGATGCCGGTCGGCAACGCCGCCGGCGAGAGCCATCCGCTGATCGGCGAAGGGATCAGCATGGCGTTGCAGTCATCGGCGCTGCTCGTGGATATGCTCACGCAACGGCGTTGCGCGCCGATCGACGTGGCCGCTGCCCTGCACCAGCAGGTCGTGTACCAGGCCGCATGGCGCGCCGCCTTCGCGCCGCGCTTGCGGCTCGCGGCGCTGTATGCGCAGGTCGCGATGCGTCCGGCGCTGGCACGACCCGCGCTGGGGTGCTGCGCCGCTGGCCCACGCTGTTGACCCATGCGGCCGGCTGGGCCGGCAAAGCAAGCGAATCATCCCAAAATCCGACATTCATCGAGGAGACGCCATGACCACGCTCCATACCCTGCAGAACATCCTGGTCCGCGATTACGATCTCGAGCGCGAACAGCTGGCGCCCGGGACGTTGCTGGCCTCGCTCAACATGGATTCACTCAGCCTGCTCGAGCTGATGTTCAAGATCGAGGACAAATTCGCGGTCAAGATCACCGGCGATACGCCGACGGATCTCGTCACGGTCAACGACGTGGTTGTCTACATCGATGGACTCCTGGCCGCCGCGCCGCCGTCCTCCGCCGCGTCGACACCCAAATTGCACGCCCCGCTATGACGCCGCGGCGGATCGCCATCACCGGACTCGGAGTCGTGGCGCCGCTTGGCAATAGCGTCGATGAATTATTCGGCAATCTCGTCAACGGCCGCTCCGGCGTGCGTCGATTGACGCCGGCTCGCGTCGAACGTCTGCCTGCTGCGATCGGCGCGCCGGTCGAATTCGATGGCCCGGGGTATTTCCCCGGCCCACGGATGCGAATGCTCGACCGGGTCAGCCAGTTGGCCCTGGTGGCGGTGTCGCAGGCAATCGCCGATGCGCGGCTCGATTTCGCCGGAGGCCCGCGCGAGCGTTGCGGGGTGGCCGTTGGCACGAGCATGGGCGGCGCACAGACGACCGACGAGGGGTATTACACGGTCTACGCCGAGCGCTCGGAACGGGTGCAGCCTTCAGCGTGCTCGCGGCGATGAACAACGCCGCCGCCTCCTGGATCGGCATCGATCACGGGATCACCGGACCGAATCTCACGTATTCCACGGCCTGCTCGTCCTCTGCGGTCGCGCTGGGCGAGGCGGCGCGGAGAATCCGCTCGGGCGACGTCGATGTCATGCTGGCCGGGGGCGCCGAGGCGCCGCTTGACATTCGGGGTGCTGCGCGCCTGGGAAGCCATGCGACCCTCGCGGCAGAGGATCCCATCGATCCCGCGGCTTCCTGTCGCCCGTTTCGCGCTCGCGGACCGGTCTGGTGCTGGCCGAAGGCGCGGCGTTTCTCGTGCTCGAAGAGTGGTCGCATGCCGTCGCGCGCGGCGCCAGGATCCGCGCGGAGCTCTCCGGCTACGGACTGACCAGCGATGTCGCCCATATCACGCGACCCACCACCGAGGGACAGACCGCGGCGATGCGTGCGGCACTCCGATCGGCGCGTTGCACCGCGACCAGATCGACTACGTCAATGCGCACGGCACCGGCACGTTGCAGAACGACGCGGTGGAGACGGCGGCGATCAAGGACGTGTTCGGCGCCGCGGCCTACACGCTGCCCGTGAGTTCCACGAAATCCATGCACGGTCATTTGCTCGGTGCGGCCGGCGCGCTCGAATTCCTGATATCGGTCGTCGAGCCTGGAGCGCGGCATCGTGCCGCCGACCATGCACCTGGATGTGCCGGATCCGGCCTGTGATCTCGACTACGTCGCCGGCCGCGCCCGCAATGTGCGTACCACTGAGGGCGGTGATGTCGAATTCCTTTGCATTCGGCGGTACGAATGCCGTGTTGATAGCCAAAGCCGCGGTGGAATGACCGGGTGAACGCCGCGTCATTTACGCGGCCGCGTCATCGCCCGCATGACCGACCTCCACGCGGCTTCGCTCCGCTCGCCTTGCGCCGCGAACACGGCGGCCAGCCGGCGCATCTGGGTGCCGGTGAGCTGCGCTTCGAGCCGCCGGCCGGCCGGCGTCAACGACAGACGCTTGATGCGCCGGTCGCGCTCGGTCGGCTGCGCCGCGAAGAGGGCCTGTGCCTGGAGCCGGCGCAGCGGTGCGGTGGGTGCCTCTGGAGACCGCGGAATGCCGAGCAGGTCCTGCACTGCCCGGCCGGATTGCGGCAAACAAAATACAGGATGCGGTGATGGACGCGGCCCAGGCGCCGCCGGGAGGATGCCATCCGGGCCGCCGGTAAACCGCGGTACGCAAATAAAAGAGCTCGATGGCCTCGCGCAGCTGCTCGTGGTTAGCGGACATATACGTCAACCTCATTGACATGATATGACGGCGCGGGTAGCGTGTCGATATGTCAAGGATATTCATGGTCGCCAGCGGTGAATCGCCATCGCAAATGATACCAGGAGCCTCCGATTGTCCGCACGCGTGGCGGACCTGCGCGCCTCGCCGGTCGGGGAGATCCTGTCGGTGATCGACCGCCAGGGCATGGTGTCGTCGCGGGTGGATTGCCCGCGGCGGAGACCTTCCCCGTGCTGAGCCTCGAGGGCATGCCGCCGGGCATGCTGCAATTCGGCGCGGTTGAGGGCGAGCCCGCCTTGCGGGACCGGGTCACGCGCAATCTTCAGGCGCTGGGCCTGCCGGTTCCTCCGACCAGGTGTTGATTCTTTCCGGATCGCAGCAGGGCATCGATCTGGTCGCCAAGCTGTGCGTCGATCCCGGCACCGCGGTGGCGGTGGAATCACCGACTTATCTCGCGGCGCTGGAGGCGTTCCGCTTCTTCGGGGCGCAATTTCACACCTTCGAACCGCAGCGCGCGGGCGCCGACTGGGCGGCACGGCCGCCGGTGCTGGCGTATGCCACGCCGACCTTTCAAAATCCCACCGGCCGGTGCTATCCGGCCGCGGATCGCGACGCGCTGGCGGCCGCCTGCGATGCGCACGGAGTGATCCTGTACGAAGATGACCCGTATCGCGATCTGGTGTATGAGAGCTGCGACCGCTCGCCGGTGTGCGCCCGGTTGAAGCGCGCCTCCTATGCTACCAGGGTTCATTCTCCAAGACCCTGGCGCCCGGGTTGCGGCTGGGGTTTCTCGCGGCCTCGGCCGATCTCATGCCGCATCTGGTGCGGCTCAAGCAGGCCGCGGACCTGCACAGCAGCCGCATCAGCCAATGGCTGGTGCTCGAGGCGCTCAACGATGAACAGCGCCCCGCCCGGCTCGCCGGCGTGGTGGCAAGCTACCGTCGCAAGCGCGACGCATTCGCGCAGGCGCTCGAGCGGCACCTGACGGGGATCGCCACTTGGGACTTGCCGCCCGGGGGCTTGTTCTTCTGGCTCACCCTGAACCGGCCGGTGGATACGCGGGAGCTACTGCACGCGGCCATGGAGCGCGGCGTGGCCTTCATGCCGGGCGAACCGTTTTATCCGCAGCTGCCGGAATGTTCCGGCAGGCTGCGGCTGAACTTCAGCCACGCCGGCGAAGCCGAGGCCGACCGGGGCTTGCGGGAATTGGCGGCGCTGCTGCGCGAGCGTTAATCTGTCGCCCATGAACACGCTCACGGGTCGCGCGGCCTTGATGGCGGTCGCGCTGGCGGCGCTGGTGGCCATGGCGAGCGCCTCTGCCGGCGCCGGCGACGCGGCGGCCGTCGATGCTGTGGCCGTCGACCGCGTCGCCCCCCACCACGTCTATGTCACCGCCGAATTCGGCGGCGTGCTCATGGTCATCGACGGTGAAACCGATCAAGTCATCCAGAACGTCCCGCTCGGCAAGCGCCCGCGGGGCCTCAGGCTGTCACCCGACGGCCGGGAGATCTATGTGGCCCTGAGCGGCTCGCCGGTGGCGGGGCCCGGGGTCGATGAAAAGACGCTGCCCCCGCCCGACAAGACCGCAGACGGCATCGGCGTGGTGGACGTGAAGACCCTGACGCTGCGCCGCGTCTTGCGCGGGGTGTCGGATCCCGAGCAGCTCGCGCTCTCGCCGGACGGACGGCGGCTGTACGTCGCGAGCGAAGACACGGGGCTCGCGCTGGTGATGGATGCCGCCAGCGGCCGCACCCTCGGCCAGGCGTCGGTGGGTGCCGAGCCCGAGGGCGTGGCGGTCAGTCCCGACGGACGCGAGGCCTATGTCACTTCCGAAACCGCCGGTACGGTGTCCGCGCTCGATGCCCGGACCTTCCGCGTGCTCGCCACCCGGCCGGTGGGACTGCGCACCCGCGGCGTGGTGTTCTCCGCGGACGGTGCGCGCGTGTACGTCACCAGCGAGGATGGCGCCAATCTGGTGGTCTTCGACGCGAAGTCGCATACGCAGATCGCAACCGTGAGCTTTCCCGGCCGCAATGCCAAGCCCATGGGCGTGGTGCTGAGCCGCGACGGGCGTACGATGTACGTCACCACCGGCCGCGGCCGGACGGTCGAAGCCGTCGACACCGCGAGCCTCGCCATCAAGGGCTCGCTCGAGGTGGGCGATCGCCCCTGGGCATCGCCCTGAGTCCGGACGGAAAGCGGCTGTACACCGCGAATGGTCCATCGGACGACGTCAGCGTCATCGACGTTCGCACCTTCCGGCTGGTGACCAAGATCAAAACCCCAGGCCGGCCCTGGGGCGTGGTGACCGGACGCTACTAGCGGGCGCCGCGCCAGTGGCCGCAAGCGGCCAGGGCGCCGATCAGCTGTTGGCGAGCATGACGCTCAGCGCCTTTTCGGTCTCGCGCACCTGGTTCCTGGTATAACCCTTCAACATGCGGTTGAGCACGCGCGCCACGCACACCTCCATCTTGGGAAACGCGGCCTTGCCCGCCGCGGTCACCTTGAGGGCCAGGGTGCGGCGCGTGTGCGCGAGCGGCATGCAGGCGCACCAGCCCCTTCTTCTGCAGGCGGTCGATCATGCGGCTCATCGCGCCGCGGTCGTAGTCCAGGTGCAGACACAGATCGCGGGCCGTGTTCACGCCGACTTCAGCACATTCGCGATGATGGCGAACTGCGCGGCGGTCACCTCCAGCGGGCCGATCTCCTTGTCCTCCTGGAATTCCTGATCCACGCCGTGGAGGATGGCGGCGCGCGTCTGCGCAATCAGCGGCGCGATGCTGTCGCGCAGGTCCATGGTTTTGGCGTCGAAGAGGTCGGTCATGCGTGAAGTGGTCATGGATGTGACGGGTCACGATAAGATGCCTGGGCAACCGTTGTCAAATTCAGCGCGCGGCGAAGCGCTCGATGAGGGCGTCATCCGCCGGACACTGCGCGCCGACGCCCTGCGGCTCGATGGGGTGGCGCAGGGCATCGGCATCGCCCGGCCGCGCATGCGAGAAGGCGGTCCACAGACGGCCGGCACGGGCGCAGTCGAAGGCGTACTGGAACAGCGAGCCGGCGGTGGCGGCGCTGAAATCGAACGCACTGCGATAGGGATAGGCCGTGGGTATGGCCGCATACTCGAGACCGGTGCCCTGTCGTTCGGCGTCCTCGGCCGTCAATTCCAAGGTGGTGCGCAGCATGCGCGAGAGGCCGGCCGACACGCTGCGCGACATGATGTCGCCGGCGCGCAGCCGGGTCTGGCGCCGGGTTCGTTCAGGGTGCTGTCGATGATCAGATAGACGTTGGCGCCGTCGGCCGAGGGTGCGCGAAGAAGGGCACGGTCACGCCGCCGTCGACATGCGTCTCGCGGTCGATCACCACCGGCGGAAAGATGCCGGGCACGCTGGCGGAGGCCACCAGCACTTCGCGGAACCGGGCGCGTGCTTCGGCTCCGCCGTTCATGGCGATCGAGCCCAAGTCCCACACCACCGGTGCGCCGCTGTCCACGTCGGTGGTTGCCACCAGCAGCAGGCGGCCCTTGCGAGCCTCGCGCGCGATGGCGCGCAGCATCTCGTCCGTAAGATGGCTGTCGACCAGCTGCTCGAGCGGAGCGCCCGGAACAGGCTCGAGCCGAACAGGGCGCCCAACCCCCGGGACTTCAACACATGCCCGCCCGCCCCGGTGGCATAGGCGGCGGTGGGCTTCGCGGTCCCAGGCCGCTCCGAGGAAGGCATAGGGCGCGATTAGTGCGCCGGTGCTCACGCCGGTGACCACGGTGAACTGCGGCCGCCGGCCCGAGTCGGTCAGACCGACCAGCGCACCGGCCCCGAAGGCGCCGCCGGCACCCCCGCCCGAGAGCGCCAGGATGTCGAGCGGCCGCCCACCGCTCTGGCGCATCAGCCGGGCGCCGAGCTCGGCTGAGGAGATCTGCGCATAGCGGTGGTCGGCACCGAGGGTGCGCACGCTCAGGGAAAATCGCCCGGCGGCTGCGCGCCGTCCTGCGGCGGCGGCTCACGCAGCAGGCTGGACGCGCAGCCTGGCAGGAATACCAACAACAACAACAGGCCCACCGACAGGTCCGCCTTCATCCGCCGCAATGTGTTCATGCCAAATGCCTTTGAGAATCGTTGGCATCCATCCTAGTTGCCTAGACAACAGTTGTCAAGACAGCTAATGCCCGCTGCGCGGATGCGACGGCTTCGGCCGCCGACAGGAGTCAGCCGCCGATCAGGATCCAGCCGAGCACGAACAGCCCGAGGAAAATCGTCTCCGCCGCCATCAGCGCGATGGCGGTGGTGCCCACCGCCATCATTTCGCGCAGCGAGGTCTTCATGCCGAGCGCCGCGACGGCGATGACCAGCAGCCACTTCGACAATCCGGTGAGCACGCGGCCACGGCGCCGGGCACCAGATGGAATCCGTTCAAGGCCGCGAGCAGCACGAAGCCGACCAGGAACGCCGGCAGCAGGGGACCTTGTCCTGCGGCGGTGCATTTACGTCGATGCGCCGCGCATTGGCACGGTGATGAACAACACCACCGGCAGGAGCATGGCCACGCGCATCAGCTTGACAATGGTGGCGGCGTCGCCGGCATGCGGCGAGGAGGCATAGCCCGCCGCCACCACCTGCGCGACGTCGTGGATGGAGCCGCCGAAAAACCGCCCATCTGCACTGGGATCGAAACGCAGGCCCGACACCAGCGCCGGGTACATCACCATGGCGATGGTGCTGTAGGTGGTGACGCAGGCGATCACCATCACGGTGTCGCGCTCGGAGTCCTTCTGCGGCCAGGCCACCGCGATGGCCATGGCGGCGGACGCGCCGCAGATGCCCACCGCACCGCCCGACAGCACGCCAAAGCGCGACTCGAGCTTCAGGCTCCGCGCGAGCGCCCAGCCGAAGCCGATGGTCACGGCACGGCGATGAGCACCATCAGCGCGCTCGACCAGCCGAGCTCGCCCATCTGCGCGAAGGTGATCCGCAGTCCGAGCAGTGCCACGCTGA
>CAWJEK010000018.1:0-207421 GCA_963841885.1 uncultured Acidimicrobiaceae bacterium
GGTCTGCTGTCGGTCTGGTTGATATCTCTAAAGTGGGAATGCCTCCCGCTGGAAGGATGGAACCATGCCGAAGAAGTTCCCTGCGGAGTTCAAGCGTGACGTCGTTGCCGTTGCTCGTCGGGGCGACCTGCGCATCCCTGAAGTCGCCGTCGATTTCGGGATCTCCGAGGAATCAGTCCGTCGCTGGATGCGCCAAGCCGACATCGACGACGGGATCAAGGACGGTCTGACCACCGCCGAACAGGACCAGGTGGTCCGGCTGCGTCGGGCGAACCGGCGACTCGAGATGGAGAACGAGATTCTCCGCCGGGCCGCCGCCTACTTCGCCAAGGACGCCCTCCCGAAATGAAGTTCCCGCTGGTCCGTGACCTGGCCGCCGAGGGGTTCCCGGTGCGGCTGACCTGCGGGGTGCTCGGCTTCAGTCCGCAGGCCTTCTACAAGTGGAAGGCCCTAACCGGTGTGCCGGCGCGACGCGGACAACGCCCACCTGGTGAACGTCATCCGAGACGTGCACGAGGACGACCCCGAGTTCGGCTACCGGTTCATCGCCGACGAGCTCGAGCGGGCAGGCCACCGTGTGGGTGAGCGACGGGTGTGGCGGCTGTGCTCCGAGCACCGGATCTGGTCGACGACCACGAAGAGAGGGCGGCCGCAAGTCGTCGGGCAAGCGCCCCTGGGGCCAGCCGTCCACGACGACCTGGTGAAGCCGGGAATCCACCGCTCCCGCCCCCGACATGGTCTGGCTGACCGACATCACTGAGCATTGGACCGATCAGGGCAAGCTCTATGCCTGCTGCATCAAGGACGTCTGTTCCAACCGCATCGTCGGCTGGGCGACGAGCGGACAGGATGACGCGCCGATCTCCGCAAAGTCGCCGCCCTGCGCCAGGCGGTGGCCAGGCGTCAACCGAAGGGCACCGTGGTGGTCCATTCCGACAGGGCGGCGGATTCGGCCTGCACGCGATTTCGTCGCCGTCTTGAAGGCCAACAACCTCACCGGATCCATGGGCCGGGTCTCGCGGATCGGCTGGCGACAATGCCGCCATGGAGTCGTCTGACTCCCTGCTCCAGAAGAACGTCCTCGACCAGAAGCGCTGGAGGACCAGAGAGGAGCTCGCCTCCGCCATCGTCTACTGGATCGAGCACACCTACAACCGCCGCCGCCGTCAGCGGGGACTCGGCAAGCTCACGCCGGTCGAGTTCGAACTGGCATTCGCTGCAAGACTGGAAGACGCTGCTGCCTGATCAATGAAAACCGGTGTCAACTGAACCGACAGCACGAGGGACCCTGGTGGGATGGAGATAGTTGGGCTATTGCTCCAAGGACGCGAGTGGCAACAGGATCTGACTTAGTGAGTGTCGGTGTGCATTGGTCAGAACAATTGTACGGCGGTTGGTGGTATGGACGTTGGTGAGTTGAATGGCCAAACACTCGTTCTTGAGACGTGGAACGGCATGAACTGGTCCTTGATGACCAGCCCGGATGTTCAGATTGCCAAGGCAAGTCATGTTTTCAATGCAGTGTCGTGCGTTAGCGCAAGCAACTGTACTGCCGTCGGCACATTCAATTATGACAGTCAGCGAAGGGAGTTATTGCGCCGAGACTACATAGCCGTGTGGAATGGCACCGCATGGCTCGCCTCGCCGAGTCCAACTGTTCCTGGGAGCTTCTATAACTCCTTATCTGGACATCTTGCTTGCCCACAACCTGCACGGCGGTGGGTGTTACAGCGACAAGCGGTGGCACAGCTCAGGCTCTCGTGGAAGGTCACTCCCTGGCCATTGAGAACAGTATCTTGCCCCCGGCAACTGCGAACGTGCCCTATTCTACGACGCTTCTGGCAGTCGGCGGTAATCCACCGTATACCTGGAAAGTTGTCTCCGGTTCCCTCCCAAAGGGTCTGACTCTCAATAGAGGCACTGGTGCAATCTCCGGCAAGCCGCAAGCATCTTCGGTGTCTCGAGCAGCTTCACCGTGGAAGTGTTTGACAAGAAGGTAAGTACTAGGAAGGTTCCTTCTGATGCAGAACACGGCCATGCAGGAGCTTCTAGACCCATTCAACCTCCAATAGTCGAACAAAGTGCGCAGTTATCAGGTGGCGAAAGTGGTTTCTAGGGACGCGGCCCGCTGCGATCGCCTGGTCGTCGGTATCGTGGGTGTAGACCCGGAAGTGAGTGCCCGGATTGGAGCGCCCCAGCCTGTCGGCCACCGTACGGGCATTGTGGCCACTCCTCATCAGTTCGGTCGCCGTGTAGTGCCTGAGGTCGTGTAGCCGGTACGGCCACCGCTATCCGGTCGTAGGTCGCGGCCCTCCCCCACTGCAACCTCGATTGCCGGAGCCTCCATCGTCCGGCACAAATTCCGGAATCGGTTGGTCAGGGTGTTTGGCATGACTGGGCGTGCTCCGTCCAGTGCATCGGAGAACACGTAAGCATCTTCAGCTAGATCAATCTCGGCCAGTGCCACTGCGTTGTCCACCCGAAGTTTCCGACTGGCAAGCACCTTCATTGCCACCTCACCGAGCACTAAGCGACGGACCTGGTGGGTCTTCGGGTCCTTGGTGACCCAGCCCTTGCTTGTCTGCCAGACGGACCGGTGAACGGTCAAGGATGATCCCTCCCAGTCGATGTCCGCCCAGCGGAGACCGGCCAGCTCGCCCCGCCTCATTCCCGTGAGGGCAGCGATCATGATGATGGAAGACATTTCCGGAGTCCGCGACACTGCCGCAGCATCAATGAGCATTCGCACCCTCTCGGGCGGCGGGATCGTCAGAGCCTTTACTGGCACCCGTGGCGGGGTGGCATTTCGGGCCACGCTCACCGGCACCATCCCCCACTTCTCGGCCTGGCGCAGTGCGGCGGAGATCACCCGATGGTGGTGATGACCATTGCCGGGGTCGTTCCTGACGGGTGAGGTCGGCGTAGAAGGCGTCCAGATCCTTCGCTCCCAACTTGTCCAGCGTGATCGCACCGAGGGCAGGACGGATCGTCGATTCGATGTTCGTTCGGTATCCGTCGATGGTGGTCGCTGCCCGACCTTGCTTGCCATCCCGGAGCCAGTCGTCCAGTAGGGCACCGAAGGTACCGGCATTGCGGCCATGCTCACCGTCTGAGACCTCTGTCATGAGCCTCGCCCGAACCTTCCGAGCATCCGCCAGACCCTTGGTGGTCGACCGGCTCACGTGCCGGATCTGACCTGTCTCCGGGTGCCGACCTACATAGACCCGGACCTCCCACCGTTTGGGGCCGATCTGTCGGATACCCTTCTCCACCTTGATGGCCTTGAACTTCTCAGACCTCGAATCGGACGTGGTAATCGTCACTGCCGCTCCCCCGATGTTGGGATTCTGTTGGGATGCTCCGACAAGGGAAGTCTATAAGTCCAGCTAGCCCGGGTGGCGGAACGGCAGACGCGGTGGACTCAAAATCCACTATCCGAAAGGGTGTGCGGGTTCGACTCCCGCCCCGGGCACGCAGCACGACCCCGAACGGTCGACCCGCTGGCCGGTGTGTCCCTGACATGGTCACCTCCGATGTCGGCCGGACCCCGGAGCGGGTCAGACGACGGGTTCGCCGGGTAGCGGACGGGGTCTGCGGATCGGGAGCGACACCACGCCGACGGCGGCGCCCAGGACGACCAGGGCCAGTCCGAGGCTGGCCAGGGAGAGCACGCCGAACGCCACGAGGATCCCGGCGCAGACGTAGCCGACCCGACTCGGCGCCTGGTCCCTCCGCCGGATCCGGCGGAACAGCGAGACACCGGTCACCGCGCAGATGGCGACCAGGACGGCGACGAACAGGATGACGCCCACGCGGTCGGTCGAGAACACCGTGCGGACCTCCGCGTGACGCCCGGCACCCGCGCCCGTCCGGACAGTCGTGGTGGCGGTGAACAACAGGCCGGCCAGCAACGCCGTCCAGACGCAGGCGAAGCCGAAGGTGATCCAACGGATGCGGAGGATCCGCTTCGGGGTCGGTGGCGGCGCACTCCGTGGATCGATGACCTTGTCGCCCGACCCGGGGGGTTCGAACACGGCCGGCACCGTGCCCGCGCCGAGCGGGCTCGAATGGCCGGAGAAGTCGGACCGGCCGCCGGGCTCGGGAGCGGACGGATCATCGCCGGCCGGACGGAGGTCGTCCGACGGGGGCCTCCGGGGACCCGTGGAGGACGCCGTCCGGGCCGGGACGAGGGGAAGGTCGAACGCCCGGTCCGGTGGTGGGTCCTGGGCTTCGGCCCGTCCGTCCCGCACGAGCGCCGTCGCCTTCCCCTGGGAGAACCATCGGGCCTCGTGGACGCCGAACGGATCGGCGAACCACCCCTGGGGTGGTTTCTCGGGGGTCCCGTCCTCGCCGTCCATGTGGTGAGAGTAGACCGGTCCCACCCGACCCTCCCCCGGTGCGGGCCGTGGGATGACGGGCCGGTGAACCACCGGTTCGCGTCACGGTCGTGACACACTGGGCCGTCCACCGGTGGCGTCGAGCACCGGTCCGATCCGAGAGGAGCTCGTGGGTGCTGGCCTTTACCTTCCCGGGACAGGGGTCCCAGCGGTCCGGCATGGGCCGGGCCTGGGTGGACCACCCCTCGTGGGAGGTGGCGGGCGAGGCCTCCGACATCGCCGGGCGCGACCTGACCGCCCTGCTGCTCGACGCCCCGATGGAGGAGCTCACCCTCACGGCCAACGCCCAGCTCGCCACGTTCGTCACGAGCCTGGTCGTACTCGACGCCGTGGAGCGCCTGGGCCTCACCCCGGGTGCCTGCGCCGGTCACAGCCTCGGTGAGTACACGGCCCTGGTGGCGTCCGGCGCGCTCTCCCTGGCCGACGGAACGGCCCTGGTCATCGAACGGGGCGCCGCCATGCAGGAGGCGGCCGACGCCCGGCCGGGCACCATGGCCGCCCTCATCGGCATCGCCGACGACGACGCCGAGGCGGCCTGCCAACGGGCCGAGTCCGACGTCTGGGTCGCCAACTACAACGCGCCCGGCCAGGTGGTGATCGCCGGGACCCAGGAGGGTATCGACCTGGCCACCGCCCACGCCAAGGAACTGGGTGCGCGGAAGGTCCTGCCCATTCCCGTCTCCGGGGCGTTCCACACCCCGATGATGCTGCCCGCCCGGGCCCGGCTGCGCGAGCGCCTCGGTGACGCCACCTTCCACGCTCCCGAGGTGCCCGTCGTGGCCAACGTCGACGCGCGCGTCCACACCGACGCCGCCGAGTGGCCTGGCCTGCTCTCGGCCCAGCTCTGCAGTCCCGTCCGGTGGTGCCACTCGCTCGAGACGCTGAGCGGACGCGGTGCCACCCTCATCGTCGAACTGGGCCCGGGAGGCGTCTTGACCGGAATGGTGCGCAGGGCCACACCCGACGTGCGGGGCGTGTCGGTGGCCGTCCCCGGTGATCTCGACAAGCTGATGGACACCCTGTCGGGAGGGGATGAATGGGCCGGGTCCGGGCCCGACGGCCAGGGTGAGCACCTCTACACGTCCGAACGGGTGGTGGTGAGCCCGGCGCCGGGTGTCTTCGAGCCCGCCGCCCACCTCGCCGCCCTGGAGAGCACCGCCCTGGCCGAGGCCACCGCCGCCCCCGGGAGCGGCGCCGGTGTGGAACCGGGATCGAAACTGGCGGTGGGCGACCAGGTCGGCACCGTCGGCCTCATCGACGTGCGCACGCCGTTCGAGGGGATCCTGGTCCGCTGGCTCGCCATGCGGGGCGAGCGGGTGGTGGAGGGTCAGCCGGTGGCGTGGATCCGCACCAAGGCGGCCTCGTGACCCCGCCGTGCCACACCGGGGTGGGAGTGGGATGAGCGACGCCACCTCCGAACCGGACGGCCGGGTGGTGCTGGTGACCGGCGGGTCCCGCGGCATCGGCCTCGCCTGCGCCGAGTGGTTCCTGGCCAACGGCGACCGGGTGGCGATCACCTCGCGTTCGGGTTCTCCCGACCACGACGTCGAAGCCGGTCCGGGGCGGTTCCTCCCGTTGAGCTGTGACATGACCGATGCCGATCAGGTCGAGGCGGCGTTCGCGGCCGTGGAGGAGGCCTGGGGACCGGTCGAGGTGCTGGTGGCCAACGCCGGCATCACCCGTGACACCTTGGTCCTGCGGATGAGCGAGGACGCCTGGTCCGAGGTCATCGACACCAACCTGACGGCCGTCTTCCGGGTGACCAAGCGGGCCCTGACCAAGATGCTGCGCCTGCGCCGGGGTCGGGTGATCATGATCTCCTCGGTCGGTGCCTTCATCGGCTCGGCCGGACAGGCGAACTACGCGGCGTCCAAGGCCGGACTGCTGGGGATGGCCCGGGCCATGGCCCGGGAGGTCGGCAGTAGGAGCATCACCGTGAACGTGGTGGCTCCGGGCCTCGTCGAAACGAATATGCTGGCCGGACTGGACGTGGGGAAGCGGACGGAGTTCGCCGCCCAGGTCCCGCTCGGACGGGTGGGGCGTCCCGAAGACGTAGCCGCCGTCGTCGGGTTCGTCGCCTCCGACGGCGCCGGATACATGACGGGTGCGGTGATCCCGGTCGACGGCGGCCTGGGGATGGGGCTCTGACCCCGCAGCACCGGGTGCGGGCGCGACCGTCGCAACCGTGCAGTACCGAGACACAGACCAAGGAGACGTAGTGAGCAACGACGAGACGTTCGAGAAGTTCAAGGGTTGTGCCGTGGAGGTGCTGCAGGTCCCCGAGGACAAGATCACCCGGGACGCCCGGTTCGCCGACGACCTCGACGCCGACTCCCTGGACCTCGTCGAGCTGGTCATGGCGCTCGAGGAGACGTTCGACGTCTCGGTGGACGAGGCCGAGCTCGAGGGCATCGAGACCATCGGCCAGGCCTACGACCTGATCGTCGCCAAGCTCTGATGCTGCTGGGCCGCGGCCCCGACGGGCCCGTGACCGGGCGCACCGTGGCCATCACCGGGATCGGGGTGATCTCGTCGGTGGGGACCGGTCCTGACGCGTTCTGGGACGGACTGCTCGGTCCGGCCCCGGAGGGCGAGCGGCGGGTGACCGACTTCGATCCCGAGCAGTGGTTCTCCACCAAGGAGGCCCGCAACGTCGACCGGTTCGCCCAGTTCAGCCTGGCGGTCGCAGATATGGCGCTGGCCGACGCCGGCGAGCTCGACGCCGATCCCGGACGGTCCGGGGTGATCATGGGAACCGGCGTGGGCGGCCTCCAGACGCTCGAGACCCAGATCCTCGTCTACGCCGAGAAGGGCGCCCGCCGGGTGTCGCCCCGGCTCGTGCCGATGATGATGTCGAACGCCGGCGCCGCCGCCGTATCCATGCGGCTGGGATGGCACGGACCCTCCGAGACGGTCATCACCGCCTGCGCGGCGGGTGCCCACTCGATCGCCCACGCCGCCCACCTCGTCGCCTCCGGGCGTTGCGACGTGGCCATCGGTGGCGCCGCCGAGGCGGGCATGACCAATGTCGGCATCGCCGCCTTCGCCAACATGACGGCCCTGTCGACCACCGGACGCTCGATGCCGTTCGACGTGCGTCGTGACGGCTTCGTCATGACCGAGGGAGCAGGTGCCCTGATTCTGGAGGACTGGGACCGGGCGACGGCCCGCGGCGCGCGCATCTACGGGGTGCTCGCCGGTGCGGCCAGCACCGCCGACGCCCACCACATCACCGCACCCGCCCCGGGCGGATCCGGTGCCGCCGCGTGCATGCAGCTGGCCATGGAGGACGCCGGCCTACTGCCGACGGACATCCGGCACATCAACGCCCACGGCACCTCCACCCCCCTGAACGACCAGGCGGAGTCGGACGCCATCGGCAAGGTGTTCGGGCCCGACTCGCCTCCGGTCACGTCCGTGAAGGGAGCTACGGGCCACGGACTCGGCGCCAGTGGTGCCATCGAGGCGGTGGCCGCCGTGCTGACCCTCAACCGGAGGAGCATCCCGCCGACGCTCGGACTCGAGGAGCCGGACCCCGAGATCCATCTCGACGTGGTGGCCGGCACCTCCCGCCCCTGGGAGCCCGGGCCGATCCTCTCCAACTCGTTCGGGTTCGGCGGCCACAACGGCTGCCTGGTCATCTCCCCTGCGTAGCGCCTCACGGCCGGATCCTCCGATGGTCCGTGCGCCCGGGCCGGGATCCGGCGCACGTAGCGTGGGGAGCCCATGATCGACCCCGTCCCCACCGATCCGGCCGTTCCCGACGGTCCGGCGGACCTGGCCCTCGGCGCCTTCACCCCGCACGCCCCGTGGCTGGTCGATCCGGACGCCATGCCCTGGCGGGCCGGCGCCCCGGGTGAACCGGACGTCGACACGCTGCGGCGTCAGGCCGCCGACCTGGCCCGCACCCTCGTCCATCCCCAACACCTGCCGTCGCTGGGCCGGGTGGTCTCCGTCGCCTGGCGGTTGGGCGTCCCGCTGTTGCAGTGGGGGGCGAAGGAACGTGGCACCCCGGCGTCCCGGGCGGGCCTGTCCCGACGGCTGCGGCCCGCCTTCGAGCACCTCGGTCCCACGTACATCAAGCTGGGGCAGATCATCTCGTCGGGCGAGGGGATCTTCCCGGAGGAACTCGTCGCCGAATTCCGGCTCCTGCGCGACCGGGTGCCACCGGAACCCTTCGCCGTGGTCCGGCGGACGATCGAGGAGGACCTCGGTCGACCGCTGGCCGACGTATTCACCTCCTTCGATCGCACGCCCGTCGCCTCGGCCTCCATCGCCCAGGTCCATTCCGCCACCCTCCGGACCGGCGAGCGGGTGGTGGTGAAGGTCCAGCGCAGCCGGGTGGCCCCGCTGGTACGCCTCGACGTCGCGGCCATGGCCTGGATCGCCCCGTTCCTGGTCGGGCGCATCCCGGTGGCGGCCCTCACCAACCCGCCCGCCCTGGTCGAGCTCTTCGCCGAGACCATCGTGGAGGAGCTGGACTTCCGCCTCGAGGCCCAGAACATGCTCGACATCGCCGCCGTCTTCGCCGGGACCGGCCAGCGCACCGTCGTGGTGCCCCGTCCCCATCCGGAGCTGGTGACCCGCCGGGTACTGGTCATGGAGCACCTCCACGGCTTCCCGTGGAGCGACGCCGACGGGATGCGGGCGGCGGGCATCGACACCGCCGCCGTGCTGCGCTCGAGCCTCATCGCCTTCTCGGAGGGTGCCCTGCTCTACGGCGTGTTCCACGGCGACCTCCACGGCGGCAACCTCCTGGTCCAGCCGGACGGGACCGTCGCCCTGCTGGACTTCGGGATCACGGCCCGGCTCGACGAGAAGAAGCGCCAGGCCTTCCTGCGACTCGAGATGGGGGCCACCACCAACAACGTGGCCGTGCAGGTCGAGGCGTTGCGGGACCTCGGTGCCCTACCCGCCGACTCGGACATCGAGGCGGTGATCCGGGACCTCAACCTCGACCGGCCGCCCATCGACCCGACCAGCCTCACGGCCGAGGAGATGATGGCCGAGCTGCGCGAGGTGACCAAGGCCCTGCTGGCCTACGGGGCCAAGCTGCCCAAGGAGCTCATGCTGTTCGTCAAGAACATGCTGTTCCTGAACGGGGCCATGGCGGCCATGGCCCCCGACGTCGACATCCTGGGCGAGATCCTGGCCGTCGTGACCTACTTCACCGAACGGCACGGCGAGCGCATCGCCCGTGAGGTCGGCTTCGAGGTCACCGCCGAGACCATCGACCTCGACGGCTACCGGGCGGCCATGGGCTTCACCGACGGGACCGAGGCCATCACCTTCCGTGATCTGCAGGAGCGCCGTGAGCTCATCGCCAAACGACTCGAGGCCCATGAGAACCCCCGTCGCCGGGTGGCGTTCCTGCGGGCCCTCTACCGGGTGTTGCGGCCGTCGAAGGTCTGAGCAGGCGGCACCACGGTCGGGCCGGCGGGGCCGCCACGGACGGCTCCGGTTGGTACAGTCCGGGAGTGCGACGGAAGCTCCTTCCCCTGGTCGTCCTGGTCGTGGGCCTGGGGGCCGCATCCATGTTCCCGGGTTCCCCGGCGGGGGCCGGTGCCGCCCGCCTCCTCCCGGGAGCGGCAGGGTCGACGGCCGCGGACAGTCGCCGGTGCCTCCCCTCACGAGCGGCTACGTCGCCCTCTACAACTCCTTGGACCAACTCGTCCCCACGGCTGGTGACGTCAGGGACGCCGACCGATCCGAGCGGGAACGCCAGCTCCCTCAGCATGCCGCTGGTCGTCGAGGGGGATGCCGGGCCCACCCTCACGTACCAGGTGGACGTCAGCACCGACGGAACCGGCCGCTGGAGCTCGGACAGACCTATCGCACCCCCGCCTCCGTCGGTTCCGCCTCCATCAACGTGTCCGACGCCGGTGACCCGATCGGCGCCACCGACACGAACGTCCAGGTCCGGGTCGACCAGCTCACCGAGGTCGGCGGAACGGTGACCTCGGCCGCCGTCCAGTTGCAAGGGGTCGGGATCGAGGCGGCCGATCGCCTACGACATCGTGCCGACGACGCCGCACCGGGGGTACTACACCTTCGGTTCCACGGCGCCCTCACCGGATTTGGCAACGACCACTACCTCTCGTACCTGGCGCCGTACGTGTCGAGCGAGCCGGTCGTGGCGATGGAGCAGACGGGTGACGGCGGTGGGTACTGGATGTTGGCCACCGACGGCGGTCTCTTCGCCTACGGCGACGCCGGCTTCTACGGGTCGCCCCAGGCCCTCCGGCTCAACGGGGCGATGGTCGGGATGGCCGCCACCGCCGACGGCGGGGGCTACTGGATGGCGGGATCGGACGGGGGTGTCTTCGCCTACGGCGACGCCGGCTTCCACGGATCGGCGGGCAATCTCCGGCTCAACGCGCCGATCGTCGGCATGGCCGCCACCCCGGACGGTAGGGGCTACTGGCTGGTGGCCGCGGACGGCGGGGTCTTCGCCTACGGCGACGCCGGCTTCCACGGCTCGGCCGGAGGCATCCGGCTGAACCGGCCGATCGTCGGCATGGCCGCCACCCCCGACGGCCGGGGCTACTGGCTGGTGGCCTCCGACGGCGGGGTCTTCGCCTACGGCGACGCCACGTTCCACGGCTCGGCCGGAGGCCTCGTCCTGCGGGCCCCGGTCGTCGGCATGGCGACCTCCGAGCAAGGCGACGGCTACTGGCTGGTGGCCGTCGGACGGCGGGATCTTCGCCTACGGCGACGCGGCCTACGAGGGGAGTGTCTCGGCCACGGACCCCGGGACCACCGACGTGGTGGGCATCTCCTCGGACCCCGGACCCACCGGCTGAGCGGAGACGGCGGCGGCGACCTCCGCCATAGGATCGACGCCATGGCCACCTCGTCCCCCGATACGGTCCGGGCCTCGAGCTTCGGCTCGGCGGCCGACGCCTACGACACGTTCCGGCCCGGACCTCCCGCCGAACTGGCCCGGAGCCTCGGACCCGTCGGGGGGGCGACGGCCGTGGACGTGGCCGCCGGTACCGGTCTGGTGACCCGGTTCCTCGCCGGGCTCGGCGCCCGGGTCACCGCCGTCGAGCCCGACACCCGGATGGGTTCGGTGCTGCGCTCCCGCTCGACCGGCGTCTCGGTGGTCGCCGGGTCGGCCGAGGCGCTCCCGGTGACCTCCTCGTCCGTCGACCTGATCACCGTCTCGTCGGCCTGGCACTGGTTCGACCACGAGAGGGCGGCGGCCGAGTTCGCACGTGTGCTGCGGCCCGCCGGTCGCCTCGTCGTGCTGTGGAACTCCATGGACTACGGCCAGGTCGGGTGGATGCGCGAACTCCGCCGGGAGGTGGCGAGCGGCCGGGCGGCCGATCCGCCCGCCGCGTGGTGGACCTCCCCGGTGACCGGTTCGCCGACCGGTCACCGAGGTCCACCGCTGGACGTGGGAGCGCACCCCGGAACAGATCGTGGGCCTGCTCGGCACCTACTCGGGCACGATCGTCTCGGACCCGGCCACCCGGGACCGCGTGACCTCCGCCGTGCGGTCCGCCGCCGAGGAGCGGGCGGTGGACGGCGTCCTCCAGCTGCCGATGGCCTGTCGGACGGTGGTGGCCCTACGGACGTGATCCGTGCCGGTCGGCCTGGGCCGCCTTGTAGCGCCGGTGCTGCTCGAGGATGTGCTCGTGGGTGGCGCCCTTGGAGGGCACGCCCGGGTGGTGGTGGCGGCAGAGGATGTACGGCGTGCCCTCGAGCGGATGGTGGCCGATGCGCCAACAGCCCTTGGTGTGGCAGTTGACCTTCCGGACTCCGGTGTAGACGCCGATCCCCACCGCGCTGATCAAGCGTGGCCTCGCCCAGGTCGGACCCGAAGCCGGACCAGAAGTTGTAGAAGACGTCGGGGCCGCCGTGGAGGATCCCGGTGTGGAACGCCACCCAGTGGCGGATGCCACCGATGGCGAGGGCCAGCACCACGACGACGACCAGCAGGATGCCGCCGAAGATCAGCCACAGGGTGGGCGCACCGATGACCGGCTCCTGGGGCGGGAAGTACTCGCCCGGTCGGCACCCGGCGCGCGGTAGCCGCCTGCGCCGGCTCCGGCGTCGTGCCCTCCGGCGACGGCTTGTGGCCCGGTGACGCGCCGTGTGCTGTCTGCTGCGGTCACGGACCACCCTCCTGTGCTCGCGGCGGTCTCCGCCACGGCACACGGTACCCGGGACCGGCGCGCCCCGCCGGGGTACCCCGGGGCGGTCGGTGGGCGTCAGCCGGCGTCGAGGGCGGCCCGCAGCGACCCGACGAACTCGGCGGCGCCGTCGGGCCCGGCTCCCTCCAGCAGGCGCCGCACCAGCGCCGAGCCGACCACCACGCCGTCGGCCACCTCGCACACGGCGGCGGCCTGGTCCGGGGTCGACACGCCGATGCCCACGCAGACGGGCAGGTCGGTGTGGGCCCGGATCCGCGCCGCCACCTCGCGCGCCGAGTCGGCCAGCACGGCCTGCTCGCCGGTCACGCCCATGCGGCCCGACCGCGTAGACGAAGCCCGCGCGGTGCGCTCGCAGATGGCGGCGATCCGCTCGTCGGGGGTCGACGGGGCCACCAGGAGCACCGTGGCGACGTCCTCGGCGTCGGCGGCCCGGGCCCATGGCCCGGACTCCTCGAGCGGCAGGTCCGGGATGATCGCCCCGCGCACGCCCGACTCGCGCATGGCTCCGGCGATCCGCTCGTGGCCGGCCCGGTAGATGAGGTTGTAGTACGTCATGACCACGAGCGGCACCCCGACGTCCACCCGGCTGAGATCGGCCAGCACCCCTTCGGGGGTCGTGCCCCGTTGCAGGGCCCGCAACGACGACTCCTGGATGACCGTCCCGTCGATCATCGGGTCGGAGAAGGGGATCCCCACCTCGATGGCGTCGGCCCCGCGCCGGCCAGCGCCTCGAGCACGAGCAGCCACTCGTCGTCGAGGCCCCCGGTGATGTAGGGCACCAGCAACTTGCGCCCGGCGTCCCGCGACGACCCGCAGGGTCGCCTCCAGGGCGCCCGGGCCGGTCGGGCGGCCGGGGTCGGCGTCACGGTCGCCCCCGCAGGATGTCGCGCACCTGGGCGACGTCCTTGTCGCCCCGGCCGGACAGGTTGACCAGCACCGTGGCGCCGGGGCCGATGTCGACCGGAGGCGGCCGCCTCGACGACCCAGGCCAGGGCGTGGGCGGACTCGAGGGCCGGGAGGATGCCCTCGGTGCGGGCCAGCAGCTGGAAGGCCTCCAGCACCGCGTCGTCACCGGCCGCCACGTACCGGGCCCGTCCGAGGTCGGCCAGGTGGGCGTGCTCGGGCCCGATGCCCGGGTAGTCGAGACCGGCCGAGATGGACTCGGCCTCGAGGATCTGCCCCTCCTCGTCCTGGATCAGCGCACTGCGCATGCCGTGGAGCACGCCCGGGATCCCGGTGGTGACCGCGGCCCCGCCGGCCGCCTCCACGGCCACCAGGCCCGACGACGTGGCGTCGGCGAAGCCGGCGAAGATGCCGGCGGCGTTGGACCCACCGCCCGCGCAGGCCACCACCAGGTCGGGGTCGGCTCCCCCAACAGCTGGCGGCACTGCTCCCGGGCCTCGTCGCCGATCACCCGTTGGAACTCCCGCACCATCCACGGGTAGGGATGCGGTCCCATCACCGACCCCAGGCAGTAGTGGGTGTCGGCCACCGAGGCGACCCAGGAGCGCATGGCCTCGTTGACGGCGTCCTTCAGGGTGCGGCTGCCGCTCCTCACCGGCACCACCGTCGCCCCCAGCAGCTCCATCCGGAAGACGTTGAGTTCCTGGCGCTGGGTGTCGACCTCCCCCATGTAGACGGTGCACTCCATGCCGAACAGGGCGGCGGCGGTGGCCGTGGCCACGCCGTGCTGGCCCGCCCCGGTCTCGGCGATGAGCTTGTGCTTGCCCATCCGTCGGGCCAGGAGACCCTGACCGATCACGTTGTTGAGCTTGTGGGACCCGGTGTGGGCGAGGTCCTCGCGCTTCAACAGCACCCGGACGCCCAGCTGGTCCGAGAGCCTTACGCAGTCCGTGACCGGGGTGGGTCGGCCGCCGTAGTTGCGGAGGATCCCGTCGAGCTCGGCCCGGAAGCCCGGATCGGACCAGGCCGAGCGGAAGGCGGCCTCGAGCTCGATGCAGGCGGGCACCAGGGATTCGGGGACGTAGCGGCCCCCGAAGTCGCCGAAGCGCCCGGTCGGTCCCGGGTCGCCCATGATGGTCCGGTTGGTCGTGTCAGTGGTCATGGCCTGCCGTTCGGAGTCGGTCGGGGACGGGTGCCCATCGGCTGCCCGTCGGTGAGGGGATGGAAGTGGCGGGGATGGGTGACGACAGCCCCGCCATCGGATGGTGTCAGGTGTCGTCCTGCCAGTCGAAGAGATCGTCGGCGGACCGGGACACCCCGTCGTCCGCGCCCGCGGGGACGGTGGCGGCGTGGGCCGCCGCCGCTCGGCGACCAGCCTCCCGGGCCGCCCGGACGAACTCCCGGACCAGGGCCGGGTCCTTCACGCCGGGTGCCGCCTCCACGCCGGTCGAGACGTCGACCCCCCACGGGTGCAGATGGTCCACCGCGGCGGCCACGTTGTCCGGTCGGAGTCCACCCGACACCAGCAGCCGACCCGGGTCGACGACCCCTTCCGCCAGCCGCCAGTCGAACAGCTCACCCGAGCCCGGGTTCGGGCCGTCGACCAGCAGCGTCCGGGCCCCGTACTCGGGGAACCGCTCGATGTTGCGGTGCCCCGCCGGGAAGGCCTTGATCGTCCAGGGCACCCGGTCCGCCACCCAACGGGTGTCCTCGGCCGACTCGAAGCCGTGCAGCTGCACCGCCCGCAGGCCGATCTGGCCGGCGATGTCCACCACCCGCCTCGGGGACTCGTCCCGGAAGACACCCACGGTCACCGTCTCGTGGGGCAACCGCTTCACGATGTCGGCCACCGCGGCGGGTGCCATCTGACGCGGCGACGGGGCGAAGATGAAGCCGACCGCCGACGCCCCCATGCCGACGGCCAGCAGCGCGTCCGCCTCGGAGGTGATGCCGCAGATCTTGACGAAGAGCTCCGGTTCGTCCGGTGGCCCCGCGGTCACGCCCGGGCCCCCAACAGGGCGTCGACGGCCGAGGTGCGGTCGGTCGAACGGACCAGGGTCTCCCCCACCAGGACGGCCGAGTACCCGGCGTCGGCCAGTCGGGCCACGTCGGCGGCGTCCCGGATCCCCGACTCGGCGACGGCCACCACCCCGTCGGGCATGCGCTCCCCCATCCGCAGGGCACGGCGGCGGTCGACCTCGAAGGTCCGCAGGTCCCGCTGGTTCACCCCGACGAGCTCGGCGCCGGCGGCCAGCGCCCGCTCGAGTTCGTCCTCGTCGTGCACCTCGACCAGCGCGGCCAGGTCGAGGGACCGGGCCAGCTCGGACAACGAGGAGAGTTCGGTGTCGTCCAGGGCCGACACGATCAGCAGGACGGCGTCGGCGCCCATCGTCCGGGCATCGCACACGTCGAGCGGCGACACGGTGAAGTCCTTGCGCAACGTCGGCAGGCCGCATGCGGCCCGGGCCACCTCGAGATCGGTCCGACAACCACCGAAGAACGCCTCATCGGTGAGGACCGACAGGCACGATGCCCCACCCGACTCGTACTCGAGGGCGACCCGGGCCGGGTCGAGATCCGGGTCGAGATCGCCCTTGGATGGCGACCGACGCTTGATTTCGGAGATGACGGCTATGCCGCGACGGGCGCGGCCGTCCTGCAGGGCCTCCACGAAATCCCGGGGTGCGTCCGCACCACCGGCCGAACGCACGGCGGCGGTGTGGGCCCGGGCGCCCTCGATGGCGGCACCCACGTCGCGCCGGTCGGCCGCCGCGGCGGCGCGGTGGGCCACGAGGATGGCGTCGAGGTAGGTCGGCATGCGCGGCCAGCCTACCGGCGCACCGCTCCGGGACGGTGGTGGGCCGGGATCAGCGGCGCCTCTCCCCCGGGCGGTCGGCTCACACTTCCCTAACGATGGCGCCCCGGCGACCACGGCGGATGGCAGGCTGGTCCGATGGCGAACCCGGAGGTCAGCGTGGTGGTGGTCGAGGATGATCCGCACATCAGCGACCTGGTGGCCATGTACCTCCGTCGCGACGGCTTCCGGGTGGTGCAGGCCGGCGACGCCGAGCGCGGTCTGGCGGCCGTCGACCGGGAGACACCCCGGTTGGTGATCGTCGACATCGGGCTGCCCGGTGACCTCGACGGACTCGACGTCTGTCGGCGCCTGGCGGCGTCGAACCCGCCGGTTCCCGTGCTCATCCTCAGTGCCCGCGACGACGAGGTCGACCGGATCCTGGGGCTCGAGCTCGGAGCGGACGACTACGTCACCAAGCCGTTCAGCGCCCGGGAGCTGGTGGCCCGGGTACACGCCATCCTCCGGCGCACGGCGGCCTCGGCGCCGGCACCACCCCCGGTGATCGGATTGGGGCCCGTGTCGGTGGACACCGGCCGACGCGAGGTGACGCTCGACGGCGAGGTGGTCCCGCTCGCCACCCGCGAATATGACCTGCTGGCGTTCCTGGTGGCGAACCGCGGACTGGCCCTGTCACGCCAGCAGCTGCTCGACGGCGTGTGGGGAGAGGGGTGGTTCGGTGACGAGCGCACCGTCGACGTCCACGTCCGCCAGCTGCGCAAGAAGCTCGGCCCCGACCTGCCACTCGCCACCGTGTGGGGCGTCGGCTACCGGCTCGGATGAGGCCCGCCGTCGCCGGTCCGGGACCGGCATGAGACGCCGTCTCACCATCGCCATCATCGCCCTGGTGGTGGCGACGGTGGCCGTCACCAGCATCGGCAGCTACGTGCTCATCCGGCGCGCCACCGTCCGGACGTCGACCGAGGAGCTGGCGGGTGAGGCCCGGGCCATCTCGACCACGTTCGCCCATCGCACCGGGCTCACCGCGGTGGCCTTCCGCCGCGAGCTCGCGGTGGTCACCAGCGCCGGGGACTTCAACTCCGTCCAGTTCGTCCTGTTGGAACCGGACGGCACCATCCGCCAACCCCTCTCGGCCGGGTTGACGACCGCCGAGGTCGACCCCCAGGCCCTGCTGGCCGGGACCCAGGTGACCGGCCACACGCCGTCGCTGCTGGCCTACTCGGCGGTGCCCACCCCGCTCCAGGCCGCCACCGACGGGACCCCCGTGCTGATCGTCACCCGGCAGATCCGCAATCCGGTCGACGGGCTCCGCTACTTCGGCGTGGTCGCCCTCATCGCCGTGGTGGTGGCCGCCCTGGTGGCCGCCGCCCTGGCGCGACGCTTCACCCGGCCCGTGGTGGACGCCGTCGACACCACCCGCCGGATCGCCTCCGGCGACCTGGAGGCCCGGATGCCCGTCCGACCCCACGAGGACCCCGAGTTCGCCCAGTTGGCCGAGTCCGTCAACGCCATGGGGGGCAACCTGGCGCGGGCGCGCGACCAGGAGCGCCAATTCCTCCTGTCCGTGTCGCACGAACTCCGCACCCCGCTCACGTCGATCCGTGGCTACGCCGACGCCGTGCTCGACGGGGCCACCGAGGACCCCCACGCCGCCGCCGCCATCATCAGCTCCGAGGCGGTGCGCCTGGAGCGCCTCGTCCAGGACCTGCTCGACCTGGCGCGTCTCGATGCCGACCGGTTCGCCATGGACGTGCGCACCATCGACGCCACCGAGGTCGTGCGTCAGGTGGTCGGGGCGTTCCGACCCCGGACGGAGGCCCTCGGCATCCAGCTGGGACTCGCTCCCGGCACCGACCGGCCGTGCCCGGTGCGGGCCGACGCCGACCGTCTGGCCCAGATCCTCGCCAACCTGGTCGAGAACGCCACCAGCTTCGCCACCTCGAGGGTCGTCGTGGGTCTGGCCGGCGGCCCGGGTGGAGCGGTCCTCTGGGTGGACGACGACGGACCCGGGATCCCCGCCGACCGGATCGCCAGGGTGTTCGACCGCCACTTCACCACCGACCGGGAGACCGGTCGCCACCAGGGGTCGGGGCTCGGGCTGGCCATCGTGGCGGAACTGGCCGCGGCCATGGGCGCCACCGTGCACGCCGAGTCGCCGGTCGGCCCGGACCGGAGCCCGGGAACGCGCATGTCGGTCGAGCTGCCGCAGGCGGCGGGGCCGGGCACCTCCGACCCGGCGTCGTCACCCGGATCCGCACCGTCACCGGACCCCTCGGGGACGGGCACCTCACCCTCACGTCGAGGATGAGGTAAGTCTCAACTGGAGGTCGAGGGTGGGGCGGGACCCCGTCAGAGGGGGATACCCCGCCAGTAGGAGCCGTCGAGCATGGCGGCCAGCGTGCCGCGGTGCATGATCAGGTCGTCGAGGTCGTCCGGGGCGTCGGCCTCGCCGAAGTGGATGGACCGTTCGGTCACGCGGCGCATGATGACCCCGTGCCGCATGGCGGCGTAGGCGATGTGCCAGGTCAGGTCCCCCGGCTCCTGACCGGAGGCGGCGGCGTAGGTCGCCCGCACGTCGGCCGGCCGGAACATGTCGGGGAGTCCCGGCGCCCCCAGGTCGGTGGTCAGGTCCTGGAAGAAGAGGTGGAGGTAGCACATCCAACCGAGATCCACCTCGGGAGGGGCCACCGACGCCATCTCCCAGTCGAGGACGGCCACCACCTCGTTGTCGCGGAACATCATGTTGCCGATCCGGCCGTCGCCCCAGGAGAGCGCATCCCCCAGGGTGTCGGTGGGCAGGTTGTCGGTCAGCCAGCCGAAGCAGTCGTCGAGCAGGGGGAGCGGCGGTCACCGACCACCCACTCGAGGTAGGCCTTCCAGTGGTTGAGGCTCCGCTCGAGGGCGGTGGCCCCGGGTCGGTCGACCTGCAGGAACGACAGATCGTGGTCCCGCGGGGTGATCGAGTGGATGCCGGCCATGGTCCGCACCGCCGACTCCTGCAGGGTTCGGCGCTCCTGCTCGGTTTCGTCGAAGACCCAGTTGTCGCCGAACGTGTACGGGAGCACGTCGGGGGGGACGAGCCCGTCGATCCGGTCCATCACGAAGAAGGCTCCGCCGAGCACCGACGGGTCCGGCTCGTACCAGTGGGTGGCCGGAACGGGTACGTCGGTGTGGTCGGCCACCAACCGCATCACCCGGAACTGCATGTCCAGGTCGTAGGTGGTGAATACCGGGTAGTCGGTCGCCGGCGGCTCCACCCGGGCGACCAGGTGGTGGGTCGACTCGACCCCGTCGTCGGTCCAGGCGGCCTCGACCAGCAACGTCTCCGACGACATCCCGTTGCCCTGGGGGCTGGTGAGCTCGGTCACCCGTGCGTCGCTCCCGGACGGCAGGGTGGCCTGCAGCCACCGTTCGAACTGGTCCCGCATCTGCGCCGCATCCCGGGTCGAGGTGGTGATGCGCTCCGCGTCCATCTCCACGCCACCACCCGAACCCCCGGTTCCGTCCGGCTGTGCCTCGGTCGTCATGTCCTCTCCCCTCGGCCCGCTCCGCGCCCGGCTCCCCACCGCGCGCTGCGGCCTGCGGGGCAACGTAGCGCGTCCCGGACCGGCCCGGTCGACACTCAGCCGGGAGTCAGGGGCAGGCCGGCGACGTCGGCGGTCGCCTCCTCCCTGTCCCAGCGCACGTCGACCCGGTCCCCCGGCTCGACCCGGCGGTGCAGGGTGGCGAGCGCCACCGTGGCCCCCCGGCGCGTCGAGTGGGCCACCGAGCTGAGCGAACCGACCTCGTGCTCCCCGTCCAGGGTCCACACCGAGGCGCCCACCGGTGGTCGGGAGTCACCGGCCACCACGAGGCCCCGCAGGTGGCGGGCCACCTTCGACCCGCGGGCGTCCAACCGGGCCACGAGCTCCTGTCCGGTGAAGCAGCCCTTGGTGAACGAGACGGTGCGGTCGACCAGACCGACCTCGGCGGCGATGGTGGCGGAGGTCACCTCCCGGCCCCCCACCGGTACGCCGGCCTCGATGCGGGCGGCCTCCCACGGCTCGGCGGGACACCGGACCGCCCCGACCGGCAGCCACGTCTCCAACGCGGGGTCGTCCGGTGGCGTCGGCCCGAGGAGGTCCACTCCCGACCACCCGGGCCAATCGACGGGCACGGCCAGCACCGGCGGCCCGGGCGACGGGGTGCCCACCGCCCCGGGTCCCCGGACCGCCAGGCAGGCCCAGTCCAGGGACTCGACGTCGACACGGGTGCGGAGGCGGAAGCGCTCGAGCCGGGCCCGGGCATCGGGACCACATCCGGGATCGCAGTCGAGGACGAAGCTCTCGTCGGCCGTCCGGGTCACCCGCACGTACGCGTCCACCTTGCCCTGCGGGCTGAGCAGGAGGGCCTCGGTGCTCTCCCCCGGGGCCAGTCCGGCGAGATCCTGGCTGCACTGGCCCTGCAGGTAGGAGGCGGCGTCGGCGCCGGCGACCGACAGGACGTCGCGGCCCGTCACCCGGGCGGCCGCACCGGTCGCGAGGGCCCGGGCACCCGCCTCGGCGTCCGGGCCGGAGCCGGGGGTGGTGGTCACCGCTGCTCCGTGGCGGCCCGGGCCATGGCCACCGCCGACAGCATGGCGGCAGCCTTGTGGGCGCACTCGGCGTTCTCGGTGTCGGGGTCGCTGTCGGCCACGATCCCGGCCCCGGCCTGCACGGAGGCCCGGCCGTCGGGGGCCACCGTCATGGTGCGGATGGCGATGGCCGTGTCGAGATTGCCGCTGAAGTCGAGGTAGCCGACCACCCCGCCGTAGACGCCGCGCTTGGTGGGCTCCATGTCGTCGATGATCTCCATCGCCCGCACCTTCGGCGCACCGGAGAGGGTGCCGGCCGGGAGGGTGGCGCGCAGCACGTCGACGGGTCCCCGGCCCGGGGCCAGGGTCCCCGAGACCTGGGAGGTCAGATGCATGATGTGGCTGTAGCGCTCGACCACCATCACCTCGTCGACCACCTCGGTCCCGAAGCTCACCACCCGGCCGACGTCGTTGCGGGCGAGATCGATGAGCATGACGTGCTCGGCGACCTCCTTCGGGTCCTCCACCAGCTCCCCCTCCAACCTGAGATCCTCCTCGGGGGTGCCGCCCCGGGGACGTGAGCCGGCGATGGGTCGCGAGATCACCGTCCCGTCCCGCAGGCGCACCATGGGCTCGGGGGAGGCCCCGACCACCGTCACCTCGGGAAAGCGGAGGAAGTAGAGATACGGGCTCGGGTTCACCAGGCGCAGCACCCGGTACACGTCGAAGGGGTCGGCGCCCAGGTCGGCCACGTCGAACCGCTGGGACAGGACCACCTGGAAGATGTCGCCGGCCAGGACGTGCTCCTTGGCCGCCCGCACCGCGTCCGTGTACAGCGCGTCCGACATCGTCCGGGTGACGTCCGACGGTGGAGGCTGGCGTTCCGGGAGGAGCCGCGGCTCCTCCGCCGTCGGACGGACGCAGTCGGCGGCCAGGATGTCGAGGCGGTCGTTGGCCGCGGCGTGGGCGGCATCGAACTCGCTGTCGCTCCAGGCGGGGTCCACCACGACGTTGTCGATCAGGACGACGCGTTGGCGCCAGTGGTCGAACGCCGCCAGCTGGCCGATCACGCACAGCACGGCGTCGGGTTGGCCCAGATCGTCGGGTGGGGTGTCCGGCAGGTGCTCGACCTCCCGGACGACGTCGTAGCCGAGGTAGCCGACGAGGCCGCCGTGCAGCGGCGGCAGGTCGGGGAGGTCCGGCGAGTCGACGGCGTCCAGGATGACCTCCAACGCGGCCAGCACCCCGTGGTGGCCGCTGACCCCGCCCCCGACCAGGTCGTCGAGGTCGACGGCTCCCCGCGTGGAGACGCGGTGGCCCTCAGCCACCACGGTGGCCAGAGGGTTGCGGCCGACGAAGGAGTAGCGGCCCCAGCGCTCGCCCCCCTCCACCGACTCCAGCAGGAAGCCCGTGGCATCGCCCGTGCCGACCATGGAGAGGAACGCGCCGACCGGGGTGACCGTGTCGGCCACCAGCTCGCGCCAGACGGGGACGATGCGGTGGGCCCGGGCCAGTCGCCGGAAGCCCTCGACCCCGGGCCCGGTGGACCCGCTCACGAATCGGCCGCGGCGGCTCCGGCCCCTTCGCCGAACGCCCGGTAGAAGCAGCTGCGGTGCCCGGTGTGGCACGCGCCGGCACCCTCCTGGTCGACGGTGACCAGCAGGGCGTCACCGTCACAGTCGTAGTGGACCGACCGCACGTACTGCCGGTCGCCGGACGTCTCGCCCTTGCACCAGTACTCCTGCCGGCTCCGGCTCCAGAACCAGGTCCGACCTGTCTCCAGGGTGCGCTCCAGGGACTCCGCGTTCATCCAGGCGAACATCAGCACGGCGCCGTCGGACGCGTCCTGGACGATGGCACCCACCAGCCCGTCGGCGTTGTAGGTGACGGCCGCCAGCTCCTCGGGGGTGTGGGGCACCGGCGTGGCGACGAAGCTGGTCGGTTTGGCGGGGATGGTCACGGAAGCTCCCTGAATCTGCGGATCTGTTCGGTGCTCGGTGCGGCTCGGGTCAGAGGTAGAGGCCGGTGCCACCGTCGAAGCGGGTGGCGGCCACCGCGTGGATGTCCCGTTCCCGCAGGATGACGTACTCCTCGCCCTGGACTTCGACCTCGAACCGGTCTTCGGGGTTGAACAGCACGTTGTCGTCGACCTTGACCGAGCGCACGTGCGGTCCGACGGCCACGGCCCGGGCCCAGGTCAGTCGACGCGACACCTGCGCGGTGGCCGGGATGAGGATGCCGGCCCGGGACCGCCGCTCGCCGTCGGTCTGGGCCACCTGCACGAGGACGCGGTCGGCGAGCACGTTGATCGCCAGCGGTGCATCGTCGTCGTGTGCCCCCGTGACGGGAGCTTCCGGGGTAGTGGTGGCCACGTCCGCAGGCTACCGCAGCCCCGGAAGCGCCCGGACGGCCCGGGCGGCTCCGGCGTGCCCGTCAGAGGGGGTGCGGCGCTCAGACGGGGCGGACGGCGACCCCGGCCGCGGCCAGGTGCGCCTTGGCCTCGGCCACGGTGAACTCGCCCAGGTGGAAGATCGACGCGGCCAGCACGGCGTCGGCCGCCCCCTCCACCGCCCCCTCGACCAGATGGTCGAGCTCCCCCACTCCGCCCGAGGCCACCAGGGGCACCGGGCACCGCCCGGCGATGGTCCGGGTCAGTTCGAGGTCGAAGCCGTCCCGGGTCCCGTCGCGGTCCATGGACGTGACGAGCAGCTCGCCGGCGCCGAGTCCGGCACACCGCTCGGCCCAGGCCACCGCGTCCACCCCCGTCGCGGTGCGGCCGCCATGGGTGAACACCTCCCATGACGGGTCGGCCGAGCCGTCCACGCGACGCCGGGCGTCGATCGCCACCACCACGCACTGGCTCCCGAACTCGTCGGCCAACTCGGTGACGAGCCCGGGCCGGTCCACCGCCGCGGAGTTCACCCCGACCTTGTCGGCGCCGGCCCGCAGCAGCCGGCGGGCGTCGTCGACGGCCCGCACCCCGCCACCCACCGTGAACGGGATGAAGACCTGCTCGGCGGTTCGGGCCACCACGTCGACCATGGTGGAGCGGTTGTCCGACGACGCCGTGATGTCGAGGAACACCAACTCGTCCGCGCCCTGGGCGTCGTAGCGCGCGGCGAGCTCCACCGGGTCGCCGGCGTCGAAGAGGTCGGTGAAGCGCACACCTTTGACGACGCGCCCGCCGTCGACGTCGAGGCACGGGATCACCCGGACGGTGCGCACGCCGCCACCCCCTCCTCCACCGTGAGGCGTCCGTCGACCAGGGCCCGTCCCGTGATGACCCCGCTCAGCTCCCGCCGGCGACCGTCAGGGGCGGTCGCCCCGAGCGTGGCCAACGCGACGATGTCCGCCACCGAGCCCACCCCACCCGAGGCGATCACGGGGACGTCGGTGGAGGCCAGTACGGCGGCCAGCCCGGCGACATCCGGACCGTTCAGCATCCCGTCCCGTTCGATGGCGGTGACCACGACCGCGGCCAGACCCGCCCCGGCCACCTCGTCGAGCAGCTCACCCACGGTGCGCCCGGAACCCTCTTCCCAACCGCGCACCGCCACCTCGGCCCGCCCGTCGGCCGTACGCCGGTAGTCGAGGCCGAGGGCCACCCGCCCCGGGAAGGTGGCGGTGGCCCGACGCACCAGGCCCGGGTCGTCGAGGGCCGCGGTGCCGAGGATCACCCTCGCCAGTCCGGCGCCGAGAAGTTCGCCGATGTCGTCCAGGGTCCGCACGCCGCCACCCGTCTCGACAGGGACGTCCACGGCGTCGGCGATGGCCGTCACGACCGCCCGGTTGACGGGGCGGCCCGTCCGGGCCCCGTCGAGGTCGACGACGTGCAGCCACGGGGCACCGGCGGCGGCGAACCGCTCGGCGAGCGCCACCGGATCGCCGTACTCGCTCTGGCGGTCGAAGTCGCCCTGGGTCAGGCGCACCGCCCCCCCGTCGCGGATGTCGATGGCCGGGTAGAGGTCCATCAGGCCGCGACGCCGCGGACCGCGGCCACGAAGTTGGCCAGGATGCCGAGACCCACCGACCCGGACTTCTCGGGGTGGAACTGGGTGCCCCAGACCCGGCCGCGTTCGGCCGTCGCCACCACGTCCCCGCCGTAGTCGCAGGTGGACGTGGTGTCCACCGTCCGCTCCGGGGCGAAGGAGTGGACGAAGTAGACCCAGGCGGGATCGGGCACGCCGGCCAGCAGCTCCGAGGGGCCCGGACGTAGCGTGTTCCACTGCATCTGGGGATGCTTGACGCCCCCCGGCAGCCGGCGGACGGTGCCGGCCAGGACGCCCAGGCCGGCGGCCGACGGATCCTCCTCCGATCCCTCGTAGAGCAGTTGGAAGCCCACGCAGATCCCGAGGAACGGCACGCCCCGGGCGATGGCGTCGGTGGCGGCCGTCCCCAGACCGGACCGCTCGAGGGCCCCGGCGCACCGCCCGAAGGCGCCGACCCCGGGCAGGACGACGCCGTCCGCGGCGGCCACGGCATCGGGGTCGTCGATCAGCCGGGCGTCGGCCCCCACCCGTTGGAGGGCCTTCTCGGCCGAGCGCAGGTTGCCGATGCCGTAGTCGAGGACGGCGATCACGGAGCCGGGGCGGGGTTCACAGGACGCCCTTGGTGGAGGGGATGTCCCCACCCTCGATCCGTACCGCGTCCCGCAACGCCCGGGCCACCGCCTTGAAGGAGGCTTCCAGGATGTGGTGGGTGTTGCGTCCGGTGATGAGGCGGACGTGCAGGGTGACGGCGGCGGCCGTGACGAAGGCCCGCCAGAACTCCTCCGCCAGCTGCGGGTCGAAGGGTGGCGTACCGAGGCCCGGCGTGTCCGGGGCGAATTCGATGCCGTAGGCCAGGTACGGCCGTCCCGACAGGTCGAGGGCCACGTCGACCAGTGCCTCGTCGAGCGGCAGCGAGACGGAGGCGAAGCGGCGCACGCCCGCCTTGTCGCCGAGGGCCTCGGCGAACACGCCACCGAGGGCGATACCCACGTCCTCGACCGTGTGGTGGGCGTCGACGTCGAGGTCGCCGGTGGCGGCGACCACCAGGTCGACACCACCGTGCTTGCCGAGCTGGCTGAGCATGTGGTCGAAGAACGGGAGGCCGGTGGCCACCTCCGTCGCCCCCGTGCCGTCGAGGTCGACCGAGACCTCGATGGATGTCTCCCTGGTGGCCCGGGAGGTCCGGGCGGCCCGGCGGTGCGGTGTGGGGTCGGGGGTGCTCATCGCAGGCTTTCGGTCAGGGCGGCCAGGAACCGGTCGTTCTCCTCGGGGAGCCCCACCGTCACCCGCAGGCAGCCGGTGAGGCCCGGCCACTGCGAACAGTCTCGCACGAGCACCGAGGCGTCGACGAGATCGGTCCACACCCGGTGGGCGTCCTTGTCCGTCGGTCGGAAGAGCAGGAAGTTGGCGTCCGAGGGCCACGTCTCGACGGGGAGATCGGCGAAGGCGGCGGCGATCCGCCCCCGCTCCTCGGCCACCGCCGCCACCCGCTGCTCCATCTCGGCCACGTGGCGCAGGGCCAGGCGTCCCGCCGCCTGCTTCGCCGCATCCAGGTGGTACGGGAGGACGACCAGTTCACAGGCGGCCACGACCGCGGGGTCGGCGACCAGGTAGCCGAGCCGCGTGCCCGCCATCGACCAGGTCTTGGAGAAGGTGCGGACGACCACGACGTGGCGCATCCCCTCGGGGTCGGCAGCCCGGAGCTCCAACGCCGACGTGGGGGCGAACTGTCCGTAGGCCTCGTCCACCACCAGCAGGCCCGGGACCAGGTCCGCCACCGCCCGCACCTCCTCGGGACGGTCGGCCCGCCCGGTGGGGTTGTTGGGTGAGCAGAGGAACGTGACCACCGGCTCGGACCGGGCCACCACCTCGGCCACCACGTCGAGGTCGAGCCCGAAGTCGTCACGCCGGGGTCCGGCGACGACCGCCGTCCCGGTGACCGAGGCGATGTGGCGGTGCAGGGTGTAGGTGGGCTCGAAGAGGGCGACGGTGCGCCCGGCCCCTCCGTAGGCCAGCAGGAGGCACTGGAGGACCTCGTTCGATCCGTTGGCGCAGAACACCTCGTCGACGCCGACGCCGTGGCTCTCGGCCAGGGCGGCCCGCAACCCGGTGGCCGCCCGGTCGGGGTAGCGGTTGAAGTCGATCGACGCGATGGCCTCCGCGAGTTCACGGCGCCAGGCCTCGGGCGGGGGTAGGGCCGACTCGTTGGTGTTGAGCCGGACCTCCACTTCCACCTGGGCCGAGTGGTAGCCCTCGAGCGCGTCGAGGTCGGGCCGCACGCCGGGCAGCCGGCCCGGGCCTATCCCGGCCATCGGAGTCGGACCGACTGGGCGTGGGCGGGCAGGCCCTCCGTCTCGGCGAGGGTCTCCACGTGGGGCCCGAGTGCCCGCACGGCGTCGTCGTCCAGGCTCACGACGTGGATGTGCTTGCGGAAGTCGTCGACCCGCAGGGCGCTGGCGAAGCGGGCCGTGCGGTTGGTCGGCAGCACGTGGTTGGTACCGGCCACGTAGTCACCGAAGCTGGCCGGCGCATTGGTGCCCAGGAACACCGCACCGGCCGATTCGATCTGCCCGAGCAGTGACTGTGCGTCGTCGGTCAGGATCTCGAGGTGTTCGGGGGCCACCACGTTGGCCACGGCACAGGCCTTCTTCGGGCCGTCGACGAGCACGGCGTAGCCCCCCGAACCCAGGGTGGCCTCGAGGTCGGACCGACGCGGGGAGGCGGCCACGATCCGGTCCACGGCGGCGTCCACCCGGTCGATGAGCTCCTCCGACCAGGAGATCAGCCAGGCCAGACCGTCGGGACCGTGCTCGGCCTGCACCACCAGGTCGATGGCGGCCAGCTCCGACGGGGTGGCGGGGCCGGCGATCACGACCACCTCGGAGGGTCCGGCGAACGCCGAGGCGACGCCCACGACACCGGACACCTGTCGCTTGGCCTCGGCCACGTAGCGGTTGCCGGGGCCGACGATCACGTCGACGGCGGCGATGCTCTCGGTCCCGTAGGCCATCGCCGCGATGGCCTGGGCCCCTCCCACCGCATAGACCTCGGTCACACCGGCCACGGCCGCCGCCGCCAGGGTGGCGTCGTCGATGCGACCATCCGGTCCCGGGGGGACGCACAGGACGATCTCCCGCACTCCGGCCACGTGGGCCGGCACCGCGCACATGAGGACGGTCGACGGGTACCGGGCCCGCCCACCCGGTGCGTAGCACCCCGCCCGGGTCACCGGTCGGATCAGGTGGCGCACCGTCACGCCACCGTTGGTGAAGTCGCCCGGGACGTCGGAGGCCTCGTGGGAGTGGTAGGCGAGGATACGGTCGTGGGCGACGTCGAGGGCCTCCTGGAGGGGTGCCGGGATGCGGGCCAGCGCGGCGGAGATCTCCGATGCGGGCACCCGCAGTTCCTCGACGTCGACCCGGTCGAACTGCGCCGTCAGGCGTCGCAGGGCGGAATCGCCTTCGGCCCGCACCTCGGCCAGGATGCCGGCCACGGCGTCCGACGAGCGGTCCTGCTCGTCCACGGGACGGGGCAGCAGGTCGGTGAGCGCCCGACGGTCACCGTCGAAGCCGCGCAGGTCGAGTCGTCGCAGGGCCATGGCCCGTCGATGCTACCGGACGCCCACCCGGCCCCCCGGTGCCGGGTCCCGGCCCGGGATGCCATGATCGGTCCATGGCCGCCACCTCCGCCGAACTGTCCTCGCTCGCCACGGCCCTCGACGAACTGACGCGCCGGGTCACGGTCCACGCCGAGGCGGCCGACGCCGCCAAGGACGAGGAGTCGGCCCGAGAGCTGTTCGCCATCGAGCGGTCGTTGGCCAGTGCCAACCGTCGACTGTCGCGACTCGCCCTCACCCTCCAACGGCGGTAGGCCCCACCCGACACCCCGGCAGACGCGGCCGCGGCTCCGGTCACAGGACCATTCGGGGCGGAGCCTGAACCAACCGCCGAGGTGTACGTGAGGTGAACGTCCGGTGTCCCGGCGGTAGCGCACGGCGTCCGGTCCGGGCCGACCGGTGCCCGGACGCGGCGAAGGCACCCCGAAGGGTGCCTTCGCGCGAGCAGGTCGGGCGGCGGATCCCGATCCCTACTCTGTGGAACCAGTTGGCGGGAACTGGTTCGCCATTCATCTCATCACAAATCAACGTCGAATGCCAGTCATCTCTCCACGGGAATTTCCCGAACACCCGTGTGTTCCGATGTTTTCGTTGGCTGTGGGGGCCCTGAGCACGGTATCCGTCACCGAAAAGGTCCGGGACGACGGAAGGTCGGAGCTGTTGCAACAGCTGTTCCGGGCCGGCGACCCCGAACGGTGTCAACAACTGTCAACCGCGGGGCGCCCGCACCCGTGGACGGGCCACAGTGGGGCCGAGGGCAGCCGACGGGCAGATGTCCGACAGGATGCAGTCGGTGCACCGGGGCGACCGCGCCCGACACGTGTCGCGTCCGTGCAGGATCAACCGGAGGCTGAACATCCCGCGTTGGCGGGCGGGGATCATGGCGCCGAGTTCGTGCTCCACCTTGACGGGGTCGGTGGCGGTGGTGAGGCCGAGCCGTAGCGCCAGGCGCTGGACATGGGTGTCGACGGGCAGTCCCGGCAGGTCGAAGTCGACACTCCGGAGCACGTTCGCCGTCTTGCGTCCGACGCCGGGGAGGGTCACGAGGTCCTCCATGCGGGTGGGCACCTCGCCCCCGTACCGCTCGACGACCGCGGTGGCCATGCCGACCAGGCTACGGGTCTTGGCCCGGAAGAAGCCGGTGGGACGGATGAGCTCCTCCACCTCCTCCACCGGCGCGGCCGCCAGCGAGGTGGCGTCGGGAAACCGCGGCGAACAGCGCCGGCGTCGTCTTGTTGACCCGATCGTCGGTGCACTGCGCCGACAGGATGGTGGCCGCCAGGAGTTGGAATGCGTCGCGGTGGTCGAGGGCGCACAGTTCGGCGGCGGTCCCCGGATACCGCTCGCCGAGTCGCTCGTTCACCACCCGGGCCCGACCGGCCGGAGTGCGGGGTCGGGCCATGGACGGAGGATACCGGTAGCTTGTGGCCGTGGAGCCACAGGTGCTGGACGTCGGGACTCCGGTGCCCGGTCACCTACTCGCCGAGGTACGGGCCCTGGTGGCCGACCACCATGCCCGTCGCGGGGTCGACGGCCTGAGCGAGGGCCGACTGCGGGCGCTCGCAGCCGCCGCCCGCGGGGCCGGGGTGGATCTGGTGGCGGTGGCCGCCCGCCGCACCGGCGACGGCGAGCTCGTGGGATGGGCCCAGGTCGACGACGACGCCGGGGGAGGACGCCGACCCTCGAGATCGTGGTCCTGGAGGACGATCCTGCGCTCGTCGACCGGCTGGCCGATCGGGCGATCACCCGGGCCGGGTCGGATGATCTGCGCTGGTGGGTCTCCCCCGCCGGCGCCGCCGACGATGCCCGGGCGGAGGCGCCGCGGATTCGTGGTCGAGCGTGACCTCCTGCAGTTGCGTTGCCCGCTCCCGCTGGCTCCGCGCCCGGGCCACGACGACGGGTCGGTGGCGACCCGCGCCTTCCGGGTCGGGTCGGACGAGGAGGCCTGGCTGGTCCAGAACAACCGGGCGTTCGCGGACCATCCGGAGCAGGGCCACTGGGACCTCGCCACCCTGCTCGAGCGGGAACGGGAACCGTGGTTCGATGCCGAAGGCTTCCGGGTGCTGGAGGTGGACGGCCGGATCGCCGCCTCCTGTTGGACCAAGATCCATCGCGATCTGGACCCGCCCCTCGGGGAGGTCTACGTGATCGGGGTCGATCCGGACTTCCATGGGCGGGGGTGGGGTCGGGCCCTGACGGCCGACGGATTCGCCTGGTTGGCCGCCGCCGGGGTGACCCAGGGCATGTTGTACGTGGACGCCGCCAACACCGCGGCGGTCACGCTCTACCGGTCGATGGGGCTCACCACCCATCACGTCGACCGGGCCTATCGACGGGACCGGAGGTGACGGCCGGTCAGTGGACGCCGACGAGGTGTCCGATGCCGAACGTGACCCCGGCCGCCGCGGTCGAGATGAGCAGCTGGCGGCCGGCCGACCACAGCCACCAGCGGCCGGTGAAGAACGACAGCGCCGCCCCCACGACCAGCGAAGCCAACGCCCCCAGCGCCACCGACCACAGGATGGCCCGGGTACCGCCCGTGACCAGCCAGGGCAGCAACGGTATGAACGCGCCCAGGGCGAACGTGATGAACGACGACAGCGCCGCCTGGAGCGGGCGGCCGGTCTGGCCCGGCGTGTAGCCGAGTTCCTCGCGGGCGTGGGTCTCGAGGGCCAGTTCCGGGTCGCGCATCATCTTGACGGACAGCTCGTCCGCCATGGCCGGCTCGACCCCGCGGCTCCGGTACAGCGCGGCCAGCTCGCGCCGCTCGTCCTCGGGGTCGCTCAGGATGGCCCGACGCTCGACGTCCAGCTCCCGCTGCATCAGCTCGGACTGTGCCCGCATGGACACGTACTCGCCCGACGCCATGGAGAAGGCGCCGCCGACCAGTCCGGCGATGCCCGCCAGCCGCACCGAGCCCGCCGAGGCGTGCGCCCCGGCCATGCCCAGGATGAGGGACACGTTGGACACGAGGCCGTCGCTGACTCCGAAGACGGCGGCCCGGGCCCCGCCGCCGTTGATGTCGCGATGATGGTGTTCGCCGTCCACGCGGTCGATGGTACCGACCAGGACCCCGTGAGGACGCACTGCGCGGCGAGGGTAGGCGCCCCTCACCCCGGTCCCACGCTGGTGGCGGTCCCGGGCCCTCCCCTACAGTCGGGCCCATGGCAACCACCGTGCAGGGCATCGAAGCGTTCAAGGACCTCGTCGGACAGCACCTCGGGTACTCCGAGTGGCACGTCGTCGACCAGGCGCAGGTCGACCTCTTCGCCGACGCGACCGGCGACCACCAGTGGATCCACGTGGATCCCGAGGCGGCCAAGAACGGCCCCTTCGGCGGCCCGATCGCCCACGGGTACCTGACCCTCGCCCTGGTGCCGGTCCTGCTGTCGGGGATGATGACCGTCGAGGGCATCTCGATGGGCGTCAACTACGGCTGCAACAAGGTGCGCTTCCCGTCCCCGGTGATGGTGGGCAGTTCGGTCCACCTCGGGGTCACGGTGGCGGAGGTGGAGGACGTCGCCGGCGGGGTCCAGGTGGTGCTCGACACCACCGTCGAGACCGAGGGCTCGGCCAAGCCCAACTGCGTGGCCCAGGTGGTGTACCGCTACTACGCCTGACCGGCGACCGCTCCGGCCCGACCCGGGGTGGAGGCCCAGGTCAACGGACCGTAGGTGCATCTGCTCCGACAATTCGAGCGGACACTCCTAGAGTGGGTGCATGGAGATGCGGGTCGAGCAGCTGTCGGCACAGGCCGACGTGTCGGTGGACACCGTCCGCTACTACCAGAGCAAGGGCCTGCTGGACCCGCCCCGACGGGAGGGCCGGATCGCCTGGTACGGCGACGAGCACCTCGAGCGGCTGACCCGGATCCGGACGCTCCGCCAGCGCGGCTTCACCCTGGCCACCATCGCCCGGCTCGTCTCCGGTGAGCTGGACGCGGCCGACGAGGCCCTCCTCGGCCGGCTCTCGGGACTGGATCCCGCCGGAACGGTCGACCGATCGGGTGCGGCGGACCCCGGCGGGAGCCCGGCCGACGGGGCCGCCTACACCCTCGCCGAACTGGCCACGACCACGGGGATGCCACTGGCCCTGCTGAAGGCGTTGGAGGCCGAGGGGCTGCTCATCCCCACCCGGGTGGGCGGCCAGGAGCGGTACACCGAGGAGGACGTGGCCGCCTCGCGGGCGGGTCTCCGCCTGCTCGAATGGGGTATCCCCCTCACGGACCTCCTCGAACTGGCCCGGCGCCACAACGAGGCCACCGAGGCCACGGCCCGGGAGGCGGTCGAGATGTTCGCCCGCCACGTCCGCGAGCCCCTGCGCAGCGGCGTGCGCCCCGATGCCCTCGTCGCTCCCGACCGGGCCGACGACGGGCGGGCGGGCGACCCGGCGGTCGACGGTCTGCTGCAGGCCTACGCCGAGCTGCTCCCGGCGGTCAACACGCTGGTCGGCCACCATTTCACCCGGACTCTCGTCCGGGTGGCCCTCGACCACGTGGAGCAGGAGGGGTCCGCCGAGGAGCGGACGGCCGTCTGGGACCGGATCCGCGCCGAGGGAGGCCCGGACCGTCCGGTGGACGCCACCGGGAGTCCCGGCCGATGACGGCCGACGACCCGCGCCACGGGCACCGGGCATCGACCGGCATCTCCCTCGAGGCGGCGGCCCGGGCCCGCCAGGTCGACCTCCCGACGGGCAGTGAGAAGACGGCGCTCGTGCAGTCGATGTTCGACGCCATCGCCCCCCGCTACGACCTGGTCAACCGCACCATGACCTTCGGCCTCGATGTCCGCTGGCGCAAGCAGTCGCTGCGGGCGCTGGGTCTGCCACCGGGTTCGACGGTGCTCGACCTCGCCTGCGGGACGGGTGACTTCCTGCGGCTGCTGGCGTCCGGTGGCTACCGGGCGTTCGGCATGGACCTCTCCTGGGGCATGCTGGCGGCCAACCGCACCGGGCTCCCCCTGGGCCAGGCCGACGGCGCCGCGCTCCCGGTGGCCACCGCGGCCGTCGACGGCATCACGTGCGGCTACGCGCTGCGCAACTTCACCGAACTCGCCGAGGTGTTCGCCGAGTTCGGTCGCATCGTCCGGCCCGGAGGGCGCATCAGCCTGCTCGAGGTGTCCGAGCCCGACGCCGGACTGCTGCGGGTCGGGGACCGCATCTGGTTCCGCCACGTCGTACCGCTGATCGGCGGTCTGCTGTCGGACCGCTCGGCCTACCGCTACCTGCCCAGGTCGACGGCCTACCTGCCCTCGACCACGGAGCTGCGGACCATGCTCACCGAGGCCGGGTTCTCGGCCGTCAACCGCCGGGCGCTGTCGGGTGGACTGAGTCAGCTCATCACCGCGACCCGGACCGGACGACCGTGACGGCCGCCCACACCACCGGGACGTGGACCGCGTCGCCCGACGCGACCGACTCCGCAGATACGGGGGTGACGGCGTGGCGGGCCGCCCTACCGGTCGGCGGAGCCATCGACCCCTGGTCCCTGGCCGGGGGCGAGGACGCGATCCTGATGGCCGAGGGCGGCCGCGTGCTGGTGGGCCTCGGCACCGCCCTCCGCCTCGACCTACCCGGCGGCCTCGACGACACCGGCGCCGTCGAGCGGGTGTCGCAACGCCTGGCCGCGGTCACCTGCGACGACCGCCTGCCGGCCGGCGCCACCCCGCTGCGGGCGGTACTGGCCTTCGGGGCCCTGCCGTTCGCCCGGAACGGGGCCGCCGCCCTGGTGGTGCCGACCACCCTCTACTGCCGCGAGCCGGACGGTTCCGAGTGGGTCACCGTGGTGGCCGGAGCCGACGGCACCCCCGGCGGTGACCCCGCGGACGTGAGGGCCGGGCTGGCGGCCCGCTCGGACCGGTGGACCGGCGGCGTGCGGCCCGCCGCATGGCGGATCGAACCCGGCGACGGCGACTTCGGCTTCGAGGACCGGGTGTCCGAGGCGGTGGCGGCCATCGGTCGGGATCAGGTGGACAAAGTGGTCCTCTCGCGTCGGGTGGAGGTGACGGCCGACCGGGTTCTCGATGTGGCCGACCTGCTGCGACGCTGGAGCGTCCTCGAGCCCAGCTGCACGCTCTTCTCCGTCCCCACCCCGAGCGGGCGTTTCGTCGGTGCCAGCCCGGAACTGCTGGTCGAGCGACGCGGGTCCACCGTCACCAGCCGCCCCCTGGCCGGAACCACCGACCGTCACCATCCGGTCGGGAGCACGCTGCCCCCCGTCCTCCTGGAGTCGGCCAAGGACGCCGAGGAGCACCGCCTGGTGGTGGACGCCATCCGGGAGGCGCTGGGCCCCTGGTGCGACCGACTGGAGGTGCCGGACGCTCCCGAGCTCGTCCACCTGCACAACATCACCCACCTCGGGACCACGATCGGGGGCACCCTTCGCCGCCGCCCGGGCGACGAGGTGGCGTCGGTGCTCGCCCTGGTGGCTCTGCTCCATCCCACGCCGGCGGTCGGCGGCGTTCCCCGCCACGCCGCCCTCGAACTGATCGACCGGCTCGAGGCGGGGTCGCGCGGGCCCTACGCGGGGGCCGTCGGCTGGATGGACGGCACCGGTGACGGTCGTTGGGTGGTGGGGATCCGGGCGATGACGGTGGTCGGGGCGACCGCCTCGCTGTCGGCGGGGGTGGGCATCGTGGCCGGGTCGCGACCCGAGGTGGAGCGCCGGGAGACGGATCTCAAATTCACCGCCGTGTTCGACGCGTTGGCCCCCGGCGTCCCGTTCGACCCGAAGCCGCCCCCGACCCCCGTCAGCGGCTGACGTTCGCATCGGGGGCGTAGCGGGCCACGACACCGGCGAGCGCCTCCGGAGCGTCGCGGGCCACGAAGTGACCGGCCCGGGGGACCTCGACGAGCTCCGCCCCCTCCACCGACCCCGCCAGGGTGCGGGCGGCCGATGGCCGGACCACCACGTCCCAGCCTCCCACCACCACCGCGGTCGGGGCGCGGATCCGGCCGAGCGCGTCCACCACGTCGGGCAGCTCGCCCAACAGGGCGCGTTGCTCGGTCACGAAGGTGCGGCGGTGCCGTCCCAGGGCCCCGCGCTCGCCACCCAGGACGCCCTGGTCGGGCAACGTGGCCCGGAACGGTTCGCGGAGGCGCTCGGGCAGCCGGGGGGCGAGTCGGCGGACCTTCGGGAGCACCTCCCCCAGCGCCACCAGGCCGGCCGCGGTCAGCATCTCCCCCACCACCGGCAGACCGAGCAGCCGGTCGATGTCGTCGACGCTGTCCGGGGTGCACGCGGCCCCGACCAGCACGAGCGCATGGACGAGATCGGGGCGCCGGTCGGCCAGGAGCACGGCCACCCCGCCCGACCAGCTGTGGCCCACCACGGTGACCGGCCCGGTGCCGGTGGCGTCGATGAGATCGGCGATCAGGTCGGCGTTGCCCGACAGGCCGGTGGCTCCCATCGGGGTTCGGCCGTAGCCGGGCCGGTCGGGGGCCAGCACCCGGAAACGATCGGTCAGCAATCCGGTGACCGGGTCCCACGAGGACCCGGTGCCCGGCTGGCCGTGCAGGAGCAGGATCGTGGGCCCGCTCCCCCGGTCGATGGTGGCCAGCCCGGCTCCGCTCACCCCCGGCTCGCCGCCGGATCGGGGACCGGGTGCCGCCCGGGGTCCCGTCCCCGCGACCGCCCAGCCGCGTCGTCACCGTCCGGCCGGGGAGCGGTCGACCGGTCGATCTCGCCGGCGTCCGAGGTGTCGAGCGGCAGGGCCACGGTGAAGGCACAGCCGGCGCCGGGCGCCGAGTCGACGCCCACCTCCCCACCGAACGAGCGGGCCAGGCTGGCCACGATGAACAGGCCCAGCCCGGAGCCCCCGTCCCGGGAGGCGGACGCCCCCCGGTAGAACCGGTCGAACACGTGCTCGCTCTGTTCGGGGTCCATACCCGGCCCATGGTCCCGCACCACCACCACGGCCCGGTCCTCCTCGGCGGCCACCCGGACCTCCACCGGCGTCCCGGGGGGAGTGTGGGAGAGGGCGTTCCCCACCAGGTTGTGCACCAACTGCTCCAGCCGGCGACGGTCGGCCTGGACCGGGACCGGCCCCGGGCGCTCCAGCGAGATCACCCGGGAGCCGTCGATCATCCGGGCGTCGGACACCACCTCGGACACGACCCCGGCGAGGTCGACCCGGGTGCGTTGGGGTTCGGGGCCCTCCCCCTCGCGGGCCAGGACGGCCAGATCGCCGACCAGCAGGCCCATCCGGGCCGCCTCCTGTTCGATCCGGGCCAGGGCGCGCTCCCGCGCCTCGGCGTCGGGCAGGGCGTCCTTGCGCAGCAGCTCGGCGTAGCCCTGGATCGAAGTGAGCGGGGTGCGCAGCTCGTGGGACGCATCGGCCAGGAAGCTCCGCAGTCGCTCCTCCGAGCCCGCCCGGAGGGCGAACGCCGTCTCGATCTGGGCCAGCATGCCGTTGAGGGCCCTCCCGAGACGCGAGATCTCCGTGGTGCCGTCGTCGGGCCGGACCCGGCGGGTCAGGTCGCCGGCGGCGATGGCGTCGGCCTCCCGCGACATGTCCTCGAGCGGACGGAGTCCGGCGCGCACGATGAGGGTGATGAGGATCACCAGGAGGACGAGGAGGCCGAGGGTCAGACCGATCTCGATGGCGCGCAGCGACGACAGCGTCGCCGACACCGAGTCGAGCCGGGTGGCGACGACCAACGTGCCGCCCGGCAGTGACGTGGCCATCATCCGGTACTGCGGACCGGGGGTGACGATGCGGCCGGCCCGGTGCGGAGCTGACCCGATGGTCATGGCGGCGGCCGACGGACGGTAGGTGGAGGGCTCGAAGTCGTAGTCGGCGGCGAGGGGTCGGACCGGGAGCGTGGCGGGCAGGCGCGGGGCCGGGTCGGCCTCGAACCGCGTGCCCGACGGGCGCACCACGATCGGAGCACCGGCCGGGTCGAGCAGCTCGACGTAGACGTCGGGGCTGATCCGCTCCTGGATCTGGATGGCCGACACGGCCTCCCCCCGGTTCTGGTCGTGCACCACGAGCCCGGCCATCTCGTGGGTGGCCGCCGTCAGCTGGCTGTCGACGCGGCCGACGAGGAACGACTGGAGCGAGGTCAACGTGATCACGTCCACGACGATGAGGCCCACCGCCACGACCACGCCATGGTGACGACGAGTCGTCGGCGCAGCGTCACGGCCGTGGCTCCCGCATCGTGTAGCCGACGCCGCGGACGGTGTGGATGAGCGGCGGGCTCGAACCGGTCGACCTTCTTGCGGAGGTAGGAGATGTAGGTCTCGACGATGTTCGACTCGCCGTCGAAGTTGTCACCCCAGACCTCTTCGAGGATCTGGGCACGCGACAGCACCCGGCGGGCGTTGTCCAGGAGGAAGGCCAGCAGGTTGAACTCCGTGGCCGTCAGGTCGATGGACTCGCCGGCCCGCGCACGGTGCGTTCCTCGGTGTCCACGACCAGGTCCGCCAGCCGGAGCCGGCAGGCGTCGGCCGCGGTCCCCGTCCGGCGCAGGACGGCCCGGATCCGGGCCACGAGCTCGTCGATGCTGAACGGCTTGGTCACGTAGTCGTCGCCCAGACCAGGCCCGGCGAGCTTGTCCGAGCCGGCGTCGCGGGCGGTCAGGAAGAGCACCGGCGTGCTGATGGCCTCCTCCCGCAGGGTGCGGCAGACGGTGAAGCCGTCCCCGTCGGGGAGCATCACGTCGAGGACGATGCAGTCGAAGGTCCCGACCGGGCGTGCGGACAGCGCGTCGGCCACCGTGGACGCCTCCTCGGTGGCGAAGCCCTCGAACACGAGCGCCGACGAGACGACGTCGGTGATGTAGGGCTCGTCGTCGACGACGAGGACCCGCACCGGGGCGCTCACGGCGGTGGCATCAGGTGCGGACGACCTGGCCGCTCCGACTTCGACGACCCGAAGAGCCGCTGCACGCCCCACATCGTGACCAGTCCGAGCGCCTCGACCACGATGAAGGTCGACATCTTCGACTCGCCCTCGACGCGGTCGACGAAGCGGATCGGGACCTCGAGGATCGACGCCCCGGCCTTCTTCGCCTCGTACGTCATCTCGATCTGGAAGCCGTAGCCCTCGGCCCGGACGGCGTCGAGGTCGAGGCGGCGCAGGAGGGTGGCGGCATAGGCCCGGAAGCCGGCGGTGGCGTCCGAGACGCCGAGGCCGAGCACGGTCGAGGCGTAGATGTTCCCGCCCCGCGACAGCAGGCGGCGGTGCCACGCCCAGTTCGGGATGACGGCCGCCGGGATGTAGCGCGAGCCGATGACCAGCTCGTGGCCCTCGGCGAGCGGAGCCACCAGCGAGGGGATCGCCTCCGGCTCGTGGGACAGGTCGGCGTCCATCTCGATGCAGGCGTCGAATCCGCGGTCGAGGCCCCACCGGAACCCGGCGCGGTACGCGCTGCCGAGGCCGGACTTGCCGCCCCGCCGCAGCACCTCGATGTTGCCCAGCTCCTTGCCCACGATCTCGGCCATGTCGGCGGTGCCGTCCGGGCTGCCGTCGTCGACGACCAGCACCGTGGCCGCCGGCACGGCGTTGCGGATCCGCCGCAGCACGTGGTCGATGTTCTCCGACTCGTTGTAGGTAGGCAGGACCACCAGGACATCCATCCCGCCAGCTTACGGGACCCGACGGTCCCGGAGGGTCTCGGTCCGGTCAACCGCCCCGGGGCGGCGCCGACCCGGTGGCGTCGGACATGGCGGAGCGCCGGGACCTCGGCCGGAGTCCACCGTGGGCGGCTCCGTGGCGGGCGGCTCCGTGGCCCGGGTCCGCTCCCAGAACTCGCGGAAGATCACCTGGATGGCGCCGCCGACCGGGATGGCCACCAGGGCCCCGGTGAGCGCGCCCAGGCTGGATCCGAAGACACCGCCCAGATTGGCGCCTATCAGGACGGCCAACAGCACCCACAGGGGGTTCATGCGAACGGTCCGGCTCATGACGACCGGGTAGAGGAAGTGGTTCTCCACCAGCTGGAAGCCCACGAACACGACCACGGCGACGACGCCGGCGGTGGGCGAGTGCAGGAGCGCCAGGGCCACGGTCGGGATGGCGGCGATGAGGCCGCCGACGAGGGGGATCATCGCCACCAGCGCCACCCACAGGCCGAGCAGGAGGGCGAAGGGCACGCCCAGGATCACCATGGTGATGAAGATGACCACACCGAACAGGAGGCCCAGGGCCACGGTGCCGAGCACGTAGGCGGTGACCGAGTGGGAGACGGTCGTCGAGATCTCCTGCACCGTGGACCGCAGGCGGGGGTTGAGATTGCCGAGCAGGCCGGCCCGCAGGCGCGGGGCCTCGAGCAGCATGAACAGCGAGAGGAAGGCGATGGTGGTCAGGGCGATGATCGTGGAGAACACGGCCCGTCCGAGGTTGGCGCCGACCGACAGCGCCGGCTTGCTCAGATTGTGGGCGAGTTGCTGGAGTCGGGGTGCGTTCTTCTGGACCCACTTGAGCAGACCGAAGTGCCGCAGGGTGTGGGCCAGCCAACCGTGGCCCCGCTGGACCTGGTCGACCATCGTGGGGAGGCGCTCGGCCACGTGGGTGAGGGAGTTCACCAACGGATAGCCGAACAGCGCGAGCAGTCCACCGAAGAGGGCGACGGCCACCGCGAAGGTGACCCCGACAGCGGCTCCACGGCGGAACCGGTGGCGTTCGAGGGCGTTGACGGCCGGGTTGAGCACCAGGGCGATGAAGGCGGCGATGAGGATCCACAGGATCACCTCTCGCAGCCGGCCTACGAGCCGGTAGAGCACCCAGGTGGCGATCACCACCGCGTCGACGGTCAGGATCGTCCGCAGGGGGACGCCCCGGGCCGAAGCGGCGGCGAACATCCGCTCGCGCCGGGGAGCGTCCGGGCCCACCTCCCGGTCCTTGCGCTCCACCGTGCTCTCGCTGACGATCGTCGGCGGCTCCTCGGGGACGCCGTCGGTGTCTTCGATCGGCACTGCCACATCCTCAGCATGGCAGGTCCGGGCGTTCCTGCGTGTCAACATGTTGGCGATGGAGGCCGACACGGCAGACGGGCCGGAAGGGAGGAGGGCGGGCGCGGGCCGGCACGGTCGGTGGTGGCACCGCGGGCCGTTCGTGCGGCGCGAAGTCCGCCTGAGCGTCGGCACCGTCCTCGTCTTCCTCTTCCTGTTCTACGTGGCGATCCCGCTGCTGGCCAGCCACCGCAGCCAGATCAGCGCCCTGGCCCACATCAACACGGCCTACCTGGCCATCGGCGTGCTGCTCGAGCTGGCCGCACTCGTGGCCTACACCCAGCTCACGCACTCGGTCCTGCCTCACGGCGGCCCGTCGAGGCGCCGGATCTTCCGGATCAACCTGTCGACCCTGGCCCTCAGCCACGTCAGCCCGGGTGGGACCGCCCCGGGGACGGCCCTCGGCTACCGACTGCTGACCCAGTCCGGCGTGTCGGGTGCGGACACCGGCTTCGCCCTCGGCACGCAGGGGATCGGCTCCGCCGTCGTGCTCAACGGACTCTTCTGGTGTTCGCTGGTCGCCTTCCTGGCCACCCACGGGTTCCGGGCGCCCGGCGTGGACGGCCACGGATCGACCTCCGCGTCCATCCTGTTGGTGGTGGCCGCGGCCGTCGGGGTGATCCTGCTCGGCGCCTTCGGCGGGCTCTTCTATCTGCTGACCCGGGGACAGGAGCGGGCCCGCCGCATCATCCATGCGGTGGCCGCCCACATCCGCTTCCTCGACGCCGACCGCTTCACGTCGCTGGTCGAGCGGCTGGCCCGGCGGTTCGCGGTCCTCATGGACGACAAGCCCCTGCTGGCCCGGGCGGTGGGCTGGGCCACGGCCAACTGGCTGCTCGACGCCGCCTCCCTGTGGGTCTTCGTGGCGGCCTTCGCCCACGTCATCTCGCCCGTGGACCTGCTGACCGCCTACGGGTTGGCCAACATCCTGGCTGCCATCCCGATCACCCCGGGAGGCCTTGGCGTGGTGGAGTTCGTCCTGGTCTCCATGCTGGCCGGCTCCGGGCTGACCGACGGGCAGGCCCTGTCGGCGGTCCTCGCCTACCGGGCCGTCAACTTCTGGCTACCGATCCCCTTCGGAGGGCTCGCCTACGCCTCCATCGAGCTCGAGCACCGTTCGGTCAGGATCCGGCTGAAGCGCCGGGTCCTGCTGGCCCAGGCGCGCACCGTCGAGATCCTGGCTACGGCGTTCGCCCGGACCGGCCGAACAGACGACGCCACCAGCGCCGGCTCGACGGCGCCGGCACCACCGGCTCCCGGGAAGCCGACGGTAGCGACGGTAGCTGGTGGGGCGGGTGGGGCGAGTCGGGCGGGTGCGCCGACTCCGCCGGTGCCGGGCGACCGGGGACCGGCGGTGCCGACCCGGGTGCCGTCGACGCCTCCACCGTCCGCAGGGTCGGCACGGCCTGCGCCGCATCCTGGCGCCGCCGTAGTTCTTCGAGCGCAAGGTGTCGGCACCGATCCTGCAGGCTGAAGCCGGGTCCCGCGCCGGCGGTCGCGGGCGCGTCCGGGACCACGTCCCGTCGGGGGCCAGGGCCCACGAATTCGCTTCGTCGCGCAGCGCGTCGTCCAGGATGGACACGAGCCGCTCCTGGATGTGGGGATCCACCACCGGCACCACGGCCTCCACCCGTCGGTCGAGGTTGCGCTCCATCATGTCCGGTGAGCCGAACCAGATGCGCAGGGGACGTCCGTGGTCGCCCCCGAAACGGAACAGCCGCGAGTGCTCCAGGAACCGACCGACGATGGAGCGCACGGTGATGCCCTCGGAGAGGCCGGGGACACCGGGCCGGATGCTGCAACGCCCCCGGACGATGAGGTCGACCGGGCAGCCCTGGGCCGAGGCGCGGTAGAGGGCGTCGATCACCTCGGGATCGGTCAGGCCGTTCGTCTTGAGCACGATACGGCCCGACGGGCCGGCAGCCGCCTCGGCGTCGATGGCGGCGATCACCTCGTCGCGGGTGCTGACCGGCGACACGATCAGCCGCCGCAGCTCGAGCGCGCTGCCCGAACCCGACAGCAGGTTGAAGACCTCGGAGAGGTCGGCGCCGATGTCGGGGTCCGCCGTCAGCAGGCCGACGTCCTCGTAGGTCTGCGCCGTGACCGAGTTGTAGTTGCCGCTCCCCACGTGGCAGTACCGGCGGGTGGCCTCGCCTTCGCGACGGATGACGAGGGACATCTTGGAGTGCGTCTTCAGGCGGACCACTCCGTAGACCACCTGGACGCCGGCCTCCTCCAGGGCCCGGGCCCAGGCGATGTTGGCCTGTTCGTCGAAGCGGGCCTGGAGCTCCACCACCGCAGTGACCTGCTTGCCGGACAGCGACGCCCGGATGAGGGCGGCCACGATGGGGCTGTCGGAGCCGGTGCGGTAGAGCGTCTGGCGGATGGCCAGCACGTCGGGGTCGGCGGCGGCCCGCTCCACGAAGGCCTCGACCGACGCAGCGAACGACTCGTAGGGATGGTGCAGCAGGACGTCTCCCTCGGCGAGGACGTCGAACAGGTCGCGTCCGGCGGCCAGCTGCGGGGGGACGAGGGGCGTCCAGGGTTCGGGGGCGAGCTCGGGCCGGTCCAGTGCGGTCAGCTGTGAGAGCCCCCCGAGGTCGAGGGGGACGTCGGTCACGAACACGTTGTCCTCGGGCACGTCCACTTCCGCCACCAGCATCTCGAGGAGGTCGTGGGACATGCCCGAGGCCACCTCGAGGCGGACGGCCTGCCCGAACCGGCGCCGGTGCAGCTCGAGTTCGACCGCGGCGAGGAGATCCTGGGCGTCGTCCTCGTCCACCGACAGGTCGGCGTTGCGCGTCACCCGGAAGACATGGTGCTCGACCACCCGCATCGCCGGGAACAGGGTGTCCAGGTGGGCGGCGATGACCTGCTCGACCGGCACGAACCGGTCGCCGTCGGGGAGGACCACGAAGCGCGGGAGCAGGGGGGGCACCTTCACCCGGGCGATCCGCTGCTCGTCGGTGGCGGGGTCGGCCACCCGCAGGACGAGGTTGAGGCTGAGGTTGGAGATGTAGGGGAACGGGTGGCCGGGGTCGACGGCCAACGGGGTCAGCACCGGGAAGATGGTGCGGGCGAAGACGTCGCCCAGATGGTCCCGGTCGGCCGCATCGAGGGTGTGCCAGTCGGCGATCAGGATCCCCGCGGCCCGCAACCGGGGCTCCACCCCGTCGGCGTAGACGCGGCTCTGGCGGGCCACGAGGTCGGTGACCCGCTCGGCGATGGCGGCCAGCTGCTCGGACGGACCGAGCCCGTCCGGCGACCGCGTGCGCAGGCCCGCCGCCACCTGGTCCTCGAGGCCGGCCACCCGCACCTGGAAGAACTCGTCGAGTCCCTCGGTGAAGATGGCCAGGAACCTGACCCGCTCGAGCAGAGGTTGCCGGTCGTCGTCGGCCAGGTCGAGCAGGCGGTTGGCGAACTCGAGCCACGACAGCTCGCGGTTGGCGAAGCGCTCGGTCGACTGGCGGAGGGGCACCTGCTCGGGCACCGTTCTGCCGCTCTCGGGCCCCGTTCGGCCGCCGGCCGGCGAGGCGGCGGGCGCCGTCCGGGTGCCGTGCCGGGCACCGCCACGGGGACATCGGGTGGCCCCACCTCCGGATCGATGCGGACCCGGGCGCTCGCATCGGCCGTCGACTCCGTCACGGCTGCACCCGCCGGGAGTGACGGGGTCGGGGGGTCGGGGAGATCATCGTCGCCCCATCGTACCTGGCGGACACACCCGTGGCCGGGGTCGGAGGGCCGCTTCCGGGCTCCCGTCGGCTCCCCCGCGCCGGGGGTGGCCGCCGGTAGGCTCCCCGGCAGTGCCGTTCACCCTGCGTTCAACGACCAGACGCGCCCGCCGGGGCGTCAAGGCGCGCCGTCGGACCGAGCTCGGCCTGATGGTGGCGGCCGGGGTGATCATCGTGGCCACCTACGTGCTGATGGTGGTGGGCAACACCAACCATGTGCCCTCCGACCTCGCTCCCCTCCTCCTGTGCATCCTGGCCCTCGGCGGGGTGACGCACATCGCCAACCGGGTGTTCGTGCCCGATGCCAATGCCGTGGTGATGCCCCTGGTGTTCCTGCTGAACGGCCTCGGCTACGTCATGATCAGCCGCATCGACCTCGCCCTGTGCCACGTCTCCACGTGTCACCCGAGCTACCCGCACTACGCACCCCTCCAGGCCGCCTGGACCGCCGGCGGGGTGGCGCTCTACGTGGTGACCCTGGCGGTGGTGCGGCGGTCCCGCGACCTCGACCGCTACCGCTACCTCCTGCTGGCCGCCGGCGTGGTCCTGCTGCTCCTGCCCCTGGTCCCCGGCATCGGGCGGAACATCCAGGGGGCCCGGCTGTGGATCCAGGTCGGAAGCTTCGAGTTCCAGCCGGTGGAGATCGGCAAGATCGTCCTCTGCGTGTTCTTCGCCTCCTACTTCGCCGACAAGCGTGAGCTGCTCACCATCCCGACGGCCCGCCTGGGCAACCGGCTGGTCCTCGACCCGAGGCCCCTGGTCCCCATCGTGCTGGCGTGGGGATTCGCCATCCTCGTGATGAGCGCCGAGCACGACATCGGCTTCTCGGCCCTCCTGTTCGCCCTCTTCATCGGTCTGCTGTGGATCACGACCGGACGGACCGGGTACCTGCTCCTCGGGATCATCCTGTTCGCCGCCGGCGCCTACGTCTCGGGCAAGTACTTCTCCCAGACCCACATCCGGGTCGAGGACTGGCTCAACCCGTGGCCCCTGGCCAACGGCAGCGGTGGCCAGCTCGTCCAGTCCTGGTACGCGCTGGGCAGCGGGGGTATCGGCGGCACCGGCCTCGGTCTCGGCCAGGCCGCCTACGAGGTGGCCAACTCCAACACCGACTTCATCTTCGCCGTCATCGGCGAGGAGATGGGCCTGCTCGGCGCCACCATGGTGCTGGTGGCGTTCCTGCTGCTGGTCGGCGCCGGCCTGCGCATCGCCCAGTCGGCCCGCTCGGAGTTCGCCAAACTGACGGCGGCCGGGCTGACCCTCATCATCGGCTTCCAGGCCTTCTTCATCATCGGCGGGATCGTCCGGCTGCTACCCCTGACCGGCATCACCCTGCCCTTCATCGCCTACGGGGGGTCCGCCCTCATGGCCAACTACGTGCTGGTGGCCATCCTGATGCGCATCTCCGACGAGGGGACGGCGGCGGCCGACGCCGCCGAGCAGGCGAAGTTCGACGAGGACCTGGAGCGGCGCCGTCGGCTCCTGACCGGCAGCTAGGGAGTCGTCCCGGATCTAGAGTCGACGACTGGCGACGCATCGCCGACGGCGCGGGCCGCACCCAGGGGTCGGCAGTTGTGCCGGGTGACGTAGTCGGTGGCGAAGCGGAGCGCATCGTCCGGCGACATCCGCCGCCCCTCCTCGTAGAGTCGGTCCACATCGACCGTGCCGAGCGCCCGGAGGGCCTGGAGACCGTCGCGATGTGCCGACAGGGCGACCTCGCCCGCCGACGCCTCCGGTCCGTCGATCTGGCCCCCGGCCGCGCCGTGGAGGACGGCGGCCGGCTCCGGGTGACCGGAGGTGCGCGCCACCAACGCGGCGGTGAGGAGCGCGAACCAGGCGGGGAAGGCTCGGGCGTTGGCCACCCCGACCGCGAGATACCCGAAAGCCTCCTCGGAGGCACCCCGCCTCGCCAGGATGTTGGCGAGGTTCAGGGCGGCGATCCCGACCCGGGGGCCCGCCCGGTGCCGGTCCAACCCGCGTAGCCGGTCGAAGGCTTCGATGAACCGGTCATGGGCCTCGTCGAGGTCACCGTTCGCCTCGGCCACGTTGCCGAGGTTCATCGCCGCCATGGCGACCCCGAGACCGCTCTGCATCCGGGCGAAGCGGTCGAGGGCGTCGAGCAGCATCGCCCGGGCACCGTCCAGGTCGCCCAGCTCGAGCCGCACGACCCCGGCATCGTGGTTCACGAATGCCTCGGTCAGCGGGTCCCCGGATCGCTCGGCGAGCCGGCGGGCCTCCTCCATGAGGGCGAGGGCTGGAGCGGGTCCGTCCCGACCGGTCCGGGTGACGGCACAGAGGGCGCAGACCTTCCGGGCCTGCGCCGCCACCGCCACCGCCTTCGGACCCGCCGCCACCGCCGCCACGAAGGCGTCCTCGGCCAGGTCGGCAGCCCGTTCGAGGCGACCGACGTGCTCGTACATCTCGGCCAGCACCCACCTCGCCCGGGCCAGGACGACCCGGTCGACTCCTGCTGTGTCCCGCGCCAGGCCCCGTTCCAGCACCTCGACGCCCAAGGCCTCATCCTCCTCGAGCCAGTACAGGTACAGCGCGCCAGCCATGGCCAGCCCCCCGTCATCCACTCCGAGTCCCGAGGCGGCGTGCTCGAAGGCGACCAGCAGGTTGGGCTGTTCCTCATCCAGCCGTCGCAGCCAGACCGACTCCTCGGCCCCGAACAGCGGGGTCTCAGCGTCGGCCGCCAGGCGGGCATACCACGACACGAGCCGACCCCGGGTCCGGTCGACCCCGGCTCGGCCGGTCGCCTGCAGGCGGGCAGCGGCGTACTGGCGGACGGACTCCAGATAGCGGTACCGGGTCGTCGACCCGGTCGTGTCGGGGACGAGGAGCGACTTGTCCACCAGGGAGAGGACGGCGTCCTCGACCTCGTCGTCGTCCAGGTCGGCACCCGCCACCGCCACGCCGGCTCCCAGTTCGAAGGGTGCCGCGAACACCGACAGACGGGCGAAGACCAATTGTTCGGTGTCGTCGAGCAGGCGGTGCGACCAGTCGATGAGGGCAGTGATGGTCTGCTGACGTCCCCCGCCGTCCCGGGCACCGGTCCGGCGCAACAGTCGCAGGTGGTCCGCCAGGCGACTCTCGAGGTCCTCCAGGCTCATGGTGCGCAGCCGGGCGGTGGCCAACTCGATGGCCAGCGGCAGTCCGTCGAGGGCCCGGCAGATCCTCGCCACCCGTCCGGCCGTGGCCCCGTCGAGGAGGAACCCGTCATCGTGGGCCCGGGCCCGGTCCACGAACAGCGTGGCCGCGTCGGATCCCAACACCTCCGTGAGGGAGTCGTCATCCGGTCCGGACGCCGGCAGTCCGAGCGGCGGGACGCGCAGGACGTGTTCCCCCGGCACGCCGAGCGGTTGGCGGCTCGTGGCGAGCACCCCGACGTCGGGACACCGTCCGAGGAGCCGGTCCACCACTACACCGGCCGCAGCCAACAGGTGCTCGCAGTTGTCGAGGACCAGGAGCAGGCAACGGGTGGCCAGGCCCTCCGTTACGCCGTCCAGGAGATCCCGGCCGGGAAGATCGGGGATGCCCAGCACGGTTGCCACCTCCCGGATGACACCGTCGGGATGGGAGACGAGGGAGAGGTCGCAGAACCAGACTCCGTCGGCCGAGCCGTCGAGGTCCTCGGCCCCGGCCTGCAGGGCCAACCGCGTCTTGCCGGTTCCACCCGGTCCGGTCAGGGTGACGAGGCGGGAGTGGGCGAGGAGCTCCCGGAGGCGTTCCAACTCCTGGCGGCGGCCGATGAAGCTCGACGCCACCTGGGGCAGATTGTGGCGGAGGGCCGGATTCGACAGACTCCGCAGTGGTGGAAACGCGGTGGCGAGCCCGTCGGCGGCCACCTGGGCCACCCGCTCGGGTCGGGCGAGGTCCTTCAATCGGTGTTCGCCGAGGTCGACCAGGGTCACGCCGGACGCCGGAGCCTCGGCCAGCCGGGCCGTCGTACTGGCCGAGACGACGATCTGCCCTCCGTGAGCCGACGCCTCGAGGCGGGCGGTCCGATTCACGTGCGGACCGAAGTAGTCGCCGTCGCGCTCCTCGCAACTCCCCGTGTGCAGTCCCATGCGGACGCGGATCACGACCTCGGGGGGCCAGGGCTCCGCGCCGAGGGCCTGTTGGACACCCACCGCCGCCGTCACCGCGTCCGCCGCCGAGGAGAAGGCGGCACAGAAGGCGTCACCAACGGTCTTGAACACGTACCCTCGGTGGGCTTCGATCACCTCCCGCAGGATCCCGTCGTGGCGCCGCAGGGCGCCGGCCATCGCCTCCGGTTGCGAGTCCCACAGCCGGGTGGAGCCCTCGATGTCGGTGAAGAGGAGCGTCACCTCCCCGCTCGGAGCCGCCATGACGGCATTCTGCCCGGGGATCGGGGGTCGGACAACCGTGGCGAGCCCGCCGGGGCGGTGCCCGGGGTCCGGGTTCCGTTCAGCCGGACCCCGGAGGGTGCACGTCGCCGTCCCCCTCGAGCAACCGGGCGTCCACCAGGACGGGCACCTGGACGGGCTGGTGGAGCGCCAGGATCAGGGCGTCGGTGGGGCGGCACGAATGAACCGACCGGCCACTCCTCCCCCGCAGGTCGAGCTCGGCGAAGTGGACGCTGCCCAGTCGGCCGACGATGCGGACGGCCACCAGGTCGATGTCGAAGCGCTGCAGCACCTCGCTCATCAGCTCGTGGGTCAGTGGACGGGGGGTGGGGATGCGGCGCTGCACGTGGGACAGGGCCACGGCGTCGGGCATCCCCACCGCGAACGTGAGCTGTCGCCGGGGCGACTCGAGCTCACGCAGGCAGACCTGGGGATGCTGGGCGGGGAGGTCGAGCGTGACCGACGACACGATGACCATCCGGTAGTCGGGGAACGGGACGACGGGCGACTCCGGGGGGCCGTCCGGGTCGGACCGGTCGTCGGGGGCCGCCCCGTCCGGCGCGTCCGTCGGGTCCCCGGCCGCGGCCGCGTCGACGGCTCCGGCGGGGCCGGTCCCGGCACCGAACGTCGCCGTCGGGTCCGGGAGGCTCACCGGGTGCTCCGGTAGTGCACGCTGGTCACGATGCCGATGGCGGCCATGAACCCGATCATGGCCGACCCGCCGTAGGACAGGAACGGCAGGGGGATCCCGGCCACCGGCATGATCCCCATGTTCATGCCCACGTTCTCGAAGACCGAGAACATCAACAGCGCGAAGACACCCGAACACAGCAGGCGGCCGAAGGCGTCCTTGGCCATCTGGGCCGTGCGGATGATCCTCCAGCCCAGGATGCCGTAGAGGACGAGCAGGATCCCCGCCCCGACGAAGCCCAGCTGCTCCCCCACCGCCGAGAAGATGAAGTCCGTCTGCTGCTCGGGCACGTAGGCCAGGTTGGTCTGGGCGCCCTTGAACAGCCCGCGACCGAAGATCCCGCCGTGGGCGATGGCGGTCTTGGCCTCGTTGACGTTGTAGGTGACGTCCTGGCTCGCGCTGTTCGGGGCGATGAAGCTGGTCAGCCGCTGGATCTGGTAGTGCTTCACGAGACCCAGGTTGAGGGCCACGATCACCACCAAGACGGCACCGACGATGAGCAGGATCAGGTACCTCCCCGGCATGCCGGCCACGGCCAGCATGACCACCAGGATGACCGAGCAGACGATGGCGGTGCCGAGGTCGGGCTGTTTGATGATCAGGACGATCGGCACACCGGCCATCAGCACCATGCGCACCAGGTCCCGGAACTCGAGTCCTTCCGGACGCCGCGCACAGTAGGTGGCCAGAGCCACGATCAGCACCAGGGTGGCGAACTCCGACGGCTGGAGCTGGAGCGGCGATCCCGGAATGGCGAACCACCGCTGGGAGCCGAGCGCCGACGACCCCACCGGGGACAGGACGGCCAGGAGGGACACCACGATGGCGATGTAGAGGATCGTCGCCAGCTGCTCCCAGCGGCGGTAGTCGAAGACCGCCACGACGACGAACACCACCGCGGAGATGACGACGAACAGCAGCTGGCGCTTCAGGTAGTACTTCGGGTCGACTCCGGCCAGCTCCAGCTTGCCGCGGGTGGCCGAGTAGATCATCACCAGTCCGGTGACGGCCAGTATGGCGGTCGTCACCAGGAGGATCGGGTCGATCCGGGCGGAGACGTGTCGGGAGCGGGTGGCGAGGGTGTCGGTCGTCGTATAGGTCACAGGGGGGCTCCGGGCGTCCAGGCTACCGGCTCTTCTCGGACGGCTCCGGGCGTGCCGCCCGGCCGCCGGGCTCAGCCGGGGGCGCCACTCCCCCCGTCGGGACCGACCACCGACTCCCACATGGCGTCGACCGGGGCGGAGTGGCCCGTCCACCGCTCGATCTGGAGGGCGGCCTGGTGGACCAGCATGCCGAGTCCGTTCAGGGTGTCCGCCCCCCGGGCCGCGGCGGCGTCGAGCCACGGTGTCCGGGGCGGGTGGTACACGAGGTCGACCACCAGTTGGCCGGGGTGGAGCTCCGAGGGGTCGACCGGCCAGCCGGCAGGCTGGGTGGACACGTCGGCCATGCCCGCCGGAGTGGCGTTCACCACCAGATCGGACCCGCCTGCCTCGTCGGCCGATCCCACCCGCCCGACCGGCCCGGCCAGGGCGGCGGCCACGGCCGCCCGTTCCGGGGTGCGGTTGACCACGACCACCTCGGCCGCCCCGGCATCGGCCAGCGCGGCGATGACGGCCCGGGCGGCCCCGCCGGCCCCCACCACCAGGCAACGGGTCGACGACGGCGAGAACCCGGCGCCCCGGGCCAGGGCGGCCAGCAGTCCGGCGCCGTCGGTGTTGTCGCCCACCCACGATCCGCCGTCGTCGCCCACGCAATTGACGGCGCCCAGGCGGGCCGCCGCCGGGGTCAGCGAGGACACGGCGGCGGCCACCGCCTCCTTGTGGGGCATGGTGACCGACAGTCCGCCCAGGCCGAGGGCCCGGGCCCCCGCCAGCGCCACCTCGGCGCGGCCGGGAGGCACCGGGAAGCCGACCGACACCCAGTCGAGGCCCAGATGGGCGAAGGCGGTGTTGTGCAGCCGGGGGGAGAGCGAGTGGGCCACGGGGTAGCCCATGACACCGACGACCCGGGTGGCGGCCGACAGCGGCCGGGGTGCGGGGGGACCTCCGGATGCCGCCATCTCCCCAGTCTCCACCGTTCAGCCCACCCCGCGCTGGTTGGCCAACGCCTCGTTGGCCTCCTGGCCGGCGTAGGTGTCGGAGAAGGCCTCGGTCCCGTCCTGTTGGACCACCACGAAGTACAGCCAGTCACCGGCCGGCGGGTCGAGGGCCGCCTGGAGCGCCTGCTCGGACGGGAAGCAGGTCGGCGTCGGGGGCAGACCCTTGTGGATGTAGGTGTTGTACGGGCTCGGCAGCGAGAGGTCGGCCGACGTCACCGTGCCCCCGTCCTGGCCCAGCGCGTACAGCACGGTCGAGTTCATCTGGAGGAGCATGTTCCGCTCCAGCCGGTTGTAGACCACGCGGGCGACCGGACCCATGTTCTTCTCCAGGACCCCCTCCTTCTCCACGATGGAGGCCACGATCACCACCTGGTAGGGGGTGTAGCCGAGGCGGGCCGCCCCGGCGGCCAGACCGACGGCGTCGGCCTGGGCGTCGAAACGGGCGACCATCCTCTCGAGCAGCTCCTGGTCGGACTCACCGGGCACCACCGTGTAGGTGCCGACCGCCAGCAGGCCCTCGAGGCTGGTCACCCCGGCCGGCTGCCAGGGCGACCGGACGGCCCCGCTCCGGGCCAGCCGGAGGAACGTGGCGGCGTCGTGCCCGGGCAGCTGCCCGACCCGGTCGGCCAGCTCGGCGACGGTGAAGCCGGGTGGGACCACCAGCGGGAACACGTTCGGTCCACCCGCCAGGATGGTGCGTACGGCATCGAACGACGAGTTCTTGGCGAAGGAGTACTCACCCGCCTGGACGCCGGGGACGCTGTTGAACTGGCTCCACAGCCGGAAGGCGAACGAGCTGGTGATGATCCCCTTCGCCTGGAGCCGGGAGGCGGTCGAGTTGACACCGGCCCCGGCCGGGACGGTGAGCAGGACCTGGGGACCGCGGGGTCCGGACGGGTCGGCCTCGTGCTGCACCCAGAAGTAGCCACCCACGATCACCACGAGTCCCACCAGGATCACCGCGAGGGCGACGATCCGCCACGGGTGCCTGGCCCGCCCACTCCCACGGCGGCGCGGGGACGCCGGGGGGCGCCTCCTCGGCGGGGCCCCGGGCCGGCTGCCGTCGGGGGCCACCTCGTAGCGGACGGCGTCGTCCGACCCGCTGCCGTCGGCGGGGTTCGTCGAGGCCGGGACCGGCTCGCCGGGGGCTGTCGGAGACTCCCGGGGTCCGGGCGAGGGGCCCTCGTCGAGCGGTCCGCTCACCGGTTCCTCCGGGCGTCCAACCACGCCGTCAACAGCACGGCGGCCGCCGTCTGGTCCACCACGGCCCGCTGGTCACGCCCTCGGGTGCCACCGGCGGTGAGGGCCTGGTGGGCGGTCACGGTGGTCAACCGTTCGTCGAACAGCTCGACGCGCACCCCGGTCCCCTCCAGCAGCACTCCCAGGGCGTCGGCCTCCTCTTCGGCGGCCCGGGCGGCCGGACCCCGGCTGCCGTCCAGGGAGAGGGGGTGGCCGACCACCACGACCACGGCCTCCTCCTCGGCCACCAGGTCCACCAGGGCCCGTCGGTCGCGCGCCCGGTCGCCACTGCGCTGCAGGGTGGCCCGGGGCATGGCCAAGGTGCCGGCCGAGTCGCTCACAGCGATGCCGATCCGCCGCGACCCGAGATCGACCCCGACGGCCCGGCCCGGGCGGGTCGTGGCGTCCGGCGTCACCGGCGGTCAGACACCCGCCGTGAGCCGCCGGGCCTCGTCGAGTGCCCCGTCGATGCCCGAAGGGTCCTTCCCCCCGGCCACGGCCAGTTCGGGTTTGCCTCCGCCTCCGCCGCCCAGCAGCGGGGCGATCTGCTTCACCAGCTCGCCGGCGTGCAGGTCGGTGCCGTCGGCCGCCACCGCCAGGGACGCCTTGGCCCCGTCGGGACTCCCACCGAGGACGACCACCCGCAGGTGTCCCTGCGAGCGCACCGACTGGGCCAGGTCCCGCAGTTGGTCGGGCACCAGACCGTCCCGGCGGGCCACCACGGCGCCGTCCACCGCCGAGGCCACCAGCGAACCGGCGTCGGCCACGAGCTCCTTGGAACGGGCCTGTTCGAGCGCCTTTTCCGCCGCCTTCTGCCGCTCCATCAGGCGCTCGATGGCCTCACCGACGTGCTCGGGATCGGTGCGCAGCAGTGTCGCCGCCTCCGCCAGGAGCTGCTCGCGTTCGGCCAGGCGGGCCAGGGCCCCGGTGCCGGTCACAGCTTCGATGCGCCGGGTGTTGGACCCGATCGAGGCCTCGGAGACCACGGTGATGGGACCGATCATGCCGAGGGCGCCGACGTGGGTGCCGCCGCACAGCTCGACCGAGTGGGGCCCGGCCCGCACGACCCGGACGCGTTCGCCGTACTTGTCGCCGAAGAAGGCCAGGGCCCCCATGGCCTCGGCCTCCGCCTTGGAGCGCTCCTCGACGATCACCGGGGCGTCGGTCAACACGTCGGCGTTGGCCAGCTCGGTCACGGCGGCCAGCTCCTCGGGGGAGACGGGCCCGTGGTGGCTGAAGTCGAACCGCAACCGGTCCGGAGCCACCAGCGATCCCTGCTGGCGTACCTGGTCGCCCAGCACGGTGCGCAGGGCGGCGTGCAGGAGGTGGGTCCCGGTGTGGTTGCGGCGCAGGGCGTCGCGCCGGGGTCCGTCGATGGTGGCGAGGGCGTCCTGTCCGGCGAAGATCTCCCCCGTGACCGTGGCCCGGTGGGACGTCAGACCGGGCAGCGCCGCCACCGTGTCGTAGACCAGTGCCGTGCCCGTCTCGGTGACGATGGTGCCGATGTCCCCCATCTGGCCGCCGCTCTCGGCGTAGAACGGGGTGCGGTCGAGGAAGATCTCCACCTGCCCGGCCCGCTCGGGATCCTTGTCGACCAGCACGGCCACCACCCGGGCCGGGGCCGAGTAGCCCTCGGGGGACTGGCCCACGAAGACCGTCCGGCCCTCGGTGTCGAGCACCGACCGGTAGGCCTCGTCGCCGGCGGTCACCCGTCCCGAGCGTGCCGCGGCCCGAGCCTGGCTGCGCTGGTGCTCCATGGCCTCCTCGAACCCCTCGAGGTCGACCGACGCCCCCGCCTCGGCGGCGATCTCGACGGTGAGTTCGACCGGGAAGCCGTAGGTGTCGTGCAGCCGGAAGGCGACCTCGCCCGGCACGGTCGGCCCTCCCGAGGCCAGCACCTCCTCGAGGATGGTGGAGCCGGTGGCCAGCGTGCGCAGGAACCCCTCCTCCTCGCGGCCGACGACGTCCACCACCAGCCGGTGCTGCTCGGCCAGACCCGGGTGCGCCGACCCCAGCACCCCGACCGCGGCGTCGACCAGGCGCTCGGTGCACGACGACTCGACACCGAGCTGGCGCGCCCGGCGCACGGCCCGGCGGATGATGCGCCGGAGCACGTAGCCCCGGCCCTCGTTGGAGGGCAGCACACCGTCGGCCACCAGCATGGCCATGGCCCGGCCGTGGTCGGCCATGATGCGCAGCCCGACGTCGGACGCCTCGTCGCGACCGTAGGTGGCCCCGGTGATCGACTGGGCCGCCTCCAGCATGGGCACGAACAGGTCGGTCTCGTACAGCGAGTCGACCCCCTGGATCACCGGCAGGATGCGCTCGAGGCCAGCGCCGGTGTCGATGCTCGGGCGTGGCAGTGGCTCGGTGGACCCGTCGGCGTCCCGGCTGTACTGCATGAACACCAGGTTCCAGATCTCGACGAACCGCTCCTCGCCCCCGAAGGCGGGGCCTCCGTCGGCCCCGTAGGCGGGGCCCTTGTCGATGAAGATCTCGCTGCTCGGCCCGCACGGGCCGGTGTCGCCCATCTTCCAGAAGTTGTCGTCCCCCAGGCGTTGGATGCGTTCGGGCCGGACGCCCACCGCATCCCGCCAGATCGCCTCGGCCTCGTCGTCGGTCTCGTAGACCGTGACCCACAGCCGGTCGGGGTCGATGCCGAGGACCTCGGTGACGAGCTCCCAGGCGAACGGGATGGCTTCGGACTTGAAGTAGTCCCCGAAGCTGAAGTTCCCCAGCATCTCGAAGAACGTGCAGTGGCGGAGCGTGGTCCCGACGATGTCGATGTCCACCGTGCGGAAGCACTTCTGGACGGACGTGGCGCGCCGCCACGGGGGCACCTCGTCCCCCAGGAAGAACGGCTTGAACGGCACCATCCCGGCGATGGTGAACAGCACGGTGGGATCGTGCGGGATGAGGCTGGCCGACGGGACGGCGGTGTGACCGCGCTCGACGAAGAAGCGGGTGAATGCGTCGCGCAGATGATCGGCGTCGGGCGCCGTGCCGGAGGTCACGACCGAAAATCCTAGTTGCCGAGGTGCGTGCGGTAGTTCCGGGCGGTGCGCCGGAGCCGCCGTGGGGAGGTGTGGGCCGGGGCGGTCGGGTCGACCTCCGGCGCCGGCGTGGGGTCGGCCGCCACGGCCCCGGGGGGACGGAGCGGGCCCTCGCGGTCGCGACCCTCCTGCAGCTCGCCCCACAGCTCGTTCTCGCGCCGGCGCTTCTCCAGCCGTGCGGCGGCGACGGCGTCGCGCACCCGCCCTCCGGTGCTGGACGCGGCCTGACGGGCCGTCCGGCCCACCTCGACCACCAGCGCCTCGGGCTGCAGGCGGGCCTGGGCGGCCTCCAGCGTCTGGCGCAGCTTCCGTTCGGCGTAGAGCGACGAGGCGGCTCCGGCCACCACGCCGGTCACCAGCCACACGGATCGGCGGGCCACGGTCAGCGGCTCCGGTCCGGGACGGGGGTACCGCCGTTGCGCCGACCGGCGGACGGATCCTCGGACGTCGCCAGCCGGCGGATTCCCGAGGCGGCGCCGGCCCGCACGGCCAGCACCTTGACCACCGGGTTGGCGAACGCCCGGTAGGCCAGGCGGGAGGCGGAGTCGACGGTGGCGTGCACCGACTCGGTGGTGTCGAGCACGGCGCCCACCCGCTCCATCTCGGTGGCGGCCTGGCCGACCACCCGGTGGGCGTCCGTGACCAGGGGTACCGTCTGGCGCTTCAACTCGTCGGCCAGGCTCCCCACCCGCGCCACCTCGCGGCGGAGCGAGGCGATGGCCACCAGCAGGCCGATCACGGCCAACAGGCAGGCGATGCTGGCCACCAGGACGGCGATCTGACCGGAGCTCATGATCGACTCAGTGTAGAGGGCGCCGCCGGACGGGAGGGGTGAGGTCCGGGGTGGATCACGTGGCGGCCATGCCGACCACCGGCGCGACCAGCCCCAGATTGCCGGCCGAGCCCCGGAAGGCGGCTCCGCCGTAGGAGAAGATGCCGCCGTCGGACGCCACCAGCCAGTAGCCCGTGCCGCTCAGGTCGGCGGCCATGCCCACCACCGGCTCGTTCAGGACCAGGTTGCCGGCCGAGCCGTGGAAGCCGGCGTCGCCGTAGGCGAAGACACCCCCGTCGGAGGCGACCAGCCAGTAGCCGCCGCCGTCCGGAGTGACCGCCATGCCCACGATGGGCCGGTTGAGCACCAGCTCGCCGGCCGAACCGTGGAAGCCGGCGTCGCCGTAGGCGAAGACACCCCCGTCGGAGGCGACCAGCCAGTAGCCGCCGCCGTCCGGAGTGACCGCCATGCCCACGATGGGCCGGTTGAGCACCAGGTCGCCGGCCGAACCGTGGAAGCCGGCGTCGCCGTAGGCGAACACACCCCCGTCGGAGGCCACCAGCCAGTAGCCCCGGCCGTCGGGGGTGGGGGTCATGCCCACGACGGGCCGGGCCAGGCTCCCGACGGGGGGTGAGCCGGCGTAGACGGCGCTTCCGAAAGCGAGCACCTGCCCGGTCGACTCCACCATCCAGTAGCCCTCGTCGCCGGGGGCCATGGCGGTCCCGACCACCGGGCCCGACAGGCTGCGCCCTCCGGCCGAGCCGTAGAAGCCGGCGGCTCCGTAGTCGAAGACGCCCCCGTCGGAGGCGGCCAGGATGTAACCCGGCCGGGCGTAGTCGTAATCGGAAGCGGCGACGGCGGGGCTCGTCCCCTGGGACCCGATGGTGACGTGGACGGAAACGGAGCCACCGGCCGCGGGTCCGACGGGGACCGCCGCGGTCAACCGGGTCGACGAGGCCACCGTGAAGGTGGTCACCACCGACCCGAAGGTCACGCCCGTGGCGCCGGTGAAGCCGGTGCCCTCCACGGTCACGGTCCCACCTCCCGAGGTGGGACCCTTGGCCGGGCCGACGGAGGTCACCTGGGGCGAGAGGAAGGTGAACGTCGGGCCCCCTCCGGGCGCCGTGCCCGTGACGGAGACGGTCACCCCGACGGTTCCGCCGTAGGTGACGTCCGGCGTGGTGACGGTCACCGACGTCGGCGTCGACGACACCACCTGGGCGGCCGTCCCCCCGAAGTCGACGATGGGCGTGCCGGTACCGAATCCGCTGCCGGTGATCGTCACCGGCGTGCCGCCCACCGCCGGGCCCGACGCCGGGCTCACCGAGGTCACCGTCGGGCAGCCCGCCGCCGAGCCCGACAGCAGGGTGAGGAGCTGGGCGGCCCGGGGGGTCCCCCACCCCGAGGCGAGGTCGTAGCCGACCCGGGCCGTGTAGTCCGACCCGCCGAAGAGCGCGTTGGTACCCGAGGTGATGTCGTTGAAGGAGCCGGCGGCGCCGGGGCCGTACAGCGCCGGGCCGAGGAGTCCCGCCGGATCGGCGCACCCCTGGTCGGTGTCGGCCACCAGCGCGGCCCACAGCGGGGCCGCCTGGCTGGTCCCCCCGACCGTCCCCCAGGAGCCCGCCCAGAAGTCGATGTCACCGTGGTTCGGATCGGCCGAGGCCGAGACGTCGGGCACCTCCCGACACTGCTGGTCGTGGGACCGGCCACAGGCATAGCTGGTGTCGGTCGATCGCGCCGGCCGGCTCCTGTTGGTAGCCGGGGGCGACGAAGTCGGAAGAGTTGCCACCACCCCCGCCGTTCGGCGGGTCGTCCCACACCGTCTCGGTGGGGGCGCCCGGCGTGGCCGACGTCAGGGTCGTGCCGCCCACCCCGGTGACGTCGGGCTGGTCGGCGGGATCGTCGACCGCCAGGTGGGTGTCCGGCGAGGCGTAGCCCCAACAGTCGGTCGAGCCGCTGTCGCCCGACGCCGCCAGGACCGACTGGCCCTGGGCCGCGGCCTGGGCGAACAGTGTGGACTCCTGCTCCTGGGCGGCGGGGTCCATCATGGCCTCGCACTGCCCCCAACTCGTGGAGAGCACCTTCGCCACGTCCTGGTCCACCATCGCCGCGTAGACGTCGATGGGTCCGTTGCCCGTGTCGTTGGGGCCGGAGTAGACGCGGATGGAGACCCCCGGGGCCAGACCGGCCACCACCTCGATGTCGAGCGCCGCCTCCCCGACCTGGGAGCCCGTGGCGCCCCCGTCGACCGGGACGGTGGCGACCGGGACACTGGTGCCGTAACAGGCCTGGTAGGCCTGGATGTCCGACGCCGTGAAGGGCTCGAGCTCGTACAGTCCGACCGTCTGGCCGGTGCCCACGTTCCCGTCGGCGTAGAGCGACGACAGGCCGTAGGTCTGGGCGAGCTGGGTGGCCGTCCAGCCGGAGCTGAAGTCGCTGATGGCCGAACAGGCCTGGGGGCCGGCCAGGCTCCGGGGCGACACCGACGATCCCCCGGGCGCCGGTGCACGGCGGGACTCCCCCACGAGCTGGGGAGTGGCCGTGGCCTGGTTGCCCAGGCCGATCACCCCGGTGATGCGGGAGGCCAGCGACGAGGGCACCAGCGGGTCCCGGGTGGCGAATCGGGCGATCCGGCCCGAGGCGAGCCGGGCCCGGACCAGCGGCACCGCGAACGCCGCCTCCACCTGGGCGGTGGTACCGGAGACCGGGATCATCAGGCCGTCGGCCGAGGTGGCTCCGACCGTCAGACCCGTGCCGCCCAGCCAGCGCCGCGTGGCGGAGACGGTGGCGGATGTCGGACCGAACGCCGGGCCGAACTGCCCGGCCGTCAGGTACCGGCGGTACCGCGGATCGCCCGGCGTCGACACCGCGGTCACGAAGGCGGCCAGGGCGGCCGGATCACGCGGTCGCAGGGCGATGTCGACGGACAGGGGGGCGGACCCGTCGGCCGCGCCGATCACCGTCGAACCCGCAGCCGGGGTCACGACCGTCCCGGACAGCCGGACCATGGGCTCCGGGGCCGCCGCCGCGTCGGGTGCCGCGATGGTGGCGGCGGCGGCCGCGGCGACGAGGAGCGCCGCACCCGCCCGGGCCAGGCGGAGACGGCCCGTCGGGGGGTGCAGGGTCCTACTCACCCCTGCAGTCTGACCCAGCCCGGCGCCACCGGGGGCGCGCGACCCTCAGGTGTCGGCCCCGGAGCCCGGCCGGGGTTCCGGGGACCCGGACCCGTCGTTCCCCGGACCGGACGGCGTCCCCGGCCGACGCTGTCCGGCCAGCCGTTGGGCGACCACCGCTTCGTGACCCCGGTCGCTGGGTTCGTAGTACACGTTGCCCGCCACCGCCGCCGGACGGTACTCCTGGTCGACCCAGGCCCCGGGCCGGTCGTGCGGGTAGACGTACCCTTCGCCGTGGCCGATCGACGACGCGCTGCGGTAGTGGGCGTCGCGCAGATGGGCGGGTACGTCACCCCGGGGTGCCGTCCGCACGTCCTGTCGGGCCCGCCCCAGAGCCACCGTCACCCGGTTCGACTTCGGGGCGCAGGCCAGGTGCACCACGGCCTGGGCCAGGTTCAGCTGTGCCTCGGGCAGGCCCACGAACTCCACGGCCCGGGCGGCGGCGTCGGCGACCACCAGGGCCAGGGGGTCGGCCTCCCCCACGTCCTCGGACGCCAGGATCACCAGGCGTCGGGCGATGAAGCGGGCGTCCTCCCCGGACTCGAGCATCCGGGCCAGCCAGTACAGGCCGGCGTCGGGGTCGGAGCCCCGGATCGACTTGATGAGGGCGCTGACCTGGTCGTAGTGGTCGTCCTCACCGAAGTGCTGCAGCCGGGTGTGCCGGGCCCGTTCGACGTCGTCCAGGGTCACCGGCCGGGTGCCGGCGATGGCCATCGCCACCTCCAGGGTGGTCAGCACGGCCCGGGCGTCGCCGTCGGCCAGACCCACCAGGGCCGCCACCGCGTCGGGCTCGGCCGACGTGTCCTCGGCCGCCAGTCCCCGGCCCACCACCTCTGCGAGGTCGTCGTCGGTGAGGGGTTCCAGCCGCCACAACGTGGATCGCGACAACAACGGGGCGTTGACGGAGAAGAACGGGTTCTCGGTGGTGGCCCCGATGAGCACGAGCAGGCCCTCCTCCACCGAGGGCAGCAGCGCGTCCTGCTGGGAGCGGTTGAAGCGGTGGACCTCGTCGAGGAAGAGGATGGTGCCCCTGCCCTGCTCCCCCAGCAGGCGGCGGGCGCCGTCGACCACCTCCCGGACGTCCTTCACGCCGGCCGTCACCGCCGACAGCGGCACGAACTGCTTCGAGGTGGCGCTCGCCACCACGGTGGCCAACGTGGTCTTGCCGGTGCCCGGTGGCCCCCACAGGATGGCCGAGGTCAGCCGGTCCGACTCGATCAGGGCCCGCAGCGGGGCCCCGGGTCCGACAAGGTGCCGCTGGCCGACGATGTCGTCGAGCGTCCGGGGCCGTAGCCGCGCCGCCAGTGGCGCCCGCGACGCCAGGCGGTCGGCGGCGGCACCCGAGAAGAGGTCCTCGCCGGCCACCGGTCGTCAGTCCAACGTCGGGATCGGCTGGAGGCCCAGGTCGGCCAACGCGCCAGGGGCCAGCGGCTTCGGGGCGTCGGTCATCGGATCCCACCCGGACTGGGTCTTCGGGAAGGCGATGACCTCCCGGATGTTGTCCTCGCCGGCGAAGATCGCCACCAGGCGGTCGAGCCCGACGGCGAACCCGGCGTGGGGCGGGGCCCCGAACCGGAAGGCACCGAGCAGGAAGCCGAACCGCGACGCCGCCTCCTCCTCGCTGATCCCGAGGGCGGCGAAGATGCGGCTCTGGATGTCGGCCCGGTGCACACGGACGCTGCCCGAGCCGAGCTCCCACCCGTTGAGCACCAGGTCGTAGGCCTGGCTGCGCACCGACAGCGGATCGCTCTCGAGACGGTCCAGGTCGTCGGGGTGGGGCATGGTGAACGGATGGTGGGCGGCCACCGGGTTCCCGGCCTCGTCGACTCCGTCGAAGAGCGGGAAATCCACCACCCACAGGTACCGGTAGGGCCCCTCGGACACCGGTCGGCCACCGAGTTCGAGGCGGAGGGCACCCAGCACGTGGCAGGTGAGGCGGTACTCGTCGGCCACGGTGAGCACCAGGTCCCCCACCCCCGCGCCGGCGGTCGCCACGAGCCCGGCCTTCTCCTCGTCGGAGAGGAACTTGGCCACCGGCGAGTCGACGTCGGTGCGCCCGGCCTCCCCCTCGACGACCTTGAACCACGCCAGGCCCTTGGCGCCGAGGGCCTTGGCCCGCTCGGTCAGGGCGTCGAGGCGGGACCGCGAGGTCGAGGCGCCGCCCTCCACCACGACGGCCTTCACACACGGCGCCGCGAAGGCCCGGAACCCGGTGTCGGCGAAGACGGTCGTCAAGTCGACCAGCTCCATGCCGAAGCGGATGTCCGGCTTGTCGGTGCCGTAGCGGTCCATGGCCTCGGCCCACGTCATCCGGGGCACCTCACCGGGACGCTCGCCGGTCACGGCCTCGGCCGCGTCGAGCACCGCCTCGGACACGAAATCGAGGATGTCCTCCTGGCTGACGAAGGAGGCCTCGATGTCCAGCTGCGAGAACTCGAACTGGCGGTCCGCCCGCAGGTCCTCGTCGCGCAGGCAGCGGGCGATCTGGTAATAGCGGTCGACCCCGGCCACCATCAACAGCTGCTTGGCCAGCTGGGGGCTCTGGGGCAGCACATAGCACGAGCCGTGGTGGAGGCGGCTGGGCACGGCGAACTCCCGGGCCCCCTCCGGCGTGGGCGCCCACAGCAGCGGCGTCTCCACCTCGACGAAGCCCTGACGGTCCATGGCGGCCCGCAGCGCGCCGTTCACCCGGGCCCGGAGCCGGAGGTTGGCCTGCATGGTGGGCCGGCGCAGGTCGACGAAGCGGTGCTTCAGCCGGATCACCTCGTCGACGTCGACCCGGTCGTCCACCGCGAAGGGCGGCGGCTCCGCGGCGTTCAGGAGGGTCACGGTGCAGTCGCCCACCTCGACCTCCCCCGTGGGCAGCTCCGGGTTGACGGTCCCCTCCGGCCGGAGCCGCACCGTCCCCTCGACGGCCACGACGTACTCCGACCGCACGTCGTCCGTCCCCTGGATCACGCACTGGACGATGCCCGTGTGGTCGCGGACGTCGATGAAGGCGAGGTGCTCGCCGTGCTCGCGGCGCTTGGCCACCCACCCGCACACGGTCACCCGGCGGCCCACGTCGTCAGCCCGCAGCGTGCCGCACAGGTCGGTCCGCAGGGAGGTGGCCCCGGTCGACGCCCGGGGCTCGGTGGGAACGGTCACGCTGGGTCCTTTCGTACGGCCCGGTCGGGGCCTCGGGTGGCGGGTGTCCCGGTCACGGGGTGGGACGGGCGGGGGCGTCGCCCCGGGCGGCGGTCGCCACGACGTCCACGACGTCGTCCACCGGCACGGTCACCTGGTCACCCTCGCCCCGGAGGGGTCGGAGTGACACCGTACCCGACTCGGCCTCGTCCGGACCCACCACGAGGACCCAGCGGGCCCCCGACCGGTCGGCCGCCTTGAACTGGGCCTTCATCGAGCGGTCGTCGAAGGCGCGGTCCGCCGACAGCCCGGCGTCGCGCAGGGCGGCCGTGAGGTCCCGGGCCGCCGACCCCCCGGTCGTGTCGACGACGAAGGCGTCGAGCGGGCGGGGGGACACGGGGAACACACCCTCGGCGTCACAGGCCAGCAGGATCCGCTCGATCCCGAGCCCGAACCCGATGCCCGGTGTGGGCGGACCGCCGAGCAGCTCCACCATGCCGTCGTAGCGGCCACCCCCGCCGATCCCGTTCTGGGACGGGCCGAGGGCCTCGGACGAGAACTCGAAGGTGGTGCGGGTGTAGTAGTCGAAGCCGCGCACCAGACGGTGGTCGACCTTGTAGGCCACCCCCAGCGCGTCGAGTCCGGACAGCACGCGTGCCAGGTGCGCGGCGGCAGGGCTCGCACAGGTGGTCGGCCAGCGTCGGGGCGCCGGCGGTGGCGGCCAGGCAGGCGTCGCGTTTGCAGTCGAGGACCCGCAGCGGGTGTTCGGCGGCCCGCCCACGGTGCTCGGGACACAGTTCGTCGATACGGGGGACGAGGTACCCGCGCAGTCGGTCGAGGTAGTCGGGTCGACAGACGTCGTCGCCCATGGAGTTCACCGCCAGGCCGTAGCTGGCGAGTCCGAGGGCCCGGTAGAAGCCGTCGGCCAGGGCGATGACCTCGACGTCGAGGTCGGCGTCGGCCGTCCCGAGGACCTCGACCCCCACCTGGTGGTGCTGGCGGTAGCGCCCGGCCTGGGGCGCTTCGTAGCGGAAGGCCGGAGTGGCGTACCACGCCTTCCAGGGCAGCGGCGGTCGGTGCTGCACCCACGCCCGTACCAGTGGAGCGGTGCCCTCCGGCCGCAGGGCCAGGGCCCGGCCGCCCTTGTCCTCGAACTCGTACATCTCCTTGCCCACCACGTCGCTGCCCTCGCCGGTGCCCCGCCGGAAGACCTTCACGTCCTCGAAGATCGGGGTGTGGGCCAGGCCGTAGCCGGCCCGCTCGGCGTGGTCGGCGAACAACGCCAGGAGGGCCTCCCACCGGGTCGACTCGGGCCACAGGACGTCGTGGGTCCCCTTCGGGGCGCGCGCGATCTGGGACTTGTCGGACACGGTGGTCAGTCCTTCTTCCCGGGCAGGATCCGGTACACGTCGTACACCGCGTCGAGGTGACGGATGAGGTTCAGCACCGACTCCAGATGGGCGGGGTCGGCCAGCTCCACGTCGAAGCGCATGCGGCTGATCCGGTCGGCGTCGGTCTGGGTGTTGGCGCTCACGATGTTCAGGTGGTGCTCGGACACCACCTTGGTCACGTCGGCCAGGAGGCGGGAGCGGTCGATGGCCACCACCTCGATGGTGGCCACGAACACGCTCGACGAGCGGTGGTCCCACTCGACCTCGATCAGCCGCTCGCGGGACCGGCTGGCCAGCGAGGCGGCGTTGGCGCAGTCGGCCCGGTGGACCGATACGCCGCGGCCCCGGGTCACGAAGCCGATGATCTCGTCGCCGGGCACCGGGGTGCAGCACCGGGAGAGGCGCACCATCATGTCGTCGAGGCCCTCGACGTAGACACCCGCCGAATTGGCCCGGCCCGGCCGGGCGGCCAGCGGCTGCTGGCGGGCGGTGACGGGGAGCTGCTCCTCGTAGACCCCGCCCCGCAGGTCCCGCAGGACGCGTTGGGTGACGGCCCGGGCGCTGATGCGGTTGTCGCCGATGGCCGCGTACAGCGATTCGACGTCGGCGTAATTCATCGACCCGGCCAATGTCGCCAGCGTGTTGTCCGACGCCAGTTTCTGGACGGGCAGGCCCTCGCGGCGCAACTCCTTCACGAGCTCGTCGCGTCCGAGCTCGATGGCGTCCTCGCGCCGCTCCCGCGAGAACCACTGGCGGATCTTCGACCGGGCACGCGACGAGGCGACCATGTGCAGCCAGTCGCGCGAGGGTCCCGCGGTTTCGGCCTTGGACGTGAAGATCTCGACGGTGTCGGCCGAGTTCAGGCGGGTGTCGAGCGGCACCAGTCGCCCGTTCACCTTCGCCCCGATGCACTTGTGGCCGACCTCGGTATGGATGCTGTAGGCGAAGTCCACCGGGGTGGCGTTGGCCGCCAGCGCGATGACCTTGCCCTTCGGGGTGAAGACGTAGACCTCGTCCTCCTCCAGGTCCAGCTTCAGGGCCTCGAGGAACTCGATGGGGTCCGTGGTCTCGTTCTGGAAGTCGACGATGCGCTGCATCCACTCGATCTCGGCCGTCGTGGAGGACGTCTCCTTGGCCAGGGCGAGGCGCTCGGCCCGCCGGTCGCGCTCCACCATTTCGGCGCGTTGGGCCGACGTCATCGACGCCGCCTTCTTGTCCGACTTGGCCCGGGACTCCTTCGGCTTCTTCGCCTTGGTCGAGGTGCCCCCGGTGTCCGCCCGAGGCCCGTGGGAGGCGTCGCCGCGCGACCACCCTCCTTGTAACCCCAGTGGGCGGCGATCCCGTACTCCGCCCGCCGGTGCATCTCGTGGGTGCGGACCTGGACCTCGATCGGCTTGCCGTCGAGTCCGATCACCGTGGTGTGCAGTGACTGGTACAGGTTGAACTTGGGCGAGTTGATGTAGTCCTTGAACCGGCCCTGGACCGGCGGCCAGATGGCGTGGATCGAGCCCAGGGCCGCCCAGCAGTCCTTCTCCGACTCGACGATCACCCGGATGCCGACCAGGTCGTAGAGCTCGTCGAACTCCTTGCCCCGCACGACCATCTTCTCGTAGATGCTCCACAGGTGTTTCGGCCGACCGGTCACCTCGGCCGTGACCCCGGACGCCACCAGCCGCTCCCGGACCGCCACCAGGACCCGGGCCAGGAACTCGTCACGGAGTGGGGCGCGGCTCGCCACCATCTGCTCGATCTCGGCGTAGCGCTTGGGGTGGAGGGTGGCGAAGGCCAGGTCCTCGAGCTGCCACTTGACGCCCTGGATGCCGAGGCGGTGCGCCAGGGGGGCGTAGATGTCGAGCGTCTCCTGGGCGGTGCGGCGCTGCTTCCACTCCGGCATGACCGAGAGCGTGCGCATGTTGTGCAGTCGGTCGGCCAGCTTGATGATCAGCACCCGCCAGTCGTCGGCCATGGCCACGAGCATCTTGCGCACGGTGGCCGCCTGCTGGGCCTCCTTGGAGTCGAATTGCAGCCGGTCCAGCTTGGTCACGCCCTCGACGATGAGGGCCACGGCCGGTCCGAAGTCGCGTTCGATGATCTCGGTGGTGACGCCGGTGTCCTCGACGGCGTCGTGCAGCAGGGCGGCGGCCACCGTCTGGGCGTCGAGGCCCAGGTCGGCGACGATCCCCGCCACCGCGATGGGGTGCGTCACATAGGGTTCACCGGACCGTCGCAACTGGCCGGCATGGGCGACGGTGGCCGTCTCGGCCGCCCGTACGATCAACGAGGTGTCGTCCCCCGGATGACGGCGCAGGAACGAGGCCAGCACCGGTCCCAGCAACTCCGCCTCGGCGGCCGGCAGCGACGAGCCGGCCAGGCTGTCGGAGACTGCTTCGGTGAACCCCTCGGCGGGGACGGGGGTGGCCAGCGCCATGCCTACAGGGTACCTGGACGGATCGGTGGACCGGAGCCTGTCCGACGGGCGGATCGGCTCGAGAGCCGGCTCGGCGTGGTCTCAGCGACGCTTGCCCTTCCCCTTGCCCTTGCGGGGACGAGGGGGCGGACGCTTCCCGGCCGGGCGCGTCGAGCCCTGCGACGAGCGGGCGGCCGAACTCCCGCCGCCCGGGTTGGTCGCCCGATCGACGGCCGCCACCGTGGCCCCGGCCGCGGCCACGGTCGTCGCCTTCTTGGCCCCGGCTCCCGGCCGGATCACCCCGGTCGACGTGCGGCCCTTGCCCTGTCCGCGTCCGGATCCGGCCGTGCCGGCCATGGCGGCGGCCATGGCCGGGGTGAGAGCGGGCCCGCGGTCGCCCCGCGCCTCGAGCCGCTGGCGGATCGTGATGTAGCGCGGCTCCCGCTCCTTCATGAGGGCGAGTAGCGGCGACGCGATGAAGATCGAGGAGTAGGCGCCGCTGGTGAGGCCGATGACCAGGGCCAGACCGAAGCTCTGCAGCGTGGTGGCGCCGAGCAGCAGCGAGCCGATGAGGAGGACCGACAACACCGGGATGATGGCGACCAACGACGTGTTGATCGAGCGGGCCAGGGTCTGGTTCATCGACAGGTTGACCATCTCGGAGTACGTGATCCGTCCGGACGCGCCGAGGCCCTGGGCGTTGTCGCGGATGCGGTCGAAGACCACCACGGTGTCGTACAACGAATAGCCGAGCACCGTCAGCACGGCCACCACCGTGTCCGGGGTGACCTGGAATTGGAAGATCGAGTAGATCCCCACCACCACGAGGATGTCGTGGAACACGGCCACGATCGCCGACACCGCCATCTTGAATTCGAAGCGGATCGATATGTAGGCGGTCACCAGGATGAAGAAGATCACCAGGGCCTGGATCGCCTTGTTGGTCACGTTCGACCCCCAGGTGGCCCCCACCTGGTTGATGCTCACGTCGTTGCGGGGCACGTGGGCGGCGTCGGCCAGTGCCGCCTGCACCTTCAACAGGCTGGACTGCTGCTCATCCGAAGGAACGTTGGCCAGGTCGGCCGTGACCTGGATCTGCTTCTGCCCGTTGAGCTGGTTGGTGAGCTGCACGACCGTGGGCGACGTGACGCCGGCCGACTTGGCGGCGGCGGTGGCCTGGGCCACGGTCAGCGTCTGGGAGGAGACGAGCCACGAGCGGCCGCCCTTGAAGTCGATGCCCTCGTTGAGGCCCCGGGTGGACAGCGAGATGATCCCCACCAGGATGATGACGGCGGAGACACCGAACCACCACCGGCGGTTGCCGATGAAGTCGAAGGAGGTCTGGCCGCGGTAGAGGCGCAGGAAGACGTTCGGGCGCTTCTCGCCCTTCTCCTCCGCCTCATCGACCGCGGCGGCGTTGGCCAACTCCTCCTCGAACGCCTCGTCGAGCTCCTCGGCCCGCTCCTCGGGCAGGTCGTCCACCGGTGTGTCCTCGCTCATGCCTCCACCCCCGCTCCGACCCCGAGCCCGCTGGCCACACCCATCGACTTGGCGTCGGTCGCCCCCTCGCTACGGCCGAGGAGGATGACGAAGGGACGGGTGAAGAAGTACGTCACGGCCACGTCGAGCACGGTCGAGATCCCGAGGAAGAGGGCGAAACCCTGCACCGGGCCGATCGAGAACTTGTACAGCACGAGGGCGCCGAGCAGCGACACGAAGTCGGCGGCCAGCACGGTGCGGAAAGCGCTCTTGAAGCCCCGGTCGACGCTGGTGCGCACGGTACGCCCCGAACGCGTCTCGTCCTTCAACCGTTCGAAGTAGACGATGTAGGAGTCCACGGTGATACCGATCGACACGATGATGCCGATGACGCCGGCGAGGTCGATGGTGGTGTTGAACGCCTGGCCCATCCAGGCCACGATCGACCACAGCAGGGCGCCGGTGATGGCGAGCCCGGACACCACCACCAGGCCGAGGACCCGGTAGTAGAAGACCATGTAGATCATGACGGCCAGCAGGCCGATGAGACCGGCGATGAGACCGGCCTGGAGCGACGACTTGCCCAACGACGGCGACACCGTCTGGACCGTCTGCTGGTCGAGCCGGACGGGCAGGGCGCCGTAGTTGAGCTCCGTGGCCAGCGCCTTGGCCTGGTTCTCGGTGAAGCTGCCGGAGATCTGCACCTGGCCGTCGAACGACGTGAACGACGACTGGGTGGGCTGGGTCACGGGTGCGGAGATGACCTGACCGTCGAGATCGATGCCGATGATGGCGTGGAACTGCTCCTGGGCCAGGGTGTCCCACTGGGCCGCTCCGGCGCTGGTCAGGTTGAGGTTGACCGACCACTCCCCGCTGTTCAGCTGGGCGCTCGCCGACTTGATCTGGGCGCCGGTGAGCCCGGCGGGACCCAGGACGTAGCGGGCCGTGCCCTGGCCCGGCAGTCCGGGCAGCAGGACGGTGGCGGTCTTGGCGTCGTTGAACGGGGACGTCGACGGGTAGGAGGCGAACTGCGGGTCGGCCTGGATGGAATTCAGATTCGAGGTGTAGCCGCCGGTGGCGTTCGAATTCGGCACGACGCCGATGTTCGCCTTGGTCAGCGCGGTCGAGGTCGAGCAGGTGGGGAGCGTCCCGGTCGAGGCGGTCGACCCCTTGGCCACGGAGAAGGCCGGCGCGTAGCAGAGGGCCGGCCGGAAGAAGAGCTGGGCCGTCTTGCCCAGTTGGTCGAGGATCTGCTGGGTGTTCCGCTGGCCGGGGATCGAGGCGCCGATCAGGGCGCAGGAACGGGTGCCGTCGGGGCACTTCGACGAGCCCTGGCTCGACACCGTGGCTCCGCTCGAGCCACTGCCCACCCGCTCGTTCAGGATGGTGATGATGGTGTCGAGCTCGGCGTTGGTGACCGGGGTGTGGGTCTCGTAGACCACCGACAGGCCGCCGGCGAGGTCCAGGCCGAGCTTGGGCGACCATCCGGCCGACAGGCAACCCACCAGGGCCACCACCGCGATGGCGACGACCGAAAGGAGGCTGATCCAGAGAGGTCGCTTGTCCCGCATCGGCTCAGACCCTCGGTGGCGCGTCGGGCCCCGACGCGTCGTCGTCGTCCTCGGCGGGTGGGGGCGTGGTCGGGGCGTTGGGGTCGTTGCCGACGTCGACGGGGAGGCTGTCCCCCGCCGCGCCGGCGGGTGGTTCCGACGGGGGTACGGGTTCGCCGGCCTCGGCTTCACCCTCGGGCTCGTGGTCCTCGTCGGCACTGCCGTCCACCACGTCGGTCGGCGGGACGACCGGCTCGAGCTTGCGCAGGACGTACGGACGCAGCACCACGAACGACGCACCGACGCTCGTCTCGAGCGTCACGCGGTCGTCCTCGATGTCGAGGACCCGGCCGACGATGCCGCCGGCCGTCACGACCTCGTCGCCCACCTCGTAGGCGTTCGACTGGGTGCGGGCCGCCCGTTGCTTCTTCTGCTGGGGCCGGTAGATGAGGAAGTAGAAGGCGGCGCCGATCACCACGAAGACGAGGATCGTCGAACTCCCCGTGGAGGACGACTTCGTCGCGGTGCCGAGCAGGGGCACGATGGCCGCGAGGACAGCCGTCATCGGGGGATCTGGAAGAGGGTGGGGGTGGTCACGGCGCCCCGACTGTAGCCCAGCGCGCTCCGCCGGTCCGCACAGCCCCCGCTCCCCCGCGACCGCCGCTCAGCCACGGTCCCAGGCGGCCCGGGTGCGCCCCACCAGGGCCGACAGCGATCCCGAGGCGATGGCGGCCCGGGCATCGTCCATCAGCCCGAGCACGTAGGCGAGGTTGTGGATGCTGCACAGGCGCAGCGAGGTGGGTTCACCGGTGGCCAGCAGGTGCCGTAGGTAGCCCCGTGACCAGCGGGCGCAGGTCGAACAGCCGCAGTCGGGGTCGAGCGGACCGTCGTCGGTGGCGTACACGGCGTTGCGGAGGTTCAGGCGACCGGCCGCGGTCCAGATGGTGCCATGGCGCGCCGCCCGGGTCGGGGCGACGCAGTCGAACTGGTCCACCCCGAGGGCCACGGCCTCGAGCATGCCGACCGGGTCACCGACCCCCATCAGGTAGCGCGGGCGTTCGCCCGGCAGTTCGGGCACGGTGACGGCCAGCGTCTCCAGCATGGCCTCGCGTGGCTCCCCCACCGACAGCCCGCCGATGCCGTAGCCGTCGAAGTCGAGGGCCACCGTCCGCCGGGCGCTCTCGACGCGCAGCGGGCCGTCCGTCCCGCCCTGGACGATCCCGAACAGTGCCTGGCCCTCGGGCCGGGTCTCGATCCGTCCGTGGTGGGCCCGCGCCCGGCCGGCCCAGCGCGCCGTCCGCTCCACGGCCGACGCCAGGACCTCGCGCGGGGCCGGAAGCGAGGCGCACACGTCGAGGACCATCTGGATGTCGGCCCCCAACAGACCCTGGACCTCGACGGCGGCCTCCGGCGTGAGCCGCGTGGGTGCCCCGTCGTAGACGGAGGCGAAGGTCACCCCGTCGTCGTCCACCCGCGGCCGCAACGAGTGGACCTGGAATCCTCCCGAGTCGGTCAGCAGGTGGCCGGGGAACCCGGTGAAGCGGTGGAGACCACCGAGGGCGGCCACCGTGGCGGCCCCCGGACGCAGCATCAGATGGTACGTGTTGGCCAGTACCACCTCGGCCCCCAGCGCCTCGAGGTCGGCGGCGTCCAGAGCCTTCACCGCGCCCCGCGTGCCCACCGGCATGAAGGCCGGCGTCCGGTAGGAGCCGCGCGGCGTGGTCACCCGGCCGCAGCGGGCCGCGCCGTCGGTGGCGGTCACCTCGACGGTCAACGGGTTCACCGGTCTCCTCCGGCCGCCCAGGCGGCCCGACCCTTGGCGCCGGACCGTCCCACCACCATGGCGTCACCGAAGGACAGGAACCGGTACCCGCGGTCGAGGGCGGTGGCGTACAGCTCGCGCCACACCGGTCCGCAGAACGCCTCGACGAGCAGCAGCAGGCTGGAACGGGGCAGGTGGAAGTTGGTCACCAGCACGTCCACCACCCGGAAGCGGAAGTCCCCGTGGATGTAGAGGTCGGTCCGCCCGGACAGCGCCCCGGTGGCCGCCGCCGACTCGAGGGCCCGGACGGCGGTGGTGCCGACCGCCACCACCCGCTCGGCGTCGGCGCAGGCGGCGACGGTGGCCTCGGGCACGGTGTACCGCTCGGTGTGGATCACATGCTCCTCGGCCGTGGCCGCCGTCACCGGCCGGAAGGTGTCGAGGCCGATGGCCAGATCCACCCGCGCCAGTCGGGCGCCGGCCGCCCGGCAGGCGTCGAGCAGTTCCGGCGTGAAGTGCAGTCCGGCGGTGGGCGCCGCCGACGAGCGGTCGGCCAGGCCGTGGTCGACCGAGTACACGGTCTGGTACCGCTCCGGGTCGGCGAGCTCGTGCTCGATGTAGGGCGGGAGCGGCATGGAGCCGGCCCGGACCACCACATCGGGGTCGACGAGGCGCACCCGTCGGGTGCCCGCCCCCTCGGGGTCGTCGTCGAGGGCGTCCCCCACCACCACCACGGTCTCGGTGCCACCGGGCTCCACGAGTTCCGTACCCGGGGCCAGCCGTCGGCCCGGACGCACCAGCGCCTCCCACCCGTCGCCGTCGCCGCACGGTTCGATCAGGAGGACCTCGGCCCGACCGCCGCTGGTCTTGGCCAACGTCAGGCGGGCGGGAAGCACGCGGGACTCGTTGACGACCAGCACGTCGCCGGGTCGCAGCAGACCCGGCAGGTCGGCAACCGTCGCCCCCTCGGGTACGGGTCCGTCGACGACCCCCGGACCCACGAGGAGGCGCGCCGCGCTGCGCGGCTCCGCCGGCTGCTGGGCGATCGCCTCGGCGGGGAGTCCGTAGTCGTAGGCGTCCATCGGGGTGGCGGGCGACACGCTCCCATGGTGGCAGACGGCGCGACCGTCACCGCCCGGGCGGTGGCCCACCGTGGATCAGAGCAGGGTCGACTCGACCGGGTGGAGCCCGAGATGACTCCAGGCCCGGGGACCGGCCATCCGGCCCCGGGCGGTCCGCTGCAGGAGCCCCTGCTGCAACAGATACGGCTCGTAGGCGTCCTCGATGGTGTCCGGCTCCTCGCCGATGCACTGGGCCAGCGTGGTGAGGCCGACCGGTCGCCCCGAGAAGCGGGTACAGAGCACATCGAGGATGGCCCGGTCGACCTTGTCGAGACCGAGCTCGTCGACGCCGAACACGTTCAGCCCGGCGACCGCCGCGTCGGACGTGATCGTCCCTTCGGCCCGTACCTCGACGAAGTCCCGCACCCGACGCAGGAGGCGGTTGGCGATGCGGGGGGTCCCCCGTGACCGTTCGGCGATCCGGCGCGCCCCTTCGGGGTCGATGGGCACACCGAGGATCCCGGCGGACCGGAGCACGATGGCCTCGAGCTCCGTCGGGTCGTAGAGGTCGAGCCGGCCTACGAACCCGAACCGGTCCCGCAGGGGCCCGGCCACCAGCCCCGTTCGCGTGGTGGCCCCGACCAGGGTGAACCGGGGCAGGTCGAGTCGGATACTGCGCGCCGTCGGTCCCTTGCCGATCAGGATGTCCAGCTGGAAGTCCTCCATGGCCGGGTACAGGATCTCCTCGACGGCCCGGTGCATCCGGTGGATCTCGTCGATGAAGAGGACGTCGCCCTCCTGCAGGTCGGTGAGGAGGGCAGCCAGATCGCCGGCCCGGACCAGCACCGGCCCGGACGTGATCCGCAACCCGACACCCAGTTCGGCCGCCACGATCCCGGCCAGTGACGTCTTCCCCAGGCCCGGCGGCCCCGCGAAGAGCAGGTGGTCGGCGGGCTGGTCGCGCTTGAGGGCGGCCTCGATCACGATGCGCAGGTGCTCGGTCAGCTGGCCCTGGCCGACGAACTCGCCCAGGGTGCGGGGGCGCAGTCCCGCCTCGTCGGCCTCCTCGGCCGGGGCGGCCACCGGGTCCACGGGCCGCGACGGCTCCCGCTCGACGCCGGCGTCCACGTCACCGTGCGCCAGCACCTCTCTCCGGGCCTCGGGCGTCACCGGTTACGGACCAGCTCGCGCAATGCCCCGCGGACGATCTCCTCGACCGGGGCGTCGCCGCCCACGGCCTCGAGGGCCCCGGCGATCTCGTCGGGGGCGTAGCCGAGTTCGACCAGGGCGGCCCGGGCCTCGCCCCGCGCCGTGCCGGGGGTGCCGGCGGGCGTCGCCGTGCCATCCAGTTCCGGCAGGTCGAGGCGGGCCTTCAGCTCCAGCAGGAGCCGCGCCGCGGTCTTCTTCCCGACCCCGGGCACCAGACACAGGGTGGCCACGTCGTCCTCGAGCACCGCTGTCGACAGGGCGGCGGGTGACAGGGCGGACAGGATGGCCAGGGCCAGCGAGGGGCCGACGCCGTGGGCACCCAGCAGCGCCTCGAAACAGCGGCGCTCGTCGGCGTGGGCGAAGCCGTAGAGCACGATGGCGTCCTCGCGCACGTGGGTGTGGACGTGGAGGAAGACCTCACCCCCGGTGGTGCCGAGTCCGGCCAGCGTGGAGGTCGGCACCGATACGCGGTAGCCCACCCCACCGACCTCGACGACGACCTCGCCGGTGGACGGGCGGTCGAGCAGCGTCCCACGCAGGGAACCGATCACGGTGCGACCTCCTCGACGGCGGAGGCCGCGGGCCACGGCCCGCCGCAGGCGTTGGGATGTGAGGTGACAGGCGGCCAGGGCCAGGGCGTCGGCCACGTCCGGAGGCCGGGGTGGCTCGGTCAGGCCGAGCATGTGGGCGACCATGCGCTGGACCTGCTCCTTGGTGGCGGAGCCGTAGCCCACCACGGCCTGCTTCACCTCGTTGGCCGTGTACTGGGCGACCTCGCAACCCGACTCGGCGGCGGCCACCAGGGCCACGCCGGCGGCCTGACCGGTGGCCATGGCGGTGCGGGCGTTCACCTGGAAGAAGACCCTCTCCACGACGACCGCCTCGGGACGGAACTCGGCCACCAGGGCCCGCAGTTCCTCCGACAGGGTCCTCAGCCGCTCGGGCAGCGGGGTGGTGGGCGCCGACGAGATCACCCCACCGGCCACGGCGGCCAGGCCACCGTCCCGGCGGGTGACGACGCCGTAGCCGCAGCGCGACAGGCCCGGGTCGATACCGAGGACGAACATGCGTTCGATGGTATCCGCATCGGACGACCGGTGGGGTGATCCCCGGACCGGGCGCCGCCGACCGGATCAGCCGTCGTAGGCCGCCATGACGGCGTCGGGGATGTCGAAGTTGGCGTACACGTTCTGCACGTCGTCGTGGTCGTCGAGGGCCTCGATGAGCCGCAGGACCTTCTTGGCCTCGCTCTCGGTCGCCACCTCCACCGTCGAGGTGGCGACCATGGTGAGCTCGGCGCCCCCGGGCTCGAGACCGGCCTCCTCGAGGGCCGTCCGCACCGACATCAGGTCGGCCGGGTCGCTGGTCACCACCCACCGCTCACCCTCGTCCGAGAGGTCCTCGCCCCCGGCCTCCATGGCCACCTCGAGGACCCGCTCCTCGTCCTGGGTGCGCGGTACCGGCACCATGCCCTTGCGCTCGAACTGCCAGCTCACCGCGCCGGGCTCGGCCATGGATCCGCCGTTCTTCGAGAAGAGGTTGCGGATTTCGGCACCGGTGCGGTTGCGGTTGTCGGTCAGGCACTCCACGATCACGGCCACCCCGTCGGGCGCATACCCCTCGTAGGAGATCGATTCGTAGCGCACCCCTTCGAGCTCGCCCGATCCCCGCTTGATGGCCCGGTCGATGGTGTCGATCGGCACGGAGGCATCACGGGCCTTGGTGTACATGGTCCGGAGGCTGGCGTTGGCGGTCATGTCACTGCCGCCTTCGCGGGCGGCCACCTCGATCTGGCGGATGAGCTTGGCGAACACCTTGGCCCGGGCCGCGTCCTTGGCGCCCTTCTGGTGCTTGGTGGTGGCCCACTTGGAGTGTCCCGACATGCGTTAGCGCCTCTCCTCTTTCGTCATCTCCACGAACAGCCGATGCAGCCTACGGTCGTCCGTCAGCTCCGGATGGAACGCGGCCACCAGCACCGGGCCCTGGCGACAGACCACCGGTCGTGCGGGGTCGCCCCCGGCCCCCGGAAGCGTAGCCAGGACCTCGACGTCGGGACCCGCCGTCTCCACCACCGGCGCCCGGATGAAGACGGCGTGCAGGGGCGGCTCCCCTGGTCCGGCCACCTCGACCGACCCCTCGAACGAGGCGACCTGGCGTCCATAGCCGTTGCGCCGGACGGCGAGGTCGATCACCCCGAAGTTGACCTGGTCGTCGCGGCCGTCGAGCACGCTCGTGGCCAGCAGGATCATGCCGGCGCACGTCCCGAAGGCGGGCAGTCCGCCCGTCAGGGCCTCCCCCAGCGGGCCGGTGAGGCCCGAGGATCCGAGCAGCAGCGACAGCGTCGTCGATTCCCCGCCGGGCACGACCAGCCCGGCCAGTCCCTCCAGGTCGGGCGGGCGGCGCACCTCCCGCACTGGTTCACCGAGCCGGGCGAACGCCGAGGCGTGCTCGCGCACGTCGCCCTGGAGGGCCAGGATCCCGATCGTCACCCGTGGGCCCCGGTGCGCGGCCCGGCGCCCCGGCTACCAGCCACGATCGGCCAGGTGGACGCCGAGCGTCCCGATCTCCTGGCCCGCCATCGCATCGCCCAGACCGGTCGACACCTTGGCCACCAGATCCGCATCGGTGTAATGGGCCGTGGCCTCGACCACGGCGCGGGCCATGGCCGACGGGTTGGAGCTCTTGAAGATGCCCGAGCCCACGAACACGGCCTCGGCACCGAGCTGCATGACCAGCGAGGCGTCGGCCGGCGTGGCGATGCCGCCGGCACAGAACAGCGGTACGGGCAGCCGCCCGGTGGTGGCGATCTCCTGGACCAGGCCGATCGGAGCGGCCAGTTCCTTGGCCCATCCGTAGAGCTCGGCGGAGTCGGCCTCGGTCACCCGGCGGATGTCACCCAGGATGGACCTCAGGTGGCGGACGGCCTCCACGATGTTGCCGGTGCCGGCCTCGCCCTTGGAGCGGATCATGGCCGCGCCCTCGGAGATCCGGCGCAGGGCCTCGCCCAGGTTGGTGGCGCCGCAGACGAAGGGCACGTCGAAGTTCCACTTGTCGATGTGGTGAGCCTCGTCGGCCGGGGTGAGCACTTCGCTCTCGTCGATGAAGTCCACCCCGAGCGCCGACAGCACCTGCGCCTCGGCGAAATGGCCGATGCGGGCCTTGGCCATCACCGGGATGGTCACAGCCGCCTTGATCCCCTCGATCAGGGCCGGATCGCTCATCCGGGCCACGCCGCCGTCCCTCCGGATGTCGGCGGGCACCCGCTCCAGGGCCATCACGGCCACCGCTCCGGCGTCCTCGGCCACCTTGGCCTGGTCGGCATCGACCACGTCCATGATGACGCCGCCCCGGAGCATCTCGGCCAGCCCGCGCTTGACGGTGAAGGTGCCGGTCGAACGGTCGGTGGGGGTCGCGTCGGTCATCCACCCAGTCTAGCTGTGACCCCGGCGGCCTCGGCTGACGGCCGCAGGGTGCCGGCCCCACCGGGAGCCGGACCACCGGACGCGCCGATGGCCGCCCGGAGGGCGGCCATCGGCACGGCACCGACATCGGGACCCCGGGGCCCCGGACGCCGGGATCAGGCCTGCAGGGTCGCCTCCACCTCGAGGTCGATATCCACCTTCTTGGAGACGACCAGGCCACCGGTCTCCAGGGCGGCGTTGAACGACACGCCGAAGTCGTCCCGGTTGATCGACGTCGTGGCGCTGAATCCGACCCGGTGGTTGCCGTAGGGGTCCTGGACGACGCCCTCGAGCGTGGCGTCCAACGTCACGGGCTTGGTGACGCCCCGGATGGTCAGGTCGCCGTCGACGTCCCACTCCGTGGCCGACTTCGGCCGGATCGCCGTGCTGGTGAACGTCCAGGTCGGGTGGTTCTCCACGTCGAAGAAGTCGTTGGTGCGGAGGTGGTTGTCGCGATTCTCGTCGTTGGTGTTGACGCTCACGGCCTGGATGGTCACCGAGATCTTCGAGGCGGTCGGGTCCTCGGCGAGCTCCAGCGTTCCGCTGAAGTCCTTGAACTCGCCCCGCACCTTCGACACGGCCATGTGGCGGACGGCGAAGCCGAGGCGGGTGTGGCTGACGTCGATGTCGTACGTGCCGACGGCGGGGTACTCCACCCCGTCTACGGTCCTGCTGGTTACTGTGCTCTCTGCCATGGTTGCTCCTTCGATCTCGGGTTGGTTGGGCGGTGGTTCCGGACCCCCTCGGGGCCCCGGAATGCTTGTCCGTACAACTATACCACATCTATTTGTGCTCGCAAGTATCTCTCCCGATCGGTAGACTGGAGCCATGGACACCATCCCGGGCCGCGACGGCGCCGACGAGCGGCTCACCACCGTGGGTCTGCTGTTCGAGTCGGCCGGCGGTCTCCGCCGCCTGTTCCACCGCCAGATCGAACTCTCGGGGGGACCGGTCAGCCAGTCCTTCGACATCCTGATCCGGCTCGCCCGCAGCGAGGGCGACGAACTCCGCATGAGCGAGCTGGCCGCCCAGGCCTCCCTCACGCCGAGCGGCCTCACCCGGGCCGTCGACCGACTCCAGCAGCAGGGCCTGGTGGCCCGCCGATCCTGTCCCGACGACCGTCGTGGGTCCTTCGCCCACCTCACGCCGGCCGGGCGGGATCTGATGGACCGGACCATCCCCGACCACGTGGCCACCGTCGCGCGGGTGCTCGACGAGGTCTTCACCCCCGAGGAGGAGGCCGAGCTCTCCGGCCTCCTGCGCCGCCTGCGCGATTACGTGCTCGAGCAGAACCTGGCCCAGGGGGTGCCCTGCGAGGCCGACGGGGCCGAGGGGCTCTGCCCGGGCGACTGACCGCTTTCCCGGTGGGCAGCCCGTTCCGTCAGAGCGAGAGCGCGGCGGCGCGTACCCGGGTGTCGTCGAGGTTCCCCTCCACCGACTCCTCCCCCGACGAGCCGGCCATCGGATCGACCCACAGCCACCGGGTGAGCGCCGCCGTACGGCCCGCGGCGGGCGGCCAACCGCCGGTGGACCGGGGGGCGGACGCCATGGCCCCGAGCGCCGAGCCGATGCCGGTGGGATAGCGCACGATCAACGCCGCGCGTTGGTCCGCCGAGTACTCGCGGCCCCGGCCCACCAGGCCGTGCACCGTCTCGGCGCCGACGGCCGTGCCCCGGACCAGTGCCCAGGGGAGCGCCACCACGACCGCCACCGAGGACAGCACGGTGTCGTTGCGCTTGATGTGGACCAGTTCGTGGGCGAGGACGCCCTCCAGCTCCACCAGACCGAGCGATTCCTCCAGACCCCGGGTCACGACCAGGGTGGCCGTGCGCGGGTCGCGACCCAGGGCGACGGCGTTGGGCACGTCACTCTCCACGATGGCGATCGACGGGGGCTCCAGGCCCATGGTGGCGCACAGCCCGTCGACCAGGTTGTGCAGCCGCGGATGGTCGTCCTCGGTACTCGGCGTGGCGTGCAACGAGGCCAGCACGCGGCTCGGCGCCGTCGACCAGACCAGGCCGCTGACGCCGGCGGTCACCACCACCAGGACGGCCACCGCCACCAGGGGCGCCCCGAGCAAGGCGACCACCACCGCGGCCACGACCCCGACGACGACGCCCGGAACCCCGCACAGCAGCAGCGCCTTACGTCGGTTGGCAGCCACGGCCGCCTCCTCCGCCAGGTCGGCACTCCGGTCGGCCCGCAACACCACCGGCGCGGCCACGATCTCCTCGGTGCGGTGGCCTCCACTGCGTGACGATCCCCCGGGGCGACCCTGCCCGGGGCGGTGGCCGGCTGGGACGCCGGTCGGCCGACGGGCGCGACCGACCGCCTCCCTGTCTCGGCTGGCCACCGGACCCCCTGCCACCGCCCTTGCCGCCCCCCTTGGAGGTGGACTGGCCCGACGGCCCCTTGCCGCTGCGGGCGGACGAGGATCCGGAGCCACTCCGGCCGCCGTTCCCTCCCCCACCCCGGCGTCGGCCCCCCGAGCCCCCGCCGGTGCGGTTGCCCGGGGCCGGGCCCTGGCCACCCGCCCGGTCGGGGGACTGGCCGCCCGCCGCGCCGGACGTTCCTGGTCGTTCGGGAGGAGTGGTCATCGTCCGAGCAGTGTACGACCGGTCACGACCCGACCCCGACCAGGGCCCGGGAGTAGAGGTCCACGTAGCGTCCGGCGAGGGAGGCCATCGACCATCCGGCGGCCCGCTCGGCCCCGGCCTCCAGCCACCCCGCCCGCCCCGTCGCCGCGCACGCCAGGCGGCCGTCGAGCACGCCGGTCAGGGCGCCGGCCAGGGCGTCGGGATCCCCCGGGGCGACCAGCACCGCCCGGCCGCCGGCCGCCTGGCGGTACCCGTCGATGTCGCTGGCCACCACCACGGTGCGGGCGGCCATGGCCTCGAGGAGCACCAACCCGAACGACTCACCCGCGAGGGAGGGCGCGGCCAACACGTCGGCCGCCACCAACCGCCGGTCCTTCTCCGACTCGCCGACGACCCCGAGCCACTCCACCGTCGCCGACCCGGGGTACCGCGCCCGGAGCGACTCCGTCGCCGGTCCGTCGCCGGCCACCCACAGCACCGGCGCCGACGCCGTCCGCGGCGTGGGCGGCCACGACCGTCGGCCAGGCCTCGAGCAGGACCGACAGTCCCTTTCGCTCCTCGTGGCGACCCAGGAACAACACGGTCGGGCCCCGGGTGGGCCAGGGCTCGATCCCGTCCGGCCGGTCGACCTCGATGCCGTTGTAGAGCACCTCGAACTGCCCACCGAGCGCAGAGCTGGCGGTGGCCGCCGCCGCCTCGGACACCGCGCATCGGATGGTCAGCCGCCGGGCGAGCGGCCGGGCCAGCGGGGCGAGTGCCGAATAGAGGATGCTCGCCCCGCTCCGGTGGAAGGTGCCGACCATCGGCGGGACGTCCCGGGCCGTCAACAGGGCATAGGGCAGCCCGGGCGCGAACGGCTCGTGGACGTGCACGACATCGACGTCCCGGGCCCGCAGCGCCTCGAGGGCCCGACGGGCCGAACGCGGCGACAGGGCGACGGGTGCCACCGACCCGTTGGCCGGTAGGGAGGTCGAGCGACCGGCGTCCACGAAAGCGACGCCGCGCGGTTCGTCCTCTTCCCGGTCGACCGGTGCGCACACGGTGACCTCGTGGCCGAGGCCGGTCAGGCTACGGGCGAGGCCGAGCACCTGGCTCTGGACCCCGCCGGGTCGCGACAGGCTGTAGGGGCACACCAGGGCGACGCGTAGCCCCCCGCCGGCCGGGGCGCGGTCGGACACCCCCGGTTCAGTCCGTCATGGGCCGACGCTGCCGGCGCCGACTCCACTTGACCCCGTACATGGCGTCGTCGGCCAGGCTGAGCAGCTTCGAGGGATCCGTGTCCGGGTCGTCCACGAAGACGCCTCCGACCGACGCCTCGGCCACCAGCGTCCGACCGTCGATCCGGTAGGGACGGGACAGGGCGGACGAGATGCGGTGCGAGATGGCCAGCATCTCCTCCTCGCCGCTCTCGATTCCGCACACCACCACGAACTCGTCGCCCCCGAGGCGCGCCACCGTGTCGGTCGGTCGGACGATGGCCGAGAGTCGGCGGGCCACGGCCACCAGGAGATCGTCCCCGACATCGTGGCCGAACTCGTCGTTGACCTCCTTGAAGTTGTCGAGATCGAGGAGGTAGACGGCCACCCCGGGGTGCTCGGGCACCACCCGGTCGGAGTCCGCGGGACCGGGCGTCCGCTTCCCCGACGGTATCGACGCAGAGTCGCCGAGGGCGTCGACGGCCTCGCGCATGCGGGTGGCCAGCAGCGTCCGGTTGGCGAGGCCGGTGAGGGGGTCGTGATGGGCGAGGTCGGCCAGGCGCTCCTCGTAGCGCTTCTGCTCGGTCACGTCGTGCATGGCCACGACGGCGCCGAGCTTCCAGCCGTCGTCGTCGACCAGGGCCTGCCCGTTGACGCTCACCTTGCGCTGCTCACCGTCCGGCGGGACCAGGATGATCTCGGCGTTGCGCAGCCGTTCTCCGGACATGGCCCGCAGCAGCGGGTTGTCCTCCGGCTCCATCGGCGAGCCGTCGGCGTGGCGCAACATGCGGCTGCTCGGGACGCGTCCGATCGGCTCGACGTCCCCGGCGAGACCGTGCAGTCGCCGCGCCGCCGGGTTGAAGATCGTCATCCGGCCCTGGGCGTCGCAGGCCACGATGCCCTCGTCGAGCGTGTCGAGCAGCACGCGGAGGAACTCCTCCTCCTGGCGGAGGGCGTACGCCGACCGCTTGACGTCGGTCACGTCGGTGAAGGTCCCCACCACCCCCGTCAGCCGACCGTCCGCACCGAGGACGGCCTGGGCACCCACCCGGACCCACCGGGCCGGCGCATCACCCCGGCGGTAGCCGACCACGGTGGCGTGCACCCGCCGGCCCCGGCGCAGGGCCACGAGCACCGGATGGTCCTCGATCGGGAGTTCGGCACCGGACTCGTCGAACAACTCGACGCGGTAGTCACGGGCCGAGCCCAGGAGCTCGTCGAACGGCCGTCCCAGCGTCCGGATCCGGGGCGAGAAGAACATGATCTCGAACGCCTCGTTGATCCGCACCACGGTGCCGTCGGCGTCCACCATGACCACCCCGTCGGCCAGCGACTCGATCAGGGCGTTCTGACGCCGGTCGACGGCGTGGACCCGGGACTCCTGGCGCTTCCGCTCGGTGACGTCCCGGAGGGTGACCAGGATGCCGCCCATCGGACCGTCGAGCTGGTTGGAGGCCTGCAGCTCGAGATCGAGCTCGTGGCCGTCGGCGTGCCGGCAACGGACCTCCGACGAGACGGACAGGCGGCGGCGGGCGACCAGGTCGGCGAAGAGGGCCTGCACGATCGGCTCACTCTCCGGATCGAAGAGGCGGAGGGCGTCCAGGCCGATCGAGTCGCTCACGTCGAACCCCAGGAGGCGCTCCGCGGAGGCGCTGACGAAGACGAGCCGTCCCTCGGCGGAGACCACGGCGACCACATCGATCTCGTGGGGCTCCACGACCCGGAACGTCGGTCCGGAGGCGAAGGGCAGGCCGAGTTGGCCGGCCTCGAGGTCCCCCCGGTCCGGGGAATCGAGCCCGAGCACGGCGTCGACGGCATCCTCCGACGGATCGGCGGACCGATCGTCGGGGACCTCGAACCAGGTGTGGCCGTTGGCGGAACCGTTGACGTGACCGTTGCCGTTGGTGGCGCCGAGGTCGTCGGTCGTTCCGTTGGCCGCCGCGGGGGGACCGTCGACCAGCTCCGGCACCTCGACCGGCGGTTCGGCCGTCTCGACCCCGTCGTCGCGGGCGACCCCCGTCCGGCCGTGGCGCCGACCCCGGAGGCTCCGGTCCCTCCAACTCATGCCGCCATCTCCACGGCGGGTCGGTCGGCGAGCCACAGGGGCTGGAAGACGTGCCACTGCTCGGGAGCTCGTCGGATGAGGCCTTCGAGGCGGGTGGCGATCTCCTGGGTGAGTCGCGACACGTCGGCTCGTAGGGAGCCGGTCCGGGTCGTGTCGATCGGCGCCTCGACCAGGGCCCGGTGGTCCCGCCCGGGCCCGCTGTAGACGGCTCCGGTGCACAGCCTCGCCCCGGTGCGCAGGGCCAGGGTGGCCGGGCCGCCCGGCATGGTCGTGCGCTCCCCGAAGAACTCGACCTCGACTCCCGTCCCCTCGATGTCGCGGTCGCACAGCAGTCCGACGAGCCCGCCGGCGCGCAGGGTCGACAGGACGGCGCCTCCGGACTGGCTGCCGAGCGGGACGATCGTGAGCCCCATGGCCGCCCGCTGCTCGACGAAGTAGTCGAAGAGCGCGGCGGGCTCGAGACGCTCCGCCACCGAGGTCATCGGCAGGTCCTGGGTGGCCAGGAAGGCCCCGCCGTACTCCCAACTCCCGATATGGGGCAGGGCGAGGATGGTCCCCCGCCCGGCGGCCTTGCCCTCCTGGAGGTGGTGCAGGCCCTCGACGAAGAAGTTCTGGACGATCTCCTCGGATGACGTGCCGGGCAGACGGGCGCCCTCGACCCAGTAGCGGGCGTAGGCGCGGAACGACCGGCGGGCCCAGCTGTCGAGCAGGTCGGCGTCGCCGGGGCCGGCATCGAGCACCCGCGCCAGGTTGGCCTTCACCATGGCCCGGTGGTCGTGCCGCAGGCGGTAGAGGACGTCGCCCACGATGTTGCCCAGTCCGAGTGCGACCGGTTCCGGCAGCGCGGCGATGCAGCTCCCGAGGGTCGTGTACGTACGGAAGACCACCTGCCCCGTGTCCATGGTGTTCAGCTCGGGCCGGGGCGCGACTGCTCAGCCATGGCGGCGACCGGCCCGCGGGCGGGTGCCGGAACGTGCCTGTCGGGCCCTCCAGGTCCGGCCGGACCGACTGGACAGCTCACCTTGGCGACGTGCCCTCCAGCGCGAGGCGGAAGCCGAGGTGGTGCGGCGCGACATGCGCGCCGTGGCCCGCGCCTCGGTCCGGGTGCGGCTACGGCGTTCACGGCGGGCGACCGCCGCGGGCGGGGCCTCGGCCAGGCGCCAGACCTTGACGAAGCGACCGATGGCGGTGGCCGAGGTCAGCACCAGCATCACCCACAACACCGGGACCAGGAAGGCGGCCGACAGGAAGGCGATGCCGAGGAGGATCATGCGCTCGGCGCGCTCCATCAGGCCACCCTTGGCCGAGATGCCGAGCGACTCGGCCTTGGCCCGCTGGTAGGAGACGAGCGTGGTCACCGCCAGAACCGCGAAGGGCAGCAGGACGAGGTGTCCGGGATGGCTCGACACCAGGTACCAGGCGATGCCGCCGAGGATGAGCGCGTCGGCCACGCGGTCGGTGACCGAGTCGAAGAAGGCGCCGCGCACCGAAGACGTGCCGGACGCCTTCGCCACCGGTCCGTCCAGCAGGTCGTGCAGGCCGGTGATGATGAGGAACACCAGGGCCACCAGGAAGTGGCCGGTGGCGACGGACACGGCGGTGATGGCCGCCGACACGAGGCCGGTGGCCGTGAGCACGTCGGCGGAGATGCCGACCTGCTGCAGTCTGCGGCCCACGGGCCCGGTCCCCCGGTCCACCGTGTCGCGCCATCGTCCGTCGAACATCCACGCTCCTCTGGAAGGTCCCCTCCAGCGTACCACCTGCTAACTGGAGGCAGCGGGCTCACTTCTCGGGGCAAAACGCCTGTTCATCTGGGGTGTCGCCGGCCCGATCAGAGCCGCAGGGGCCGGATGGGCGCCATGACCAGCGACGGGTCCGACCTCCAGTCGACCCCCGGCACGTCGATGTACAGCTCGAGTTCGTTGCCGTCGGGGTCGAGGATGTAGAGGCTGTGCGTGACCGTGTGGTCACTCGCGCCCACGATCGTCACGCCGGCTTCCACGAGGCGCTCCTGCGCCTCGCGCAATTCGTCGTCGGAGTCCCCCACCTTGAGGCCGACGTGGTACAGCCCGAGGCGACGACCCCGTCCCACCGGAGCGGCCCCGGGTCCGACCTCGATGAGCAGGAGCTCGTGGTGCGTCCGTCCCGAGGTGAACGCTGCCGCCGGCACGCCCTCGATCCGGGGGAAGGCCGCCTCCCACCCCAGGACCTCCCCGTAGAACCGTACCGACCGCTCCAGGTCGGCCACGTAGAGCACGACGTGCCCGAGTTCTCTCACCTGCATGTGTCCTCCTCGCTCGGCCGTCGATCGGCCGTCCGTACTCCATGGGTCACGCCGGCCCTCCGGGTGTCCCCGTCATCGGCACCGGCTCCGGTCGTACCGTCAGCCCGAGTTGTCCACCCGGGGTCACCGCCCGGGCCACACCGCACTCAGGCGCTCCCAGCTCGACGCCAGCGTCTCGGGGAGCACCCGGGTGTCGGCCACCGCGGTCATGAAGTTGGTGTCCCCCTTCCAGCGGGGGACGGCGTGCAGGTGGAGGTGGCGCGGGATGCCGGCGCCGGCGGCCTCCCCCAGGTTCGCCCCGAGGTTGACGCCCTCGGGTCGGTAGGCCGCCTCCTGGGCCGCCACGGCCCGTCGGGTCGCGGCCCAGAGCTCGTCGGACTCCTCCTCGGTCAGATCGTCCAGGGAGCGCACGTGACGGAGGGGAACCGCCATCAGGTGTCCGCTGGCGTACGGGTAGGCGTTCAGTACCACCATCACCGTCCCGCCGATCCACAGCACCCCGTTGTCCGGCGATGCCGGCCCGCTGGCCGCGATACGGCAGAACACGCAGGCCGACGGATCGTCCCCCGACGGATTGGGGGCGTCGTCGAGCGGACCGGCGACGGCCCCCGAGACGTAGGCGTTTCGCCAGCCGGCCCACAGGTGGTCGAGAGTCATCGGCCGACCGTCACGGAGTCGGCGATCCGGTCGCCGACTCGGGCAGCGTGCGTTCGGCGATCTCGTCGAGCAGGCGCGTCGTGAACTCGGCCACCGGGACATTCCGATCCGGTCGGTCACTCCCCCGCCGGTTGACGCCCACGGTGCCGGCGGACACGTCGTCGTCGCCCACCACCAGGATGTACGGGATCTTCAACAACTTGGCCCGGCGGATCCGGGCGCCCAGCGGCTCGGTGGCCGGGTCGACGTCCACGCGGACGCCGAGGCCGGCCAGACCGGACGCCACCTCGTCGGCATAGACCTGGTGGTCGTCGCGCACGCCGAGGACCCGGACCTGTTCGGGGGCGAGCCACGTGGGGAGCGCCCCGGCGTAGTGCTCGATCAGGATGGCGAAGAACCGCTCGATCGAGCCGAACAGCGCGCGGTGCAGCATGATCGGCCGGTGACGGCCGTTGTCGGCGCCGACGTACTCGAGGTCGAAGCGCTCGGGATGGTTGAAGTCGCACTGGATGGTGCTGAGCTGCCACGTCCGACCGATGGCGTCGCGCACGTCGATGTCGATCTTCGGGCCGTAGAAGGCGGCGTCGCCCTCCTTGATCTCGTAGGGCAGGCCGTGGCGGTCGAGGGCGAGGCGGAGGGCCTCGGTGGCCTTCTCCCAGATCTCGTCGCCGCCGACGTACTTCTCGGGGTCCTTGGTCGACAGGTTGGCGGTGAACTCGCTGAAGCCGAAGGCCCGCAGCACGCTCATCACGAAGTCGAGCAGCGACGCGATCTCGTCGCCGAGCTGTTCCTCGGTGCAGAAGATGTGACTGTCGTCCTGGGTGAACCCCCGGATGCGCATCAGGCCGTGCAACGTCCCGGCCCGCTCGTAGCGGTAGACGGTCCCGAGTTCGAACAGTCGCAGCGGGAGCTCGCGGTAGCTGCGCTGGCGACTGGCGAAGATCAGACAGTGCATGGGGCAGTTCATGGGCTTGGGGTAGTACGTCCCGTTGTCCATCTCCATGGGCGGGTACATGCCGTCCCGGTAGAACCCGAGGTGCCCCGATGTCTCGAACAGGTGGGCGTTGGCCAGGTGCGGGGTGAACACGAACTCGTAGCCGCCGTCCTGGTGGCGCTGCCGGCTGTAGTCCTCCATGAGCTTGCGGACGATGCCGCCCTTCGGGTGCCACACCGCCAGACCCCCGCCCAGCTCGTGGGGGAAGCTGAACAGGTCGAGCTCCACCCCCAGCTTGCGGTGGTCGCGCTTCTCGGCCTCCTCCAGGCGGTGGAGATGGTCGGTCAGGGCCGCCTCGGACTCCCAGGCCGTCCCGTAGATCCGCTGCAGCTGCTGGCGCTTCTCGTCGCCCCGCCAGTAGGCGCCGGCCACCCGCATCAGCGCGAAGTGCCCGAGCGCGCTCGTGGACGGGACGTGCGGACCCCGACAGAGGTCGGTGAACGCCGGCGAGTTCCAGTAGGTGGACACGCCGTGCTCGCCCGCTCCCTCCGAGGCCGCGTCGACCTCGTCCTGACCGGCGCCCACCGCCTCGATGATCTCGCGCTTGAAGGGCTGGTCGCCGAAGAGCTCGAGGCCCTCCGCGATGGTGTGCTCATGGCGGACGAACGGTTGGTCCTCCGCCATGATGGCCCGCATCTCGGCACCGATGCGGTCGAGGTCCTCGTCGGTGAAGTGGGCACCCCCGGGGAGCTCGAAGTCGTAGTAGAAGCCGTCCTCGATCACCGGGCCGATGGCGAAGTGGGCACCGGGCCACAGCCGGAGCACGGCCTGGGCGAGCACGTGGGCCGTCGAGTGGCGGAGCACCTCCCGACCGAGGGGCGTGGCCGCGGTCACCACCGTCACTTCGGAGCCGTCGGGCAGCGCACGCGACAGGTCGACGGGCTGACCGTCGAAGGTGGCGGCCACCGCCGCCTTGGCCAACCGTGGACCGATCGACCGGGCGAACTCCAGCGCCGTCGTTCCGGCCTCGAACTCCTTGGTGCTGCCATCGGGGAGTCGGACCGTCACGGCTGCCATGGGAATGCCTTTCACTGGGGCCCGCAGGCGGGCGGTCGGGGTGGGTCACCCGGGGGCGGATTCGACGCCCCGGTGCCGGACTACAGGGTAATGCCCAGCAGTGCGGCCCCCCGGACCACCGGACGACCGGCCGCGGCCTCCTCGTCCAGGGCGGCCAACGCGGTGGGTGTGTCGAGGTCGTCGTCGAGCGCGGCCCGCACCCTCCACAGCCCGTCCTCGTCGGAGCCGAGCGACCCGACGACCCCGTCGGCGTCCACCGGTTCCTCGACGTCCACCTCGTCGCCGTTCCGGGCCACCGCGCGCCACGCCGCCAGCCGGGCGGTGGCCCGGACCAGGTCGTGGTCGGACCACTGCCAGTCGAACCGGTAGTGGTGGGACAGCAGGGCCAGGCGGACGGCGGCCGGCTCCCACTCCTTCAGCAGCTCGCTGACGAAGACCAGGTTGCCGAGCGACTTCGACATCTTCGTGCCCTCGAGTCCGACCAGACCCACGTGCAGCCAGTGGCGCACGAACGGCACGCCGGTGGCGGCCTCCGACTGGGCCGTCTCGCACTCGTGGTGCGGGAAGACCAGGTCACGTCCACCGCCGTGCACGTCGATCGTCTCCCCCAACTCGCGCAGGACGAGTGCCGAGCACTCGATGTGCCATCCGGGCCGTCCCGGTCCCCAACGCGACTCCCAGGCCGGCTCGTCGGCCAGTGACGGCTGCCACAGCACGAAGTCGAGCGGATGACGTTTGTTGGGGTCGTCGGGGTTCCCTCCGTGCTCGGCCGCCATGGCGAGCATCGTCGAATCGTCGAAGTGGCTGACCTCACCGAACCGGGGGAAGGTGGTCACGTCGAAGTAGACCGCCCCTCCGGCCTGGTAGGCGTTACCCGAGTCGAGGACGGCACCGATCAAGGTGAGGATCTCGGCGATGGCCGAGGTGGCACGCGGCTCGGCCCACGAGGGGATCAGCCCGAGGGCGGCCATGTCGTGGTCGAATCGGGCGATCTCCTCGGCGGCGAGGTCCAGATAGTGAACGCCCAGCTCGCGGGCCTTGCGCAGGATGTCGTCGTCGACGTCGGTGATGTTGCGCACACACCGGGTGTCGTGTCCGAGATCGCGCAGACGGCGCTGCAGGATGTCGAATGTCAGATACACCTGCGCGTGGCCCAGGTGGGCCGAGTCGTAGGGGGTGATCCCGCACGAGTAGAGGGTGACGAGTTCGCCCGGCTCGAAGGGGACGACCTCCTGACGGGCCGTGTCGTAGAGGTGGATCATCGCGGGGCGCTGCCGCCGTTCATGCGTCGGGGAACCCGGCGAGCTGCACGGCGGCGTGGACCTTGTGACGGATGTTCACGGTGATGAGCACCGCGGTGAACGCCTCGACGGCCGCCGCCTGCGAGAGGCTCCCGGCGTCGATGCCCCGCAGACCGTCGATCCGGTCCACGAGGGCCACGGTGGCCTCGGTGGCCTCCCGATGGTCGGAGCACACCAGCACGTCGGCGGTCACCGGGGTGGTCAGCTTCTCCATCTCCGAGGCGGGCAGGTGGTGGAAGGACGCCGACAGCAGCGACTTCGGCAGTGCCGCCTGCAGCATGGCGGCCACCGAGCCCCGGGGCGGGATCAGGGCCAGGAACTCCCGTCCCTCCTTCACCAGGGCGTTGGCCATCGACACCACGACCTTGCCGGCCAGAGCACCGGCCAGCGGCTTGACGGTGGCCACCGCCCCGTCCCACGGGGTGGCCACCACCACCATCCCGGCCGCCGCGCACTCCTCGTTGGAGGCTCCGGTGATGGCCAGGGAGTGGTCGGGCCACGCCCCCACCAGGTCGGCCGCCACCGAGGCGGCACGGGACGCGTCCCTCGACCCGATGACGACGCGATCGCCGGCGGCGGCCAGGCGGACGGCGAGGCCTCGCCCGGCCGGGCCGGTCCCTCCGAGAATTCCGATGTGCATGGGCCACACCTTATGCACACCGCCCGTTGCCTCACGCGGAAGCCGGACCGTCGGGCGGCGGCGCCGTGCGGGCCCGGCCGGGATGGACGTGCCTCCGCGATACCGGCAGTACCCTGTGCGCGCATGGGACTCCTCGAGGGAAAGCGCATCCTGGTCACCGGCGTGCTGACCGACGCGTCGCTGGCGTTCGCCGTGGCCCGATCCGCACAACAGGAAGGGGCCGAGGTCGTGTTGAGCGGAGCGGGACGGGGCCTCTCCCTCACCCGGCGGACCGCCCGCAAGCTCCCCGCCGAGGCCGAGGTGCTCGAGATCGACGTCACCGACCCTGACCAGGTGGCGGCGGCGGCGGCCGAACTCGCCTCGCGGTGGGACCGGCTCGACGGCCTCCTGCACGCCATCGGCTACGCCCCACCCGAGTGCCTCGGGGGGGACATCTTCCGGGCCGACTGGGATCAGGTCCAGGTCGCCCTCCACGTCTCGACCTACTCGTTGAAGGCACTCGTCGAGGCCTTCCGTCCCCTGCTCGTCGCGGCGGGAACCGAGGGCCGCCCGGGCGCTTCGGTGGTCGGGCTCGACTTCGACGCCAGCGTCGCCTGGCCCGTCTACGACTGGATGGGGGTCTCCAAGGCCGCCCTCGAGTCCCTGGCGCGCTACCTCGCCCGGGACCTCGGGGCCGAACGGGTACGCGTCAACCTGGTGGCGGCGGGGCCGGTGAAGACGATGGCCGCCAAGTCGATCCCCGGCTTCACGACCTTCGAGGACACGTGGGCGGAGCGGGCACCGCTCGGTTGGGACGTCTTCGACACCGACGTCGTCGCCCGCGCCTGCATGGCGCTGCTGTCGGACCTCCTGCCCATGACCACCGGCGAGATCCTGCACGTCGACGGCGGCGTCCACGCCATGGGACGATGAACGCACCATGACCACTCCGGACGGACTGCGCGCCGCCGTCGACCGCTACGTTGCGACCGTCAACGGTCGGGACCCGGTCGCCATCGCCGAGCTCTTCACCGAGGACGCCGTCCAGGCCGACCCGGTGTCGCAACCCCCCAACGTCGGGCGGGAGGCCATCGCCGGGTTCTTCGCCGGCGGCATCACCGCATCCGACGGCTGGGTCTTCCGGGCGGACGACGTCCACACCTGTGGTTCCTCGGTGGCCATCGACTTCGCCATCGCCGTGGAGACGGGTGGCGCCACGATGGGTATCCGTGGCATCGAGGTCTTCGAGGTGGCCGAGGACGGCCGGTTCAGTTCGGCCCGGGCCTACTGGGACGATGCCGACGTCACGTTCGGCTGAGGAGGCCCCGGTGACCGACGCCCACCACCAGATCCAGAACCTGGTGCACCGGTACGCCGAACTCATCGACCTCGGCGATTTCGACGCCCTCGGCAGCCTGCTCGGGGAGGCCGAGGTCGGTTCCGGGGAACACCCGGGGGCGCTCACCGGTGCCGGCGCCGTCCGGGAGATGTTCACCTCGACCACCCGGCGCTACGAGGACGGGACCCCCCGTACCAAACACGTGACGACCAATCTGATCGTCGAGGTCGACGACGACGAGGCATCGGCGACGTGCCGTTCGTACTTCACCGTTCTCCAGGCCGTGCCCGGCCTGCCGCTGCAGCCGATCGTGGCCGGCCGCTACCACGACCGGTTCGTGCGCCGGGACGGCGCCTGGCGGTTCGCCGAACGCCGCTTCTTCATCGACCTGGTCGGGGACGTGAGCCGGCACCAGCTCGTCCCCCTGCCGTCGACCGACTGACCGGGCCGGACCGGCCGGACCGCGTTCCGGAGCCTCCTTGACCCGCACCGGGGTCACCCGTAGGTTCAGGCGCACGCACCGCTCCGGTGCCGGACGAACAGGGGGGACTCGGCATGGATCGACTCGAGGGAACCGTCGCCGTGGTGACCGGCTCGGCATCGGGCATCGGCGCGGCCTGCGTCGAGCGCCTGACCGACGAGGGTGCCACGGTCGCCACCATCGACATCACCGAAGGAGCCGACTACGTGCTGGACGTCCGCGACGAGGCCGCGGTGAGCCGGGCGTTCGCCGACGTGGTCGCCCGCCACGGGAAGCTCGACTCGCTCGTGCACTGCGCCGGGGTCGCCGGAGGCGGTCCGGTCCACCTGGTGGACGAAGTCGAGTGGGACCGTGTCGTCGACGTGAACCTGAAAGGCACGTTCCTGGTGGACAAGCACGCCCTCGTACACATGCTCGAGCGAGAATTCCGGGTCCATCGTGAACATCGCCTCCATCGAGGGGATCGAGGGGACCGAGGGAGGCAGTGCCTACAACGCCTCGAAGGGTGGGGTGGTGCTGCTGACCAAATGCATCGCCATCGACTACGGACACCGGGGCATCCGGGTCAACTGCATCTGCCCGGGTGGGGTCGACACCCCGCTGCTGATGGACATCATCGGAGCCCCCGGCGTCGAGCTCTACCACGACCGCATGGAGGAACGACACCTCCTCGGACGGTTCGGGCGACCCTCGGAGATCGCGGCGGCGGCGGCCTTCCTGGTGTCCGAAGACGCCTCGTTCATGACCGGGCAGTCCTTGGTGGTCGACGGCGGGTTCACCGCCGGCTTCCGGGTCGGCCTCCTCCAACAGATGGGAGTCGTATGACCACCACCCTCACCCCCACCGACGCGGCCCGCTCCCTCCGGGAGCTCACCGCCCGGGAGGCGGCCGCCTGCGAGGCGCGCCGCACATTGACCGCGCCGTCGGTCGAAGGCCTGTGGGACAGCGGGCTCATGCAACTGTTCAACCCGGCCGAGGCGGGCGGGTCGGAGCCGACGTTCGCCCAGATGATCGAGACCTGGATCGAGTTGGCGTGGCAGGACGGATCGCTCGGATGGATCGGCATCGCCAATCTGCCGTCGGCGGCCGCCTGTGCCGCCTACCTCCCGGCCGACGGCTTCGCCGAGGTGTTCACGGCCCACGACAACCGGGTGACCGTCGGTGGGCAGTTCTTCCCCAACGGGACGGGGGAGACGGTCGAGCACGGCTACCGGGTGACCGGCGCCTGGCAGTTCGGATCGGGCACCGGACACTCGGAGTACGTGGCCGCGGGCTTCATGCCCACCGTCGACGGGGAGCTGGTGGTCGGCGACGACGGCATCCCACCCCTGCTGGTGGCGGTGATCCCCCACGACGAGATCGTCTTCGCCGACGGCTGGCACGTACGGGCCTCAAGGGCACCGGTAGCTACGACTACGGGGTGACGGATGTGTTCGTTCCGGAGTCCCGCACGTTCGAACTCTTCACGCACACCCCCGCCGCGGGGTCGCTCGGCCGCGTTCCGGATGGGACTCATCCCCATCACCGCCGCCGGGCACGCCTCCTGGGCGCTGGGAGTGGCCAAGTCGATGCTGGACGACGTCGCCGACATCGCCATGACCAAGGTCCGGATGGGCGATGACGGCGCCCTGGCCAACCGCCCCACCTTCCAGAAGGGCCTGTCCCACCACACCGCCATGTGGCGGGCGGCCCGGTTGCTCGTCCTCGACACCTTCGGGGCCGCCGAGCGCCATGTCGACGACGGCGCCGACCTCACCCCGTCCATGCGGGCCGACCTCCGGATGGCCGCCACCTATGCGACCGAGGCCAGCCGCGAGGTGGTCCAGTGGGCCCACCTGGCCGCGGGTACGGCGGCCATCCGCGAGGGGACGCGCTTCGAGCGGGCGTTCCGCGACCTCTACACCGGAACCCAGCACGTGTTCATCGGCGAGAAGACCTACATCGACGCCGCCCGGATCCACCTCGGGCTCACGGACGACCAGTTCGGCTTCTGAGCCGTGCCGGGCGTCGCCCCGGTGGCCGGCGCCGGATCGGGCCGGTCGGGTCAGAGCTGGAGGGACTTCACCTCGAGGAACTCCTCCAGACCCGAAGGAACCGAACTCGCGGCCGTTGCCCGACTGCTTGTAGCCCCCGAACGGCGCCATCGGATTGAAGCTGCCCCCGTTGACCTCGACCTGTCCGGTGCGCAGCCGACGGGCCACCGCCTTGGCGTGCTCGGGATCCCCGGACCAGACACCACCGGCCAGTCCGTAATCGGTGTCGTTGGCGATCTCGACGGCCTCGTCCTCGGAGTCGTAGGGCAGGATCACCAGCACGGGACCGAAGATCTCCTCCCGGGCGATGGTCATGTCACGGGTGACGTCGGAGAACACGGTCGGGCCGACGAAGAAGCCACGGTCGAGCCCCTCGGGGGCCTCCGCCCCGCCGGTGACCAGCCGGGCACCCTCGCCGACGCCCTTGTCGATATAGGTCCGGACCCGGTCGCGCTGGGTGGCCGACACCAGCGGTCCGATGCGGGTCGACGGGTCGAAGGGGTCACCGGGGGTGAACGCCTCGGCCGCCGTCCGGGCGATCTCCTCGGCGTCGGCCAGCCGGTCGCGGGGGACGAGCATGCGGGTCAGGGCGCTGCAGGTCTGGCCGGAGTTGAGCATAGCACTTGGACACGCCGTCGGGGACCGCCGTGGCGAGGTCGGCGTCGGCCAGGATGACGTTGGCCGACTTGCCCCCGAGCTCGAGGGCCACCCGCTTGACGGTGGCGGCGGCGACCTCGGTGACCCGGCGCCCGGCCCGGGTGGATCCGGTGAAGGACACCATGTCCACGTCCCGGTGGGCGGCGATGGCCTCGCCCACCACCGGACCGAAACCGGTGACCAGGTTGAAGACGCCGGGCGGGATCCCGACCTCGTCCATGATCTCGGCGAGCACGAAGGCGTTCAGCGGGGCCACCTCACTGGGCTTCACCACCACCGTGCAACCGGCGGCCAGCGCCGGCGCCACCTTGGCGGCGATCTGGTGGAGCGGGTAGTTCCACGGGGTGATGCAGCCCACCACCCCGATCGGCTCCCGTACGACCAGCGAGTTGCCGACCGTCTGCTCCCACGTGAAGTCCCCGGCGACCTGGGCGGCCGTGGCGAAGGAGTTGAGCGGTAGCCCCACCTGGACCAGTTGGGAGAGCATCCGGGGCATGCCCACTTCGTGGGTGATGAGGTCGGCGAGTTCGTCCATGTGGGCGGCCAGAGCCTCGCCCACCGCGGTCAGCAGGGCCGTGCGCTCGGCGAGCGGGCGGGCCGACCACGCCGGGAAGGCGATGCGGGCGGCGGCCACGGCGAGGTCGACATCCTCGACGGTGCCCTCCGGCACCGTGCCCATGACCTCCTCGGTGGTCGAGTCGATGACCTCGATGGCGCCCGAACCCGTGGACGGGACCCAGGTCCCGTCGATGTAGAGCGACGAACGGGTGGTCTCCGGTGTGGCCATGGTGCTCCCTCGGGATTCAGCTCGGCGGATCGACCCCACTGTAGGACCGGGCCGGCCGGTCTGCCCCGCCCGGCGATGCCCAGCGGCGGCGGTCCGCGGCCCGGAACCGTCCCGTGATCGGCGACCCCGGCGCCCGGTCCCCCGCCGTCAGTTGCATAACGCTTCCGATATAACTAGCTTCGGGCGGGACGGCACCGGGGGCACGTGGCCAGGACCCAACAGGAGCGCAAGGCGGAGACGAGGGCCCGACTGCTGACCGCGGCCGCCGACCTCTTCGCCGGACAGGGCTTCGACGCCGTGTCGGTCGATGCCGTCGCCGAGGCCGCCGGACGCACCTCCGGGGCCGTCTACGCCCACTTCGGCTCCAAGCAGGGTCTTCTCCTGGCCCTGCTCGACTCCTGGAAGGACTCGGTGCTGGCCGTGCTCCTGGCCGAGGTGGCGGTCAGCGACTCCCCCGCCCGACAGCTGGCCGCCGTGTGGTCCAACCTTTCGGACACCTGTCGACGCGGGGACGTCCCACTGGCCGCTCCTCGAACAGGAGCTCTGGCTGCGGGCCGAACCGCGACCCCGAGGTGGCCGACGTCCTCCGGGTGCGTCACGCCGAGGCCCTCCGCTACAGCGCCGGCCAGCTCGACGGCTGGACGACCGCGGTCGGCGCCCGGCCCTCGACCGGACCCGCCGAGCTCGCCGTCCTCGTCAAGGCCCTCCTGACCGGCCTGGCCCAGCAGAAGCGCCTGGCTCCCGACCTGGTGCCCGACGACCTCGCCCTGCGTGGGATCGCCGCCCTGGTGGGACTGCCCGCCGAGGAGTCGGATGCACGTCCGGACGACTCCGCCGGCACCGACCCCGGTCGGCATCCGACCGACCGACCCGCCACCGATCGAACCGACCGCCCACCCACTGACAGGAGCACCGCCATGCACACCGAGATCTGCGACAGGCTCGGCATCGAGTTCCCCATCTTCGCCTTCACCCACTGCCGTGACGTGGTGGCCGCCGTCACCAACGCCGGCGGCATCGGCGTGCTCGGCGCCATCGGCTTCACACCCGAACAGCTCGAGGTGGAGCTCACCTGGATCGACGAGCACGTCGGCGACAGGCCCTACGGCGTGGACATCGTGATCCCGGCCAAGTACGAGGGCATGGACGAGATGGATCCCGACAAGCTCGAGGCCCAGATCCGGGCCCTCGTCCCGGCCCAGCACAAGGAGTTCGCCCTCAAGATCCTGGCCGACCACGGCGTGCCGGAGATCCCCGAGGCCGAACGTACCTCCAACGGGATGATCGGCTGGACGGCGGCCCACGCCGCCGGGCTGCTCGATGCCGCCCTGCGCCATCCCAACGTGAAGCTGATCGCCAACGCCCTCGGCACCCCGCCGCCCGACGTGGTCGAAAGGGTCCAGGGGTCGGGCCTGCTGATCGGCGCCCTGGCCGGCTCCGTCAAGCACGCCCGCAGCCATCAGGAGGCCGGTCTCGACTTCATCATCTGCCAGGGCTCCGAGGGCGGCGGCCACACCGGGGACGTCGGCAGCATCGTGCTGTGGCCCGAGGTCATCGACGCCGTCTCCCCCATCCCCGTGCTGGCCGCCGGAGGCGTCGGCAGCGGCCGCCAGATGGCGGCCGCCCTGGCCATGGGGGCCCAGGGGGTCTGGTCGGGCACGCTGTGGCTGACCGTCGAGGAGGCCGACATCCCGCCGAAGCAGATGGAGACCTATCTGGCCGCCTCGAGCCGCGACACCGTCCGGTCGCGCTCGTTCACCGGCAAGCCGTGCCGCATGCTCCGCAACGACTGGACCGACGCCTGGGAGGCCGAGGACACGCCGGACCCGCTGCCCATGCCCCTGCAGATGATGGTGGCCATCGAGGCCGTCTCGCGGGGCCACCGCTATCCCGAGCAGGCCAAGGACGTGAACTTCAATCCCTGCGGCCAGGTCATCGGGCGGGCCACGACGGTCCGCAAGGCCAAGGACGTCGTCTTCTCGATGGTCGAGGAGTTCATCGAGGCCTCGGAGCGGCTCCAGGCCGAGGTCACCGTCTGACCAGGGACGCAGGCATCGCACCGACCCCCCGGGGGACGGAACCCACGGGGGGTCGTGACTACACTCTGCCCATGGCCCCCGTGCTCCAGCTGCGTGATCTGCGCACCGAATTCCATCTCCGCCACGGTTCCGTCGTGGCCGTCGACGGCGTCTCGTTCGACGTCTCCGAAGGCGAGTGCGTGGGAGTGGTCGGCGAGTCCGGCTGCGGCAAGTCCACGACCGGACTGTCCATCATGCGGCTGCTGCCCAACAACGGGCACCTGACGGGCGGCTCGGTCACCCTGCTGGGCCGGGACCTGGCCGGCCTCGACGAGCGGGAGATGCGGGCCGTGCGGGGGGACGAGGTCGCCCTCATCCCCCAGGACCCGATGACGTCGCTGAACCCGACGATGACCATCGGACGCCAGATCTGCGAAGGGGTCCTGCTGCACCGGGACGTGAGCCGCCAGGAGGCCCGCTCCCGGGCCCTCGAGGTGCTGCGTCAGGTCGAGATGCCCCAGCCCGACGAGCGGCTCGACCAGTTCCCCCACGAACTCTCGGGCGGCCTGCGCCAACGCGTGATGATCGCCATGGCCCTGGCCTGCGAGCCGAAGCTGCTGATCGCCGACGAACCCACCACCGCGCTCGACGTCACCATCCAGGCCCAGATCCTGGACCTCATCGACGACCTGCGGCAACGGCTGCACATGGCCGTCATCCTGATCACCCACGACATGGGCGTGATCGCCGGCCGGACCGACCGGGTGGTGGTGATGTACGCCGGCAAGGTGGCCGAGGAGGCCGAGACCGGTGAACTCTTCGGCCGGATCCGGCACCCCTACAGCCAGGCCCTCCTGGCCTCGGTCCCGAAGCTCGAGCAGCGGCGCGACGAACGGCTGCTCTCCATCCCGGGACTGCCGCCCGATCTGTCCAAGACCATCGTCGGCTGCCGGTTCGCACCGCGCTGCCAGTTCGCCACGGACGAGTGCCGCACGGTCGAACCCGAGCTGACGTCCGACAGCTCCGACTCGGGCGTGCCCCACCGCTTCGCCTGCTTCCATCCCGTGGATCCCGATGCCGGGCCTCCGGTCGTCGAGGTCCATGCCCCCGCCAGTGTCTCGCCGTCGGCCGCCGCCGCCGACGGCGTGCCCGATGGCGCCCCCCTGGTCGAGGTCACCGACCTGGTGAAGGAGTTCCCGGTGATGGCGGGTGGCGTCTTCCGTCGCCAGGTCGGCTCGGTGAAGGCCGTGTCCGGGGTCAACTTCACCATCCGCAGCGGCGAGACGTTCGGCCTGGTCGGCGAGTCCGGGTGCGGCAAGACGACCATCGGCCGCATGCTCGTCGCCCTGGAGAAGGCGAACTCCGGATCGATCCGGTTCGAGGGCCTGGAGCTGTCGCACCTGCGGGGCCGCGACCTCGGCGGCCATCGCCGGGACCTGCAGCTGATGTTCCAGGACCCCTACGCGTCCCTCGACCCCCGGATGCGGGTCGGCACCATCATCCGCGAGCCCCTGCGGGTGAACAAGGTCGGGAACGGCAGTCAGCAGGAGGAGAAGGTCGGTTCCCTGCTCGACGAGGTCGGACTGAGCCGTAACGCGGTCGACCGGTATCCCCACGAGTTCTCGGGCGGCCAGCGCCAGCGCATCGGCCTCGCCCGTGCCCTCGCCCTCGACCCCAAACTGATCGTGGCCGACGAGCCCGTCTCCGCGCTGGACGTGTCGATCCAGGCCCAGATCCTCAACCTGATGAAGGACCTGCAGGCCCGGCACGGCCTCACGTACCTCATGATCTCCCACGACCTGGCCGTGGTCCGCTACATGGCGGACACCATCGGTGTGATGTACCTCGGGAAGATCGTGGAGCTCGGACCGGCGCAGGCCGTCTACGAGCGCTCCGCCCACCACTACACGCTGGGCCTGCTCAACGCCGTGCCGGTGGCCGAAGTGACCATGGCGCGCGAGCGGGCCGCCGGCCGGATACGCGTCGAGGGCGAGCTGCCGTCGTCGATGTTCCCGCCCAAGGGATGCCGCTTCAACACCCGGTGTCCGGCCGTGCAGTCACGGTGCATCGACGAGGAGCCCGAGATGCAGGACTTCGGCGACGGCCACCAGGCCGCCTGCCACTTCCCCCTGCAGACGCCGGTGGCCCTGTCCGCCACCCGGGCCGCCGCCGGCGACTGACGCCCCACGGCGGAATCCGGCGGGCGGCCGGCCCGAATCGGTCCGGCCACCCTCCTACCGCTGCTGGAGACGTACCTCGAGCGAGTCCCGCAGGGCGTCACCCACATAGTTGAAGGCGATCACCACCAGGACGATGCAGATGCCCACCGGATAGATCTGCCACCAGTAGCCGTTGCCGGCGGCGTCGACCCCGTTCGACAGCATGGTGCCCCAGTCGGTGTTGGGAGCCGGCACACCGAGACCCAGGAAGCCGAGGGCGGCCAGCAGCAGGATGGAGTCGGCCACCTGGAACGTGGCGAACACCACGATGGTGCCGACGGCGTTGGGGATGATGTGCCGGTTGATGATCCGGTTACGGCTCCCGCCCATCACGCGCACGGCCTGCACGTACTCCCGGATCCGCAGCGACAGCGTCTCGCCACGTATGAGACGCGCGGGGACGAGCCAGCTCACGAAGGCGATGACGACGATGAGCAGGGCCTCGGACGAGTGGTAGATGGTGACCAGGGCGATGAGCAGGAAGAGCACGGGAATGGACAACAGGATGTCCACGACCCGCATCAGCAGCGAGTCGAGCCATCCGCCGAAGAAGCCCGACACCGCGCCGTAGAGGGTGCCGAAGATGGTGGCCACCAGGGCCGAGGCCAGCCCGACGATGAGGGAGGCCTGCCCGCCGAACATGAGCCGACCGAGGATGTTGAACCCGTTCTCGTCGGTTCCGAGCGGGTTGCCGTTGCCCGGGGGGGCGTTCTGGGTCGAGTGCTGCAGGGCGTACTGGGCGTCGGTCTGGTTGGTCGGGTAGATGTGCGGGCCCACGAAGCAGAACAGCAGGAAGAAGATGATCACGGCCACGCCGGCGACGGCCAACTTGTTCTCGGAGAAGACGCCGTACATCCGGCGGAGGTTGCCCCCCGAGGACAGGGACTCCCCACCTTCGGGGACGGACGGGTCCTGTTCCGAGATCGGCCCGGCCCGCATGAACTCGCCGGTGCCGATGGGCAGCGCCGTCTCGTTCTCGACGTCGTTGAAGACCGGGTCGAACCCGGCATCGTCACGGGGGATCGTCATGTCAGGTGCTCCCCAGCCGGATACGCGGATCGGCCACCGCGTAGAGGATGTCGGCCAGCAGTGACCCGATGACCGTGGCGATGGTGATGACCAACGTGGTCCCGAGCACCACCGGGATGTCGTCGTTGAAGGCCGACTGCACGGTCAGGAGACCCATACCCGGATAGTTGAACACGTTCTCGACGATGAGGGCGCCGCTGACGATGGCCGGGAGGGACAGGCCCAGCAACGTCAGGATCGGGATGAGCGCGTTTCGGAGGGCATGGCCGTAGAGGACGCGGTTGCTGCTCGCCCCCTTGGCCCGGGCCGTACGGACGTAGTCCTCGGCCATGGCGTCCATCATCGAGGAGCGCATGTACCGGCTGAACGCCGCGATGCTGGTCACGCACAGCGTGATCACGGGGAGGGCGAACGCCCGTGGATCGGTGAACACCGCCATGGCCGATGCGTCGGTCGGCGGTGACACGGGGAAGATCTTGAGGTCGAAGGAGAAGTAGATGATGAGCAGGGTGCCGACCAGGAAGTCGGGCATGGCGTAGAAGAAGAACGAGAGGCCGGTGGCGATGTAGTCGACCGGCTTGTTGCGTCGCACCACCTGCAGGATGCCGAGCGGGATGGCGATGATCAGGGCGAGCACCGTCGAGGCCGTCACCAGCGTGAGGGTCTTCGGCAGTCGCTCCATGATCACCTGGGTGACCCCCTGGTTGTACTTGTAGGAGTACCCCAGGTTGCCGTGGAAGATCCCGTCGATGTAGTGCCAGAACTGGTCCCACACCGGTAGGTCGAGACCGTTGCGGCGGTTGAACAGAGCCACCGTGGTCGGGGTCGCCTTGGGCCCGAGCACCGCCTTCGCCTCCCCACCCGGGATCAGCTGGGCGAGGATGAAGGTGAAGAGGATGACGCCGAGGACGACGATCACGGCCTGTCCCAGTCGTCGGATGATGTATCCGGTCATCGCTCCTCAGTCACTCCGGCTCCCCACGTTCCCATTCCCCACAGGGGAGAACCCCCGGCCCGGATCATGCTCCGGGGCCGGGGGCTCTGCTCCACGTCCCTACGTTCGGTTCACGACGGGCCCGGGCCCGTCGTGAGTGGTCACCCGTTGAACCGCCACGTCTCCGGGGTGATGGCCCAGAATACGCTCTGCGGGGTAGCCCCATCGAGTCCCTTGGCGATCTCGGTGAGCGACGTCACCGTATTCGGCTGGTACACCACCGGGAGCTGCTCGGCCAGGTAGTTCTCGTACGTGGTGAGCGGTGTCTGGGTGGTGTTGGTGGCCGTGATGTTGGCGTCGTTGGTCGGGTCGGAGTAGCTGCCCGAGTTGGAGCCGGCGCCGGTCTGGAAGATCTCCTCACCGGTCGGGTAGTAGTCCGGCGAGAAGATCCAGCCGGCACCCCAGTTACCCAGCTCCCACGTGCAGTCCGAACCCGAGCACGGGACCGAGTTGCCGATCACCGTGTTGAACGACTGCTGCGAGAGGTTCATCGTGATGCCGGCCGTGGCCCACGAGGACTTCTCGGCGTTCATCAACTGGGTCAGGGCGTCGCTGCCCGACGCGTACGGGAGGTTGAAGTCCAGCTTCGCCCCGGCGGGGATGCCCGCCCCGCACTGGTTGGCGGCCGTGCCCGGGTCGGCACACGTCGACGTGCCGTTGGGGACGACGGTCCAGCCGTGGTCCTTCAGCAACGAGACGGCCTTGGACGGGTTGTACGGGTACGGGTTGTTCTTCACCTCGGAGGAGACGAAGTTGTTCTCCGGCTCACTCGGCACCGGACCGTAGGTTCCGACGCCGTAGCCCTTGTTGATCTTCTGGTTGTACAGGGGCTGGTCGACCAGGAGCTGGACGGCCTGGCGGAAGTACAGCTGGCTGAAGATCTTGCCGGCCGCACCCCCGTCACCCGTGGAGTTGAAGTTGTACGGGAAGTAGTTGATCGACCAGCTGTACAGCGGGTCGAGGGAGTACGAGCCCGACAGGCGGGGGTTGTTCGGTCCGGCCACCAGTGGGTTGGTGGTGGCTGCCGTCACGTCGGCCTCGGGCAGGTAGCCCACGTCGACCTGTCCGGCCACCAGGGCGTTGAACTCGGCCGAGTCCGACGTGAACGGGACCTCCTTGAAGGTCTGGATCGTCGGCTTCGTCGGTCCGGAGTAGTCCTTGTTGACCGTCATGGTGACGTTGCCGCTGGCATCGAAGTGGGTCAGCTTCCACGGTCCGTCGACCACCTGCCAGAGCGGGTTGGTGGCGTAGGTCGACAGCGAGTTGTTGGCCGCCTTCGGATTGGCCGGGTCGTAGCCCGCCTGCTTCGACAGGAAGGTGTAGACCGCGGTGCACGCGGCGTCGGCCGTACCGTAGGCGGCGGTGGCACAACCACCCGAGTCGGGTGCGGCCCCCGACGCCGTGATGTCCCAGGCGGCCGGCAGCGGCGTGATCTGGGACAGCTGGTTGTAGGTGAACCAGTACGTGTTGACCGGTGCCGTCAGCTGCATGGTGAGCTGCGTCGGGCTGTTCACGGTGATGCTCGAGATGTCGTCCGGAATCGCGCCGGGCGAGTAGCCGGCCCAGTTCGCCTTCTCGGCGTGGAGCATGTTCATCCAGAACATGACGTCCTCGGCATCGACGGACTCGCCGTTCGACCACTTGTAGGGCTTGAGGTTCAGGGTGACCGTCTCGGTGTTGGCCGAGTAGGTCGGCTGCTGGGCCAGGGAGAGCGACGGATTCAGATCCGGCGTGGCACCGTTGCCGAACCAGTAGAGGGGCCGGTACATGAGGTACTGGAACTGCTCGGAGTTCGACACGCTGAAGAACGCCAGGCTCATGAACGGAAAGATGTAGTTCGGCGGGGTCTGTGGGGCCTCGGCCCACGTCGCCACGGTCTGGCTCGAACTGGTGTCGGCGGCCGTGCCGCTCGAACCCGAGCTGCACCCGGCGGCGATCGCCCCGCTCGCCAGAACCGCCACCAGAGCCGCGGCCCGGAAGCTTCCCTTGAATCTGCCCTCTGACCTCATCCGTCACCTGCTTCCTCTGGGCAGCGTCTGCATCCGTCCGTAACGGAACGTTCAGCTGCGCGTAACCTGATGGGCGAGCAGGCTAAACCACCTGGACCCGCAACTCAAGACAACACATTTCGGGAGTGTGAATACGCGGAATCCGTAACGATGGGTTGCATATTGTGGAACGATCAGTTGCGGATACCGGAACGGGGCGTTTCGGGCTTGGACCCTCCGATCGGTCGGACCTCGAGGTCCGATGATCCGACACCCGGGGACCGGGTTCTGCACCCGGACGGTTCCCTTCGAGCACCGGCGGCGCGAAGATGGCGGCACGGTCCCGCTACAGGTGACCATTCCAGGGTCGGGGGACAACGTCGGCCCGGAAGGGGAGGGAACATGCTCGTCTCCGCCATCCTCGAGGCCAAGGGGGCCACGGTGGCCACGATCCCACGGTCGGCCACCCTGGGCGACGCCGTGGCCCAGCTGGTCCGTCACCGGGTCGGCGCACTGGTGGTCTCGCCGGGGGACGGGACCGTGGAGGGCATCCTGTCCGAGCGCGACATCGTCCGCTGCCTGAGCGAACTGCGCGACGACGTCCTCGCCCAACCGGTCCACACGGTCATGTCGTCCCGGGTCCATCAGTGCTCGCCGGACGCCACCGTCGATTCCATCATGGCCCTGATGACCGAACAGAGGATCCGTCACGTGCCGGTCGTGGTCGACGGCCGGCTCGCCGGCATCGTGAGCATCGGTGACGTGGTGAAGACGCGGATCGGCGAACTGGAGAAGGACCGCGACGAGTTGATGGAGTACATCACCGCTCGTTGACGACCGTGGTGCCCGTGGCGGCGGGTGTCATCACCGGTTCGGTGCATGGCGTTCGTGCCGGCCGGGCACCGGGTCGGGTCCGGTCGACGGCCACACCGGTTGCGGCGGCGATGGCACGGGGTCCTGTCGACATGGAACACTCTCTCCCACCGGCCATCTCATCGCGGGGGCGGCGGACGCAGGGAGGCTGACCGGATGACGACGGCGCGGGCAACGGGGAGCTCGGCACGCGGCGCGCGGTGCGGCCGCGTGTTGGTGGGGATCGCGTTGCTGGCCTTGACGGCCGCGGCGACGACGGTGCCTGCCGGTGGGGCGGGGGCCGCCTCGGTCGACCGGCCGAGCACGCTCGCCGCACCCCTCGGTCCAGATCCGCTGCACCTCGTGAAGGGCGCCATCCCCACCGGTCACGTCACCGGTCACACGACGTCCTCCGCCAACCCCCATGCGGCGTCGTCCGCCACCGATGGGCCCGCTCTCTCCTCCAACTGGTCGGGCCAGGTGGCCACCGGCGGCACCTACACCAGCGTGCACGGGAGTTGGGTGGTGCCGACCGTGTCCGCCACGATCGACGACGAGTATTCGGCCACGTGGATCGGCATCGACGGCACCTCGTCGCCCACGCTCATCCAGACGGGTACGGCCCAGGAGAGCGGGTCTGCCTCGACCGACTACTACCCGTGGTACGAGCTGCTCCCCAACGAGGAGACACCGATCGACCAGGTCGTGGAACCGGGCGACTCGATGACCTCCTCCATCACCGAGACATCCACCGCCAACCAGACCTGGTCCATCGTCCTCACCGACACGACGGAGGGTTGGACCTTCCAGAAGTCCGTGCACTACGACACCCCCGGGGCGTCGGCCGAGTGGATCGAGGAGGCGCCGACGGTCAACGGCGAACAGACGACCCTGCCGGACTACGGATCGGTCGCCTTCACGGGCATGTCGGTCGCCGGGCCCAACACCGCGGGGGCGGACTACTCGCCCATCTACATGGTCGACCCGGACGACACCGAGATCGTCTCCTGGCCCGACGCCTACGACGCGGGCACGTCCTCGTTCACCGCGCAGTACGGGTCACCCACCCCGGTCATCACCGGCGTGTCGCCGGCCTCCGGCCCCACGTCGGGTGACACCGTGATCACCCTCTCGGGCCAGTACATCTTCGCCGGGTTCGAGGCGACGTTCGGACCGAACTCGACAACCGACCTGTTCTGGAACGCGGACGGCACCCTGACCGTGGCCTCGCCCAAGGGGACGGCCGGGACCGTGGACATCATCCTGAAAAGTGAGGACACGCACAGCACGGCGACTCCGGCGGACCAGTTCACGTACTCCGCGACCGCGCCCCCGGTCCAGCACGGCTACTGGCTGGTCGGGGGCGACGGCGGCATCTTCTCCTTCGGGTCCGCCGGCTTCTACGGCTCCACCGGAAATCTCACCCTGCAACGCCCGGTCGTCGGGATCACGCCGACCGCCGACCGCAGGGGCTACTGGCTGGTGGCGACCGACGGCGGCGTGTTCGCCTTCGGCGACGCCGGATTCCACGGCTCGCTCCCCGGGATCGGCATCGCGCCGGCCGGATCGGGACGCCCGAACTCCCTCAACGCGCCCATCGTCGGCATGGTGCCTTCGACAGACGACCGTGGCTACTTCATGGTGGCGGCCGACGGTGGCGTGTTCGCCTTCGGGGACGCCCGGTTCGAAGGGTCCTGTCCGGGCATCGGCGGTTGTTCGGGTGCCGCGGTCTCGGTCCTACCCGACGCCACCGGGACCGGTTACTGGCTGGTGACGGCAACCGGGAACGTGTACACGTTCGGCGACGCCCCGGCGGAGGGCTCGCCACTCGACGACACGGGGGGCCAGGCCATCCCCTTCCCGGTGGTGTCCGCCGTCCGGACGGCCGACGGCGCCGGCTACTGGATCCTCTTCAACAACGGCATCGTGCTGGGCTTCGGTGACGCCTTCGGTTACCAGGACGCCAACGGGAATTACGACGCCTACGGACAGGTGACGGAGTCGGATCCGGCCTCCGCCATCTTCGCCACCGGCGACAAGCTGGGTTACTGGATCGCCTCGGCCGGTGGCTCGGTCTACAGCTTCGGCTCGGCCCGCAACGACGGGAGCATGGCCGGCCAGCACCTGAACGCACCGATCATCGCGGCCACCGGGTGGTAGTACCGGGGGCATGACCCCTGTGCCATCCACCGGACCCGACGGCACCCCCCCGCCGGACGGCCGGGGAACCCGTTCCGACCGCGCCGCCTGGGGAGAGCCGTCCCGTGGGGAATCCCGGTGGCCCCCGCTCCTGGCCATCGTCGTCGCCATCGCCCTGCAGCTGGCGCTCCCCAACCGGCTCGTCGAGGGGCTCGGGCCGAAGTTCCTGGTGCCGGTGCTCGAGATCGTGCTGCTGGTGGCGGTCGCCGTCGCCAACCCCCACCGGGAGGACCGTGCCCAGTCCAACCTCCGGCTCCTGTCCCTGGCCATGATCGCCCTCATCACCGCGGTCAACGTGGTGGCGCTCGCCGAACTGATCCGGGCCCTCCTGGACGCCACCACGGCGGGTGGCCGGACCCTGGTGTTCGCCTCCGTGCCGATCTGGCTGACGAACGTCATCGCCTTCGGCCTCTGGTACTGGGAACTCGACCGCGGGGGCGTGACCGCCCGACGGATGCCGGACCATCGGGCCCCCGACTTCCTCTTCCCGCAGATGACGACGCCGGGGTCAGCCCCCGGCTGGGCTCCGCAGTTCCTCGACTACCTCTACACCTCGTTCACCAACGCCACCGCCTTCAGCCCGACGGACACCATGCCGCTGACACCCCGGGCCAAGCTCCTCATGATGGTGCAGTCGCTCGCCTCGCTGCTGACGGTGGCCCTGGTGATCTCCCGCGCCGTCAACATCCTCAAGTAGGTGCCGACGCCACCCTCGTCACCGGGCGATCGGTCCGACTCCCGAGGATCCGGCCGCCGCCCGCCGTGACCGGCGCACCTTCGGGCAACCGGCGACCCGGCCCCCGGTGGCCGTCGCCGCACAGGACCGGCACTCCCACGGTCCGCCCGCCGTCCGCCACAGCACCGAGCCGCAGACCGGACAGGTCTCCCGGCCCTCACTGCACTCGACGCCGGCGTACCGCTGCGACGAGAGCGGGCATCCGTGTCCGTGGCACACCGCCCAGTCCGGATCAGCCACCAGACCCTCGACCGGGCAGACCGTCAGACACCGGCCGCAGTCGTTGCACAGCAGCGGGTCGACCTCGTAGGCGACGGGGAAGGCCTCCCCCTGGTGGATCGCCCCCGGCGGACAGGCCGACTCGCAGGCCCCGCAGCCCAGGCATTCCGCCTCGTCTATCTCCAGGGCCACGTCAACCCGCCGTTCTGGACGTCACCGGGGTGCCCGCCGAATCGAAGATCGCCTGGAGCGTCCCCATGAACCGGTAGAACTTGTCGCTCCCCATCGCATCGTCGGAGCGGGCCTCGAGCGGGACCCCGGCGATGGTGAGGCCGTTCAGCGAGTGGGCGGCGTCGGCCGGTCCGTGCTCCTCGATCCAGTCGACCATGTCCGTCCAGACCTCCACGGGGCCCGACACGATGACATCGGCCCGGAGGGTCGACTCGGACGTGGGCCCGACGACGCAGATGTCGTACCCGTCGAGCACCAGCCCGTAGAGGTGGTTCGATCCGTCCGGGCCGAGGAACTCCATCCCGAAGCGGAGGTCGGCGATGCCCAGCCGCTCGAGGGCGGCAGGATCGGCCGTGGCCCGGGACACCAGTTCGACGAACCAGGCCGGGGACGGGAACGGGGCGTCGATGGTGACCATCACGCCGGCATGGCGGCGACGGCACCGGGCACGCCCTCCAGGAGGGCATCGGGGAGGTGGAGTCGTCCCCGCCGGTCGAGTCCGGCGTGCTCACACCGCTTCAGGTAGTCCCCGACGATCTGCAGGCGCAGCACGTCGCCGGCCGACGTCCCCATCGCGCATGCCGCCTCTACCCCGCCGGCGGCCAGGATGGCGGTGGGCTCGACGATCTCCGGTGTGGCGAAGATCATGGAGATGATCTCCTCCCCCTGGTCGAGGTAGGCGTGGAAATCCTCGGCCATGGACGGGTCGGCGGCCAGCCGGTAGCGCAGGTGCATGGTCCCGTAGGCCACGTGGCGGGCCTCGTCCTGCATGCACAGCCGGAAGATCTGCTGCTCCACCGGTGACGGAGCCAGCGCCGCCCCGGCCCGGAAGAGCGAGAGAACGATGCCTTCACCCAGCAGGTGCATCAGGGCCGAACCCTCGTCGTAGGAGCGGGCGTCGAGGATCAGCTGCAGGAAGCGTTCGACCACCGCCGTGGCCCGACCGAGGCCGCCACCGTTGGCCAGGGCCCGCTTGCGGAAGACCTCGGTGTGGCGGGCTTCGTCCATCACCTGGGTGCAGAGGAACATCTTGGCCTCGACGAAGTCGTGGTTGATCCGCCACAGCCACTTGGCCGGGAAGTCGGCGGCGACCATCTCCACCTCGGACAGCACCGTGGCCAACTGGCACATGGCGTGTTCGACGTCGGGATCGAGAGGTGCCAGTTCCGCCCACGGGATGTCCCGGGTGGCACTCCACTGGCGGCTGACCGCCTCTTCGTACAGGTCGAGGACGTTGTCGGCCCACACCTCGGCGCGGTCGTTGATCGTGTACCCGAGGTCGGGCACGTCGGCCTCGACGTCGGAGCCCCGCGGCGCCATGCTGCGACGTGGCGCGTGCTCGGGGATCTCGCCGTAGGAGCCGATGGCGATATCCCGCAGCGTCAGGCCGGTCTTGGACGGCTGGGCCCTCACCCCCCACTCGGTGTGCGTGTCCCGGAGCCAACCGAGGTCGAACTCCCCCCGTGCGGACCGCTCCAGGTAGTCGAGGTCGAGTCCGAGCGCCATCGTGTTCCCCCTTGATCGGTGCACGGCCGTCCATGCACGATGAGACGGTTCGCGTCTTCATGTCCCATCACCTGCAGAATGCGGGACCCCCATGCCCGGAAACAGGGCCGAAGGTCCTCAAGTGGCCGGTGGTCGCGCCCGGCCGGGACCACCGGGAGCCAGTCGCCCACCGGGGTCGATCGACTGCCGGTTGGTCTGCTCCCTTCGGGCTGTAATGTTGTAATTATGATTACAACTAAAGAAATCAACGACCTGGAGTCGCTCGTCTCACCCATGATCCCCGGGGGATGGTTCACCGGACCACCCCGCCTCACCGTCGACGACGACGAGATCCTCATCACCGGCACCCTCGCCGACGACGGTCCCGGCGAGGGTGACGCCACCGCCTTCCGCGAGGCCACCCGGGCGGCCCGGATGGAGATCGCCGACCGCGTGCAGCCCGCCTCGGGCCGGTCCGTGGCCTGGGGCGTCACCGTCGGGGACACCACGACGGTCTTCACCAGTCTCGGCGTCCCGGTCATGACCCGTCTCCGCATCGGCGAGCGCGAGGTGCTCGACACCCTGCTCGCCGCCGGCGTGGCCCGGAGTCGGAGCGAGGCCCTGGCCTGGTGCGTCCGCTTCGTCGGCCAGAAGGAGGGTGACTGGCTCCGGGATCTCCGTACGTCCATCGAACGCGTCTCCGACGTCCGGGCCGAGGGTCCGACGCTGAGCTGAGCGGAGCATCACCTTCCTCACCCGGGAGACGATTGCCGGTCGGCGTGGCGGGTAGGGCCCGTGGGATGCGACTGTTCACGCACCAGCGACGGGCCGGGTCGGAATCTCCGGACACGGCCGATGCCCCGGATCCGAACCCCCGCCCGGACGACGACGACCGGTCCTCCACCCGGCCGTCGTCGGCCGACCGCTCTTCCCGGGCAGTGGCCCACCTGCGCCAGGACAACGGTGAACTCGCCGAGGACGTGGTCCAGACGGCGGTCGTCGACTCCACCGCCATCGAGGAGGTCGGCGGCGTGGCGGACGTCGAACTGGGCGGCGACGACGGAGACCGCATCCTGTGGGTTGCGCCGATCCCCAAGGAGGGCGACGTCCCGGTCGAACCGACCGGTCGGGCTCGCCGGTTGGATCCGGACGGCGACCTCGACGACGACTGACCCGCGCGGTGCGGCGGCGGAGGCCGGGCGGCGGCGCACCCGTGGCTGGCACGCCCGACCGGGGACGACCGGTGTCGAGGGGCGACACCCCACTCCCGAGCGGCGCCGACCACTGTTGGGCCCGCACGTCCTCGTTCCGCTTGGCGTCGTGCACCGGACGGGCATGACCTCCGTCGCCGGCCGAGCGGGACCCGGTGTGCGGCTCGGTCGGCGGGACTAACGGTCGGTCATGTCGAAGACGCCGGCCTTCCCGTAGAGCCGGGTCACGGCGGCGATGTCCTCGTCGGCCAGGCCCGCCGATCGGGCCTGGTCGAATCGGTCCCGGACCGCCGTCACGAGAGGAAGGGAGACGTCGGCGCTTTCGCCCAGCCCGAGAGCCAGGGAGGCGTCCTTGTGCCCGAGTTCTACGGTCCACCAGGCGTCACCGTCCCCTTCCAGCACGGCGTCGAACCGATTGCCGAGGGCGGCCGCCACCACCGGGCTCCCGTCGAACAGGGCCCGCAGCTGTGCGGTGTCGAGCCCTCCTGCCCGACCGATGGCGAAGGCCTCAGCCAGCGCGGTGACCCCCGCCAGCAACAGCGAGTTGGTGGCCAGTTTCGCCGCTGCCGCCAGGGGCGGCTCCTCGAAGCGGAGGACCTTGGGGCTGAGCGTCTTCACGATCGGCTCGATCCGCTCCTGGACGGAACGCCCGGCTCCCAGCAGCAGGGTCGCCTGACCCGACCGCAGTGCGTCGGGACGGCCCAGGACCGGCATCGAACCGAACCGCTCGCAACGAGCGGCGAGTTGACGGCTCAGTTCGGCCGAGACGGTGGACATGTCGATCCACCACCGTTCTCCCAGGTGGCCGAGCACCCCGTCGTCGCCCATCCCGACGGCCCGCAAGGCTCCGTCATCGGCCAGGAACGTGATCACGACCTCCGCACTCGTGACGGCTTCACCGATCGAGGTGGCGACCGTGGCCCCGGCGGCGGCCACCTCGTCGGCCCGTCCGGGCGACCGGTTCCAGACGGTGACCGCGAACCCGGCTTCGAGGAGCCGCTCCCCGACCGCCCGGCCCATCCGACCGAGTCCCACGACGGCGACCGGCAGCGTCACACCGTCCTTCTCCACCATGTCCGTCCTCCTCCTGTCGTCCTGTCGTTACGTCCCCATCGCTCCCGTCGACCGTGTCCTCAGCCGGCCGCGGCCAGCTCGGGCACGAAGGTCGCCGCGTCGACGGTCCCTACCCCCGAAGCCAGGTCGTACCCGGGAAGCGCGTCGAACCCCTGCACCGTCGTCGTGATCCGGTGCTGCGTGAAGGTCACCGTGTTGTTGCCGGAGGTCACGTCCACGATGCCCGGTGCACCCGATGCCGACAACGAGTACAGCGCAGGGTTGATGACCCCGAGCGGGTGACCGGCCACCTGGTCGGCCAAGCTGACGATGCCGGCGAAGAGCGGCGTGGCCTCGCTGGTTCCGCAGGTCGGAAACCACCCACTCTGGCCCGGGAATCCCTGGTACACGTCCACCGACCCGTTGCACGCCCCGCTCATCGAGATGTCCGGAACCCCGCGCTGGTCCCCCACGACCGGGGCCACCCCGTCCTGGTACGCCGGACGGGTGAAGATGACCGACTTCCCTCCCCCACCGGCCAACGGGCTGGGCCGCGAGCTGCCGGTGATGAAGTCCAGGGTCGGCACGTCATAGGTGTCGTTCCACACGGTGTCCGGTGCCAGCCGGTGACCGGCGGCGTCCAGGTGCAGACGGGTGGCTCCGACGCCGGTCACCAGTGGGTCGCTGTCGGGCCAGGAGGTCACCGGCATGTGGTAGTAGGTGCGCCCACCCCGGTCGACGTCCGCCGCTCCACTGTCCCCCGAGGCGGCCAGCACCGTGATCCCCTGGCTCGCGGCGTCGATGTAGGCCGACCGCAGGCGGAGAAGTGAGGTCGCGTCGGGGAACGACTGCTCGGTGGCGCTGAAGCTCTGGGAGATGACACCGCCCAGGTGGTTGTCGACCACGTAGGTCTCGGCTTTGACGATCTGGGGGAAACCGCTCGTGCCCTCGTCCTCGTTCGTCGGCGTCTCGACCAGCAGGATGGCCGCGCCCGGGGCCATGGAGTGGGCGTACTCGACGTCGAGGTCCGTTTCGCCCGCCCAGCCTTCGCGGTTGGCGTCCGCGACGTAGGGAGGGACGGCACCCGCCGGCTGGATCACGGTGAGCGACGGAGGGGCCGGGATCCCGAAGGTGGTGTCGAACGTGCCCAGGTCGGTCTGGATGGTGGGCGAGCCATAGGCGTCGACGATGACGATCGTCTGACCGGCACCGTCGATCCCCTTCTTGAAGAGCGGCTTCAGGTCGTAGGCCGTCTGGAGCTGCAGGGGTGAGTAGCAGGACACCTGATAGAGCGCCTTGCAGGTCGCCGTCGTCGGTGGACCCGAGTCCGTGCCGGCGCGTGGCTGGAGCGGCGCGGGGTGGATGATCCCGGGTTCGATCCGGACCACGCCGGCCGCGGCCCGGCCCGGCCCGGCGACGGCGCCGGACACGGAAATGGCGCCTATTCCCGCCACCACCAGCACGGTGGCGGCGGCCACGCCCACGCGGCGACGCCGTCGGTCTGCGGACCGTTCATTCCGGCCTGGTCGCATGCCTGCCCCCTCGCAGTCGTCGGTTCCGGTACGTGGGACCCGACCGGCTCCTCGATCCGGGTAGCAGGCTACCCAGTGATCCCGGTCCCGACCACCCTGGACCCGCGGGTGGGGGATCAAGTCACGCCTCGAGCAGGGCGAGGTCGTGGCCGACACCGCGCGGGGCCCGGGCGTCGCGTCGGGCGCTGGTGAGGACGGGGACCCGATGGTCGTGCACCAGGTGGGCCCCGATGCCTTCGAGGGCCGCCACCAGGGCCCGGTCCTCACCGGTGGCCAGGCACGGGAAACCACCGGCTTCGACATAGGCGTGGGCGGTCACGCCCATCGACGCCCCGTGCACGGGCGATCGCTCGGTCTCGTACCGCCGCCGCCAGGCCTGCACGGTCGGGTCGCGGCGCGCGATCGGGCTGTCGATGGTCACCGTCCCGAGCCAGGCGTCCACCCCCCGGTCCTGGAACTGGAGCTGGTCGACCAACCACCGCCTGGGCACGGTCGAGTCGGCGTCCGTGGTGGCCAGCCACATCCGATGTCGGTCCAGCGCCGCGAACTCGTCCAGGACGGCCCCGCAGCCTGCTGCCCGCGCGGCGCCGACCCGTCCGTCGGCGACCACCACCACCCGGAGCCCGTGCGGTCCCTCCCGGGAGGCCACCTCGGCCCGCCACCGGGCGGCGATGGCGGGACTCCCGTCTGTGCAGTCGTCGAGGACCACGACCGTCCGGAACTCTGCCGGGCTCCGCACGGCGGCGGTCTCGACCGCCGTCACCACGGCCTCCAGGCAGCGGTCGAGCCGCGCCTCCTCGTCGTGCGCCGGTATGACCACCCCGACCGCCGCCGGTGTCGCACCGCGTCGACCGGACCGCCTCATACCGGGAGCCGCCACAAGTCGAGCACGAAGTCGTCCTCCAGGTGCCGCACCAGGGAGCGGAGATCCGCCGCGGCGCCGATGATCTCGTGGGCCTGGTCGCCCGAGAGCGGATAGTCGGTGCCACCCCGCCAGTGCACGGCCACCATCGTGGCTCCCGGGGTCGCCGAACCGATCGCTGCGTCCACCAGGCCGACCAGTTCGGCGGCTTCGAAGTAGTACGCCAGCTCGCTCACCACGATGAGGTCGAAGGGCCCGCTCGGCCACTGCTCGGGCACCCGCCGTTGCTCGACCGTCACACCGCCGCACCCCGACAGACGTTCGGCGGCCCTGGCCACCGGTCCGGCCAGCAGATCGACCGACAGGAGTCGGTCACACCGGGGAGCCAGCAGTCCGGTCAACACGCCGATGGAACACCCCGGCTCGAACGCACGGCGGTAACGGGGCTCGGGGAGAGAGGCCACGGTCAGCGCATACTTGCGCCGCTCGTACCAACTGGTCTCGAAGTCCCAGGGGTCGTCACTCGCCGCGTACAGGCGTTCGAAGTAGCTGCGGTCGACCTTGGCCATCAGTCGATCGGCTTCCCGAGGACCGCCGCCCATCGGGTCCACGCTTCGGACGCCGAGGTCATGCCCGGGCCTCGACGGCCAGGCGACCGAGTTCGGCGGCGTCGCGCCCGGCGTGGTGTTGGGACAGATAGGCGTAGAGGTCGGCCGACCGCCGCGCCTGGGCGGGGTCGAGGCAGACCAGGCGGGCACCTCCGGCGTCGGCCACCCAAGCGAGTACGTCCCGACAGCGGTCATGCACTACCTGTCGCACCGACAGCGCCCGGCGCCGGCGCCACGCGGACCCGACCTCCCCGGCCGCGTCACCGTCGATACGGGTCGCCTCCAGTCGGAGGGCGGCCTCACCGGAATCCACCGCCGCCACCGCCCTTCCGAGGGACGCGCTGACGTGGGGGCCCGGATCCTCCTCCAACATGTCGACGAGTCCGTCCACCAGGGCCCGGGCGCCGCCCCACCAGCAGGCCGCGACACCCACCGCCCCCCACCAGAAGCCTCTCCGCTCCGTGTAGAAGTCAGGACCTCCGACCGGACCGTCCCCGGCCACGGCCCCGCCGATGGCGAGCGAGCCGCTGTCGGAGCCGGCCATCCCGACCGAGGGCCACGAGTCGGGGCACCGAGCCTCCACCACCGCGTCCACCGCCACGTCGAACAGGAGGCGCCCCCGGGGTCCGTCGGCGGCCAGCAGGGCCCGGTCGACGAGGGAGGCACCCGAGCAGAAATCCTGGATGCCCTCGAGCCGCCAACCCCCGCTCACCGGTCGGGCCTCCACGCCTCCGTCCGGCCGTCGGGCCGCCCACACCGCATAGACCGCCCCGTGGACCGGCCGGCGATCCGCTTCGGCCAGGATGGCCAGGGCGTCGACATGGCCTTCCGCCAACCGCCCCGCCGACAGGTCCCGTCCCGACACCGTGGCCAGCGCGTCGAATCGGGACCATGTGGCGCCGGCGCCGGGCAGCGGCAGGCCCGGGCCCAGGTCGGACACGAACTCCCGGAAGATGGCCCGGCTGGCCGGCACCGCCTCCTGCCCGCTGATCACCATGGGCGCACTCTGCCCGCCCGGCGCCCCCGGAAACGGCGGCCGGCAGCCCGACGCCTCGGCCGGATTCAGTCGCCGGAAGGTGCGGGCTCGGCCTTGCCGGCGGCCCGAGGTGGGTCCTGGTGCGGGTCCAGCTGCTCGGCCTCCTCGGGTCGGACACCCTCGTCCTCGAGCGCGTCCACCCACTCCTGGTCCATTCGTGCCGACTCGCCGAACTCCTGGTCCTGCTGGTCTTTCCTGCGACTCTCGGTAGGCATGGCGGTCCCTTCCCGCTCGGTGGGTGTCCGGTCGCGCTACCCGGGGGTGGTCGGCTGAAACCGTCGGCCGGAACCGGCCCACGGTCGGTGGATGGCCGGGACGGTCGGTGGATTGCCGGGACGCACTTTCGGGTACGGGTCTGCCATGCCACGCGTCGGATTGGTGCTCGGAGCCGGAGGACTGGTCGGACAGGCCTACCACTGCGGGGTGCTGGCGGCCCTCGAGACGGACCTCGGATGGGATGCCCGGGACGCCACGTACGTCGTCGGCACATCGGCCGGAGCCGTCACGGGCGCCGCTCTGCGCCTGGGCGTACCCCTCGTCGACCTGTCGGGTTGGTCGCGCGGTCGGACCGGGCCCTCGCCGCTGCTCGCCGACTTCGATGCCGTCCGGGACGGGCTCCCGCCGTTCCGGGCCTCCACCCTGGCTCGACCCTGGCATCCGCCGTCGCCCCGGGCGTTGTTCGGTCTGGCCTCCCGCCGTCTCGCCCTGCCGGGCCTTCTCGGCAGCGTGCTGCCCAAGGCCTCCGCATCACTCGCCGATCTCGTCCCGGACGGGGCCCTGGCGGCCACCGCCACCTGGCCGGAGGGACTGTGGGTGTGCGCCTGCCGTCGCGACGGAGGCGAACGCACGGTCTTCGGTCGTTCGGGCTCGCCGGAGGCGACGCTGCCCTCGGCCGTCGCCGCGTCCTGCTCCATCCCGGGGTATCTGGCGCCGGTGGTGATCCGGGGGACCGAGTTCGTCGACGGGGGCCTCCACTCGCCGACCAACGCCGATGTGCTCCGGGGAAGGGACCTCGATGTGGTCATCGTCGTCTCGCCGATGTCCGGACACTCCCGTGGGATCGACCGGGGCCTCCGGCAGTGGGCCGGCCGTCGCCTGCAGGCCGAGACCCGGTCGCTCGAGTCGGATGGCGTGGCGGTGGCCACGTTCGAGCCGGGGCCGGCGACGTCCCGCCTGCTCGGTCTCAACCCGATGGCCCGAACCCGGTCCGACCGCATCGTCCGGTCCGCCTACTTCGAGGCGGGTCGGCACCTCCTCGACCCGTCGCTCCGCGATGCCCTGGCCGCTCTCGACACCCGACAGTCCGCCGCCTGAGGCACCCCACGGCGACCACCCGTGTGACGCCACCTGTGTGACGCCACCCGGGTGGGGTAACCAACGGGCGTGGCCCGGTCGTCCCTCACCCGCTACGCCGAGATGCGCGACGCCGGCCGCACGCCCGAGCCGATGCCCGATCCGGACTCCGGCACGGGCGACCGGACGATCAGGAGCGACGGTCGGAGTTTCGTGATCCAGGAGCACCACGCCTCCTCCCTCCACTGGGACTTCCGCCTCGAACGGGCCGGCGTCCTGGTCTCGTGGGCACTGCCCAAGGGTCTCCCCACCGATCCGGACCACAACCACCTCGCCGTCCATGTGGAGGACCATCCCCTGGAGTACGGAAGATTCGCCGGGACCATCCCCGAAGGTCAGTACGGTGCCGGCCGGGTCTCGATCTGGGACCATGGCACGTATGTCTGCGAGAAGTGGACCGAGCACGAGGTCAAGGTGGTCCTCCGGGGCACGCGGGCCCACGGCCGCTACGTCCTGTTCCCGACCCGCGGCCGTGACTGGATGATCCACCGGATGGATCCGCGCCCCCCCGACACCGAGGTCCTCCCCGCCTCCCTCTCCCCCATGCTCGCCACGGCCGGGACGCTGCCGACGACGATGCCGGGTGGGCCTACGAGTTCAAGTGGGACGGCGCCCGGGCGGTGGTGACGGTCGAGGCGGGCCGGTCCACCGCCAGCAGCCGCAACGGGCACCGGCTGGACGCCTCCTTCCCCGAGCTGCGCACGATGGCCGACGCCCTCGGCCCGGCCACGGTGCTCCTGGACGGCGAACTCGTCGTGCTCGGACCCGACGGGGCGCCCTCGTTCTCCCGCCTGCAGCACCGCCTGAAGGCCACCCCGGGGCGGTCGGTCGACCGGGCCACGTCGGCCGATCCTGCGCACTTCGTGGCCTTCGACCTCCTCCACCTCGATGGGAGCTCGCTCCTGTCGGCCACCTACGACGAACGGAGGGCCGCCCTGGAGGCGCTCGGACTGGCCGGGCCGACCTGGGGCGTCACCCCGTCGTTCACCGACAGCCGCGGGGCGGACGTGCTCCGGGCCGCCCTCGGCATGGGGATGGAGGGTGTGGTGGCCAAACGTCGGGACAGCCCGTACCTCCCCGGGCGACGGAGCTCGTCCTGGATCAAGGTGAAACCCGAACGCACCCAGGAAGTGGTCCTGGCCGGGTGGACGACCGGGAAGGGCCATCGGGCGAACGGCTTCGGCGCGCTGGTGCTCGGCATCCCCGAGGGCGGAACCCTCGAGTTCGTGGGCAAGGTCGGGACCGGTTTCACCGACGCGGCCATGCAGGACCTCGTCGGTGAACTCCGCCCGCGGGCCCGGCGCTCACCCCCGTTCGTGTCGCGACCTCCCGGTCTGGGTGACGTCCACTGGCTCGAACCCGAACTCGTGGGTGAGGTCCGCTTCGCGGGGTGGACCCCCGACGGCCGCCTCCGCCAACCGAGCTGGCGGGGCCTGCGGCCGGACAAGGAGCCGGGCGAGGTCGTCCGTGAGTCCTGACCGGGCCGGCACGAAGGTCGACGTGGAGGGCCGCACCCTCACCGTCTCCCGACTCGACAAGGTCCTCTTCCCCGACGAGGGCTTCACCAAGGGACAGATGATCGACTACTACGTCCGCGTCGCAGACGCCATGCTTCCCCACCTGGAGGGCCGGCCCCTCACGATGAAGCGCTATCCGGACGGGGTGCAGGGGCAGTTCTTCTTCGAGAAGCACGTGCCATCGGGCGCGCCGCACTGGGTCCGGACGGTGACCGTCCCCACCTCCGACGGCCGCGGCTCCGTGACGTACCCGGTGGTCGCCGATCTCCCCACCCTGGTATGGGCGGCCAACCTCGGCGCCATCGAGCTGCACGTCCCGCTCTGGCGGGCGGGTCGCCGGCGGAAGCTGCCCGGCCCCCCGGACCAGTTCGTCGTCGACCTCGATCCCGGACCCGGCACGTCGATAGCCGACTGCTGTGTGGTGGCCCGCCTGGCCCGTGAGGAGCTCGCCGACCGGGGTCTGGTGACCGTGGCCAAGACCAGCGGCTCCAAGGGACTCCAGCTCTACGCGCCACTCGACAGCAAGGTCGGGTGGGACCGGTCCCGGAAGATGGCCCGCGAGCTCGCCGAGGACCTCGAGCGACAGCACCCCGACCTCGTTGTGTCGAACATGCGCAAGGAGCTGCGCAAGGGACGGGTGCTCTTCGACTGGAGCCAGAACCACCCGATGAAGACCACCGTGGCGGTGTACTCACTACGGGCCCGCGAGCGGCCGACGGCGTCGACCCCCTCACCTGGGAGGAGGTGGGGGCGTGCGCCGAATCCGGCGATCCTGACGATCTCGTCTTCACCGCGCCGGAGGTCATCGAGCGCCTGGCCGTCCGGGGCGACCTGTTCGAGGCGTAGCGGACGGGTCCCGGTTTCTCCCGCGCGACGCCGGGAAGGGTCGGTCCGTGAAACCGCTTCTACCGAACCCCCGCGGCCCACTGAGCGAACTGCTGGTCGCCGCCCTCACCACGCGGCCCCGGACCTGCGACGAGGCGGAGGTCGTCGCCCGTGGCCACCTCGGCGAGGAGGATCTCCAGGTCGCCCTCCACATCTGTTACGGCCTCCACTACGACGGATTCGCCGGGGTGGACGACGAGTGGGAGTGGGACCCCGCCCTCCTTGCCATCCGAGGCCGGATCGAGCGCACCTTCCTGCACCGCGTGATCGGCGTCGACGCCGAGCGCCCACCGGTCACCCACCGGGACGTGCTGGCCGACTTCGAAGGCATGCTCGGAGCCGAGGGCGGGCGGTCGCTGTCCTCCCACCTACTCGAGACGGGTTCATTCGAGCAGCTCCGGGAGTTCGTGATCCACCGGTCCGTCTACCAACGCAAGGAGGCCGATCCGCACACGTGGGTGATCCCGCGGCTCCGGGGCCGGGCCAAGTCGGCGTGCGTGAGGCTGCAGTCCGACGAGTACGGCAACGGGGAACCCGGGCGGACCCACGCTGAGCTCTTCGCCACGACCATGCGGGAGTTCGGACTCGATCCGACGCCCGGCGCCTACGTCGACCACGTGCCGGCCACCACCTTGGCGACCGACAACCTGGTGACGATGCTCGGCCTCCATCGACGATGGCGGGGCGCCCTGGTGGGCCACCTGGCGGCCTTCGAGATGACCTCGGTGACGCCCATGGGGCGCTATGCGCAGGCCATCCGTCGCCACCTGCCCACGGGTCCGGCCGCCGAATTCTACGAGTGCCACGTGGTCGCCGATGTCGAGCACGGGCGGATCGCCGCCGAGGATCTCCTCGGGGGCCTCGTCGACACGGATCCGGAGGCGGCCAGGGACGTCTGCCTCGGCGCGGCGGCTCTGCTTGCCGTGGAGCGGCAGTTCGCCGACCACCTGCTGAATTCGTGGAGCGAGGGACGATCGTCACTGCGCACGAATCCTTCCGGTCGTCTGCGCACCGTGCACCCGCGTCGAGGCGACGGAACCCGGTCGGGGGTCCGCATCGTCGCCTGACCCCGGCCCCATCGGGAGCGGTGGACGGCGGTGGACTAGTTCGTGGCGGGTCGGGTACGGGACCCCGGACGCCGCCACCGGAGAGATCGGAGGATTGGGATGACGGAGATCGGAGTCTTCCTGTCGAGCGAGGAGCACGGGCCGAGGGCACTCCTGGCCCAGGCCGTCAAGGCCGAAGGAGCCGGGTTCCGGTCCGTGCTCGTCTCGGACCACTTCCACCCCTGGACCGACCGGCAGGGTGAGAGCCCGTTCGTCTGGTCCGTGATCGGAGCGCTCAGCGCGGCCACCGACCTGAAGGTCACCACCGGGGTGACCTGCCCCACCTTCCGCATCCACCCGGCCGTCCTCGCCCAGGCGGCGGCCACCGCCCAACTGCAGCTCGATGGCCGGTTCGTGTTCGGCGTCGGCACCGGCGAAGCCCTCAATGAGCACATCACCGGCCAGGGGTGGCCACCGGTGGCGACCCGGCTCGAGATGCTCGAGGAGGCCATCGACCTGATACGCGAGCTCTGGCGGGGTGGCATCGTGTCCCACGACGGCCGCTACTTCCAGGTCGACAATGCCCGGATCTACTCGCTCCCCGACGAGCCGCCCCCCATCGTGGTGTCGGCCTTCGGGAAGGAGGCGGCGACGCTCGCGGCGGACGTCGCCGACGGTTTCGTGACCGTCGCCCCCGACGACAACCTCCTCGGGGCCTATCGGGACCAGGGGGGTCGTGGCCCCGCCGTAGGAGCACTCAAGATGTGCTGGGACCGGGACGAGTCGCGCGCCCGGCGGACGGCGCACGAGCTGTGGGCGACGGAACTGCTCCCCGGCCAGCTCAACCAGGAGCTGCCCCTGCCGAGACACTTCGAATCGGCCATCGAACTCGTGTCCGAGGAGATGGTGGCCCAGCGGATCAGCTGCGGCCCCGACCCCGAACGACACGCCGACGCCATCCGGCAGTACCTGGAGGCCGGCTTCGACGAGGTGTACGTCAACCAGATCGGCGAAGACTGGGACGGATTCCTGGACTTCTTCCAGCGGGAGCTCCGGCCACGTCTGCGGCAATGAGGCGGCCGGACGGTACCGCTACGGGGTGGGGTCGGCGCCCGTCGCGCCGGGCGCATCCTTCGCCCCCTTCTTGATCTCCTGGATGTAGCGGTCGATCCGCTGGCGCGACATGCCCCATGCCTCGGCGATCTCCCAGGCGCGCATGCCCTCGTCCAGGCAGCGCTGGATCAGGAGCAGGCGGAGGTCGTGTCGGGCCTCGTCGATCCGGTGGTGCGCATCCTGGGTCGCCTGGCGCTGGGTGCCGGGGGATTCGTGGCCCAGCGTCTCGCTGATCCGCTCGCCGGCCCGCAGCCGTTCGATGCCCTGCCGGAGGATCTCCTCCCCCGCCACCATGACCTGGCGCGCGGCCCGGTTGGCTTCGATGAGCCGCTCGATGGCCTCGATGATCTGCGCATCCCCGTCCGCCATCGGACCATGATTCCACCATTCGCCTCCGCGGAGGCGGGGAACCGACCCTTCGACCGACCGGCGCAGCTTCCGGCTGGTCCGGCTGGTCGGACCGGAGCACCGGTGTCTGGGCCGGCCGGTGCCCCTGAAGGCCGTCCACCGGCCGGACGGCGGGTGGCGGCGGCGCTCAGGTGCCGGGCCCGGAACCTCGGGTGGCGGAACCTTCGGCTCGACGGGCCCGGCGGGCGAACGGTATCGGGCCGACCTTGGAACATCCTGAGAGGTCGCCGGGGCCCCCGGTCAATCCGTGGGTCGGTTGTCGCCGTCGACGACGACCACACTCGGCTCGTGCGCCTCCGCCTCGTCCGCTTCGACATCGACGTAGGAGGCGATGATGACCAGGTCCCCGACCTGGGCCAGCCGGGCCGCGGCTCCGTTGAGGCAGATCTGACCGGCCTCACCTTCGATGGCGTAGGTCTCGAACCGCTCGCCGTTCATCAGGTTGTACACCGCCACCTGTTCGTTCACCACGATGTCCGCCGACTTGAGGAGCAGCGGGTCGATGGAGATCGATCCGACGTAGTTGAGGTCGGCATCGGTCACCCGCGCCCGGTGGATCTTGCCGTTGAGCATTCTTCGACGCATTGCGACCTCCGTCCTTCCGTGCCCCATCGAGGATAGGGCGTCATGCGACCGGCTCGACGCACCTCGCACCGACGGGTGGGGTGGGCGCCGCCGCCCGCCGTCCGGGCGGGCCGGGCCGGGGGTCAGGCCCAACCGAGCTCACGCAGGCGCCGGTCGTCGATGCCGAAATGGTGCCCGATCTCATGGAGCAGCGTGACGCGGACCTGGTGGGCGAGTTCGTCCGGCGTCCGGGCGGACGCACAGATCGTGGCCAGGTACAACGTGATCCGGTCGGGGCGGGCACCCGAATAGTGGCCGCGACCGGTCAACGGCACCCCTTCGTACAGCCCGTACAGCGCACCCGGCGGGCTCTCGTCGTCGACGATGATGGCCACGTTGTCCATCTCGGCCCGCAGTTCATCGGGGATCGTGTCCAACGCGTCCACTACCAGCGCCTCGAACGCGTCGACACCCAACGGCTCCATCACCCCACCTTGCCAGGCGCCGCCGTGCTCCGCCCCGCGGCCGCCGGACCGGCCACGGTGCCGACCGGAGCCCGCCGCACCCTGCATCGCCCGTCCACCCTCCCTAGAGTCGTTGCCGTGCCCGAGCCAGATCTGGTGATCTTCGACTGCGACGGAGTCCTGGTGGACAGCGAGCGCCTGGCCGTGAGGACCGAGGCGAGGATCCTGGCCGGACTCGGGTGGCCGCTCACCGAGGCGGACATCGTCGACCGGTTCGTCGGGCGTTCCGCTCCCTATATGCAGGGGGAGATCGAACGCCACCTCGGTCGCAGCATCGATCGGGAGTCCGAGTTCGAAGTCCACTACCGAGAGGTGTTCGAACGGGAGCTGGTCGCCGTGCCGGGGATCGTCGAGGTGCTCGATGCCATCCGCACCCCCGTATGCGTGGCCTCGAGCGGAAGTCACGACAAGATGCGGTTCACCCTGGGCCGGACCGGTCTGTTCGATCGCTTCGACGGTCGCATCTTCAGTGCCGACCAGGTGGCCCACGGCAAGCCGGCCCCGGACGTCTTCCTGTTCGCGGCGGATCGGATGGGCGCCCGACCGGAGCGCTGTGCGGTCGTCGAGGACAGCGTCTCCGGGGTGCGGGCGGGTCTGGCCGCCGGCATGGCGGTCTTCGCCTTCGCCGGCGGGGTGACCCCGTCGGACCAGCTCGCCATCGACGGTGCGGTGGTCTTCCACGACATGCGCGAGCTGCCGGCCGCCCTCGGGGGCGCGGTGTGCGGTCCGGCCGTCGGGACCGTACCGCGAGGGCTCCGCCCGTCCATTACAGACTGACTAGCATCTGTAACATGATGACCATCGGCGCCGACCGTACCCGCCGGGATCCGCAACCGCCCCCGGCGGCGGGCGGCGGGCGCCCGCCGGGTCGGGCGGTTACCTTCTGGCCAGTCGTTTGACAGCCCCCTCGACGTCGGCAGGTGTGTGGTGACCCCAGGACCCCAGGACCGTTCCCGGCTGTTCATCGGTGGGAGCTGGGTGAACCCGGACTCCACGACCATGATCGAGGTGGTCGAGGCCCACTCCGAGGAGTTGATCGGTACCGTTCCCGACGCCGCCCCGACCGATGTCGATGCGGCCGTGTCGGCGGCACGCCGGGCGTTCGACCGATCGGAGTGGTCCCGAGCGCCGGTCGGGGACCGCATCGGCGCGGTGCGGCGTCTGATCGACGAGTTCGGCCGACGGGCAGAGGAGATGGCGCAGACCATCAGCTCCGAGAACGGCGCACCCATCAAGTTCTCCCGCCTGGGCCAGGTCGGCGCGCCCCTGGACATCATGGCCTCCATGGTCGACGTCGCCGCCGACACCCCGTGGGAGGAGCGCCGGACCGGCCGATACCTCGACTACCTGTTGCGTCGCGAGCCGGTGGGGGTGGTGGGAGCCGTCGTGGCGTGGAACGTGCCCCAGGTCCTGATCGCCACCAAGCTGGCTCCGGCCCTGCTGGCCGGTTGCACCGTGGTGGTCAAGGCCGCCCCGGAGGCGTCCTTGGACGCCATGCTGCTGGCGGAGGCACTCGAGGCCGCGGACCTCCCGCCCGGCACCGTGTCGGTGCTGACCGGTGGCGCCGACACCGGGCGGGCCCTGGTGGCGCACCCCGGGGTGGACAAGATCGCATTCACCGGCTCGACCGCCGCCGGGCGGGAGATCGGTGCCCGGTGCGGCGCCGACCTCCGCCGGTGCAGCCTCGAACTGGGCGGCAAGTCGGCGGCCATCCTGCTGGACGACGCCGACCTGGCCGGTGCGGCCCACGCGCTCCGGTTCACCTCCTTCGTCAACAACGGCCAGGCCTGCGCGGCCCAGACCCGGATCCTGGCCCCCCGTTCCCGGTACGCCGAGGCGGTCGACGCGGTCGCCGACCTGGCCGGGTCCCTGACGGTGGGTGATCCCCACGATCCGGCGATCAAGATCGGCCCCCTGGTGAGCCGGCGACAACGCGATCGCGTGCGGGACTACATCAACTCCGGCATCGCCGACGGGGCCCGGGTGGTGGCCGGCGGTCCGGACGCCCCGGACGGCCTGCCGACCGGATGGTTCGTCCGGCCCACCGTGTTCGCCGACGTCGACAACTCCATGCCCATCGCCCGCGAGGAGATCTTCGGCCCCGTCCTCTGCGTCATCCCGTACGACGACGACGCCGACGCCGTGGCGCTGGCCAACGACTCGCCCTACGGACTGGCGGGATCGGTCTTCACCTCCGATCCCGAGCGGGGTCTGTCCGTGGCCCGTTCCGTCCGCACCGGAACCTTCGGCATCAACGGCTACGCCCCCGATCCCCTGGCCCCCTTCGGAGGCTTCAAGGAGTCGGGCATCGGCCGCGAGTGGGGTGACCACGGACTCGACGAGTACGTCGAGGTCAAGGCCATCAACGGATTGCCGACATGACGGCCGGCTTCGAAGCCTCCCAGGAGCACTACCCGATGTCGGGTCTCGACGAGTTCCTGATCCACAACCATCCCCACCCGGTCCGGGTGATGTGGACCTCGGACATGCAGGCCTACGAGCGCATGTGGTTCACCTCCGAGGACACCACCGGTGACCTGCTGGTCGTCGCCGGCATGGGCATCTACCCCAACCTGGGCACGGCCGAGGCGTTCGCCATCGTGAACGTGCGGGGGCGGCACACCACGGTACGGGCCCATCGCAAGCTCGGACTCGACCGCATGGACATGTCCGTCGGACCGCTCCGCTTCGAGGTGGTCGAACCGTTCCGACAGTGGCGTCTCAGTCTCGACGACAACGAGTACGGGATCGGTTTCGACCTCTCGTGGTTCGACACCAAGCGCCCGGTCTACCGGCTCATCGGGGCGGGGATGTTCCTCGGGACCAAGCCGTTCGCCGGGGTGGCGGGGTACGACGGATTCGGTCGACAGAGCGGATGGGTCACCGCCCACGGTGAACGGTTCACCCTGGACCGGGATGTCCACCGGGGCACCCGCGACCACCACTGGGGCACGCGTGACGGCGTCGGCGGTCCGACCCTCTGGAGCGGCAACCAGCATCCCCATTCGGGCGAATGGGTCGAGTTCGAGGAGTACGGCGTGTGGGGCGACCACATCCTCTACAACCTCGGCGACCCCCGTCGGGGCAGCGCCACCCTGCGCGGGCGTCGCCACCGGCTCCGTTTCGAGGAGGACACCCACCTGCTGCTCGCCGGTGAGGTCGACCTGGTCTTCGCCGACGGATCCGAGAAGACCATGACCTTCGAACGGCTCGGGAACCAGATCGCCTTCCTCCGCTGCGGCATGTACGGGGGGCCCAACGGGGGCACGCCCGACGGTGACATCTGGCACGGCATGGACGTGGGCGACGGGGTCGTGAGCGGCGAGACGTACGACGTGAACGATCCCGACGTCCGCTCCCGGATCTGCGGACTCGACCAGCACCACGCCCGATTCGAGTGTGAGGGCGAGGTCACCTACGGGATCATCGAGCCCTACGACACCCTCTGCTACGACATGGCCTCGAGCGGGCTCGGCGGCTTTTCCCTGCTCGACTGACCGCCGGTCAGGTGAAGTCGGAGCCGCCGTCGACGTTGATGTTCGCACCGGTCATGTACGTGTTGCGGGCCGAGGCGGCAAAAGCGATCACCGGTCCGATCTCCCGGGGGTCACCGGCCCGGTTCAGGTGCACGGGGTGCCCGAAATCCCGGGTGATGTAGCGCATGACGTCGTAGAGATCCTCTTCGTCGACATCGGGCAGGGTCGCCAGTGCACTCTTGAACGACTCGGAGACGAAGGTGCCGGGGCTGACCGTGTTCACGAGGATCCCTTCCGAGGCCAGCGTCATCGAGAGATTCTTCGTCAGACTCGTGAGGGCGTTCTTGGCGGCTGTGTAGGCGACCAGGGCTCCCGACTGCCGCTTGGTGGACATGGCCGAGACGTTCACGATGCGGGCCCACTCGGCCTTGCGGAGGAGGGGCAGGGCGGCACGGATGGTCCGGACCGAGCTCAGCGTGATGCCGTTGACCACGCCCAGCCATTCGGCGTCGGTGTACTCCTCGAAGCCCTTGATCCCCCCGGGGAACGGACCGGCGGCGTTGATCAACGCGTTGCAGTGACCCCAGCGCTCCCCCACCTGCGCGAAGGCGCCCTCGACGGACTCCTGGTCGAGCAGGTCGGTGGGCAGGCCGACGGCATCGGGGGAGCCGAGGGCTCGGAGCGCCTCCACCGTCTCGTCCAGCCGGCGCGGTGTCCGGGCCAGGACGGCGACCCGTGCCCCGTCGGCGGCCATGCAGTCGGCCGCGGCCCGGCCCATACCCGTCGTGCCTCCGGCTACGACGACGACGGCGTCAGACAGGCCCAGGTCCAATGGTCTCCCCCATGTGCGTGCGTTCCCGTCGAGTTTACATACCACGACGTATATGTAACGTACTACGGCGCCGGCCCCGTCGCCCTCGCCTGCCCTCCACCCCCGTCCGCCCCCGTCCGGCCCCGTCCGGACGACCGGCGGGCGTGGGCCGGCCCGTCACCGCCCGATGAGGGCGCTCCGGCCGTTGGCGACGAACTCGGCGACCATCCGTTCGATGTCGGCCCGGGTCAACGGCTCGTACCGGTCACCGCGCTCGAGCCGCTGCCACTGCGGGTCGTCGTTCTCCCAACGCTCGGCCCGTAGTGGCTTCTTGTCCGTCTTGTCGCTGGCGGTGACCGGCAGGGCGGACACCACCCGCACGAAGCGCGGGGCCCACTTGGTGCCGAGATCCGGCTGGGCGGCGAGGAAGAGGCGGAAGGCGTCAGGGTCGAAGACGGCACCGGGCGCCATCTCCAGGGTCGCCATGACCTGGTCGCCCGTCCGGGAGTCGGGCACCGGGTAGACCGCCACCCCGGTGACCCCTTCGAACCGGGCGAGGATCCGTTCGACCGGGGCGGCGGCGAAGTTCTCGCTGTCCACCCGCAACCAGTCGCCGGTGCGTCCGGCGAAATAGAAGATGCCCGTCCTCGTCGCGGTAGGCCAGGTCCCCCGACCAGTACCAGCCGTTCCGGGTCCGCTCGGCGTCGGCCTCGGGGTTGTTGTAGTACCCCTCGAAGTTGGACCGCGCCCGACGCCCCACCAGCTCGCCGATGCAGGCGTCCGCGTTCGTCAGCCTTCCGTCCCGGTCGAAGATGGCCCGGGGTAGCTCCTGCCCGCTCTCGGGGTCCACCACGGCTACGTCGTCGCGTGGGTCGGCCTTGCCCAGGGTCCCCGGCCGGGGCTCGCGCACCGGTCGGAGCACGATGGCGTTCTCACTGGAGCCGTACCCCTCCACGATGGGGACGCCGAAGCGCTCGGTGAAGGCCGCCCGGTCCTGGGCCGACGTCTCCGGGCCGAGTACGTACAGGAGTCGGTGGTCCCGGTCGTGGTCGGTCGCCGGAGTGGCCACGATGTGGGCGACGGCACGCCCCACGCTGTTGAAGAAGGTGGCGCCGCACTCGCGCACGTCGGGCAGGAAGCTGGACGCCGAGAACCGGCGCCGCAGCGCGATGGTGGCGCCACTGGCCAGTGCGGGCAGCACCGCGGCCGACAGGGCGTTGCCATGGAAGAGCGGCATGGCCGAGTAGAGGACGTCGTCGGGGCCGAAGCCGACCCGGAAGGCGGCCCGGGCCGCCCGCCCCTGGGTCATCCGGACCGCCTTCGGGCCGCCGGTCGAGCCCGAGGTGAAGATGAGCAGGTAGAGCTGGTCCGGAGTCGGCTCGGGCGCCGCCGGGCGGACGGTACCGCCGATGGGAGGGAGGGACTCCAGCCGCTGCGTGTAGGAATCGTCGTCCACGACCAGGAGGCGCTCGGTCGCCAGTCCGAGATCCAGGTGCTCGACGAGCTCCACCTGGGTCGAGTCGGTGACCACGAGTTGGCAGTCGGCGCGGCGGATGTCGGTGGCGAGCTCGGCACCGCGACGGGTGGGATTGATGCCCACGACCACCGCACCGACCAGCGCGGCTCCGAGGAGCAGGAACAGGTACTCGGGGGTGTTCTCCAGGAGGACCCCCACATGGAACGGGCCGTCCTCGCGGAGGGAGCACAGGAGTTCGCCCCGTCGCCCGGCCTCGGCCACCACCTCGCGCCAGGTCCACACCTCCCCCTCGAACAGCAGCCCACGGCTGTCGTCGTCCTCCCGCGACCGGACCAGACGGGCGGCGGTGGCCACCGGGTCCGCGGGGGCGGTCGCCGTCGTCGAATCGCTCACGTCAACCGCTCGCTCAGGATGTCCAGGATCGGATTCTCCTCGATGGGCAGCATCAACGGCTCGCCGGCATCCCGGCGCAGGACGCTGATACGGGTCATCACGGCCGTACTCCGCACCATGGCGACCGTCTCGTACCACTCCAGATCACGCATCGGGCGCCCACTCAACTCCTCGAACCTCGACACGGTCCGATCCCGATCCGGGAACCCGTCGACGCGGGTCCCGAACAGCCGGTGCATGACGACGTCGAGGCTGGTGAACCAGGCGAGGTCGTGTTCGGGCGCCCCGACCGAGGTCATGTCCCAGTCGAGGACGGCGAGCGGTGTCCCGTCGTCGTCCAACACGGCGTTCTCGAGCCGCACATCGCCCCAGAGCAGTGCCGGAGGTGGCTCGTCGGCCGGCCGGTGCTCGCGACACCACGCGAGGGCCTTGCCGAGGGCCGGGACGGGATGGCCGTCGGGTCGACCACGAGAGGTACTCCTCCCAGAAGTCGAGCTCGGCCCCATTGTCCCGCCGGGGCACGGCGGGGCACGCATCGGGGTCGGCCCGGTGGACGGTGGCCAGCGTGGCCAGGAACTCGTCGTGGACACGACTGCGCCGCTCCGGCTCCAACCCCGTCAGCCACCGGTCGCGGTGGGCCAGCGCACCCACGATGTGCCCCTCCACCTTGGGCATGACGATGAACGGCGTCCCGATCCACCGGCTGTCGGTCTCGAGTTCGGGGTCGGCCACGGGCACGCCGACGTCGGCCGCCGCCTGCTGGGCCTGCCACTGCGGGACCAGATCGTAGTGCTCGAAGGTGCCGACCGTGGGGGGTGCCGACCGGACGACCAGGGCGTCCCGCCCGCGCCCCTCGCCCTCCGACCAGGACACCGCCAGGATGACGGTCTCGCTCGAGTACCCGGCGCTCGGACGGGACACGGCCTCCACGACCGGGTCGGTGAGGCCGCGCCGGCCGGTCAGCCAGCGTGCGAATCCCTCCGCCAGGGCGTCGTCGTCCCTCGATGTCGTGCCCGCCGGAGCTACCTCACCCTCCATCCACGCCTCCCTTCCCGATATCCGGGCCCGACGGCGGAACGGGTCCGTCCCGAGCCGCCCGTCACGGAGCCAGCACGACGGGCAGGCGGCTCGCGCCCCGGACCACCGTCGACCGGACGTACTCCGGCTCGCCCACCAGTTCGTACGACGGGTAGCGGGAGAGTAACCCCTCGAAGAAGAGGCGCGCTTCGAGCCGGGCCAGCGACGCCCCGAGGCAGAGGTGCTCCCCGAAGCCGAAGGCCACATGGGTGGGGATCACCGGACGGCGGACGTCGAGCTGTCCGGCCGTCGGGCCGAAGGCGGCCTCGTCACGGTTGCCCGATGCGTACAACATGACGAGGAAATCTCCGGCGGGGACCTCCTGACCGCCTAGTTCGACGTCCACCACCGCGGTGCGACCGAAGGCCTGGATGGGCGTGACCCACCGGAGCAGCTCCTCCACCGCCGTCGCCAGCCGCGACGGGTCGGCCGCCAGGTCGGCGCGTTGCTCCGGTCGCTGGTGGAGCGCCTCCATCCCCCCGGAGATGAGCGTCCGGGTGGTCTCGTTCCCGGCCACCAGCAGGGTCAGGCAGAATCCCATGATCTCGATGCCGTTGAGCGGCCGGCCGTCGAGCTCCGCTCCCTTCAGGATCTCGAGCAGGTCGTTGCCCTCGGTGGCCGCCGAGTCGACGTGGGCCATCAGGAACTCGGCCATCTGCCCGACCTCGGGAGCCGACCCGGCGACGTCCGCCTGATCGGGCGAGGCGATGATGGCATCGGACCAACGCCGGAACACCTCGCGGTCGGCGTCCCCCACGCCGAAGAGCTCGGCGATCACGGCGATGGGGACGACGGAGGCGAGGCGCTCCACCGCGTCCACCGGCTCGTCGGGGGGAACGGCGTCCAGGGCCTCGGCCACCGTCCGTCGGATCATCCCCTCGAGGCGACCGACCGCCCTCGGGGTGAACTGACGGTTGACGATCTGGCGGTACATGGCGTGGACCGGCGGGTCGAGGTGGAGGATCGAGAAGGTGGGGAGACCACCCGACCCGTCGGAGCGCAGCGGATCGTTGATCAGTACCCCGCGTCCCGAGACGAACCGGCCGGGATCCCGGCTGATCGTGCGGATGTCGTCGTAGCGGCTCACCGCCCAGCTGCCGTCGAGCGTCCGCCGGACCGGGGCCTGCCGCCGGAGATCGGCCAACACCTCGAAGTAGTCGGGCCGGAGGTAGAAGCCGGGTTCGGTCAGATCGAGACGTAGGTCGGCCACATCGGCCATCGAGGCTCCTCGGGTCGGGTGACGCGGCCGGCCCCGATCGGCCCCGGCCGCTGGACGCCGAGTTTCGTACAGTGTTTAACTTCCGTCAAGCACGGCACCGCGCCAGTCGGGACCCGGAGGAGTGAGGATGCGCGCCGCAGTACAGATCAAACCCGACCGACCCCTCGAGCTGCGGGACCTGTCGCCCCGTCCGTTGCGCACCACGGAGGTCCACGTCCGGATCGACGCGTCCGGCGTGTGCCACTCCGACGAGACCATCCGACGCCAGGGCATGGGGGGCCTGGCTCCCGTCATCCTCGGTCACGAGGGCTGCGGTACCGTCCTCGATGTCGGTGGCGACGTTCGGGACCTCTCCCCCGGCGACCGGGTCATCGGCGCGTTCCAGCCGGCCTGCGGATCGTGCTGGCAGTGCGTCCGGGGTCGCACGCACTTCTGTGAGCGCATCATCGACGTCGCCACCCGGGCCCACTGGAAGGACGACGACAGCGGGCAGCGCACCTGGTCGATGAGCGGTCTCGGCACGTTCGCCGAGGAGGCGGTGGTCGACCGCATGTCGGTCGTGCCGGTCACGTCCGACCTTCCGGCCGAGCAACTGGCGCTGGTCGGGTGCGCCGCCATGACCGGTGTGGGCGCGGCGTTGAACACCGCACGGGTGGAGCCCGGATCGGTGGTCGCCGTCCTCGGCTGCGGCGGTGTGGGACAGTTCGTCGTCCAGGGTGCCCGGATCGCGGGGGCCACGAGGATCATCGCCGTCGACCCGGTCGCGACGAAGCGCGACCGGGCCCGGGTCAACGGGGCCACCGACGTCGTCGACCCGACGGCCACCGACGTCGTCGGGGCGGTGATGGACCTGACGGGCGGCCGCGGCGTCGACTACGCCTTCGAGGTGGCCATGTCGGGCCCGACCCTGCGGCAGGCGTACGACCTCTGCCGGCCGGCCGGCACCGTGGTCGCGGTGGGCATGCCACCGGTCGGGACGACGGTCGAGTTCGACGCCTACGCACTGTTCTCCACGGAGAAGCGACTGGTGGGGTGCTACTACGGCTCCGGCCAGGTGCGGAGGGACTTCCCCCGACTGGTGGCCCTCGCCGAGGCGGGCCGCCTCGACCTGGCCGGAGCCGTCACCCGCCGGATCACCCTGGACCAGGTCAACGACGCCTTCGAGGCGATGGTCGACGGGGAGGTCATCCGATCGGTCATCGTGCCCGATGGGGCGGTGGGCTGATGGACGCCGGGTCGGGGGCGCCTCCGGCCCCGCCATCGAGCGCCACCGCGCCCGTGGCGCTACGGCGAGCTGACCCGTGACGACGTGGTCGAGGCGGGGCTCCGGCTCACCCGTCGGCGCGGCTTCTCCGACCTGAGCATGCGGAAGCTCGCCACGGAACTGGGGAGTCCGTCCATGAACGTGTACTACTACGTGCGCGACAAGAACGAACTCCTCGACCTGGTGGGGGATGCCGTGCTGGGCGAAGTCCGGCTCCCGTCGGCGGAACTCCCCTGGGAGCGCCGGCTGGTGCTCCTGTTCGAACAGGGGCGCGAGGTGCTCCTGTCCTACCCGGGGGTGGCCCAGCACCTGCTTGCGACGCCGGCAGGGGCTCCCCAATGAGATCCGCTTGTACGAGGCGGTCGAGGAGATCCTCTCCACCGGCGGCTTCGACCGCCGGGTCCGGGACCGCGCCCAGCGCCTCCTGGCGTACCTGCTGTTCGGCGCGGTCACCTCGGAGCTGGCGACGGCGGAAGCTGCCGACCGACCGGAGACCATGACGTTCGGCGACGACGAGGAGGTCTTCCATTTCGGACTCGAGCTGCTGCTCGACGGCCTCCGCGCTCACCCGGGTGGCGCCGGTTGACCATCCGGCGGGATGCCGGAGCCGGGCGGCGGCCGCCGGATCCGGACATTTACATGTTGTCCACTTCATGTAAAGATCCCGACCGTGGCCGTCCCGAGCACGAGTGCGCAACTGATCCTCGTTGCCGCCCGGCGTGCCATCGCCGCCAAGGGACCGGGCAAGCTCACCCTGTCCGAGGTGGCCGCGGCCGCCGGGGTGTCGCGACCCACGCTCTACCGTTGGTTTCCGACGAGGGACGACCTCTTCGCCGCCCTCACCGAGTACGAGCGGACGCAATTCGACGAAGGTCTCCGCGGCGTGATCGAAGGCCATCGGACTCCGGCCCGGCGGCTGGATGCGGGGCTCCGCTATCTGCTCACCTATCTGGACGAGGCGATGGGTGCGGATCCGATCGGGGTGGACCCGGGCTTCGCCCTCCGGTCACTGAGCGAGTCGCTGACCGCCCAGGTGGAGACCCTGGTCCGGATGCTCGGTCCCGCCCTGGACCAGGTGCCGGCCGTGCGTGGCCCGGGCGATGGCCGGGCCCAGGCGGCCGAGCTGTTCCTGCGGGTGGCCTACTCCCACTTCCTGCTGCCGGGTTCGGATACCGCCGGGCTCCTGGCGTCGTTGCGGGCGCCGGGCTGCCTCGACGGTCCTTGACCCGGGAGGTCGGATGACGCCGCCGGATCGTCGGGCCGGCCGGCCGGATCCCCGGCGACCTGTCGGAGCACCGGTCGATCTCCCGTCCCACCGATCCCCCGGAGGAGGGCTCCCCATGTCCACGCATCCGACCCGCCGGCTACCGGCATGAGCCCGTTCAAGAATCCGGCCTGGCTGCCCTTCTCGGTCAGCGAGGCCGCACCGGCCGGTGATGCCACCGGGACGACCTCGAGAACGGTGACGCATGGCGCCATCTGCTCGGGACGTTGCAGCGGGTCGGCGACGTGGTGCTCTCCGACTGCGGTCCCCGCGATCCGGTGGACACGGCTTCGGGTTTCCGTCACCTGTTGGTACTCCTCGGTGTGGGGATCGACGAACTGCTGCGCCGGGGACTCGACCGGGTCCCCGCCATCAAGCCCTCCGGCATGGACGCCGCCTACAAATGGGGCATGGAGTGCCCCGACTGCATCTACGTCGGATCCGCCCTACGGAGCGGGACCACCTACGCCCTCCGGGGCAACCGGGGTTCGGCGCGCTACGTGGGGCTGCAGGTCATGTCGGGGATGGGCTCGTCGGCCAACGCCCTGCTCGACGAGTTCGCCCTGGACGCGGACGGGAACTTCGAGATCATCCTCTCGGCGGATCCTCACGAGGGCAACTGGATCCCGCTGGACGACGGTGCCACCATGCTCGTGGTCCGGCACTTCTTCTACGACTGGGAGCACGAGGTCCCGGTGACGATGTCCATCGAGCCGCTCTCGGGGCCCCCCGCCACCGACGAGCAGCCGGAGCCGGAGCCCCGGGCCGCCATCGCCCGTCAGGTGATCGCCCTGGGCGACTTCGTGGAGGAGAACCTGCAGTTCTTCCTGGGGTTCTCCAATCCCGAACATCCCAACACCTTCCTCCCTCCCCTGGACGGGACGGCCATGGGTGCGGCCGCGGAGAACCGCCCGGTCATCGGTTCGTGGCGGCTGGCACCCGACGAGGCGCTGATCATCGAGGTGACACCGCCCGAAGGCCTGTACTGGAGCTACTCGCTCGGCAACATCTGGTGGGAGACGATCGACTACGGCAACCGCCAGTCCAGTCTCAACGGTTTCCAGGCGGCGGTCGACGACGACGGGAAGGTCCGGGTGGTGGTGGCCCATCACGATCCCGGGGTCGCCAACTGGCTGGACACCGCCGGGCACAGCGAAGGCCCGATCATCCTGCGCTGCGTCCGCACCGAGTCCGCCCCGGTGCCCGAGACCCGGGTGGTGCCGTTCGATCGCCTGGCCGACGAGTTGCCACCGGGATCGCGACGGGTCACCCCGGCCGAGCGCGAGGCGGCGATCGACGTCCGCCGCAGGGCCGTGAGCCGGCGGTTCGCCCGATGACCCTGGAGGTCGACCGGATCGAGCAGGAGGCCCGCACCCAGACCGGACTGGACGACACCGGAGGTGACCACTACCGCGAGGGACTCGAGCGGCTGGTGACGGCCATGAACGAGGAGGGGAGCCTCACCGAGATGGGTGAGGCCATGCTGCAGCTGCGCCTGGCCGTCCTGCTGTCCGCCCGCCTCGGCGTGGAGGAGACCTACCGCCGGCATCCCGAGATCGACGACCAGGTGGTCGACGGACCGGTCTTCGTCATCGGCCTGCCCCGCACGGGAACGACGGCACTGAGCCAGCTCGTGGCCGCCGACCCCCAGTTCCGTTCGTTGCGGACCTGGGAGTCGTCGGCCCCGGTCCCCCCTCCCGAGACCGCCACCGAGCACACCGATCCCCGGATCGCCGCCACCGAGCAGGGCATTGCCATGATGAACGAGGCCTTTCCGCTGATGCAGACCATGCACCACACGGAAGCCACCACCGCCACCGAGTGCCAGGACCTCATGGGCATGAGCTACCGCACCGCCCACTTCGACGGGTTCGCCCGGGTGCCCTCGTACATGGCGTGGGTCGTCGACACCGACATGACGGAGACCTACCGCTACCACCGGAGGGTGCTGCGCCTGCTGCAGTGGCACTGTCCCCCACCCTCTGGCACCTGAAGACCCCGGTCCACATGCTGTCGCTCGACGCGCTGATCGAGTCCTATCCGAACGCCCGGTTCCTGTGGAGCCACCGCGATCCCACCGAGGTGCTGGGGTCGGTGTGCAGCCTCATCCACTACACCCGCAGCTGGAGCAGCGACCGCGACGACTCCATCGAGTTGGGCGCCACCCAGCTGGACCACTGGTGGATGGCCGTGGAACGGGCCATGGAGTTCCGTCGGCCGCGTCGGTGACGACCGGTTCGCCGACATCTCCTTCGCCGAACTGCAGACCGACCCCCTGGAGGCCCTGGCCGGCGCACTGGAGCGGATCGGCGTCCCGTTCGACCAGCGGTCGCGGTCAGCGGTGGGAGCGTGGGCGGAGTCTCACGAGCCCGGTTCGCACGGGACCCACACCTACGAGCTGTCCGATTTCGGACTGCGCCCCCAGCAGATCCGCGAGCGGTTCGCCCCCTACTACGAGACCTTCGGGATCGACGCCTGACCGCGGGCACAGCCGCCCGGGTCCCGTCCACGGCGGTGCGTCCCCGGCAACGCTCGTTACGGCTCCCGAGCCGCACCCGACGGCACCAGGATCGGTAGCATCGCGGTATGTCGACGGAGCTGCCACCAGCTGCCTGGTACCCGTCCCCGGGCGAATACGGCTGGCTCCGCTACTGGGACGGGAGCGCCTGGACCGAGCACCGCTGGGCCTCCCCCCCGACAGGGGGTCAGCCGACGCGGGGCGGTGTCCCGGTCGGCAAGCAGCTGCTGCGGGCGTCGTTCGGCCTGTTGCAGGAGAACCGCAGGATGGTCTGGCTGCCCGTTATCTCCGGTGTGGCGTCGGCCGTGGTCTTCCTGGCCATCTCCGGAGCGGTGGCCCTGCCCCTGTGGCGAGCTGACGGCCCCTCCCCTTGGGCGGTGCTCTACTTCTTCCCGGGCATCATGGCTGCGTCATTCGTCGGCGTGTACTTCAACGTCGCGCTGGCCTTCGCCGCCAATGAACAGATCGAAGGACGGGCGATCGGCGTCCGCACTGCGCTCGCCATGACGTGGGCCCGCCGGCGGGTGGTCTTCACCTGGGCATTCCTGTCGGCGGTGGTCGGCCTGGTCATCCAGCTCATCGAAGGTCGCCTCGGGGTGTTCGGGCGCCTGATGGGCATCCTCGGTGGATTGGCCTGGGCGGTGGCGACGTTCCTCGTCGTCCCGGTGCTGGCTTTCGAGGACGTCGGTCCGATCGAGGCACTCAAGAGGTCTTCGCACCTGATCAAGGTCACGTTCGGGACCATCGCCCGTGGGGCCCTGAGGTTCGGGATGATGTTCCTCGGCTGGAGCCTGTTGGCCCTGGGGGTCATCGTGACCGGCGTCGTCGTCTCCCTGTCCGGCGTGCCGGCATTGGGCATACCGCTCGCCGTCCTGGGCGTCATCGGGTTCTTCGTCGTGGTGACGTACCTGGCCGCCGCGGGCATGTACCTGCGCACGATCCTGTATCGCTATGCCACCCACCGGCCGTTGCCCGATCTGGGTCTGGACCTCTCGCGCACCTTCCAGCGCTGAGCCAGGGCCTCCGGAGGGTCCACCCCTGTGTGCTGATGACCCGCCGTGTCACAGCGGACCGGGACGCCCGCGGATGGCCGCGCCCCGTGCCCCCCCGACGCCCGGACCGTCGACCTTGCGACACACCGGCTGTCGCCGAGACGACAGACGGATGGCGTGGTGGGGCGCAGACTGCACCTACGACCACCTTTGCGATGGAGGGAGTTGATCATGCGCCCGTACTTCCGAGGGTACATCGACAGACAGCTTCCTCCGCCGGAGGAGAGCGCCTTCACCGAACTCGACGAAGGGTCCACCCAGGTCGCAGTACCGGATACGCCGCCCCGGGGCGCCATTCGGCAGGCCGGTCGGCATCGCGATCGGAACGGATCCGTTGTTCCTGAGTCGGGTCGACCAGGCGTCCGGGTCTAGCTGTGTTGTCCACCCACGTTGGTGACGCGGGCGTAGGTCCACCAACGAACTGAGTCTCCAAGGGATCGTGTGGTTGCTCAAGACACGCACGAACCCAAGGAGACTCAGGTGCACGCTAACTCGCCGTTGACCGTCCGGGGTCGGATGATGCTCGTGGAACGCATCGGATCGGGCCGTCCCATAGCCCATGTGGCCGCCGAGATGGGGGATCTCCCGCAAGACGGCTACCAAGTGGTGGCGGCGGTTCCAGGAGGAGGGCTCGGCCGGTCTGGAGGACCGCTCGAGCCGGCCTCGGCGGTGCCCGCATCGCACTCCGGCCAGCGTCGAGGCGAAGATCCTCCGGCTCCGGCGCCGACGCAAACTCGGTCCGGCCCGGATCTCGGGCATCCTCGACGTCCCGGCCTCCACCGTCCACCAGGTCCTGGTCCGTGCGGGCATGAACCGGATCGCCTGGATGGACCGCCCGACCGGGCAGGTGATCCGCCGGATCCACACCGAGCGGCCCGGCGAGCTCGTCCACGTGGACGTGAAGAAGCTGGGTCGGATCCCGCCCGGCGGCGGGTGGAAGATGCGGGGCCGATCCGCTGCCACCCACAGCGGCAAGCACCGGGTCGGCTACGACTTCATCCACTCGGCCATCGACGCCCACACCCGACTCGCCTACTCCGAGGTCCTGGCCGACGAACGGGGACCCACCTGCGCGGGGTTCTGGGAGCGGGCCGAGGCCTTCTTCGCCGACCACGACATCGAGGTCGAGGCCGTGCTCTCGGACAACGCAAGGAACTACCTCGGCAGGGACTTCACGGCCGCCCTTCGGGCAATCGAGCACCGCACCATCCGGTTCCGTCGGCCCCAGACCAACGGCAAGGTCGAACGGTTCAACAGGACCCTCCTGGACGAGTGGGCCTACGTCCGGCTCTACCGCTCAAACGCCGAGCGGACCCGAGCCCTTGACCGATTCCTCCACACCTACAACCATCATCGAGGCCACACAGCTCTTGGAGGCAGGCCGCCGATCAGCGCGACCAACCAACCTGGACAACACATCTAGCCGACGGACACCACACCGCGGGGAAGCACCATGGGCAGATCGCCGTACGTCGCGATGCCCGGAGCGGCCGCCACAACGGCGGCGATCGCGTTGATCGGAGGTGCGGCCGTCATGATGTGTCCGAGCACCATGAAATCGGCGATCGTCTCGGCCTCGAAGTCGGGCGGCGGAAGGAAGCCGATGGCGGCAGTGACCGTCGGACGCCCGTCGATCTGGATGACCCAGCCGTCCTGATCGATCTGCCAGTCGGGCTCCAGGGTCTGGCCCTTGCGCCATCGGACATTGAGCTCGACGACCGTCTTGCCCGCGATCGAGCCCTTCCAACTGGCCGCGACTCCCGCCACACAACCCTGGGCGATCGTCCAGGAGCCCAGGTCGAGGTCGGCGGTGGTCTGCGCGTACTCGGCTTCGCAGCGGATGTCGTCGAGTTCGACTCCGAGTGCGTCGGCCACCATGCGGACGGCCTCGCCGAAGACGGCCGTGCCCTGTGCCGTCATCTCCTGAAGATCTGGATGGCCGATCGGTTTGCCGAATCCCACCGGGATCTCGGTGGCCGGTGAGTCGTAAAACGTCGTGTCGGCCGCTTCGTTGACGGTGATCTTGTCGACGCGATCGCAGATCGTTGCGGACACGATGGCCAACAGCTGGGCGAATCCCGGACTGATGCCGGTACCGAACATCGTCGATCCTCCGAGCTCGCACGCCTCGGCAATCCGGTTGCGACCATCGCCGAGGTTGTGGCCGGTGATGAACGCGGCTGTCGCCACGACGTTGACGCCCGCCGAGAGGATACGCACGAGCTCGCCGACATCGAGCCACATGGGGTTGTAGACGACACAGTCCGGCTTCAACGCGAGCAGTGCGTCGATGTCGTCGGTGGCCGCGATACCCAGGGGTTCCAAGCCGCACAACTCCCCCACGTCGCGGCCCGCCTTCTCCGGGGACCAGGCGTAGCACCCGACCAGCTCGAGCGTCGGATTTGCCGTGATGGCCCGCACGGAGCTCTTGCCGACGTTTCCCGTCGTCCATTGGACGACCCGCAGAGGAGGCTTGCTGAGCATCCGCTCAGCGTAGTTCCCCCGATCGCGCGCCGGTGAACGACGGGATGTTGGTCATCCAGGATCGGTCGAGCGGAATGTGCCGATCAACGCGAGCGCGCCGTCCAGGGCACGACGGAGGGCTCGGGGGTCGCGGCGGGCCTGGGTGAGGATAAGTCCCCCCTGGAGGCTGGCGAGCGTGGAGGAGGCGAGCCAAGCGGCATCGGCGTCGGGTCGGAGTTCACCGGCATCGATCATGGCGAGGAGCCCGTCACGGATCGAGGCCTCCCAACGGTCGAAGCCGGACGCCAGCACGGCGCGGGTTTCGTCGTCGCGTTCGCCGAGCTGGGCTACGAGGTTCGCGATCGGACAGCCTCCCCGCCCTTGCGCCTGGACCTGCACTTCGACGAGGGCGTCCGTCCATCGCACCAGGCCGGCCCACGAGTCGAGGCCGGCGAACAGCTCATGCTGGCCCTCGAGCACCGACGAGTTGGTGGCGTCGGCCACCGACCTCATGAGGTCCGATTTGTCGTCGAAGTAGTGATAGAGCTGGCTGCGCGATGCGGGGCGCGGGCGCCGACCTCGTCCAGGCTGGCCCCGAGCGCGCCCTTCTCGGCCACCACTTCCGCCGCGGCGGCGACGATGCGCTGTCGGGTCCGGCGTCCCCGCTCGGTGGTCGGCTGCAGCCCCATGGAAACAAGTATCCGATATGTGGACTTGACAGTCCAGTCTCCCCATGATGGCATGGTGACTGGACTACACAGTCCATTACCACTGCGCCACCATCCCCCAGGGAGGTTCGATGTCCGCCACCATCCATGAGCAGTCCGACCAGGTGAAGGCAGCCGCCGCGGAACGTCTCCCTCCGGACGTGCTGGCGACGTTCGATCGGAGCATCCAGAACCTCGTCGATCAGGGCGTCCCACCGGAGGTCGTCACCGTCGGCGACACGCTGGCGTCCTTCACACTGAGCGATGCCACCGGCGCGCAGGTCACACTGGATCAGTTGGTCGAGGCCGGCCCCGTGGTGATCGTCTTCTACCGGGGCGGCTGGTGCCCGTACTGCAACGTGGCCCTGCGGACGTACCAACGTGAGCTGGTCCCGGAGCTGGCCGGCTTCGGGGCCCGGTTGGTGGCCATCAGCCCCCAGTCCCCCGACGAGTCACTCTCGACCGCCGAGAAGGCCGACCTCGAATTCACGGTGCTGTCCGACCCGGGCAACCGGGTCGCTCGGGGCATCGGCATCGTCTTCCAACAGGCCGATGAGGTCCTCGATGCCCAGCGGAGACTCGGCCTCGATCTGGCCCAGGTGAACGCCGAGGGCTCCACCCAGTTGCCGAGGCCCACGGTCCTGATCGTGGACTCGGACCTCACGGTGCGCTTCGTGGACGTGAAGACGGATTACACGGCTCGGACCGAGGTAGCCGAGATCCTGGCCGGACTCACCGGACTCGAAAGGCACTGAGAGCCACCCGCCCGCCCCGACGTCGTCGAGCGTGCCACGGCCAGAGCCCATCGAGGATCTCGGGGTTCGTGGACGACACAGCTCAAGCCGATCTGAACCACCACCGGGTCGCCCCTCCCGGTTCCACGGTCCGGACGGCCGTCGCTCGATCGAGGGTGATGCGGTAGACCGCCCACGGAGGTGGACCCGCGGAAGGAGCGCTGAACTCCGCAGTCAGGGCGACTCCCGACTCGTCGACCCGCGCCGGCCAGCCTTGGGCGTTCCATCTGGCCGCCATGGACGCGACGGTGCCGGTGTCCCTGACCTGCTCAGCGGTGCCTTCCACGACCAGATCGAATGCGTAGGTGGCAAGACTCAACGTGCACCGGGGGTCATTGGCGAGGTTTCTTCCCTTTCGGGTGCCTTCACCGGACTCGAACCAGAAGGCGCCGTCGACCCACAAGGCGCCGACACCGGTGACGTGGGGACTGCCATCTGGGTTGATGGTCGCCAACCAGCAGGTGTGGCGGTCGGGTCCGCCCGTCCCAGGGGCCTGGGACACTCCCTCCTCGAGGCGGTTGGCGACACTGTCCCAATCGAGCAGTGGCAGGTCGTAGAGGTCCGCGAGGTTCTTGGCGTCACTGGGGGCCGTCTCGGGCGAAGTGCTGTCGGCCATGCTCGCCATTGTGCCTCCACGGCGGCACGCATGTCTTACCGAATCGGACGTTGCGGATTCGCCAGGATGTTGGAGATAAGGGCGCCGGTGCATCGAACCTGCGCAACACCTCTGTCGGTGTGCCTTCCTCTGTCATGGTCCGGTCTTGCGAGAATGGCCGTCGACACCGCAGCGAGGAGCCGCCCCGTCCTGGACATAATGGTTGCATGGCGAGTTCGAGCGTCCACCGGGTCGATTTCGGCTACTTCATCCGGCCCGCCGAGGAGACGGATGCAGGGGTGCCCAGAGTCGAGCCGTGCTTCGGCTACTTGATCAACCACCCCGACGGCGTGCTGCTCGTCGACACAGGCATGGGAGCCGACCCTGACGTCGACGACCATTACCGTCCGGTTCGCAGACACCCGGGCGATGCAGTTCGCTCAGTTGGTTTCGACCTCGAAGACGTCGAGTACGTCGTGAACTGCCATCTCCATTTTGACCACTGCGGGGGTAATCCGACGCTCTCCGATCGGACGTTCTACGTCCAGCGGGTCGAACTCGATGCCGCTCGCCGCACGGAGTTCTACACCCTGCCTGGACTCATCGACCCACCTGGCCTCGACTACGAGGTGTTGGACGGAGAGGCAGAGGTACTGGACGGCGTGGTGATCATCCCGACACCGGGTCACACCGATGGACACCAGAGTGTCGTCGTGACCTCCCGGGACGGGACGGTCGTGGTCGCCGGCCAATGCCACGATTCGGCCACGGCGTACGGGGCGGACGTGCTGGCCTCGGACGCTCGCCAAGAGGGGAACTCAGCGATCCCGGTGATTACGCCGGCGTGGCTCGAACGCCTGCAGTCAATGGATCCCCGGCGCGTGGTCTTCGCTCACGATCAGGCTGTGTGGGAACCCCTCCACGCCTGACGGAACGCAGAGCCCGGTGCCACCTACCCGGTGCGAACTCAGGTGGTCTCGGGCACTCAACCCTGAAGCCGACCCGCCAACCAGGAGAAGACCACGTCCTGCCACACCATCTGTCCCATCCCTTCGCAGTGCCCCGCGGCACCTTCCGCCACGGTGAATCCGTGGAACGTCTTCTCGCAGGTGAGGGCGTCGAAGAGCTTGCGGCTCTGGCTGGCGAAGTCTCCTTCTCCTTCGGTCACGAGAGTCGGACAGGTGATGTTCTCGGCCAGACCGTCCAAGGAGTAGTCCACGAGTAGCCGGAGCCAGCCACCGAAGCTCTGGGCACCCATCGCAGCCATCCGTGAACCGTAGAATTCACGTGAGCGTGGATCGGCGAGGAATCCCTCGAGTTGTTGGTCCATCCCAGGATCAGCCGCCAGGACTTTCTCCCAGTCCTCGGTGCTGAACATGCTCACAAAGCGCGACACGAAGTCGTACTGGCCCGGGTCGGCGACGAGGGCTTGAACTCGGTGCTCTCGGCTCACGCCACGCGGCCCCAGGTAGCCCCCGAGGCTTCGACCCACCAGCGCAAGCGCATCGGCCGACACGAAGGGCTGGTCGAGAGCCCAGTCCACAACCGGGCTGAGCACGGCCTCGAAGTCGGGGCGCATGGTCACGCCGTGCTCGATCAGTTGGCCACCTTGGCCCGGGCCATCCCATGTCACGGCGTTCCAACCGAGAGACAGGGCACCGTGCGCCCCGTACTTGAACATCTCCTCGCATGTCCCATCGAAGCCACCCGGGAAGAGAACGGTGGGTCGGGGAGAGTCGTCTGTGCGATCCGGCCGAAATACGTAGCCGTTGAGCGGCACCGGATCGAAAGCGATCGAGATGGGCTCGACCGACCCGGGCAGAAACGACATGGCGAGGCGAAAGAGGTCTCGCTGCTGGCGGTACGCCCGGGAGACCCGTTCGTCAGAAAGGTCATGTCGAAGGAAGAAGTACGACTGGCGGCTGTATTCCGAGGCCCGCAGGTACGAGCGCCCGGCCAGAGCCGGGAGCCCCTTCCGGGCAGCTTGCTCGGCCGTCTGCCGCGCCCGGTGGCCGTCCGGTCCCACTCGTCGTGCCAACTGCCGTAGTCACCCACCGGGACCCGCCCGGCGGTCGCGATGGCCTCTCCGAGGTCCGCCCCACCGACATACGTGCCGATGAGGGTCCGCCCCAACTGGGCATCCATATCGGGGTCTTCGTGCAAGGTCACCACTTCGCCGTCCTTCTCGGAAGCTCACCACGGCAGAGTCGAGGGACACTCTTCTGGTTTGCGTCGGGGGGATCCGTCGTGGGCGCTAGAGGACTCGAACCTCCGACCTCAGCCGTGTGAAGGCTGCGCTCTAACCAACTGAGCTAAGCGCCCGCATGCCACGGTGGCGACACCGCGACGAAGTAGACGAGCATGCTAGCCCGTGGCGCCGCGGCGCCCGATCCGGCGCACCCTCCCGGGTCGGCCCGGGCTCCGGGCGTTCGACGCCGGATCCCGGCCGCCGGCTGACTCCACCCTCCCGTCCTGGGCGATCAGTCTGGAGGGTACGGGGCCCTCCGGTCGAAGCCGATGGCCGCCTCGAGGGCCGCCGCGGACCGGAGGACGACCAGGTCGGCGTGCTGCGGGCCGATCAACTGCAGGCCGACCGGGAGTCCACCGGCGGACAGGCCCACGCACACCGTGGCGGCCGGTGACCGCGTCATGTTGAACGGATAGGTGAGCTTCACCCAGTTGATGTCGGCGACGCCGTTGATCAGGCCGGCACCGTCGAGCGACTGGGGTGGGGGAACCGCGGCCACCGTCGGGGTGACCAGCAGACGCACGTCGTGGAAGAGCTCCACCAGACGCAGGTTGAGGGCGTGGCACGAGTCTTCGGCCCGGACCAGGTCGACCGGAGCGGTGGCGGCCGCCCCCTCGATGACCAGGCGGAGCACCGGGTCCACCTGGTCCCAGGCCTCCGTACCGATGATCCCGGCGTGGGACCTGAGGTTGTACGCGCCCGACAACGTGAGCCACTGGTCGATCGGGTCCTCGTCGAACACGGTGTCGACCTCGACGACGTCGCAGCCCAGGTCGGCCAAGACGTCGACGGCACGTCGGCAGAGTCCGAGTACCTCGGCGTCGATCTCCGCGTACCCGAGGGTGGGCGACCAGGCCACCCGGGCCGGTGGCCGCGGGTCGTCGATGGCGGCCAGCCACGAGGCCTCCGGCCGGGGCAGCGACCGCAGGTCCGTCGGGTCCGGACCCACCACCACTTCGAGGGCAGCCACCAGGTCGGACATCCGGGCGGCCATCGGACCCTTGGTGGAGAGGTGGGCCCAGTCGGGAGCCACCGCTCCCCCGACGGGATGCGTCCCAACGAAGCCTTGTACCCGGTGAGCCCGCACGCCGACGACGGGATCCGCAGCGAGCCACCTCCGTCCGAGCCGGTGGCGAGCGGAACCATGCCCGAGGCGATCGCCGCGGCGGAACCGCCCGACGAGCCGCCGGCCGTGTGCCCGAGGTTCCACGGATTGTTGGTGGCGCCGAACAGCGGGTTCTCGGTGTGGGCCTTCCAGCCCAGTTCCGGGGTATTGGTCTTCCCAACCACCACGCACCCGGCGGCCACCAGGCGCTCGACCAGGATCGAGTCGGCGGTGGCCGGAGGGTCGGCCGCCCGGGTCGCCGAGCCACAGGTCGTGACGTAGCCCACGGCGTCCTCGAGGTCCTTCACCCCGATCGGGATGCCGGCCAGCGGACCCGGGTCGCCGCCCGCCGCCACGGTGGCGTCGACCCGTTCGGCCGCGGCGCGGGCCCGCCCCTCGTCGACGGCCACGAAGGCGTTGACCGTCGGGTTGTGGTCGGCGATCCGCCCCAGGGCGTGGTCCACCAGCTCGGCCGCCGTCAGCGCGCCCCGCCTCACCCGGCCCGCCAGGTCGACCACCGGATCGGTGCGGAAATCCATGGGTCGACGGTACCGGGACGGTTCCGTCATGTCGACAGCGCCGGTCGGTGGCGGCCAGTCTGGGGGCATGTCGACCGCACCCCCCACCACGGCCCGCATCGAGGGCACCGTCCTCGACCACGTGGCCCACGCCGTACCCCGTTGGCAGGATGCCTGGCACCGCTACGCCACCGACCTCGGCGCCGAGTGGAACTCCGGGGGCCCCGGCGTCGGGTTCGCTCCGGCCCAGCTGCGCTTTGCCAACGCCGCCCGGGTCGAGGTGCTCATGCCCTGGGACGTCGGGTCCAACGACTTCCTCGCCCGCTACCTCACCGCCAGCGGACCGGGTCCCCACCACCTCACCTTCAAGGTCCCCGATCTGGCCGCCGCGGTGGAAGAGGCCCGTCGATTCGGCATCGACCCGATCGGTGTCAGTTACGCCGACCCGGAGTGGATGGAGGCGTTCCTCCATCCGAAGTCGGCCACCGGTATCGTCGTGCAGCTGGCCCAACAGCGCACCGCCTGGGGGAGCCCCGCCCCTGACGACTACCCCACCGACCGACGACTCCGGGCGGACGGATCGGGACCGGTCCCACCGGCCGCCCTGATCGGTGTCTGCCACGTGGTGGCCGATCTCGACGGGGCGCTGGCGCTGTTCGCCGGACTCCTGGACGGCCGGGTGGTGGGTGACGGCTCCGCCGGCGGTCTGCACTGGGTCGACCTGGCCTGGGCCGGCCCGCTCGGCCTCCGCCTCGTCGGCCCCGGGGCCGGCACCCCGGACGGTCCCGTCACCGCCACGCTCGGCGGGTCCCCCGGAAGGGTCCACCACCTGCGGATGACCGTCGAGGAGGCCGACGCCGTCCCCGGTGCGGTGCCGGCCACCTCTGTCTTCGGGACCCTGGGGGGACCGGGGGCGGCCGACGGCGCTTTCGAGATAGCCCGGGCCGACAACCTCGGACTCGGCATCGTCCTGCTCCCGGCGCCGGGTGCCCCGGAGGCCGGTCCGGTGGCCCGGTAACCTGATGCCGATGCCCGGAACCGACGACACCGGGGACGTCGCCGACGACGACGGTCCCACTCCCCCGAAGAGCCTGATGGAACGCCTGTTCTCGCCGGCGCCGGTCGTTCCCCCGGAGCCGACCGTCGACCGCCGCGGCAACCCGACCAAGTGGTCCATCGACCGCCTGGACGGACGCGAGCGCGTCTACGCGTATGTGGCGTCGGTCCTGTCCGTCGTGTTCGCCGTGATCATCTTCGTGGAGGAGCACCACCACAAGACGACCCACGTCAAGAACCAGTTCTCGCCGGAGACGACGCTGCTGCTCGGCGTGGCGAGCGGGATCGCCCTGGCCATCACCACCCGCATCGGCCGGCGTGCCCTGGTCGGGTTCGTCGCCCTGTTCGCCTTCCTCAGCTTCAGCACGGTCAGCACCGTCGTCGGCCTCCCCTTCCTGATCCTCGCCATCTGGCTCCTCTACCGCTCCTACAAGATCCAGAAGGCGGCCAGCACCAAGCTCCGGGAGGACCGGGCCGCCGGCCGGAACACCCCGGAGCCCCGCCAGTCCCGCGCCGAGGTGGCGGCGGCCCGGAGCGCGGCCAAGAAGGGGAAGAAGGCACCCACCGGGCCCGAGGCCAACAAGCGCTACACGCCGAAGAAGCCCACCCCTCCCCCACCTCCGACCCCCAAGCCGTCCTGGCGGGAGCGGCGCGAGGCCAAGGCCTCCGACTGACCCGACGACCCGGTGGCGGGAGGAGGCCGGACAGGCATCCCTCCGGGGGGTTCACTCCTCTTCCGTTGTCACCAGGGCGGAGCGCAGCAGCTCGAGGATCTCGTTGCGGCGACGGACCAGCGACCGGGCGGTCGGCTCCTCGCCGAAGGCCCGCAGTACCTCGACCTCGGTCAGCATGCCGATCACCGTCGAGTAGATGGCCAGCAGGAGGAGGCGCGGATCGTGGCGGCGCATGTGCCCGGCGTCCATCTCGGCTTCCAGGAACCCGGTGGCCCGTTGCACCAGTGGCTCCACGGCGGTCACGAACCGGGTGGCGGCGGGGGTGCCGAGGCGTCCCATCTCGCGGACCAGGCCGAGCAGTTCGGGACGACGGGCGGCCAGGCGGAACACCGACCGCACCACCGCCTCGACCCGGGACCACCCCGTGCCGGCCGTGGCCAACGACTCCTCGAGGGCGGCCGACAGCTCCACCGCGCTGCGGTCCACGACGGCCTCGAGCAGCACCTCCTTGCTCGGGAACCAGTAGAGGATGGTCTGCTTGCGGATGTCGAGCCCCACCGCCAGCGCGTCGAGGGACGAGGCCTCGTAGCCCCGGTTGGCGAACGAGGCGAGCGCCGCGTCGAGGATGCGCTCCGGCGTCGAGGCTCCGTCCGCGACCGCCTTCCCTCCGGTCCGGGCCGCCCACGGGCCGGCTCCGGTCCCGAGCGCCCGGGGCTCCCTCTCCTGTGGTCGACCCCGTCACTTACCATATGGTAGACAGATCGGGTGACACGCGTCCGCGACGCCTTGACCGGCAGGCGCTTCTTCATCACCGGCGCCACCGGATTCCTCGGGACCGCCCTGGTCGAGCGCATCCTGCGCAGCGTCCCCGACAGCCAGGTGGTGCTCCTGATCCGGCCGGGCCGCCGGGCGTCGCCGATGCAGCGGGCCACCAAGGAGATCCTGAAGAACGACTGCTTCGACCGGCTGCGCGAGGAGCTGGGCGACGGATTCGACGAGGCCATGGCGGCCCGGGTGTCGGCGGTGGCCGGGGACGTGGCCACCGACGGGCTGGGCCTGGACGCCGACGGGATCGAGGCGCTGTCGCACTGCGACATCGTGGTGCACTCGGCGGCCAGCGTCGAGTTTCGACTCGCCGCTCGACGCCGCCGTCGAGGTCAACCTGCTCGGTCCCTCCCGGGTGGCCGCCGCCGTGGTCGAGGCCCGGTCACTCGCCGAGGCCGAGGGACGCACGGGGCCGGTCCACTACGTCCCCGTCTCCACCGCCTACGTGGCCAGCACCCACCAGGGGGAGGCGAAGGAGGAGTTGCTGGACGCCAACCCGTTCAGCATCGAGGTCGACTGGCGCCAGGAGGTCACGGCCGCCCGACGACAGCGCGGCGACACCGAGGCCGAGTCCCGGCGCCCCGAGCGGCTGACCGGTTTCCACACGGCCGCCCGGGAGGAGCTGGGGGGTGCCGGGCTCCACCTGTTGGCCGAGCGGGCCGAACGGCTGCGCGAGGACTGGGTCAAGAAGCAGATGGTCGAGATCGGACAGGCCCGGGCCCAGTCCCTCGGTTGGCCGGATGCCTACCCCTACACCAAGGCCCTCGGCGAGCGGGCGCTGGTGAGCCAGTTCGGCGAGATCCTCCCCCTCACCATCATCCGCCCGTCGATCATCGAATCGGCTCTGGCCGAGCCCCGACCCGGCTGGATCCGGGGCTTCCGGATGGCCGAGCCGATCATCATCTCCTACGCCCGCGGTCTGCTCCGGGAGTTTCCGGGGGTGCCCGAAGGCGTCACTGACGTGATCCCGGTGGACCTGGTGGTGGCGGCCATCATCGCGGTGGCCGGCGAGGCGCTGCTGACGGCCGGGAGCGACGATCCGGCCGACGCCTACGCCGGGCCGTCGGTGTACCACGTCGCTTCCGGTGTGCGGAACCCGTTCCGCTACGGCCGCCTGGTGGAGCTGGTCACTGCCTGGTTCCAGGAGCACCCGCTCTACGACCAGGACGGGCAACCCATCGTGGTGCCCGAGTGGTCGTTCCCCGGCCGGGGCCGAGTCCAGCGCCAGCTGACCCGGGCCTCCAAGGCGATGTCGTTGGCCGAGCGGGTGGTCGGATCGCTCCCCATCCGGGGCAAGCGGGCCGAGTGGATGGCCGCCCTCGAGGAACAGCACCTGCTGGCCGACCGGGCCCTCGGCTACGTCGAGCTCTACGGCGCCTACACCGAGACCGATGCCCTGTACCGGGTCGATCGACTGCTGGCCCTGTGGGACCGCATGGACGACGACGACCGGTCCACCTTCTGCCTGGACCCGGCGGCCATCGACTGGGCCACCTACGTGCGGGAGATCCACCTCCCCTCGATCATCGAGCACGCCCGGGTGCGCACGTCCCCGGGCAAGTCGATCAAGACGAACCGGGCCGACCGGGCCAGGAAGAACATCCTCTCCCCCGACCGGCACCTCGCCGCCTTCGACCTGGAGAACACCCTCATCGCGTCGAACGTGGTCGACTCCTACGCCTGGTTGGCGTCGCGCCACCTCCCGCCCGCCGAGCGGGCCACGTTCATCGCCGATCTGCTGGCCGAGGCGCCGTCGCTGCTGGCCCTCGACCGTCGTGACCGGGGCGACTTCCTGCGCTCCTTCTACCGGCGCTACGAGGGCGCACCCGCCGCCCGCCTCCGGGACGACGGGTGGGACCTCTTCCACCACCTGCTGTTGGCCAAGTCGTTCCCGGCGGGCATCGCCCGGGTGCGGGCCCACCAGGCGCTCGGACACCGGACCATCCTCATCACCGGGGCGCTCGACTTCGTGGTCGAGCCCTTCCGGCCGCTCTTCGACGAGATCGTGTGCGCCGAGCTCGGCGTGGAGGACGGCGTCTTCACCGGACGGCTCGAGACCCTGCCGCCCATCGGCGAGGCCCGGGCCCTGGTCCTCGCCGACTACGCCGACTCCGAGGGCCTGCGCCTCGAGGAGTCCATGGCCTACGCCGATTCGGCCAGCGACCTCCCGATGCTGGAGGCGGTCGGCTTCCCGGTGGCCGTCAACCCCGAGGCCAAGCTGGCCGCCATCGCCCGCCGGCGGGGTTGGCACGTCGAGAACTGGCACAAGGCCGACGGCGGCAGCCAACCCCTCCTGCCCCTCGGGCCGATCGACCGGCGCGGCGCGGCCCGGCGGGGCCGGACCAGTCCCGCCGCGTTGGCCGGCCAGTCGCGCCGCACCGCCGCGGAGGCGGCCCGATGAAGGCGCTGGTGGTCGAACGCAACCTGCCGCGGTTCGCCGCGTCCCGGGTGGTATCGCTGCTCGGATCGGGCCGGGGCGCCGGCATCGGACCGCTCCAGCTGCTCGACGCCGACGCACCGGAGCGACCGGGCGCCGACTGGTACCCGCTCCGGCCGCGACTGTCGGGCATCTGCGGTTCCGACCTCGCCACGCTCGACGGGCGGGCTTCGCGCTACTTCGACGACATGGTGAGCTTCCCCTTCGTGCCCGGCCACGAGGTGGTCGGCGTCCTCGACGAGGGGGGCACCGATCACGCCGGTCGGGCGCTCGAACCGGGCAGCCGCGCCGTCATCGAGCCGGTCCTCGGTTGCGCCACCCGGCACATCCGCCCACCGTGCCCCCACTGCGGGGCCGGCCACACCGGGCTGTGCGGCAACCTGGCCGCGGGTGCCCTCGAACCGGGCCTCCAGACCGGCTACTGCGCCGACACCGGAGGCGGCTGGTCGACCGCCCCCCTGATGGCCCACGCCAGCCAGCTCCACGCGGTGCCCGAGGACCTCAGCGACGAGGACGCCGTGCTCATCGAGCCGACGGCCTGTGCGGTGCACGCCGCCCTGTCCGCCCACGTCGCAGCCGGTGACCTGGTGGCCGTCATCGGGGCGGGCACCCTCGGCCTCACCACCGTCGCCGCCCTCCACCGACTCGTCCGGCCGGTCGCGCCCTGCACGGTGGTGGTCGGGGCCAAGCATCCCCGCCAACGCGACCTGGCCGCCTCCCTCGGAGCCGACCACGTGGTGCCGCCCGGGCAGATGGCCCGGGCCGTGCGGCGCCAGTCCGGGTCGATGGTGCTGTCCGGACAGCTGACCGGCGGGGCCGACGTGGTCTTCGACTGCGTCGGCAGCGCCTCCTCCATCACCGAGGCCCTCGCCCTGGTGCGCCCCCGGGGCCGCGTCGTCCTGGTCGGCATGCCGGGCAAGGTCTCGGTCGACCTCGCCCCTCTCTGGCACCGCGAGATCACCCTGGTCGGCACCTACGCGTACGGCAACGAGACGCCCCCGGGGCCCGACGCCCCCGAGCGGCGCAGCTTCGAACTGGCCATCGAGCTGGTGGGCAGCGCCTCGCTCGGCCGGCTCGTCTCGGCCCGCTACCCGCTCGAGCGCTACGAGGAGGCCCTGGCCCACGCCGGGGCCGCGGGCCGCCGGGGCGCGGTCAAGGTGGCCTTCGATCTCCGCAACCCGAAAGGACGCTCGCGATGAGCCCCAGGCCCGGATTCGTGCTCGACGTCGACAGCTCGACGCCCCCCACCCTGTTCTGGCACGGTGAACGGTTCAGCCTGGAGACGCTGCCCGAGGGAAGCCGGGTGGTCTACGCCCCCGAGCCGATCGACCCGCTGAGCGATCCTCAGGCCGCCATCCGCCACGCCCTCACCCATCCCGAGGGCGACCAGGAGCCCCTACCCGCCCTGCTGCGCTCCGGGATGAAGCTGACCATCGCCTTCGACGACATTTCGCTGCCGCTGCCGCCCATGGAGCGCCCCGACATCCGCCAACTGGTCATCGAACAGGTACTGGACATGGCGGCCGAGGCGGGCGTGGACGACGTGGAGCTCATCGTCGCCCTCGCCCTCCACCGGCGCATGACCGAGTCCGAGCTCCGCCACGCCATCGGCGACCGCATCTATGACGCCTTCGCCCCGAACGGCCTCCTCACCCAACACGACGCCGAAGACCCCGACAACCTCCTACACCTGGGACTGACCGACCACGGCGAGGACGTCGAGATCAACAAGCGGGCCGCCGAGTCCGACCTGCTCGTCTACGTGAACATCAACCTGGTGGCCATGGACGGGGGACACAAGAGCGTGGCCACGGGACTCGCCAGCTACAAGAGCCTGCGCCACCACCACAATCCCGAGACGATGCGGCACTCCAAGTCGTTCATGGACCAGCACCGCTCCGAACTGCACACGGCCAACTGGCGCATGGGCCGGCTGATCAAGGAGTGCGGCGTCAACGTGTTCCAGATCGAGACGACGCTCAACAACGACACCTTCCCCGGGGCGTTCCAGTTCCTGCAGAAGCGCGAGTGGGAGTGGAAGGCGAAGGACAGGCTCGGCTACGTGGCCGCCTCCACCGCCCTCAACCGGGTACCGGCCCACCAGGCCCGCCGGATCTTCCACTCGGTGCGGGCGCCGCACCGCATGACCTCGGTGCAGGCCGGCGAAGTGGAGGCCGTGCACACCCTGACCACGGCCAACGTCTGGAAGCAGCAGGGCGTGGTGGTCGAGGGCCAGACCGACATCCTGACCATGGGACTGCCGTACATCAGTCCCTACAACGTCAACTCGATCCTGAACCCGATCCTGGTCGCCTGTCTGGGCCTCGGCTACTTCTTCAACCTGTACCGGGGCCGGCCGCTGGTCCGCGAGGGTGGCGTCCTGATCATGACCCACCCCACCCCGTGGGAGTTCAACCCCGTCCACCACCCGAGCTACATCGACTTCTTCGAGCAGGTGCTCAGCGAGACGACGGACCCGACCGAGGTGGCCGAACGCTTCGAGGAGGGATTCGCCACCGACCCGTGGTACATCCATCTCTACCGCACGGGCCACGCCTACCACGGCGTCCACCCGTTCTACATGTGGTACTGGTGCGCCCACGCGCTGCAGCACCTCGGCGCCGTCGTCATCGTGGGAGGTGACCCGAAGGCCGTCCACCGTCTCGGCTTCCGGGCCGCGTCCACGCTGGCCGACGCCCTGGAGATGGCCCGGGACGTGGTGGGGCCCTCCCCCACCCTCACCCATCTCCACGCCCCGCCCATCCTGATGGCCGACGTCCAGTGAGCAGCCCGAGGATGAGCAGCCCGAGGATGACCAGACCGACGGTGGGCAGCCGGCGATGAGCAAGGTCCGTGACACCTCGAGGACGCTGCGGTCCCGCCGGGCCGTGCGCCACGACGCCGCCCTCGGTGACGAGGCGCCCGGCGGAGGACGTCCACCGTCGCTCCGGCCCTCGTCCCTGGTCGCCCGGGCCGGACGGGCCGGATTCCCCCTGGCCGCCCCCACCTGGCCCGGTTCGGTCCCCCGGCCGGCCCCCGAGCCCGAACTCGGCGTCCACTACGACACGGCCTGGTCGCGTCGCTACCCCGTGCGCCTGGCCCGGGCCATGGTCCTCGACAACGTGACCCGACCCCTGGCCAGGGCGCTCGCCTCGCCCCAACTCCGGGGTGACGAGCAGCTGGTCGACGTGGAGGCGCCGGTCATCTTCGCCGCCAACCACGCCAGCCACGTCGACACCCCGCTCCTGTTGGCCTGCCTCCCCCTGCGCTTCCGGCACCGGACGGTGGTGGCGGCGGCGGCCGACTACTTCTTCGACCGTCGCTGGAAGGCCGACACCTTCTCGTTCCTGCTCGGCGCCATCCCCATCGAGCGGACCAAGGTCAACCGTCGCTCCGCTAACCTGGCCGCCGAGCTGCTGGCCGATGACTGGAACCTGGTGATCTTCCCCGAGGGCGGCCGGTCGCCCGACGGATGGGCCCAGGAGTTCCGTGGGGGTGCCGCCTACCTCGCCTCCCGGACGGGACGCCCGGTGGTGCCCGTCCACCTCGACGGCACCCGCCACATCCTCCCCAAGGGTGGTGGCTCCATCCGCCGGACGCGGACCACCGTCACCTTCGGGACCCCGCTGTGGCCGGCCGAGGGTGAGGACGCCCGTAGGTTCGCCGCCCGCATCGAGGCGGCCGTGGCCACTCTCGCCAACGAGTCCTCCACCGACTGGTGGACGGCCCGCCGGCAGGCGGCGGCGGGCACCACGCCGTCACTCCAGGGCCCCGACGTCGCCGCCTGGCGACGCGCCTGGGCCCTGGAGGCCGCCCCCGACCGGGCCGAAGCCGTGGACGCCGAGGGAAACGACTGGCCTCGGCGGTCGAAGGACTGACCCCGCCCGGACGGTGCCGAGCCGACCGGTCCCGAGCCGACGCCCGGGGCGGACGTCGGTCAGCGACCGGGAAGCACCCGACGGGCCCGGTCCCGCCAGCCCGGGCGGCCGCCGTCGACGGCCTCCAGGCGCTCCGCCCGCAGCGAGAGCTCCTCGTAATCGTCCAAGGGCTCCAGGGCCACCGCGGTCCCCTCGGGCGCACCGGTCGGGGCGAGCGCCCACCCGAGCAGGACGTCGGCCAGGGCCGTGTTGCGGGCCAGCACCGGACCGTGGAGGTAGGTGCCCAGCACGCGGTGGGACCACGCTCCCTCCGTCCCGTCACCGCCACCGTTGCCCACGCCCCGTTCGACCCGCGCCAGCGGACGCGAACCCGGACCGACGCGGGTCACACCGCCGTGGTTCTCGAAGCCCGTCAGCCGGGGCAACCGGTCTCCGCCGGCGGTGCGGGGCGCCTCGGGGGTCGGCGTGGCCACCAACTCCCCGACCGCCCGGGGACCGGTGCCCTTGGTCGTGGTGAGGTCGAGGAGGCCGACTCCCGGCTGGGGCCGGTCGAGGTTGTCGGGGAACGTCGTTCCGATGAGCTGGAACCCGGCACATACCCCGAGCACCACCGCCCCCTCGGCCACCCGCTCGGCCAGGGTGCCGTCCTCGAGCAGGGTGGTGGCCGCCCGCACCTGGGGCCCGTCCTCGCCGCCGCCCACCGTGTAGAGGTCGGCCCGGGGCAGGGCCCGGTCGGAGGTGGCCTGGACGAGTTCGACCTCGATGCCCCGCCAGGCCGCCCGACGCGCCAGCACCAGCCCGTTCCCACCGTCCCCGTAGGTGCCCAGCAGGTCCGGGTACACGACGGCGATCACCAACCGCCGACCCGACGCCCTCACAACGCCCGCCGGAGGTCGGCGAAGGCCGTGTAGTTGCCGAGGAACTCCATGGGACAACCGTCCGGTGCCACCCCGGCGGCGTGGTCGATGGCGGCCAGGGGTCCGTCCACCACGACGTGGTCGACCTCGGCGTAGCGGAGCCGCACCCCGAGGTCGAGGCGGCGTTCGCCGGTGGCCACCACGGTCCGCCCGACGAGCCGCTCGAAGGGGACGTCCCACAGCCACGACGTGTCGAAGCCGTCGGCCGTCCGGGCGTTGACCGACAGCACCACCGGCTCGGCCGGATCACCGGTCTCGTCCAGGAGGTCGAAGATGGCCGTCCATCCGGCGGGGTTCTTGGCCAACAGGAGCCGGACCGGGTGGCCCGACCGGGTGATCGTCGAGAACCGTCCGGCCACCTCGGTGACCCCGGCGAGCCGATCGAGGGCGGTCTCCAGTCCCCCCTGTCCCCAGCGCTCGAGGACCGGTGCGGCGGCGATCGCCGCCATCGCCGCATTGGCCCGGTTGAACTGGCCGGGAAGACCGATGCCCAGCCGGTGGCGGGTGCCGTCGGCCAGGACCAGCTCGTCACCGACCACGTCGGCGTCCACCGCCGGGCGGGCGAAGTCGCAGCTGTCACAGGCCCAGGCACCGCCTGCGGCGAACCCGATCCGCCCACCGCAGGCCGGACAGCCCACCGCGTCCTCGTGCCAGACCTGGCCCGCCCCCACCCATCGCACGTCGGGCGCGGTGGCCGCCGCCCACGCCACCATCGGGTCGTCGGCGTTGGCCACGACCAGCGGGCCGGCGCCATCCGGGGTCGGTGCCGGGGCGCCCAGCGCCACCCGCCACCGGTCGACCAGCATGCGGACCTCGGCGATCCGGTCGAGCTGGTCGCGCGAGAGATTCAACAGCACCACCACCTCGGGCGCGGTCTCGGTGATGCACCGGCCGAGGTACCCCTCGTCGACCTCGAGCACCGCCACCGGCGCGTCGGGGGCCCCCACCAGGGCGGCCACGTGGCCGGCGGGCATGTTGGCCCCGGTGTCGTTGCTCACCACCCGCCCGCCGTCCGGACCGGCGAGGGCGGTGGCCAGGAGTCTTGTCGTGGTGGTCTTCCCGTTGGTCCCGGTGACCAGGACGACGGTGCGCCCGGCGGCCGACGAGGCCAGCAGTCCCGGGTCCACCAGCAGGCCCACCCGACCTCCCGCCACCGTCCCGCTGCCCCGTCCGAGGGCGCGGGAGAGCCGGTTGACGACGGCGACGGCCCCGGTGGCGAGCGACACCCGGGCCGAGCGGGTGGGGGCCTCCCCGGCCGGCCGGACGCGGATCGTCACGCCGGAGGACGCGTGGCGGCCAGTTCCTCGTCGGTGGGCACATGGGGCCGGCGGGCCTCGGCGGGCAGCAGTCCGGCCACGGTGTCCATCAACAGCCACGTGTCGGCCACCGCGTCGGTCAGCCCGAGCCGGACGGGCGCCCCGACGGTCACCGTCACCCGGGGCGGGTGCTGCAGGGTGGTCACGGTCGGGACCTTGGCGTTGCGGGGCCACACCTTCTCGGTGCCCCACACCCCGATGGGGACGACGGGGGCGCCGGTCTCGGCGGCCAGCCGGGCGGCTCCGGTCTTGCCCTGGAGTACAGGATCGAAGAACGCCTCACCCCGGGGGATGGTGCCCTGGGGGAGGACGATCACCGCCTCGCCGGCGTGCAGGGCGGCCGTCGCCCGCTTCATCGGATCCTCGGATCGGCTGGCGCGGTCGACCGGGATGCCCCCGAGGGCCCGGGCCAGCTGGCCGACCACCGGGGCGTCGAACAGCTCCTGTTTGCCCATGAACCGCACCGGGCGACCGAGCCGGGCGGCCACCAGCGCGAGGGCGGCCACGTCGAAGTAGCTGCGATGGTTGGAGACGAGGATCACCGGCCCCTCGTGGGGCACGTGCTCGATGCCGTTGATGGTGAAGCGGGCGTAGGGGAAGGACTCCGGACGCACGAACGGTCGCAGCAGGTGGTACGGCTCGAGTCCGACCACCGAGGGCACGCCGGGGGGCCGGTCCCAGTACTCGAGCGGCCACCGGCGGGCCAGGGCCACACCCATCAGGCGCGGGTCGGCGTTCAGCGCGTGGGGATGGCCCACGGCGCCGAGCAGGGGGACGTCGAAGAAGCTGTCCGAGTACGCGTGGCAGTCGGCCACGGCGATGTCGTGGGCGGACGCCCACTCCCGGACCGCGTCACGCTTGTTGGTGCCCCACACGAAGCGGCCGACCAGCCGGCCCGTGAAGTGACCGTCGACCTCCTGGTAACGGGTGGCGATCACGTCGTCGAAGCCCAGGGCCGACGCCAGCGGGTCGACGAGGTCGTGGGGGGACGTGGTGGCCAGCACCAGCAGCCGACCCTCGGCCCGGTGGGCGGCCAGCTCCTCCAGAGCCCAGGGCTGCACGAGGTCGATGAGCTCCTCGACGGCGTCCCCTCCCGCCTTGCGGACCGCCGCCGCCGACCTCCCCTTCATCATCCGCGCCGCGGCACGGGCCAGACCCATGAAGGGGACCGTCTCGCCGAAGGCGTTGTAGAAGCCGTAGAGGTAGCGCTCGCCGGGGAGCCGACGGTCGGCCGGCAGGACACCCTCGGCCACCATGGCGGCGTGGAACACCGGTCCCGAGGCCGAACGGATCAGGGTGCGGTCGAGATCGACGAAGACGGCACCGGGAGCGTCGGACATCTCCTCAACCTACCGCCGCCGGTCGGCTGACGCGAGCCCGGTACAGGGGTGTCGTGTACCCGCCGTGGGAGGTCCGGGGTGACCGGGACCCGAGGGATCGACCCAACGACCAGGGCCGTGGGCTGGGGAAACCGCCCCTGGACGCGGCAAAGGGACCACCGGGGGGGAGAGGTGGTCCCTTCGCACTGACTCAACGAGGAAAGGAGGGGGATTCCTATGTCCTGTGGTCGTGGAGTCAATGTATAACAGCCGCGAGCGATCAGTCAAGGCGTTTGTCTAGATACCTGGTATCTTTATTGGCGATGGAACTCCGACACCTCCAGGCCCTCACCGCGATCAGTGACCACGGGACGTTCTCGGCCGCCGCCGAGCACCTCGGCACCGTGCAGTCCAACATCTCGGCCCACATCGCCCGGCTCGAGAAGGAGCTGGGCACGCCGCTGATCGACCGGGCCGACGGTCGACTCACCGCCGAGGGGGCGGTCGTCGTCGCCCGGGCCCGCCGCATCCTGTCCGAGCTCGATGCCCTGATGTCCGACGTCGCCGCCTGCAAGGACGAGGTGACCGGGACCGTCCGGGTCGGCATGATCGGGACCACCGCCCGCTGGCTGGTCCCCCGCCTGATGGGCGAGGCGGCCCAGCGCCACCCGAACCTCCGGCTGGTCGTGGTCGAGGGGACCACGACCGGACTCGAACCGCAGCTGACCACCGGACAGCTCGACCTGGCCATCCTGCACCTCCCGGTGGGCAGCAAGGACATGGTCACCCGGATGCTCTTCGAGGAGGACCTCATGCTGGTGGTCCCCCAGGGCCATCCCCTGGCCGGCCTCGACCGCGAACTCCAGCTCGAGGACCTCGCCGAACTCGAGTTGCTCCTCCCCCTGCCGGGGACGGCGTTCCGCGACGAACTCGACAGCGTCACCCGCCCGCTCGGCATCACCCTGCTGCCGGCCGCCGAGATCGACGGTCTCCGGCTCATCGCGTCGTTGACCTTCGAAGGGTACGGACCGGCCATCCTGCCCGCCACCGCCATACCCGGGTGGCTGCGGGAGCAGTTCCGTCCGGTGCCGGTGGTGGGCCTTCCCCGCCGCCGGGTGGGCGTCGCCCAGCGCAGCCGGGGTCTCCCGTCGGCGCCGACCCGCGCCCTGCTCGAGCTGCTGGTGGCGACGGTCTCCCAGCCCGAAGGCCGTCCCCAGGGCCTGCACGTCCCCGCCTGACATCGACCGTGCGGCCGACCGTGACCGTCCCCATGGCCGGTGGCGTGGGGCGGCGGTGTGGGGGCCGGTGGTGTGGGGGCCGCTGGCGTGGGGACCGGTGGGACGTCAGTTGGTGGTCGGGTCGGACGGGAAGCCCGACACCAGGGCCAACGCGCCCCCCTGGCGGCGGAGCACCCGACGCCACAGACCCTCGGGATCCGCGGAGATGGGATCCCGCGCCTCGGCCCGAATCACGTACCACGACCCCTCACTGATCTCGTCATCGAGCTGTCCACCGTCCCATCCGGCGTACCCCGAGAAGAGCCGGGCGCCGACCAGCGAGTCGGAGAACGCCGTCGGGTCCGCCCCCAGGTCGACGGTCCCGACCGGCCGATCGTCGTCGACCAGCAGGCGCCAGCCCGTCGGACACCCCGGCGACCCCTCCTCGGCGACCTGGCGCGACACCAGCCGGACCAGCCCGATGAGGGAGTTGCGCGATACCGGGCCGCCGGTGAAGAGCTCGGCGGGCGGCGTGGCCACCTCGTGCCACCGGGGCAGGAGCTGGTCGACCGCGACCCCGCCCGGTCGGTCGATCACCACGCCGAGGGCCCCCTGCAGCCCGTGGTCGAGCACCAGGATGACCCGGCGCCGGAAGTTCGGGTCCTCGACGGCCGGCGTGGCCACCAGTAGATGGCCGACGAGTGACGCGGGCGCGGGCTCCCCGCCGAAGGGGTCGAACTCGCTGAAGGGGTCCATCGGCACGCCACGATGATGGCCCACGCGGCGACCGTCCGGCACGGACCGGCGTGGGTGACCGGCGCGACCGGCACGCCGGGACGCCGGGACGCCGATGAATGGCGCGTCGGGCGCCGTTCGGTGAGGCTGTGGCCATGGACCTCGTCTCCGTCGCCACACCCGCCCCCCACGTGCGCACGATCACCCTGGACAACCCCGCCCGGTTGAATTCCATGTCGTTCGCGCTGGTGGCCGACCTGTACGAGGCGATCGCCGGCGTGGCCGCCGACAACGACTGCCGCGTGGTGGTGCTGACGGGGGCCGGACGGGCCTTCTGTTCGGGCCTCGAACTCGAACACGCCGGCCTCCCGCCCGGCGCCGAGGACCTGGGACGCCACCGCATGGGCCTGCGGGCGATGGAGTACATGGGCGGCATCGTGCCGGCCTTGCGCGACATGCCCCAACCGGTCATCTGTGCGGTCAACGGGCCGGCCTACGGCGGGGGCATGTGCCTGACGCTCGGCACCGACGTCCGCCTCGCCGGTCGGTCCGCGGTCTTCTGCGGCGCCGGCATCACCAACGGCCTCAGCGGGTGCGAGCTCGGCGTGAGCTGGCTGCTACCCCGGGCCGTCGGGACCTCGCGCTCGAACGAGATCCTGCTCACCGGCCGCAAGGTGGGGGCGGAGGAGGCCGAGCGGATCGGACTGGTCTCCGAGGTACTCGACGACACGAGGCTGTTCGACCGGGCCCTGGAGATGGCCGTCCACCTCTGCACCCTCAGCCCCCTGGGCCTCACGCTGACCAAGGACACGCTGTGGGGTGCCCTCGAGGTCGGGAGCCTCCGCACCGCCGTCGACCTCGAGAACCGGACCCAGTTGCTCGCCGGCTTCACCGGCAACCTGAACGAGGCCGCCGCCGCCTTCAAGGAGAAGCGGCCGCCGGTCTACACGGAGTAGTCCGGTGGCCAAGGCCCGGCGCGGCCGGAAACCCCGCCGGGCACCGCGTGATCCGTCGGCCGGCGGAGGCGCCCGCGAACACTGGCGGGCCGACGGGATGGCGAAGACGCGGCTATGCGTCGGCGGCCGATGCCAACCGGTACGCCCTGCAGGTCCGCCTCGAGGACGGCGTGCAGCTCGATCCGTACCGTTGCGGCATCTGCGGGGCCTGGCACCTGGGGAACTCCCGGGACTGATCCTCGGGCGTAACTATACCGTCTGGACGGTATAGTAATCGCCATGGCGACCACCACCACCCCCGGTCCGGGAAGCGCCGTCCCCCCGTCCCCCCGGGCGCCCCGCGACAGCACCGCCACCCGGCGGCGGATCCTCGACGCCGCCGAGCAGGTCGTGCTCCGCGACGGGGTCGGCCATCTCACCCTGGAGGCGTCGGCCGCCGAGGCGGGTCTGTCCAAGGGGGGCGTGCTCTACCACTACCCCACCCGGGACGCGCTGGTGTCCGCCATGGTGGCGCGCATCATCGAGCAGTTCGAAGAGGACATCGCCGCCTACCTGCCGGCCGCCGGTTCCCCCGGATTCGGACGACCCGGGGCGTTCACCCGCGCCTACGTCCGGGCCACCATGGAACCCGTCACCGAGGGCGAGGAGCGCCTGGGGGCCGCGCTGCTGGCCGCCGCCGCCGCCGAACCGGAGCTGTTGGAGCCCCTCCAGGCCGCCGCCGACAGCTGGCAGGCCCGCCTGGTGGCCGACGGGCTGGACCCCGCCACGGCGACCGTCGTCCGTCTGGCCTGCGACGGACTGTGGCTGTGCGACCTCTTCGGGCTCGCTTCCCCCCGTGACGCCCTCCGCTCCCGGGTGGCCGCCGCCCTCGAGGCGATGACCGGGGAGACATGATGATCCGTCGCGGACCCGCCGGGGGCGTGGCGCCGCTGCCCGACGCCTCGGTGCGACTCATCCGGACCCTGGCCGTCACCGTATTCCTCGAGTGGTTCGGGGCCACGTCGATCGTCCCCATGCTGCCCGTCTACATCCGCCACCTGGGCGGCACCGATGCCCTGGCCGGACTGGTCATGGCCTCGTTCTTCGCGGCCGGGGTCCTGTTCCAGTACCCGGTCGGCCGCCTGTCCGACCGGATCGGTCGCAAGCCGGTGCTGGTGGCGGGCCTGGTCGTCTACTCCGCCGCCAGCTTCGCCTTCCTCTTGGACATCGTGCCGGCCATGGCCATCCTCCTACGTGGTCTGCAGGGCCTCGGCGCCGGGGCCTCGGCCGTGGCCGCTCTGGCCATGGTGTCCGGCAGCGTGGCCCGTGAGCGGCGCGGGCGCGCCTTCGCCTCCATCTACGGCGCCCAGATCTCCGGCATGGCCGTCGGTCCCCTGATCGGAGCCATCGTCGGGGTGCACTACATGTGGGCCATGTTCCTCGGCTCGGCTCTCGTGGCCCTGGCCGCCTGCATCCCCGCCCTGCGCATCGTCGAACCGGTCGAACCGGTGGAGGAGGCCGACGAGGGCGCCTCCGCCGGCCCGTCGGGCGCAAGCGTCAGGCGCCTCGCCCGGGTGCGCTGGAACCGGTCGATGGCGGGCGCCATGGTGGCCGCCGCCGCCCTGGGGCTCACCACGGGGATCTACGACATCTGCTGGACGCTCCTGATGGTGTCCAGGGGGGCCACCGGCTGGGAGATAGGCGTCTCGTGGACGCTGTTCGCGGTGCCTTTCGTGGTCGCCGCCCGACCGAGCGGATGGCTGGCCGACCACATGGACCGTCGCTACCTGGTGCTGGGCGGCGTGGGCCTCGCCATGGTGTTCTGCGCCGGCTACCCCTTCATCCCCTTGGTGCCATTGCTGATGATCCTCGGCGGGACCGAGGCCCTCGGGTTCGCCGCCGCCCTGCCGTCGCTGCAGTCGCTGCTCACCCAGGGCTCCGAGCCGTCGGAGGTCGGCCGCATCCAGGGCATGTTCGGCAGCACACAGACGGCGTGCACGGCGGTGTCGGCGGCCCTCGCCGGGGCGGCGTTCGCGGTGGCCCGGTGGCTGCCGTTCCTGTCGGCCTCGGCCTTCACCGCCGTCGCCCTGGTCACCACCGCCGTCATCTGGAGGAAGGTGCCCGGCCATGTCCACCCCCTGATGGAGCCGGTCGAGGTCGGGGTGCCGGACGGCGGCCCCTCGGAACCCGGCGGCGCCGGTCAGGCGGCGGTGGGCGTCAGCTCGGAGGTGCAGTAGGCGCACTTGGTCGCCTGGTCCGGCACCTTGGACAGGCAGGCCGGGCACTCCCGGACGGGCTCCTCGCTGGGGGTGCGGCCCAGTTTGCCCATCAGGGCGTTGACCGGCTTGATCACCAGGAAGAAGATGATCGCCGCCACGATCACGAAGTTGAGCAAGGCGTTGAGGACGTTGCCGTAGTAGATCTTCGAGTGGTTGATCGTGATGTAGAGACCGCCGAACTGGGTCTTCCCGCCGAAGATGGCCTTGATCAACGGGGTGATGACACTGGTGGTGAGCGACGTCACGACCGCGGTGAAGGCGGCCCCGATGACCACGGCCACCGCCAGGTCGAGCAGGTTCCCCCGCAGCAGGAACTCCTTGAAGTCCTTGATCATGGTCGGTCTCCTCGAGGCATCAGGGCCGTGACCGGCCGGGGTGGGCCGAATCTATGCCCCGCGGCACCGGTCGATCCACCTGTGTCCGGCCCCGGCGGGTTTACTTCAGGGAAGTCCGGCGTGGACGGCGGCCTCCCACCGGCCCGTCGACTCCACCTGGCACACCGCGGCGGCGGCCTGGAGCAACCAGCCCATCACGGCGCGGTGGTCGGCATCGGCCGGCACCTCGGCGACCAGGCCCCGCCGAGGATGGTCCTGGGTCACCCGCCATCCCTCCGGCACGGGTAGACCGAGGTCCCGGAGCCGCCAGGCCACCCGGGGTCCCGAGGCGTGCTGGAGGCCGACCGTGGTCGGCCGGGCCGGGCGTCCCTCCTGGCGTCTACCGGGCATCCAGGTGATCACCGGCACCTGGTGGGTCGATCCACCGAGGAAGGCGAAGGGGCCCGGTTCGGGTGGCCGGTGCTCGTCGTCGACGACGGGCTCGATGTTGATCCAGCCGGTGCCGCCCGACTGCACCATGGACATCTGGGCCAGCAGCTCGGGATCGTCGTAGGCGACGAAGCCGAAGGTGGTGGGACGGCTACGGGTCACGTCTGGAGATCGCCCACGGCGGACGCCAGCGCGTCGAGCTCCTGGCGCCACGTACCGCCGGGCACCAACGGCCTGACCACGAACTTGGAGAATCCGACCTCCAGGAAGTCCTCCATGAAGCGGCGGAGACCGTCGAGGCCCGCCGGCACCACCGTCGCCGGGTCGACACCCCGGCGGGCGCGCCCGAGCGCGGCCAACAACTTCCCATCCAGTGGTCCCGGGGCGTAGGCGAGGGAGACGCCGAAGTGCTCGCGGCTGATCTCCCGACCCGCCGCCGCCGCGGCCGCGTCGATCACGTCGCGCCCGGCCACCACCTCGGCCGGGGTGCACGACGAGGGCAGCCACCCGTCGGCGTAGCGACCGCACCGTTCGAGGGCGGCCGGCACCATCCCCCCGGTCCAGAACTCGAGGGGATCCTGTACCGGCAGGGGCGCCAGGGTCACCTCCTCGAACGTGCCGACCGGTCCGTCGTGGCTCACGCTCTCGCCGGCCCACAGGCGACGCAGCAGCGGAAAGGCCTCCTCCATCCGGGGGCCCTTCTCCTTGGCGGGCACACCGACCGCCCCGGACTCGGGTGACCGTGGGAGTCCGGGGACGAACGTGACGAGCAGACGGCCGCCCGACAGGCGGTCGAGCGTGGCCAGCTGCTTGGCCAGCCGGACCACGTTCCGTCCCGGCAGGAGCAGCGTGGTACCCAGCTTGATCCGGGGGTTGTGGGCGGCGGCGAAGGCCAGTGCGGCCAACGGGTCGAGGGTCGGCGCCGACAGGACCTCGGGAAGCCACAGGGAGTCGAAGCCGAGGTCCTCGAGGTCGTCGACCAGGGTGGCGAGGGCTGCCGGATCACCATCGAGCGGGCCGGTGCCGACCCCGATCCGGACCTTCACGGACGTGCCCCGATCATCCGGGCCGGTCCGTCATCCGGTGCCCAGCGGCGGTCCGTCGAAGCGGTCGACGTTGGCGAACTCCTCCACCGGGCCGCGCCGCAGCCGGGTGGGCTGGTGGACCGGATGGCCGAGCGCCAGCAGACCGGCCACGGCGTGGGTGTCGGGCACCCCGAGGAGCTCCTTCACGGCGGGCTCCTCGCGCACCACCATGGTGGTCATCACCCCGGCCAGACCCAGGTCGCGGGCGGCCAGCAGGATGCTCCAGGCGAAGGGGTAGATCGAGGCCCCACCGACCATCGTGTACCGGTCGAGGTCGCGGTCCACGGTGGCCAGCCGGGTGAAGTCGGCCAGCAGCACCAGCAGTACCGGCACCTCGTCCAGGTGTTCGGCGAAGCCGCCCGGGCCCTGGGCGGCGGAGGCGGCGATCCCCGGGGCCCCGGCCACCGCCCGGCGTTCGGCCTCGCGGTCGGTCACCACCGCCCACGGCGTCAGTCCGGCGGAGGACTGGGCCAGGTACTCGTACCAACCCGGGAGGTAGAGATCGCGCAGGGCCCGGCGAACCGCCGGATCCTGGACCACCACCACCCGCCACGCCTGCCGGTTCCCCCCGTTCGGGGCGAACCGGGCGGTGTCGAGCAGCCGGTGGACGGTGGCATCGTCCACCGGCTCGTCGGTGAACTCCCGCGCCGCCCCGGTGGTGCGCAGCGCCTCGGTGAGGTCCACGGGTCGGGTCCGCTAGAGGTTCTCGAGCACGGCGTCGGCCGCGCTGACGGTCAGACCACCCCCGGGCTCGACGAAGAGGGCCGTCACGACACCGTCCTCCAGCACCATGGCGTAGCGCTGCGACCGCGTGCCGAGGCCGAAGCCGCTGCCGTCCATCTCCAACCCGACGGCCGAGGTGAACTCGCCGTTGCCGTCGGCCAGCAGCACGACGGCGTCACCCACGTTCTGCGACTCGCCCCAGGCGGCCATGACGAACGGGTCGTTCACCGAGATGCAGGCCACCACGTCGACGCCCTTGGCCTTCAGCTCGTCCTGGCGGATCACATAGCTGGGCAGGTGGTAGTCCGAACACGTGGGCGTGAACGCGCCCGGGACGGCGAACAGGACGACCTTGCCCGACCCGAGCACGTCGCCGGTCTGCACGTGGGTGGGCGAACCCCCCTCGTTCGTCATGACCTTGATGTCCGGGATCGTGTCGCCGACGGCAATGCTCATGTTCCCCCTCCTCGGGATCGGTCCCCGGTCCGTGGCGGGGATTCCGGCGCACCGGAGCGGTGACCGTACCCGCAGCATACGTTTCGACGGGCCGTGCCGGTCCCGCGTCTCACCGGACGGTCCGGCGCCGCCCACGATGTCGGGCGTCACCCACCACCGTCACCCACCCCACTCCGGCCCGGGGCTACAGGTCGCCGACGGCCGGGAGGACCCGGGCGCCGAACCGCTCGAGCGCCGCCCGCTGGTCGGCCCGGGTGTCCCCGGGTAGCGCCACGGTCACCCAGTGGACCCCCACCCCGGCCAGTTCGCCGATCGAGTCGACGACCCGGGACTCGTCGACCGGTCCCCCGCCCATGGACAGCCCCTCGGGGACGAAGCAGACCGTCAGCGGCTCGGTCCGCCCGACCACCTCGGCGTGCCGGTGGGCGTACTCCAGGGCGACGGCCAGATCCGCCGGAGACTCGAGCGGTGCCGTGTGCGTGCGGGCCGCCAGTCGAGCCGGGTTCGGGAAGGGGCTCCACCCGTCCGCCGACTCGACGGCCCGACGCACGGCCCGACGGCTGTTGCCCCCGATCCAGAGCGGGGGGTGCGGCAGCTGGGCCGGTCGGGGAAGCATGGTGTTTCCGGGCGCGCCGAATCGGGCGCCGTCCAGGGTGACCGACTCCCCCTTCCACGCGGCCTGCATGGCCGCCAGGGCCTCGTCCATGCGCTCGTTCCGGTCGGCGAAGGGGACACCGAGCGCATCGAACTCCGGCTCGAGGTAGCCGGCGCCGAGGCCGACCAAGGTCCGGCCGCCGCTCAGCACGTCGAGGGTGGCGATCCCCTTGGCGGCCAGGAAGGGATGGCGGTAGGCGAGCACGAACAGGTTGGTGTGGAGCCGGATCCGGGACGTGGCGGCGGCGGCGAACGACAGCGCGACCAGCGGATCGAGGGCGTGGTGCCCGCCGTGGGCCAGCCAGTCGTCCCCCGGGAAGGGATGGTCGGTGGTGTACACGGCGTCGAAGCCGACGTCCTCGGCGGCCCGGGCCAACTCGCCGATTGCCCCGGGCCCGATGAATTCGGTGCCCCGGTCGAGCCGGTGGGTGGGCAGGCCGTACGAGACGCGCACCGGCTCAGCCCCCCGTACCGATCAGGTCGGACAGGAACGGCGGCATCCGGGTCGGTCGACCCCGGCCGTCGACCGCCCCGTGGACGGTGACGGCCGTGGCCCGGACCTCGCCCGCGACGGTCAGCAGGTAGCCGACCTGGAAGGTGGTCCTGGTGAGGTCGTCGACGACGACGTGGACGGCCACCAGGTCGTCGAAGTACAGGGGTCGCCGGTGGCGGACGTAGAGCTCGAGCACCGCGAAGTCGACACCGTCCTCGCCGGCCCGCACCTCCTCGTACGGGAAGCCGGCATCGCGCAGGAGGGCCGCCCGGGCTTCCTCGAGGTACGCCGGGTAGGTACCGTGATGGATGACGCCCATGGCGTCCGTCTCCGCGAAGCGGGTCCGGAGGTGATGGACGTAGCGGTACTCCGACGGGTCGAGCGACGGGTCGAGCGAGAGCCGCACGTCGCCGACCTACCGCTCCGCCGGGACGGCGTCGGGTTGGTTCCACTCGATCCAACCACTCCCCCGCCGCCCGTCGGCGGCCTCGAAACGCACCTGGGCCCGTGGGAAGCGGGTCACGCGTCCGTCATCGGCCGTCAGCACCAGAGGGCCGAAGGCGACCGGCTCGATGGTCAGGTCCATCCCGTCCGGCTCGAGTCGGGCCCGGGCGAGGGACGGGAAGCCGTCGGCGTCGGCGTCCTCGGTGACGTCGAGACCGGTGAGGGTGACGACTTCGCCGGGACGCTGCACGTAGCCGAGGGCCGTCCGCATACCCGGTATGCGGATGTCCGCGCCGTGCACCCGGGTGCCGTCGTCGAGCCGCCCGGCGAACCAGCACCACCCGAAGGCCCACCAGTCACGCACCCCCCAGGAGTGGTCGCGCTGCCCCTGGCCCACCACGGCCAGCTCCTCATCGCCCACCACGATCGTGCCGCCGACCAGGCAGGGGATCTCGTAGCGGGTGGTGACGTCGTACTGGTACGGCACCCCGTCGGTCGTCCAGGTGAGGTCGAGGCCCAGCTGCGTCGGACTCCCCGGTTCGCCCCGGTAGACGTCGGCGGCACCGGCGTGGACCACGGCCGGCGCCCTCCCGTGGACCCGGACCCGGTCGAGCGGCGCCTCGACATCGGTATCCATGACGTACCCACCGCCGTCGAGCCCCAGGCCCATCTCGGGCACCGGGAGGTCGTACGCCACCGAAGCGACCAGCGGACGCGTCGGTCCGACCACCATGGCCGTCCACCACGCCACCCCGAGGTTCGGGTACAGACCGATCCGGGCGTAGGCGGCCACACGTCCGTCATGGGACACCACGTCCAGGTAGTGGGACTCGTTCCACAGCGGGTCGTCCGAGGGGCGGTGCCGCTCCTCGTCCCCCGGGTCGACGGCGTGCGGGTCGGGATCGGTCATCACTGCTCCTCGCTCAGGTGACGGCAGGGCGTCGGGTCGGAACCCGCTCGTCCGGGGCGCCGGTGCCGGTGGTCCCCCGGGTCTAGCAGCCCGGGCGGCCCCGGGCGGGCAGCGGTGGGACGCCGATCCCGCCCGGATGGACGGTCAGAGGGACAGCCAGGTCACGACGAAGCCGGACGCCGCGCTGACGGCACTCGGCACGGCCAGGGTCGCCGCGGCCTTCTTCGTGGTCATCGTGATCGGCTGGGCGGCGGCCGCCTCGTCGACCAGCGTGGTCGAGTCCGCGGACGCATTGGTGAAGGTCACCGATCCGAAGTCGGCCAACAGCCCCGGCTTGCACTTCTTCTGGCAGGTGGACGGTGACTCGGCGATCCACTCGGCCGAGGCGTTCTGCTCCGTCGTCGGGGTGTTCACCGTGGCCGAATAGGTCCACTTCTGACCATCCTGGAGAACGAGGGTGTAGGTGGTCCCGCTGACGTGGACCGAGGCGCTGAGCTGATCTCCGGGCGTCACCGCATACGTTCCCGTCGGGAGCACCACCAGTCCCGCCGGGAAGAGCTCGTACCAGGCGTAGTACTCCGCCACGCCCGGGGCCTTCTTGCTCGCTTTCGAGCAGTCGGAGTCGGTGCCGATCTGCTCCACGGTCTGATCGGACTTCGAGAAACCGTCGAGGCCCACCCAGAACGCCGATTGGGACGCCTTGGTGGCGGTGCACGTGACCCCGGGCTGGCGCCAGGCACCCGACACGCCGGAGAACGTGTGCCCGGTGACGACGTACCCCGCCCAGTCCAGCGAGTCGGATGCGGAGTCCCCCTGGTTGCCCGGGTCGCTCCCGGCGTCGACGGACGCCACGGATGCGACAGGACCCTGGTGCCCGGGGGCGGCGGCCGGCGACCCGCCGATCCCGCACGACAGCAACGCCAGAATGCCCACCAGGGTGGGCCCAGCTGTCACGCGAACCTGCCGTCCGGCCGTCGACTCCCTGGCCCAGCTCACGACGAGGCGGTGCCCGCCCCGCCCGAGCCCCCGGTGCCCTGGCCAGCCCCACTCCCGTGGTCGTGGCCGCCGCCATGGGCGCAGCTCCCGGCCGAGGTGGTGGACGGCTGCGTCGTCGAAGTGGTGCCGGCGGCGGTCGTCGTGGTGGTGGTCGGAGGCGTCGTCGTGGTGGTCGTGGTGGATCCGGATGAGCCGCCCTTGCATCCGCCGCCACCACCGAGACCCTGGTTGCCCCCTCGGCTGGTCCCGCCGCCCGGTGGGACCGTCGTGGGTGGAGTGGTCGTGCCGTGCGTGCCACCGCTGGCCGGACCGTTCGTCCGGTGCGGGTGCGTCGGGGGCTTCACACGACCCGGAGTCCCACCGGAGATCCGGGGGCTGGCAGCGGCCTGAGCCGCCGGTCCGGGTGAGTCGACGGCCGACCTGGATCCGGCCGCCGGCCGGGACGAGGGGGCGGTGCTGACGATGCACGAGGCGGTCTCGACCTGACCGGTGGTGCCCGTCGGGAGGCGCCCTCTCACCGTGCAGGCCACATGGGCCGAGCCGGCGGATTGGAGCGCCGGGGCACTGACGTTCGCCGACCCCGCGGCGGCCTGATCCCTCGGCGCCACCGGCGGCGCCGTCGGGGCGACGTGCACCCCCACGCTGCCCAGGATGCCGTCGACGGCCCGTACCGGTCCGGGCAGCCCGGTGGCGGCGGACAGGCCGGTGCTGGCGACCATCAGGGCGGCCATGGTGGTCGCCGCCACGACGGCCGGGGTCCGGCGTCCCCGGAGACGGCGGCGCGAGGGCCAGCTGTCCACGGCGGACCGGAAGGCGGTCCGGGCAGCCAACTCGCCCCGGAGCTCATGCTCCTGGGCGGGGGCTCCGGCGGCCGCCAGGAGTTCCGCCAGGGCCCCTTCGACGAGATCGGGCATCACCACGACATTGTCGTCGGCCTCCGTCAGATAACGGGTCGCGTCCATCATGGGATCGTCACGCATGGAGCCGGTGACCTTCCGGGCCGGAGGCCCCGTCGGTGCCGACGGCCGCCAGTTCTTCCTCACGGGCGTGCCCCGCCGGACCCAGCTCGAGCAGGCGGGCCTCCAGGCCGCGCAGACCCCGGTGGCAGAGCACGCGCACCGAGCCGGGCGAGCGGTTCATGACCTGGGCGGTGCGGGCGACGTCCATACCGACCACGATGCGGAGCATCACCGCCTCGGCCTGGTCGGGCGGGAGCTCGGCGATGAGAGCGACGGCCCGGTCGGTGTCGGAACGATCGGCCACCTCCTGCTCGACGTTGTTGACCGCCGGCATCACCACCAGGCTCGAGTACTCGATGAGGTCCGGACGGCGCTCGCCACTGCGGTACCAGTCCGTGAGTCGGTTGCGGGCCGTCGTGTAGATCCAGCCCCGGAAGCCCTGCTCGTCGCCTTCGAAGCTGGGCAGCGCACGCAGCACCCGCAACCAGATGTCGGCGGCCAGGTCTTCGGCGACCGGTGCGGCCTTGATGCGGAGGTAGCGGAGCAGGCCCGGCTGGAACTCCCTCCACAGCCGGGCGAATGCCTCTTCGTCCCCACCCTGCGCCGCCAGCACGGTTCCCCCGAAGTCCAACATCTTCGCCACCCTGTCGTCCGGCATCGGCACTTCCCCGCAGTGGTTCTACACCCGGCGAACAGCCGAGTCCAGCACAGGGAACCGTCGACTCGGGCCGTGTCCACAACTATTTCCGATGGTGTAACGAATCCGACCTGCCGTTCGTTACAACAGGGAGCGGGAAATCGCGAAAATCCCACCGCCGGGTGCCGGCTGACCCTGATCAGGTCTCACCACGCGGTCACTCCGGCAGCGTGTAGGAGTTCTCGAACTCGTCCTGCAGGACGGTGGCCACCGTGGCCGTCGTGTCGACGACCAGTTCCTCCTCGAGCACCCGGGTGCGGTAGGACCATCCGTCGGGCATGGCCAGGCGACCACCGAGATCGGGCAGGGCCGACTCGGCCATCCCCGGATCCACACCCAGGCAGAGGGCCTGCATCACGTACGCCCTCCCGTCGGGAGCGACGAGTTCGTAGACCGGCTTGCCGGCGTCGAAGAAGAACACCGCGCCGCGGTCCACCATGACCTCCGTATACGGTCCCGGGATCGCCCTGTCGCCGAGGTCGATGACGGCCAGACGCCGCATCAGGAGACCGTTGAACTCGCGCAGCACCGGCTCGAGGGCGTTGACCTTGGTGCCGATTCCGTCGATGGTCCACCGACGTGGACCGTTGAGTTTGACGGCCACCGCCTCCATCTCCTTGGCGATGGCGTCGGCGTCCAGTCCGTCCCACAGGTCCTGGGGGCAGTCGTTGAGGAACTGCGTGCCGTAGACCTCAGCTTCGAACCGGCCCCCGCGCAGGAAGGCGCAGATGACCTCGCCGTACCGGGCACCGCGGACGTCGGAGATGAGCCGGGGAGTATCGGTCGATGCCATCGGCCTGCCTTTCTGCCGTCGGGTGGTGAGACAGACTCTAGTCATAGTCACTGACACTTGTCGTCGGGTGATGCGGCGTGCATCCGAAGACGATCGCGAGGTGGCCTCCTCACCCGATGAACAACGACTGTGGCGGCGACCCCGATCCGAGGCCGGGTTCCTGTCCGAACTCCGGTTGCTCGACGAATCGCCATTCCGGATCCTCGTCACTCGGACCTGTCCGCGAGAGTTGCCAACCCTCGAAGGTCTTCCGCCGGTGATGGCTGTGACAGAGGAGAGCCAGGTTGTCGAGGGTGGTGGGTCCGCCCCTCTCCATCGCCACCACGTGGTCGATCTCGAGGCCGTACCCCACCGTGCACCCCGGAACGACGCAGTGCCGGTCACGCAACCTCAGTGCGGTGCGGAGTCGGGCGTTGATGGTCCTACCGAAATGGTGGACCGCGCGGATGTCGCCGGCTTCGACGAACACCGCCGAGAGCAGAGAGTCTTCCGCCAGGTAACGGGCGATCGGCACCGGCACCGGACCTTGCCCGTTGATCTCGCACAGCTCGCCGGTCCGGGTCCGACCCCGACGGAGGGCGGCGAGGTCCACCCGGACGATCACCGCAGCCCTCGGCTCGCTCCGGACCGACCCGTCGTCGCCGTCCGACGTACCGCGTCCGGTGACCGTGTGGCCGCCCGGTGCTTGGTCGGCGTCGACCGGGCCTTGGGCACCGATGTCCATCGGTCGGCACGTGGGATCCACCGGATCCTCCACTCCGGATGCCGAGTCGGTCGGGCCCCACGCCGGTCGGCGGCCGGTGCACAACAGGAGGAGCGCATCGGCCCGGTGGGCCGCCCGAGAGTCCGGGGGCTCGGGTGTGGACGTCCGACCACCATTGCCGGAGGGCTCCCCCGCTCTGGCCTCCCGCTGGAGTCGATCGGCCAGCCGGTCGAGGTGGGCGAGGAGGAGAGCGCCCCGGTCGGCGGTGTCCCGACCCTGGAAGCAGAAGGCGCCTTCGGCATCGGTCCAGGCGGCGAACGAGCGCTCGGCGTGGATCCGGCGATAGGTCACCATCGGGTCGCGACGCGCCGAGGTGGTCCGGGAGCGCTGGCACCGCTCCTTCACGACGTGCAGCGGCTCGGTGTCCGCCCCCCGGAGCAGGGACGCCTCCGCCTCCGGGTCCAAGCTGGCCGCCTGGGTGATCTCGCTCACCTTGGGGCCCGACAAAGTGCCCGATCGCAGGGCCTCCTCGGTTGCCGGCAGCGACCCCAGCCGTTGCCCGGTCTCCAGGGTGCGTCGGGCCTGTCCGGCCGAGACACCCTCCAGGGTGGCGAGCAGGCCGGCCGCGCTGCGATGGCCCTCCGATTCCCAATGGCCGGACGCGGCGATCCGTGGTGCCAGCAGCGTCTTGGCGGCGACCACGAGGCGTTCCAGTCGAGCGAAGGCCGCATAGAGCGCCGCCGCCTCGGAACCCAGGACCCGGTCGGGATCGAGTTCCGCCACCAGCTTGGCGAGCTGTCCGTCGACGGTGTCGATCCGCGAACGCAGCCCCTCTTCGCGGCTGTCGGAAGATGAGTGGATCGGGACCATGGTCCATGCTCGCAGCAGGCTGTGTCATCTACCCGACGAGGTCGGACCGCGTGTCGGGACCACTTCCGTCCCTGGAACCGCATGCGTTGTTCCGAGGGGGAAGAATGGAGGCATGTACAGATAGGAGGCGGTGGTGATGGATCACGGAACCCGACAGCATCCGGCCCCGCCGCCCCGTCCACGGAGGCCGCGCCGTCGGCATCGGCCGGGGATGGCAGGTGCCCTAGGGATCACCCTGGCCGTCGCCATCGCCAGCGCAGGTCCGGCGGTGGCGACGGCGGGCCGGGCTTCGGCGGCGGTGTCGTTGCGACCGCAGAGCGGTACGACCACCCCGATCGGCCCGACCACCGGCCTCCACTACGCACCCAATGGAAACTTCAGCAGCTCGGGCGACTACCTGCCGGGTGCCACCGGGTTCAACCTGGCTGACGTCAGCTCCGTCGGACAGGTCGGGGAACTGCCGTCCGGTGATCGGGCATTGGTGTTCCTCGGGCTGTGCGAAGGGGCCGATGCAACTTTCACCCGGACCGTCGAGCCCTTCGTCGGAGATCCGACGGTCTACGGCTTCTACCTCATGGACGAGCCCGATCCCACCGGCCGCTACAGCCCACTCTGCACCGCCGCCCACCTCAAGGCCGAGGCCGACTGGATCCATGCCAACGACCCCGGCGCCGTCACGTTCATCGTGCTGATGAACCTCGGCACCCCGAAGGTCCCGAACTACATGGACACCTACAACTCCGCCAACACCGACATCGACTACTTCGGGCTGGATCCCTACCCGTGCACCAAAGCGCTCAAGGGGTGCGTGGATTCGGTGATCGGCGCGGCGGTGTCGGCGGCCGAGGCGGCCGGCATCACCCCCGGCCAGATCGTCCCCGTCTATCAGGCCTTCGGCGGTGGTGGGTACGCCCAGTGGACCCTTCCGACCGCCACGCAGGAACGGGCGCTGCTCGCCACCTGGGCCATGCTGGCACCGACTCCCGTGTTCGATGTCGCCTACTCATGGGGCGTCCAGGACTCGGACCGTGCCCTCGTCGACGCCAAGGCACTACGGGCGGTCTTCCTCGCCCACAACGGGTAGTGCAGCCGTCTGTCGGGTGTTCGCCCCGCCGCGCGGCTGCTGGCCCCCCTCGAGGCCGTGACGTCCGCTCCAACCGGGGACAGTGTCGACTGACCGACCACGGACGGAGTCAACTGGGCCGGATCGGGCTCCCGGCGACGGCGCGCCGACCCGATGTCGGGTCCGAGACGCCGATCCGCCGGAGCAGGGCCGCCGTCTCCGCGGCGGGGGCGGCCCCGAGGTCGGCCAGCACGCCGAGGGCGTGCCCGGCGGCGCGCCGGGCGCCATCACGGTCACCGAGGACGAACCGGGCGTCGACCACCATGCGGTGCGCCCGCTCGGACCACGGATCCGCCGCCAACGCCCGTCGCGCCAGTGCCTCGGCCAGTCGTGGATCGGCCGCCGCCAGAGCCCGATCCCCGGCCGCCAGGGCGGCGGAGGCCACCAGGTCGTTCAGTCGACGCAGGTGGGGTTCGAGCCACTCACCGACCGGACTCCCGCCCAGCAGCGGGCCGGAGCTCGAACGGGCCAGTCGCCGGGCGTGGGCGAGGAGGTCGGGTCGATCGGGCTCGGACGTGGCGAGGATGGCCGACGCCCCGGCCTCGAGATCCCACAGGTCGACGTGGAGCTCGGCACCCCGGGTGAAGGACAGGCAGCCGGCCCGGTCGGTCACCAGTCGGCTCCCCCGCGAGCGCTCCCGCGCCGGGTCCAACACGTCGAGGAGGTGGGTCAGCGTCACCCGGAGGTTCCGGGCGGCGGCGCGATCCTCCAGGTCGGGCCACAGGGCCGCGGCGACGCCTTCGCGACTCCGGTCCTCCACCAGGGCGAGGTGGAGACAGAGCTCCCGTACGCGGCTGCGCGCCCAGGCCGGATGCTCCACCGGCTGGAGGCCCCGGTGCACGGTACCCGTCCCGAGGAGCGACACCGTGATCCGCGTCGTGGCATCGGTGCACCACCGGGCCGGCAGGTACGGACGGAACGAGGCCGCGGCGGGTGGGCCCCCTCCGAGGTGGTCGGCGGCCGCCCGTCCGGCGGCGCGGGCCCGTGACAGAGCGACGGAATCTCCGGCCACGACGTCCGGCCGGTGATCTCCGAGACGGTCGACCGCCGTCGACAGCGCCACGAACCAGGGCGAGGTGCGCGCCGCCCGGCCGGTGACGGCGAACCCGTCGACAGCCCTCCGGACACCGGAAAGATCGCCGGCATCGGCGAAGAGGAGGGCGTCGGCGACGCGGCACAGTGCGGCCGTCTCGTCCGAGTGGGCCGGACCGCCGAGGGGAGCCACCCCGTCGAGCAGCTCCCGGGCCGTCGCACCGTGCCCCGAGGCCGCCAGGAAGCAGGCCCGGGTCGCCCGGATCCGATGGACGAGCCCGGGGACGTCCGCCCGGGTGGCCATGCCCTCCGCCGTCTCGGCATCGGTCAGGGCGCCGAGGGGATCGTCCCCGTACCAGCGCGCCGTCGCCAACAGGTCGAAGGCGACCGCCTGGGACGCTTCGGAGCCTTCCCCGGTCGCAGACTGGAGAGCCGAGACGGCCGCCCGGACGCGACCGGAGAGGAGCAGGTTCGTACCCCGGATCATGAGGGCCTGCGCGGCCCAGTCACCGACCAGCGAGCCGGACGGCACCCCGTCCAGGGCGACGAGCGCAGCGGCCGGGTCGCCCGCCATCTGGGCCGCCACGGCCCGACCCAGCGCTACCAGCGCGGCGGCGCCGGGTTGCCCGAGTTCCGCCAGTTCCTCGCCCCGCCGGAGCACGCGGTCGAGCAGGGCGAAGTCGTCGTCCGCCCGGGCCAGGTGGCCGAGATGGAGTAGGAGGTACGTCTCCCCCACGAGATCACCCACCGCCTCGAAGGAACGTCGGACCTCCTCGAGCCGTTCCGCCGCCCGTCCGTCGATGTCGCCGCTCTGCTGGTCCACCGTGGCGGCCAGCCAGCGTCCTTCGGTCCGGTCCCGGCCGAGCACGCCGGACGCCGCCCACCTGCGCAGGTCGTCGAAGGTGGCCAACGGCGGTTGGCTCGAGAGGGCGGCGCGCACGACGTCGGTGAGGGCCGCGGCACTGGCGCTCCGGACGGCCAACGCACCGGCCTCGGCGAGACTGCCGGATTCGACCAGGTTCCGCGCCTTCGCCACACAAGCGTGATCCCGCTCCCCGGGGGTCAGGACGGGGCGGGTGGCCTCCAGCCAGATCGGATCGGGCCAACACCCACCGGGCGAGCCGACCAGCGGGAGCCGCTCCAGCTCCCGACGGACGGTATCGACGTCCTCCAGGGTGTCGATCCCGACCGAGCCCAGCACACCCCCGAGCTGGCTGTCCGAGCAGCCGTCCACCACGGCCACGGCGGCGAGGCCACGGGCGACCACCGGATCGATGTCCGCCAGCAGCTCGTCGCGCACGTAGTCGACGGCCAGATCGGCGTGCCCGGCGCGGAGCAGACCCACCATGGCCGGCCACTCGGTGACGGGGTCCGGCGACACGCGCGGTCACCGACCAGCTCGACCACCTCGTGGGCCCGGAAGCCCAGGTCGGCCGCCCCGATGAGCACGCCCTCGCCGGAGGCCACCATCCGGGCCATCCCGACCCTCGGGAGGCGTCGGCCCGACAGCACCAGGTGGACTCCGACGGGCAGGGCGCCCACGAGTTCGGAGACGAGTGAGGCACCCGCCGCCCCCGACACCTCCACGCGGTCGATCACGAGGGCGACCTGGTGCCGGGCCGGCACCGTGTCCCGCAGGGCTCCGACGACGGCATCGGCATCGTCGGGGGCGGCATCGTCGGGGTCGTCGGGGTCGATCGCCAGTCGACCTGACAAATGACCCCGGCAGGCGTCGACCAGGTGCGTGGCGAGCATCCCGGGCTCGGCGTCCGCCGGAACGCAGCGGTACGGGATGTCGAGGTCACCCGGGCGCCGGGGCCCTTCGGCCAACGCCTGCTCCAGCAGCACCGACCGCCCGAAGCCGGCCGGCGCCTCGAGCGCGATGACCGCCACCGTGTGCCGCATCCGGAGTGGAGCGAGGAGTCGCTCCCGCCGGAGCAGTCGTTCCATACCGAGACGGTAGCCCACCGTTAGCGCTTAGTTAACGTCCTGTTAGCAGCGGGTTGCGACACTGGTTGCATCGAGGTGGGGCCGGGCGCGCCCAGAGGCGGCCGGCGACGAAGTCGGAGGAGACGTCATGCGTGGAGTTCGAAACCTGGCCCTCGCGGTGCTGGTCGGAGCCGCATCCCTGGGGTCAGCCGGGGCGGCCGCCCTGGTGTCCGCCTCCCCCGGCGGCGCGTTGCCCAGCTGCACCGACAGCTGGCAAGGGCCCTCGACGGGAACGACGGACTGGAACACCAGCGCGGCCAACTGGTCGAGCGGTTTCCCGACCGGGTCGAGCGTGGTGTGCATCACCGAGCCCGGCACATACACGGTCTCCCTTGCCGGCAGCACATCGGTCAACACCCTCGGAATTGGGCGGCGTCACCGGGTCGGACCCGACCCTGCTGGTCGACGCCTCGTCGGGTAGCGAGAACCTGACGCTCGGTGCCCCGAGCACGATCGGGAGCGGAAGCACCCTGACGCTCGACCCGACGCGATCGGCAACGCCGGGATCAACGGCGGCTCCGGCAGCCTGACCGTGGCCTCGGGGGGCAGCCTGACCACCGAGTCGACGGCCTCCAGTTCCTACATCCAGGTGCCGTTGACCAACCAGGCCGGCGGCACGGTCACCATCGGCGGATCCAGCACCCAGTTCAACGACGGGACGCTGACCACCAACGACGGGACGTTCACGGTGGCGAACGGCGGTGGGGCGGCACTGAGCGCCGGCAGCAGCTTCACCCAGGCCGCCGGCACCCTGACCCTGACCGGGACGATGAGCCAGAACAGCGGCACCTTCACCGCGTCCGGTGGGGCCGAGTCGGGCAACCCCTACGTCTTCACCGGCGGAACCCTGGCCGACAGCGCCACCACCGGGGCCTTCGAGGCCACCGGCAGCATCAACCTCACGGGCACCGTCCCGGTCGGCCAGACCCTCACCGGTAGCGGGGTCAACGGCAGCGTAAACATCACTTTGCCCGGTGTCGTGACCGTGGACGGCACCCTGACGCTCGACCCGAGCGCGATCGGCAACGCCGGGATCAACGGCTCCGGCAGCCTGACCGTGGCCTCGGGGGGCAGCCTGACCACCGAGTCGACGGCCTCCAACTCCTTCATCCAGGTGCCGTTGACCAACCAGGCCGGCGGCACGGTCACCATCGGCGGATCCAGCACCCAGTTCAACGACGGGACGCTGACCACCAACGACGGGACGTTCACGGTGGCGAACGGCGGTGGGGCGGCACTGAGCGCCGGCAGCAGCTTCACCCAGGCCGCCGGCACCCTGACCCTGACCGGGACGATGAGCCAGAACAGCGGCACCTTCACCGCGTCCGGTGGGGCCGAGTCGGGCAACCCCTACGTCTTCACCGGCGGAACCCTGGCCGACAGCGCCACCACCGGGGCCTTCGAGGCCACCGGCAGCATCAACCTCACGGGCACCGTCCCGGTCGGCCAGACCCTCACCGGTAGCGGGGTCAACGGCAGCGTAAACATCACTCTGCCCGGTGCCGTGACCGTGGACGGCACCCTGACGCTCGACCCGAGCGCGATCGGCAACGCCGGGATCAACGGCGGCTCCGGCAGCCTGACCGTGGCCTCGGGGGGCAGCCTGACCACCGAGTCGACGGCCTCCAACTCCTTCATCCAGGTGCCGTTGACCAACCAGGCCGGCGGCACGGTCACCATCGGCGGATCCAGCACCCAGTTCAACGACGGGACGCTGACCACCAACGACGGGACGTTCACGGTGGCGAACGGCGGTGGGGCGGCACTGAGCGCCGGCAGCAGCTTCACCCAGGCCGCCGGCACCCTGACCCTGACCGGGACGATGAGCCAGAACAGCGGCACCTTCACCGCGTCCGGTGGGGCCGAGTCGGGCAACCCCTACGTCTTCACCGGCGGAACCCTGGCCGACAGCGCCACCACCGGGGCCTTCGAGGCCACCGGCAGCATCAACCTCACGGGCACCGTCCCGGTCGGCCAGACCCTCACCGGTAGCGGGGTCAACGGCAGCGTAAACATCACTTTGCCCGGTGCCGTGACCGTGGACGGCACCCTGACGCTCGACCCGAGCGCGATCGGCAACGCCGGGATCAACGGCGGCTCCGGCAGCCTGACCGTGGCCTCGGGGGGCAGCCTGACCACCGAGTCGACGGCCTCCAACTCCTTCATCCAGGTGCCGTTGACCAACCAGGCCGGCGGCACGGTCACCATCGGCGGATCCAGCACCCAGTTCAACGACGGGACGCTGACCACCAACGACGGGACGCTGCAGGTACTCGACGGCGGCGCCCTCGCACTCAGCGCCGGGTCCACCCTGACCAATGCCGCCTCCGGCACGATCGGGGTGACCGTCAACGGCGTCGCCGGCGGCATCTCGGGTCCGGGCACGACGCTGGCGGCCGGCAGCACGCTCTCCGTGACCACGGTCGGATCACCTTCGACCGGCACGGTGTTCACGCCCATCGGTGGTCCGGTCAGCGGTACGTTCACCAACCTGTCGTTCGGACCCGCCGCCTATGCCGTGTCGTATCCCTCGGGCGCCGTGCGGCTGACCACCGAGGCGCCTTTCACCCTGACCGCGGCTCCCCTGGCCCCCAAGGAGAACATCGGCACCGGCACCGTCGTCCTGGCCGACATCGGGAGTGCGAGCGACGGGACCGGGATCTACACCGCGACCGTGAACTGGGGGACGGTACCGGCACCGGACCCGCCACGGTCAACGTCAGCGGAGCTGGCGGCACCGTCACCGGTGCTCACACGTACACGACGCCGGGGACCTACACCGTCACGACCACCCTGGCCAACACCGACGGCACGACGCTCGTCACCTCGGAAGCCGTCACGGTGACCGGTCCGACCATCACCGGCTTCTCCAAGACCGTGGTGAAGCCGGGCAAGAAGCTGACGACCGTGATCTCCGGCACGGGCTTCGATTCCAGTGCCACCGTGACCGTGTCGGACCCCTCCGTCACCGTGGTGTCGGTCAAGGCGTCCAAGAAGTCCAAGAAGCATCCCAACCCGACGCTGAAGCTGAAGCTGTCCGTGGCCAAGGATGCGACGCCCGGTCCGTTCTCGGTGACCCTGACCGAGACCGGTGGCACGACCACGGCGGTCGACGCCATCACGATCAGCTGATCCGACGACTCCGGATCCCGCTTCCGGCAGCATCGGAAGCCGGGGTCGGGGGGCACCCGGAGAATGGGGCCCATGGAGCGCCGAACCGGTCCACGGGGTCCGTGACGACCACCCCCCGGCCTGCGGAGCAGCCGGACGCGCCCCGCCGCGTTTGCCCCGGCCACCGGAGGGAACAGCCAGGCCATGGTCTCCCTACCGGTCGCAGCCCCGCGCCGGTCGCCCAGGACCGGGCGACGACCGGATGAACCGGCCGGAAGGCCGACATGACCATCCAGCGGAGCGATCTCTCCCTGCCCCGTGGGAACAGGGACGATCAGGATGCCCGGCCCGACGTATTGCTGCTGCCTCCGGACGTGGACATCGACCCGGAGGGGGACGGCCCGTCGCTGGGCACACCGGGACGGCCGTTCGACCGGAGACATCCGTTCTTCATCGGTCTGTCCGGGGCCCTCGGTGTGGCGGTCGCCTACGTCATCTTCCGGGGGATCGCCGACATCACCAGCGTGCTGGTCATCGTGGGCCTGGCCCTCTTCATCGCCGTCGGCCTGAACCCCATCATCGAACACCTCATGGCCCGGTCGCTGTCGCGGGGATCCGCCGTCGGCATCGTCACCTTCGGTTTCGTGGTGGTCGTCGGGGGGTTCCTGGTGGTGGCCGTGCCACCCATCAGCCACGAGTTCCACGTACTGGTCACCAACTATCCCCATTACAAGGAGGAGCTGGTGGCCGGACAGGGATGGGCCGGTCGGCTGGCGGTCCGACTGCACCTGACCGGTTACCTCACCGGACAGTCCAAGCTGAAACTCCCCGTGACGCAGGGTCTGTTGGGCGCCGGCAAGGTCCTGCTGTCGGTCAGCGTGGCCACCGTGAGCGTGATCGCGCTGACCATCTACTTCCTCATCGCCCTACCCGGCGTGAAGCGGGTGTGGCTGTCGCTGATCGCCCGGAGCCGTCGGGAACGCGTCGGTCTCCTCACCGACGAGGTCTTCGACCGTGTCGGCGGGTTCATGCTGGGCAATCTGCTGACGTCCGTCGTCTCGGCCGTCGGCACCTACCTGTGGCTGATCATCTTCGGCGTTCCCTACGCCCTGCTCCTGGCGCTGGTCGTGGCGGTCTTCGACCTCATCCCCATGGTGGGCTCGACCATCGCCGGCATCATCGTCTCCCTCGTGGCCCTGACCAAGGGTCTACCGGTGGGAATCGCCACCGCCGCCTTCTACATCGCCTATCGCTTCGTCGAGGACTACCTGCTGAACCCGCGCATCATGAAGCACACGGTCCGGGTGTCACCCGGATTGACGATCATCGCCACACTGATCGGTGGGGCGCTCCTCGGTATCATCGGCGCGTTGATCGCCATCCCCATCGCCGCCACCATCCACCTCCTGTTGGAGGAAGTCGCCTTCCCCCGCCAGAACCAGCGGTGACGTCCGGGATCACGACAACAGACGGGGCGGTCGACCGGCCACAGATCTCGACGGATCCCTCAGATCCGTCGTGGCGCCCGACGGCGGACTGAGCGTCGCCGCCGGTGCGGCCCCGTGGGCCCTCAGAAGAGGTCCGGACCCATCAGCCCCCAGGAGGCCTTCCTGGGCCCCGTGCCGCACGGCTCGGGATGCGGGGGAGGACCCTCCTGGAGTGGTGGCGATCAGTACTGCCCGCGTGAACACCAGGGGGCTGGTGGACGAGGACGGCGTCGAACGACTCGAACCGAGGAAGAACGACCGGGCCGGGATCGCCTTGTTCTTGGCCGTGAGCGAGAACGAGACGGAACTGCCGCAGCTCGTCGTGAACTGGACGCCGTCGAGGCCGGCATAGGTCTTGAACTTGATCGTGATGGTGTGGCTGTTCACCACGTCGATGCTGTCACTCTTCTCCGGTAGCAGGATCGACACACCGGTGAACGTCCCGGTGGTCGTGATCGTGCCCCGGTAGAGCGTCGGCTTGGGGTTGCCGTGGGTCAGGAGGATCCACGAACCGTCCTCCTCTCCGATACTGACGCCGGGGGTGCTCTGGACGGGTCCACGCACCAGCGGCAGGGAGTACCCGTCTACCGCCGTCGGCCAGGGGCCCACGTAGCAGGCCGGCGGCGTGAAGGGGACGGTGAGTGACGCGGACGCCGTGACGGCCGGCCCACTCGGGGGCGTCGCCGTCACCTTGCCCGTATTCGACACGTGGCCGGCCGTCACGTCGGCCACGGTCGTCACGTACGACGCCGTGCACGTCTCCTGGGCGGCCGGGGCCAACGGGGCGGACGAGCATGCCACCGGGGACAGTCCGGGCATCGGATCGGTCACCTGGACCGAATGGAGGGTCACGTTGCCGGTGTCGGTCACGGTGTAGCTGTACGTGATCGGCACGCCGGGGCCCGAGTAGCTGGACACGCTCGCCGACTTGGTGACCGAGACCGACGGCGTCTGGGACGCCAGGATGGTCAGGGTGCCGGATCCGGTGACCGTCGACAGGTTCGGCAGGGTGGCCGTGGCCGTGCCTACGTTGACGATCGATCCGCTGTCCACGTCCGCCTGGGTGGTCGTGTAGGTGGCCGTACAGGTCACCTCTCCGTGGGGAGCCACCGCGCCCGAGGGGCAGTGGACCGGCGACAGGCCGCCTTGCGGGTCGGACACGGACACCGAGGTGAAGGTGACGTTGCCGGTGTTGCTCACGAGGTAGCTGTACGTGATGGGAGTGCCGGCCGCATGGAAGAAGTGGATGTTGGCCGACTTGGCCACCGTGAGCGAGGGGTTCTGCACCGCCTCGACGGTCAGGCTGGCGGAGCCGGTCACCGGGTGACCGGTGGGCGGGGTGCCGGTGGCGATGCCGGTGTTGCTGATCGATCCATTGTCCACGTCGGCCTGGGTGGTCGTGTAGCTGGCCGTGCAGATCTCGTTGGCCCCGGGAGCCAGGGTCGACTGACCACAGGTGACGGCCGACAGTCCCGGCTGGGCGTCGGTGACACCGACCGAGGTGAGCGTCTTGTCCCCCGAGTTGGTCACGAGGTAGCTGTAATGGATCGTCGTGCCGGGGGCCGCGTAGCTACTGACGTTGGCGTACTTCTCCACCGAGATCGACGGGGTGTTGGCGGCCGGCACGCTCAGCGTGTCCGATGCCGTCACCGCGTGTCCGCCGGGCGACGTGCCCGAGGCTGTACCGGTGTTGGTGATCCCACCGGCGTCGACGTCTGCCTGCGTCGTGGTGTAGGTGGCGGTGCAGGTCTCGGTGTCTGGTGGGCCGAGGATCGTCGTCGGGCAGCTGACCGGGGACAGACCAGGCTGCGGATCGGCCACCTGGACCGAGTGGAGCGTCACGTTCCCCGTGTTGTTGACCAGGTAGCTGTAGGTGATGTGCACTCCGGGTCCGCTGAAGGTGCTCACGGAGGCCGTCTTGGTCACGGAGAGTCCGGGACTCTGGGTGGCCGGAATGGTCAGCGAGTCGGAAGCGGACACCGCGCCGCCGAGTTCCGGCTGACCGCTGGCCGTGCCGGTGTTGGCGACGGATCCGTTGTCCACATCGGCCTGGGTGGTCGTGTAATTGGCCGTGCACGTCTCGCTCGCTCCGGGCGCCAGTGTGGGCAGCGGGCAGGTGGGGCCGCCCTGGAGGCCGGGCATCCCGTCGAAGACGTTCACCGAGCCGAGGGTGACGTTCCCGGTGTTGGTGACCACGTAGGAGTAGTCGATCAGGGTGCCGGGGCTCGAGTAGCTGGTCACGTCCGCCGACTTGACCACGGTGATGCCCGGGCTCTGGCTGGCGGGGATGGTGAGCGAGCTCGAGGCGGACACCGGGACTTCGTTGACCGTCGTACCCGAAGCGGTGCCGGTATTGGTGATCCCGCCGGCGTCCACGTCAGCCTGGGTGGTGGTGTACGTGGCGGTGCACGTCTCGCTGGCGGCGGGGCCGAGTGTCGCCACCCCACAGGTGACCGGCGACAGTCCTGGCTGCGGGTCCGTGACACCGATCCCGTTCAGGGTCACGTTCCCGACGTTGGTCACCAGATAGGAGTAGGTGATGGGGGTGCCCGCCGCGGAGAACCCGCTGCTGTTCGCCGATTTGACCACGGTGATGCCGGGGTTCCGGATGGCGTGGAGCGTCAGATAGGTCAGCTGGCTCACCTGGCTGCCGTGGGGTGGCGTGCCGTAGGCCGTGGCGAAGTTGGTGACCCTGCCGTAGTCCACATTGCCCTGCGTCGTGGTGTAGGTGGCGGTGCACGTCTCCGTGGCCCCCGGGGCCAGCGTCCCGAGTGGGCAGCTGACCGGCGACACCCCGGGATGGGTGTCGTCTACTCCGACGCTGTTCAGTGTGGTGTTGCCGCTGTTGGTCAGGAGGTACGAGTAGGTGATCGCAGTGCCGGCAGCCGAGTAGTTGGGCACCGAAGCGGTCTTCAGGATCCCGATCGAGGGGCTGTCGATGGCCGGCACCGTGAGCGAGTCACTGGCGGACACGGCCGGACCGGATGGTGGCACGCCGGTGGCCGTGCCGGTGTTGGCGATCGATCCGTTGTCCACGTCGTTCTGCGTCGTCGTGTACGAAGCGGTACAGGTCTCGGAGTCGCCGGGCGCCAGCGTCGACCCGCCGCAATCGAGGGCCGACAGGCCCGGCTGCGGGTCGGAGACCGCGACCGACGTGAGCGTCACATTGCCGGTGTTGGAGACCACGTAGCTGTAGGTGATCGGCGTGTTGGCCGAAGCGAAGCTGGTCAGGCTAGCCGACTTGACGATTCCGATGGACGGGTTCTGGACAGCCGGGATGGTGAGCGAATCACTCGCCGTCACGCCGGGGCCGCTCGGAGGGATGGCTGTCGCCGTCCCGGTGTTGGAGATCCTGCCGGCGTCCACGTCGGCCTGGGTCGTCGTGTACGTGGCGGTGCAGGTCTCACTGGCTGCCGGGGCGAGGGTGGTCTGCGGGCAGTTGATCGCCGACAGGTTCGCCTGCGGATCGGTGACGTCCACCGATGTGAGAGTCACGTTGCCGCTGTTGGTCACCACGTAGCTGTACTGGATCGAGGTGTCCGGTGCCGAGTAGCTGGTCGCATTCGCCGACTTGGCGATCGTGATCGCGGGGGTCTGGACCGCCGGGATCGTGAGGCTGTCGGACCCGGTGACCTGGCCGGCGGACGAGTTGCCGGACGCCGTTCCGGTGTTGGAGATCCCCCCCGCGTCTACGTCGGCCTGGGTCGTCGTGTAGTCGGCGATGCAGGTCTCAGTGGCTGCCGGGGCGAGCCTCCCCTCCGGACAGCTCACCGTCGACAGGCCCGGTTGCGGATCGGTGACACCGACCGACGTGAGGGTCAGGTTGCCGTTGTTGGTCACCACGTAGCTGTAGGTGATCGGGGTCCCAGGAGCGGAGAAGTCGCTGACGTCCGCGGACTTGGACACGGTGATCGCTGGGCTCTGGATGGCGTCGATGTTGAGGCTGTCGGAACCGGTGACCTGGCCACCGGCCGGTGGGGTGGCGGTGGCGGTCCCGATGTTGGTGATCCCGCCGGCGTCCACGTCGGCCTGGGTGGTCGTGTACGTGGCGGTGCAGGTCTCACTGGCCGTCGGGGCGAGGGTGGTCTGCGGGCAGTTGATCGCCGACAGGTTCGCCTGCGGATCGGTGACGCCCACGGATGTCAGCGTCACGTTGCCGGTGTTGGTCACGTCGTAGCTATAGGTGATCGGGATCCCGGGAGCCGAGAAGCTGGTGACATTCGCGGACTTGTGCACCGCGATACCCGGATACTGGTCGGAAGCGATGGTCAGCGACGCGGCCGAGGTGATCGGCGGCCCGAACGGAGGTTGGCCCGTGGCGGTCCCGGTGTTGGTGATCCCATCGGGGTTGTCGAGATCGGCCTGGGTGGTGCTGTACGAGGCCGTGCAGGTCTCGGTTGCGCCCGGGGCGAGCTCCGAGGAGCCACAGGAGATGGGACCGAGGCCCGGCATGGGGTCGGTGACTCCGACCGCGCTCAGCGTCACGTTGCCGGTGTTGGCGACGAGGTAGTTGTACTGGACCGGCGTTCCGGGTGCCGAGAAGTCGGTGACGGGCGACGACTTGTCGATCGAGATGCCCGGCAATTGGTCCGCCGCGACCTCGACCGTCGACGAGTCGCTCGCCGGAGGCCCCACCGTGGGATGGCCGGTGGCGACACCGGAGTTGGAGACCCCTCCGGCGTCGACGTCGGCCTGGGTGGTCGTGTAATTCGCGGTGCAGGTCTCACTCGCCCCGGGGGAGAGGGTGACGGGCGAGCAGTCGATGGCCGACAGTCCCGGCATGGAGTCGGTCACGGTGACGTCGTACTGCGTGACCGTGCCCGTGTTGGTCACCACGTAGGTGTAGGTGATCGGGGTGCCGGGTGCGGAGAAGGAGTCGATGCTGGCGGTCTTGGCGATGTCGATCTCGGACTTCTGGGTGGCCGGGATCCGGAGCGTGCTGGAGCTGGTGACCGGCGAACCCACCGGTGGTGTTCCCTTGGCCGTCCCGACATTGATGATGCTCCCGTTGTCCACGTCCGCCTGCGTCGTGGTGTAGTTCGCCGTGCAGACCTCGTTGGCACCGGGCGCGAGCGTCGACTGCGGGCAGGAGACCGCGGACAGGCCCACCTGCGGGTCGGTGACGGAGACCGAGGTGAGGGTGACGTTGCCCGTGTTGGTCACGAGGTAGTCGTAGAGGACAGGAGTGCCGGCGGACGAGTAACGGGAGACGCTCGCGGTCTTGGACAGGGAGATCGAGGCACCCGTCCCGCCGGCTACCGCGGGGCTCAGGCCTGCGCTCGCGACGATGGCACCGCTCGAAGCCACGAGCGCGCAGAGCGCAGAGATAGCGAATCGAAAAGTCCGACCACACAACACGCGGGACCCCGCCTTGATGCCGATCACGTCATCCGCCTTCCGCATGGAGCGACCTACTGGCACCGCATGCTGTCCGCCAACAGCGGGTCCTCCCCGCTAATCCATGGGATAGCAAACTTCCGTCGGATCGGCAAGCGAGTTCGTCGAAAGTTCATCTCGCGAGCCCGGTGCGCCACGCACGGTCTTCAGGCGGCCACGGAACGACATATCAGGGGACGAGCCGCGGTGGGGGGCTCACCTCGTGGGCGGACCAGTGTCAACAACGTTCGTGGTCACTACATCCAGGTGGGAGATCGACCGGGAACAAGTCAGCCGTTCTCGGGGATGGCGTCCCACCACTGGCACCACCACTGTGCACCCACCAGGATTCGAAGCTTCTGGTGCCAGCAGTACGAGATCTCGGCCGTGGGCTCGAGATAGAACCGGCAGGTGTCGCACCGTTCTTTGTCGTTGTAGGGATGTGCTTTGAGCACGGCGTTGTCGGCCAGGTGGCGGAGCTCGATCGACAGCTTCTCGTCGATCTCCTTCGGCTCCGGCTCGGGGATGATGTAGTCGGACATGGCCTAAGCGTACCGACCGGCGGTCGGTACACGAGCGCCACGGCCGTGCCTCCGGCCTTTCGGCGAGGCTGCTCGGGTTTCCGCGTCAGCCGCGCGACAACTCCGGTTTGGCGCACCTCACGCCTACCCCGATCCTGGTTGCCGACATCGGGCGTCCAGGGGTTGCCGACCGGGTGTGCAATTGCAAGAAACCCCAGCCTGAACTGGGGTTTCTCTGGTGGGCCGTGCGGGACTTGAACCCACGACCCCTTGCGTGTCATGCAAGTGCGCTACCAACTGCGCCAACGGCCCGTGGGGGACGACGTTACCACCCGGTCCCCCGACCCACGGAAGCAATCGCCCGCCGGTCCGTGGCCCGCTCCCAGGACCGCCGTGATGCCCGACACCTCCGGGAGAGATCAGGGTGATGTGCTCGCCGGTACCCCCGGTTGGGCTTCCTCCACGGCCTGCCACCCGCTGAGACGGCGCTTGCGCTCCGCCTCGGCGGCGTGTCCTCCCCGAAGGCCGAAGAGCCGCTTCGCCCACAGTAGATAGGCGACGACCAGGACGTTCAGAACCAGAGCGACGATCTTCAGGATGCTCACCTTCAGGGTGATCTCGTAGATCTCGTACGGGATGAAGAGGGCGGTGACGATGAAGGTCAGGTATTCGGCCCACCGCTTGTTCCACCACAGTCCGACAGCCTCGGTGAGCTCGACCGCGGCCAGGGCGAGGAAGATGAGTGCCAGTTCGACCAGGTGGGTCGGCGAGTACTTGAAGGCTCTGCCGAGGTAGCCGAGCAGGCCCCGGACCTTCGTCGCCGTGACCCCTCCGCCGTTGAGGGCGTTCATCAGGTTCTCGTAGTCGGTGTGCAGCGCCCGGTCATGTCCGGCGAAGGTGAGGAACGCGACGGCCACGAGGCTCAGGAGGAGCACGTGGAGGGCCCGATCGAGGGCGATGAGGCGCAGGACGTAGCGGTCCCTGAGCGCCGGGCCGCGTAACGGGAGCTCGATCTGGTCGCGGTCGGGCACCCGCGCCTCCTCCGGGTGGTCGCCGGGATCGACCGGGATCCATGCATCGCACCTCAGGCACCGGCACCAACGGGCCCCGTCGAACTCCCGGACGATGAGGGCATCGTCCACCGCCACCTCACGTGCTCCCGCACCGACGAGGACATGCCCGGACCAGGCGCAGGTGATCAGCTCGTAGCGATTGTCGGGTCGCTTCTTCCGGGCCACCGGATCACCCTAGGCTGATCGGGGAGGCGTGAAGGGGGTGCGCACGATGCCGGACACCGGTGACGCACTGCGGGAGATCGACGAGGTCGGTTACACCGTGCTCGAGGACGTCATCGAACCCGAGCTCCTCGACGCGCTCGGTGAAGACCTCGACCGGCTCGAGCGGGAGCTGGCTGTCGTGCCCGCCACCAACGCCTTCGAGGGGGTACACACCCTGCGGATCTACAACCTCCTGGCCCACGGTCCCGACTTCCAGGCGATTCCGGTGCATCCGTGTGTCCTACCCGTCGTGGAGGGGGTACTCGACTCCGGCCTGTTGGTGTCGTCGTTGTCCTCGATCGCCATCGGCCCGGGTGAGACCCCGCAGCCCATCCATGCCGACGACCAGATCATCCCGCTGCCCAAACCGCACCCGGCCACCGTGTGCAACACGATGTGGGCGCTGACGGACTTCACCGAGGCGAACGGGGCCACGCGAGTCGTGCCCGGCTCCCACCGGTCGGACCACTCACCCGATCTGGTGTCCGACTACGCCACGGTGCCCGCCGAGATGCGGCGGGGCAGCGTCCTGGTCTGGCAGGGGAGCCTGTGGCACGGCGGCGGTGCCAACACCACCGACCGGACTCGGGTGGGCATCGCCATGAACTACTGCGCGGGATACATCCGGCAACAGGAGAACCAGCAGCTCGGTCTCCCCTTGTCCGTCGTCAGGGATTTCCCACCCCGCCTGCAGGAACTGTGCGGGTTCGGCATCTACCGGGGGCTCATCGGTCACATCGACAAGCAGGTTCCGGCCAGGCGTCTGCTCGGGTCGGACGCCGACCCCCACCTCGTCTGGGACCTCGCCTGACAGGCGTCGATCGTCGCCGTTCAGCGGTCGCGAGGGGAATCGGGTCCGACCGCACCTCGCGACAGCTGATCAGGACCCGCCGCCCGGGCCCTGACGTCCGCCGGAGGGGCGGATCAGGGGATGCTGCATTGGAGGCGGCGGGCGGAATCGAACCGCCGTACGGGGCTTTGCAGGCCCCTGCCTAAACCACTCGGCCACGCCGCCAAAGGCGCTGCGTGATCCTATCCCCCTGATCGGGATGCTTAGATCTGCACATGCGCATCGGACTGATCGCCCCTCCCTGGACCCCCATCCCGCCCGTGCTCTACGGCGGCATCGAGCTCGTGGTGGACCAGCTGGCCCGCGGCCTCCAAGAGGCGGGGCACGAGGTGCTGCTGTACACCACCGGCGACTCGACATGCCCGGTGCCGCGCCAATGGGTCCTACCCGAGGCCGAGGGTCGTCGGATCGGCATGGCGGTGCCCGAACTGCGTCACGTGCTGCACGCCTACGAGGCCGTGCGGGAGTGCGACGTCGTCCACGACCACACGGTCATGGGGCCGTTCCACGCCGCCAACTACCCCGACCTCCCGGTGGCGACCACCATCCACGGCCCCTTCAACCTGGAACTCACCGACCTGTACCGGGCGACGTCGGGACGGGTGCCCCTGATCGCCATCTCCCACGCCCAGCACCGGGCCGCGCCCGAGATCCCGGTGGCGCGGGTCATCCACCACGGTGTCGAGGCCTCCCAGTTTCCGATGGGCGACGGCGGGGGCGACGCCGACGGCGACTACGTGCTGTTCCTGGGGCGGATGGCCGACGACAAGGGCTGCCACCGGGCGATCGAGGTCGCCCGACGGGCCGGCATGCGGATCCTCATGGCGGCCAAGATGCGCGAGCCGTGGGAGATGCAGTACTTCGCCGACAAGGTGGAGCCCCTGCTCGGCCCGGACGCCGTCTACCTCGGCGAGGTGTCCCACGAGCGCAAGCTTGAGCTCCTGGCCGGCGCCTCGGCCCTGCTCTTCCCGATCCGTTGGAACGAGCCCTTCGGCATGGTGATGATCGAGGCCATGGCCTGTGGCACCCCGGTGCTGGCCTTCCCCGAAGGCGCCGCCCCCGAGGTGGTCACCGACGGGACCACCGGGTTCCTGTGCCAGGACGAGGATGCCATGGTCGAGGCCCTGGGGCGGCTCGGCGAACTGAGGCGGGAGAACTGCCGGCTGGCGGTCGAGGGCTACTTCTCCACCCACCGCATGGTCGCCGAGCACGTCGAGCTGTTCGAGTCGATGACCGCCTGATCGCTCCTGCGCCCCGGCGGATGGTCAGTCGCCGGAACGCCGGAACAGCAGCCACCCGATGAGCACCACGAGGGCCACCAGGCCGACGACCTCCACCGCCCCCCAGACGAGGCTGGCCAGGAAGTGCAGGAGGCCGAGCAGGAACCAGACGACCACCACCACGGCCACCACGCCGATCACGACCGTGAGGGTGCCGTGCCCCGAGCCGTCGTCGTCTGCCATCGGCCCAGCGTAACCCCCGGAAGTCGTGAAGGGACGCCGGTGCGGTGGTACGGTCCACCGATGTCCCTGCGTGTCCGCCGCCAGGAGCTGATCGACCGCTCCGACCTGGGTGGCGACGCCTTCTGCCGGGCGTACGCGGCGGCGGCCGACGAGTGGCTCACCGGCCTGTTCGTCGAAGCGTGCGGAGGTGACGCCCGGGGCATGGCCCTGGTCGCCGTGGGTGGCTACGGACGGGGCGAACTCTGTCCCTTCAGCGACCTCGACGTGGTGCTCGTCCACAAAGGGCGCAAGGACATCGCCGCCACCGCCGACCGCATCTGGTACCCGGTGTGGGACGAGGGGATCGCCCTCGACCACAGCGTCCGCCGGCCGGCCGAGGTCCTCGACATGGCCGCCGAGGACCTGCGGGTCGCCCTCGGCCTGCTCGATGCCCGGGTCATCTGTGGCGAGGCCAAGGTGGCCGAACCGGTCATCGAGGGGGAGGGACCGCTGGGTCCGCCAGAAGCCGCCGTGGCTCGGGGACCTCGCCGACGGGGTGGCGGAACGTCAGGTCGCCAACGGTGACGTCGGGTTCCTGCTGGAGCCGGACCTGAAGGAGTCCCATGGCGGCCTGCGGGACATCGCCGCGCTGCTGGCCATGATGGAGGCGGTCCCGGTCCTCGCCGACTACGTCGACACCGTGGCCCTCGAGTCGGCCAGGTCCGTGTTGACCGCGGTCCGGGTCGAACTCCACCGCCGGGCGGGTCGGGAGTTGAACAAACTGCTCCTCCAGGAGCAGGAGCAGGTCGCCAAGGCGGTGGGCGCCGTCGACGCTGACGAGCTCATGTACCAGGTGGCCACGGCCGGCCGCACCGTGGCCTGGGAGGGCGACGACGCCTGGCGGCGGCGGAGTGCCTGGTCCCGCGCCCAGGGCTCGCGCGGGCTGCGTCGGCGCGACCGGGGGCACGTCCGACGTCGCCCCGCTGTCGGGCGAACCCGGGATCGGGTCCACCGGCGACGAGGTGGTGCTCCTCGAGGACGCCGACGTCACCGGGGACATCGCCCTCACCCTGCGACTGGCCGCGGTGGCCGCCGAGCGCAACCTGCCCATCTCGCGGGATGCCCTCACCCGGCTCGGACGGCGGGCCCCCGACGTCGTGACACCGTGGTCGGACGAGCTGCGGGGCACCCTGGTGCGGGTGCTGGCGGCCGGGCCGACCGCCATCCCCGCCCTCGAGGCCCTGGACCAGCGACGCCTGTTCGAGCGCTACCTGCCCGAATGGGCGAGTGTCCGGAACAAGCCCCAGCGCAACCCCTACCACCGCTTCACCGTCGACCGGCACCTCCTCGAGGCCACGGCCAACGCCGCCACCATGGCCCACCGGGTGCGCCGCGTCGATCTCCTCCTGATCGGGACGCTGCTCCACGACATCGGCAAGGGCTATCCGGGTGACCACACCGACGTGGGCATGGTCGTGGCCACCGACATCGCCACCCGCATGGGCCTGCCGCCGGAGGACGTCGCCACCATCGTCACCATGATCCGACTGCACCTGCTGCTGCCGGACACCGCCACCCGACGGGACCTGGACGACCCGGCCACCGCCCGGCGGGTGGCGGACGAGGTCGGCGACCGTTCGACACTCGAGCTCCTGGCCGTCATGGTCGAGGCGGACAGCCTGGCGACCGGACCCTCGGCGTGGGGCGCGTGGAAGGCCGGACTGGTGGCCGACCTGGTCGAGCGGGCGGGTCAGCTGCTGGCCGGCGAGCCGGTGGCGCCGCCCGCGCCGCGGATCACCGAGGAGCTGGAGGTGGTGATGGACACGGTGCGGACCCACGGCGTGCCCGCCCTCTCCATCGAGGCGCCCCAGGTGACCGTGGTCGCCCCCGACCGCTTCGGCCTGCTGGCCGAGGTGACCGGGGTGCTGGCCCTCCACGGGCTGAACGTGCGCTCCGCGGTGGTGGCCGGCGAGCACGGGGTGGCCGTCGAGACCTTCACCGTCGAACCCGACCGGGGCCGGTGGCCGGACGCCGCCAAGCTGTCGAACGACCTGGCCGCCGTCATGGACGGGCGCCTCGACGTCGACGCCCGGCTCGACGCCCGAGCCCACACCTACCGCAACGCCGGTCGGGTGCGGGTGGCCCAGCTGGTGTCGACCCAGGTCACCGTGGACAACAACGCCTCGGCGGCGGCCACCGTGGTCGAGGTCCGGGCCGAGGACGTCGTGGGTCAGCTCCACCGGATCACCCGGGCGCTGGTCGAATGCCATCTCGATGTGACCTCGGCCAAGGTCTCGACCTTCGGATCGGCCGTCGTGGACGCCTTCTACGTCCGGGGGCCCGACGGACGCAAGCTGACCGACGCCTCCCAGATCGCCGCCGTCGAAGAGGCCGTGCAGGCCGGGGTGCGCAGCTCCACCGACTGAGCCCCCATCGCCCGGGCCCGGGCCGGCGCTCCGCATCCCCGCCAGGTGGGACCATGGGCCTTTTTTTCGTCAGGTGGTCACGAAACCCGTGTTCCGGCTGGTAGATTGAGCGCGTCCACTATGTCCGGAGCCCATTCCCACTCCCACCGGCGCGACGGCGCCTCGACCACCCGCCGACGACTGATCATCGCCGGCGTGGGCGTGCTCGTCGTGGCCCTCGTGGCCGGGGCCACCATCGTGAGTCGGTCCGGCTCCAGGGTGTCGGCGTCGCCCACGACGACCCCGTCGCCGCACGCCTCCACCTCCAAGCTGCCGCTCGAGGTCGTCTCGGTGAGCCCGACCGACGGCGCCACCGACGTCCCGAGTGACGCCAGTCTGACGGTCACGTACTCGGCGCCGCTGTCGGCCCACTCGCCCACGCCGACCCTCACGCCGCCGGTGGCCGGCACCTGGGAGCAGGTCGATCCGACGACGATGACGTTCGTCGCCGCCGCCCCCCTGGTGCCCTCCAGCACCGAGGTCATCACCGTTCCGTCCGGCCCCGGCGGGGTGCTGGGTGCCGACGGCAAGACGCTGGCCCAAGGGGCCACCGTCCAGTTCGCCGTGGCCGCGGGCAGCACCCTCCGGCTGCAGCAGCTCCTGGCCGAGCTCGACTACCTCCCGGTCAGCTTCACCCCCGCGGGCCCGGTCTCCGCTCCCCAGGAGCTGGCCCAGCCCCAGGAGGGGACGTTCTCCTGGCGCTTCAGCGAGCCCGCCTCGCTCGAGTCCCAGTGGAGTCCGGGCATCTCCGGGGTCATCACCAAGGGCGCCGTCATGACCTTCGAGGACCAGCACGGGCTGAAGACGGACGGCGAGGCCGGTCCCGCCGTCTGGGGTCAGCTGCTCGGCGCGGTGGGCGCCGGGACGGTCAACACCGCCGCCTACAACTACGTGTTCGTCTCCAAGGCGTCACCCGAGACGGCGACCGTCTACTCCGACGGCAACGAGGTCTACTCGACCCTGGCCAACACCGGGGCGGCATCGGTGCCGACGGCCAGCGGCACCTTCCCCGTGTTCGAGCACCTGACGTCCACCACCATGTCCGGCACCAACCCGGACGGCTCCAAGTACGTCGACCCGAACATCCCCTGGGTGAGCTACTTCAACGGGGGTGACGCGCTCCACGGCTACGTCCGCGCCGGCTACGGATTCCCCCAGAGCGACGGCTGCGTGGAGATGCCCCCGGCCAACGCCGCGGTCGTCTTCCCCTACACGCCGATCGGCACCCTCGTCACCGTCAGCTGACCGTCGGGCCGGGCCGACCCGGTCCACGTCACCGGGCCGACGGGAACTGCGGTGGCCGGCGCTCCCGCACCGCCCGGATCCCCTCGGTGGCGTCGGGCCCGAGGAATCCCAGCATCTCGAGGGCCAGGGACTCACCGAAGACCGGGGCCGCCTGCAGCATCCACTGGTTCATGACCCGTTTGGTCCACTGCACCGCCGTGCGGCTCCCGGCGGCCAGTTTCCCGGCGATGGCCAACGCCTCGTCGAGCACCCGGTCGTCGGGCACGCACCGGGTCACCAGGCCGATGCGCTCCGCCTCCCGGCCGTCCACGAAGTCGGCGGTCATCAGGTAGTACTTGGCCCGGGCCATGCCGCACAGCAGGGGCCACAACAGGGCGGCGTGGTCCCCGGCCGCCACCCCGAGGCGGGCGTGCCCGTCGGAGAGGCGGGCGCCCTCCCCCATCACACTCACGTCGGCCAGCAGGGCGACGGCGAGACCCGCCCCCACCGCGACCCCGTTGATCGCCGACACGATGGGCTTGACCGAGGCCAGCATCTCGTCGACCACGGCCTTGGCGTCCCGCCACTGCTCGAGGGCGGTGGCGTAGTCGGTCGTCATGCGCTCGACCATGGCCAGATCACCGCCGGCGCTGAAGGCCGGACCCGACCCGGTGATGACCGAGACGGCCACGGAGTCGTCCCGGTCGACCACCCGCCACACCTCGGAAAACTCCCGGTGCAGCCGCTCGTCGGCGGCGTTGAGCACCTCGGGACGGTCGATGGTGATGAGCAGCACCCCCGGGTCGACACGGTCGAAGCGGAGGTGGGCGAAGTCGTCGTAGTCACCGAAGACGGTGGGGATGGCGTCGGTCATGGGTGCATCATGGCCCGGGTCGGGCCCGTCGTCCCATCCCGGTCCGCACGCGAGGCCCGGTCGACCACCGCCCCGAGGAAGGCGGCATAACGGTCGACGATCACCGGCCAGCGGAACCGGGCGTCGACGTAGGCGCGCCCCGTCGGCCGAGGGCGGCCGCGAATGCCGGGTCGGCGACCAGGCGGTCGACCGCCACCTCGAACTCGCCGTAGCCGTCGAAGCGCAGCCCGCCACCCGATCGGCCGCAGTGCTCCACGGTGGCGGCACAGCCGGCGTTGACCAGGACCGGGATCCGGGCGCTCCAGGCCTCCGCCACCACCAGTGAGAAGGCCTCCCACGGCGACGGCGACACCAGCGCCAGGGCCCGGCCGAGCAGCTCCCACTTGGCGGCCTCGGACACCGGGCCGACCACGTCGATGTCGGGGTGACCGGGCGGGGCCTCGACGACGGGCCCGGCCACCACCAGGCGCAGTGGTCCCGGGCGGCGCTCCTTGTACCGGGCGAAATAGGTGGCCAGCAGGCTGGTCCCCTTGTGGGCGTCGACCCGCCCCAGGCAGGCGAGGTAGGGGACGTCGGGGACCGGGGAGGGTCCGGGCCCGACCGTCGCCGGGGCGGCTGCCGGGCCCTCGTCCGGGTCGTCCACCCCCAGTCCGAGCAGGAGCTGGTGGTGGCTGGCCACCGGGAACAGGCCCTCGACCAGATGGCGCTCCGACTCGGTCTGGAAGACCAGGGCGTCGGCCGCCTCGAAGACGGGTGGGAAGACCGGCAGGTGCAGGGCCGGCTCGTCGTGGGCGGCCGGGTGGAGGACGGTCGGAACCCGGACCCGGTCGATCACCCTGACCGTCGGCCAGTAGAGATAGGGGTAGAAGACCATGACGTCCCCGTCCCACGCCCCGGCCGCATCGGCCAGACCGGGCGAGACCGGGCCCTGCAGTTCCAACCACCGTTCGGCCTCGTCGGGGGTGGCGGCTGCCGGGTCGGCCAGCAGGGCGGCCGACAGGGGGTGGAAGGAGGGAAGTCGGCCGGAAGCCGACGGGATCCGGACCACCCGGACCCCGGCGATCCACTCCTCACCGGGAGGGTAGACGTCGTCCCAGGTGACGAAGTCCGCCGCGCAGGTGGTCAGTACGTCCACCTCCCACCCCTTCCGGGACACCAGGTGCTCGGCCAGCAGGCGGGCGGCGGTCTCGGCCCCCCCGATGATGTCCGGCCCGTAGCGGGGGACGACGAAGGCGATCCTCATCCGGACCGGTCCGACCCGGGACGGGGTGCCGTCACGCCGCGCAGGCGGCCTCGAGCGCGGCCACGAAGCCGTCCTGGACGCGGGGCAGGGCGAACCAGTCGACCCGCTCCCCCGCCGCGGTGGCGAGCTCCGTGCGCAGGCGGGCGTCCCCCACCACCCGGTGGATGGCGGCGGCCACCCGGGCCGGCTCCTTGTCCGGGAGGATGAGCCCGGCCTGGGCCACCGTCTCGGGCACCGCGGTGTTCCGGTAGGAGACGATCGGCAGGCGGTGGTACATCGACTCCAGCAGCGGTACGCAGAATCCCTCGTGGTTGGAGAGACAGAGGAAGACGTCGCAGTGCTCGTAGAAGGCGATGAGCTCCTCGTGGGTGACCGAGCCGGCCCACTCGACCGCATCGGCCAGCCCGAGTTCGTCGGCGAAGCGCTCGACCGCCTGCTGGTACCCCTCGGAGATGGCCCCACCTACGATGTGGAGCCGGGCCCGGGGATCGTACAGCCGGCGGTAGGCGGCCAGGACCTTGACCAGGTCGTGCTGGCCCTTGTGCGGCGAGACCTTGCCCACGAAGAGCAGGTCGGCTCCACCGGCCGCCCGCTGGCGCTCCAGCCGGGCGGACAGCGCCGGGTCGGCGCCGCCGGTGAAGTCCTCGGGGTCGATGAGCAGTGGCACCGTGGTGGTCGACGGATACCCGGCGTCCCGCAGTTCCATCTCGTTGTAGACCGAGTCGGCGATGGCGAATTCGGTCACCGAGGCGAGCTCCCGAAGCTGCGCCCTCCCCCAACGCACCTCCTCCCCCACCTGGGGGATCCAGGCCTCGAGCAGATCGGCGGGGGTGATGTTGTGGTAGTTCACGAATTTGCGCTCGGGCCGGTCACGGAAGATCTCGGCCACCCCGCTGCCGATGGACAGCTGGTAGAGCAGCACGCGGCCGGAGCTGGACCGCTCCCCGATCCGGGTGATCGGGTAACCCTCGTCGAGCCGGTCCGGGCTGGCGTTGCCGTAGTAGACGTCGGACGCGTAGCCCCGGGACCGGAGGAGGTCCCGCAGCTGCATGACGTGACCACCGATGGCATCGCGACTGGCGAGCGTCGGGATGACCTGGTCGATCCGGGTGACGGCGGTCACGCCGTCGACTCCTCCCAGCCGGGCAGGGCGAGCGGCGAGTAGTCGGCACTGCTGACGGCGGGCACCTCACCGGTCAGGCCGAGGCCGCGCAGCCGGAAGCTGATGTCGGGGAGGAGGCGCACCCGACCGGTGGACCGGGTGGGGTTGGCCACCTCGAATTTGGTGACCTGGTCCTTCCAGTCGTAGATGGCCGTGTCGGTGGCGCTGCGGACGCCGACACTCACCGAGTAGGTGCCGTCGAGCAGCGGGACCTCGGGGAAGTGGAACCGCACGATGCCACCCCCCTCGGGCACCTCGATGGCGCACATCGGGTCGTCGGGGTCCGAGGCGAAGACCAGTTCGTTCTTGTCGTCGTGGATGGCGATCGTCGCCATGGCGTTGGGCACGGGCGCCAGGCTGTCGAGGTCGGCGGTGATGGTGAGGGACTCACCAGGATAGAGATGCATCCGTTCGCCACTGCCACCGTGGTCGGCGTGGACGGCGCCGATGGCCAGGACGTTGCCTTCGATCCCACCCGACTCCGAGTGCTCGAGGGTCCCCACGCCGAGCAGGTCGGCCAGGAAGACCCGGATGCCCTCCCCGGGGTCGGCGACCGTGATGACCTGGCCGTGGTTCATCACCATGACCCGCTCGCAGTTCTGGCGCATCACGTCGGTGGCGTGGCTGACCACGACGATGGTGCGCCCCTCCCGCTGGAACTTCTTCACGTGGTCGAGGCACTTGCGCTGGAACGCGGCGTCCCCCACGGCCAGGACCTCGTCCACCAGGAGCACGTCGGGCTCCACGTTGACGGCCACGGCGAACCCGAGCCGGACGTACATCCCCGACGAGTAGAACTTGACCTGGTTGTCGATGAAGTCCTCGAGCTCGGCGAAGGCCACGATGGCGTCGTAGCGCTTTTCGATGTCGGCGTGGGACAGGCCGAGGAGCGACCCGTTGAGGAAGATGTTGTCGCGGCCCGACAGGTCCGGCTGGAATCCGGCCCCCAGTTCGAGCATGGCGGCCAGGCTCCCCCGGACCCGGATCTCGCCCGAGGTCGGCTTCAGGATGCCGGCGATGCACTTCAGCAGCGTCGACTTGCCGCAGCCGTTACGCCCGAGGATCCCGAAGGTCTCCCCCTGCATGATGTCGACGTTGACGTCCCGCAGCGCCCAGAACGGCGTGAAGGGCATCTTGCCGCCCTTGATGACCCGCTCCTTCAGCGACGTCTGCTTTTCCGTGTAGAGCTTGAACTGCTTGGAGATGTCCTTGACTTCGATGGCCTTGGACACGGCTCAGAGCTCCTCGGCGAAGTTGCCCTCGAGCCGGCCGAAGACGATCAGGGAGAGGAGGAAGAGGATGACGCTGACCACGAACATGATGCCGATCATCGTGGCGTACCAGCCCGCTCCGTAGGGCGGGAGCACCTGCGTCGCGATGTGGTGGGTGTTGCCCTGGGCGACGCTGGGGACGTAGAAGGTCTGGTTGTAGATCACCCGCTGGAAGGTCATGGCGATCGGTGCGATCGGGTTGGCCAGGTACAGCCACGTGAGGTGGTGCTTGGCCAGCTTCGGGGCGATCTGCCCGAAGGGGTAGACGATCGGGGTCAGCCAGAACCAGGCCATGAGGGCGACCTCGGTGAGGTGCTGGGTGTCCCGCAGGTAGACGTTGACGGCGGACAGGAAGATCGACACCGCGCTGGTGAAGACCAGGAGGGTGATGAACGCCAGCGGCAGGAGCCAGAGCATGCCCCAGGCCGGGGTGAGCTGGAAGCCGACCAGGAACACGATCAGCACGCCGACCTGGATGGTGAAGAGCACCACGGCGACGCCCACCGTGGACATGGCCAGGAGCTCGCGCGGGAAGGCCACCTTCTTGATGATCCCGGCCTTGCCCACCACCACCGTGGTCGATCCCTGGGCCGAGTTGTTGAACAGGTTCCACACCAGGAGGCCGCAGAACAGCCAGATGGCGAAGTGGGGCTGCTGGGTCCGGGAGATGACCTTGAAGATCATGTAGTAGATCCCGAGCACCAGGGCCGGGTTCAGCATCGACCAGGCGTAGCCGAGCACCGACTCCTTGTACTTGACCTTCAGCTCGGTGCGGGTGAGCAGGATGAGCAGGTCGCGGTTGCGCCACAGGTCGACGAGGCGCTGGCCCAGCTGGACCTTGCCGTTGACGATGGTCACCCGGTCGTGACTCTGACCGGGGACGAAGCGCGTGCTCCCGCCGATCGTCGTCGGCCGGTCCGGCTCCGATGAAGCGGAGGCCGGTTTGTCGATCAGGCTCATCAGGTGGCGGACTCCGTGCCGGCCGTCGGGACCTGCATGGCGTCCTTCTGGATCACCTCGTCGATGAAGCCGTACTCGCGCGCCTCCTCGGCGGTGAACCAGCGGTCGCGGTCCGAGTCGGCCTCGATGCGCTCTACGGGCTGGCCGGTGTGGAAGGCGATCCGCTCGGCCAGCATCCGCTTCATGTAGATGATCTGCTCGGCCTGGATGGCGATGTCGGAGGCCTGGCCCTGCATGCCCCCCGACGGCTGGTGCATCAGGATCCGGCTGTGGGGCAGGGCGAACCGCTTGCCGGGGGTCCCGGCGCACAGCAGGAACTGGCCCATGGAGGCCGCCAGGCCCACGCAGATCGTGCGGACGTCGCAGCGTACGTACTGCATCGTGTCGTAGATGGCGAGCCCGTCGGTCACCGAGCCGCCGGGCGAGTTGATGTACACCGAGATGTCCCGTTCCTGGTTCTCGGCCTCCAGGAGGATGAGCTGCGAGCAGACCAGGTTCGCGGTGTTCTGGTCGATGGCCGATCCGATGAAGACGATGCGCTCCTTCAGCAGGCGCTGGAAGATGTCGGAGCCCGGCCCGACGTCGGTGCCCGACTTCATCTCCGGGGTGGCGGCGGAGCCGGCCGTGACGAGGGACGCGGGCGTGTGAAGTGGGGATTCCATGAGTGCTGAGCCTACTTGGTCAGGGGTGTCGGCGGACGCAGGGGGCCGTCGTCGACGGCCTCCGCCGGGGCCTCCGCCGGGCCGCGGGGGCCACCTTCGGAGACCCGCCGCAGGGCGGCTACCAGGTCCGATGCCGCCCGGTCGAGCCCGAGGGCGGTGGGACGCCGGCGGCCGGCGGCCACCAGGGCCCGGCACCGTTCGGGATCGGCCAGGAGCCCCGACACCGCCTCGGCCACCCGCCGGGGGCCCCTGGCGTCGAGCAGCACGCCGGCGGCTCCGACCACTTCGGGAACCGCACCGGCCGCGTAGGCGACGACCGGCACGTCGTGGGTCATGGCCTCGAGCAGGGGTACGCCGAACCCCTCGTGCGCGGACAGCATCACCAGCACGTCGGAGGCCTCGTAGTGGGCCGACAGCTCGGCGTCGGGCAGGCCGGAGACGAAGGTCACCGCCCCGGCCAGGCCCAGCTCACCGGTGTACCACCGCAGGGCCCGGGCGTAGGTCGGCTCCGAGGGCGATCCCACGATGGTGAGCCGGGCTTCGGGATCGGTGGTGGCCCGGGCCACGAACAGGGCGGCGATCGTCTCCTCGTGCCCCTTGTTGGGGGCGAGCCGGCCCACCGACAGCCACCTCGGCCCCCCGGGGCGGGCCCGGAGGGCGGCCAGGGCGTCAGCGTCCGGCGCCACGGGGGGAACCTGGAGGTTCGCCACCGGGATGACCTGCACCTCCGGACAGCCCGCCCGCCGGAGTTCATCGGCGTCGAAGTTCGACACCCCGATCCCGAGGGCCACCGTCGGCGCCAGTCCGGCCAGGTCCAGGGTGGCGAGCACCTGGTGCCGGGTCATCCAATTGTTCCACGGCTCGAAGAACTGGGGCGGCGTGATGCTGTGGTAGTTCACCACCACCCGCTCGGGCCGGAACTGCAGCCAGCCGGCGATGTCGGAGCGGGTGGCCATCTCGTAGACGAGCACGTCGCCGGGCCGGGCGTCCGATTCGTACTCGAGGTAGTGGCGGGTCTCCCCGACCGTGGCCGGATCGGGTGTCTCGATGTAGATCCGACAGTCGAACCCCTCGGCGAGGAGCCGGTCGCGCAACGACCGGGTGTGCTCGCCGACCGCGTCACGGCGGTGGAGCATGGGAACGAACAGATGGATCCCGCTCACCCGCCGACCTCCGCCACCACCGCGTGCACCGGTCCCTGCCGGGGGGCCAGCCACTCGGTGCGGGGCACCCCCCGGTGGGCCAGCACGACCCGCCACGTCTCGGGATGGAGTGGACGTCCGGGCACCAGGTCGGCGGTCACGGGGTCGAGACCCTCGGCCCAGGCCCCCTGGTCGGCCACCAGCAGGACCACGGTCCCTCCCGGTCCCACCACCCGGACGGCCTCGTCGACCAGCTCGACCTTTCCGGCCAGCGGTGCCCGGTCGACGCACCCCGAGAGGACGACCGCGCTCCGGCTCGCCGGCGCCAGTGCCCGCAGGTGGTCCACCAACTCGTCCAGGTGGACCGTCGCCTGCCCGTCCGGGGCCACCAGCTCCTTCTCGGCCGCCCACACCGCCGGGCCACGGGGGTCGACGGCGTCGACCACCACCCCCGAGCCCATCAGCGACCGCATCAGCCCGAGTCCACCCAACTCCCCCACCACCACCGGGCGGTCGGCGCCGCCTCGCAGCCGGTCGGAGACCGGTCCGACCCACGCACTCGTGTCCGGAGGCGCCAGGTCGAGCTCACCCGCCGGTATCCCGAGAGGGTGCACGGCCTGCTCCAGCCGGTCGATGCGGGCGGACAGGAACCGCATGGCGTCGGACGTCACCTGTCGGAACTCGATCAGGGCGTCGTCGGCCCAGCGGTTCGACTCGGCCACCAACCGCTCGGTGTACTCGACGACGTCCTGGGCCAGGGTCTTGACCACGTCACCGAGGACCCGCTCGCTGGCCTTGGCACTCCGGCCGCGCTCCCACAGGTCGACGGGGAGCCCGCCCCACCCCGGCAGCGGCCCGCGGCGGCTGGCGGTCGCCTCGTCCAGCCGTCGGACCGTGTCGTCGAAGTTCCACCGCAGCGAGTCCTGCGGCGCCAGTCGGTCGAACGCTTCGAGGAGGGCTCGCTCGTCATCCGCCAGGCCGGCCCGGGGGTCGGCCGCGACCGTGGCGTCGCTCCCGTCGCCCCCCGCCCCGTCGACCCCCGCCCCGTCGTCTCCCTCCACTCCGTCGTCGCTCGCGTCAGCGGGCATCGGCCACCCCCTCGCGGACGTACGCCGTGCCCCCCGTCTGCAGCTCCAGTCGGGCCGTCCGCATCGGCCGACGCCGGCCCCGGGCGACGACACCCTCCAGGAAGGTGGTGTAGCGGTCGATGATCGACGGCCACAGGTAGTTGCGCTCGGTGTACAGACGGCCCGCCTCGCCGAGGGCGGCCCGCAGGTCGGCGTCCTTGGCCAGCCGGTCCACCGTGCCCTCGAAGCTCCGGTAGGAGTCGAACCACAGACCGCCCCCGGACCGGTGGCAGTGCTCCATGGTGGCCGCACAGGCGCCGTTTACCAGCACGGGGACACCCAGGGTCCAGGCTTCGAGCACCACCAGCGAGAACGACTCGTAGGCCGACGGCGTGACCATGACGCGGGCGTCGGCCAGGATGTCCCACTTGTCGGCCTCGGACACCGTTCCGGTCACCACGATGTCGGGGTGGTCCGGCGCCCGGGCCGACACCGGCCCCACGAAGGCCAGCGCCAGGTCCGACGGGTTCCGTGCCTTGTACTCGGCGAAGTAGTCGGCCAGCATGCCGCAACCCTTGTGCTCGTCGACCCGTCCGAGGTAGCAGAGGTACGGCCGGTCCCCCAGCCCGAGCACCTCGCCCCCCCGGCGGCCGGCGCCGGCGGGATCGTTGACCCCGAGGCCCAGCACGACCTGGGGCCGGGCCCCGATCCGGTACACGTCCTCCATCAGGTCCCGCTCGGCCCGGGTGTGGTAGACGAACCCGTCCACGTCGCGGAAACTCCGACGGAACGCCGAGAAGTAGAGGGCGGGCTCATCGTGGGCGGCCGGGTGGAGCACCACGGGGACCTGCGACACGGCGATGGCGTCCACGGTGGTGGCGAACAGGAGGGATAGCAGGCGATGACGTCCGCATCGGTGGCGGCCACCGCGTCGACGAGGTCCGGGGCACATCGGACCGTTGAGGGCCACCCACTTGCGGGTGTCGGTGAGGTTGGCGGCTTCGGGGGCGACCCGCAGCTGCCCGTCGAGGGCGAAGTAGTCGCGGGTCCGGGGTGACGCCGTCGGGAACCGGGTCACCTGGACGCCGTTGATCTGGCGGCTGCCGGCGGGCTCGGTGTTCTCCCAGGTGAGGTGGTCGAGGGCGCAGCTGGTGAGGACCTCCACCTCCCATCCGTCGCGCCGGCAGAGGCGTTCGGCCAGCATGCGGGCGGCCGTTTCGGCGCCGCCGATCACCTCGACGCCGTAACGCGGCGTCACGAAGGCGAGCTTCATGCCACCCGGGCCCGGTCGGCCACGCCCGACAGGACCTCCACGAACAGGCGCCGGGTGGCGTCCGCCGTGAAGTCCGTCACCCGCCGGTGACCCGCATCGGCCAGCCAGGCCGACAGCCGGTCGTCCCGGTGGACGCGGGCCACGGCGGCCGCCACGGTGGCGGGCCGGGCCTCGGACAGGAGGATCCCGGCCCCGCCCAGCGTCTCGGCCACCGCCCCGGCGTCGAGGGCGACGATCGGCGTACCCGCCCGCATGGCCTCGAGCAGCGGGATGCAGAAGCCCTCGTGCTCGGACAGGCAGACGAAGACATCGGCGTCCTGGTACCACGCCGCCAGTTCGGAGGCCGTCAGCCCCTCACCGTGGCGCACGGCGTCGGCCAGGCCCAGTTCGTCGGCGAAGGCGAACACGGCCTCGGCGTAGGACGGGGTGACGGTCGGGCCGACCAGGTGCAGGCGGGCCCCGGGGTCGTAGAGCCGGCGGTAGACCCACAGCGCCTCGACCAGGCGCTGGTGGGCCTTGTTCGGTGAGATCCGCCCGACGAACAGCAGCACGGTGGCGTCACCGTGGTCGGCGGCCAGCCGGTCCCGCTCGAGGGGGTCGACGGTGCCGTGGTCGGCATCGAGGTCGACGAGGATGGGGATGACGGCGGTGGCCGGGCAACCGAGCGTCTCGAGCTCGGCGGCGTTGAAGGCGGAGTCGGCGATGCCCAGCACCGCCTTCGGTGCGAGGCTCGCCACCTGCTCCCGGGCCAGGGCCACCTTGGTGGCGGTGTGCTCCTCCCATCCCACGTAGTACGCCTCGGGGGTGACGTTGTGGTAGTCGAGGACGAGCGGCTCGTCGCGCCCGAGGAGGAACTCGGCCACCGGTGACGAGGTGCCGAGTTGGTAGAGCAGCACGTCGCCCGGTCGGGCCCGGTCCGGGTACTCCTCGAAATACGTCGCCTCCGCCTGGAGCTCGTCGTGGGCGGCCTCGACGTAGATGTCGGACTCCCATCCGACCGCCCGCAGTGCGTCGCGCAGGGCGGGGTGTGGTCCCCCGTGGCGTCGCGGGGCAGCAGGGCGGGCACGAACTGGTGGACGGCGGTCACCGCTCCCGCGTGGCGACCACGAGGTACTCCGTCGGCCCGAGCAGCAGGTCGTTGATGGCGTCGATGGCCGCGTTGACGGTGGATGCGTCGGGGAGCGAGTCGCCCACCCGGTCCAGCCGACGGTCGTCACCGCCGGTCACCGTGGCCCGACCGTGAAACCGCGGGTGGCGAGCAGGTGGGCCCACGTCTCGGCGTGGAGCGGGCGACCGGGGGCCAGGTCGCGCACCACGGGCGGGGCGGCGGCCGCCCACGCCCCCGGGGACGGCGGAGTGGAGCACCAACGTGCCGTCGACGGCCAGCCGGGAGGCCACGAGCGCCAGGAGGTGCTCGCGTTCGTTGGGGCGCAGCCACTGGATGGAGCCGGTGAGCACGATGCCGCCCAGTGCCTCGGTGGAGACCACGTCGAGGTGGTCGAGCAACGCCTCGGCGCGCACGTCGACCCCCCGGTCGAGCGCCGGCTCGAGGGCCAGGTCGGACGGGTCGACGCCGTAGGCGTCGACCCCCGACGCCAGCAGCGACTCGACCAGCGAGGCGTCACCGCAGTCGGCCACCAGGACCCGTCCGTGCACGCCGGCCAGCGCCCCGCCGCCGCCGCCGCCCACCAGGTGTCCCGTCGTGGCCGTGGGCACCGCACCGGAGGGCAGGTCGGGCGTCCGATGGGCCTCGACGGCGGCCTCGAGGTCCTCGATGTGGTCCACCACCACGTGGAACATCCGCGAGACCGACCAGGCGAACTTCACGATCTGGGTGACGATGAAGTTCATGTACCAGCCGAGGCCCTTGCGCATGGCCCGCTTCACATAGCTGCCGACCGCCTTGTTGGAGGCGGTGGGCACGGCGATGTCGACGTAGGCCGACCCGTCGACCAGGGACAGCGTCTCGCGCAGACGGGCCCGCCCCTGGAGACCGACGGGCGAGAACTCGAGGAACAGCTCGTCGAGCCGCGTCGAGGCCGGCGGCAGGTCGCCCGAGGCGCGGCGCCGCGGACCTCGGCGTCGATC
>CAWJEK010000019.1:0-203416 GCA_963841885.1 uncultured Acidimicrobiaceae bacterium
CCCAAAACCCCAAAACCCCAAAACCCCAAAACCCCATGGTATTTTTCATTAGTAACTTTTTAGTATAACCTCATTAATTAATAAATTATTATTATTATTACTTTAAATGAACCAAGGAGTATTTCAGAATGGGACTATTGTGGAAGTTCTTACACCACAAGGTAATTTTTGCTGATGGAGATATTTAGGAAGTGGCTCTTTGAAGTTTGCTAAAACATCAGGAACTGTTACAAAAACTTATGACAAACAAGTAAAAGGATATATTTATTGTCTGGACACAAACAGCAATAGCAAACTTATATTCCCAAAAGATGAAAAAGCTTCCTTATCTTTATTTCATCAGTATCTCGTGCTACAAATATTTTTACTTAAAGGAAAGGCTTTTACCCTCGAACTCGGAATCTCAGATAGTGGAAAAGTATTATTCACTGTTTTTTCTTCATAAAATTAATAGAAAAGGAGAAGACCAATTTTTACTAGCGGACTAAGGAGTTGGTAATTAATCAATTGCATGTGAGAATTCCATTTCAATTCGTACTTAGGAATTCCTGGCTCAATCTGGCTATTGATGCAGCAAGCTTTTGCAGCCATTGTTTCAAATCAAGCACATTTCGATCAATTGATACAATTACTGTTAATGCTTTTTGCAAAATCAGACGAATTTTTACAACCAAAAATCAAATTCCTTCTATAACAGAAGAAGGCGAGGGGAGTGGGCCTATTGAAGTTTTACCCAAATCAGTTGAATTTCCTGTTGGAATAAGTTTTTCAAATCAGGTTTTTTCAGCTGATAAAATTGGAATTGATAATTCTGGAGAAACATCCATCGGGATATCTCCTTTACAAATGCTAGTGGAAGGTACTAAAGCACCAAAGACAATTCAAATTGCTTTTGGAAGCCATTTGCCAAAACAGGCCAAGCAATCAGGACGACAATTAGAAAATAGCGAAAAAAAGAAAAAACAGGTAATATGGTTGAAACTACAATCAGAAATGGGACATTAGAAGAAAATGCCAATGAAATATTCAAGAGCCAAAACGCCAGCTCAGGAAGAACAACTAAATCAAAAAATTTAAGTCAGCAGGCTAAGATGACCGCGAAAAAGGTTCCACGGGATCCGGCTAAAAAGTCGCATGATTCAAAATTTTCATACAATACTCTTGAATTTCAGTGTCCAAACGATGAATCTAGCATTTGTCAAATTGGCACTCCAATAAAAAAAATAAGAGATATCTCTGAACCACCTAAAGAAAAGTCAAATGTAAAAAAACAGATAAGAAAAGGGTCGCCTTTTAGAGGAAACAGGACCTAATAGAAAACTTAAAGACAAAGGTAATCAATATTTAAAGGTACCTGGGATCGAACTAAAAAATCAAGCGACTGAATCGCTAAAGAAACAACAAAAATTAGACAAATCAAGTGGATCAATAAAAGGAGAAGGGAAGAATGAAAATTTGATGAGAAAAAGTGGAAGTGTAAAAGAAATCAATAACAATCCTAATGCAAAAGTTGATCATCCAATGAAAGAAAAAAAAGGTGGGTACAAAAAGAAAGGGCGATGGAAAGAAAGTGTTAAATAATAAAAAAACAAGTGCAAATATAAAGAAGGAAAAAATTAGCTCTACAACGGAGAAAAAGCAGGAAGTAACTAGCCCAGGAAAGCAAAGTGAACAAACTCCAGGATCCAAATTACTGGAAGAAACATGTGGTGGGGTCCAATTCAATAGTTTTAAAATGAATGAGTGGACACATGTGGAAGAAAAAGAGAAAGATTCAGAAATAGAAGAAATAATAGAAGCCGATGAAAGGCAGAGTACAATATCACATCATGAATGTGCACCATACGTCGATAATTCACCATTGTAATATTAAAAAAACCAACATTAATATAGAATTGTCAATGCTATTTATGAAGAAAACAAAGAAGACATGCAAAAAATAATTTTTAAACAACAGAACTCTTGGATTGACAAAAAAGATGATGTAGCAATTGTAACAAATAAAGACGTTCAAAAGCTTGATCAATTAAATCTAGAACAAGATGATGTTAATAATAGTGAAGAGGACAAAATAGAATTTGTAGGTGGAAAAGGAGCACAAAGCGCTTTAGAATATTCTGGTATGCAAATTTTTGGAAAAGCAAATGATGACATGGAAAGACCTTTTTCTCCTCCTTTTGCAAACCTAGCAAATAATCAAAAGCTTCAAAGCGGAATAAATATAAAAGAAAATGGATCAACTGGAAGAGTAGAAAATGCTATATTAGAAGACAGCCTCGAAGGTTTAAGTAAAAATAAAAACAACCTTGCAACTCTTCAAAAAGAGGACGATAAAGTTTCTGTGGTTTATGATCCAATACTAAAATGCTATTATGATCCTAAGGCAAATGAATATTATCAAGTTTAAATAACTTATTATTTCTTAGTAATTCACGATAATTTTTATAAAAAAATATATCGGGGTTTTGGGGTTTTGGGGTTTTGGGGAACTCCCTGCATATGGAGGGATTCCGGTGAGTACTGCGATCCGATCACCCGGATGGCGGCCCCGGCTCCCGTCAGGAGCAGGCCCCGCCGTGCCACGAATGCGGCCAGGATCGTGTCCCCCAACCGGGGGGTGGTCGCCATCAGCTGCCGGAGCCGCTCGCGGGGGACCACGACCACCTCCCCGGGAGTGACGACCCGGGCCGACACGAAGACCCGGAGGCCGCTCAACATGTTCAGCTCCCCGAGGAAGCGACCCGGGCCGTGGTGGGCGACGACCTGCTCGTCGCCGTCCACGGCGACCACGATGTCGACCGCCGCGTCGACCAGGACGAAGAAGTCGTAGGTGACGTCCCCCTCGCGGAAGAGGTACTCCCCCTCCTCGACCTGACGTCGGACCCCCAGGTCGGCGACCCGTGCCATGTCGGCGGCGTCCAGAATCGGCGCGGCTACCTCGTCGTCGGCCATGACACGGCCCTCCGTCTCGCTCCGAGCCCGCACCGGTGTCGGCCACGGGTTGTGCCCTGCACCGTATTCGCCCCGATCCCGGCCTGCTTCGCCGGCGGTCGGGTGGGTAATATTCGCTCCATGGCCGACCCGATGATCGATCCGGAGGCGCTCCCCAGTGGCGACGGGTGCGTGGAGTGCCTCGAAGGGGAGGGGTGGTGGTTCCACCTGCGGCGCTGTGCGGCCTGTGGCCACATCGGATGCTGTGACTCATCACCCAGCCAGCACGCGAGTTCGCACGCCCGGTCGACCGGCCACTGGGTCATCACCAGTTTCGAACCGGGCGAGGACTGGTTCTACGACTACCGGTCCGACCGGGCGGTCGAAGGCGCACCACTGCCTCCGCCCGAACACCATCCGCTCAGCCAACCCACGCCGGGCCCGGCGGGCCGGGTTCCCGAGGACTGGGACCAGCACCTGCACTGACGCCGGGCGTCGATCCCCCGGTGGACGCCGCGGGCGTCCTTGCCTGCCCGACGGGCCGCTCTCACCCGGGGGCGTGCCACGCCCTCTCTCCAGGCGGAGGGTCTACGTGAGCAACGAATCACCCTTGGCGGAGGGTTCGACATGAGGGAACGGGCCCGGCTGCCTTCCGACGCCGGGTTGCGCTACGAATGGGGAGATGGAGGAACCGACCGCCCGTTCGGCGATCGAGGCCGAGCAGGTGGCGGCCAGCGAACGGGTGCACGCGTTGACGACCGAACTCGCCGGACTCGCCGGCGATGCCGAGGACGCCAACGGCGACGACGAGCACGACCCGGAAGGGTCGACACTGGCCTACGAGCGGGCCCGGGTGGCAGCCCTCCTGGCCGATGCGGAGTCGAATCTGAGGGATCTCGACCGGGCCCGGGCGAAGCTGGCGGACGGGACCTACGCGGTCTGCGAAGTCTGTGGACGCAACATTCCGCGGGACCGTCTCCAGGCGCTGCCCGGCACCCGGACCTGCATCGACTGCGCGGTGGCGCCGCGGTCGGGCTGACGACGACCGTAGGCACGACGGATCCCGCACGCCGAGGGGGCTGCGGCCCCGCCGTCCGGGGTCAGGAGAAGTGCGTGTCCGGCCGTTCGACCCGGACGCCGTCGACGGTGACGTCGACCTTCTCGTTGTAGAAGCTCACCAGGCCGGCGATCGGCAGCAATTGCCGGGTCGGGAAGTCATAGGCCCACGCCAGATCGGGGACCACCCGACCCCCGACGGCAACCGACCAGTAGGCACTCGTCGTGCCCTTGTACGGACAGGACGTGACCGTGTCGCTCGGGCGGAGGTGCTCGAAGTGCACGTCCAGGCGGTCGAAGTAGAACCTGGTCGGCAGTCCGGTCTCGAAGACGGTGACGGTTCGGGACGACTCGGCGAGGACCAGCCCCTCCAGTTCGATGACCACCCGACGGTCCGATCGCAGGGCGTCCACCCGGGTGTAGGGATCCCGGGGGTGGACGAACACCTCCTCGTCCTCCTCGAACCAGCTGTCCAGTGCCGACCAGTCGAAGCGGACGGTCCCGGTGATCCCTTCCACGTCCGACGCGACGTAGTGATGGGCGACACCCCGGCGGTCCTCCCCTCCGGTCCGCACACCGAGGCGCCGGGCGGTCCCCCGACGCAGATGTTCCTCCCGCTCCTCGTCGATCAGGATCTCGGGATCGATGTCGTCGTACGGGATGTAGTACTGCGGGTAGTGGGGCCACTCCCACACGTAGAGGACACGTCTCGAGTCGATGACCACCGATCCGTCGAGGGTGGCGCGGATCCGCCTCGGAACGGGCTCGACGTGGTTCACGGTGACGATCGCCTGCGGGTAGTCGCTCACGTGCCTCCTCCCGGGGACCGGTCTCCCTCCAGAGTGTAGGGGCCCGCGTCGCCACACGGACCCCACGGCCACCCGTCCCGGCCGGCTCCGGCCCCCACCGCCGGGCCGTCACGTATGACGACATGCGGTGCAAGGACCCGGCCCCGGCCGGGTGAAACGACGAGGGATCACGGCCGGGACCGAGGTCACCGGGGCTCGCTAGCATCTGCCCGGATGAACGCTACGGGCGGCGGCCTTCCAACACGGATGTCGAAGGGTGCGGGAGCGTGACCGGTGAGGCCGGCCGTCCGGATCGGGGCGCAGATGGATTTTGACGACACGCCCGAGGAAGCAGCCGTCCGGTCATCGGTGCGCGCCTGGCTCGAGGCCAACGCCACCCGACGGGAAGAGGGGACGGTGGCGCAGCGCCGCTGGCGTGACCCGTCACCCGAAGCCCAGCTCGCCCACGTGCGGGCCTGTCAGGCGTGGCAGGCGAAGCTGTTCGACGGGGGTTGGGCCGGCGTCACCTGGCCCGCCGGGTACGGCGGCCGGAGCGGCACGGCGGTCGAACAGGCGGTCGTCAACCAGGAGATGGCCCGGTTCGACGTCGGCGGCGGAGCCCTGTCAGTGGGGATCGGGATGGTCGGCCCGACGCTGCTGGCCTGGGGCACCGACGAGCAGAAGGCCGGGCATCTGCGGGCCATCCTGCGCGGTGACGAGGTCTGGTGCCAGCTGTTCAGCGAGCCCGGAGCCGGCTCGGACCTCGCCGGTCTCTCGACCCGGGCCGAACTCGACGGCGATACGTGGGTCGTGAACGGGCAGAAGGTGTGGACGTCGCTCGCCCACCACAGCGACTGGGCCATCCTCCTGGCCCGGACCGACCCCGACGTCCCCAAGCACCAGGGCATCACCTTCTTCCTGGTCGACATGACCAGTCCCGGCGTCGACATCCGCCCACTCCGCCAGATCGACGGGGTCGCCCACTTCAACGAGGTGTTCCTCACCGATGTCCGGATCCCCTCGAACCAGGTCGTCGGGCCGGTCCACGGGGGATGGCGGGTCGCCCACACCACCCTGTCGAGCGAGCGTGCCCTGATCGGCGGAGGGGCGGGCGTCCGCTTCGAGGACCTCCGCGACCTCGCCCGGTCCACCGGCCGTTCGGCGGACCCCGTATTCCGCCAGGCTCTGGCCCTGGCCTACACCCGGTTCGAACTCCTGCGCTTCCTCGGTCTCCGGGTCCAGACGGCCCTGAGCCACGGTGTCCCACCGGGATCCGAGGCCTCGGTCATGAAGCTCGCGTACTCGGAGCACACCGCCGACCTGGCCGACCTCGCCCTGCGGCTCGAGGGCGCCTCGGGGATGCTCGGGACCGACGCCGCTCCCGACGGCGGATTCTGGCAGCAGCACTTCCTCTCCCAGTGGACCGTCCGCATCGGTGGCGGCACGGATCAGGTGCAGCGGAACATCATCGGCGAGCGCGTGCTCGGCCTGCCCCGGGAGCCCGATCCCGGTCGCTCCGAGCCGTTCCGACGATCATCCGTGGCACCGGTCCCGTGATCCAGGGAACCGGGCCCCGCCCGGCCCGGTTCAGGCCGGGTCGGATCCCGACGCGTGCAACTCCGCCAGGGCCCGCACGAGGGAGGCCTCGATGAGCTTGTCGTTGCCCCTGGAGATGGAATCGTGCACCCGGCGCTCGAGAAGGCGACGCATCACCGGGTTGAAGACCTCGTAGGTCTCCCGGAAGTGGACCCGGGTGCGCCCCCCGCCCAGGTCCTCCAGTCGGGTCCCCCCCGAGGCCCGCGACCAGAGAGGCTTGCCCACCGCGTCGTACCGCCAGGACACCGGACGCCGGGCCTCGGTGATCCACTCCCACGACTGGGCCCGGCCCCCGGACAGCAGGTACCGGGGAACGGGAAAGGTGCAGTGGCGGACCAGACCGTTCCCGTCCTCGTCGCCGGGGTGGAAGACCTCGATCTCGACCGTGTCCGAGGTGAATCCGGCGCGCATCCGCTGCCACCGGATGTCCCAGACCTCCTCGGGCGTGCCGTCGACCACGAAGTCGAAGGTGTGTTCCTGCACGATCCTGGCTCCCCTCTCTCCTACGCCGGTCCGTCCGGCCCGCTCTTCACCGACCGGCTCCTCCGTCACCCGGGCCGACTCCGGCCGTCAGACGCGACTTGACCACCTTGCCGCTGGCGTTCCGGGGGAGTTCACCCACGACCACGACCCGGCGGGGCACCTTGTAGTCGGCCAGGGTCTGACGGGCGACGTCGATGACCTCCGGCGCGGTGGCCACCGAACCCGGCCGCAGGACGACCCAGGCGGCCACGTCCTCACCCAGCACGTCGTGCGGCACGCCGGCCACGGCGGCCTCGACCACGTCGGGATGGGACTGGAGGGCGGCCTCCACGTCGTCGGTGTAGACGTTCATGCCGCCGCGGACGATCATCTCCTTCTTGCGGCCCACGATGTAGAGGTAGCCGTCGGCGTCGAGCCGGCCGAGGTCCCCGGTGTGGAGCCAACCGCCCGCCCACTGCCGGGCGGTGGCCTCCGCGTCCCGGTAGTACTCGCGGTGGCCTCCCGGGTTACGGGTCAGGACCTCGCCCACCTCGCCCACGGGGCGCTCGGCTCCGCCGTCGTCCACGATCTTGACCTCGACGGGTGGCGTCGGGCGTCCGACGGCACCGGGCCGGGTCCGGGCCGCCTCGGGATCCATGGTGAAGGTGGCGTGCCCGCCCTCGGTCATGCCGTAGCTGTTGAGCACGTCGGTGCCGGGCAGCTTGGCCTGCAGGACCTGGAGGGTGTGGGGGGCCAGCGGCGCGCTGCCCAGGATGAGCTTGCGCAGGCTCGTCAGGTCGGCCGTGGCGAACGCCGGATGGTGGATCAGGAGCTGGGCCATGGCCGGGACCACGAAGGCGATGTCGGGCCGCTCGCCCTCCACGATCTCGAGCCACCGGCCGGCGTCGAAGGTGGGTAGGTGGAGCACGGTCATCCCGGACTTCATCGGGTTGTGGATGAATCCGAGTCCGGCGAAGGTGAAGACCGGCGACGCGGTCAACCACCCGGTCCCCTGCCACTCGGGCACCTGGTTGGGGATCTTGGCCACCTGGCCGTGCCGCACGGCCACTCCCTTGGGCCGGCCCGTCGTGCCGGACGTGTACATGATGTCGGCCAGGTCGTCGCCGCCCACCGGGGCCTGGACCGGGGAGTCGTCCTCGGCCATCACGTCCTCCAGGTCGACGGCCCCGTCGGCCAGCGGGTCTCCCACGGCGACGAGCGACGTCAGCGACGGCACCGAGCCGATCAGCGGTGCGAGGGACGCCCCGAAGGAGCCGCTGGCCACCACGGCGCTCACCTCGGCGTGCTCCAGGATGCCCCGCACCTCGGGGGGTGAGAGCCGGTTGTTGAGCGGGACGGCGACCGCTCCCAGCTTGTGGACGGCGCTGTAGGTCACGATCCACGCCAGGACGTGGTCGGCCTCCATGAGGATGGCCACCCGCTGGCCCCGGCCGACCCCGAGGTCGGCGAGTCCGCGGGCCAGACGGTTGGACCGGCGCTCCCATCCGCCGAACGTGATCGACGTGCCGTTCCCGAGGTTCCGGTAGGCGGTCTCGTCCGGGTAGGCGGCGGACATCAGCCGCAGCTGGTCGGTGAGGAGTCCGGTCACCCGGCGGTCCGAACGTCCAGCGTCCCGGACACGTCGCTCAGGACCCGGTGCCCGCCGCCGAGGCCAACGGCACGGGACGGGCCAGGCTCCAGCTGAACGTCTCTGGTATGTCGTCCCGGTCGATCGGTCGGGACAGATCGGACACGGTGGGGCCGACGCGGTCGGCCACCTCCTGGAGCTGCCCCTCGTCGAAGCCGAAGACCCGACAGGCGTTGCCCCCGAGGATCCGTCGGAGATCCGGCTCGGGCAGACCCCCGAACACCTGGCGCAGGACCAGCCGATGGACCGGTGCGGCCCCCTCGAGATGGGGGTAGTCGGTCCCCCACATGAGCCGGTCGACGCCGATCTCCTCGCGCATCTCGGCGTCGGAGCGCTGCATCAGCGAGCCGCCCAGGGACACGTGGCGGTCCACGTACTCCGACGGGCGCATCGAGAGGTAGGAGCGCACCGGGGCCCCGCCGTGGGTGTCGAAGAAGGACTCCATGTCCCGCACCAGCGAGGGCAGCCACTGCACCCCGTTCTCCGTGACCACCACCTGGAGGTCGGGATGCCGGTCGAAGACGCCTCCGAAGATCAGGAACCACAGGGGTCGACGCGTGAACACGAACGTCTCGTACAGGCCCAGGAAACCACCGTGCTTGGCGTCGTAGAGCTGCCGGGCGTCGGTGGCCGAGCCCGACGCCCCGGTGTGGAGGTTGACCACGACGCCGTGCTCCTCGCACGCGCTCCACAGCGGCTCGTAGTACTCGTCGGCATAACCGGGGAGCCCCGAGCGCACGGACATGGCCGGTAGCATGATGCCCCCGTGGATGTCGTGGTCCCGGGCCCAGGCGATGGCCCCGACGGCCTCGTCGAGGTCGTGGAGGTCGATCGGGATGCAGCCGGTCCGACGTCCCGGAGCGGCGGCCACGAACTCGGCCAGCCACCGGTAGTAGGCCCACAGGGCGGGCCACACCGGGTCGAGGTTCTTGGCGGTATGGCCTCCGAGGTACATCGCCGGAGACAACCCGCCGGCCAGCACCGGGCCCGGGAACACCACCTCGGCATGGATGCCCTGGTCCTCGAGGTAGGCGAGACGCCGGCCGTCGGCGTCGGAGGCGAACACCCAGTCCTCGCCGTAGCGGTCCAGCCAGGCGGCGGCGGCGTGGACGTCGACACCCATACCGGCGAGGCGGCGGGTGGCCACGGCTCGGACGGCGTCGGCATCGTCGACCTCGCCGGGGTCGACTCCCCCGAACATGGGAATGGCCACGGAGGAGAGATCCCCGAATTCCGCCACCGCCCGGCGGTGCACCGGATCGACGTAGGAGAGGAACTCCTCCAGGGTGTCCGGCGCGGCGTGGGCGTCGGCCGACACCACCACGTACGACCGCGCCTCGGACGGGGTGTCACCCGCGTGCTCAGCCAACCGACTCGCCTCCCCCGGCTCGTCTCCCCCGGCCGGGCTCCCCGGTCCGGTCAGGCGCAGACTACTTCGACTCCTCACCCGGCGGCGGGGCGAGCGGTACGGTGAACGGATGGACTGGCCATCGTGGGCGGAGCGCCTGGAACACGCACTCGGCCCCGACGGTGACTTCCCGTCGTTCTTCGCCCCGGGAGCCCTCTTCAGCGACCCGGTCAACGAGCCCACCACGGACCTGGCCGCCATCGAGGAGATGACCCAGGCGTCGTTCCCCGATTGGCGACAGGAGATCACCTGGGTGCACGGCGACGAGACCGGCGGTGCGTTCGAGTGGATCGGGCGGGGGACCCTGGGGGGCACGATCCCCATCGAGCTGCACGGATCGACGGTGGTCGACGTGGATCCCGACGGTCTGGTCACCCGCTGGCGGGACTACTTCGACCTCCACCAGATCGATGACCAGGTCGCCGCCCACTCGGCCACCACCACGGAGTGACGGCCCCGCAGGGGTGAAGAAGACGATGCCCTGACCTGCGGGAAAACAGGCCAGGGCACCGAGGGTGGAGCGTAATCCACCGGGTCGGGGCACCGCCGGTGATCGGGCGCACCGGAAACGCGGGGGCTACTGTGCTCCTGGGTCCGAGCCACGTCGTGGCACCGTCGGCACCCTCGGGGGAGGGCAGGAGACATCGTGGATCAGCGCAACGCGAGCCGAGCCGGCCGATGGGGAGCCGTCCTCCTCGTCGTCGCCGGGACCCTGGCCGGCTGCGGCAGCGCGGCCTCCTCCTCCCCGACGACGACCGCGGCCCGACTGACCGGTTGGCGGGCGCCGGCGGTGTTCACCACGCCGCCGGACACCGGAGAGATCATCGAACCCCTCTCCGCCAATCCCAGCGATCTGGCCGCCCACGGCTATGTGGAGCAGGAGTACTTCGCCTCGGGAACCGCCTACTCGTTCACCAGCCGGTCCACTCCCTCCGACGGGAAGTGGACCATCGCCACCACCGGATCCGCGCCTTACCGCACGCGCATCATCGTCCGGCGGCCGAGCGACCCGGCGAAGTTCGACGGGAACGTCGTCGTGGAGTGGATGAACGTGTCGGCCGGCGAGTCCGCCCCCGACTGGGACTACCTCGATCCGGCCCTGATGGACTCGGGTGCCGCCTACGTGGCGGTGTCCGCGCAGGCCCTCGCCGTGAACGGCGGGAAAGCGATCCTCAGCTCGGGGGCGAGCAAGGGCCTGGAGCAGGAAGATCCGGCCCGCTACGGGAGCCTTCACCACCCCGGTGACCAGTACTCCCTCGACATGTTCGCCCAGATCGGCCAGGCCCTGCGGGTTCCGGCCCCGTCGGTCCTCGGAGGGCTCCGGCCGAAGCACGTGGTGGCTGTCGGCGAGTCGCAGTCGGCGTTCTACCTCACGACGTATGCCGACGCCATCCAGCCCCTCGACCCCGCCTACCAGGGCATCTTCATCCACTCGCGCGGAGGTGGGGCCGCCCCGCTCGATGGACAGGGTGGATCCTCGGCGGTCAGCGGGAACGTGCGCATCCGCACCGACCTCACCGTCCCCGTCTTCATGTTCGAGACCCAGACGGACCTGATCCAGCTCGGCTACGCCGCGGCGCAGCAGCCGAACACCTCGAGGATCCGGACGTGGGAGGTGGCGGGGACGTCCCACGCCGACGCCTACGAGGTGGGGACGGCGGCCTCCCTCCTCGGCTGCACCGCCCCCATCAACTCCGGTCCCCAGCACGAGGTCGCCCAGGCGGCGTTCGTGTCCTTCCTGCACTGGGTCGACGACGGCACACCGCCACCCTCACCGCAACCCTTCACCCTCTCCTCCACCGATCCTGCGGTGTTGGCCCTGGACGCCCACGGGAACGTGGAGGGAGGCGTCCGCACCCCGGCGGTGGACGTGCCGGTGTCGACGCTCAGCGGTGCACCACCGCCGGGCAGCAGCGAACTCTGTGGCCTGTTCGGGTCCACCGTCCCGTTCAGTCAGGCGACTCTGGTCGCCCTCTACGGATCGGAGGCCGGCTACGTCGCCGCCTACACCACCGACCTCGACCGGGCCATCGCCGCCGGATACATCCTCCCGGCGGATCGGGCACCTCTCCTGGTGGCGGCCGCGCAGGTGTCGTTCCCCTCCTGAGCGGACGGCGCCCACGATCCCCCCCGGCGGGGATCAGCCCACGCCTGGTGCGACAGGTCAGGAAGAACGACCGGCCGCGACCTACGATGCGGGCATGCGAGCGCTCATGTACGGGGTGGAGCCGGAAGTGCAGCCCATCGGCGAGACGGACAACCGCCTGTTGCGGATGCTCGCCCGGACACCGACCCGGCTCATCGACGTCGACGAGCCCGGTTTCCTGCGACCCGACTGGGTGGTGACCAGGCCGAGGCTGGTGGGTATCTGCGGATCGGAGTCCAAGGCGGTGTTCCTCGACTACGCCAGCCTGATCGACCCCGGCAATGCATCGGGCATGCAGCAGAACCCGATGAAGAACTTCGTCTCCATGCCGCACGTCATGGGCCACGAGGTCATCGCCGAGGTCGTGGATGTCGGGCCCGAGGCGGAGGGACTCGAGCCGGGGGACCGTGTCGCCCTCAACCCGTGGCTGACCTGCGTGACCCGGGGGGTGACGCCCGTCTGTCCGGCATGTGTGGCCGGCGACCTGAGTCAGTGCCATTCGTTCGCCAAGGGCTCGTTCGCCCCCGGCATCCACATCGGCATGTGCCGTGACGTGACAGGAGGCTTCGCCGACCTCATGCCGGCCCACGACTCGATGCTCTTCAAGGTTCCGGATCACCTGAGCGACGAGCAGGCCGTCATGGCCGACCCCTTCGCGGTGTCGCTGCACGCGGTCACGCGTCATCCGCCGCGACCGGGCGGCAGGGTGCTCGTCTACGGGGCCGGCGCTCTCGGTCTGTCCGCCGTCGCCATCCTGGCGATCCTCCACCCCACGGTCGAGGTGATGGTGGTGGCCCGGTTCGACGCGCAACGCCGGCTGGCCGAGGCCTTCGGCGCATCGACCGTGCCCCACGAGCCACGGCTCGAGCTCATCGAGCGGGTGGCGGACTGGTCGGACGGCGTGCTGCAACCGGCGGACGGACTACCGATGGCCTTCCCGGGGGGCATCGACGTCGTCTACGACACGATCGGCGCCGCCGAGACGCTGGAGGTCGGCTGCCGCGTGCTGCGGGCCAGAGGGACCCTGGTGAAGCTGGGCATGCACGGCGCCGCCAAGTGGGACGATACGCCGGTCTACTCCAAGGAGATCTTCTACACCGGCTCCAACGCCTTCGGCATCGAGGAGGTCGAAGGGGTGCGGCAGCACGGCATCGCCCACTTCCTGGACATGGTCGGATCCGGCCGGATCGACCTCACGCCGGTCCTCACCCACACGTTCCGCCTCGACGAGTGGCGCGACGCCTTCACCGTCCTGGCCGATCAGGAGGCGTCGGGAGCCGTCAAGGTCGCCATCGACAGTCGCTGACCCCGGGACCGCGCCGTCCGGTCGGCGAGCGCCCGCCCGGTTCAGCCCGAGGGCCGGAAGACCACCTTCATCGCCTGACTGGCGTTCTTGTCGAGACCGGCCCGGACCGCCTCCCGGTATCCCTCGAGGGGGAACTCGTGCGTGACGAGCACGTCGGGCGGGAACGTACTGCGAGCCAGCACCGCCAAGGCGGCGTCGATCGAGTGGTCGGGACCCGCAGGGGCCCGGCCCATGGCCGAGGACGGGTGCGACCCGTGGTCGACCGAACCCACCACCACCAGCTGCTTGTACCAGATCGGGGTCATGTCGATGGTGGCGGTTCCCGCCGCCCCCAGGGTCAGCACGGTACCCCGATGATCGGCCGCCCGCAGCGCATCGGTCACCGCGGCCGGGCTCCCGGCGGCCTCGACCACGTAGGGGAAGCCTCCCATCAGCATGCGATCGTCCCCTTCCCCGACGGCCCGGCCCCCGGTCAGGGCGGCCAGTTCCTCGAACGCCCCTCCGCCGGATCCCATGACGACCGCCGTGGCCCCGCAGGCCCGCGCCGCCTGCGCCTGATGGGGGTAGCGCAGGAGGACGGTGACCGAGTTGTCAGGAAACAGGTCGCGCACGGCGAGCAGGGCGGTGAGTCCGATGATCCCGCCCCCGACGACGAGGATCGGCGATCCCCGATCCGGCGGGCGGTGGGCGAGGCCGTGCAGGGCGATCGAGATCGGCTCGTGGAGGCTGGCCACCTTCTCGGGCACGCCGTCGGGGATCGGGTGCAGCATGGACCGGTGGCCCAGTACCTGCTCGGCCCAGCCGGCCCCGAGCCCGCGGGTGAACCCGAGCGATCGGCCGCCGGTCATCACGTGGCTGTCGAAATTGAGGCAGCTCGACGCCCACCCCCGGGCGCAGTTGGCACACGGCGGATCGATGCCGCGGGGCAGGCAGGGGATGATCGGATCGACCGCCACCCGGGTCCCCGCGGCGAGTGGACAGTCCGGGCCGGCCTCGATGACCGTCCCGGCGATCTCGTGGCCCAACTCGAACGGGAAGTCGGCGATCCCCTGCAGGGTCGGCGAGCCGTCGACGAGCGGCGCGAACAGATGGAGGTCGCTCCCACAGATCCCCCCGACGTCGACGGCCACCCGGGCCCATTCGCCGGTGGGGAGCACGGGTTCGTCCACGTCCACCAACGAGGCAGGAAAGTCGGCGTCGGCAAAGTCGTAGCGGATGGCCTTCATCACGAGGATTCTGCCGCAGACCCCGCCCCGGTGGGCGTCCGGACCAAGCCGTCCGTCTCCCACGGGATCGGGCCCCGGAACCGGTGGCCCGCATATCGAGGACCACGGGGGCCGACCCGCGCGACACTCGGGCATGCAACGCTTCAACGACAAGATCGTCGTCGTGACCGGTGCCGGCTCGGGTATCGGCCGGGCCACGGCCCGATGCCTGGCGGCCGAAGGCGCCCGGGTGACCGTCGCCGACATCGACGGGACCGCGGCTGATGCGACCGTCGAGCTGATCCGTGCCGCCGGAGGAGCTGCCCGGGCGCAGATCACCGATGTCGCCGAGCCCGACTCCGTCGAATCCATGGTCGCCGACACCGTCGCCGCATACGGGGGACTCGACCTCCTCCACAACAACGCGGCGGCGATCAAGCTCAACTTCACCGACCAGGACGTCGTCACCATGTCGCTCGACACCTGGCACACCGTGCTGCGTGTCAACCTCGACGGCGTCATGCTCGGCTGCCGCTTCGCCATCCCGGCCATGCTCGAACGCGGCGGTGGCGCGATCGTCAACACCGCGTCGGTCGCCGCCACCTACGGCAGCCGCTCGCTGGCCGCCTACGGAACCAGTAAGGCCGGCGTCGTCGCCCTCACCCGCTACGTGGCCACCGCCTACGCCGACCGCAACATCCGTGTCAACGCGGTCGCGCCCGGCGTGGTCGTCGACCGCGACCTCCAGGACGCGCTCGGTGGCCCGCACGGGGACACCCTCGGGCCGATCACCGACGGACACCTCGTCGGCCGACCCGGATTCCCCGAGGAGATCGCCACCGCCGTGGCCTACCTACTGTCCGACGACGCCGCGTTCGTGACCGGCCAGACGTTCACCATCGACGGCGGATACACCGCACACCGCTGAACCGGGCCGCGGCTCGACGACCGGACCGCGGAGGCTCGGCGGAATCGACCGCCCGACCCCCGGACCCCGTCCGAGGAAGCGCTTCCGGCGGTGCCGGAGGTCAGCTGTCGATGGTCAGATAGCTCAGAGTCGGGTCGATGTGGCCCGTCGCGATATTGATGGAGGGATCGCCCGCACCGGGGACTATCAGGTTGTCTCCGGCACCGTTGGCGGCGTCGTAGATCAGTGGGGTGAAGGTATCCCCGCCGATGACGTGGTTCATGGTGGACGTGTCGGTCCCGGTGTCCGTGTCCTCACAGATGAGGAGCGTGAACGTTCCACCCTTCTTGATGGTTCCGGTGACCTCGCTACCGATCTCGAAGGTCGTGCCGGAAAGGCAGGCTCCACCCTTCTCCTCCGTCGTGGTCTTGGGGATGAGCTTGTAGGTGGTCGATCCGTCCTCGACCTCGAATCCCTTGGGATCGGGATTGGTGCTGCCGGAAGCCGTCTTGTCGGCGAAGGTACCGGGCACGTACTCGGACTTCTTGCCCACCATCGTCTTGAGGGTGGCGGTGGCGGCGGTCGACAATGAGATCGACGTGTTGGCCGAACCGCACCCGGTGGCCGAGACCGACGACGTGCTGATCGTGTACGCCGACTTCTTCTGGGCGGCGGCGACGTCGCCGTTCAACGAAAGGCCGAACGGGAACGTGGTGGTGCCCGAGAGGGCGCAGGTCACGTTCGCGGGGGGCGTGGCGGCACCGGCGGTACCGGACGTCCCGGCGAGGGCCAGGAAGGACATGGGGACGGCCGCAGCCGCGGCGAGCGTCAGGCACCTGCGAATCATGAACTGCTCCTTGAGGTCGGGTACTCCCGGTGTCGGATACGACACCGGGAAACGCCGCTGATCCGGACGTGGAGTCAATCTACTCCCCTTGCCGGCGGGGGGCACTCGGCCCGGCCCGGCGGCCTCAGCTCGAAGCCCTGAGCCGGCCACTCTTTCGGGGTCCCCCCATCGGCCGCCCGCTCATCCGGCCCAGCTCTCGGGAAGGCTCGACGGGGCATCCACCTCGATCCCGTCCTGGGAGGTGGCACCATCGGACCCGACGTGCTGACGTATCCGGCTCACCATCACGTCGATCCCGTCCCAATCGACCTCGGACGTCCACGTCCGACAGGAGCACTCGGCCCGCACGACACGGTCGCCCACGACCATGCGGATGTCGTGGCCCTCGAGAGGAGCCGCCGACGCCGTCGGCCCAGTCGACGCCCCTCCGCCGGACCCGCCCACCGGCCCCGATGCCGGCAGCCCGTTCGCGATGCGGAACTGTTCCGCCAGGCCCGGATCCACGGCGTCCAGGGCGGTGGCCGCCTCGTCCAGTACGAGGAACCGTTCACCCATCCTGCTCATGGCGCCTCCTCGGATCCCGGGCCTGCGCCGGAGACTGGTGTCCAAGGTATCCGCAGATCACGGGGTCTAGCTACCCCCCATCACGACGGCTACGCCGAGATGGAGGTGACCCCGGGGATCGTGACGCCCGGATGGCAGAGCCCCGGATCGAAGGGTGGAGCCGGACCTCCTGAGAGGTCGAGACGACGACTACGAGGTGCGTAGCGCCCGGAGGTCCTCGACGGAGCTCCGCACCTGGTACAGAACCGGTCGGCCCAGAGCCCGGGTGACGATGGCGTCCGGATCGCAGGCGTTCCGCGCCGCAGCCCGCTCGAGAAGATTCCCCAGGTAGATCGCCATGTTCAGCAGGTCGAGCCGTCCGGAACGCCCTCCGAAGGGAATCGGCTCGATGGACGGATCCATCCCGCTCGCCTCGAGGATGGCCTGGCGGACGGCCCACAGGTGGGCGATGCCGTCGTCCACCTCCACGCCACCCATCTGCAGGTGGGCGGACAGTCCCATCTCCAGGGCCAGGTCGGCCTGGGTCATGCCGGCCGGGACCAGTACCGGCAGGCTCCGGAGCACGGCGGAGCCGAATTCTGGCGTCTCGGTCTGGGTCACGACGTCAGTGTTACCAATGGTTGTGACAGGGGTGGTGGATGGCCCCTGACCTGGGTAACAATATGTCCATGCCTCGCACCGTCTGGAAGGGCGCCCTCAGCTTCGGACTCGTGAACGTCCCCGTCGGGCTGTACTCGGCCACCCAGGACAGGACGATCCACTTCAACCAGTTCGAAGAGGGGACGTCGGATCGCATCCGCTACAAGAAGGTCAACGAACGGACCGGCGAAGAGGTGCCCGCCGGCCGGATCGTCAAAGGGTTCGACCTGGGGGGCGGCGACTACGTCATCCTGACCAACGAGGAGATCGACTCGGCCGAGGCCGAGAAGTCCAAGCTCATCGAGATCACCGACTTCGTGGACCTCGAGCAGATAGATCCGGTCTACTACCGCTCCACCTACTACCTCGCCCCGGAGGGAGAGGCCGCCAACAAGGCCTACGCCCTGCTCCGCCAAGTCATGCGGAACGCCAACAAGGTGGCCATCGGGACGCTGGTCATGAGGAACAAGGAGTACCCGGTCGCCATCCGTCCCGACGACGAGGTGCTGAAGCTCGAGACCATGTACTTCGCCGACGAGATCCGGTCGCCCACCAAGGACTTCCCCGAGCTGCCCGGCGCCGACGAGGTGAGCGATCGGGAGTTGCAGATGGCGGGGCTCCTCCTCGAGTCGATGGAGAGCGACTGGGATCCGGAGAAGTACCAGGACACCCATCGCCGGCAGCTCGAGGCCATCATCGAGGCCAAGCGTCAGGGCGACGAGATCGTGACCGGCACCGAGGTCCAACCGCCGTCCACCAATGTCGTCGACCTGATGCAGGTGCTCAGCGCCAGCGTCGACTCGGTACGGGCCGCCGGGCGGTCGGCGGACAAGCCGACGGCCCGGACCGCGAAGAAGACGACCGCCACGACGAAGAAGGCGCCGGCTTCCACGACGAAGAAGTCCACCGCCCCTCCGGCGAAGAAGCGGGCCGCCCCCAAACGGCCGACTCCCATCAAGGCCACGGCCAAGGCGGCCAAACCGAAGGCGGCCGCCCGCCGGAAGGCGTCCTAACGCCGCACCCCGGGTACGTCCCGGCTCACCCGAGCGTGCCGAATACCTCTTCCAGCTCGGTCGGCACCGGCGTGTCCAACTGGGCGTAGGTGCACGATGCCGGCTCCCGGTCCGGCCGCCAACGGACGAAGGACGTGGCGTGGCGGAAGCGGTCGACCTGGAGATGGTCGTAGGCGACCTCCACCACCAGGTCGGGACGGAGCGGCTCCCAGCTGAGGTCCTTGCCCGCACTCCAACGGCTCTGGCCCCCGGGGACACGGCCGACGGGGGCGGCGTCGCCCAGCCAGGGGTGGCCGTCGGTCGCTCCGCTGCGATAGGGCTCCAGGGTGTCGACGAACTCCGTGCGCCGGGCGGCGCTGAACCCGGAGGCCACGCCTACGTGATGGAGCACGCCGGCCTCGTCGAACAGGCCCAGGAGGAGGGAGCCGACGACTCCCCCGGACTTGTGCCACCGGAATCCACCGACGACGCAGTCCGCCGTGCGCTCGTGCTTCACCTTCATCATGGCCCGCTTGTCCGGTTGGTACGTGAGCGCACCGTCCTTGACCACCACGCCGTCCAGCCCCGCACCCTCGAACCGGGAGAACCAGTCCCTGGCCACATCCGGCTGCGTGGTCACCGGGGTCAGGTGGACGGGGGGCGCGGACGGGGCGAGCGCCTGCTCGAGGGTCCGACGTCGCACCGCGTAGGGCTCACCCTGCAGATCGTCGTCACCCAGGGCCAGGAGGTCGAAGGCCACGAAGGACGCCGGAGTGGTGCGGGCCAGCAGCTCGACCCGGGAGTCGGCCGGATGGATCCGCTGGGAGAGCGCATCGAAGTCGAGTCCGGCCGGCCCGGCGATGACGATCTCCCCGTCGATGACGCACCGGTCGGGCAGATTGGCCCGCAGCGAGTCCACCAGCTCGGGAAAGTACCGGGTCAGCGGCTTTTCGTTGCGGCTGCCCAGCACCACGTCGTCACCGTCGCGGAACACGATGCACCGGAAGCCGTCCCACTTCGGCTCGTAGTACAGACCGTCGCGCTCGGGCAGTTCACGGGCCAGCTTGGCCAGCATCGGGGCCACGGGCGGCACGACGGGAAGGGCCACGGCCGAATCGTACCCGGCGGTGGTGGTCCGGGCCCGGTCCTACTCCCCGTGGCCGGCCGTCCAGGCGAGGAAGTCGTCCAGTGGCAGGGTGTTCATCACCCGGTCCGCCGGCACGCCCACCCGCACCGCCTGTTCGCAGCCGTGGTACTGCCACTCGAGCTGGCCCGGAGCGTGGGCGTCGGTGTCCACCGTCACGTTGCAGCCGAGCGACAGCGCCAACTCGAGGAGGGGCTCGGGCGGGTCGAGACGCTCGGGTCGGGAGTTGATCTCCACCGCCGTGCCGTTGGCCGCGCAGGCGCCGAACACCGCCTCGGCGTCGAACGTGGAGGGAGGCCGGCCCTTACCGGTCAGGAGCCGGCCGGTGCAGTGGCCCAGGATGTCGGTGTGCGGGCTCTCGACGGCCCGGAGCATCCTCCGGGTCATCTCCGGTTCCTCCATCCGGAGCTTCGAGTGCACGCTGGCCACCACCACGTCGAGCTGGGCGAGCAGCGCCTCGTCCTGGTCGAGTGACCCGTCGACCAGGATGTCGACCTCGATCCCGGTCAGGATGCGGAAGGGAGCCAGCTCGTCGTTCAGCTCGGCCACGACCTCGAGTTGTCGGCGGAGGCGTTCGGCGTCGAGGCCGTGGGCCACCGTCAGCCGCGGGCTGTGGTCGGTGAGGGCCCAGTACTCATGGCCGTGGTCCCTGGCCGCCTCGGCCATCTCACGGATGGGCGATCCCCCGTCCGACCAGTCGGAGTGGCTGTGGCAGTCCCCACGCAGCCGCTCCAGGAGGTCGGCCGCCGCGCCGCTCACGGCCGGTGGCCCGCCGGCCTCCAGACGCGCCAGGTACTCGGGGACGTCCCCGGAGGCCGCCTCGCCGATCACCTGGGCACTGGTCTTCCCGACGTCGGGGATGGCCTGGAGTCGGGAGGGGGTCATGGCCGCCAGCTCGTCGACGGGCAGGTCGGCGATGGCGGCGGCGGCCTTGCGGAAGGCCCGGACCTTGTAGGACTCGGCCCCGTCCCGCTCGAGGAGGTAGGCGATACGGCGGAGGGCTCCGGTCGGGTCCATCGCTCAGACCGGCTTGGCGCGGCTCGGTGACACCCGCGGCGGTTCGTCGGGCTGCTTGGGGTACTCGGGGGGCCACGGCGCGTCGTGCAGGCCATCGGCCCGATCGCGGGCCGCCAGGTCCAACAGGGGCTGGAGGGACTGGGGTTCGGAGGCGATGTCCGACCACGGATCCCCCCGCCGGCGGAGCAGGTCGGGAACGGTCCGGATCGTCAGCTCATCAGGGTCGACCGTCGCCACCTCGTCCCACGACAAGGGGGTCGAGACCTGGCCTCCGACCCGGGGTCGGGCGAACCAGGCGCCGAAGACCGTCTTGTGCGGGGCGTTCTGGTTGAAGTCGACGAAGATCCGTCGGCCCCGCTCCTCCTTCCACCAGTTGGCGGTGATCAGGTCGGGGTGGCGTCGCTCGAGCTCGCGGGCCAGGGCGACCGCACCCGAACGCACCTGGAAACTGTCCCAGCGCGGCTCGAGCCGGGCGTAGACATGGAGGCCCCGGTTGCCGGTGGTCTTGGGATAGGCCGCGATGCCCAGCTCGTCCAACAGGGCGTGGGTCCGGGCGCCCGCCTCGCGGATGTCGTCGAAGGTGGTGCCGGGCTGCGGGTCGAGGTCGATGCGGAGCTCGTCGGCGTGATCCGGATCCTCGGCGCGGTAGGGCCACAGGTGGAGACCGAGACAGCCCAGGTTGACCGCCCACAGGACGTGGGCGAGCGTCCGCCACCACCAGGGCGTTCGACGTCGTCCCGTTGGGTGTGGTGACTTCGGTGGTCTGGAGCCAGTCCGGCGCCCCGGCCGGCACCCGTTTCTGGAAGAAGGACTTGCCGGCGGCCCCCTCGGGGAACCGCTGGAGCATGGCCGGGCGCCCGAAAGCCGTCACCTCAAGCCCGTCGGCCACGGCCACGTAGTACGTGGCCAGTTCGAACTTGGTGGCCCCGAGATCGGGGAAGTAGATCTTGTCCGGACTGGAGATCTCGACGGTCCGACCCGACACCTCGATGGGGCGAACCTCTTTGGCGGCCACTCCCCCACGTTATCGGGCGGCCCCCGTCGGATCACCTGGCGAATGGGCCGGTCCGGGTCGTCCCCTGATCCCGGGCCGTACGGTCGGTATCCTCGGACGCATGGCCCCGGGCAGGAACGACGACCGCGTCGGTCGCCGCCGACTCCGTTGACGGTGGAGGCCCCGTTCACCTGGTGGACGGGCTGGGACGTGCGCGGAGGCGCCTCGGCCGATCCATCGGCCGCCGAGCGGTTCGCCCGATCGGCGCCGACGGCCCCCGGGATCGACGCCCACTTCGAGCTCCTGGCCGTCGCCGCCCGGGGTTTCCGACCCCCCAGGTTCCTGAGCGCCGTCAGCGGCGGTGACGACCCGGCCTCCGCCGCCCCGGCGGAGGCCTCGGACCAGCCGGGGCTGCGCCAGACCTGGTCGATGCGGTACCGGACGGTCGCCGAGACGGCTCCGGCCGAGGTGGCACCCTTCGCCATCTATCTGCTGGGGGTCGATCCTCCCGCCGACGCCACCGATGAGGACCTCGTGGTCTTCAACGACTTCTACACCGACGTCCACCTCCCCGAGGTGGCCGAGCGGCGCAACGCCCTGCGGGCCGTCCGCTACGAGTTGGTGGAAGCTGTCCGACCGCCCTATCGGGGGGCGCCCCGGTTCCTGGCCGTCTACGAGGTCGACGAGGAATCGGCCGCCAAACGTCGGCACTCGGGCCCCAGCTACACGAGCGGCCCCGACGTCTGGCAACGGCACACCACCCCCTGGCGCCTCTGGTACCGCAGGCTCGGAACCGGAGAGCCGGCGGATCCGGCCCGAACCGCGCGTAGTTCCGGCCGTGACCGGGTGTCGAGGACCCCACTGACATCGGTCCCGACTCCGACGATCGGGGCGGACCGGATGCGACGCCTGCCGATTTCACTTTCCGACGTCCCGATACGATGGCGCCCGTGCGCCTCGTCACCCATTCGACGCCTCCGCATCTGGTCCTGTCCGGTGAGATCGACTTCTCCGTCGCGCCCAGCCTCCGCGAGGTGGGTCCCGAGTTGGCCACGTCGGTTGCGCCCGGCCGGCTCGTCGTGGATCTGGACGATGTCACCTTCATCGACTCCAGCGGGCTCGGTGCCCTGGTCGCACTGCGGAACTGTGCGAACCGGTGCGGTGCGACCCTCGTGCTGGCACGCCCGAGCCCGACGGTCCTGCGATTCTTCGAGCTGGCCGGTGTGAAGGATTCCTTCCGGGTCGAGTGACCCGAGGAGACAAGGGTCATGACCGGGCGGACGTCATCCAGCGAATTCGACATGGAGCGCCTGTTCCGGTCGGCGGGAGATCTCGGCAGGGACATGATGAGGGTCGACTGGGCGGACACCCCGTTGGGCCCTCCCGCTACATGGCCCCAGAGCCTGCGGTCGATCGTCCACGTGGTCCTCACCTCCCGGTTCTCGATGTGGATGGCCTGGGGACCGGAGCTCACGTTCTTCTGCAACGAGAAGTACCGGCACGACACACTCGGGGCGAAGTACCCCTGGGCGCTCGGACGACCGGCCGCAGAGGTCTGGGCGGAGATCTGGAGCGATATCGGACCCCGCATCGAGACGGTGCTCCAGACCGGAGTGGCCACCTGGGACGAGTCGCTGCTCCTCCTCCTCGAACGGAACGGCTATCGGGAGGAGACCTACCACACGTTCTCCTACTCACCCCTCTCCGACGAGAACAGTGACGTTTCCGGGCTCCTCTGCGTGGTCAGCGAAGACACCCAGCGGGTGGTCGGCGATCGGCGGATGAACGTCCTCCGCCGGCTCGGGACTGCGTTGACCAGAGCCCGGACGAACGAGGAGGTCTTCGCGGCGGCGTCCGAGGCACTTGCCTCCGACCAGACGGTCCTGCCGTTCGCATTGCTCTACGAGTCGGACGCCGAGGCCGGCCGCCTCGCCCTGTGTGCCGGGGCGACGGCGGGCGACCCGGTCGCTCCGCGGAGGTTGACCGGACCCGGACATCCATGGCCGATCGGATCGCTGACGACGGCTTCCCACCTGCTCGTCGACGACCTGGTCGAGCGCATCTCCGACGTGCCCCGCGGGGCTTGGGAGGAGCCGGCCACCTCCGCCATGCTCATCCGCGTCGACGGAGCCCCCGGTGCGCCGCCGATCGGCGCCCTGGTGGTCGGACTCAACCGCTACCGGCCACTCGACGAGGAGTACCTCGGATTCCTCGATCTGGTGGCGAGCCAGCTGTCGTCGGCCCTGTCCAACGCCCGCGCCTACGAGGCCGAACGTCAGCGGGCCGAGGACCTCGCGTCGCTCGACCGGGCCAAGACGGCGTTCTTCACCAATGTGAGCCACGAGTTCCGCACACCGCTCACTCTGATCCTGGGGCCGACCACCGATGCGCTGAACGATCGACAGGACCCGTTGAGCAGGCGGCAGCGCGACCGGGTCGAGACCATCCACCAGTCGAGTGAGCGGCTCCTCAAGCTCGTGAACACCCTGCTCGACTTCTCCCGCCTGGAATCCGGGCAGCGCCGAGGCGCGGCTCGAGGCGGTCGATCTGGTGGACGAGACCGCCCACATCGCAGAGATGTTCCGCTCCGCGGTGGAACGGGTCGGGCTCACCTTCGCCGTCGACTGCGGGCCCATCGACTCGCTGGTCTGTGTCGACCGGGAGATGTGGGCGAAGATCGTCTCCAACCTCCTCTCGAACGCTCTGAAGTTCACCTTCGAAGGGCAGATCTCGGTACGGCTGACCCAGGTGGAGGAGTTCGTCGAACTGGCCGTGGAGGACACGGGGATCGGCATCGAATCCAGTGACCAGGCGAACCTCTTCGCCCGCTTCCACCGGATCGAAGGGGCGCGGTCGCGCACCTTCGAGGGCTCGGGTATCGGTCTCGCACTGGTCGCCGAACTGGTCGACCTGCACGAAGGTTCGATCGCGGTGTCGAGCGCACCGGGAGCAGGCAGCACGTTCACGGTCCGGTTTCCGATCGGGTCGCCGGACGCGCGCCCCCGCTCGCGGACGAGGACACGGTTCGACACGTCACCTCAACCTACGTCGCCGAGACCGTCCGGTGGCTGGCTCCGCTCGGGGTGGACGCCGTCGACCCGCCGGAGTCCACGGGTGCCCGATCGGCAGCCGATCGTCCGATCGTGCTCGTCGCCGACGACAACCCCGACATGCGGCGGTACATAGCCGACCTGTTGCAGGATTCCTACTCCGTGGTGACGGTCGAGGACGGAGCCCTCGCGCTCGAGGCGGCCCGATCGCTCCGACCGGACCTCGTGCTCTCCGACGTGATGATGCCGAATCTCGACGGCTTCGGCCTGCTCCGGGCGCTCCGGTCGGACCCTGCCACCTCGGGGACACCGGTCATCCTGCTGTCGGCGCGGGCGGGAGAGGATTCGGCCGTCGAGGGGCTGGAGGCCGGCGCCGACGACTACCTCGTGAAGCCCTTCTCGGCTGTCGAGCTGTTCGCCAGGGTCCGCTCGAACCTGGAGCTCGAACGGCATCGACGAGCGGCGGCCCGGCGTGAGCACGAGATCGCCGTCGAGCTCCAGGAGGCGCTCGTCCCGAGCCCGTCCTCGCGTTCACCACGGCTCGAGATCGCCACCTATTACCAGGCGGGCGTCCAGGGAACCCAGGTGGGCGGCGACTGGTTCGAGGAGATCGAGCTCGGTCGGGCACAGACCGCACTCGTCGTGGGCGACGTCATGGGCAAGGGGATCCGAGCGGCGGCGACGATGGTTCAGCTCCGCTCCGCGGTGCGTGCCTACGCCGGACTCGGCCTGTCGCCGCCGGAACTCATGGAGGCTCTCGACGGCCGCGTGCGTGAACTCGGCACCGGTCAGATCGCTTCGTGCGTGTACGCCGTCGTCGACTCACGGTCACTGTCCCTCGAGTATGCGAATGCCGGGCACCTACCGCCACTGCTGATCGGCCCCGGTGGGGCAACCGCCGACCGGCTGGACTCCCCCCTCGAACCACCGCTCGGAGCTGGACCCATGGCGTTCCGTCGGGGCACCGCACGCCTGGAGCCAGGTTCGACGCTGGTCATGTACACCGACGGACTGGTCGAGACCCGTGCCGGGGACCTCGACCGACGGATCGATCGGGTTGCCGACATCGCCCGGCGGTGGACCGGCGCGGTCGACGACCTTCCTGCCGCGTTGGTCTCGGACCTCTGTCCTTCCGGGTCACCGGATGACGTGGCCATCCTCGTCGCCCGGGTCCGGGCGGCCGGTCCACTCCGCTCCGAGGAGATCCGCATCGGGGCCGACTCTGACGGCGCTTTCATCGCACGGCGGTTCGCCACCGAGACGGCCGCCGGCTGGGGGGCCCGCACGGAGCCCGGCGATCTCGAGCTGCTCGTGAGCGAGCTGGTGACCAATGCCATCGTCCATGGCACCCCTCCCGTGTGTCTGCGCCTCACCCTCCTCGGCGACGAGGTGTTGATCGAGGTCGACGACGGACTGCCTCAGACACCACGGCGACGACACCCCGGGACGGAGGAGGAGAACGGCCGGGGCCTGCGCATCCTGGCGATGCTCGCCTCGCGGTCCGGCATCGCCATCGGACCGCGGGGAAAGACGGTGTGGTGCACCGTGCCCGTCATTCCGGCCGTGGGCGGCGGGGGCTGACACCGGCACCCACCGGCGGCGTCCTGCGGCTCCGTCGGGTCAGACGGACACGGACGTGAAGTCACCCGTCCACCGCAGCTCCAGGAGGCGGGCCGGCGTGGAGAAGTCCACCGTGGCCAGTTCGACGACGTAGGTCTCGGGGTTGCCGATCGTCCGGTAGGCGTAGCGGGGGGTAGTCAGGTTCAGCACCGCGTCCCAGACGGTCACCTCGGGCACCATGTCGCCGCCCACGGCCTCCTTGACCGCTCCGGCGGGAATGTCGAAGGCGTTGCACACGTGCAGCGCCAGCAGTTCCGCTTCGTGCGCATCGGCCGCCTGGTCGACGAGGCGGAGGACGCTGAACAGGCGTACGAACCGGGCCGCCGGGGTGTAGTCGGCCGGAATGCCCCGCAGGCCCTCCCCCTGGCCCGGTGCGGACAAGGTGAGGCCCCCGACCACTTCGTCCGGCGGGTTCTGCGCCGACACGCCCAGGTAGTTCCCGAGGTTGGTCAGGTGCCAATCGAGGTAGGGCGCGTTGGTGGCGATACCGACGGGGTTGTCCACCACCCGGGTTCCGCGGGCGTGGAACTCGATGGCGATCGAGCCCGTGGTGTCGTGGACGAGGCAGTGGACCGGGGGCACGAAGCCCATTCCGGGATCCCGTCCGACGATGTTGACGCCGGCCATCGCCACCTTGACCTCGTCGATGCTTCCGCACGTGCCCAGCAGGTAGGCCGCCAGGTCGAGCTGGGCGAGGTCGGTCCCGTCACCCCTGGGCCTGCGGAACGAGCAGTACCCACCCGGCATGTAGAGCAGATGGGCGCTGACGCCCGCCGTGTTGACGCCGTCGACCAGCCAGTCGGCGTGACCGAAGACGCCCATACCGACGACGCCGCGGGTCGCCTTCCACGTCTTCGGATGTCCGCCGTCACCCACCGAACCGGCTCCGACGTGGTCGGCCGGCAGGACCGCCAACTGGGTCGGCATCCCCGTCGGGAACTCCATGCTCCGGCCCGCCACGACGGTGCCGTCCTTCGCGACCTGAAGCTTGAACGTCATACACATGTGCATCCTCCTGTTGTCTCGACCGGTGGACCCCGGGGCGGTGGCCCCGGTCTCACCGGTCTCCCCGGTTCGGTTCTGGACGGCAGAGTGATCAGCCCGTCGGAACAACGTCCACCGATCCGGTGTCGGCGGGCGGGGACCCACCGCTCCCGGACAGGAGTACGAAGGCCGCGATCCCGACCACGAGGGTCAGGCCCCCCGCGATGAAGAACATCGTGCTGAAGGCGTGCCCGTACGAGACGACGGCGTTACGGAGGGCCGCCTTGCCCGCCGAGGTGGTCGGCGTCGTGCCCTTGGACGCGTACACGGTCACGGCGTCGAGGCCGGTCGATAGCTGGTTGGCCGGCACGCCGGCGTGCTCCATCCGGTGGACGACGCCCCCGACGGTGAGGCGGTCGATCACGACGGCCGAGACGGAGAAGCCGATCGTGTAGAAGAATTGGCCGAAGGTGGTGCGGGAGCTCGACACCGGACCGAGGTACCGCTCGGGTGCCTCAGCGAGGATGAGGCTGCCGAACGGTACGGCGGCGATGATCACGCCGGCTCCGGTGAGGACCAGGCCGGGAAGGAAGCCCAGGAGGCTGGTCGAGGCATGGGCCGTCGCCAGCAGCGCGAACCCGACCGAGGAGACGACGCCGCCGGCCAGGATGGTCGTCCGGCCGGTCAGTCCTCTGGACATGAGTCGACCGGTCGCCAGGCCGGCCACGATGCCGGCGAACAGGAGGGGAAGCTGCCAGACGGCGACTTTGGCGGTCGCCAACCCGTTGACGTACTGCCACAGGTTGGTCACCTGCAGGAACGCCACGGCGGTGCCGAAGGTGTAGATAAATCCGGCACAGAGGGCGGCGAGGAAGACGGGCGAGCGGAAGATCCCCACCGGAAAGAAGTGGCCCTCGTACCGGGACTCCCACACGAAGAAGGTCACCAGCAGTAGGGCACCGACCACCAGTGGCACCAGCGTCCTGGGGCTGGTCAGGCTGTGGGCGAACTGGCTGGCCGAGTACAGGACGAGGATGATGCCGGCCATCAGGAAGGCCTGACCCGGCAGGTCCAGACGGTTTCCCGTGATCCGGTCGACGTCGGGGAGGAGCACGGGGGTGACGACCAGGCATGCCATGCAGGCGGCCGGGATCAGCAGGAACGCCAACCGCCAGTGCGAGCTCGCCAGGCTTCCACCGGCGAACGTCAGCACCACGGTGCCGGCCATGACGACCGCCGTGAAGACGCCCATGGCTCCCGCCATCCGTTCCTTGGGCACGACCGCGGCCATGTAGCCGAACGCCGCACCGTAGACGGCGCCGAGTCCGACCCCGGTGATCGCCATACCCACCATGTAGAAAGCGGGCGACAGCGCCGCCAGCACGACCAGGTTGCCGATCGCCCCGGCGACGAGGGCCACCATCAGGACCCGTCGCCGACCCAGGCGGTCGGCGAGCAGTCCCGTCGAGATCACGGTGGCGGCGATGGCCATGGTCTGCACGCTGGCCGCCAGGGCCTGGGTGCTACCGGCCATGTGGAGCGAGCGGCTGGCACCGACCAGTGCCGTCGAGGCGATGTTCGGACAGGAGCCCTGGACGGCGCCGAGGAATCCGAGGAACGGGACAGCCATCCTGGAGACCTGCTTGACGGTGGGCGCGGCCGGCGGCGGCGCGACCGCGGTCGAGGGACGGACGACCGTACTCACCGCCGCCGTCCCCGGGCGCCGTGTGCCGAGTTCGGGTCGAGCGTGCCGGTCGCCATGGGCTCCAGGTCCTCGTCGATGGCCATCGGGCCTTCCTCTCGCGGCCGGGGTGTCCAGCCCCGGCTGGGGCCGACACCGTCCTCTCCGACCCCGCGCCATCGACGCCGACGCGTCCCGACTTGAGCCATCCCAGGGTGCACGGGGCGTTGTCGGCAGCGCTCCCCGGGAACTCGGTGGGAGGGCCACGGCCCAGGGAGCCGTCGCTGCGGCACGAGGTCGCGGAAGCACCCACGCCCGGGCCCCCTACGTGCTGGGCGCGGTCCCCATGTCAACCGTGCCGATCACGAGTAACCAGGCTGCCGTGATCATGTAGCACGTGCTCGCCACCATGGCCGTCGCCGCGACATAGAGACCCGCAAGGTGACCGAAGAAGAACAGGGCCGCGCCGGTCATCTCCGCGAGATGGAGAAGACTTCCACCGATGATGCGGGTCGGTCTCAGTCCGCTGCTCAACTTGATGGCCTTCGAGTACCCCTTGGCGAACATGGCCGCCGAGATCCCGCAGACGATGAACAGTTCTGCCCCGATCGCCCGGTAGCCCTGGGCGCCCATCAGTACCAGCGCACAGCGCAGGAAGACGAGAGCCAGACCCGCGAGGGTGTTGATGGCTCGATTGCGATGGGTGGCGTTTACGGCGATCTCCTTGAGATTGAGAGACATCGCCACGAACACCAACCCGGTGAGCGTCACCGCGCCTGTTCCGACCAGGAGAAAGAAGTTGGTCCACTGCTCAGGCCTGAAGTTCTCCACCGCAGCCACGCCCTCAATGTACAAGCCACCCCCGATGGCACGATGGACTCCGGGTGCTTCGGACGAACGGGCACGGCCCGGCCGCAGCCGCCTGATCGGATCCTCGCTAGCGTTCCGGATGTGAGGGTCATGACGCTGGGGACGTCCGGATCGTGCGTGTCCCGGGACCCACGGGAGGACCGAACATGAGGAGCCGACGGACCGTCGCCCTGTTGCTGGCCGTCGGAGTGGTGACCGCGGTCACCGGGACTGCGGCCACCGCGACGACGGCCGCCGACGCGGGTACGTCGACCTCCGGTGCCGGCGCGGTCACCTCTGCCTCCCGGGGGGAATGGCAGCATGCCGTCGCCGCGCTGCCGGCGCCTGTCGGACACTGTTTCACCGCCGCATACCCGGTGGTGGCATGGCACGCCACCCCGTGCACGGCCGCACCGACGGTCCCGTTCGCCCCGGCGACGGGTCGGCTGCCGTCGACGGCCACCCGCCCGACGCGGCCCACCGTCGGGAACGGCAATGACTACTCGGCCGTCGTTCCCGGGCTGATCAGCGAGGCGACCGGCGCATTCACCCACGTGAGTCCCGGAATCACCGAGAAGGGCCGGGATGGCGCCGGTCGGGCACAGCCGAACATCTTCTCCTTGCAGCTCAACAGCGAGTTCTTCACCACCCCGGCGTGCTCGCGGAGCAGCGATCCGAGTGTCTGTCAGGGATGGCAGCAGTTCATCTACGACTCCGCGGCGAACATCGTGTTCATGCAGTACTGGTTGATCGACTACGGCGCGGGATGTCCGGCCGCCTGGAATTCGTTCGAGGGCAGTTGCTACACGAACAGCAACGCGACCACGGTCGCCGGGGGACCCGTGACCGCCCCTGGTCTCGCCACCACGGAACTGTCCGGAACCGTCATCCCGGGCGGTACCGACGCCGTCGAACTGTCGGACGGCACGCAGGCCAGCATCGTGGAGAACACCGACGGAGTGCTCACTCTGTCCCGGTCCTGGAACACCTCCGAGTTCGGAGTGTTCGGAGACGGCGGGGGAAGCGAGGCGAGGTTCGGCGGGAGGGCCTCGTTGGAGGAGACGACCACCCTGGTCGCCAGCAGCGACGCCGCTCCGGCTTGTGTGAGTGAAGGCTTCACCGGCGAGACCGACAATCTCAAACTGACCGGTACGCCGGCGCTCGGAACCGTACTGGCTCCGACGATCGGGTCCGCGGAGACCGATGGCAGGGTCCGACCGGCCAGCTGCGCCACCGCGGCGGGCTGACGTCGCTCTCCCGCCCACCCTGGCGTGCATCCTCACCGCTCACTGCCTGCCGTCTCCGAGCGTCCCGGCACGTGAAGGGCGGTGCAGGCCATTTCGGTCTCCAGCCCGTCATACCGGCGACGACCGGTAGCCGGATCCCGGTGATCCACATGGTCCAAAGTACGATCGATCCATGACCGATGCCGACACCCGGGTCGCCGACAGGATCGCCATCGACGACCTGTTGACCCACTATGCGACGCTCATCGACGGCGGTCGGTTCGACGAACTCGATCAGGTGTTCACTCCCGACGCGGTGCTCGACTACCGCTCGGCCGGCGGTATCCGAGGTCCGTTCCCGGACGTGCGGGCTTGGCTCGCCAGCGTGCTCCCCGCGTTCACCTGGACCCAGCACCTCGTGGTCAATCGTGCCGTAGATCTCACCTCCGCGGATGAGGCGACGTGCCGGTCGCTCTTCCAGAATCCGAACTGCATGCAGATCGACGGTCGGCCCTGGCTCTTCGTGGTCGGTGGCGTGTACCACGACCGCCTGGTGCGGACGGCCTCGGGCTGGAGAATCCGGCACCGCGTCGAGGAGACCATGTGGTGGAGCAATCCGCTTCCCGGGCTGGACGCGACGCCACCTCCACTTCCCGCTGACTGCTTCGACCAGTAGCGGGCGGTTCCGAGGTCCGGCACGTCCGCCCATCCTCCGAAAGGCTTCGTGAGCATCCTCGGGCGACGCCGGGGTCCAGGTGCCCTTCGACTCTGGTCAGGTGGGGTCGGATTGTGTCGAATGGATCGGTGAGCCCGCGTCCGAACTCCACGACGGACCACCATGCCCATCGGTGGAGTGCCCTCGTCGTCCTGTGTGCGTCGGTCCTGATCGTCAATGTGGACACCACCATCCTCAATGTGGCGCTGCCGACACTGGTCCGCGACCTGCATGCCACATCCAGCCAGTTGGAGTGGATCGTCGATTCGTACGCCATGGCGTTCGCCGGTCTGTTGTTCGTCGGCGGGAGCCTGGCCGATCGATTCGGACGCAAGCGCTTCTTCCTGCTCGGGCTCGCCATCTTCGCCGCAGGCTCGGTCGGCGCCGCATCGTCCCCCTCGATACCGCCGTTGATCGCCTGGCGTGTGGTGATGGGTACCGGTGCAGCGCTGGCCATTCCCGCCTCGCTCGCCATCATCAACAACATCTTCCGGGATCCGGCGGAGCGTGGTCGGGCGATCGGAGCGTGGGCCGGCACGATGGGACTGGGTGTCGCCATCGGGCCGATCGCCGGCGGCCTTCTCCTCTCGAACTTCTGGTGGGGATCGATCTTCCTCGTCAATGTCCCGATCGCCCTGGCCGGCATGATCGGCGCCGTCGTGTTGGTGCCCGATTCGAAGAACCCCGCGGCGGATCGCCCCGACCCGGTCGGGTCGGGGCTCTCGATCGTCGGCCTCGGACTCCTCCTGTGGGCGCTCATCGAAGCTCCCGACCGAGGATGGACATCGGAGGTCGTCATCGTCATCGGGCTGGCCAGCATCGCGACACTGGGTACCTTCGTCGGATGGGAAGCGCGCAGTAGCCACCCGATGCTGAAGCTCAGGCTCTTCCGTGACCCCAGGTTTTCGGCCGCTATGGTCGGCGAGAGTCTGGGCATCTTCGCTCTCCTCGGGGCCCTGTTCATCCAGACCCAGTTCCTCCAGTTCGACCTCGGATACTCCCCCCTCCAGGCCGGCTTGCGGATACTGCCGATCGCCGCCGTCATCTGCCTGGTGGCGCCTTTGTCTCCACGGCTGGCCAGGGGCATCGGTGTCAAGGCCACCGCCACCGCCGGCCTCGTCGCCATCGGAGGTGGTCTGGGCTGGATCGCTGCGCTGACCACGGTCACGACCACCTACGGTCAGGTGGTGCCCGGCATGCTCCTGATCGGGATGGGGGCCGGTCTCCTGCTGCCGACGGCGACCAATTCCGTCCTCGGATCGGTCCCGAGGGGCGACTCCGGGGTCGGCTCCGCCACCAACACGGTGGCCCTGCAGGTAGGGGGAGCGCTCGGGGTCGCGGTGGTCGGGAGCATCATGTCGACCCACTACCAGGGGCACCTCACGACGTCCCTGGCCGGCCATCCCGTCCCGGTCGACATCCTCCGGACCATCCTCGGCTCGCTCGGCGGCGCGCTCGCCGTGGCGGCCCGGGTCGGAGGGGCCACGGGGGCTGAACTGGCCCACGCGGCCCGGGCTGCGTTCTCGAGCGGTAGCCGGGTGGGAATGGCGGTCGGCGCCGCAGTCGCCCTCTGCGGAGCCGTCGTCACGCTCGTCGCCCTTCCGTCGAATGCGGCGTCCCGGTCGATCGATGGCGGAGTCGGCGTCCAGGAGCCGCGGGACCGCTCCGCTCCGGTGTCGGGGCATCCGCCTGGCTGAGGGAGTCATCACCACCCGGGGCATCACGACCGAGGGGGGACGCAGCCGCTACAGGGTGCGGAGGATCTCCCGGGCGGCCCGCTCCCCCGTGGTCACCCCGCCCTCCATGAAGCCCTGGAAGTCCTGGGAGGTGTGTTCGCCGGCGAAGTGGATGTTCCCCTCCGCCACCCCCTCGATCCCGCTGAAGCCCGTGTACTGGCCGACCCGGTACTGGGAGTACGCGCCGTCCAGGTGGGGATTGATGTTCGGGTCCGAGTACAGGCTCAGTCGGGGTCCCGAGTTCCAGGCCCGGGTGAACCCCGGGAAGAGGGGCTCGAGGGCCGCGAGATAGTCGGCGATCAGTGCGGGAGGAGCCGTTCCGACCGATCCCGTCAGGCCGTACCGGTCGGCCAGTGCCGCTCCGGGTGCACCACCCAGGTAGTCGAAGAAGATCGAGTTCGGGGCCGGTTGGTCGACCGAGTTGTCCCAGCCGCTCACCGTGATGTTCTGGGCGAACATGTTCCCGTCGTAGCCGTCCGAGTTCCACGGGTTGCCGGCCACCTGCAGCGCGATCTTGGCGTTGGTACCGAGTCTCAGGTCGTCGATGGCGGTCATCTTCAGTGGTGACAGGTCGGCTTGGCTCAGATCGACGTCCTTCAGCTTGTTGAAGGGGATGGTCACCACCACGTGGTCGGCCACCACGTCGGCGGCGACCCCGTCCACCTCGAACGTACAGGTGTAGGTCCGGTTGCCGTTGTCCCGGAGGGCCACCAGCTGCTGACCGGTCCGGGTGGAACCCCCGGGCAGTTCGGCCAGCATGCCCGAGACGATCTGGTCGTTCCCTCCCTCCACGTGCCACTTCTCGTCCGTGCCCCCGAGCGCCGGGGTCTTGCGGGGCTGGGTGTTGGAACCGGGGACACTGTCGTCGTAGGCCAGGAGGTAGATGACGTTCAGCGCCGACTGCTCTTCGGGCGGGCCCCCGTACTCGCACTCGACGTCCAAATAGCAGAGCTGTCCGAAGTCGGAGGCCAGGCCCCCGGGCACCGTCGTGTCGATCCATTCGGCGGCGGACAGGTTGTCCAGGGCGATCGAGGAGGGCGTCCTGGTCAGGTAGGTGGTCGGCCAGGGTGCCGACGCCACCGTCTGCTGGAACAGGGACCAACCGAACTCGTGCCAGTCGGCGTCGAGCATCGCTTCGGTGTAGCGGCCGCCGTTCAGCCAGAACGTGTCCACCGTGCCCCGGGGGTAGGCGTCGGTGTTCCCGAGCGCGAGGCCGAACCGCTCGGCCAACCGACGCATGGAGTGGTGCTCGGACGAGATGAACTCGCCACACCGTTCCACGATCTCCCCGTCGGCGAAGGCGTTCCGCAGGGTGTCGACGCGGCCGCCCAACCGGTCGTCCCACTCGTAGACGGTGCTGGCCACACGCCTCTTCGTCCACAGGTAGTGGGCGCACCGGATACCCGCCAGTCCACCGCCGACGATCACGATGCGGGGCGCGGTCGTTCCGCCACCACGGTCGGACCGGCGGATCTCGGAGCGGAGGGGGACGGTGAGGGCGGCGGCGCCGACCGACGTCATCCCCTTCAGCAGGGTCCGCCGCCCGAAACGCGCCTCCTGGTCGCGGCCGTCCGCCACCATCCGCTCGGCGACCTCATCGACCGGCGCACCCGTGGCCCGGGCCCGGGCCGACACCATGGCCGCCCGTCGGATGGCCGGGCCGAATCGGCCGTGGAGATGGGCCCTCATTCCTTCGTACTAGCCCCCGCCCCGGGGCGGTGGCAACCGCGGATGAGGGGCGCCGTGCGACAGTACGGCTCCACGCCGCTCGACCGTCCTCGGAGGCGAGGACCGCATCGACGCCGGCGTCGGAGGTCAGGTGCGGTTCAGGGGCGGCGGACGCCGCACGGCACCGTCGGGGGCCGGTGTGGTCCGGAGCGACCGGCGCCTCCCCGCACGGTCTAGTCGGAGCCTGTGCCGTCGACAGGCTGAGGGGAGTCGTAGCCGTACTGGCCGTCGGGACCCCCGAGCAGTCCGTTCCCGAGTTCGCCGTACCGGTTGTCCCCCCAGCACTGCACCCCGTCAGACCCTTCGATCACGCAGTAGCCGTTTCCGTCGGCTCCCACCACGGACGTGACTCCCGCCGCCCCGACCACCGCCTGCGGCAGGTCGTAGCCGAACTTGCCGTCCGGGCCCCCGACGGCCCCGTCACCCAACGTGCCCGCCATGTTCGTGCCCCAGCAGTCCACGCCGCCCGTGGCGAGGAGGGCACAGTTGCTCGAGCCGCCGCCGTTCGACGAAACGCCGGACGAAGCGGACAGCCCCACGACCGGCTGGGGAGTGTCGTAGCCGTAGTCCCCATCGGTTCCGCCGATCGTTCCGTCGCCGATCTGGCCGTCCTCGTTGTAGCCCCAGCAGTCGACCGCGCCCGTCGCCTGGGTGGCGCAGTAGCCGATACCGGTGTTGGTCACCGCCACCGCATCGCTCTCGCCGACCACCGGTTGCGGCGTGTCGTAACAGGAGTCACCCGTCACACACGGGTCCGGACCGTTGATCTGCCCGTTGCCGAGCTCGCCGTCCCCGTTGTTCCCCCAGCAGTCGACCTGACCGTTGCCGACCACGGCGCAGTAGCCCCCGGGACCGCTGACGACGGACGACGCCGTACCGATGCCGCTGACCGCCTGCGGGGTGTCATAGCCATTCTGCCCGTCGGTGCCGCCGACGGTGCCGTCGCCCAGGTCTCCGTTGGCATTCGATCCCCAGCAATCGATACCGCCACCGGACAGCAGCGCGCAGTACCCGTAGCCGTCGCTGGCCAGCGCAACGGCACTGCCCACCCCCGTGACCGGCTGGGGGGTGTCGTAGCCGACGGAACCTCCGGAACCACTCTGGACCGTGACCGATCCGTTGCCCAGTTGACCGACATCGTCGCTACCCCAGCAGTCGACCCCGCCCGAGGCCAACAGCGCGCAGTAGCCGTCGAAGCCGTCGCTCACCACTGAGGTGGCGCCGGTCAGGCCGGACACCGGCTGCGGCGTGTCATAGCCTCCTTCGCCGTCGGGGCCGCCGGTGACTCCGTCACCCAGGTCACCGAAGGCGTTGTCACCCCAGCAATCGACGGATCCGGCCGTGAGCAACGCACAGAAGCTGCCGCCGTTGGCGAATCCGTCACTGGGGCCTCCACTCGTCACCTGCGACACGCCGGACAACCCGGCCACCACCTGAGGCGTGCTGTACCCGTTGTTGCCGTCGGGTCCGTCGACCGACCCGTTCCCCAGCTCGCCGACGATGTTGTAGCCCCAACAGGCCACGCTGCCGGTGAGGAGGACCGCACAGTCGCTCTGTCCGCTGGAGACCAGCGATCGGACGCCGGACAGGAACGGCGAGGGCGTGGTGTCGACCGTCACCGTGACCGGCGTCGCCTTCACCCTCTTGGATCCGGTCACCTCGAGGCTGAGGCGACGCTTCACGTCCTTCTTGCCGGTGTCGGGCGGCACCACGACACTGTCCGTCACCGTGCCGCTCGTGCACGCGACCTTGGCCGGCAACCCGGGGATGGCCGGTGTCGAGGAGAAGGTGCAACTCGTGGCGTTGGTGATATCGGCGGAGAGGGTCACCGGTCCGCCGACGTCGTAGAGCGTGGCCGGCGTCACGGTGAAGTCGCTGACCGTGGGCGCCGGGGCCTTCGTGAGTGGGGCCGCCCCCGCCGGCAGCGCGGTTCCGACGATCCCGACGAGCGCGGCCGCGACGAACGCCCGCACCTTCCCCCCGTGTGGTTGCTGCACCGCAAGGCCTGCCTCTCGTTCAGCCCCCCCGGGCCTTGGGGACCATGTGTAGCACCCCGTGTGGACGCGAGGCGAGGAGTACGTCGGCGGGAGAGCGAGGAAGCACAGAGGGTGGCTGAGAGCACCTCAGGGTTGCACTTCGCCGTGTTCCTTCGGCTCCTCCGACCGCCGGGGTCCGACCCCGACAAATCTCAAGTTCACCTGCGATTTCGTCGATGACCGAGCCATCATGCATTCTCTTTTCGATCGTCGGCGGAGCGAGCGCGCCCTGGCCTTGAGCCAGTTGGAAGGCATCGACGTCGTGGTGTGGACGACACTTGCAATCCTGAGTTTCGTCATCCTCGGCGTCTTCGTCTCACTGTTCGCACGGCCCGTCGGCTCCTACTGGACGTGGCTCGACGGATGGGTGATCTGCGCGGTCGAGCTGATCGCGGGCGTGATCTGCATCATCCGGGCGTTCGTGAAGCGACCCGGCCGCCTGGCGGCACTCTTCCTCGGGCTCAGCCTGTTGGCATGGGCGGCGGGCGACTGCATACTGACCGTCCAGTCCATCGGCGGATCCACTCCACCATCACCTTCGTGGAGCGACCTCTTCTACATCCTCTTCTATCCACTCGCCTTCACCGCCGTCATCCTGTTCATGCGGGGGCAGTCGAAACAGCTCACGGTGGCCAACTGGCTGGATGGTGCGATCGCGGGACTGGGCGTGGCCGCTGCGTGTGCGGCGGTCCTGTTGATCGGCGGACTCGGATCCACGGGCGTCGGCACGGCCGCCGCCATCACCGACTTCGCCTATCCCATCGGTGACGCGTTGCTCCTCGGACTGATCGCCGGGGGTTTCGCCACGCTGTCCGGTCATCACAAGGCACCGTGGATCCTTCTGGCGACCGGCATGTCCCTGAACATATTCGGGGACTCCTCGAATCTTCTCCAACACTCGTTCGGTGCCACCCGCATCGGCTTCGTGATCAACGCGATCGCCTGGCCCGCGGCGATCACCCTGATGTCCATGGCGGTGTGGCTCCGTCACCGGTCCACCAGTCCACTGATACCCGAACCGTCCTCCAACTTCATCCTTCCGATCGTCGGTTCGGCGGCCGCACTCGTACTGCTGTCCTCCGCCACCCTGCTGTCCGTCGCCCGCTTCTCCATCGCCCTGGCCGTCATGACCCTCCTCGTGGTCGGCATCCGACTCGTCCTTTCGGTCCGCAGCCTCGAGACCCTGAGCCGGGAGCGCCATCGCCAGGCGGTGACCGACGAGCTCACCGGACTCTGGAACCGGCGATACCTGTTCCGCGTGCTGGACGAGTTCTTCGCCGAGTTCGACGCCGGGCCCGAGAACCAGAGCCTGGCCTTTCTCTTCATCGACCTCGACCGCTTCAAGGAGATCAACGACTCGTTCGGACACCCCGCCGGTGACGAGCTCCTGCGCCAGCTCGGGGGCCGGCTGCAGGGCTCGCTGCGGGAGGGAGACCTCCTCGTGCGCCTCGGTGGCGACGAATTCGCGGTGGTCCTGGTCGGCAGCGGGGTCGACTACGCGTCGTTCGTCGCCGACCGCCTCACCGAGAGCCTCCGCGACCCGTTCCTCCTCCACTCCGTGAACGTGAGCATCGGTGCCAGCATCGGCATCGCGATCGCCCCGACCGACGCCACCGACAGTGCGCGGCTCGTGTGGTGTGCGGACGTCGCCATGTACCGGGCCAAGCTGGGGAACGTGCCCTTCGTGTGCTTCGTCCAGAACCTGGACGAGGAGCAGGATCAGATGCGCCTGGCGGAGGAGCTCCACCAGGCCATCGACGGCGACGCACTGGTGCTCCACTATCAACCGCAGCTCGATCTCCGGACCCGGGAGGTGCTGGCCGTCGAGGCCCTGATCCGCTGGGAGCACCCGCGCCTCGGGCTCGTGCCGCCGGACGTCTTCCTCCCGATCGCCCAGGAGTCCGGCCTCATGCCGGCGATCACGGCCTGGGTGCTCGACACGGCTACGGCTCAATGTGCCGAATGGCGCGCTACCGGCCTCCCGTTCACGGTGGCGGTCAATGTCACACCCGGAAACCTGCTCGAGCCGGGCTTCGTCGGCCTCGTGATGGAGACGCTCGACCGCCGCTCCCTCCCCGCGTCCGGACTCGTCCTGGAGATCACCGAGACCAGCGTCATCGAGCAGTTCGAGACCGCTCGGGAGGTGATCGAGGAGTTCCGGGACCTCGGCGTCTTCGTGTCCATCGACGACTTCGGCGCCGGGGTCACGTCGCTGGCCTATCTCAGCGGTCTCGCCGTGCGGGAACTCAAGCTGGACCGCTCTTTCATCAATCGCATCACCGACGACTTCGGCCAGCCGCGACCTCGACCTGGTGCGGTCGACGATCGAGCTCGGCCATTCGATGGGCCTGCGAATCGTCGCCGAGGGCATCGAGGACTCGGAGACCCTCGAGTTGCTGGCCGAATGCGGGTGCGACGTCGCCCAGGGCTACTGCATCAGCAGGCCGCAGCCGGCCGATGCCTTCTCCTTCCGGGCCGCCACGCCGTCACCTCTGGCGGACCATCGGGTCTGAGGACGCCTCACCCGGGGTCCCCGGTGAACCAGGGCTCCCCGCCCAGACTCCAGACCGACACATCGGCGACACCCATGTCCTCCGCGATCTGGAGCTTGGCGTCGAGCGCCGTGGCGTCGACATAGTCGTGGAACACCCCGCCGGACTCCCAGCGGATCTCACCCGAGTCGGGGTCCCGCAGACCTTCGACGGCCGTCGGAGTGGCCGGGAAGCCGGGCTCGTCCTCCATCGTCACGTAGGCGACGTTCGACGTGACGTGCGCGATCCGGGTGCAGGTCGTCGTCGTGTAACCGTAGGAGGGGAGACCGATGGTGAGATCGGCAGCCGGCACCTGGCTCTGGGCGTACGCGATCACCTGCCGCAGCCATGCGTACGGGGTGATGGGCGCACAGGCGACCGCATACTCGTCGTCGTAGGCCATGACGACGAGATGCGCCCCGGCGGAGGCGACGTCGCCGTAGCGCTCGGCGTCCCACGGGGTCGTGGTGAAGGGATCGAGATCGACATCGACACCCCGACCCGCGGAGCTCATGACTCCCGCCAGTCGGCCGACGAAGCCCACGTACGCCGTCCACAGGCGCGGGTCCACGTGTTCGGCTCGAAGTCGAGATCGACACCGTCGATCCCGTTGGACGACACGAACGACTCGATGGCGGCCAGGGCCGCCGACTCCTTCGAGGGCCCGGCGAGCAGTGACTTCGTCGCGCCGGTGCCTGCCGATACCGTCACGTAGACCTGGTGGGCCGCCGCCCGCACCGCCGCCAGGTCGGCCGCGCTGAAGCCGTTGCACGGAAGGGCGGCCGCCGTGTCGGTCCGGACCTTTCCGCCGGCTGTCACGGACAGGTACTGGGGCTTCAGCACGGCGACGGGATCGGAGTCGAGGCCCGAGAGCTCGGCCGGGACGTCGCAGGTCGGCTGGCCCGGGTCCCCGGGGTAGATCCACGCCTCGACGGTCGTCGGAAGGGTGGTCGCCCCGGCGTCGGGCACCCCGGCGACCGACCCCGAGAGGATCGAAGCCGCTCCCAGGGCGACGAGGACGGAGGCCCGGACGAATCGGCCGGCCCTCCCCCGCCGCGGGGGGAGGGATCGGGCCCGGCCCGACGCCGAACCGCGGCACGGCCACCGGGCCGGTCCGGCACGGGTGGTGATGCGCGGCACTCAGCCCGCCACCTTCCGCAGGTGCACCGGCGCATGACGGAAGCCCGCGTGCTTGTTCGAGCGCGTCCGTTCGACCGGTCCGGCCGCCTCGATCGCCTCCACCTGGTCGAGCAGCCCGTCGAAGACCAGGGAGATCTCGAGGCGGGCCAGGTTGGCGCCCAGGCAGAAGTGGGTCCCCGCTCCGAAGGCCAGGTGGGGATTCGGGCTCCGGCGGATGTCGAACAGGTGAGGGTCGGCGAAGGCCCGCTCGTCGAAGTTGGCCGCCTGCCACCAGAGCACGACCTTGTCGCCCGGCTCGATCACCTGCCCGTGACGCTCGACCATTTCGGTGGCCGTCCGGCGGTTGTAGACCGTCGACGACGCCCAGCGCAGCATCTCCTCGACCGCGCCGGGCAGGGCCGACCGGTCCCGGCGCAGGGCCTCCCACTGGTCCGGCCTCTCCAGGAGCGCCAGCAGGCCCGCGGTGATGGAATTGCGGGTCGTCTCGCTTCCCGCCGCCACCAGCAGATGGAAGAACATCTGCTGCTCGAGGTCGCTGAGTGGTCCACCCGGCCCGGCCGCGTCGGGCAACCGGGCGCCGGTGATGACGGAGAGGATGTCGTCGGCCGGGCGCCGGCGCTTCTCCTCCAGCAACCGGGTGCAGTAGGAGGACATCGCCGCACCGGCCTCCTGGGACCTGGTGGATGTCTCCCCGGGATTGTGGTCGTCGAAATCGAGCGTGGCGTCGGCCCACTCGAGCAGGAAGTGCCGGTCCTCCTGGGGGACGCCGAGGAGCGAGGCGATGGCCTGCAGTGGAAGCTCGGCCGCCACCTCCACCAGGAAGTCACACGTCTGGCGGTCGAGGGCCCGGTCCAGCAGCGCCGCGCACCGGTCAGCGAGCTCGGTCTCCATCCGGCGGAGTCGCTTCGGACCCACCGACGGCGAGACCAGTCGACGGATCCACCGGTGCCGGGGGTCGTCCTGCATGTTGAACAGCACGCCGGTGGCGAAGCCCCTCGGCAGGTCCTCGATCAGCGTTCCGCCCCCGTCGCGGCCTCCGCCGCCGACCGAGGAGAACAGCTGCGGCCGCCTGGCCGCCCACGCCACGTCCTCGTGTCGGGTGAGGCACCAGAAGCCCTCGCCGTCCGGGGTGTTCGCCGTGGGCTCGTGCCAGTACACGGGTACCTCGTCGCGGCAGGTACCGGTAGGCGGCATGCGGCGGACCGTCGGCGAAGAGATCCGGGTCGGTCAGGTCGACAGGCAGGTCGGACACCGTACGGGCCGCCCGACTCAGTCGGCGCCGCGCTCCTCGAGCTGTTCCTCGGACGGCTTCACCGACGCCGAGATGTGGGGCTTGGCGTCGAAGAGGGCCTCACAGGCCGCCTCGATGTCGGGGTCGGCGTCGAACTCGTGGGCATCGAGGTATTCACGCGCCTCGCCCACGGTCGAGGGCCGCCACTCGCTCGTCCACTCCGGCATGGGCCCCACCGTACCGGGTCGAGACCGGCACGCAACCGGAGGGCACGCAACGCGGTGACCGCGACCGACCGATCAACCTGGTGACCCGGCCCGTCGAGGGTAGGCCGGCGTCCCGATCGGGCCGTGGCACCGTGATCGGGGTTCCACCCGGTGCAAGGATGGCCCGGTGATGCCGACCCCTCCACGGAACCCGGGACGATGACCGGTCGACCCGTCATTCTGGGCCGATGGCTGGCGATCGCCGTGATCGGCGCCGTCCTGGCCGGCTGCTCCACCCAGTCCTCGCCCGCCACCACGACGGCACCCGCCACGGGACCGGCCCGGCCCGTCTCGCCGTCCGGCATCGCCGGCTGGAGGGAGATCGGCACCAGTGACCAGTCGACCCTCGACGCGGGCGAGGGTGTGGCGACGGTCACCCCGACCGGGAGTGCCGCCTACCTGCTCTACCGGGGCCTGGCCTCGGTCCCGGCCGACCTCGCCGCCGAGGGGTGGGCGCACATCGGCGATCCCGACTCGGCCGACGGCTTCATCATCGATGCCTACCAGGGCCCCAGTTCCGGCCACTCCAAGATGTTCCTGGTGACCACCCAGGCGGGGGCGACGCTCCAGTACATCCACACCCTCGTTCCGGGGGAGGAGTACAACAACTCCTTCGACACCATCGCCCCGAGTTCGCAGTGGATGGTGGCCGGCGAGTGGAACACCATGAGCCACCTGCAGATCTACCCCGCCCCGTTGCTGAATCCGCGCACCTCCAGCCAGGGTGGCGATCTCCCCCTGGCGGGCTACATCACCCTCGATCATCGGGTGAACGACATCCAGGGCTGCGACTTCACCACCCCGACGACCCTGATCTGCGCCTCGGACGACGACAGCCGGACCCTCTTCACCAATGAGAAGCCGCTCCTGGAGGTGGTCCTCCCCCACCGGCTGACGGGCACGTCGGTGAACGGGCATGTCGTCGACCTCGGCTCCATCCCCCAGCAGAGTGCCTGCTCGGGCACCTTCGAGGCGGAGGGTGTCGACTACGCCGTGGCCACGGCCACCCTGCGGGTGGAGGTCATCCAGCCCGGATCGTGCATCCTCCACACCACCGTCTACGAGTACCAGCGGGATCGGAGCCCGACGCCCCGGTGAACCCGGGCCGGGTTGTCTCCGGCGTCCGGTTTCTGGATCCGGGGGCTGGGAATGCTCCGTGCGGCGGCTGCCACAACCATGGGCCGCGTCCATGCAATAGGGATTGTCGGTACCGGTGGCGCGCCGGTCCATGCGCGAGACTCGTCCCCGAGCCGCCGGCCGGTCGCCGCGCGAGCCACCCGTCGGGGGGCCGGCTCCCGATCGGCATGACCCCGACCCCGAGGCCCTGGAGGAACACCATGCCTGCAGTGAGCGTCTCCCACCTGGCCAAGTCGTACGGGAACCTGGTGGCCGTCGACGACGTGACCTTCGACGTCGAGAAGGGGGAGGTCTTCGCCCTCCTCGGCCCCAACGGCGCGGGCAAGACCACGACGATCGAGATCCTCGAGGGATTCCGGCACCGCAGCGGAGGCGAGGTGCAGACGCTGGGGGTCGATCCCTCCGACCGGACCACCCAGCGCTGGCTCCGGAACCGGATCGGCGTCGTCCTCCAGGAACTGGCGGTGGAGCCCTTCTACTCCGTGCGCCAGGTGCTGACCCGCAACGCCGGCTACTACCCAACCCCCCGTCCCGTCGAAGAGGTCATCGAGCTCATCGGGCTGCAGGAGAAGGCCGACCAGAAGGTCAAGAAGCTGTCGGGGGGTCAGCAACGACGGCTCGACGTCGGGCTCGGCATCATCGGCAACCCGGAGCTGCTCTTCCTCGACGAGCCGACCACCGGCCTCGACCCGTCGGGGCGCCGCACCTCCTGGGACCTGATCCGGCAGCTGGCGGCCGCCGGCACCACGGTCATGCTGACCACCCACTACATGGACGAGGTCGAGGCCCTGGCCGACAAGGTGGCGGTCCTCTACGACGCCGAGATCGTGGCCAGCGGCACCCCGACCTCCATCGGCGGTCGGGACTCGAGCACGGTCACGATCCGGTTCGGCCTGCCCGAGGGGGTGTCCGTGTCGGACATCCCGGGCCCGTCACCGACGGTGGAGGTCGGCATGGTGCAGATCTCGACGGATGACGAGCTGAAGGTACTGCACGAGCTCACCGGTTGGGCCATCGACCATGGCCACCTCCTGCAAGGGTTGGCCGTGAGCCGGGTGTCACTGGAGGACATCTACCTGAACCTGACCAAGGGGGGGCAATGACCACTCCGGAAGCGCCGCCGACGACGGGATCCTTCCAGGGGCTCGGCGACCTCAAGCTGATCGGGTGGCAGGTCCGTTTCGAGCAGCTCTCGTTCTGGCTCAACCCGATCGGGGCCATATTCACCATCGGGTTCTCGACCGTCTTCCTGCTCATCTTCGAGTCGACGGCCGGCAAGGCGACCGTCGCCTCGCTCGGTGGCATCAAGCTGATCCAGTACTACGTACCCGGGTTCATCGCCTACGGGATCATGTCCTCGTGCTTCTCCGTCCTGTCGATCGTCATCGTGAACCGACGGGAGATGGGACTGCTCAAGCGGCTGCGCCTGAGTCCCGCCCCCACCTGGATCCTGATGTCCGCCATCTTCGTCAACACGCTGATCGTGTGCGTCATCCAGATCGTGCTGATGCTGGCCGTCGGGCGCGCCTTCGGCGTCCACGGGCCGGCCAACTGGGTCCCCTTCCTGCTGGCCCTGGTGGTGGGCATCGCCAGCTTCACCGCGCTCGGGATGGGCGTCAGCACCCTGCTGCCGAATGCCGACGCGGCCGGCCCGGTGGTCAACATCGTCTTCTTCATCGTGCTGGCCTTCTCGGGGCTCTACTTCCCGCTGAAGCCCGGCTCGACCCTGGCCGACATCACCGACTACCTGCCCGTGCGGAGGATGATCGTCAGCCTGCAGGACTCGTTCAACAACATCCCGGGCACGTCCCCCTGGGCCTGGCACGATCTGGGAGTCATCGCCATCTGGGGCGCCGTGGGTGTCTACCTGACGCTCCGCCGGTGGGAGTGGGCACCCCGGCGCGGTTGACGACGATCGCCGACGCCGACCCATGGGCCCGGACCCCGCCGGTCGGGAATCCCGAATGACCCCGTCGGTGGGATCATGGCCACCCGGAGTACAGCACCGACCGGGCGGCGATGCCAGGATTACAGGTCGGAGCCCGGCCCGACGAGCACACCACCAGCAAGGAGCCATCCCGATGCCCACCATCCATGTCGTCACCGACAGCTCATCCGATCTCACGGAGGACGACATCGACGAGTTGGACATCGAGGTCGTTCCCCTCAGCATCCGGTTCGGCGACGAGGAGTTCACCGACGGTCTGGACCTGACCGTCGCGGAGTTCTACAGCCGCATGGCGCGGACCGAGGAGATCCCCCAGACCGCCTGCCCCTCGCCGGGTGCTTTCGAGGAGGCGTTCATCCGGGCGAAAGCCGGCGGCGCGGACGAGGTGATCTGCCTGAACATCTCCAGCGAGCTCTCGAACACGCTGCAATCGGCCCAGACGGCGGCCGAAGGGGTCAGGGACGAGATCCCGGTCCATGTGATCGACAGCAAGTCCGTGTCGAGCGGCCTCGGGACCCTGGTGCTCGAAGCGGCCCGCTCCGCCCGCCAGGGGGCCGACGTGACGGCCGTGCTGGCCCGGATCCGTGAACTGATCCCGAAGACGCACGTCATCGCCGCCCTCAACACCCTGGAGAACCTGAAGAAGGGTGGCCGGATCGGCGGCGCCGCCGCCATGGTCGGGTCCCTGCTGTCGATCAAGCCGGTCGTCGACATCACCGGCGGTTCCGTCGAGGAGGCGGGCAAGCCCCGGACCAGGAAGCGCGCCATGCAGATGCTCTACGACCGGATGATCAAGGCCCTGCCGATCGAGTCGGTGGCGGTCATGCACGGAGGCGCTCCCGACATCGGCGACTTCCTCGACCTCATCTCCACCCACTTCCCCCGGGAGTCGATCCGGCTGGGCCAGCTCGGGGCCGTCATCGGCGCCCACGGAGGAGCCGAGATCATCGGCGTCAGCTGGATCGCCTCGACCTGACCCGTCCGGGGCTCCCGCTCGCGGCGGATGGCGCGTCGCCCCGGAATCGTCCGACCGGGCCTGGTATTTTGGCCCCGGCGACCACGAGTTCTCCTCCCCCTGTCGCTCGGCGAGGTCCACGTTGGCAGAAGACGGCGGAAGTCCACCGGCATCGGCACCGGGCGACCCACCGACCGCCCCCGACGAACCGGCGGTCGGCGACGGCGACCCGGACGCCACGACCCGGGTGATCGTCGCGGTCCGTCGTCACCCGCAGGCCGTGAGACTGAGCGAGGACCCGAAGTGGGCGGAGCTGCTCCCCCACCAGCGCACCCATCAGGCGGTGGCGAGGGGGCCCGAAGGTCCGGGGGCGGTGGGCTCGGACCAGCAGGACATCGACGCCGTCACGTCGTTCTGCCACGCGCGACGGCCTGCGCGTGGTCGAGGCATCCGCCCACGACTCCCGGGTCGTCGTCGAAGGAACCGGGAAGAGCCTCCGGCGGGCATTCGGCCGGGGTGGGCCCGACGAGCCGACGCCGGGTGGCCGGAAGGCGGGAGGTGGCGGTGCCCTCCGGTCGGCCGACCAGCTGCAGGGCGTGGTGGTCGGGGTCTTCGGCCTCGATGACCGGCCTGTGGTCGGGCCCCTCCCGATCAAGGTGGCACCGCCACCGGCACCCGCGCCCCGCCGTGACGGCCGCCGACCTGATCGAGCGCTACCGGTTCCCGGAGGAGACCGGGAGCGGCCAGCGGATCGCCATCATCGAACTGGGTGGCGGCTTCCGCCAGGAGGATCTGGAGACCTACTTCGCTCCCGGTCCGGTGCCGAAGGTGACCGTCGTCGAGGTCGGGGGCGCGTCCAACCGACCCGAGCCCGTCGCCGACGTGGCGGCCCTGATGGAGTGGATGGCGGCCGTGGCCAGGGGCGACACGCCGAAGACCCAGCCCCCCGACGCCGGCCGCTCCACCTACGAGGTGACGATGGACATCCAGCTGGTCGGCACCTTCGCGCCGGACGCCGAGATCGTCGTGTACTTCGCGGACAACACCGAGCTCGGGCTCCTCGATGCGTTCCACGAGGTACTCGACCCCGCCGGCCGGCGGCCCTCCGTGGTATCGCTCAGCTGGTCGTGGGCGGAGGCCGGCACCCCGTTGGAAAGGCGCATCAACGACGTCCTGGCGGACGCCGCCCACGCCGGCATCACCGTGTGCGTCGCGTCCGGAGACTACGGCTCGGCCGGTCCACCCGACCCGTCCGACCCCGACGATCACCTGTGCCCCGAGTTCCCGGGGACGAGCCACTACGCGCTGGCGTGCGGGGGCACGACGCTGCAGCACCGGGACGGCGAGATCCATGCGGAGGTGGTCTGGACGACCCCGGTCGGCATGTCCAGCGGGGGAGGGGTGAGTGCCGGTTTCGCCCTGCCCCCCTGGCAGACGGGACACGACGTGCCGACCCGTCCGGGCGGGTTCGCCGGCCGGGGCATCCCCGACGTCTCCGCCGTCGCCGACCCCATCACCCATGTCGACGTCTTCGCCGGCGGCCAGTGGGGACCGGCTTCGGGCACCAGCGCCGCCGCGCCGCTGTGGGCCGGTCTCATCGCCCGGCTCAACGAGTCGCTCGGCACCCGCGTGGGCTACCTGAACCCGCTCCTCTACCGGCTCGCCCTGGAGCAACCGTCGATCACCCTGGACATCCTGGACGGCTCCAACGGCGCCTATGTCGCCGGTCCGGGCTGGGACGCGTGCAGTGGCATCGGGTCGCCTGACGGGAAGAGGCTGCTGGCGGCCCTCCGGGGAAACTGACACCGCCGGATGTGGGACCTCCGATCGGCGACCAAGGTGCCCGGCACCGACCGGGTCGTCCCGCTGGGCGAGACCGAGGCCACCGTCGAGAGGATCCTGCCCCTCGTGCCGATCACCCGGATCTGCGACGTGACCCCCCTCGACCCCCTGGGCCTGCCCACCTACTCGGCGGTGACACCCCTGGCCATGGACCTCACGAGCCACCTGGGCCGGGGGCCGGACGCCCGCAGCGCGCGGGTCAGCGCCGTCGTGGAGGCGATCGAGCGCGTCAGCGCCGAACCTCCCGTCCCCGGGCCGACGCGCACCGCCAGCTTCGACGAACTGGAGGCCGACCGGATCGACGTCGTCGACCCGGTCACGCTCACCCTCCCATCGGATACGACTTACCGACCCGACCGGCCGTTCACCTGGGTGGAGAGCCACGATCTGGTCCGCGACCACGGCGGTGTGGACGGCCGCCGATCTGGTCACGAGTCCCCCCACCGAAGGGATGCTCCACGACGTCGACACCAACGGCCTCGGCGCCGGCAACTCCCTCCTCGAGGCGACCGTGCACGGCCTCTGCGAGGTCATCGAGCGGGACGCGTGGAGTCAGCACGAGTTCGTGGCGCTCTTCGGGGACGACCACGACCCGGCCCCCCCGTGGCGGGGGATCGACCAGGACTCACTGCCGGACGCCGCCGGGGGCTGGGTCGACCGGATCCGGGGCGCCGGCCTCCGGCTCGCCCTGGTGGACATCACCACCGAACTCGGGGTCCCCACCATCCAGGCCCTGCTGACCGACCCCGGCCATCCGTCGGCCACCGGGCCGCGGACCATGCACTTCCAGGGCTTCGGGACCCACCCGACCGCGGCGACGGCCCTGCTACGAGCCATCAGCGAGGCCGTGCAGGGTCGACTGGCGATCATCCAGGGCGCCCGCGACTCCTACAACGTGTCGCCCGCCTCGACGCGTCCGTTCACCGACCGCTACCGGGCCGCCCAGCTCGTCCCCCGTTCCGATGTCGCGTTCGACGAGATCCCGAGCGTCCGCCACGACGACGTAGTGGACGACCTCGGGTTCCTCCTCGGCCGGCTCGAACGGGCCGGATTCGACTCCGCCGTGGCCACCGACCTGACCCGGGTCCACTTCGGCGTCACCGTCGTGCGGGTGCGGGTGCCCCGGCTCTCCGGGTTCGTCGTCAACCGGCGCCGGGTCGACTGGCGATGCCTGCGCCACGTCCTGTGACCGGACCCGCCGTGCACGGCATCCCTCCGCTCGTCTACATCGGCCCCACGATCAGCGGGCGGGACGTCGAGGCGGTGCTGCCCGGGGCGGAGGTCCGACCACCCGTCCGACGGGGCGACCTCTACCGGGACCGCACGCTGCGCTACTCGGTCCTCGTCGTCATCGACGGCGTCTTCCACCAGGACGAGGCGGTCCCCACCCGCGAGGTCGTCGACGTCGCGGAGGACGGCGCCTGGGTGGTCGGCGCGTCGAGCATGGGAGCGCTACGGGCCGCCGAGTGCTGGCCGGCGGGGGTGGAGGGCATCGGGTCGATCTACCGGCTGTTCCGGTGGGGCAGCCTCGGGTCGGACGACGAGGTCGCCGTGGCCTTCGACCCGGACGATCCGGGACGGTCGTCGGTCGCCCTGGTCAACGTCCGCGCCGCCGTCGCCGCGGCCACCCGCCGGGGGGTCCTGCCCCCCGAGGTCGGCCGACGGCTCGTGGAGGTGGCCCGTGACACCTTCTACCCGGACCGCCACTGGCGGCCCCTGCTCCGGCGCGCCGGGGTCGACGACCCCGACGGCGCGCTCGAAGGACGACTCTCGGCGTTCGACCTCAAGCACACGGATGCGGTCCGGGCCCTGCGGTACGTGGCGCGCCGGCTGGCCGCGGATCCCTCCCTCACCCATCGACCCCGACGCGGCACCGGTCCCTTCGTCCCCTCCGAAGCGAGACGCGAGCGTCCGCACGCGGCAGGCGACGACCGGACGCCCGACGAGCTCCGCCTCGCCCTGGCGGCCTACCTCCTGGCCAGTGGGAGGTATCCCCCGAGAGGCGACGGCCGCCAGGTCGGAGAGGTTGCGGCGTACGGCGCGGTGACGTCACCCGAGCGGATCTGGCAGGACCTCGAGGAACGCGGCGAGCTGGATGCCAGTCTCTTCCGCCTGCGGGCCCTGCGGGATGCCCCGGACGAGGCCCGACGGATGGGCATCGCGCCGGGGCCCACGCACCGGGCGGCCGCCGACCGCGAGATCGCCGACCGGCACGGTTGCTCGTCGTGGTCGGAGCTCGAAGGACGCCTCGACCGGGGGTCACCCCTCGGCTCGTGGATCCTCGACTACCGCGAGGTGCTGCCGTGGGCCCTCTGCCTCCGCGAGGCGCTCTTCAAGCCGAACTGACCGCGGCGTCGGTCGGGGTCGACGCGTCGGCCGCGTCCAGGACGTCCTGGGTCAGCTCGGCCAGGAGGAAGACCGTCTGGAGGGCACTGGTGGCCACCAGTGCGGCCTGACGCGACGACAGGGGCAGCCCGTCGAGCAGGGCGTCGAGGTCGGCCTCGTGGTGCGGGTCGATCCGGGCATGGAGCAGGAGGGTCCGCATGCCCGCCGGATCGATGCCGGCGCGGGTGGCGAAGTCCCGGAGGAACGTCTCGCTCGCGACGCCCCCCTCCAGGGCGGCCATGTATCCGACGAGGGCGACCGGGTGGTCGTGGAGGATCCAGTAGTACTGGGCACCGACGAGTCGGGCCGCCGTCGCCGAGGGCGACCGGTCCAGCACTTCGGCCCGCGGGCGTCCGAGCGCCTCGAGGTCGTCGAGCAGCCAGGTGTCGTGGTCGCGCTCCTCCTCGATGTGCTGCGCGAGGAAGGGGAGCAGGCCGGCGGCGACCTCGTCACCGCTCGAGGCCACCAGTGCCTCGCAGCGCCCGGCCGCCGTCTCCATGAGGGGGATGCTGGCGCGGGCGAGGTCGTAGGTCTGGACCAGGAGCGAGGGGAACAGCGAGGCGGCGTCGTCCCGCGCCCAGAACCGGCCGTGGACGTCGCCGACGGACCCGAGCGCCAGCCCGATCTTCGTCTTGAGGACCAGGCTGGCGTTCGGGCCGCCCACGGATCAGAAGACGCTGGAGTGGGGCCCCTGCATCGACCCGTCGCCGCCGAGCTTCTTCTGGACGCTCACGAGGGCGTCGACCTCGGCCGCCGTCACCTGGTTGTCGATGATCTCCTGGTGCTCCTTGCTCAGCTTCTCCTTATCCACGAGGCCCGCGCTCGCCAGCGTGTCCACATTTGACATGGGTACTCTCCTATTCAGTTGGTTTCCGTCGTTACGGGGTGACTACGCCTGGTCAGTGGTCAACACACCGTCGAGCATGCGCCTGGCGCGCAGCAGATCGGCGGTCGAGTGCCCCTCGGTGAATCCTTCGAGAATCGTGCCCACCAGCGCGACGGCCTCGGGCCGTCGGTCGCTGCCCTCCAACAGGTCGGCCAGGCTCATGGCCGCCCGCAGCTCGAGTGACCGCGCCTGCTGCCCCGCGGCCACGGTCAGGGCCAGACGGAAGCACTGCTCCGCCTGGTCGGGATCGGTGGCGGCCACGAGCTCCCCCCGAATCCGGTGGAGCTCGGACTCCCACGCCCGCTCACCGGTCTCGCCCATCTCGCGCAGGGCCTCGTCGATGGCCCCCAGCCCGTCGTCAGGCCGGCCCACCGCGCCATAGGCATCGGCCAGCATGGCCAGGAAGTAGGTGAGGCAGACCCGGGCGCCGATGCCCCGGTAGGCGTCGACCCCGAACCGGAGCATGTCCACGGCGCCGGCGTCGCCGTCGGTGGCCGCCAGCCAGGACATCGTCATCATGCTGCCGAGCTCGCCGAAGGGCAGTCCGAACTCCGAGGCGATGGCCCCCTCCGCCTCGCCCAGCCTCGCCAGCTTGGCCCGGTCCCGCTCGAGGTAGGCCACGAAACTGGCCCAGTGGAAGCTCTGCACCCGCGCGAAGGGCTGACCCATGGCGTCGGCGAGATCGATCCCCTGCTGCATCCGAACGTTCGCCTGTTCGGGAAAGCCAAGATGCCAGAGCGCGATGCCGAGGTAGCCGAGGGACATGACCCCGGCGTGGTGGCCGCTGGGAGAGACGTTCTGCTCCTCGGCCTGCTCGATGAAGTAGTCGGCGCCCTTCTCCAGCGCCTCCCGGCCCCCGACCAGGTCGCCCAGGTAGAACAGGCTGGTACCTACGCCGAACATCGCCTCGGCGAGGAGCTCGGGACGGGACTCGGCCAGGCTCTCGATCTGGCGGCCCTTCTCGAGCGACTCGACGTACTGGCCGCGGGCCTGGCGGAAGGCGCCGAGTCCCCACAGGACCCAGAACAGCTCGGGTGCGTCGCCGATGCGCTCGCACAGTTCGAGCGCCCGGGTATAGGCCTGCTCGGCCTCCGACGAGCCGTAGCCGCGCGACGAGTTGTAGGCGGGGCCGACCCCCATGACCAGGGCGAGCTCGAGCTGCCAGCGTTCCCGGTCGTCGGGCATGGCCGCCGCCTCGGCCAGCCCCCGGTCGAAGTGGGCGATGGCTTCCGCATAGGCCGAACGGTCGACGGCCCGCTTGCCGGCCAGGAGCCACTGGTCCGCCGCCGGCTGGTGCATGGCCGCCTCGGTGAAGTGATGGGCGACGAATTCCGGCTGGTCGACGAGCACGTCCCACTGCTCGGCCAGGGCGACCTCGGCGATCCGGGCGTGGTAGTCGCGCCGGGACCGCTTCAGGAGCGACTTGTAGGCCGCGTCCTGGATGAGCGCGTGGTGGAAGGTGTAGTGGGCCTCCGGCGGTGAGCCCTTGCGACGCAGCAGCTCGGCGCCGACCAGGGTGTCGAGCGAGGCGGCGAGCTGCTCGGGGTCGACGAGGCCGCAGCTCTCCAACATCGTCCAGTCGAACTCGCGGCCCAGGACCGAGGCGAACTGCACGACCTTCTTGGCGTCCCCCAGATGGTCGAGACGGGTCCGGAGCGAGCTGTCCAGGGTGACCGGGATCGTGACGGGGTCCGGGCCGGATCCGGCGGTCCGGCCGGCGAACTGGGGCGACTCGATCACCATCTTCGTGAGCTCCTCGACGAAGAGGGGCACGCCGTCGGCCCGCTCGATGATCAGGTCGACCATCTCCGGCTTCAGGCCGCCGGCGCCCGCCACGTCGGTCACCAGGTCACGGACGTCGGCGGCGTCGAGCGGGTCGAGTGACAGCTCGACGACACCGGCCGCGGGGGACGGCGCGGGGTGGAACGTCGGCCGGTAGCTGAGCAGTAGCAGCAGGCGCTCGTGTTCGATCGCCGCCGCCAGCATGTCGAGCAGCTCGAGCGACGACGGGTCCACCCAGTGGAGGTCCTCGACGGTGATGGCCACGGGAGACCGGCGGGCGTGGTGGGTCAGGAGGGCGACGACGGCCTCCATCGTCCGACGGCGCTGCAGCTCGGGACTCAGCTGCAGGGGCTCGGCGTCATCGGGCTCGAGGGACAGGAACGCCCGCAGGAGCCGGAACGCCTCGGGATCGTCGAATCCCTCGAGGCTCTCCTCGAGCCGGTGCAGGCGCTCGTCCCGTCCGTCACGACCGGCGATCCCGAGCAGGCCGCGGACGACCTCGAGCACGGGGTAGAAGGAGGTGTTCTGGGTCTGGGGGGTGCAGCGCCCGGTGAGCCAGACGCCGTCGGTGGACTCGCCTTCCTTGCGGAGGGCGTACAGCAGGCGTGACTTGCCGATGCCGCCCTCGCCGCACACCCGCACGACGTGGCCTTCGCCCGCCTGCGCCGCCCCCCACAGTCCGCGGAGGGTGTCCAGCTCCGGCTCCCGGCCGACCAGGGGCCGCAGGCCCTGGTGGACAGCCAGCTCGAACGGCGTCCGGATGGCACTGGCCTCGATGGGTCGATAGGCCCGCATGGGGGTGCCGATGCCCTTGAGTGTGAACTCCCCCAGCTCCTCCCAACGGAAGTAACCCTCCACCAGGCGCTGGACATCGGCGCTGACGACGACCGAGTCGGCCTCGGCGAGGTCCTGGAGTCGCGAGGCGATGTTCGGGGTGCTCCCGACGACCACCAGCTCACCCGAGCCCGGTTCGAGCATGCCGGCGACGACGTCGCCGATGTGGATCCCGATCCTCGTCTTCAGCACCGCCGAGTCGGAGCCGACCCGGGCGTTGAGCGATTCCATGGACTCGATGATCTCCAAGCCCGCCTGGACCGACTGCTGGACGTCGTCGTCGTGGGCCATCGGATACCCGAAGAACACCAGGACGCCGTCCCCCAGGTACTTGGCCACGTGGCCGTGGTGCTTCTCCACGATGTCGCGACAGGCCAACTGGTAGGACGTCACCACCTCGAGCAACTCCTCGGGGTCGAGGAGGTCGGACATGGCGGTCGACCCGACCAGGTCGCAGAACATCACCGTTACTGCTCTGCGGTCCGGTTCCATACGTGCGCCCTGCTCCTATCCGCCGTCAGCTGTCACCTGACTTGCCACAAGTATTTGTACCGAACAGTACTCCAGAACATTTCTGCGTTCACGGGGCCTGCAACTTGGGTTGACCGACCCGGCCGGCGGCCGCGGGTCCCGAAGGACCGCCGGCCGTACCCGTTGTACTCTGACGTCGGATCGGGTGTCCCGACGTGCCCGGATGGCGGATGCGTCGGGTCGGTGGACCGGTCCATCGGGTGGTGGTTCCGGAGGTCGTCCGACCTCCGGCCCGACCACCCGGCGGTGACGGAGCGGAGCGTCCCGCCATGGCGGTAACACGGCAACCAAGGAGGCGAGCACATGCCGTTCCACGTGCACCAACGGGCCACACGTCGTCGGCACGCCGAGCACGGCGAAACCGGGCCGCTCAGTGCCAACAAGTTCGAACCGCAGGATGCGGCGGCCCTGGCGGCGGAGCTCGTCGGGAGCGTGGTGCTGGCGACCGACGACGCCTACGAGGCGTCCCGCCACGGGTTCTTCCGGGCCAGCGAGGCGTTCCCCCAGATCATCTGCTTCTGCGAAGTGCCCCGGGACGTTCAGTACTGCCTGGCCTTCGCCCGGGACCACGGACTCACCCCCGTGTGCCGCTCGGGCGGCCACAGCACCGCCGAGTACTCGGTGAACGACCAGCTCGTGATCGACGTGGGCCGGATCAACTACGTGGTCGTGGACCGGGCCACCCGGACGGCGCGGGTGGGCGCCGGCACCCAGTTCGAGATGCTCGAGGGGGTCCTCAGCCCCATGGGCTTCCACGTCCCGGGGGGCGGGTGCCCCTCGGTCGCCATCGGTGGCTACATGCAGGGCGGTGGCTACAGCTTCACGTCGCAGATGTTCGGGATGAACTGCGACAACGTGATCGCCGCGGAGGTCGTACTCGCCGACGGCAGGATCGTCGCCACCGACGAGAACGCCGAACCGGAGCTGTTCTGGGCCATCCGCGGTGGTACCGGGAACAACTTCGGAGTCCTGGTCGAGGTCACCTACCGACTCCATGAACCCGGCGAGATGCAGGGCTTCGGGTTCTGTTGGCCGCTCGGGACCGAGGCCGACCGGAAGACGGCCTCGAAGGCGCTCGGCGTGTGGCAGGACCACTACCTCGGCGAAAACGCCCTCGCGGACATGGGCAGCGAGGCGTTCATCGTCGAGGTCGCCCGGGACCCGACGGAGGGCGTCAGGCCCGAGCTCCTGATCCGCGGCATGTACCGCGGCGACGAAGCGACGGCCGCCGCGGCCCTGGCCCCACTGGCCGCCGCGTGTCCCGACGGTGGCACCCACGACATCTGGCAGCGCGGCACCTACGAGGAACTCAACGGCTACCTGATGAGTCACCCGACCGAATTGCCCGACGTCCCACCGAACGTCCGTGCGGTCATCCAGTCCCGGATCATCGCCGACCCCGTCGGGACCGACGACTGGCTCCGGCTCCTCGACTACTTCACGTCGGCGCAGACGGGCTCCCTCATGCTCGTGATCGAGGCGTTCGGAGGTGCGGTCAACTCGCCGGCCCCCGACGAGACGGCGTTCGTACACCGGGGGGCCCGCATGGACGTGTTCGGCTGGAGCTTCTGGATGCTCGAGAACCAACGCCACCGGGCCGAGAAGTGCATCAACGGGTTCGTCGAGCTGATCGAGCCGCTCTCCAACGGGCACTCGTACCAGAACTACCCCAACCGGAAGACTCCGGCCCACAGGTATCCGGAGCTGTACTGGGGGGACAACTACCCGAGGCTGCAGGCGGCCAAGGCCAGGTACGACCCGGACTCGCTGTTCCGGTTCGAACAGATGGTGCACCCGCCCGATCCGCAGTAGCCGAGCGACCGCCGGAGGATCCACCGGGAGTGGTTGCGACGCTGCCGTTGCCTCCGTGCCCGGTGGGACTACACGCCGGCCCTCGATCTCAACCGAGTTCTAACGGCGTACTCAAGAACTCTGCGATACAGCCGCCATTGGCTACGGGAATGACCTGAGTCTGTTCGGGTACTGCCGTGCAGTCCAAGTCGTGCGTCTCGGCGACGGTCAACCGGAGATCGGCCGACGAGCACATGCACTCGTTGCCGTCGACGTCGTCGTGCTATCCGCTGATGGTGCGGCAGCAGTCGATTCGGGTGCAGGCCTGCCTGTCGTAGGTGTCGGACTGCTCACTGAGGCTCCGCACCCGGCGCACACGACCAAGAAGAACGCCACAGCAACTGCGCACCGAACACCGTGGAGTGTTTCCACCTTCGACATGTCGCCTCCGCCTGGCGCCCGGGCAGAGCATCTGCCTTCCGGCCCTCCGCTCAGTTCGTGACGGCGAGCATAGGAACCACCGTCGAATTCGCAAATATCTGCGTCATTCGGCGGTCCGTGGCTCCTAGCCACCTGCCAATTCCAGCGTGTGCAAAGATCTGTCACCCGGGAAGGTGGGGCCTACACTTGTGGCTCCAAGGCACGATCCAAGGGTCCATGGGGCCTCGCGAACGGACGCAGTCATGAAGGCGGAGTACCAGGGAATCGAATTGGACTGGTCGGCGCGTACCGACGTCGGACGGACGCGCGAACTCAATGAGGATTCTGTCGTGGCATCACCTCCCGTGTTCGTGGTAGCCGACGGTATGGGCGGCCACGACGCCGGCGAAGTGGCCAGTGCGCTCACCACTCACCGCCTGGGCAGCTTCGAGGGTGCGCTGCCACCGGAGATCGACGAAGTGGCCGGAGAGTTCCAGGCAATCCACTCCATGCTCCGGGGAGCGTCGGTCGAGGGTGGGGCCGTGGAGATGGGCACGACCGCTGTCGGTCTGTTCGTGACTCAGCAGGCTGGCCTCCTGACGTGGTTGGTGGTCAACATCGGCGACTCCCGCGGATATGTGGTCTCGGACGGGGCCATGCATCAGGTGACCACCGACCACTCTTACGTCCAGGAATTGGTCGATGCCGGAGAGATCGCCCCCTCTGCCGCTCGCGACCACCCACAGCGCAATGTCATTACCCAGGCTCTGGGGGCCATGGAGATGGCGAAGCCCGACTTCTGGGTGCGCCCCATCCAGACTGGCGAGCGGTTCCTCCTGTGTTCTGACGGCTTGACCTCGGAGGTCGCAGACGACGAGATCGAGACGATCCTGGCGTCGGAGCTCACCCCTGACGGTGTAACGGCCATGCTCACGAATCTCGCTCTCGAACGAGGTGGCCACGACAATGTGACGGTATGTGTGATCGACGTCGTTCGAGCCCCCGAATCTGGTGCGGCGAGCACCGAGACGCGCCCACCGGCGGCCGATCACCAGAAGCCACAACGGGTCATTTCGAACCCGTCCGCGGAGGGACGTCCCGCATCGCGGATGGAGATAGCGGACGTTCCAGTCGATCGGGACTCGGAAGTCGGAGAGCCCCGGATCACTCCCATGACAGTCGCGCTCTCGGAAGTTCCGAGCGTCCCTGAACCATCGACCGTCAAGCGCCCCCGGTCGGCCGAACAGGTCCTCGAGGACCTCATAGCTGACGTGCCCGGCGAGGACGAGCCATCGGCCGACCATCAGAAGCCGGTGCACACCCACGCCGACCTCATCGACTCACCGGAGTCCCTGCGGAAGGACAGCAGTGCCTGACGCATCGCCCTTCGCTGTCCAGTTCGTACCCGGAAGCTCAACAGCTCTCGTATCGGAGCGTTTCGTTGCACTGTTGGCGCTCGAGCCCTCCGATCACTTCGTTCGTCTGTTGAGTGATCTTCTGTTCGTGGAAGAGAGCCTTTCCCAGCGGATGTTGGACCTCCTGTTCGATTCCGGGATCGACGGTCTTCCGGATTTCGCGCTGGTCGTGCGCGAAGGGAGGGGAGGCCGTGCACTGGTCAGGGGCACCGGTCGGATCGAAGTCATGCAGCATCCGGACATGACGAGCACCTATCGGGGCACCGGACTCCTGACCTGGAATGAGCAGTGGATCGAACGTTGCGACCTCATGCAGTTGTGCATCGAGACCGATCGGCCCATCGACTTCGACGGAACGCTGTATGCCGCCTCCAGTGGCGTGCTTCCGGCGGACGGTATCCAGGTCGTTTGGTCGGACGAGCCGGTCGTTCGTCGGCCGAGGACCTCGGCGGTCGGGCGCGATCGGGTGGACGGCTCGGGGTCACTCGAAGGTCAACCGGTCCGTTCACCGAAGACTGGATCCGGTGACCCGACGAGTTCGCCCGCGGAGGAGGAGCACAATCCGGAGACATCCCGCCGTCCGCCGGACGTCCCCCACGATGAGGCAGCTGATCCCCCTGTCCGAGACGGGGGCGACGATCCCGGATCCGGGGACCGAACGGGGGTGACACCTGAGCCGGTGCCCGTCGTCGATGAAGCGAGCACCGAGGCCGCCCCTGCGTCTGTTGCCGAAGCGGAGGGGGACGGCGGACGGGCGGCCGAGGTGACGCCGTCGGACCGCCCGCGAATCGTGGCGTCGAGCGCAGCGGACGCCCAGGCCGGTGTCGAGCCTGTTGGGTCTCCGCCGACCGACAGTTCGGTCGGCGGCGATGAACCACCTCATTCAACGACGACCTACGACGACCTGTTCGGAAGTACCCAACTACGGTCGATCGAAGGGGCAGCCGTTCGTCCCACGGATGCCAACATGATCGGGCCACCACCCCCGGCAACCGGCGAGCCGAGCCCGCCGCCACCTCGAGTCGATGCCTTGGACAGTGCCCACGACGGCTTGACCATGACTGCCGAGCAACTTCGGGCACTCCGTGGCGGGCGCCCGGCACCGGTGAGGCCGGTACCGACCGAAGCCCTGGATCCTCATTCCGTGCTGGGTATCATCTGCCCCTCCGGCCACCCCAATCCTCCCCACGAAGCCACGTGTCGGGTGTGCGGCATCATCGTTCCACCTCAGGACCCCGTTCGGATGGATCGGCCCATTCTCGGCATTCTGTCGTTCAGCACCGGGAAGCGCGTGCCACTCGAACGAAGCACGCTCATCGGACGGTCGCCCAAGGCCGCCGGACAACTGGTCGACGGGCTGGCGCCGGCAGTGGTGCAGGTGGACAGTCCCGGCAAGGACATCTCCCGCACGCATCTCGAGGTCAGGATCGAAGGCTGGCAAGTCTTCGTAATCGACCGTCGGTCCGCGAACGGGACCCTGGTGACGCTTCCGGGTCGGGCACCCCAGCAGATCCGATCGGACGAGCCGTTCCTGATCACGATCGGATCCGAGGTGCGACTCGCCGACGAAGTCAGTTTCATCGTGGAGGCCCCCGCATGAGCCCGACGCGCACACCCATCGACCCACCGCATCTCGACGGCTACTCGTTCAAGAAGAAGCTCGGTTCCGGCGGCTTCGCCGATGTCTTCCTCTATGAGCGCAGCTTTCCTCGACAGGATGTGGCGATAAAGGTTCTCGACCGGCAGATGCCGGGAACCGAGGGTCGGGACCGATTCGCCGACGAGGCGAACGCAATGGCCAGTCTGTCCACCCACCCCTTCATCGTCACGATCTTCCATGCGGACGTCTCGCCCGAGGCGCACCCCTATCTCGTCATGGAGTACTACCCAGGCGCCAACTTCGCCGTCCGCTCGAGATCCGAGCGGCTCAGCGTCGCGGAGGTGCTCCGCCTCGGCGTGCAGGTGGCCAGTGCCGTGGAGACTGCCCATCGCGCGGGAATCCTGCACCGCGACATCAAGCCAGCCAACATCCTGACGAGCGCCTACGGCCGGCCCGGCCTGACCGACTTCGGCATCGCCGGGTCCTTGGAACAAGGCGCGTCGACCGCCGAAGGACTCTCGATTCCATGGTCTCCTCCCGAGGCCCTGGACGGGTTGGCGGCCACGGACGGGCGTAGCGACATCTACTCCCTCGCCGCCACGCTGTATTCGATCCTCGACGGTCGATCGCCATTCGAGCGTTCCGATCGATCGACTTCCAGCATCGAGCTGATCGAGCGGATCGAGCAGGAACCCCTCCCCGGTTCGATCGACAGGATGTCCCCGGCTCGCTCTATCGGGCGCTGGCCCAAGCCATGGCGAAGGATCCGGCCAGTCGGCCTACCAGTGCCGCCGAGTTCGCCCGCACACTCCAGTCAATCGAGGTCGAGCAACGCTACGATCTGACGCCCCTCGAAGTGACCCAGGATGTTTCCTCCCAAGGTACGGAACAGCCGATCGACGCCGATGCCGGATCGACCCGGATCAAGGGCCCGAGCGTCATCGACAGCCAGAGCCGGTTTTCGGCTTCGACGAACACCGCGGGGCACGGGCCCACACCGAGGCGAGTCGCCGATCCCATCGTCTCGGCACCGTTCGCGGTTCCCAAGCCACCTCCGAAGATCCCCCGTACGGCCCGGGCCGGAGGTGCGCTCGGCCCAGGCAATAGGCGTCCGGCTTCCGCCACCTACCACGCCGAGCACACCGACGTCACCGACGTCACCGAGGCCCCGGCCCCACTGGCACCACCTGTAATGCCCCCAACCCGGTCCGACCGACCCCGACGGACCCGTCTCATTGTCGCGACGGTAGGTGCCTTGGGTTTCCTCCTGATAGTCGCCGTCGCCGCGTTCCTCCTCATCGGTGACTCCGGGACTGTCTCCGCACCGAGTGGCGTGACGTGGGGCCCGGACGGCACCCAGGCGAAGGTCGTGTGGTCCAGTGCCGGCGACTCGTCTGGCGACACATACCTGGTCACCTACCAAGGCCAGACCGTGGCGAAGTATCCCGGGAGTCCTGGCTGCCACACGATCGACTCCGGATATGTATGCCTGGTGCCTTCAGAGGGAACCTCCCCCGAACCGATCACCGTGTACCGGGTATCAGATGGCAAGACCTCACCGGGTTCGACCGCCACCTGGTCAGGCTGATCGGAGAGTTACCAAGTACCAACGAGTCCTTGGACGACCCCGACTGCCGGGTCCGACAGCGGACGCGGACCCGGCAGCGGGTCGCCGAAGCTTTATCGGCTAGAGCACCTCGCTGACGTCGATGAGCGCCTCGATGACGAATTCCAACTCTCGCGTGGTGACGTGAAAATGCTCGACGACCTGCGACAGCATCGTGTAATGCTGCGACCAGGTCTCCTCGAGGTGCCGCATCTCATTGACTGCCCAATTCGAACCATCGGCGATGAGATTCTTCACTTGCGCATCCACCTGGTCGCGTACCGTCGAGACATTCGGAGAGTGCACACTGGTGTACAGGGTCTGCATTTCCCTAAGGCTTTGGATCATTTCCTGCGCGCTGCTTGCCATAATCAGTTACTCCTTGTTGATCAGTCGACCACCCATCGCAGCAGGTGATCAATGTTGTTACCGATTGACATTTCCTAGTTGGTGACGTTGACATGATGCCGTCATGAGCCACCGCTGCGAACTGCCGCCGTGTCTTCTCTGCAGATGATCTCCTTCCGTCACTCCGCTCGTCGTGCTGGCTTTTCAACCGATCCATCGGTCACGATGACTGCCATGTGCACTTTGGCAAACCGTCCTTTTCGCACATACAGTCCACGCCCGACGGGGAATTCCGTGCGGTTGATTCTCGGAAATGACGTCTTGAAGAGCATGTCGCCATCGCTCTGCTCCGGCTGGAGTGCGATCCCGTGACGAGCTCCACGTATGTGCTGAAGCACCGGCCGCAATCCGGTGATCTCGTTCGTCGTTCCTTCGGCGATCACCATCACGTCGTGATCAGAGCAGGCGTGGAGCAACTCCAGAACCGGTCCGTCAGCTTCGGAGTTGACCAGCTCGCCCAACCCCTCCAAAACCAGGACATCAATGGGCCGTTTGCCCTGGGGACTGGCAAAGGCCTCGACGAGCGTCCGCGCCAGCTCCGCTCCGGCTATCGGGCCTCGGGACACGAACTTCCAGTCGACGACGTCGGCGATCGAGGAGCGAGCTGACCCGATGCATGCGATCACGGCATCCCGTCCCGTGCGACGGATTGCCTCGACTGTCGTCAGGACGGCGGTGGATTTGCCACTCCCAGGGGGCCCGGCCACGAGGAAGATACCCTCAGCAGGTATCGCAAAGGGACCCAGCGAATCGTCCGCTATGCCGAGGACCGGTGCGCCGTCGATGTCCGTCGGGAGCGACGCCAGCCCGACTAGTTCGGGAAGGACCGCGATCGGCGGAGCCTCCGCCACGCCAGCCCGGGTCATGGACTTGGCGAGCCGATCCAGCGCTCGGGCCTGGCTGACGGCGTCGGCCGCTCCCCCGAATACTGCGACATGGATCTCCTCCTTGTCCATGAAGCCGCGCCCCGGCGGAGTGTTGTCGCTGAATCCCCCGCGCGGTACATCGGAAGCGGCCATGACATCGTTCTCGGTGGCCAAGCGAAGCACGACGCGGCTCTGGATCGCACTCCCGAGGGCCGAAGGAACCGCCGTAGGCCGGTCAGCTGACAGAACCACATGGACCCCGAGTTGCCGGCCCTCGGCCGATACGGACAGCAGTGCATCATTGAGCCAGCCGTGCATGCCGGCCTCGAAAGCCGCCCGAAACGCGGGGTAGCCGTCCAGCAGTACCAAGATACGGGGCTCATCCGGCCGACCAGCAAGTTCCCTGTATTCATCGAGGGATCCGGCATTCAGACTCGCAAACGCGGCGGCGCGGTCGTCGATGGTCTTTCGCAGCATGCGGAACAAACGTGCCGTGCGCTCCAGATCATCAGCTCCGATGACGCTGCCGACGTGGGGAAGCACCTCCAACATGGCCAATCCACGGGTGGCGAAGTCGAGGGCATAGACGTGGCACGGACCCCCTCGACTCGTCAGCCCGGCCGCAGCGGCCAGCGACCGGAGAAGCGTGGACTTCCCCGATCCACCAGCCCCGAACACCGCCATCGATCCCACTACATCGGTGCGGAACGCGACCACTCCCTGATCCTGGTCATCGGGCTTGTCGATGACACCGAAGACGAGTTCGCTGTCGAGGCGCCGGGTCGGGAGAGCCGCGAGGTCATAGAGGTCGGCCAACTCGGGGAGCCATGGGCGCCTGGGCGGTTCCAGGCCGGCCTGGTCCGACGCTCGGCGAAGAGTCTCCACAACGCGGCCGATGTCGGTGTCATCGGAAGGGAAGGGCGTCCCACCCACGCTCGTCTCGAAGCCTTCATCCCACGGATCGTCCCAAGGATCGCTGGAACCGAACGTCAGATCGCGGACATCGACCGGAGCAACACGGCGCTCGCCGGTGGTGTTGCCACCGACATATCCGGTCTGGAAGAGGCTCAGTCGGCCAGGACCGGTCTTGGCCAGGCCTCGTCCGGGGACCGATGGATCGAATGTGCCGGCGGACGGGACTCCCACGACATCGTTGGAGTCGTCGGCATCGGCCATCCGGAGGGCGACGCGGAGGTTGGTGTTCGCCCGAAGATTTCCCTTGATGACGCCGGCAGGTCGCTGTGTCGCCAGGATCAGGTGCAGACCGAGCGATCGACCCCGCTGGGCGATGTTGACCACGCCGTCCACGAACTCCGGTACTTCCTGGACCAAGGCGGCGAACTCGTCCACGACTATCACGAGGCTCGGAGGCGTCTCCGGGTCATCTCGCCGCTCCATCTCGAGGAGGTCCTTCGCTCGGGTGCGGTTGAGGAGGTGCTCGCGGTGGCGGAGTTCGGCGTTGAGCGAGCGCAGTGCCCGCTGAACGAGATGGGGTGACAGGTCGGTGACCAGGCCCACGGAATGGGGAAGCGATACACACTCGGCAAATGCCGCCCCGCCCTTGTAGTCGACGAAGAGGAATGTCACCCGCTGCGGGCTGTGAGCCGCTGCCATTGCCAGAACCCAGGTCTGCAGAAACTCGCTCTTGCCTGCGCCGGTGGTCCCACCGACTAACGCATGGGGTCCTTGCGTGCGAAGGTCCAGATGAAGGGGGTCCACACTCGTCCGTCCCACGAGCGCTCGGAGCGTATTGTCGCGCTTCAGTCTCCGCAGCTCACCGTCGGGCGTCCGAATCGAGTTCGATTCCTTCCAACGCTCGATGACGAAGGACGGGTCGTCCAGGAGCTCGATTCCGGCCTCGGACACCCACGAGACCGTCGACGGCACGTCCGCCTCGGTGTCAACGGCCACCCCCGCGTCCTCGACCGGTGCGAGGCGACGGCCGAGCCAATTACGACCCTTGGCATCGAGTCCTTCCACGATGATCGGCTCGACCCGCTCCCCCAGGATCACCTTGCCCACCGCCGCCCCGAACTGCGCGGGCTCCAATTCGACGAATGTCCGGCAGACGGCGGGCACGTCGCCCAGGCAACCTGCGAACCAAAGCACGTGCACTCCGCAGGCCGAGCCGCGCTCGGCGATCTGCACCATTGTGCTGCGGGTGAACGGGGCGTCGTCCTCCACGATCACCACGACAGCTGGGACGGACACCGGTTGCGAACTCTCCGATGGAGATCGATCATCGATGAGGGCGGCCAGATCCGCCAGTAGTGCTGCGACCGACCCCGAGCTGTCCGCCAGCCGGATCGGCCCGATCGGACTGTGGTCCGTATGCACGTGAGGCAGCCACTTCAGCCATTCCCAGCGCACCGAACTCACTGCTGACGTGATGGCCACGACCGTCACTTCGGCGGGAGAGTGCAGGCCGACCAGCTGTCCGACGAGGCCAGCCGCGACCCCTCGCGGACATCGGCGGGTCCGGCGACCCCGAGAGGACCCTCGCTCGGTAGGTGGCAGGTAACGGGGACATTGTCTACGACTTGCAGCGGTTTGACGGATGCGTCGAGTTGTCTCTGGAGGTCGACCGGGGCGTTACGGCCTCGGGGAACCTCCACCGTGGATCGGGACGACTGGGTTCCCAGTCCGAGTCGCAGCGATAGGAACCGAGCGTCTCCCGGTCGTCGAGCCCAGAGCAACGGCGACAGTTGCTGAACACCGACCACGATGTCGGCGGTAGCCGGGTGCTCATGGACCCTTCCCGATCGCTCCGCGTCCAGGCCACTGCGGAGTTCGGCCACCAATTCCGCGAGGTTCTGCTCGAACCTCGTCACGTCGGCCTCGAAGTTGCGTTGCGCCGTCCGCCGGCCCTGGAAGTAACCGCCTGCCGCCATGGCCGGAGTCATCACGAGGAAGATCAGTGACGCGAGAGGCTGGTGAGCGAGGATGAACGCCGCCGCCATCACCAGTGGTATCAGCGCCGACACCATGGGGAACACCGGAATCGGCTGCGGCACCGGGGCCTCGGGCGCGGTGAATTCCTGGCCCACGAAGTCGGGGTCCAGACGCGGGGACCTATTGAAGGCGACAGTTACGGGCGTGCTCTCCGGGGCCGCTGAACGTGCGGCCAGACCCTCCACGATCAGCACGGAGTCCCCCACCTGGAACCGATCGCCCTCAGCGAGCACGAGCCGCTGGACAACCATTCCCGAGGACACCAGTCCGTTGGCCGAGTTGTCGTCCACGACCTCGACATTGCTGGCGACAATGATCCTGGCGTGCCGCTTCGACACCAGGGGATCGGTGAGCGCGACGTCGCACTCCGGACTCCGTCCCAGCACGTTCACCCCGTTTCGGAGGATGAACCAGCGGCCGGCATCTGGGCCTTCGAGCACCTTCGCCTGAAGTCCAGACCGCGTCGTCTTCTCGGCCGGACGGATGGCCACACGGTCACCCGAGCCCACTGATGCTTCCGCCAATGGGATCTGCGGATCGAGCGGCCCCATCCCGTTGGCCTCGGACATCACGGCCAGCGTCGGGCTCGCAGGCCGAGCTGAGGGTGGTGTCAGTCCACGGAGGAGAGCGCTCGCGACATCTCCGACGGTCGCTGTCGGGTCGGCGCTCACCGACACATCGCGGTCCGGGCCCTCGGCTTGGGCAACGGAGAGGAGGAGTCTCATCGTGGCCTCTTCCAGGGGCCACGGTCCCACAATTTGCGAACAGGGTGATCCAGTCGGAACGAGGACAGACTCACGCGGGCCTGCCAGCGCTCGAAACGCGAAAGGGACCCCAGCAGTCCGGTCCGGGTGACCTCGACCTGGTCCCAGTACGTTGCCGCCGCTGGGGCACTGACTTGCTGAGGTCCGAAGATCAAGGTGTCTGCGGACTCGGCCACCGACGACACCCCGGGCCGATCAGCCAGCACCGCACACTCGCGACGGGTCGCGGTATCAGGCACGACGCCGCCCAAGTCTCGCAGGAGGTCGCAGACCTCCAACCACCCTCCCGCGACCTGCGTCGCCGGACTTCCCTCCGTGCGACGCCGCTTCCTCCGGGAGGACTTGATCCCGATCACGAGACCTGTAACCGCCAACAGCAGGAGTACCAGACTGAGCGGGATCCCGGCGGTCACCACGGCCCACGTGGGCACCGCGAAACCGCCACCACATGCACCGTCCGTGCACGCACTCGACGATCCGCTGTGCCCATGCTGCTTTCCGTGGTGGAGGGCGTCCGGTGGCGGAGGTGGCGTCCGCTGGAGCTCGTTGTTGAATGGCGTGTTCTGCGTGGGTGGAGGAGGATCGTTGTCGGGCCTGGTCGCCGTCGGAAAGAAGGCATGCCACGTGCCATCCACCTCGACCTCGTCCCAAGCGATGAGGTCCTTGCCGTCGAAGGTCGCCGAGCCGGACGAGGGGGCCCGGAAGCCGACATCGACGGCCGAAGGAAGGCCGATCTGGCGAGCCATCAGGGCCAACGCAGCCGCAGCCTGTTCGTCGTCACCCACGGGGTTCGCGCTGCTGAGATACGTCGTCAGACGTTGCTCGTCACTCCCGGCGAGAGACGGGATCTGCCCAGGTTGTCCATCGCTGTAGTCCCCGGACTGGGCCAACGAGGCTGACAATGCCGTGATCTGAGCAAGCTTGTCGGTGCCAGGCGACGAGTTCTTGGCGATCCAGGCGGCCACCTTCGGACTTACGTCGGTAGCGGGCGGTTCAGACGGCGCATCACTTCCTGCAACCCCGGGCTCATAGGTCTCGACCCACCGATCACCGGACGTGACACTACCGACCACTCCCCCCATGCCCTGGAGACGGTTGTAGCGCAACGCCGTCGCCAGCGTACCGGCGCGCTGGCCGCCGAAAGAGACGCTGACCGGGTCACCGGTGAGCGGAACCCACACGTCGTCATAGCCCTCGACCTGGAACGTCGCCGTCCGTACTCCCGCTCCCGCGCCCGTAGACAGCTCGCTTCCCACCCGCTCGAAGACCGCGCCCGGATCAGAGGGACTGTCGGACGGGTCTATCCCCCAATCGATCCCGTTGTAGTCGTCGAGAGACGCAAGAGTCACGAGTTGACCTGGTTGCAGTCCACTCACGGTGATGAGGGGCTGAGTCGCGAGATCGACGTGGAAGTGGCGGAACTCCGACAGTGGGCTGGACAGGAAACTCGGATCGACCGGCGGGACGGTGCGGTCCCGGAGCACGGATCGGTGACCACTTCCACTCACGGGTGCCCACGACCCGACCACCAACCCGATCAGAGCGGCCACCAGGAGCATGGCGAGGGCGACGAGGGGTCGGCCGGATGCCGACGACCCGTCCGCCCGGAGGGTCCGCAGCCGACGTTGCCGATAGGCGCCCCAATAGGCGGCGATGAGGAGGAACACGACACCTTGGCCGACGAAGACCGGGGAATCGGTACCCACGAAGATCGCGGCGATGAGAACGGCCAGCGGCGGGAGCGCCCCGAGCAGGGCGAACGCCGGTCGCCACCGGACCAGGGTCGGTGACGAGCGCGCCGACGACTACGCCGCACACCAGGGGTATCGCGAGGAGGTCACCCAACTGACCGATGGGCGGTTGCGTCGCAATGGCATCGGACCAACCGGTCACGATGCCGGACAGGATCGACGTGGTCGGGGTCACGACAACCACCGCGACCGCCACGTAGACGACGGCGGCGACAGCCAGGATGGTCCACCGGGGCCACTCTCGGGCCAGGACCAACGACGTCCACACCAGAACCGGAACCATCCCGATGATCCCGACGATCGGACCAATCGCACCGTAGGAGGTGGCGAATCCGGTCAGAGCCACGATCCCGAGGAGTCCGATGGCGACGCCGTCGATCGCGGGAAGGGGAATTCCGCCCTCGTCGACGAGCACGCGCATGGCACTGCGGCGCGATGAACTGGCGGTCGGATCCGAGGACGGCTCTTCTTCGGCGGCTCCTGGGCTGGGTGGCGCGGTGACGACGGTCATGCCGTCACCGACCAGAGCAGATGCGGGAGGTCCTCGAGACTCTCCAGCGACATGAGGACCTGACTGCCCAGCGGCTGAAACGTCGAGGGCCTCGTCGGGTCGATCCTGATGATCAGCACCCGGGCACCCCGGGCGAACCGGACCGCGACCCGACGAAGCTCGTCGAACGAGTCGTTGCTCCCCGTGACGACCACGGCAAGCGTCAGTCCGGCGGTGGAACGCAACATCGAACTCACCGCCGAGTTGAGCGAACCCCGGCGGGTCATACCCTCGATTCGCGCCAGCCCGTCCAGCAGCCCGGCCCGGGTCGACGACGACACCCGCTCGTCGCCCACCAGGCAGCTGACCTCTTGATCATCCGCCAGGACACGGACCCCGAGGCTCCCGGCGACGGACAGGGCCGTTTCGAACTCCTCCTCGGATCCGTACGAAGCCTGGACGCCGTCTACGAGGATCCCCACGTGCGATCGGCGGGTGTCCACATACTGGCGGACCAGGAGGGTTCCGGTCCGCGCCGTCGACAACCAGTGGATCTGACGGCGGTCGTCGCCGGACTCGTAGTTGCGGAGCGCGTAGAAGGAGATGTCGGAGTCGGTCGGGTTGGATGTGCTCTGTCCTTCCAGGTCCTTGACGAATCCGGTGCCCAGTTCGAGCAGGGGAACCAATCGAGGGTGCACCGTGAGCTCGAGTTCGTCCGTCCAGATCTGTGTCCGACGAAGCAGTCCCAGCGGATCGGCACGGACCGAGACGACCGGACCCACCGGGATCACGCCCCGACGAACCGTCGGCAGCAGGAACGGCTCCTCGTGCACCTCACCAGGGTGCAGCGGCGCCACCGCGAACTCGCCGAAACCTTCGCCGACCCGCAACTCGATCTGGAGACGACCACTCCGGTGGCCCGCAGGATTGCGGATGGTGACCTGGGCGAGTGCCCGTTGACCGGCCGTGACCCGGATCGGCCGGAGCTCGAGCTCCACGTCCAGATCAGCCTGACCGAGAGCGAATCCGATGGAGCCGATCACCAACGCCAACGCGGTGATCGCCATGGTGGTCAATTCGACCCACCCCAGGAGGTGACCGGCGACGAGCATCACGATCCCGAGGACGGCGAGGGTCCAACCCACCGGCGTGACGACGCGGCTCAGCTGGGCATAGCGACCCTTGACGGCCACCTGCAGCGTCTTCGGTAACGACCGGGAGGTCGCCATGTCCGTTCAGGACCCGCTTCCTACTTCAGGCGGCCCGGTCAGCGGGTGGTGCGACGCTGTCCAGAATGCGGTTGATGATGCTGGCCACTGTGGCCCCGTTGAATTCGGCCTCGGGATCCAGGATGATCCGGTGGGAGAGGATCGGGATCGCGAGTTCCTTGATGTCGTCGGGGATCACGAAGTTCCGCCCTACCGACGCGGCCCACGTCTTGGCAGCCCGGACGTAGGACATGGCGCCACGCACACTGACGCCGAGCAGAACCTCCGGTTGCCGACGGGTGGCGTCGACCACCTGACTCACGTAGCTGAGGACAGATGGATCGGTGTGCACTTCACCCGCGAGTCGGGTCATGTCCGCCACGGCCTGGGTGGTGATCAGCGGTCCCACGATGTCGCTGCGGTTGCGGTGCGAGGCCTCGGCGAGGAGATGGACGGTGCTCGCCTCGTCCGGATAACCGAGACTTGTCTTCATCAGGAAACGATCGAGTTGCGCTTCCGGAAGCCGATAGGTCCCCGCCTGCTCGATGGGATTCTGCGTCGCGATGACCATGAACGGGGGACCCACCGGATGGGTCACACCGTCGAGGGTGACATGGCCCTCCTCCATGACCTCCAGCAGGGCCGACTGTGTCTTCGGCGAAGCCCGGTTGATCTCGTCCGCCAGGAGGACATTGCAGAACACCGGCCCTTTACGGACCTCGAACTCACCGGACTTCTGGTCGTAGATCGTTCCACCCACGACGTCACTCGGGAGCAGGTCGGGAGTGAACTGGATCCGTCCGTTCGTGCCTTGGACCGTGTTAGCCAACGCTTTCGCAAGCATCGTCTTGCCGGTGCCGGGGACGTCCTCGAGGAGGAGGTGGCCATCGGTCAACAGGCAGGTGAGAGCGAGACGCACAACGTCGGTCTTGCCGACGATGGCCTGCTCCACATTCGCTACGAGCTTGGAGAACGAGTCTCCAAACCACTGCGTTTGCTCGACGGTGGCCGTCATGGTTGTTTCTCCGTTTCTGAATCAGTGTCTAGAAGTCGGTCGCTTCGCGAATCCGGATGCATCGTGGAAATATGTCAATTCGACGTGCTGCAGGCAGGAGCCGAAGCCGGCACGAACTTCGTGGCGGCAAGTTGTGGGTTAAACCCGTCTGGTTCAACGCCGACGTAGATCGGAGTCGTACTGGTCGCATCTGCGGTGAGAGGGAAAGAAGTAACGGTCAATCCGGTCGCGGTGGGTGTGGGTAGATTGAACGGATTCAGAGATGAATCGCTCTCGAACACCGAATAGGTCGCCGACGAGTTCGACGAGTTCCACGTCATCTGGTAGTTACCGGCGGAGACCGCGCAGACGGCGACCTGGGTGATCATCGTCTGTGGGTCGGTCGTCACTGGGGTGACCGTCGGGTCCATCACCTTCCCAGAAGGGCCATTGGGTATCGCATAATCCGCCTCGATCTGGAAGCAATATGTCTTGCCCGCCGCCAGACCACTTACAGTGTCATTAGGGGTCCCAATTTGTGAAAACAGCTGAGTCTCGGCCTGACATTCAGCAGTGTTGCCCGGCTGGCCAACTCCCTCGTACAAGGTGTACGTCACGTTGGCGCCGTTGGTCGATATATCCGGCTGCCAGTCCAGTGAGGCGCTATTTACGTCCAACCCTGTTTGTTCGGCAGGAGCACCGCTCCAGGTAGGCGGGACCTGGGGCGTAACCGGACTTGATGATGTCGTAGGCGACGTCAGTATGGTCCCAGGATCGTTTGGGTTCACATATTGGACAGCGACAATGAATTGAAGCATCTGCCCAAAATCGCCGGACACGGTTGCGGTGGCGGCGGCAGTCGTCCCCTGCGGCTGGTCAATGTCGACGTCGGTACAAGCACCTCCCGCCTCTTGGCACGTCAACGTATAACCCGAGATTTGAGCCCCAGATTGAACCGAGGGATCCCAACTCATAGCGATTTTATCGGGTGTTTGATAAGTTTGGATATACTGCGGCATGCCTGGGGCGCTGGGTGCAGCATACGGCGTTTGTGGGCTTGACAGAGCTGCCTCGCTGCCCAACTGGCTTTGGGTCGCTACCGATATCCGATATTGATCACCATTGGCTAGTCCGGTGCACGAATAAGTAGTGGCGTTTGGTGGAACCTGCTCTCCACAGGAGAGGGGAGGGGCGCCAGTCGTGATGTCCAAGGCACTGACCGAATACCCGGAAATAGCGACCGCAGTGCCGGTTGTCGGAGGCGAAGGCGGAGCCCATGTGACCGAGACGCTGCCTCCTCCCGCTGTAGCTGAAACTATTACAGGTGGTCCCGGTTCGGATGGAGCCAGTAATGTCTTGCTGGCTTCACTGGATCCGATGCTATTGCTCGCTGTAACGGTGAAGGTATACGACTGACCGTCAGAGACTCCTTTGGTGACTGTGCACTGGGTGGCACCAGCAGTTGGTGTACACCCGCCGGCGCCCTGTACTGCGTACGAAATTGGGAGATTTCCACCGGTCTGTGTAGGCGGGCTCCATGACACGTTCACGTCGATCTGATTGCCTTGCGGTAGCGCCGTGGCCGTGACATTCGTGGGCGGACCGGGCTTGCTCTGGGTGGTGATGGAAACGGTCCCGTCTGCGGTCTGGGAGGAATTGGAGTTGGCCGCAACAGTGAAGGAGAGCTGCTGCGTTGACCCCTGGAACGTAGTTGCGTCGACAGTGATCGAAGTCCCGGATGGGGACGCTGTCCAACCCGAAGGCTCCCCCGAGACGCTGGTGACATGCCATTGGTCCTGACTCGCAACCGTGGCCACGGCCGAGACATAGGGCGCCAACGAGAATGTTGTTGGAGTGCCGACATCGATTGTCTGAGAAAATGGAGTCAAGGAGAACGTGAGGTTGATCGGCTGGGCGGTGACATCGATCGTGAACTGCTTGGACTGGGAGCCGAACGACACGGTCACAGGTATCGAGCTCCCGTACGAGTTGGCAGAAGTCCCGTTGGCGGTGATCGCCACCGTCGAGCCGGTCTGCTGATAGGTCACCCGGCTGTCGGAGGATGCACCGAGGTGGAAGACGAGCTGGGACGGTTGGGCGGCGGGGTCGCTGACATTCTGCAGCAAGCTGATCGACTGCGTCGTGGTCTGATCGAGGGAGACCTGAACGGTCGGGGCGTACACAGTGATCGGTGTGGAGATGGTGCCCTTCACCTGCACCGGAATCGGCAGGTCGACTACGTTCGACTGGCCACTGGCATGGACCGCGACCTCCACGTCATAGGGTCCGCCGGTGCTGCTGTCTGCGCTGATGGTGACCGAGGAGCCCGATCCGGTCACCTGGATCCCAGCGGGCTCCGACTGCGCCGCCTGCCCATCGACGGTGTATCCCGACGGCACGGAAAAATAGTTATCCAGCGGGACCTGTACGCCAGGGCCGCCAGCGTCGAGTTGGACCGGTGCGACGTCACTCCTCACGACCGGCTCGACCTGCTTCAGCCCTGGCAACCAGATGACAGCGCTCGCCGACAGTTTGGTCAGTGGATCGGTGACCTCGTAGAGGAGCGGCTCGGGTTCATCTGCCAACTCCGCGGTCACGGTCAGCCCCACGTGGGTGGCGCCACCGTCAGGAAACGACAGCTGCAGCGCGCTGACGGGTCCGCTCGGATCGGTAACGTATTGGCCGAGTTGGACTGTCACGGTGGACTTGTTGGATGAATAGGCCGGGTAGACATCCGGGGCGACAGGTGGGAGCCCGGTCGAGGTGCCATCGACGACGATCGTCACCGGAGTGAGATTCGACGTCTGCAACGCGTAGGCGACATAGAAGACGGTGAACACGCACCCGGTCGGACCTTCCTGGTGGCCGGCCGGGCAGGTCGACGGAACCTGCACGTGCATCTGCTGGTCGGCCGTGGCTGATGCCTGGAGGGCCTGTTGATCACTGGACGGCTGGATGCGAAGTGAGAGGGATTCGCCACTCGGATCCGAAGCCTGATCGAGCACGGGGAGCACCGCCGACGCGCCGTACCCGAGATGGTAGGTACTCGGGACGGTGGTCGGTACCACGCCGGCCGGTGGCTGGAATATCACGACGGTCACCTGGGCCGGGGCCGACTCGACACCCATCGAGTCCTCGAGCGTGTATTCGAATGCATCGGTCCCGGCGGTCTGCGGCGCGGTGTAATCGAATGAGACCCCATCGGGGTCCAGCGCCACCTTGCCGGTCGTCTGCGCCGACGTCCTCGACTGGAGGGTGAATCCATTCAGGCGGACCGACAGACCATTGGGATCGATGGGCAGTCCGGTGACGGTATTCGTAGTCAGTGGGACAGGGATCACCACCTTCTGGCCGAGAGCCACGCGGACCTGGAGGTCCTCGGCCTGTGGAGGCTGTGCGCTGGCGGGCGGAGCGGTGACGTTGACTACCGCTAACGCCGAGGCGGACGCCTGCACACTCCCCGGCTGTGGATCGTCGACCACCTCGTATGCGATGACCACGACCCCGGGCTGCGTCCCAGCCCGGAAACGCACGGATGTCCCGTCCGTCCATGCGTACCCCTGGCCCTGAATGACTGTGACGTTCGGGGAGACGCTCAGTGGCAGGCCCAGGGAGGACCAGGCATTGGTGAGGACAGGCAGGGTGACCACGTTCCCGGCCACGACCGAGGCGTTCACCTGAGCAGCCTGCACTGTCTCGATCGGAGGCGCCGTCAGCAGCACGTAGAGCTGGGACTCGGCCGGGGCCACTCCCCCGTCGGACACGGTGTAGGTGTACTCGGCCAGCTCTCCAGCCCGACCACTCGTCGCGGTCACCTCCAACTGCTTGTTGGCCGACAACTCTGTGAAGAGGCCCGGCGGAGCCGTCCCCACCGGTTCGACCGAGGTGACCGCCAGCACCGAGCCGGACAGGTCGGAGGCGTCGGCGAGGAGGTCGATCGTCGCCGAGCCCCCTACCGGCACGTTGACGGCCAGCGGCGTCAGCGAGATCGGTGACTCTTGGATGTTGAAGCGGACGTACCCGACGGTGCTCTCATGGCTGACCGATGAGACGGCCTGGTAGGAGTACGAGTACGAGGCAGCAGGACCCGTAAAGGTAAGGGCGCCACCATTCACTTGGAGGGCGTTCGCCGGCTGCCCGCCGTTGGGGACCGGTTGGACGCTGCCGGGAACGATCGAGAGCGTTCCGCCGGCAGGATCGACATCGCTCGCCAGCGGGTGCGCCGTCACCGGAGTATTCGCCATCCCCACCACCACGTCGTCGGTGACGACCGGTGCGCCGGTGGGCTCGACCGCTTTCACCGTCACGACGTAGGAGCTCGTGAGACCGCCGATGGATGAGACGTCGACACGGACGGTTGCCTGGGTGCCGGTGAAACCGCTGAAGTCCACCCACCCGGTCGGCGTCGCGTGGGCTTGGACCGTCCCGGAGAGCACTTGTACGCCCGAGACGACAATTGGGGTTCCTTCGGGGCTGTACCAGTCCCGCAGTACGTCGTACTGGGCCTGTCCATTCTGGGCGAACACCGTCGGAGCCGTACTGGGGTTCAAGAGTGCAGGCGCCAACCCGGGAGCGTCCGCCGCGATCACCGTGACCGGGACCACGGCCTGAGCGGTGATGCCGCGTCCGTTGTCCACTTTGACGCTCAGATCGAACTGGGTACCCGCCGGAGGGGCCGGTGAGCTGGCCCCCAGATCGACCACGACCTTGGTGTGGTCCTGGGACAAGGAGACATCGCCCGACGGCACGCCCGTCGGCGTCACCTGGTCCATGAACAGCTCGTCACCCGCGCTGTCGTAGTCACCCGTGAGGACCGGAAGATAGGCAACTGTGCCCTCACGCACCTGGAACGGGCGAGGTGGAGGAATGACGATCGTCAGCGGCGTGGCCTTGGGATTCCTCAGTGAGGGATTCACCTGGCTCGTGCTCTTGGCGGCGTCGACTTCCTGCCACGGCACGACGAACAGGGAATCCTGGACAACCTCGAACGCGTCTCCGGTCGAGGTGTCGTTGAGAACCGGTTCCGTGCCACCGGTTCGGAAGACCAAGGACGGGAATTGGGTCGGCGGGATCACACTGCCCCAACCGTGAGCCCCCTCGAGGGTGGAGTCGACATGGGTACCGTTCGGGCAGGTCTCGACGAATCTGGCCGTCGGTAGTTGCCAGGCCCCGAAGGCACATCCGGAGGCATCTCCCGCCGGCCGGACGGGGGAGGCAGCACCACCGACGCGATCGAGAACCACAGGTGACGAACCGTCAGATATGCCCATCAGGCCGCTGTCGGTGGCGACGAGGACCTGAGATCCTTCGGGAGCGCCCTGCTCGAGTTGCGGGTCCTGACCCAGCCTCGCCAGTGGGGTGACGGTTCCGTCAGACCAGGCCAATTCCTTGTTGGCGAGCAGGACGCCCTTGTCGGCGACGACGACGAGTTGGGCATGATCCGAGTTGGTCGCCGGGCCGGACTGGACCGAAGTCGCCGAAACACCGGCGGGGACGACGTAGAACTTTCCCGATTGGTCGGCGTGGGCCACCACGGTGCCATCAGCGCCGATGGCGACCTCACCAGTGCCCGGGAACGTGATCGAAGGCGAACCGTCGAGTGCCGGCTGGCCTCCCGACATCGAGCCGAGGTACACCTTGGTGGCCCCCCCGACGACCTCCGAGGCGGCCACCACGCCATCGTCCATCGCCACCTGGGCCGAGCCGTCTCGGTTGGGGACCTCGACCGACTGACTCTTGACCATCGTGGCGGGATCGAGACCGGTCAGGGCACCGGCCTGATCGATGAGCGTCTGGTCCGCACTCTGATCGACAGCCACATTCGGGGAGGCTTCTACCGTCGCGTCGTAGGCGTGGGCGGGAAGTGAGATCCGGTTGACCTCCGTCGCCGATGAGTTCGTCACCCACACCTCGGTTCCGGATGTCGGGAACGACGTGGCCGTCCATGGGTGACTGGCGAGCGAGAGGATCACAGCAACCAGTCCGCCGACGACGAGGACCGCGACGATCGGGTGTTCACCGACGGCCGCGAACCAGCGGTTCAGGAAACGACGTGCCGCGATCATCCGACCCTCCCCCGGACGGGCTCCCGGACCATGCGGAAGGAGCGGTCACCGAAGTTCACGACGCTGCCTTCTGGCAGGGCTACGGCGTGCCCTGGCTCGACGGGATGTTCGACGCCACTCGGGTCGACGACCACGGTCCCATTGGTAGAACCGAGGTCTTCGATCGAGGCGCTCCGCCCGTCGTAGCGCAAGACCAGATGTGTCTTCGACACCGAGCGGTCGGCGTCGTCTATCGGAACGAACGTCGAATCTTCTTCTGCATCCGGTGACTCCGGATCACGCCCCACGAAGATGGAGCCCTTCAGAGCGACCCGCTCACCGGTGTCGAACCGTGCCACGAGGGCAGCCAGAGTGGTGGCGTCGTCGATTTCCTCGTGGTGGCTTCCGACGGCTCTGCCATTCTTTCGAACGATCGTCTCGTCCTGATGCGATTGTGACAGTCCCTCGGCGGATGTGGGTACGGATCGAGTGGCCACTACCGGAGTTCCCGCTGGGATCGGCGGCTCGGGCTGCAGACGTACTCCAAGATCGGGCGGGGTCCACGTGGGTCCGGTGGACTGTACGGCTCCCCCACCGCCTGGTGACCCCGGAAATCCGGTCATCGTCGACTGCAGAGGAGTGGTCAGACCGTCCACCGCAGGCGAAGGCTGACTCTCCCCCGCAGGCCTCGGGGCAAATTCCGTCGGATCGGAAACTGAACCGTCCAGGGCGGTCCCCGGCACGCCACCGTTGCCCATCGAAGGTACGTTCACGACCTCGAGGGCATATGAGCCGCTGCTCGCGGGGACCGCCGATGCCGGAGCACAAGCCAACTCCTCATGGAGAGCGAGGAGGACCGAACTCATGATCGAGCCGGTCACTCTCACCTGCACCTTTCGATGGTCCTCCTCGACGAATGCAGCCCAGGTCTCCGTTGACTTGATGAGCAGGAACGGAATGCCGATCACAACCGGCAAGAGGAGGAAACCAAGGGTCAACGACCATACCGGTCGATAGGAACGGGCGAACTGGATCCTTGTCGCGCTCGCCGAGACGGTCCTGTACTCAGAAGTCGCCACGGCTAGGAGAACCTCAGTGGCTTCGCCCGCCCCCAGGTAGGGACAGGCGATCACCTCGTCTCTCGCTTGCGCCTTCGCCACAACCGCATCCACCCGGTTCGCTTCCGTGCGGTTCGTGCAGGCGTGTTAGTGCGAATCCGCCAAGCAAGCCAATGGCTGCCCCCGCTCGTTCCCTCACCGTCGGCCTGCAATCCGCCTTCCGGGTCAGCACAATATCCAAATGCTCTACGCCGCGCACTTTGACAACCGATTCGACCGTCGAGGTCCATGGAACGCCGGTTGCCAGCCGACTGCATCGATCGACCCAGGCCGAGCGCTGTGCACGCAATGCCGGTCACGGAATTGAGGCCCATCGATTCCGGCTGTGACAATCTGACGTGTGGAGCGACCTCGGACACCGACGGAGGGAGGCGGAATGTACGGTGCGCCGGTAGATGGACGCCTACCTGAAATCCCAGGATACAGCGCCTTTTCTCCTATAGGGAGTGGTGCAACGAGCAACGTCTACCGAGCTCGTGACGAAGCCCTCGACAGGTGGGTGGCCATCAAGGTCTTTCTCTCCGAAGACCCGGATGGCTCAGCCATGGATCGCTACCGTTCGCGAGCGCGGGATCATGGCTGCCCTCGGCACCCATCCTCATGTCGTCCAAGTACTCGGGGCAGGTGTCTCGGTTGGTGGATCCCATTACGTGGTCATGGAACTGTATGAGCGGGGCTCTGTAGCGCACCGAATCAGGACACACGGTGCGCTACCCGTCAGAGAGGCCCTCGACGTGGCCATAAAGATTTCGAGTGCCATGGAAGCCGCCCACCAAGCTGGGATACTCCACCGTGACATCAAGCCACAGAACATCCTGCTGTCCGATTACGGTCCGGCGTTGGCCGATTTTGGAATATCACGAGCGGTGGTAAACCTTGAATGGTCGCACAGTCTTGACCAGCTTACGCCGGTGCATGCAGCGCCCGAGATTCTTAGGGGTGAGCATCCGACGGCGGCGGCAGATGTCTATTCGCTGGGATCGACCCTGTTCAACATGCTGGCGGGTTCCCCGGCATTTTTCGACAGATCCGAGGCCAGCCTAGTTGCGTTCTTTGCACGGGTAGAGAATGAGCCACTCCCCGCAATCGCTCAGCTTGCCTCGTTCCCTCGCATCTCCCACGTACTCCACACCGCGATGGCAAAGAGACCAACCGATCGTTTCGCGAACGCGACCGATCTACGAATCGCGCTGATTGAGGCTATGGACTCCATGTCGAACAACGGAGTCAGGACCCTTTCGCCGAACCAGGACCTCGAAAAAACAGTGCTCCGGAGCGCCTTGGTCGAAAGCGCCGCTGCAGGAGACCACACGATCGAACGACGCCTGGTCACTGAACCGTTGAATGCGCCATCCGAGGATCTGCTCGCCGGATCAGAACCCGGCTCCGGCGAGGACGCTCACGATTTCGAGGATGGATGCGGGGTGGTCCCTGCGCACCGACACCCTCACGGAGGAGGTTGGATAGCTGAGACGGCCGCCGTGGACGTGTCGGTCTTCGTTGGACCCGACGCCGCAGTGTTCGGAACCGCAAAGGTCACTGGGATGGCCACGATCCTCGATACCGCCTGGGTGTCAGATTCGGCCGTCGTGAGTGATCATGCCCGGATCAGCGGCGACGCCGACGTCCGAGGTGCGGCACACATCGAGGGAAGCGCCGAAGTGGGCGGCGACGCCATCGTCGCTGACGACGCGTTCGTCGGAGACCACGCCCATGTACTCGGCTCCGCCCGACTCTTCGGCCAGGCCATCGTTCGAGGGAGTGCAATCATCAAGGGCCATTCCTTCGTCAGCGATCGCGAGGTATCAGGTGACGAGGTCGTCGATGAACTCGACAGACCGTTCGGAATCGTCGACTCGAGTCGCCATGACTTCGAGGACGGAGCAGGCGCTGTGCCAGCGCGCCGGCATGAGTACGGCGGTGGGTGGGTTGCCGATACGGCCACGGTTGCTCCGACAGCGTTCGTCGGAAGCAGGGCCAAAGTGTTCGGAAGAGCACGCGTCATGGATCGTGCCGTCGTTGTGGGTACGTCATGGGTTCTTGGGGACGCCGTGGTGTGCGACAGTGCTCGCATTACCGGAGATGCCGAGGTGAACGGATTTGCGCGGGTCTCTCAACACGCTGAAGTAGGTGAACATGCCCTCGTATCCGACCACGCCCTCGTCAGCGGGAACGCCCGCATCGGTGACGATGCTCAGGCCTGTGGAAACTGTGAAGTCACCGGAAACGCAATAGTTCTGGGAACCGCGCTCATAGACGGCAACTACGCAGTTGGAGACGAGCAAATCATATTCGGCGAGGGGGAGGCACCATAAGGACGTCCGGGCGACGTCCCCCTACCTCAGAGCCCGCAAAGTCCGGGACCAGTCTCCGGCTGCCGTCCTCAGGTCACCTTGAGTGGAATCGTGGCCGTGTTGGTCAGTGGCAGCCCGAAGAGGGTGATGCCGTAGGTCACCGTGACCTTCTGCTTCCCGGTGACGCCGGCGGGGACGGTGAAGCCACCCGAGATCCTGGGCGGCGTGAGGGTCGGTGGGTTGTAAACGGCCGGACTGACGGTGATGTCGTTGGCTGCCGTGACCGCCGGCGACCTGCCGTGCTGGAAGGTGACGGTGATCACCGGGGCCGGAGGGGTGCCGGCCCCCAGCAGGCCGGCGAGCGACGCGAGCGTGGCCAGCCACCAGTAGGTCGTGGCTCCCGGGGCATCACCGACCGAAACCGTCGCTCCCGGTGCGGCCTTCGTCGTCGAGCCGACCAGTGTCGGGTTCGGGGGCAGCAGGGGGTCACCGGCGTACTCGACGAGCACACTCCCACCCGCCACGGGCGTGAAGCTCGTCAGGTCGATCATGGTCAGTCCGCAGCCCGGCAGACCGGCATTGATCTGGGCGGTCGTCGGCGGGCATACCGCGTTCGGATCGAGGTCGTGCGACGTCGGCAGGGTGTACGTCGTGTTCAGGTCGCCGGAGAGATCCGACACCGGGAAACTGAGGGCTGCGGTGTTCACCTCCGGCAACGAGTCCAACAAGCTCAGCAGTCCGGGCAGCGACGTCACCTGACCCGTGAGCAGCGGCTTGGCCGCCGGGTCGATGGCCAGGAGGAGGCTGGTCTCCATCAGCAGGTAGGGGTGGAGCACGCCGAGCCCCGTGCAGGAGACGGCGACCTTCTCGCCCACGCTGGCGTTCAACAGGATCGGGAACGCCGACTTGTTGAAGGTGCAGCTCGGAGCGGCCGTGGCGGCTCCGGCGAGGGCCGGTGCCCCGGTCGACACTCCGAGCGCACCTCCGAGTAGTGCTATCGGCGCCACCACGGCCAGGCACAACCTGCTGAGTCGGGTACTGCGCTTCATGCTCCGTCCCCCTGGTCGATGGGCACGCGCGGATTCGGCGCCCGAACGGGCTCCCTATTCCCATCCACCGTGTCGGCAAACACCGGCGACGGGAGTTCTCCCCTATCGACGGGGGCTGCGGGACACCCGGTGACGGCGACACGACCTCCACTTCTGCAGCTCGCGCCACCCGTCCAGAATTCCGCTTGACAACCTCTGAGGGCGGCCGGACGATGGCCCCGGGCTCGATTCCGGTCGTGCACCGCGACGGACGGACCGTTCCGTGCGCCGGGCGAGGTAGCCGAGGCGCAGCCCGAGCGGGCCGTCCGAAGGAGTCGGCTTGACAACTCTCCGACGTGTGACCGCAACGACGGCTCCCGCCGATCCCACCGGGCGGGGGTGGTCGACCGGTGCGTGAGCCCACCCCCGCCCGTGCCGGCTCGAGGATCGTGCTCCTCGCGATCGCCGTCCTCGGCCTCACCGTCGGCCCGCTGGCGATCGGTCCGCCTCCGGCATCGGCATCCTTCATCGCCACGACTGCCGGTTCCCCCTGGAGAGTGGGCGCGGGCCCGGATGCGGGTAGCGGGGCCGGCCAACTGAACGGCGTCTCCTGCAGCAGTTCGACGACCTGCGTCGCCGTCGGCTCCGTCGCCTCCGGCGGTGGCTCGACCCAGGCACTCATCGAGTCCCTGGCCGGCGGATCATGGACCGTGGCACCCAACCCGGTGGTCGCCGGCGGCAGCGTCCTCTACGGGGTGTCGTGCCTGTCCGCCGTCGACTGCGTCGCCGTGGGCACCCGCGGAACGGGTGAAGGCGTCGGGGAACTGATCGAGACGTTGAACGGGTCGACCTGGTCCATCGCCCCCACACCACCCCTCGGCTCCACGGGGAGCACCCTGGAGGGCGTCTCGTGCACCCAGGCGGCGGGCGTCGTCAGGTGCGACGCCGTGGGGTACCTCGGTGTCCCGGGCCGGGCCCAGCCCCTGGTGATGAGTTCGGCCGGAGGGTTGTGGCAGGTCACCGCCACCCCGGCCGTCGACAGCGCCTACGCGATCCTGGATGCGGTGTCGTGCTCCAGCGCCGTCACCTGCACGGCCGTCGGCTACGACGAGGCGTCCGGCGTCACCGGGGCACTGGTGGAGACGCTCGCGGGAACCACCTGGTCGGTCGGAACCGGCGCCGGCCGCGAGGACGGCGGATCCCTGTCGGCCGTGTCGTGCCCGTCCACCAGCTACTGCGTGGCGGTGGGCCGTGTCGTCCCCGAGGCGGGGGTTCCCCGGACCCTCGTCGAGTCCTGGAACGGAGCCTCGTGGGCGTCCGCCGTGTCACCGGGACCCGGGAGCTATGGCAACCTCCTGGCCGGTGTCTCCTGCCCCACGGCCACCGATTGCGTGGCCGCCGGGTCCTCGTCGTCCGGCCCGGGAGACCGGACACTGCTGTCGTCGTGGGCCGGCACCACATGGTCGGCCACCCCGAGCCCGGATCCCGGCACCACCGCCGACTCCCTGTCGGCGGTCTCGTGCGTGACCATCGACAGCTGCCAGGCCGTGGGCACCTCGGCCACCGGCCGAGAGCCGGACCGGACGTTGGCCCTCAGCTTCCAGGTTCCCCCACCGGTCATCGCCGAGGTGACCTTCCGGGGTGGCTCCGGCCGCCCGAGGATCACCATCACGGGCAGCGGGTTCGGGAACGAGCCGGTCGGCACGCCCACCGGCTGCGGCACCACCGGCACCGACTACCCGGGAGCCGACCTCGCCTTCCAGGACGTCCAGCGCGGATGGGCGGCGGGAACGCCCGGCAACTGCCTGGGTCTGGTCGTGTCGCACTACACGGCGACCACGATCTCGTACTCCTTCGGGAGCGGGTACGGCACGGGCAACCCACCCCTCGAACTGAGCGCGTCCGACGCGTTCACGGTGAGTGTGGACGGCGCCACCTGCTCGGAGATCGTGCCCCGGCCCAGTTCGATGTCCCACCGACCCACGTCGGGGCCGGGCGGCCCGCCGGTCCGGGCGACGACGCTGTCCGTCGACCCGGTGGAACCGGCCGGACCCACCGTCACCGGGAGCGTGCACCTCGCCGCGCACGGCACGTCACCGTCGAGCACGTCCTGCACCTGACCTCAGGGGAGACCACCCGGCACGGTGCCGTCGACCGTCAGGTCGCGGTACGTCATGCTCGTACCGGGCTGCAGGTGACCGGCGAACCACCCGCCCAGTCCGTCGTCCGGCGCCCCCGCCGGGATCGTGGCCTGACCGCCCTGGCGGGCACTGCCCCACGGCGGCCTCGTCTGCCCGGCGGTCCAGACCACGAACTGCACCGCGTGCAGGGCGGAGACGGTCCGGGCACACAGGTGCAGCGGGTAGACCGCCGGTGCCACCGGCAGCGACCGGATGACGGTCGATCCGAATTGGGTGAACGGGCTCTCGGGATCGGTCAGCGTGTTCCAGACGTGGAAGTTGAAGACGTCGAAGGCCGACGCCCACACGTTGCGGGTCACCGTGATGCCCGACACCCGACCGTAGGCCAACAGGTGCAGACGGAGTACCACACCCTGCTGGTCGAAGCCCTTTCCGTCCGCGAAGGTCGCGCACACCGTCAGGTCGGGGCGACTCGGGCCGCCGGGGCCCCAGAAGAACTCTCGGTTGTTCCCGGCGCTCGACGTCGGCGCGGTGACGACGACGGTCCCCGGCCGCGGGCTCCTGTACGTGTACTCCGCGCAGTCCGGGGTGACCCGGCTGATGCACGTCGTCGCGCCCGACTGCGCCGAGGCGGTGGCCACCGGCGGTGTCGACGAACAGGCGGACGTCGTGCAGGCCAGCGTCACGGCCGCCACGAATGCGACACTCCCCCGGGCACGTCGCAGCGATGTCGGTATGGGGCAGATGGTATCCGGCGAGCCGTTCGGCTTTCCCGCGTCCGCCCTGCCACCGGGGCCGCCACCGGCTGAGCCGATCGCACCGGGGCGGAGGTGCCCGCGAACCGGAATTGACCGAAACGAACACCGCCGTCAATTCCCTGCGGACGGTGTCCGCACCCCGGTTCCGCCGACCGGTCCGTGCCTAGTATTTGCCCATGCCCGACACCCCTCCTGCGGACACGGACTTCGATCCTGAGGCCGTCCGTGCCAAGTACCTCGCCGAACACGACAAGCGACTGGTGCCCCACCGGGCCGACATCCGGGACCTCACGACCGACGAGTACTTCGCCAGCTACCGCGACGACCCGTTCACCCCCTTCACCGACCGGGCGCCCGTGGCCGAGGACGTCGAGGTCGTGATCGTGGGGGGCGGGATCGCCGGCATCCTCGCCGGCGCCCGGCTCCGCGAAGCCGGCATCTCGGACATCCGCATCGTCGACCAGGCCGGCGGCATCGGAGGCACCTGGTACTGGAACCGCTACCCGGGGGTGATGTGCGACGTCGAGTCGTACATCTACCTGCCGATGCTGGAGGAGCTCGACTACATCCCCAGGCACCGCTATGCGTTCGGCGACGAGATCCTGCACCATCTCGAGGCGGTGGCGGAACGGTTCGACCTGGTGGACGACGCCCTGTTCCACACCGGGGTGACCCGGGCCGAGTGGCAGGAGGACGCCGGCCGGTGGCGGGTCCGCACCGACCGGGGCGACGAGCTGACCTGCCGCTTCTACGTGCTGGCCGTAGGCATCCTCAACCTGTTGAAGCTCCCGGCCATACCCGGGATGGAGGACTTCGGGGGGCACTCGTTCCACTCCGCCCGCTGGGACTACGCCTACACCGGTGGTGGACCCGGCGAACCCCTCACCAACCTGTCGGACAAGTCCGTCGCCCTCTTCGGCACCGGGGCCAGCGGCATCCAGATAGTGCCACCGCTGGCCATGGCGGCCCGCCACGTCTACCTGTTCCAGCGCACGCCGTCGGCCATCGGCGAGCGCGGCAACCGGCCCACCGAACCCGGCTTCGGCGAGGACTTCGGGCCGGGGTGGCAGCGGTCCCGCATGGACAACTTCCAGGCGATCATCATGGGCCGGCCGGTCGAGGTCGACCTGGTGGACGACGGGTGGACGCACGACTACGCCGGCGCCCGCAACGTCCCGCGCGCCGAGGGCATGACCGTGGCCGAGTACCTGGCCGTCGCCGAGGAGGTCGACTTCCGGATCATGGAGGCGCACCGGCACCGGGTCGAGGAACTGGTGACCGATCCGGCCACGGCCGAAGTGATCAAGCCGTACTACCGCTACATGTGCAAGCGACCGTGCTTCCACGACGAGTACCTCCCGTCCCTCAACGCCCCGAACGTCACCGTCGTCGACTGCCCCGGCGGGATCGAGCGGATCACCGAGCAGGGCCCGGTCGTCGACGGTCACCAGTACGAGGTCGACTGCATCGTGTACGGCACCGGGTTCGAGGCCGAGGTCACCCCGATCTACCGGCGGGCCGGTCACGAGGTCGTGGGACACGGTGGTGTCACCCTGGCCCAGAAGTGGGGTGACGGAGCCGCCAGCCTCTTCGGGATGATGACCCGGGGGTTCCCGAACATGTTCATCATGCCGGCGCCGGGTCAGCAGGCCGTGGTGACCGTCAACTACACCCAGCTGGCCGTGCTCGGTGCCGAGTTCGTGGGCCGGGTCGTCGGCCAACTCGAGCAGAAGGGCATCGAGGTGTTCGACGTGAGCTCCGAGGCCGAGGCCGAGTGGACGCAGAAGATCGTCGACTCGTTCGTAGACGCCTCGTCGATCATGGCGGCGTGCACGCCGTCCCGCCTCAACAACGAGGGTCATCCCGAGGAGATGAATCCCCGCAACGGCAACTACGGCCGGGGTCTGGGCGACTGGTTCGCCTATCGCGACCTGCTCGAGCAGTGGCTCGAGGCCGGCAGTCTCGAGGGCCTGGAACTCGACGCCCCGTCGACCGCCCCGTGACCGGTCGCCAGCGGGTCGCCGTGGTGACCGGCGGTGGTGGGGGGATCGGGGCCGGCATCGCCGAGGAACTCGGTCGGACCGGCTGGTTCGTGGTCACCGTCGACCCGCTGGTGACCCTCGACGGGACCGGCAGCCTGCCCGAGCCCGAGGAGACGACGGCGGACCGCATCGTCGCCGCCGGCGGATCGGCCCGGGCCTCGTCGGCATCGGTCACCGATGCGGCCGCCGTCCGCCAGCTCTTCCAGGAGCTGGTCGACGAGCACGGCGGCCTCGACGCCATCGTCAACGTGGCCGGCATCACCCGCCAGACGTATTTCGGCCGGGGTACCGAAGAGGACTGGCTGGCGGTGCTGGCCGTGCATCTCGACGGCTACCGCAACGTGCTGGAGTCGGCCCTGCCGCTGATGGCGGCCGCCGGGTACGGGCGCATCCTCGGGGTGACGTCGGGTTCCGGGTGGCGGGAGGCCGACGCCGGCGCCTACAGCTGCGCCAAGCGGGCCATCGCCGCCCTCACCTGGCAGCTCGGCCGTCACGCGCCTCCCGGGGTCACGGTCAACGCCATGTCGCCCATCGCCGCTACCCGGATGATGGCCTCCGCCCTCGAGCGGGCCCGGAAGGCGGGGCAGTCGGGGGGAGGCGGGATCTCCTTCCTGTCCGTCGCCCAGCCGGAGGACCTGGGTCCCTTCGGCGCCCATCTCGTCGGCGAGGAGTTCGGCTGGTGTTCGGGTCGGGTGATGTTCGCCGGCGGTCCGGAGGTGGCCGTCGTCGACGAACCCCGGCTCGTGGAGGTCGTCCGGACCCGACCCGTCACCTCCCTCCCGCGGGTGCTCGACGAGGTGGTCCCACGGGCGTTCGCCAAGGCCGAGGCCACCCAGGCCAGCGCCGGTGGCAGCAACCCCCGCTTCGGTCCGATCTTCGACGAGGACGTCGAATCCGGTCACGATCCGGCCCCGGCCCGCTCGTGTGTCATCGTGTCCGACCGTCCCGGGCTGACCGCCTCCCTGGCGGCCGCGCTCGGGGAGCGGTCCGTCCGCTGCCGGACCGTGCCACCCGTCCGCGGATTCGACGAGGCCCTGGCCGCCCTGCGGGCCGAGGCGGAGGCGGACGGCCCGGTGGACGCGGTGGTCGTCGCCCCGGCGGGTGACGCGCCGGAGGCCGGAACGGGGGACGGGTGGGACCGGGTCCTGGCCGAGCACCGCTCCATCGTGGCGGGCATCCACACCGATGCCGGGTGGGCCCGGGCCGCCGCCGACTACGCGGCCGAGGCCGGCCGTCCCCTCCAGCTGGTGACCCTGACCGACGCGGTGACGACGGGAGGGCGCAGCCGGGCCCAGGCCGCCGTGCAGCACGCCCGCGTCGCCCGCAGCGCCACCGAGGGACGGGTCGTCGCGTTCGCCGCCGGACTGGAGGCGTCCGAGGACGCGGCCGGCCCCACGGCGGCCGCCCTCTGTGCCCACCTGCTCGACCACCCCGAGGGGGCCGCCCTGGCCGGAGCCGAGCTGGTGGTCGGCGACGGATGGCTGGGGCTGCGCAGCCACCCCCGACCGATCGGCAGCGTCACCTTCGGCGGGCCCACCCTCCCCGACTGGCTCGACGACACGCTCCGCCAGATCGTCGACGCCCCCACCGGAACGGAGGTCCGATGACCGATCGGCCGACCCGCATCGTCGACGCCCACGTGCACATCTGGGACCCGGCCCGCACCGACTGGTACCCGTACCTGGCCCGGCCGCCCGGCACGGCCGACGGCAAGGGGATGTTCCGCGCCTTCTCCGTCGACACCTACCGGGCCGAGTCGGCCGGATGGAACGTCGAGAAGTTCGTCAACGTGGCGGCGGCCACCGGTGGTTACTCGATCGACGAGACCCTCGAGCTCGACCGTGAGGCGGAAGCCCGGGGCGGTCCCGATGCCATCGTCGGTGGCATCCCCCCCACGGACAGTCTGGCCGAGGCCGTCGAGCTCCTCGACCGGCAGATGGCCGCGCCCCGCTTCCGCGGCGTCCGGCCCATGGGCCGCTACGACGGACCGCTGCCGGGGGCCGGGGTGCTCCGGGCCCTGGAGGAACGCGACCTGGTGTTCGACCTCATGACCCACCCCGACCAGCTCTGGGCGGCGGCCGAAGGGCTCGCCCACCACGGGGGTCTGGCCGTGGTGGTGGAGCACACCGGCTGGCCCCGCTCGGCCACCGACGGGGAGCGACGTCTGTGGCGCGACGGCATCGACGCGCTGGCCGACCTCGGCGACCACGTCTCCTGCAAGCTCTCGGGACTGGCCATGCCCTTGGAGACCATCGACGTCGACGCCTTCGCCCCATGGGTCGAGGCCGCCATCGAGGCGTTCGGTGCCGAGCGCTGCATGTTCGCCAGCAACTTCCCGGTGGACTCGATGTACGGCACGTTCGACGACCTCTACACGGTGTTCGACCGGATCACCGGCGGCCTCGACGCCACGGCCCGGGACCAGCTCTTCGCCGGGACGGCGGAGCGCGTCTACCGCTGCTGACCCGACGTCACCCGGGGCCGGACGGCGCGACCCGGAGCCGGCGAACGGGTCAGGCGACCGGTTGGCCGGTACCGTCCCCCCGGTCGGACGCTCCCGATGCCGTCGGCTGCCGCTCCATGCCGTCGCGTCCCGGAGCCACCGTCCGGGCCGTCCCCGTGGCCGGTTCCGGCCGTCCCGCCAGCCGGTAGACCACCGAGCCGTCCACGGTCTCCTCGCTCAGGAGAAGGGTCACCAGTCGGTCGAGCACCGGCCGGTGGGCGCGCAAGGTGGCCGTCGCCCGGTCCTCGGCGTCGCGCAGCAGGCGGGCGACCTCGGCGTCGACCACGGCCTGCGTCCGCTCGGCGAAGGGACGGGTCGAGAACTCGGCCCCGTCCGAACCAAGGAACGCCGAGCCGCCCAGTGGGTAGCCGACCGGTCCGAGTTCGGCCGAGAGTCCGAACTCGCGGACCATCTTGGTGGCCAGTTCGGTCGCCTTGGCCAGATCGTTGGCCGCTCCGGTCGAACCCTGGCCCAGCACCACCAGCTCGCTCGACCGGCCACCCAGCAGCACGGCCAGGGTGTCCTCCAGGGTGTCCTGGCCGAAGAGATGGCGCTCGACGAGGGGCAGCTGTTCCGTGGCGCCGAGGGCCTGGCCGGCCGGGAGGATGGTCACCTTGGCGATCGGGTCGGCCTTGTCGGCGTAGGCGGCGACCAGGGCGTGGCCCGCCTCGTGCACCGCGACCGCGTGCTTCTCCGAGGGGATGAGGACGTTGGAGCCCTCCCGCCGTCCGAGGATGACCCGGTCCCGGGCCTCGTCGAAGTCGCCGGCGCCGAGCTCCTCCCGATCCGAACGGACGGCGTGGATGGCCGCCTCGTTGGCCAGGTTGGCCAGGTCCGCTCCGCTGAATCCCGGCGTCCCCCGGGCCACGACATCGAGATCCACGGTGGAGTCGAGGCGCTTGTCGCGGCAGTGGACCTCGAGGATCGCCCGCCGCTCGGGCTGGGTGGGCAGCGGAATCACCACCTGCCGATCGAAGCGTCCCGGCCGGAGCAGGGCCGGATCCAGCACCTCGGGCCGGTTGGTGGCGGCCAGCACGACGATGCCCGAGGCCGGATCGAAGCCGTCCATCTCGGCGAGCAGCTGGTTGAGGGTCTGCTCGCGCTCGTCGTTGGACACCATGGCCCGCATGCCGCCCCGCCGCTGGCCGATCGCATCGACCTCGTCGAGGAAGATGATCGCCGGGGCCCGTTTGCGGGCCTCCTCGAAGAGGTCGCGCACCCGGGCGGCGCCCACCCCCACGAACATCTCGACGAAGCTCGATCCCGTCACCGAGAAGAACGGCACGGCCGCCTCACCCGCCACGGCGCGGGCCAGGAGGGTCTTGCCGGTGCCCGGGGGCCCGATCATCAGGATCCCCCGCGGGGCGATGGCCCCGGCTCTCTCGTAGCGCCCGGGGTGCTGCAGGAAGTCCACCACCTCCCGGATCTCCTCCTTCGCCCCCTCGTAACCGGCGACGTCGGCGAACGTGGTCTTCGGACGTTCCTCGTCGAAGACCTTGGCCTTGGACCGCCCGACGCCCATCGCCCCCTGGAGCCCCATGCCGCCCCGCTTGGACATCCGCCACCAGAGGTATCCGATGAGGACGAAGGGGAGCAGGAAGAGCAGGAAGGTGAAGATCTCCGAACCCGCCGACGTCGCCGACGAGTCGGCGGTGATCGCCACGCCCCCCTCCTGGAGCTGGTGCAGGAAGGTCTCGCCGGCCTGGGGCGGGATGACCGTGACGTAGTCGTTCCCGTCGGCCAGTGAGCCGGAGGCGTTCCCGTCGGTCTCGATCGTCACCGTCTTGACCTTGTGCGCCGTCACGTCGGAGAGGAACTGCGAGTAGGTCAACGTCGTCTGACTCTGGGCGTGGGTGGCCGGGACGACGATGAAGGCCACCACCAGCACCACCATCACCAGCAGCCACAGCGCGTGACGCCACGGGGACGGTCGGCCCGGGGCGACGGGCACCCCCTGGTCGTTGGTGGGCGGCGTCGCCGCCGGACGGGTCACCGGGTTCCTCCGGTCACGCCCACCGGGCGTCGCGGGGCGGCGGCCCCACGCGCGGGTCTGTTCGTGTCACTAGGTCCACGAGTGCCACTATGCGGGGGACCCGGTGGCCCGGACAGGGCCGAATGTCCCGTTGCACCGGTCCGACGGTCCCGCGCGGGGGCGGTCGGCCGAGGCGGCCGCTCAGGCCGGCGTCGGCCGGAGGTGCCCGGACGCCTGCTTCGGCATCGTCTGCACCGACGGCACCGGGTAGGCCCCGTCGTCCGGGTTCAGCTCGAGGATCTGGTCGACCGTGCACTCGTCGCCGATGGGCCGGGTCGACTGGTTGGCCGACACCGCCACCAGTTTCGGCACCTTGACGTCGGGTGTCTCGAGCGCCGGCAGTGTCGACAGGAGGTTGCCGACCGTCGATGCCCGCCACTCGGACACGTTCGGCACGGTGACGTTGAAGAGGGAGGCGAGGAACTGCAGCTGGGAGGTGTGGTCGAAGACGTCCGAACACACCCATCCCCCGGCCGAGAAGGGCGAGACGACCAGCATCGGCACCCGGACGCCGAGTCCGATGGGGCCGGCGATCCCACCCGACTGGGACAGGGTCTGGGACGACTGGTCCGTCAGGTACTCCCCGGATGTCCCCGCCGGGGGCGTCGGGGGTGGGACGTGGTCGAAGAATCCGTCGTTCTCGTCGTACATGATGAACAGCACCGTGCTGGCCCAGATGTCGGGGTTGGAGGTCAGGGTGTCGAGGATCTGGCGCGTGTACCACTCGCCCAGCTGGGCCGGCGCCGGCGGGTGCTCGTCGTAGCTGTTGGGCGACATGATCCACGACACCTGGGGCAGGGTGCCGTCGCGGACGTCCGCGGTCAGGTCGTCGACGTTCGGGTTGGTGGAGGTGAGACCGCCCGCGACGTTGGGCCCGTAGTAGCCGAAGGCGTTCGTGAAGGCGGCCGACGTCGGGTCGGCGTTGGTGAACTGCTCGAAGTACAGCAGCATGTTCTTGTTGACGAAGAGCGACGATCCGGGCTGGTACAGCGTCCCGTACGGGTTGTAGCACTTCCACGACACCCCGGCCTCGGACAGCACCTCGGGCATCGTCTTCCAGCTGCACGTCCCCTGGAACGCCGGCAGCGAGTCGTTGGTGACGATGACCGGTCCCCCGGCCACGCCCGCCGGGTCGACCGTGCCCGAGATCGCCATCATCCGGTTGGGGTGCGTGGGCCCGAGCACCGAGCAGAAGTAGTTGTCGCAGACGGTGAACTTCTCGGCGAGCTCGTAATAGAAGGGGATGTCGTTCCTGGTGAAGTAGCCCATGGTGTTGGTGCCGAGGGACCCCTCGTAGCCCGCCGAGGTGTGGGTGGAGACGAAGGCGTCCATCGCCCCGCCGTGCCAGGTGGCGTGCTCGGTCGGCCAGGAGTGGTCCAGGTCGTAGGTGCACTCACCGTGCTGCTTGGTGCTCATGTGGAACGGCAGCAGCACCCCCGAGGGGCTGAGGTCCGACGGGGCGTCCGGCCACGTCTGGGTGAAGGCGTCGGCGTTGGCGGTGTCGTCGAAGCCGGCCACCCCCTGGAGGGAGCCGAAGTAGTGGTCGAACGACCGGTTCTCCTGCATCAGGAACACCACGTGCTCGACCTTGCCCGACGCCGAGGGCGCCACCTTCAGGGCCCGCTTCACGGAGGCTGCGTTGGAGGACGGGTCGCAGCCGGCGACGGCGAGACCCGAGCGCGGCCGCCCCCGCCACCCCTCCGGCCAGGACCTGGCGTCGGCTGAACGTCCGCGAAGTCATGGAGGGGTTGTAACACGGCCGAACCGCGGGTACCAGCGATACCGGGACCCCGGAGATGGCTAGCCGGCCTCCGTCAGGCCGTCGGAGGTGGACCGGCGGCTCACATGATCTCGGCGATCATCGTCTCCGACTCGGCCTCGAGTTCCTCGGCCTCGACCGACGGGGACCCGTCCGGACGGTGGATGATGAAGGCCCCGAGGACGATGGCCACCAGCACGCTGGCCAGCGCCACCACGAAGGCCAGCCGGTACCCACCGTCCAGGGCGTCCATCGGCGAACTCCCCGAGGCGAGCAGCGACGACGTGTGGGCGGCGGACACGGCGCCGAGGACGGCCACCGAGAGGGCCCCCGACACCTGTTGGGACACGTTCACGATGCCCGAACCGATGCCGGCGTCCTTGGCGGGCACAGCGGCCAGGGCGATGGTGAGCAGGGGCGTGAACGCTTCGGCGGCGCCGAAGCCGATCAGCAGCACGGCGGCGAAGATCTGGGGGAAGTAGGCGGTGGTGGGACCCGAGGTCACGAACAGGGTGAGCCCGATCGACACCACCACCAGGCCCATCAGCGCCGTGGTCTTGGCCCCCAGTCGCCTCATGATGCGGGCGGTGATCCCCGAGGACATGACCGCCACCATGAGGGTCTGGGGCAGGAAGGCCAGACCGGTCATCACCGGGTCGAAGCCCAGCACGTGCTGGAAGTAGAGCACGCCGATGAAGAAGGTGCTGTACATGCCCACGACCATCAGGCCCCGGACCAGGCTGGAGGTCAGCAGGCCCGGGGACCGCAGGACCCGCATGGGCATCATGGGCTGCTTCAACCGGCTCTCCAGGAACACGAACCCGGCGAGCACGACGGCGGCGGCCCCGCCGTAGGTCAGCGTGTGTGTCGAGCGCCACCCGTACTGGGTCGAGCTCACGATGGCGTAGACGGCGAGCATCAGGCCGGCGGTGCTCAGCACGGCGCCGCCGATGTCCAGGCCGGCGCCCACGCCCAGACCGACGTTCTCGTCGATGAGGATGGCGCCCACCACGAACACCGCGACGCCGATCGGGATGTTGATGAAGAAGATCCAGTGCCAGCTCAGCGCCTGCGTCACGTAGCCGCCGACCAGGAGGCCCAGCGACCCACCGCCGACGGCCACGATGATGTAGGAGCTCATCGCCTTGGCCCGCTCCACCGGGTCGGGGAAGTCGGCGACGATGATGGCGAGGATGACCGACGACGACAGCGCGGCACCGAGGCCCTGGACGAACCGGGCCCCGACCAGCAGGGCCTGCGAGTCGGCGGCACCGCAGGCGGCCGAGGCGGCCGTGAACAGCACCAGGCCGACCAGGAAGACCTTCTTCCGGCCGATGACGTCGCCGAGTCGGCCGGCCAGCAGGAGGGCCCCGGCGAAGGTGATCAGGTAGGCGTCGATGACCCAGGCCAGGGAGGCCTGGGTGAAGTGCAGGTCGCGCTGGATGGTGGGCAGCGCCACGTTCACGATCGTCTGGTCGAGCGTGTTCATCAGCATCGCGAAGCAGACGACGATGAGGGCGGCCCAGCGGCGACGTTCGTGGAGGAAGTCGCGGACGGACGACGGCATGGTGAAGTTCCTCGATCTCTGGGAGTGCAGGTTCCCTCATCATTGATAGTCACTGATGTAGTGAGTGTCAAATTCCGGTGGTAGTCGTTATTCCGGGTGCATTGGGATATACTCCGCAGCGATGGTGAACAGCACAACCCCCGGGGTGACGGTCCTGGCGACCCGGCTGTCGCGCCTCATCTACCGGCGCACGTCCGAGGACCTCCTCGGCATGAGCGTCAAGCAGTTCGCCACCCTCGCCATGGTCCGTGAGCACAGCCCTATCCCCCAGCAGGACCTGGGCGAACTGTTGTGTCTCGACGCCAACAACCTGGTGCTGCTGCTCAACGACCTCGAGGCCCGGGAATTCGCCTTCCGCCGTCGTGACCCGGCCGACCGGCGCCGCCACCTGGTGGAGATCACCGACGAGGGCCGGCGCGCCTTCGAGAACGCCGAGAAGGGCATCGAGAGCGTGGAGGACGAGGTCCTCTCACTGCTGTCGGCCGCCGAGCGGGTAGAGCTGCAGGCCCTGTTGGCCAAAGCGCTCGACTGACCGGGTCAACCAGCTCCGCGACTCACTCGCCGAGACCGTGGCGCAGCGCGTCGAACTCCTGTCGGAGTCCGGACAGGGCGTCGCGCAGGGCGGCCACCTCGGACCGCAGCTCGTCGAGCCCGTCCGGCCCGTCCACCGGGGGCCGACCGGAGTGGGGTCCGAGCAGCTGGCCCCCGTCTGCGGTGCTCGGGCCCGCATCGCCCGGGTCGTCGGGCGGTACACCGTCCCGCGTACCGCCGCCGAACTGGTCGGCCCGCTCCGTCGCGGCGCCGCCATCCCCACCGGCACCGGGCGCCGCCTCCGCGCCCCACGGCGCCGCCAGGACCTGCTGCCAGCGGTCCTCCTTCTGTCCGGGCCGACGGGGAACCAGACGGGCCAGGCCGTCGGGATGTTCGGCCAGGACGGTGAGCTCCTCCTGCACGCTCCCGGTCGAGGGGAGGTCGACCATCCGCTCGGTCCTCGCCCGCAGTTCGCCGACCGTCTGGGGTCCCCGCAGCAGCAGGGTGGCCAGCAGTCCGTAGCGGGTGGCGTCGAGCCCGAACGCCTCGTCGAGCACGTGCCGGTAACGCTTGACGGAACGGCCGTGCGACGGGAGGACGACCCGCACCAGATGGTCGCTCCGGAGTTCGTCGAGGGCGGCCAGGACGGCGTCTTCCCCGAGGTCGACCACCGGGTCGCGGTTCGTCGCCTGGTTGGTCGCCGCCATCAGGGCGTTGAGCGTCAGCGGATACTGCTGGGGCGTGGTGAGCTGCTTCTCCACCAGGCACCCGAGCACTCGTCCCGCCTCGGGGGTCAGGGTCACGTCCGGACAGTAGCGCCTGGTCGCCCGGTCGGGGCCGTGCGAACCCACCCCGGTCGGCTCACCCTCCCATGAGCCACTGGGGCCCGGGACCCCCGCCGGCGGCCACGTCGTCCGGATTGGCCAGCGCGCAGGTGCGGAGGGAGAGGCAGCCGCACCCGATACACGACGACAGCCCGTCCTGGAGAGCCCCGAGCAGGGCGATCCGCTGCTCGATGCGCTCCTGCCAGCCGGTGGTCAGGCGTCGCCAGTCGGCACGGCTCGGAGCCCGGTCGGCGGGCAGCACGGTCAGCGCGGCGGAGATCTCCTCCAGGCTGAGTCCCACCCGTTGGGCGATCCGGATGAAGGCGATCCGCCGCAGGACGTCGCGACGGAACCGGCGCTGCCCGCTGGCGGTGCGCTCGGCGTGGACGAGCCCCCGGCGCTCGTAGAAGCGCACCGCCGACGCCGCCAGCCCACTGCGCTCGGACACCTCGCCGATGGTGAGCAACTGGTCCACGTCGGACCTCCCCGGAAGAATCCCTTGACTTGAACATTACTTTAACTCTTACCCTGACCTGGCGACGCACGGAGCACAGACCACAGGAGGCGACGGATGCCGGTAGCAGTCATCACGGGAGGATCGGAGGGGTTCGGACGGGCCCTGGCCATCGACCTGGCCAAGGACGGATGGGGGGTGGTCCTCGACGCCCGTCGGCGGGGTCCGCTGCAGGAGGTCGCCGACCGCCTCGGCGACCTCGGCGCCCCGTCGGTCGTGGTGCCCGGCGACGTGACCTCTGCCGCCCACCGGCGGGAGCTGGTGGACGCCGCCCGGCGGCTCGGCTCACTGGACCTGCTGGTGAACAACGCCGGCACGCTCGGGCCGAGCCCGCTGCCGCGCGCTCGAGCACTACCCGCTGACCGACCTGCGCGACGTCTACGAGGTCAACGTCGTGGCTCCACTGGCCCTGGTGCAGGAGGCCCTGCCCGACCTCCGTCGTGTCCGGGGCACGATCGTGTCCCTCTCCTCGGACGCCGCCGTCGAAGGGTACGAGGGATGGGGTGGCTACGGATCGTCCAAGGCCGCCCTCGACCATCTCCACCGCACCCTGGCCGCGGAGCAGCCCGGAGCTGCGCGTCCTCCAGTTCGATCCGGGCGACATGCGCACGGCCATGCACCAGGCGGCGTTCCCGGGCGAGGACATCTCCGACCGGCCCGGGCCCGAGTCGGCGGTGCCGGCCCTGCGCGCGCTGCTGGCGTCCGACGCCCCGAGCGGCCGGTACCGGGCCGGGGAGTGGGGAGGTCGGCCGTGACGGCCGCGGACCGCGACCCCGGTGCCGGCGCGCTACACCTACGAACTGCCCGAACGTCTCGAGGCCTCGGAGCCGCCCGAGGCGCGGGGGCTCACCCGGGACGCCGTCCGGATGCTCGTGGCCTACCGGGGCACCGGTGAGACCGTGCCCAGCTCGTTCGTCTTCCTCCCCCGGTTCCTGGACCCGGGGGACCTGCTGGTCATCAACACGTCCGGCACCCTGCCGGCGGCCGTCGACGCTACGGCCGACGACGGCACCCGGCTCGTCCTCCACCTCTCCACCCGGCTCGACCGGTCCCGGTGGGTCGTCGAGCCCCGCCGCATCACCGGCCGCACCACCGGGCGCTGGACGGGGTCGCCGCCCCGGCACCTCCACCTCGCCGGCGACGCCACCGCACGGCTCGAGGAGCCCTACGGCGAGGCCGGACGGCTGTGGATCGCCTCCCTCGACCCGGGTCGGCGCACGCTCAGCTGGCTGGCCACCCACGGGCGTCCCATCCGCTACGGCTACGTCGAGCGTCCGTGGCCCATCGAGATGTACCAGAACGTGTACGCCACGACACCGGGCAGCGCCGAGATGCCGAGCGCCGGACGGCCGTTCACGCCGGGGATCATCACATCACTGGTGGCCCGGGGGGTGGGGGTGTCCCCACTCGTGCTCCACACCGGGGTGGCCTCGCTGGAGGCCGACGAACTCCCCTACCCGGAACGGATGGTCGTCCCCGAGTCGACCGCCGAGCGGGTGAATGCCGCCCACCGGTCCGGCCGCCGGGTCGTCGCCGTGGGCACCACCGTGGTGCGGGCCCTGGAGACGGCCGGGCGGACGGACGGGACGGTGGGCGCCTATGACGGCTGGACCGACCTGGTGATCTCACCCGATCGGGGGGTGCACGTCGTCGACGGGATGATCACCGGGTGGCACGAGCCCGCCTCGTCCCACCTCATGATGCTCGAAGCGGTCGCCGGCCGCCCACTCCTCCAGGCCTCCTACGAGGCGGCGCTCGACGAGGGCTACCTGTGGCACGAGTTCGGTGACACCCACCTGATCCTGCCCTGACGGGCGGATCCCCCGGGCATGCCACGATGGAGGGGTGGACGTCCACGTCCTCGGGTCCCTGCCGGCCCCGCCCAACGATCGCCAGAGGAATCCACGTGCCACCACCCCCCGACGGAGTCCGCCTGATCGGCCACCAGCGCCGCTTCGCCGAGGCTGTCGCCCAGATCGACACCGAGTTGGAGTTCGCTCTCGGTCCCGTGGTGGCGGCCCGTCGCGACGAGGTGGTGGCGGCTGCTCTGGCCGCCTACGGCCAGAGCGAGGACTACCGCGGCGTGCGCGATGCGTGGGACGCCGTCTTTCCCGACGGCGTCTACAGCGCCGCCGGGCTGGCGGAGGCGAAGCGACTGTCGTAGCGCCGCGGGCTGGTCAGGCGCCGGCCGGGAGCGTCTGCACCGTCGCCCCGGCCGGTGGGGCGAACGTCGAGGCGGGCGGATTGGCCGTGAACGACTGCAGGGTGACCGTGTTGCCGTTGGCGTTCACGTAGGTGAGGATGCCGTTCGACTTGGCGCCGCAGTAGGTGACCGGGGTGGGCTCCGACGTCCCCTTGGCGGTCACGCACGTCGAGGCGAGTCCGCCGTAGGTGGCCGTGGACGTGCTGATGATGTATCCGGCGGCGTGGGCCTCGGCCTGGACCCGCATACCCTTCAGGGCGTTGACGATGATCGACGGGCTGAAGAGGTCGGTCAGACTGCTGACCTCACTCGACATGGAAGACGGGAGGCTCGTGCACGTCGCCGTGCTGCCCGACCCCTGACAGGCGGTGATGGCCGTGCCGTCGACGAAGAAGCTGCCGCTCGGCGTGGTGATCGCCGACTTCGGCGGCGACTGGGCGAAGGTGATGGTCTGGGTCTTGCCCGTCGAGGATTGAGCCGCCAGGTAGGTGGCGCTGAACGAGGAGGTCGAGCTCTTCGACACCGAGTTCACCAGCGAGTCGATGCCGGCCGTGGTACTCCCGCCGGACGCACCCGTCGTGGTGGAGCCGCCGCCGGAGGCGGCCGTCGTCACGGTCGTCGCCGTGCCCGTCGACCCCGAGCTGCACGCGGCGGCCACGATGCCTGCACCCAGGACCGCCCCCGCCACGACGAGCCCTCGTCCGAATCCGGACACCTTGTTGTTCGTTCCGTCGACCTGTCGCATGTCCGTCGCCTCCGCTCGCCGTGGTGGCACGAGTATGTCACCCACGGTTGCATCGGGTGCTCACCCTCCCCGCCACGGGCTTTCGGCGTGGGTGGTGACCGGGGACCGGGATCGGGCCGTCCATGGCACCGGAGCGATGCTCCGCACTACGAGCCGGAGGGGCGGGGCGGCTCGTAGTGCGGGCGCATCATCGATAGGACGTCGTACGACTGCCCTTCGAATGGGACCCGAGACGGTCGGGTCGGTGATGGGACCGCGGCGGTCGGTCGGGAATGGACGCGAGGGGCTCGGGCCGGCGGACGACGCCCGTCACGGCCGCACCACCGTGAGTGCCGGACCGTGGACGACCGACCGGCCCGTATCCACAGGTGGACGACTCGGCGGATGGGGACCGAAGGTGACCTCGGAGAGCGGGGGCGAATAGACGTGCAGCGACGTGGCGTCGGCGCCCGACCGGTTCGCCAGGGTGTGCACCACCGTCGGCTCGGCGATCGTCACGGAACCGCGCCGGAGGGAACGGGCGGAGGGCCCGGACCCGTCCCCGGGGTCCGGGTGGGTCTCCAGGAGCACGCCGTCGATGACCAGCAGCACACTCCGGACGTCGCCGTGGTCGTGCGCCCCGAGTCCCGATCCATCCGGCCAGCGGACGAGCCAGGCGTCGTAGAAGGCGGTGGCGGCGAGACGCGACGAGCTCAGCTCCCCCGGGGACTCGTTAACGGGCGGGGGGTGAACCCGGGCCAGGCCGGCGGCGATGCTGCGGAGTGCCCGGAAGGAGAGTGACCCGGCGGGCCGGATCCGGTCGGAGGGACCACGCCACGAGGGGTGGGCGGAGCGGTCCGGCACCGACCGGATCGCCGGCCTGTCGGGTTGGGTGGGGGGAGGGGGATGGACGAGTGACACGGGTTCCTTCCGGGGGCAGAGGACGTTCGGGGTGGGTTCAGGATCTCGGGATGACCGGACGACACGCCTCCCGAACACCGTGTTCCCGTCCTCCTGACCTGTCCGGATCCATCCACTGCAAGCTCATGCATCCACTGTACGGATGAATACCTGACTTGTCCAGTCGATTTTATAGGAAATGCCGTTCCCGGCCGCAGACCTGAGGCGTGATCGTCGGACCCGACGGGCGTGCGCCGGCGGAACCCTCCCCCATCCGACCCCTCAGCCGCACTCCGACGATGGATGCGCGATCCGGGATCCGCCCGGGTTCGGGACGCGCCGACCCGGACAACGTCGCGTCAGGAGCGGTACTCGGGATTGTGGAAATCGAAGCGGGCGCCGGCGTCCCATTCGCGTCGCTGGTTGCCGTACGCCGGGAACCCTCCCGCGTCCTTCAACATCCGGGCGAGGTGCAGGAGGTTCCAGGTCATGAACGTGGTGTTCCGATTCGTGAACTCGTTGTCGAGGCCGGCCCGGCTGCCATCGTCGAGGACGTCCCCGTAGCTCGGCCCGGGACCCGCCTCACCGATCCAGCCGGCGTCGGACTGCGGAGCGACGCTGTATCCGATGTGCTGCAAGCTGTAGAGGACGTTCGAGGCGCAGTGCTTGATCCCGTCTTCGTTCCCGGTGATCAGGCACCCTCCGACCCGGCCGTAGTACAGCCACTGCCCCTTGTCGTTCAGCTCGCCGGAGTGTGCGTACAGGCGCTCGATGATCTTCTTCGTCTCACTGCTGTTGTCCCCCAACCAGATGGGGCCGGCGATGACGAGGATGTCCGCCGCCAGCACCCGCTCGAAGAGCTCGGGCCACGCGTCATCGGACCACCCGTGTTCGCGGATGTCCGGGTAGACGCCGGTGGCGATGGCGTGGTCGACGGAACGGATCTGGTCGACCTGCACCCCGTGGGTGGACATGATCGAGGCGCTCACGTCGATCAGGAGCTGCGTGTGGCTGGGCCCGGGTGACCGGGTCAGCGTCGTGTTGATGAACATCGCCGACAGGTCGGAGACGTCGGGTGGGCGGTCGGTAGTCATGGTTCTCCGTCCTTTCGGTGCCCGGAGCGTTACAGACGGTCCGCCGCATCCGCCCCAGTATCGCCCCGGCACCGCCCCTTGTCGACGGCCGCTCCCCGACGGCCAGGAGCGCCGGCTCCGCCGCCGTCGGACGGGATCCACTGCCGCACCATCGTCGACGGACCGCCCCACCTTCTGACCTTTGCCCCTAGGCCGTACGCGCCGGTTTCCCTACCCTCCAATCAGACGCCGGCGACGGCGAGCCCCAGGGTTCGCGTACACGTCGGCCCATCGGAACGGACGAGGAGGTCACGGTGACCATCACCGAAGGTGTCGTGAAGGACGGGAAGACCGAGGACGGGGTGTTCGTGGCGCCGGGCCAGCCGGGAAGCCTGGTGGAGGTCGCCTCCCGCTATCAGAACTTCATCGGCGGCCGGTGGGTGCCGCCGGCCAAGGGCCAGTACATGCAGAACGTGTCGCCGGTGACCGGGCGCCCGTTCACCGAGGTGGCCCGGTCCACCGCGGAGGACGTGGAGCTGGCCCTCGACGCGGCCCACGCCGCCAAAGACGCCTGGGGGGAGTCGTCGCTGACCGAACGGGCCGCCGTCCTCAATGCGGTGGCCGACGCCATCGAGGCCAACCTGACCATGCTGGCGGTGGCCGAGAGCTGGGAGAACGGCAAGCCGGTGCGCGAGACGCTGGCCGCCGACATCCCCTTGGCCGTCGACCACTTCCGCTACTTCGCCGGGGCCACCCGGTCCCTCGAGGGTCGATCGACCGAGATCGACAAGGACACCGTGGCGTACCACTTCCACGAGCCCCTGGGCGTGGTGGGCCAGATCATCCCCTTCAACTTCCCACTGCTGATGGCGGCCTGGAAGATCGCCCCCGCCCTCGCCGCCGGCAACTGCACGGTGGTCAAGCCCGCCTCCCCCACCCCCTGGTCCATCCTCAAGCTGGCCGAGGTCATCGGCGACATCGTCCCGCCCGGGGTCCTCAACATCGTGACCGGCCCCGGCGGGGAGATCGGCAAGGCACTGGCCTCCAGCCCGCGCATCGCCAAGATCGGGTTCACCGGCGAGACCACGACGGGACGGCTGATCATGCAGTACGCCGCCGAGAACCTGATCCCGTCGACCGTCGAGCTCGGCGGCAAGTCCCCCAACATCTTCTTCGCGGACGTGATGGACCAGGACGACCGGTTCCTCGACAAGGCGATCGAGGGCCTCGTGCTCTACGCCTTCAACAAGGGTGAGGTCTGCACCTGCCCGTCGCGGGCCCTGGTCCAGGAGTCGGTGTTCGACCGCTTCATGGAACGTTGCCTCGACCGCATCGGTCGGATCACCCAGGGCAACCCCCTCGACCCCACTGTGATGATCGGAGCGCAGAACTCGGCCCAGCAGCTGGAGAAGATCACCGGCTACGTCGACATCGGCCTCCAGGAGGGTGCCGAGCTGCTCATCGGAGGGGAGCGCACGCCCCTCGGCGGCGAACTGGTGGACGGCTACTACTTCGAGCCGACCGTCCTGAAGGGCCACAACGACATGCGGATCTTCCAGGAGGAGATCTTCGGGCCCGTGCTCGCCGTGACCACCTTCACCGACGAGGCGGACGCCATCCGGATCGCCAACGACACCCTGTACGGCCTGGGTGCCGGCGTGTGGACCCGGAACGGGAACCTCGCCTACCGCATGGGACGGGCGATCAAGGCCGGTCGGGTGTGGACGAACTGCTACCACCTCTATCCGGCCGGTGCGGCATTCGGGGGCTACAAGATCTCGGGGGTGGGTCGGGAGAACCACCTCATGATGCTGGAGCACTACTCCCAGACCAAGAACCTGCTCGTCAGCTACAGCGACGAACCGCTCGGATTCTTCTGACGGCCGGCGGGGTGCGGGCATGAGCACCGTGGACGGCAGCGGCCCCGGTGGGCGGTCCACCGTGGCCCGCGTCGTCGCCACCGATGCCGCTCTCGAGGCGATCGACCGCATCACCGCCGAGCGCGGGCCGGTCCTGTTCTTCCAGTCGGGCGGCTGCTGCGACGGCAGTCTGCCCATCTGCTTCGGCGTGGGCGAGTTCACCATCGGCAGCCACGACGTCCGACTCGGCACGGTCGGCGGCAGCGACTTCTACATGGACCACCGGCAGTTCGAGGCCTGGAAGCACACCCAACTCGTCCTCGATGTAGGGGTCGGCGAGCCCGAGGGCTTCTCGATCGCCGCCGGACCGGACGCCCACTTCATCACCCGCTCCCGGGTCTTCTGCGAGGACGAGCTACGCAGGTTGGAGGCCACCGCGGACCCGTCGTGACCCCCACGTGGCGCCGGGTGGGCGCGGCACGCACCCCGGCCCCCCGGGTCCGCACCCCGGCGCCTACCCGGTGCACCGTCCCGGCGCCGTCGCCACTAGACCGGACGGCGGACGCGGGCCGGACAGGAGGGTCACATGGCGACGTCACCACTACCGAGCGCGCTGCCCATCATCCAGGCACCGATGGCCGGTGGGCCGTCGACTCCCGAACTGACGGCCGCCGTGGGGCGGTCCGGTGGGTTCGGGTTCCTGGCTGCCGGCTACCGCACCCCCGACCAGCTGCGGTCCTCCATCGAGGCCACCCGGCGACTGTCCGACGCCCCGTTCGGCGTCAACATCTTCCACCCGACCGCCCCCGCCGACCCGGCTTCGGTCCGCGCCTACGCCGATGTGATCCGACCCGAGTCGGAGCGCCTGGGTGTGCCACTCGGCGAACCCCGATGGGACGAGGACGACTTCGCCGACAAGCTGGAGATCGTGGCCTCCGAGCGGGTCCCGATCGTGAGCTTCACCTTCGGCTGCCCCGGCGAGGAGGAGGTCGGCTCCCTGCACGCCGCCGGCTGCACGGTCGTCGTGACCGTCACCTCGGCCCCCGAGGCCCGGGTGGCGGAACGGGCCGGGGCCGACCTGGTCGCCGTGCAGGGCACCGAGGCCGGCGGTCACCAGGGCTCCTTCCTCGACCACGAGCCGAACCGGATGCCCCTGGCCACCCTGCTCGAGGAGGTGGGCGGGTCGACGGACCTCCCCCGACTGGCCGGCGGCGGCATCATGACGGGTGGCCAGGCGGCCGATGCGCTGCGCGCCGGGGCCGTCGCCGTGCAGCTGGGAACGGCGTTCCTGGGCTGCGACGAGGCAGGTACGTCCGCCGTCCACCGCTACGCCCTGTCGGCAGGTGTCTACCCGGGGACGATGCTGACCCGGGCCTTCAGCGGACGTTGGGCGAGGGGTCTGGCCAACGAGTTCGCGGTGAACTACTCGGATGCCGCCCCGGACGCTTATCCCGAGATCCACCACCTCACCCGTCCGCTTCGGGCGGCGGCGGCCGAGGCCGGTGACCCGGGGGTGCCCAACCTGTGGGCCGGCGAGGGCTGGAGGTCGCTCACGACCGGGCCGGCGGCCGTCGTCGTGCGACGGCTCGCCACCGAACTGGCCGCCGCCCTCGGCGACGGCTCCTGAGCGACGACGCCCCGGGTCGCCCCGGGATCGCCGGACGTCGGAGGGGTCAGGCGCCCACGCCGTCGAGGGGAGCCGTCGGGCTGACGGCGGTCTCGGACGGCGCGTCGCCGAAGTCGTAGACGCGGCCGTCCGCCGCCGTCAGCCAGTAACCGCCCCCGTCCGACGTTGGCTCGATCCCGACGATCGACGTCGCCCCGCCGAGGCCCGGTCCCGAACCCAGGTAGGCGGCGTCACCGAAGGCGAAGACACCGCCGTCGGCGGCCACCAGCCAATAGCCGTCACCCGACGGGGTCGGGGCGATGCCGACGACGGGCTGGTTCGGGATGATGCCCAGGCCCGGGAGCGAACCGAGGAAGGGCGCGCCGCCGAAGGCGTAGACGCCACCGTCCGCCCCCACCAACCAGTATCCGGTGCCCGAGGGGTTGGTGGCGATGCCGGTCACCGGGCGGGCCGGGACGATGCCCAGACCCGGGAGCGAGCCGAGGAATGGCGCGCCGCCGAAGGCGTACACGCCGCCGTCGGCGCCCGCCATCTCGTACCCGGCAGCCGTGGTGGCGATGCCGGTCACCGGGCGGGCCGGCGTGATCCCCGAGCCCGGGAGCGAGCCGAAGTAGGACCCCGCACCGAAGGTGAAGACACCGCCGTCGCTACCGGCCAGGTCGTAGCCGTTGGACACCGAGGACATGCCGACGACCGGGCTGGCGGGATGGATGCCGAGGCTGGTGAGGGATCCGTACAGCGGGACTCCCCCGTAGCCGTAGACGTCACCGTCGGTGCCGACGGCATGGAAGCCGCCACCCCCGAGCGAGACCGAGTCGACCTCCCCGGGGTTGAGCACGGTCCACCAGACACTGTCCCCGGGACCGGCGGTGATGCCGCCGCCCTCGCCGGTGATGGTGCCCTCGTTGGTGATCACCCCGGCCGTGGTGATCCGCTGCAGCGGGTTGCCCGACACCTCCCCGGCCAGCCACAGGGCGCCGTCGGGTCCCGACGTGATGTTGCCGCCGAAACCCGCCGGGTCGAGGAACTCGGTCACCGCCCCCGCCGTGGTGATGCGGTCGATGGTGCCCTGGTCGTCGGCCGTCCACAGGGCGCCGTCGGGCCCCGACGTGATGCGGCCCGGTGCCACGCCGTTGTTCGGCCCGGTCTTCGGGATGGTCACGTAGGTGACGACGCCGGTCGTGGTGAGCCGGCCGACGCGACTGTTGGCCGGGTCGGTGAACCACAGCGCCCCGTCGGAGCCGGTGGTGATGTCCTCGGCGCCGCGCCCGCCGCCGGGGATGGCGAATTCGCTGATCACCCCGGAGGTGGTGATCCGGCCGATGCGCCGCGCCCCGGCCTCGGTGAACCACAGTGCCCCGTCGGGTCCGGCGGTGATGAACTGCGGCTCGCTGCCCGGGTTGGGAAGCGGGAACTCGGTGACCACCCCGGCGGTGGTGATCCGGGCGATCTTGTTGGCCTGGAACTCGGTGAACCACAGCGCCCCGTCGGAGCCGGCGGCGATGCCGCCCGAGTCGGCGTTGACGGTCGGGATGGGGAAGTCGGTGACGACCCCGGCGGGGGTGATCCGGCCGACGTCCGCCCGGTAGGAGTAGGTGAACCAGAGGTTGCCGTCCGACCCTTCGGCGATGGAGTTGGGCTGGACGCTCTGGTCGACCACCGGCAGCGGGTGCCGGACGATGGTCACGGCGGCGCCCGCCGTCCCGGGCGCGGAGACCGCCACCGCCAGCGGTGCCCCCAAGGCGGTGACCGCCAGCGCCGCGATGATCGTCTTCCGGCCAGGTACTCGCATGGGCCCGTCCCCCAGTCTCGGTGGCCCGGCGCTCACATACCGGGCGATCCAGGGAGACGTTAGCCAACCGGGGTGGCGGGTGCCCGGGTGACCCGCGACGTCAGATCAGCTGACGAGGACGTCGGGTCGCTCCAGCCCCTCGGCCTCGCACAGCGCGTAATACGCCTCGAGCGCGCCGGGGCCGTCGAACACGCTCTCGATGGAACCGTCGTCGGCCAGGTTCAGGTTCACGCCGTACATCTGGAACCAGACCTGCGTGTCGTCCTCGATGCACTCGAGGGTGTGCACCGACCCGGCCGGCTCGAACAGGAACGACCCGGCCCGGTTGACGTAGTCGTACTCGCGGTACTTCCACGCCCCGGACATGGTGTAGCCGTAGACAGGACCGGTGTGTCGGTGCGTCTGGACGGCGTAGCCCTTCTGGAAGATGTTCTCCACGATCCACAGGCCCTCGGCCACGTCCACCTGGATCACCTTCAACTTGTTGCCTCCGCCGATCTCGACGAAGGGGAGGTCGGCGGCTCCGCGGTGCTCGGCGGGAGGGGCAGTGGCGATACTCATGTCGTCTCCTGGGGTCCGTCGGACGGCTGCGCCACGGACCTCTCGTCGGCGGCGCCCGTTCGGGTTGAGGACATCCACAGTGGCACAGGTCACCCGCCGTATCCACGGACACGTCGGACGAGGCCAGCCGAGACCCCGACGGCCGAGCCTGCGGTGTCTCCCGACGGTTGGCGAGGCACCCTCCGCCGAACGCCCACCGGTCCGGTTCGGGGCCTACGCCCCGGCGGCGTCCAGATGCTTGGCGAGCGACTCCAGGAGGGCGCGGGTCCCCTCCTCGCGCTGGGCGACCGTGTCCAGGCCGTCGAGGAACACGCCCTGTTCGGTGAGGACCAGGCGGGTGCCCGGCGACTCGCCGCGGAACTCGATGGTGGCGACGGAAACGGACATCCGGTCGTCGCCGGCATACATCTCGTAGGTGTAGACGATCCGTCGACCGGGGACGATGTCGCTGAACCTGGCGTCGTAGGTGTAGACGAGGCCGCCGGGTGGCCCACCCCGGTTGACCTCGCGCCCTCCGACCCGGAAATCGAGCTCGTAACCGGCGTCGAGGGCCTCGGCGGACCCGGCGAACCAACGGGCCTTGAGCGCCGGCTCCGACCAGGCCTCGAACACCCGGTCGACGGGCACGTCGTAGACCCGCTGGATGACGAAGGTGTCGTGGGAGACGGTCGGTTCGGTCATGGCTCCTCCGTTCGGTCAAGCATCGACTTGACTATACGGAGGACCATCGCCAATGGTCAAGTACCTACTTTAGTCTTGCGGGCCTCCGGGGCCGGCGCTGGATCTCCCCCCGACCGCCCGGGGGAGGTCCGGAGGTACGGCTCGTCGCAGGATCCCGTCGGCGCTCCGGCGGATGGCCGGGACGTCGTTCTCTGCCTGGAACGTCGGGTTGCCGTTCGTGGCCATGTCCACCACGGGTCCGAGACCGAGGCCGACCCCGCTGCCGTAGAAGGGCGCGCTGCCGTAGTTGAAGAGACCTCCGTCCACGGCCGAGAACCAGTAGCCATGACCATCGGGCATGGCCGCCATGGCCACGATCGGCTGGTTGAGGTGGATGTTGCCGGCCGAGCCGTAGAAGCCGGCGTCGCCGTAGGCGAAGACGCCGCCGTCCGAGGCCACCAGCCAGTAGCCCCTGCCGTCAGGGGTGGCGGCCATGCCGACGATCGGCTGGTTGAGCCGGATGTTGCCGGCCGAGCCGTAGAAACCGGCGTCGCCGTAGGAGAAGACGCCGCCGTCCGAGGCCACCAGCCAGTACCCCTTACCGTCTGGGGTAGTGGCCATGCCGACGATCGGCTGGTTGAGCCGGATGTTGCCGGCCGAGCCGTAGAAACCGGCATCGCCGTAGGAGAAGATGCCGCCGTCCGAGGCCACCAGCCAGTAGCCGCCGGCGTCGGGAGCCCTCGACATGCCCACGATCGGCTGGTTCAGGTGGATGTTGCCCGCCGAGCCGAAGAAGTTGGCGTCGCCGTAGGAGAAGATGCCGCCGTCGGCGGCCACCAGCCAGTAGCCGCCGTTGTCCCCGCTCGGCGTGATGGCGACGATCGGTGCGTTGAGGGTCAGGTTCCCCGCACCGCCGAAGTACGGCGCGTCGCCCGCGTGGGCGACGTCACCGTACCGGTCGACCTGGTAGTAACCGATGGCACCCGTTCCCTCCAATTGCACCGTGGTGGGCGTGGCGTCCGCCGTCCCCTGGATGTCCAACGTGGCCGAGCGGTCCCCCAGAGCCCCGGGGTAGAAGTAGATGTAGACCGCACACGAGGTGCCCGGGGCCAGGACGACGGTGGTGCTGGTGCCGGGACAGGTCGGGTCCGTGGCCCACTCGTAGTCGTCGGCCCCGACTCCGTCGATAGTGAATCCGGATTCGGGGATCGTGTCGGTGGCGGTGCCGTTGTTGGTCAGGGTGACGGTGCCGGGCCCGTTGTACATCCCGAGCGGTGGGGAACCCATGTCGAGGGAGGTGGGTTGCGCCGTCAGTCCGGACGTCGGATCGGCGCCCGCAGCACCCGCGGTATCGACGGTCACGACGACCGACGCCGCCACCAGCAATCCGACCAGAGCCATAGCGACCAGCCGACCCGTCGCGTGGGTTCGTGCCACCGTCATACCGCCGATCTCCGGCGGCCTCTCCACCGATCAGGCGCATGGTAGTAGGGCACCGGTCGGGAGTCCGGTGATGGGCCGGTCTCCACGGACAACGCGGTCGGGGCGGGGCGACCGGTCAGAAGCCGCCGGCGTACCAGGCGCCGTCCTGTTCCACCGCGGCGGCCACGAAAGGGGTCGCGTGCGGGCTGGTCGGATCGCTCGCCGTAGCGAACGCCGCCCGAACTTGACCCCGCACCCCGACTGCGGCTCACTCTGGGGGCGCCGTCAGCACGGGCGTCCCGAGCCGGCCCGATCATCTACATTTCGTCTACAATTGGCGATGGCCACCAACAACACGACAACGGTGCGGGTGAGACGCCCGGACTCGGAGCGTCTGTCCGCTCTCGCGAAGAGTCGTCGGACGACGGTGGTGGAGATTGTCCACACCGCCCTCGATGCCCTCGAACGTCAAGAGTTCATGCGCGGCCTGAACGAAGATCACCAGGATCTCGATTCCGCCGGACGTGAGGCGCTGTTCGCCGAACAGGCGGAGTGGGACCCGCTCGTTTGATCTGGCGTTCCGAGATCTACGAGGTCGACCTGGGTGTCCCGGTCGGCCACGAGCCGGCTCGGCTCCGCCCGGGGCTGATCGTCTCCGCCGACCTCGTCAACAACGGCTCCGGACAGCTCGTGGGGGTCGTTCCGATTACCTCACGGGACTACGGACTCAGGAGCCACGTCGAACTCGAGCCGGGCATGAGCGGCCTCGATCACCTGTCGTTCGCTCGCTGCGACCAGGTCCGGATGATCGCGGTGCGACGACTCCGAACTCGGCGAGGTCGCGCACCTGCCGATGCGATGGAATCGATCGACCGGGCTCTGCGCTTCATCTCCGATCTCTGACGGGATCGGAACGGTGGCTCCGGCCTCCAACCAGTCGTTCTCCGGGTGGGGGTTACCGAGGACTGATCAGCGGACCTTCTGACAGAGGGCGTTCGCCCCGGCCAGATCGAACTCGGAGGGATCGAAGGGGCCGCCTATCCACTCGATGTAGTCCTCGTGCTCCTCGTGGGCAGGGTCACCGATGGCCTCGAGGAAGTGGGCGTAGCCGGAGTCGCCACCGACATCGTCGGGGGGACAGGCGTTCTCCCCATCGAGGACGACTGCGTACCTGAGACCGAAGTAGGACCAGGTCAGTTCCTCGACGACCACGTCGTGCTCCCAGTTGTCGCCGAAGTCGTAGTCGAAGACGAAGCGCCTCTCGTCCAGCAGTGCCTGCAGCACGGTGACGGTCTTCTCGTCGATCTCATCGTCGGGCCAGTCGTCGAAGTGCATCCCATAGTGCTTGCCGGAAACCTCGAAGGCGTGCAGGTGACTGTTGTTCCACCCCATGGCCGCGATCAGCATGTAGGCCAGCTTGGCCATCCGGACCGACCCGGGGACGAGCACCCGGCGCCACACCCCCGGCTCGACGTCACGCAGCTGGATACGGAGACGGAACACGCTCTGGCCGGGCGGCTGGGGGCTGTTGGAGGCCACGGTCCGACCCTAGGTGAGCCCACCGGTCGTTCTCCATTCCCGGGTGGGACCAGATCAGATGATCACGGTGGGGCCAAGTTCGGTCGACATTCCCACTACCAGTCAGCGGTGGAGCCGTCCGCCTCTTGGGAGGCCTGCCCGAGGTGGCCGTCCGGCTCCGGAGGTAGTGACCTTCGTCGAGGTCGTCCACTGTTCCGGGATGGGTCGGGCGCCAGTCCAGGTGCTGTCCGGTCGCCGAGTGGTCCCAGCCTTCGGACGATGTGGGGCGGCGTGAACTGGATCTCATGACTGACTGAAGCAACGAACGCCGCTGTCATCGGGTCCGGTCGGGCCCGCGTGTAGACCGAAATCGGCCTCACCACCGGGGGGCTGGGTCGGAGCAGGAGGCCCGGATAATTATCCGGGATGATGTTGGCGGGGACCAGGGTGATGCCGACTCCTTGCAAGGCTAGGGCGAGCGCAGACGGCCCCTGTTCGGTGCGGACGGCGATCTTCGGTTCGAATCCAGCGTCCTCGCACGCTCTGTCCAGTATCTGCGACAAGCCGCTCGGAGGGGTGAAGTGCACCCAGTCATGGTCAGAAAGATCCTCCATTCGTACGTTTGGCGGCTCATCACTCAGTTCAGCTCCGGGAGAGGCTGCGATGATGAACTCTTCGGCACCGAGTTCCTGCACGGGCCCTTCCCACCGTGACGGGATCGGACCGACGGCAACGTCGGCCTGGCCCGCATCCATGGCGGCCGCGAGGTCCGCCATGTGTCGGAACTCGACGAGGTGCACCTGCAGATCCGGGTAGTTCCTCCGCCAGTTGCTGATCGCCGCGGGCAGAACGCCGACGCTGATCGAGAACAGGGTGGCGATGTGCAGTTCCCCGGACGACACCCCTGAAGCCATCCTCGCCGCGCTCCGGGCCCGATCGGCGTAGGCGAGGCTTGCCCGGGCGTGGGGAAGCGCACTACGTCCGGCCGGCGTCAAGCGCACCGACCTCGGTAGTCGTTCCAGGAGTGGACCGCCGAACTCTCGCTCCAGAGCCTGGATCTGGCTGGACAGTCCCGGCTGCGTCACATGCAGAACTTGTGCGGCCGCAGTGAAGGAGCCCTCGTCGGCGACGGCGACGAAATACTCGAGCTGTCGCAGGCTGACGCCCATAGCCCGATGTTATTGGAACGATAACGACGATCTGTTGGACTGCCCAGGAGTCGAATTTTACGATCGCAGGAGACCGCAAGGTCGACCATATGCAGCTCCTAATGACGCCCGTCGTCCATGAACGGAAAGGCGGAACATGACCACTGACCAGAATTCGACCGACACCATCGTCCTGATCCACGGGCTGTGGATGACCCCCCTCGCATGGGAACACTGGGTAGCTCGCTACGAGGCGCGTGGCTTCACGGTCCTGACCCCGGGCTATCCGGGCATCGAGCCGGGTACCGCCGGAGTGGCTGCATTGCGCGAGGATCCCTCCGGGCTCGCCCACATCGGCGTTCGCGAGGTGATGGACCACCTGACGGAGATCATCGAGGGATTGGAATCGGCGCCGATCATCATGGGGCACTCATTCGGCGGAACCTTCGCCCAGCTTCTGGTGGGTAACGGCCTGGGCGTGGCAGGCGTGTCACTCGACGGTGCCGGGGTCAAGGGGATCAAGGCGATGCCCTTCTCGGAGATCAAGTCGACGTTTCCCATCCTCAAGAACCCGGCGAACCGCCACAAGGGCGTACCTCTGACGCCCAAGGAGTTCCACTACGCGTTCACGAACACGCTGACCGAGGACCAATCCCAAGCCGCCTTCGACCGCTATGCGGCCCCGACCCCGGGACTCATCCTGTTCCAGGGCGGATTCGCCAACTTCGCACCGCATGCTGCGACCACCTACGACTTCTCGAACGATGACCGGGCCCCGCTCCTGTTCGTCTCGGGTGGAAGCGATCACATCCTGCCTCCGAAGGTGCAGGAGGAGAATTACAGGAGGAACACCAAGCACTCGTCGGCGATCTCCGCCCACAAGGTGTTCCCCGGCCGGGATCACTACACCTGTGGCGAGGACGGATGGGAAGCGGTCGCCGACTTCGCCCTGGACTGGGCACTGAGCCCACGAGCGGGTGAACTCGACTGACGGCGGAACCACTGCGACCGTCTCATCACCGGTTCACCCCATCAGGCATCATCGGATTTGGCGGCCGACAGTTCTGCGATCTGGGCCCTCGCTGCGGCCACCAGCTCCTCATTCGTGTGCGCGTGGCCCCACAAGCCCCAGCCCCCCTCGGTGGCCTCGGTCAACAGAACCCAGGTTCTCGCCGCTAGCGAGGCGTCATCCGCCGCCACAGCCACGAGTTCCGTGAACCGGCTGACGACGGCGAGCTGCTTTTCGCGGTCGAGTGCACCGGCGTTCGTCACGACTTGGACCCGCACGTGCGCCCCTTCGCCGTCCACGTTGGAGATGGTCGGTCCGTCCATCTCGTGGATGAAGCCCGCGGTGTTCTGTCGGAACATCGGGATGTCGGGGACACCTTCGATGTCCATCAGCGTCCGGGCCAGGTCACGGGCAAGTCGGTGGGGGTCGCCAAATGTCCCTGATGCGGCGTAGACATCGATCATCGGCATGAGTCTCTCCTAGCTATGTATGTATTCATACATAGTACTACCACGACTATGATCCCCTGCATAGTGGAGAGTCGGGAAAGACCTCGTGAGCGAGCCGGAAGTCACATCCAGTCGGGTTGACAGAGGACCCAAGGGCGCGGTGCGGGCCCGGATGATCGAAGGCGCCGTACGACTTCTCGCCACCAGGGGGGTCGAGGGTACGTCATTCGCCGAAGTGCTCGAAGCCACGGGTTCGCCCCGCGGGTCCGTCTATCACCACTTCCCCGGCGGAAAACCCGAACTGCTCCATGCTGCGCTGGATCACGCCGGCAGGCAGGCGATGGACGCGATGGAGCTCACCCGTGGACAGCCGGCGGCGGTCGTGGTGGAGCGATTTCTCGCATTGTGGCGAGGTCTGTTGGACTACTCCGCACTGTCCGCCGGATGTGCAGTTGTCGCGGTCACGGTCGCAGCTGACGACGACGAACTCCTCGACCACGCCGGCGCCATCTTTCGTTCCTGGACAGACCACCTCGCCGACCTCTGCGTAGCCGGCGGCATGGAGTCGGGCCCGGCGCGACTGGCCGCGGTGACCGTCATCTCAGCCACCGAGGGCGTCGTCGCCCTGTGTCGGGCGGAACGGAGCATCGAGCCCTTCGAGGAGGTTCGGACCGCTCTGACCTCCCTCGTCGACAGCCTCTGCGCCTGAATCGGAGCCCGCGCCGTCAACCGCTGGAAAAGCCCGGATCGGCTACTTGATGTGCACCCCGGAGATGGACCGGGCGATGATCAGCCGCTGGATCTCGCTGGTGCCCTCGAAGATGGTGAAGATCTTCGAGTCCCGGTGCCAGCGCTCCACCGGGTAGTCGCGCACGTAGCCGTAGCCACCCAGGATCTGGATGGCCTCCTCGGTGACGTGCACGGCGGTCTCGCCGGCGTAGAGCTTGGACATCGAGCCCTGGGCGGCGTCGAACTCCTTGCCGGTGGCGCCCATCCACGAGGCCTGCCACACCAGGAGGCGGGAAGCCTCGATGCGGGTCCGCATGTCGGCCAGCTTGAAGGCGATGGCCTGGTTCTCGATGATGGGCCGACCGAAGGCCTTGCGCTCCTTGGCGTAGTCGAGCGAGTACTCGAAGGCGGCCCGGGCGATGCCGAGGGCCTGGGCGCCGACCGTGGGACGGCTTCCCTCGAAGGTCTTCATGGCCGCCTGGCCACCGCTGCGCTTCCCCTCCCGGGCGCGGGCCAGCTTGGCGTCGAGCTTCTCCTTGCCGCCCAACAGGCAGTGGCCCGGCACCCGGACGTCGTCGAAGATGACTTCGGCCGTGTGCGAGGCCCGGATGCCCATCTTGGAGAACTTCTGGCCCTGCGAGAGCCCCGGAGTGCCGGGGGGGCAGACGAAGCTGGCCTGGCCCCGCGAGCCGAGCTCGGGATCGACCGCCGCCACCACGACGTGGACGTCGGCCATGCCGCCGTTGGTGATCCACGTCTTGGTGCCGTTGATCACCCACTCGTCCTTGGCCTCGTCGTAGACGGCCCGGGTGCGCAGGGACGACACATCGGAGCCGGCGTCGGGCTCGGACACGCAGAAGGCGGCCGTCTGGATCTTGTCGGGGGTGCCGTAGCACTGGGGACCCCACTCCATCAGCTGCTCGGGGGTGCCGTTGCCGGCGATGCCGGCCAGACCGAGCGAACTGCCCAGCAGGGCCAGGGCGATCCCGGCGTCACCCCAGGAGAGCTCCTCGGCGGCGACCGGGAGCGTCAGCCCGGTCGGGTCGGCGAAGCACTGGGCGATGAAGTCGAAGGAGTACAGACCGTTCTGTGCCGCCTCCTCGATGATCGGCCAGGGCGTCTCCTCGCGCTCGTCCCACTCGTGGGCGGCGGGTCGGATCACGTTCTCCGCGAAGTCGTGGACCCACTTCTGGACCGTCAGCTGGTCCTCGTTGAGCTCCATCGAGAAATCCGTCATGGCGCACCCTCTCCGTTCTGGCCGCAAGGCCCCTCGTGCACGGTCCGGACCGGAGTCGGCGCTGTGTGCGCATGCGCACCGCAGCCGGCGGTCCTGGTTTGTTACTCAATAGTAACCAAGATGGGGCGCGAACGGCAACCACCCGGTCACCGGGGGATGCGGGCGCGTGGGTGGGAAGCCGACCGTCGCGGTGGGCAGGGCCACGCGGCGGTCGGCGGGCGCCCGGTCGGGACCGGGCCGGGTCAGGAGGGCCGGCTACGCCTGGACGGGCCGGCGTACATCGACCGCCTGGAGGCCCTTGGGGCCCTCCTGCAGGTCGAACTCGACGGCCTGGCCCTCCTCGAGGGATCGGAATCCGTTCATCTGGATGGCGGTGTGGTGCACGAACACGTCGGCTCCCCCATCGGGTTGGGAGATGAAGCCGAAGCCCTTCTCGGCGTTGAACCACTTGACTGTTCCGGAAGCCACGGTGGCGTTCCCCTTTCCTTCACCTGCGTGTGCTCGCAGAGCACCTCCGACGAGAGATCGGCCACCCTCGGGCGCGCCGACCACCACCCACCGGCGGGGACTCTCCGACGGGCAAAACGCTAGCAGCCGCGGAATCGTCGATCGTCCCCTCGGAGCGCCCGGAACCGGTGTGTTCACACGGTGTTCATCCCCCCGAAATCGGGCACGTCAGCGACGACGGATCCGCGTCCCCCCGGCACCGTCCTCGACCAGCCACCCGGCCGCCTCGAGCTCGTCCCGCAGGGCGTCGGCCCGGGCCCAGTCCCGCCCGGCCCGCGCCTCGTCGCGGGCGGCCACCAGCGGCCGCGGCCCTTCGTCGACCTCGTCGCCGGTGCCGGCTCCCAGCCGCAGCCCGAGGGCGGCGGCCAGGACGGACGCCGTGCGGGCGGTGCGGGCGGCCCCGTCGGGGTCGCCGGCATCGGCCGCCGCGTTGGCCCGCCGCGCCAGGTCGAACACCGTGGCCAGGGCCCCGGGGGTGTCGAGGTCGTTGTCCATGGCCTCCGTGAAGGCCGACACGGCGCCGGACCGTCGAGGTCACCCTCGGCCGACGTCGGTCCGGTCGACGAGCGGACCCGACGCCAGCGGATCGGCCAGGCCGAAGCGCCGGGCCAGCTCGTCGAGCCGGGCCAGGCCCGCCTCGGCCTGGGCGATGGTGTCCGGCGTCACCTCGATCGGCGACCGGTAGTGGGAGCGGAGGACCAGGAGCCGGTAGGCCCGGGCGTCCGACTCGCTCCAGCAGGTCGGCGAGCGACGTGAAGTTGCCCAGCGACTTGGACATCTTCTCCCCGCCGACGGTCACCCACCCGTTGTGCATCCAGTGCCGGGCGAACTCCTTGCCGTCGGCCACGGCCTGGGCCCGCTCGTTCTCGTGGTGCGGGAACATCAGGTCCTGGCCACCGCCGTGGAGTTCGAAGCCCTCGCCCAGCAGGTCGAGCGACATGACCACGCACTCGGTGTGCCAGCCGGGCCGGCCCGCGCCCCACGGCGCCTCCCAACTGGGCTCGCCCGGCTTGGCCTTCTTCCACAGCACGAAGTCGAGCGGCGACCGCTTCTCCTCGTCGGCCTCGATCCGGGCGCCGGCCCGCAAGGACTCGAGCGGCTGGCGGGCCAGCAGTCCGTAGCCGGGCACGTCGAGCACCGACAGGTAGACGCCGGTGGCCGTCTCGTAGGCCACGCCCCGCCCGACCAGGTCGGCGATCAGGGCGATCATGCGGTCGACGTAGGCGGTGGCGTGGGGCGTCTCGTCGGGCCGCAGCACGCCGAGGGCGTCCATGATCTCCCACCACAGGGTCTCGTTGGCGGCCGTGAACTCGTCGATCGGCACGCCGCGCTCGGCCGCCCGCTCGATGATCTTGTCCTCGATGTCGGTGATGTTGGAGACGTAGGTCACGTCCAGGCCGCTGAACAGCAGGTAGCGGCGGAGCACGTCGAAGACCAGGGAGAACCGGCCGTGGCCGAGGTGGGGCACGCCGTCGACCGTCGGCCCGCACACGTAGAGGCGAGATCCGCCCGGGCTGCCGGGGCCGGAGCGGGGCCACCTCGCCGGTGGCGGTGTCGTGGAGCTGGAGCACGCAGGGTACGGTAACCCGATCATGGCGGAGCAGACGCGAACCGACCGGACCGACCCGTCCGGCCGGGCGCGGCATCCCCGACAAGCCCGGGCTCGAGGGTCTGGAGGCCGTGTGGTCGGCCCGCTGGGAGGCGGCAGGGCATCTACGCCTTCGACCGGTCGGCCACCCGGGACCAGGTCTTCTCCATCGACACCCCGCCGCCCACCGTGTCTGGCTCCCTCCACATCGGCCACGTCTTCTCCTACACCCACACCGACACCGTGGCCCGCTTCCAGCGCATGCGGGGCACGGCCGGTCTTCTACCCCATGGGATGGGACGACAACGGCCTGCCGACCGAGCGCCGGGTGCAGAACTACTTCGGGGTGCGCTGCGACCCGAGCCTCCCCTACGACCCCGACTTCGTGCCGCCGGCCGAGCCCCCGAAGGAGCCCATCGCCATCTCGCGGCCCAACTTCGTGGCCCTGTGCCACCGAGCTCACCGCCGAGGACGAGCAGGTCTTCGAGCACCTGTGGCGGACCCTCGGCCTGTCGGTCGACTGGTCGCACACCTACGCCACCATCGGCGAGCGGGCCCAGCGGGTGTCCCAGCGCGGCTTCCTCCGGCTCGGCCCGAGCGGGGCCAGGTCGTCCAGCGCACCGCCCCCACCCTGTGGGACGTCGACTTCCGCACGGCGGTGGGCCAGGCCGAGCTCGAGGACCGGGAGCGTCCCGGCGCCTACCACCGCCTGGGGTTCCCCCGGGTCGGCGCCGAGGGCGGCGTCGAGATCGAGACGACCCGGCCCGAGCTGCTGCCCGCCTGCGTGGCCCTGGTCGCCCATCCCGACGACGACCGCTACCGGGCGCTGTTCGGCACCGAGGTCGCCACCCCCCTGTTCAGGGTGCCGGTGCCGGTGCTCGCCCACGAGCTGGCCGACCCCGAGAAGGGCTCGGGCATCGCCATGGTCTGCACCTTCGGCGACACCACCGACGTGGTCTGGTGGCGCGAGCTCGCCCTGCCCACCCGGACCATCGTCGGGACGCGACGGCCGCCTGCTCCCGGTCGGCGTTGGGCACCGACGGATGGGAGTCGGACGACCCGGCGGCGGCCGACGCCGCCTACGGCGAGCTGGTCGGACGGACCGTCAAGCAGGCCCAGGCCCGCATCGTCGAGCTGCTGGCCGAGTCAGGCGACCTGATCGGGGAGCCCACGCCCGATCACCCACCCGGTCAAGTTCTACGAGAAGGGCGACCGGCCCCTCGAGATCGTGTCGTCCCGGCAGTGGTTCGTCGACGCACCCTCCCGCTCCGTGACGGCGCTGCTGGCCCGGGGCGAGGAGCTGCGCTGGCACCCGCCCTACATGGCCCACCGCTACCGGGCGTGGGTGGAGGGCCTCAACGGCGACTGGAACATCAGCCGCCAGCGGTTCTTCGGGGTGCCCCTTCCCCGTCTGGTACCCGGTCGGCGAGGACGGCGAGGTCGACTTCGACGCCGCCGCTGCTTCGCCGACGAGGACCGGCTGCCCGTCGATCCGTCGACCGACGCGCCCGACGGCTACACCGAGGACCAGCGGGGTCAGCCGGGCGGGTTCGTCGGCGACCCGGACGTCATGGACACCTGGGCCACCTCGTCGCTCACCCCGCAGATCGCCGGCGGGTGGGAGGACGACCCCGACCTCTTCGCCCGGGTGTTCCCGATGGACCTCCGTCCCCAGGCCCACGACATCATCCGCACCTGGCTGTTCGCCACGGTGGTCCGCTCCGAGCTCGAGCACGGCAGCTCTGCCCTGGACCGACGCCGCCATCTGCGGCTGGGTCCTCGACCCCGACCGCAAGAAGATGTCGAAGTCCAAGGGCAACGTCGTCACGCCGCTGCCGCTGCTCGAGAAGCACGGGGCGGACGCCGTCCGCTACTGGGCGGCCAGCGGCCGGCCCGGGACCGATACCGCGGTCGACGAGGGCCAGATGAAGGTCGGGCCGGCGGCTGGCCATGAAGGTCCTCAACGCCTCGCGGTTCGCCCTCGGGCGGCTGACCGGGGAGGACGGGTCGCTGGCGGTCCCGCCGGTCGACGCCGTCACCGCCCCCATCGACCGGGCCATGCTCGGCTCGGCTGGCCCTCGTGGTGGACGAGGCGACGGCGGCCTTCGAGGACTACGACTACGCCCGGGCCCTCGAGCGCACCGAGGCGTTCTTCTGGTCCTTCTGCGACGACTACCTCGAACTGGTCAAGTCCCGCGCCTACGGCGACGCCGCCGACCCCGGCACCGTCTCTGCCCGGGCCGCCCTGGCCGCCGCGCTGTCGGTCCTGCTGCGGCTGCTGGCCCCGATCCTCCCGTTCGTGACCGAGGAGGTCTGGTCGTGGTGGCGGGTCGGGTCGATCCACGCCGCCCCGTGGCCGACGGCCGACGAGCTCGGTGTCCGGCTCCGGCGGGGTCGGACCCCAGACCGATGCGGTGCTCGAGGTGTCGGCCGAGGTGCTCGGCCTCGTGCGGCGGGCCAAGACCACGGCCAAGCGCTCGATGCGGGCACCGGTGGCCCGGCTGACGGTCACCGACACCCCGGGGCGCCTGGCGGCCCTGGCCGCCGCCGAAGGCGACCTGCGCGACGCCGGTGGGGTGGTCGAACTCGTCACGGTGGTCGGCGAGGCGCCGGACGTCGTCGTCGAGCTGCGCCGAGGAGTAGCCCGGCCGCCCGCCGCGCCGGTGCCGGCCGGCGTCAGGCCAGGTAGACGCTGAGGGCGGCCTCGGCCATCTCGTCCGGGGTGCCCTCCTGCTCGATCCGGCCGTGCACCATGATGGCGGCGCGGTCGGCCACGGCCAGCGCCGTGGTCACGAACTGCTCGACCAGCACGATGGTCATGCCCTGCTTGGCGAAGCCGGCCGACCAGCTCGTAGAGCTCGGACACGATCAGCGGGGCGAGGCCCATCGACAGCTCGTCGAGGTAGAGCACCCGGGGCTTGGTGACCAGCGCCCGCGAGATGGCCAGCATCTGCTGCTCGCCGCCGGACAGGGTCCCGGCCAGCTGGCGCCGGCGCTCCTTCAGCACGGGGAAGGCGTCGTAGGTGTGCTCCTCGACCTCCTTCATGGAGATGCCGCCCCGGTACGTCCAGATGCGCAGGTTCTCGCGCACCGTCAGGTTGGGGAAGATCCCGCGCCCCTCCGGCACCGCGCAGATGCCCTGGCGGGCCAGCTTCTCCGGCGGGCGTCCTGCCGATCGCCGTGTCGCCGATCAGCACCTCGCCGGCCGTCGGGCGCATGCGGCCGCTCATGCACCTTGAGCAGGGTCGACTTGCCGGCGCCGTTGGGGCCGAGGAGGGCGAAGACGCTGCCCGGCGGGCACCTCGAGATCGACGCCGTGGAGCACCTCGATGCGTCCGTAGGCGGCGCGCAGTCCCTGCACGGTCACGCTCGGGGGCAGCACCGTGGTCGTGGCCCCGCCGCCGGTGCCGGTCGGATCGCTCATCCCTCGGCCGCCTCGGTCGGAGCCCGGTGCCGGCGCGGTCGTCCGGCGGTGTCGACCGTCGAACGTCCCGGGCGTCGCGGGCCGCGTCCTCGTCGGTCGACGGCGCCGAGGTAGGCGGCCTGGACCACCGGGTCCTTGCGGATCTCCTCGGGGGTGCCGGCGGCGATGACGTCGCCGAAGTCGAGCACGTAGATGTAGTCGCAGATCCGCATGACGAGCTCCATGTCGTGCTCGACGAGCAGCACGCCCATGCCCCCCGGGCGAGGGTGGTCAGCAGCTCGCCGAGCGCCTCCGACTCGGCATCGTCGAGTCCCGAGCCGGGCTCGTCGAGCAGCAGGACCTTCGGCGCCATGGCGAGGGCCCGGGCCAGCTCCACCATGCGGGCGAGTCCGGTCGGCATGGCACTCGCCTGGTCGGCCGACATCCCTCCGAGGCCCACGCCCTCGAGCAGGCGGTCCGAGGTGACCACGGCGAGCGAACCGGGACCCGTGGGCTCGTCGACCTGGACGCCGTCGACCGGCCTCTCCGACCGCACCCACGGGAACGACTTCTTCATGTGGCGCCACTGCCACCACTTGACCGAGGACTCCAGGCCGACCTGCACGTTCTCGCCGGCCGACAGGGTGCCGAACAGCTCGAGGCGCTGGAAGGTCCGGGCCAGGCCGAGACGGGCCCGGCGGTGGGGCCGCATCTTCGTGATGTCGGTGTCGTAGAGCGAGACGGTGCCCCGGTCGGGCGTCTGCAATCCGCTGATGACGTTGAACAGCGTGGTCTTGCCGGCTCCGTTGGGGCCGATCAGACCGGTCACCGTCCCCTCGCGCACGACGAGGTTGGCGTCGCTGAGCGCCGCCACCCCGCCGAACCGCACGGCCACCCCCGAGACGGTCAGGACGGCCGTGGCCGCGCCGGGTCACGCTCCTCCTCCACCTCAACCGGCGGCACGGGATCCCTCCCCCCCGAGCGCCAGCCCGCTGAAGGCCGGCTCCGGCTGGGACGCCGATGCGGCACCGCCCTTGGCCCACGGCAAACGGACGTGGAGGGCCTCGATCCCGAGGATGCCGTTGGCGGCCCGGCCGATGAGGATGATGCCGATACCGGCGAAGATGCCGATACTGGACGGCCACACCTGGTTGAGGACCACGTACGTCACGGCGGCCAGGAAGGCCCCCGACACCGTGCGGATGCTCCAGATGGTCACGAACAGCACGAAGATGATGCCGGGGAAGATGTCGAAGTCGGTCGTTCCCACCACCTGCTGCACGGTCCCGTAGAGGGCGCCGGCCAGTCCGGCCATGCCGGCGGCGATGGCGAACACCGCCACCTTGGTGAAGCCGATGTTCAGGCCCACGGTGGCGTACGCCGCCGGGGAGTCGTTGACCGCCACCAGCCGCCGTCCGAACAGGCTCCGCCGGATGGCCAGCACCAAGAGGGCCGACAGCACGAAGAACACGGTGACCAACAGGAACTCGGCGGTGTCACCGCCGAAGGAGAGGCCCGGCAGGACGATGCGCCCGATCTGGAGGCCACCGGAGCCGTAGATGCGGCCGTCGGCAAAGAAGCCCGTGGCCACGGCGTCGGCGAAGGCGAACGTGGCCAACGCCAGGTAGAGGTCGGACAGGCGGATGGTCGGCAGGGCGACGAGTGCCCCCAGCCCGGCGCAGACGGCGGTGGCCGCCAGCAGCCCGAGCACCGAGCCCCCGCCCGCCATCTTGCCCATCACGAACGCACCGATGCCCATGAACGAGAACTGGCACAGCGACACCTGTCCGGAGTAGCCGGTCAGCAGGACCAGGGAGAGCCCGACCATGCCCAGGCACATCACCAGGCCGCCGAGGTCCAGCACCGTGGTGCCGTTGAACTGGGTGTTGGCGAAGACGAGACCGACCACCACGGCCACGACCAGGAAGGCACCCCCGGCCGATCAACGACTCCTTGCCGCTCGCCACCCGCGGGGCCCGCATGGAGGTGAGGCGGCCGACGGCCCGGAGCCGGACCGACGGGAGCGTGACCAGGGCGATGAACAGGAACACCATGGGGAGGGCGCTGGTCACGTCGGTCTGCAGCTGCGAGGAGAGGTGGGGCTCGATGTAGTTGAGGACGTAGTTCTCGGCCAGGCCGATGGCGATGGCGGCGGCGAACGTGACCGGGATGTTCTTGAGGCGGCCGACGATGGCGGCGGCATAGCCGCTGACCACCAGCAGGGTCATGGCCTCGATGCTGATCCCGGTGGTCTGGGTCGGGGCGAACAGCACGCCGGACAGCGCGGCCATGAAGAACCCCAGGATCCACCCGTACTGGCTCATCCGGTTGGGCGAGACCCCGGACATGGCCAGCAGTTCGGGGTCGTCGACCACGGCCCGCAGAGCGTATCCGGTCCGGGTCGAGTGGAACAGCGCGCGGAGGGCGACGGCCACCGCGACGGCCACCCCGATGATGAGCACGTACTGGTACTGGATGTTGATCCCCACCAGGCGGAACTGTCCGTTCACCATCGGGTCGACGGTGCGCTGCACGGTGGGTGACCACACCACCGAGGCCACCCCGGTGAGGATCACCATGAGGCCCAGGGTGACCATGACCGGTCGCTCGGCGGAGGCGCCGTGGAGACGCCGCATCAGCACCCGTTCGACGAACGCACCGGCGATCGAGGCGCCCAGGATCAGGACGATCAGCAGGGCCACCAGGGTCGGCTGGTGGTGGGCCGAGACCAGCTCCCAGTACCCGAAAGCGGCGATCATGCCGACCGCGCCCTGGGCGAAGTTGAACACGCCCGAGGTCGTGTACGTCACCACCAGACCGGTGGCGGCGATGGCGTAGCCGGCGCCGAGCATCACCCCGAACACCGTGAATTGGAGGAAGTTGCTCATACCGTGTCCCTCATGTCCATCAGATTCCCCCCGGGACCCTCTCGTCAGCCCTCGCCGCTTCGGTCCTCAGGTACCCGGCTCGGTGACGTACGAGCCATTGCACCGGAACCCCTGGGTCGAACTGGAGACCGGGGGATTGTCGGGCGACCGGACGAACTGCCCGTTGGTCACCGTGGCGATCAGGTAGCAGTTCGGCGGCTGCTTCATGGCTGGATTGGACGGTGCGTTGAACCCGTTCCCGTTGAACGACGTGATCTTGCCCAGGGCCGTGAGGAGCGAACCCCGGCTGGGGTTCGAGCCGGCGTTGCGGAGGGCCTGGACGAACAGGTCGGCGGAGAGCCACCCGTAGGCGGTGAAGAGGTCGGGGCCGAATCCGGGGGAGGCCACCTGGACCCAGTGCAGGAAGGAGCCCACCGCGGGGACGGCCGACTCGTCGGTCCCGAGGTAGAGGGCGAGGTTCTGCGACAGGTAGGCACCGTCCACGTTGGCCGCCCCACCCGACTGGGCCACCAGGGAGTTGGAGTACGTGGCCGCACCCAGGAGCACCTGGGGGTGGTAGTTCTGCTCCGCCATGGCCTTCAGCACCGACGAGGCGTAATTGCCGGGCATCTGGTCCATGAAGACGATCTTGACGCCGGCGTTCTTCATGGCGATCACCTGCTGGGTGAAGTCGGTCTGGGTGGTGGCGTAGGTCTGCTCCGACACGAACTTGAAGCCGGCCTGCTCGGCGACGTACTTCTCCCCGTCCCAGGTCTGGGTGGCCGAAGGGGAGTTGGCCAGGAATGCGCCGGCATAGGGGGCCAGCGACTTGAAGCGGTTGTAGTAGTAGTCCATCGGTCCCGAGGCCCAGCCGTCGGCCAGCGGGATCGGGCTGAACACGTTGGGCAGTTTGCCGGTGGCGTCGTCGAGCACCTGGGAGACGTCGGGGAACCCGGGGTTCTGGGCCAGCACCGTGCCGCCGAAGCTGTCCTCGAGGGAGAAGTCGCCGACCAGCGCGAAGTCGTTCTCCAGCGCGTTCTGGGTGGCCTGCTTGTTGCCGGCCCCGGTGAACGCGTCGTCGGCGCCGTTGAGCACGAGCTTGCGGCCGTTCACGCCGCCGGTGGAGTTGACGTAGTCGAAGTACGCCTGGGTGCCGACCTGGGCCCCCTTGAACAGACCGAGGGACAGCGTCGAGACGTTGCCCACCTGGATCGAACTCGACGTCACCCCGGTGTGGTCGGAGAACGCGCTCTGGGGGACCTTGGCGGAGCCCGAGGACCCTGACGTCGTCGTGGTGGTCGACGAGTTGGTGGAGCTGCACGCCACGGCCCCCATACCCACCGCCACGACCATGGCCAGCGCGACGGTACGGCTCTTCCACGAAGCTGAGCGCAAGGCTCCCCCTAACTTTCCCTTGAGTTGTACGGTCGGCCCGGCTCCCAGTGCCCCGGACGGGCCGACACGAATAGTTGACTCTACGTCAGAAACTCGGCCCCGTGTCCAGAATGCCACCCCGGATCTGCCCTCCGGCCGGGGTCCGAGCCACCCGGAAACCGCGTCCGTGGGTGGGGACGGCGGTCGAGCGCGCCACCCGGGCCCGGACCCCCTCCAGGAAGCGCACCACCCCGAGCGAGGTGTGGCGGGTCCGGATCGACACGAGCACGTCGAAGGCGTGCTGGGTCCGGGGCAGCTCGAGGTAGGCCACCGGGGCGTTCGACGTCTGCCGCAGACGCGCCGGCGAAGCGCCGGCCCACCTGGGGCGGCACCAGGGTGTCGTTGGTCCCCTGGACCACGAGGAACGGAGGCGCCTCCGGGGTGATGCGCTGATCCGGCGAGGCCCGGTCGTAGACCGGCGTGTTGTCCACGTACGGCAGCTTCATGACCCGCTTCTCGAGGAGCTCCATGAGCCCGTGGCCGTAGGCCCCCTCGGCCTCGGGGGAGCCGGTCATGTCGTGGACCCCGTAGAACGGTATGCAGGCGTCGACGGAGGTGTCGGCGTCCTCGAATCCCGGCTGCCATTCGGGATCGTCGGCGGTGAGGGCGGCCAGGGCGCACAGGTGTCCGCCGGCCGATCCGCCCGACAGGGCGACGAACGACGGGTCGCCGCCGTAGTCGGCGATGTGGTCGCGCACCCAGGTGATCGCCCGCTTGCAGTCGACGATGTGGTCCGGCCACGTGGCCTTGGGGCTGAGCCGGTAGTTGATGGCCACACAGACCCAGCCGCGTTGGACGAGCTCGTGCATCATCGGGATCCCCTGCTCTCGCTTGTCACCGATCACCCAGGCACCGCCGTGGATGTAGAGCAGCACCGGGGCGGCGGTCGGGGGGTCGGCCCGGCGCACCAGGACGTCGAGCTTGTGGCGGTAGATCCCGTCACCCACGTAGTCGATGTTGCGGATGCGGCGGATCCGTCCGAACCGGAAGGGGATGGCCAGCACCACCCGCCACCACGACAGCCAGGCCGGCGAGAGATCGACCCCCTCGGCCCGGATGGGGCCACCGGCCGCCGAGTCCAGCGCGGCGTCCACCAGGCCGGCCGAGCGGTGGGCGGTGACGGCGAGTCCGGCGTAGGCGAGGGCGGACACCACCCCGAGCGCCAGGGCCAGCCACCACACCGGTCCGTGCGACGACACCTGGCTGCCGAGCGCCGCCGTCCCGGCCGCCACCACCAGCGCGGCGTGCACCGGGAGCTCACCCACGAGGAAGGCGCCGGTGAACGTCAGCGCCGCGAACGGCTCCTTGCGGACGGGCGCATAGATGAGGAGGGCCAGCAGTGCCGCCACCGCCGTAAACGCCAGGAACACCCAGAGCACCCCACCATCAAACACCGTCGAGGGTCCCGGAACGAAACCGGTGTGGATCGGGACGGCCACGTAGGGCATCATCGGTACCCGACCGGCCACCGGTGACCGGCCGGAGACCGGCGCGATACGCCGGTTACCGAGGAGGAGGGGGAGCATGGAACCGCTGAGTGGCCTCGACGCCAGCTTCCTCTACCTGGAGACGCCCACCCACCACATGCACGTGGAGATGATCACCGTCTTCGACCCGTCCACCGTGCCGGGTGGGTACTCGTTCGCCAAGATGCAGGCCCAGATCGCCTCGCGCACCTACCAGGCCCCCGTCTTCCGACGCCTGCTCGTCGAGGTCCCGTTCCGGTTGGGCCACCCCGTATGGGTCGACGACCCGCACTTCGACATCGACTACCACGTGCGGCGGTCGGCCGTCCCGTCGCCCGGTGGCCTCCTCGAGTTGGCCGACCTGGCCGCCGACATCGCCAGTCGCAAACTCGACCGCTCCAAGCCGCTGTGGGAGATCTGGGTGGTGGAGGGCCTGGAGGAGGGGCGCATCGCCGTCATCGCCAAGATGCACCACTCGACCGTCGACGGCATGTCGGGCGCCGCCCTGCTGTCCGTGCTCTTCGACCTCGAGGCCGACCCGGGCCCGGAGCCGGAGCCGCCCGAGCCGGACGGAGACACCCGCATCCCCTCGAGCGCCGAGCTGATCAGTGAGGCGATGGCCGCCCGGGTCTTCCGCCCCTTCGAGCTGACCCGCGACGTCCTGCGCACGGGGCAGCGCCTGCTCAACGTGCGGCGGGTCCGCAACGAGCCCGAGCACCGGGCGCCGCAGTCGCGGGCCGCCCTGCCGCTGTCGGCGCCGCGCACCTCGTTCAACGGCACGCTCACGCGCCGGCGGCAGGTGGCGCTGTCGGCCATCGGCCTCGCCGACGTCAAGCGCCTCAAGAACGCCACCGGGACGACCGTCAACGACGTGGTCCTGGCCATCTGCACGGGCGCGCTGCGGCGCTTCCTCATCGACGGGGACGAACTCCCGGACAAGCCGCTGGTGGCCGTGGTGCCCGTCTCGGTCCACCCCGACGTCGACGCGCCGTACGGCTCCAACAAGGTCTCGTCCATGTTCGTCCAGCTGCCGGCCCACCTGGAGGACCCGCTGGACCGCCTGGTGGCGATCCGCGAGGGGACCAAGGGGGCGAAGGAGGAGCACAACGCACTCGGCGCCGACATGCTCGTGAACTGGGCCGAGCACGCCACACCCAACACCTTCGCCGCCGCCGCCCGGCTCTACAGCCGGATGCGGCTCGCCGACCGCCACCGGCCGGTTGCCAACCTGATCATCTCCAACGTCCCCGGTCCCGACTTCCCCCTGTACCTGGCCGGCGCCGAGATGGTCGCCGGTTTCCCCCTCGGCCCGGTCATGGACGGCCTCGGTCTCAACATCACGATCATGAGCTACCGGGGCACCCTCTACTGGGGCATGATCTCCTGCCCCGAGACGATGCCCAAGGTCTGGCACCTGGCCGCCGACATCCCCGTCGCCCTCGACGAGCTGCTGGACGCGGCCGGACTCCCGCGGGCCGGGTTCCGCTCCCGCCAGGCGGCCGAGGCCGTCGTGGCCGCCGGGGCGGTTCCCCTTGGGGCCTGAGCCCCGGACCGCCCGGCATCCCGGTCAGGACGGGCTGGCCACGGCCATGGAGGTCGCGCCCTGGCACACCGGAACGGCCCGGTCGTAGGTCCCGTGCAGGGGGTCGAAGGGGAGGACGGTGTCCATGCCGGTCACCACGAAGGCGTCGGTCCCGGCCGGTCCGGTCACGATGTCGGTGGGGTGGTCGGTCCCCGTACCCGGGGCGCTGCCCCCGGTGGGCAGGTGGGCCGGAGGCAGCGGACGGGTCAGGTCGCCGGTCGCCACCGTGTCGATCCAGTTGTTCGCCGAATCGGCCACCAGCAACCGGCTCCCGTCCGGTGTGACGGCCAGGGCGGCCGGATCGGTGATCCCGAAGGCGTCGAAGTTCGTGGTCGGGCCCGCCAGGCCGGTGGCGGTGGCGACGGACACGACCCGGCCGCCGTAGTCCGGTGGGCCCTGGCCGGCGACGAACAGCGTGGTGCCGTCCGGAGACACCACCAGGCCGTGGGGCGAAGATACCGAGGAGACGGCGAGCCCGGTCACGATCGGGGGTCCCGCCGTGGCCGTGCCCGTGTCCACCGGGATCACGCCGGCCGGGACCAGTACGTAGAGGATGTCCGTGGTGGGGCTGAGTGCCATGCCGGACACCGTCCGGCCGGGCCCGAGGTCGAGGGGCCGTCCCACCGCGTGGGTGGCGATGTCGACGGGCACCACCGTGGTGCCGCTGGCGGCGAGCACCGTGCGGTCGTCGTGCATCACCACCACCGCCCGGGTGGGCCCGTGGCCGGGCAGCACGATCGGCGCCCCGGCCCGCTGGGTGGACAGGTCGACCGGGATGAGCACGTTGGTGGTCCCCCGACCCGGCGGGGTCGACTGTGTCACCACGAACGCCCACCGCCCGTCGGGGGAGGTGGCCACCGCATAGTCACCGAGCGACGGCGTCCCGACGACCGGCAGGAGGATCGGTGGCTCCGGCAGGTGGGACCGCAGCTCGACCGGGGTCAGGGCGTCGGGGCAGACCACGTAGCCGACCGGGCCGTCCGACGCCACCGGGGTGCCCGCCAGCGTCGGCGAGTCCGGGGTGGCGACCACCGCGCATCCGGCCGACCCCACAGCCAGAGCCGCCAGGGCGACCCCGACGAGCCGGGCCCGCACCGGGGGAACGGTCCGCTTGGGTCGTAGGTCCACCATAGGTGGGCACGACCCTAGCGACGGTGGTGCCGGCCGGGAAGGCGGGGACACACCCCCACCGCGCCGCCCGACACGGCTCAGGCCGCGGAGGGCACCGATCGCCCCCGGGCGTGTGCGGCCACGGCGCCGAGGGCCTCGTCGAGCGGGGTCGCCTCGATCCCGAAGGTGGCCGTGCACGCCGACGAGTCGAGGACGAAAGGCCGGTCGAACTGGTAGAGCGTCTCCTTCAACTCCCGCATCTGGGCCGACACCACCCCGACGACGGTCAGCGTCCCGGACGGAAAGGCGCCCACCGACGGGGCCGGCGCACCGGCCACCGCGCAGAAGCGGACGGCCAGTTCCCGCTGGCTGACGGCCGGTCCGGTCGGGACGTGCCACGGCCGGCCCCAGGCCCGCTCGTCGGTGCCGAGGACGGCGAGCGTCCGACCGACATCGGGCACGTACGTCCACGAGTGGGGGGCGTCCGGATCACCCAGGACCCGGACCTTGCGGCCGGCCAGGAGCCGGTCCACGAGTCGACCGAAGTGACTGGTGTCCGCCGCCCCCGGCGCGATGAAGTCCGACGCCCGGGCCTCGGTCACGCGGACCCGGCCGGCGCGGTGGGCCTCCAAGGCCTGGTGCCACATGTCGGCCCGGACCCGACCCTTCGTCCCGGTGGCCGCCAGGGGGTCGTCCTCGGTCATCGGCTGGTCCACCGGTCCGTAGCCGTACAGGTTGCCCATGGTCACGAGCACCGCGCCGGCCCGGGCGGCGACCTCGAGCATGGACGAAGCCATGGGGGGCCACAGTTCGGGCCAACGGTGGTAGGGCGGATTGGCGCAGTTGTAGAGGGCGTCGGCCACCCCCACCACCTCGGCCAGGGCGAACGGGTCGGCGGCGTCGGCCGACGCCCGCGTCAGCCCCGGTCCCTCCGGCCCCGATCCGGACCGGGTGACCAGGACCACCTCGTGCCCGGCCCCCACCAGGGCTTGGGCCGTGGCCGTGCCCACCGGTCCGGCTCCGACGATGACGTGACGTCCCATGAGACTCCTCCTTCTTTCCGGTGCTGCCGGTAGTTCCGGCGCTGCGGTTCTCTCCAACGGTGCTGCGATATGGCGACCACCGCCTTTTCGTGATCACCGCTCTCGTTGATGATCAGTATTCACCGTTGACCCCCGAATTGCAAGAGCACTGCTCACATATTGATCTACCGCTCTCCATGTGGCACGCTGGAAGGATGCCCCCCTCCACCGGACTGCGGGCCCGCCTCCGTGCGGAGCTGACCACCGAGATCAAGGACGAGGCCCGGCGTCAGCTGGCCGCCGAGGGTGCGCCGGGCCTGTCCCTGCGGTCGGTGACCCGGTCCCTCGGCATGGCGTCGTCCGCCATCTACCGTTACTTCCCCAGCCGTGACGACCTGCTGACGGCCCTGATCGTGGACGCCTACGACGCCATCGGGGCCGCCGCCGAGGCGGCCGACGCGGGCTGTCGACGCGACGACTACTGGGGCCGGTGGCGGGCCTCGGCCCACGCCGTGCGGCGATGGTCGCTCGACCATCCCCACGAGTACGCACTGGTCTACGGGTCGCCCGTGCCCGGCTACCGCGCCCCCGAGGACACGGTGGGGCCCGCCAGCCGGGTCACGCTGGTCCTGGCCCGGCTGATCGACGACGCCTCCCGTTCCGGGGCCCTGCCCCGACCTCCGACGGATCGGGACCTTCCCCCCGTGGACGTCGACACGTCGGCGGCGGTGCGCACCCTCGTGCAGCTCGCCTTCCCGGCCGCCTCCGACGAGGTGGCCGTCCGGGCCGTGGCGGCGTGGACGCAGCTGTTCGGGATGATCTCCTTCGAGCTGTTCGGTCACTTCCACAACGTGGTCGACGACGTCGACCCCGTGTTCGAGCGGGTCCTGGTCGAGATGGGTCGCCTCATCGGCTTCGACCCGCCGACGGCCGGGTCGGGCGCCACCTCCCCGGCGGCGCCCGACGACGACCCCGACGCGGAACCCCCGGACGACGGGGGACAGGAGTTCTACCTGGTGTGACGCCCGGGCCGGACGCCACCCGGCCCCGGCTCGCGCATCGGCCGGAACGATGGATCCGATCGGCTTGTGCGCCTGTTCACATCGGGACCTTCGGCCCTAGGTGGCTCCCGGGATCGCTGATTTCATCGTCGTTGATGACACTTCTACTCTCCCGCTGGCAGTTCGGCATCACGACCGTCTTCCACTTCATCTTCGTCCCGCTCACCATCGGGCTCGCCCTGCTCCTCGCCATCATGCAGACCGCGGCGTACCGGTCGAGGGGCGACGCCGTCAAGCAGGCGAAGTGGGAGGGGATGGCGGTCTTCTGGCGTCGGCTGTTCCTCATCAACTTCGCCATCGGTGTGGTGACGGGGATCGTCCAGGAGTTCCAGTTCGGTATGAACTGGTCCGAGTACTCCCGCTACGTCGGAAGTGTGTTCGGCGCCCCGTTGGCCGTCGAGGCGCTGCTCGCCTTCTTCCTGGAGTCGACGTTCCTCGGCATCTGGATCTTCGGCCGGGGCCGGGTCTCGGCGCGCGTCCACCTGGCGTCGATCTGGCTGGTCAGCATCGGCACGATGCTCTCGGCGTATTTCATCCTCGCCGCCAACGCCTGGATGCAGCACCCTGTCGGCTACAAGGTCCAGGGCAACCGGGCGATCATGACCAACTTCTGGGCGGTCATGACCAACTCCACCCTCATCAGCTCGTTCCTCCATGTCTTCACGGCGGCCCTCGTCACCGCGGCCATGCTCATGCTGGGCATCAGCGCCTGGCACCTGCGTCGGTCGCAGAAGGCCGGCGAGGGGCCCCATCCCGTGTTCGCGGCGTCTGCCAAGCTCGCCCTCGTCGTGGGCGTCATCGCCGTGCTGGCCACCATGTTCTTCGGCGACAACCAGGCCCGTCTGATGGAGAAGCAGCAGCCGATGAAGATGGCGGCCGCCGAAGCCGTGTACAACACGCAGAACGGGGCCAGCTTTTCGTTGCTGACCATCGGCAACCTCTCCGGTGACCCGGTCTTCCAGATCCGGATCCCCCACGCCCTCTCCGTGCTGGCCGACAACAGCTGGGACGGTTCGGTGCAGGGCATCAACAACATCCAGGCCGACGAGACCGCCAAGTACGGCAAGGGCAGCTACGTCCCCGTGCTGTGGGTCACCTACTGGACCTTCCGGATCATGGTGGGCTGCGGGATCCTGATGTTCCTCGGACTCCTCTGGGGCGTCTATCTGATGTACCGCCGCAAGCTCGACACCTCGAAGTGGTTCCTCAGACTGGCCGTACCGGCGCTGCTCCTGCCCTTCATCGCCAATGCCACCGGGTGGATCTTCACCGAGGTCGGCCGCCAGCCCTGGGTCGTCTACGGCCTGCTCCGCACGGCCAAGGGGGTGTCGCCCATCGGCACCGGTTACGTCGTGGCCACCCTGGTCGGCTTCACCGCCATCTACACGATCCTGGCCGTCATCGACTTCGGTCTGATGGCCCGCTACGCCAAATTCGACCCGGACGCCGTGGACGAGCACGGCCAGCCCAAGTCGGGTGGGGGCGCAGGGACCGACGACACCGACCCCGAGAGCGGGATCGAGCTCCCCGGCCAGCACGACGACCGGGTCCCGGCCCTCATCTACTGAGCGAGAGAGAGAACTGCACATGTTGACGATCGCGGCAGCCGCCCCCGCCTACACCGGGCTCGAGATCTTCTGGTTCCTGATCATCGCCGTACTGTGGTCCGGGTACTTCGTGCTCGAGGGCTTCGACTTCGGAGTGGGGATGCTCCTCCCCGTCATCGGCAAGTCCGACCTCGACCGACGGGTGATGATCAACACCATCGGCCCCGTCTGGGACGGCAACGAGGTCTGGCTGCTGGTGGCCGGCGGTGCCACCTTCGCCGCCTTCCCGAACTGGTACGCCACCCTCTTCAGCGGCTTCTACCTCCCGCTCTTCCTGATCCTGGCGGCCCTCATCTTCCGCGGCGTGGCCTTCGAGTTCCGGGCCAAGCGGATGCTGCCCCAGTGGCGGCTCGCCTGGGACCACGCCATCTTCTGGGGCAGCCTGGTACCGGCACTGCTGTGGGGCGTGGCCTTCGCCAACATCCTGCGAGGCACGCCGATCGGGCCGAACGGGCACTATCTGGGCTCGTTCTTCAACCTGTTGAACATCTACAGCCTGCTGGGCGGGGTCACGACGCTCCTGCTCTTCGCCCTCCACGGCAGCGTGTTCCTCAACCTCAAGACCACCGGCGAGATCCACGAGCGGGCCCGGGCCACCGCCAAGGTGCTGGCCCCGGCGGCCACCGCGGCCCTGGTGGCTTTCCTGGCCTGGACCTACGTCAACGCCCACAACGCCCACAACACGGGCATCGTGCCCCCGTTCGTGCCGATCCTGGGGATCATCGCCGTGGGAGTGGTCGGCTGGCTGCTCCGGGAGAAGCTGGAGGGCTGGGCCTTCGTGGCCAACGCCGTCGCCCTGATCTGCCTGGTGGCCACGATCTTCTTGAACCTGTACCCGCGGGTCATGGTGTCGAGCATCTCGCCGGCCTTCAACCTGACCATCGGCAACGCCTCCTCGGCGCCCTACACACTCAAGGTGATGACCATCGTCGCCCTGATCTTCACCCCGCTGGTGCTCGTCTACCAGGGTTGGTCCTACTGGGTCTTCCGGGCCCGGGTCCGTCGCCCCGGTGATCCGCTCGAGCTGGCCGCCGACCTTCCCGGGCCGGACGGACCTCCCAACGGCAACGGGGCGACCGGCCACGGCGGCACCGACGGGGAGGTCACCGTCACCGGACCGTTGGCCACCGTCGACGAGGGCGGCACCCCCTGAGCCCGACCGGACCGGCCGACCGCCGGCCGGTCGATCCCCGCCTGCTCGGCCGTGCCCGGGCCACCCGCCGCTACCTGGCCGGCGCGGTCGTCGTCGGACTCGTCGGCACCGCCGCGCTGGTGGCCCAGGCCGCGCTGCTCGGTGCCATCGTCCAAGAGGTCCTGATCGACCACTACGGCGTCGCCCGGACCCTTCCGGCCCTCGTCGCCCTCGGCGTCGCCTTCGCCGTGCGGGCCGCCGCCGCCTGGGCGGGCGAGGTGGCCGCCCACCGCACATCGGCCAAGGTCACCTCGACCCTGCGGCGCCAGCTCCTCACCCGCGCGGTGGCCCTCGGTCCGTCATGGCTCGCCGGTGAGCGCACCGGCGAGCTGGCCGCGTCGGCCACCCAGGGCGTCGACGCCCTCGACGGCTACTTCGCCCGCTACCTCCCGACCGTGATCCTCTCGGCGCTGGCGCCGGTCGTGCTGCTGGCCTGCATCGTGCTGCGGGACTGGTTCTCCGCGGTGATCCTGGCCGTCACCGTGGCCGTCATCCCGCTGTTCATGATCCTCCTCGGCCTCGAGGCGACCCGGAACGCCGACCGGCAGTGGGCCCGCCTGTCCGGGCTGGCCGCCACGTTCTACGACCTCCTCCAGGGCCTGCCCACCCTGCGGGCGTTCGGGCGTACGGACGACGGTCGCCACACCCTCGAGCGGGCCAACACGGAACTCCACGACGAGACGATGTCGACGCTCAAAGTGGCCTTCCTGTCGTCACTGGCACTCGAGACCATGGCCTCGGTCGGCACCGCGCTGGTGGCGCTCTTCCTCGGCCTGCGCCTCCTGCACGGCACGCTGCCCCTGGGCACGGCCCTCGCCATCCTGGTGCTGGCTCCGGAGGTGTACCTGCCGCTGCGGCGGGCCGGCGCCGAGTTCCACGCCGCCGCCGAAGGCCGGGCGGCGGCGGCCCGTATCCTCGACGTCCTGGACGACGCCGACGCCGACGCCGCCACCGTCACCCGCCACGGGGTCGACCGGGCCCTCCCCGACCCCTGCCACCACCCGGTCCGCCTGGTGGACGTCACGGTCCGCCACATCGGCCGGGCGCAGCCGGTGCTCGACGGGGTCGACCTCTCCCTCGCCCCGGGCGAGCACGTCGCGGTGGTGGGAGAGTCCGGTGCGGGCAAGTCGACACTGCTCGCCGTGCTGCTCGGCTTCGTGGTGCCCGAGCACGGCGGGGTGTACGTAGGGGACGAGCCGTTGGCCGACTGCTCGATGCGCGAATGGCGACGTCAGGTCGCCTGGGTGCCGCAGCGGCCGGCGCTGATCCGGGGCACCCTCGAGGACAACCTGCGGCTCGGCCATCCCGATGCCACCGACGCCGAGGTGGCCCGGGCGCTGGTGTGTTCGGGCCTCGACGGACTGGTGGGGCGGCTGCCCGACGGTTTCCACACGCCGGTGGGCGAAGGGGGACTGACCCTCAGCGCCGGTGAGCGCCAGCGGATCGCCATCGGCCGGGCGGTGCTCCGCGACGTCCCCGTGGTCCTGCTCGACGAGCCGACGGCGCACCTCGACGCCGCCCGCGAGGACGGCCTGCGCGCCCTCCTGGCCCCGTGGCTCGAGGACCGGACGGTGGTGATGGCCGCCCACCGGGGCGGCCTGGTGGGACGAGTCGACCGCACCGTCTCGCTGGTGGGCGGGCACGCCGTCGCCACGGCACCCTCCTCGCCGGAGCCGGCGGCCGCCACCACCCCGGGGGTGCAGCGGTGAGGGCCGGCCGGGGTCCGCTGGGCCGGATCCTGCGCATCGGCGCCCCCGACGGTCCGAGGTTCGCCTTCAGTACCGCCCTGGGCGTGGCGGCGGCGCTGTGCACCGTCGGGCTCCTCGCCTGCTCCGGTGCGCTGATCGACAAGGCCGCCCTGCGGCCGCCGCTCTACACGCTCACCGTCCTGATGGCCGCCGTGCAGCTCCTGGCCCTCGCCCGCGGACCGCTGCGCTACGCCGAACGGCTGGTCTCCCACGACGCCGCCCTCGGCGCTCTCGGGAGGGTGCGCCTGTGGCTCTACGACCAGATCGCCCCGCGGTCGCCGGCCGGGGTGGCCGGCTGGCGCGAGGGTGATCTCCTGGCCCGGGCCACCGCCGACGTGGACCTGCTCCAGGACGTCTACCTGCGGGGCGTGGCCCCGCTGCTGGTGGCCGGGGTCACGGCCCTGGTCACGGTGGCCGTGGTGACCCTCGTCCTCCCGGCCGGCGGCCTGGTGCTGGCCGTCTTCCTCCTCGGCGGGAGCGCGGCGGCGTCCGCTCTGGCGTGGTTCCGCCGACGCCACCTCGGCGGGGGCGAGGGTGCCCTGCGGGGTGAGCTGGGCGCCGACGTGGTCGAGCTCCTCCAGGCCGCACCGGACCTGGTGGCCATGGGACGCGACGAGGAGTACCTGGAGCGGGCGCTCGCCTCCGACACCGCCCTCGAACGGCGGGCGCGTCACCGGTCGTGGTCCGACGGGGCCGTGTCGGCCCTCGTCGTGCTGTGCACCGGTGGTGCCGTCATCGGGCTGTTGGCGGTGTCCGCCTCGGCCATCGCCGCCCACCGGATGCCTGCCTTCATGGCCGCCGTCCTCCCCCTCGTGGCCCTCGGCGCCTTCGAGGTCGTGACCCCGGCCGCCGACGCGGTGGCCCGCATCGCCGACCACCGGGAAGCGGCGGGCCGGCTGGTGGCGGTGGCCGACCTGCCGGTGCCGGTCCGGGACCCCGACGTCCCCGCCCCCCTCCCCGACCGGTCGGACGTCGCCCTCGAGGATGCCGTCCTGCGCTACACGCCGGGTGGACGGAAGGTGCTCGACGGGCTCTCGCTGGCCGTACCCGAAGGCCGTCGACTGGCCGTGGTGGGGCCGAGCGGGGCGGGCAAGAGCAGCATCGTCAACGTGCTCCTGAGATTCTGGGGTCTGGAGTCGGGCACGGCCCGGCTCGGGGGGACCTCCCTCACCGACCTGTCCCAGGACGGGGTCCGGAGCCGGATCGGCTGGGTCGGCCAGGACGCCCACCTCTTCCCCACCACCATCGCCGGCAACATCGCCGTGGCGCGACCGGGCGCCACCCCCGAGGAGATCGCCGGGGCCGCCCGGCGGGCCCAGCTCGGCCCGTGGATCGATTCGCTGCCCGACGGCATGGACACCCCGGTCGGCGAGCGCGGGGCCCGGCTCTCCGGAGGCCAGCGCCAGCGGGTGGCGTTGGCCCGGGCCCTCCTGGCCGGGGCACCGGTCCTGGTCCTCGATGAGCCCACGTCCGGGCTCGACCGCCCGACGGCGCGGCGCCTGGTCGACGACGTCGTCACCGCGTCGGGCGACACCACGGTCGTCTACATCACCCACCGGGACGAGGAACTCGCGCCGTTCGACGACGTGGCCGTAGTGGACGCCGGCCGCGTGACGATGGGACCGGCGCCCCGCAGCTGAGGGACCGGGGCGGCCGGTTGCCCCGAGCTCCGTCCGTCGGGCTCACCTCCGGGCGGCCACTGTCAGCCCGGAACGGCCCCCGGGCCGAGGGGGAACGTGACGGTGACCGTGCCGCCCTCGGATTCCGTGGAGACGGGGAAGCCCGACGAGAGGAACACGCCCAACATGGCCCGGTTCTCACTCAGCGTCTGGGCGCTGAACCGGGTGATGCCGTGGGTCCGGGCGGCGTCGGCCAGGTGGGTGAGCAGGCGCGAGCCGATCCCCCGGTTCTGATAGTCGTCGGTGACCACGAAGGCCACCTCCGCCTCGTCGGTGTCCGGCAGGTGCTCGTAGCGGCCGACGCCGACGATCCGGTCGTGGTCGGTGACCACGAAGGCCAGCCGGTCGACATAGTCGACGTGCGTGAACCGGTCGAGTTCGCCGTCGGACAGGTGGGGGTGGGCGAAGAAGAAACGGCGGTAGACCGACCGCGCCGACAGGCTCTCGTGGAAGGCCGTCATGGCCGGCCCGTCGGTGTCCCGGATGGGGCGGAAGACGACCTCGGTGCCGTCCCGGAGTCGTTCGGTGGACTCGAGTCCCGACGGGTAGCCGGGACCGGGCGCCGGCCCGCGTTCGGTTCCGTCGTCCATCGTCCAATCGTACGCCGGTGGTGCCTCGGGTGGACCCGGGTGCACCCCCTCCCGCTCAGCGGACGGCGGATGGGGGAGGCGAGGGCAGGGTCGGTCGCCCGAAACGGCTGATCGTCGGGGCCACGCGCTGCATGGTGCCGCCCGCCGCCCGGATGCGGCGTTCGACGTCGGCCAGGGCACCGACGGCCGAGGCGTCGACGATCCGCAGGCCGTCGGTGCACAACTCGATGTCACGGACGCCCTCACCGAGCAGTTCCGCCACCACCGCGTCCAGATTGGCCACCGTGGAGCCGTCCAGCCGCCCGGCCATGCGGATGCGGACGGGATCGGCGTCGACCTCGACCCACAACTCGAGGGCCACGTCGCCCCTCCAGTCGGCCATCCCCCTCACCCGGTCGAGCTCGGCCGGGTGGTGACCCGGACGGCCCGAACGTGCCCACTCGACCAACGGGGTCTCCTCGACCTCCATGAACTCCCCTTCGACTCGGGCGTCGCCGCCGCACCTGTAGGGCCCAGCTGTCCCCGACGGCTCCACCCGCCGGGGTCCGGTCCTGCCCCCAATGATCGTGGAGGCCCGTCCCCGAGACCAGGTGCCGAAGGTCCCATTTCGGACGCAAAAACCGGGTGGGCGGACGGGCGGCGGCCCGCTCCGGACCCACCCGGGCCCCGATCCCCGACCCCGGCCCGAGCCCGTCCGGGAGGCGGCCTGTCTGGGCCGGTCCGCGGGACGTTCGGCCCTACCGGGTCCTTCCTCCACCAGCCAATCTGACCCTACAGGCGTACCGGATCGCCCCGAATAGGAGAAGAACATGACTTCCACCGACGAACAGCCGCCGACCGACGACAAGGCGGCGATCGAACGGCTCGGGCAGGTACTCGATGAGTGGCGCGGCCGCATCGACGACCTGCTGGTCCAGGCGGACCTCGCCTCGAAGGACGCTTCGGAGGCGGTGCGCGAGAACGCCAACGCCGCACAGAACGCCTACCTGGCGGCCAAGAGCCAGCTCCAGCGCATCCCGAAGGACGCCGGGGCCAATCTCGGGTCGCTCAAGACAGGGGTCGAGAAGCTGATCGACGATCTCCGCCGGGCCTACGAGTCCGCCGAGGCGGCCCTGCGTCGGGGTCGCGGGGAGTAGCGGGCGCGGGTGGGTGACGGCTATGGATCCGGTCACCCGCCGAGGCGCTCCGATGCCCGACGACCGTGACACGACGGTGAACGTCATGTACTCCCAGCTGCTCGAGGCGGTGCTCGCCAACGAGGCGGACCCCGAGTCGAGACCGCGCTCGCAGGGGCCGCTGGCCGACGTGCTCCGGCTGCGCCACGTCATGGATCGGCGCAGCCGTCAGACCGAAGGTGATCCGGGCTGGGCGATGCAGGCCGTCGCCGACCAGCTGGCCTACGACGCGGCGCTCATCCGCCTGGCCCGGCGTCGGGGGATCCCGGCCGATCCGGCCCAATTCGAGATTCCCGAGCACGGTCGGGCCGAGATCGAGCAGGCCCTCGTCGCCGTCGGTGTCCACCTGCCTCCTCCGGCCGTCCCCGACCCGGGACCCGAGCCGGGCGCACCTGCGTGACCGGGCCGGGAGACCCGGTGGGGACCTCAGGTGCCGGTGGCGTCGGTGCGGCGCTCGTGCTCGGCCCGCTCGTGGATCCGGGTGGCGTAGGCGGCAGCCTGCGTCCGGCGCTCCATGCCCAACTTGGTGAGCAGGTTGGAGACGTAGTTCTTGACCGTCTTCTCGGCCAGGAACATCGCCTCGGCGATCTGGCGGTTGGTCTTCCCCTCGGCGATGAGGTCGAGGATGCGGCGCTCCTGGTGGGTCAAGGTGGCCAGCAGGGGCTCCTCCTCGGGGCCCTCCCGCAGGCGCCGCAGCACGCGGTCGGTCAGCGCCGGGTCGAGCAGCGACTCGCCGGCCGCCACCCGTCGCACGTCGTCGACGAGGCTGTTGCCGCCCACCTGCTTCAGCACGTAGCCCGAGGAGCCGGCCATGATCGAGGCGAACAGCGCCTCGTCATCGGCGTACGAGGTGAGCATGATGCAGGCGACCGTGGGTGACTGGGCCCGGATGTCGCGACAGACCTCCACCCCGCTGCCGTCGGGCAGCCGGACGTCGAGGATGGCGACGTCGGGTTGGAGGGCCGGGATCCGGCTGAGGGCGTCCGCCACGGTGCCGGCCTCCCCCACCACCTCGAGGTCGTCGGTGGACTCCAGCAGGGATCGCAGTCCGGTTCGTACGATCTCGTGGTCGTCGAGGAGGAAGACGCGAATGGTCATGGGACACCATTTGACCACGCCAGGAGGCTTCGCGTCTCCGACGGCACGATCCGGGCGGGCGACGGTGACCACGTGATGGAGGATCTCCAGCCGATCGAGGCCGCCGACCGCACCATCGACGACCCGACCAAGCTGCGCCGGATCCTCGAGGCCACCCTGCTCCTCGAGTCCAATCTGCACCTCGGCGACCTGCTCAACCACATCGTCGTGGAGGCCCGCCTGTTGGCCAATGCCCGCTACGGCGCCCTCGGCGTGCTCGACGAGCAGGGGACGTCCACCACCGAGTTCCTCGTCTCCGGACTCGACCGGGAGGACGAGGTGCGCCTCCTCCAGGGACCGCTCCCGACGGGCAAGGGGGTCCTCGGCGTCCTCATCCGCGAACCCCGCCCCATCCGCATCCCGGTCATCGCCGACCACCCGTCCAGTGTCGGCTTCCCACCCGGGCACCCGCCGATGAGGTCGTTCCTGGGGTCGCCCATCCGGGTCCAGGACCGCGTCTACGGCAACCTCTACCTGACGGACAAGATCGACGCCGACGAGTTCAGCGCCGACGACGAGGCGGTCATCGAGGCCCTGGCCGTGGCCGCCGGGATCGCCGTGGAGAACTCCCGACTGCACCGGCGGGCCGGCGAGATCGCCGTCTACGAGGACCGCGACCGGTTGGCCCGGGACCTGCACGACGGCGTCATCCAACGCCTGTTCGCCATCGGTCTGTCGCTCCAGGGCCTGGCCGCCACCCCCGACGGGCGGGCCGTCGGCCCCCAGCTCGGGCAGACCATCACCGAGATCGACGAGACGATCCGCCAGATCCGGGGCACCATCTTCGAACTGGGCGGCGCCGGTGACGGCCGGGGCATCCGCGCCCGGATGCTGGCCCTGGCCGACGAACTGCGGCCGGTGGTCGGCTTCGACGTGCCCGTCGAGTTCAACGGGGCCGTCGACACCTGGGTCTCCGCCGCCGTGGCCGACCAGCTGCTCCCCACCCTGCGCGAGGCCCTCACCAACATCGGCCGCCACGCCCGGGCCACCCGGGCCCGGGTGCGGCTGTCGGTGACCGGACACCTCCTCCACCTCGAGATCACCGACGACGGCCGGGGATTCGTCGAGCCACCGGCACCGGGGGGAGGCATGGGTCTCCCGAACATGCGCCAGCGCGCCGAACTGCTCGGCGGCAGCTTCCAGGTGACCCATCCGGCCGCCGGCGGCACCACACTCGTCTGGGAGGTCCCCATCGCCCCCCAGCGCGACCCGGACGCCGACGGCCACTGAACCCGGCGGCCACGCCGGGCTCCCGACCGGCCGGGCCCGGGCGTAGCGTTCAGGAGGGGCGGGATCGCCGCGCCACGGAGAGACCGTGGGCGGGGACCCCCGGGAGGCCGCGGTGCCCGAACAGCCCGACGTGACCGAGGAGCCGGCGGCTCCCGACGACCCCGCCACCGGTGGGGGTGACCACCGGCTGGTGGTCGGAATGGACGGATCACCCCATGCGCTGGCCGCCCTCGAGTGGGTCGCCGGGCTGGCCGAGTCGACCGGTGCACCGGTCGAGGTCATCGCCACCTGGGACTGGCCCACCGGCTTCGGTGCCAATCTCGTCGTCCCCTCCGAGTACGACCCGCACGCGGACGCCGAGGGCCTGGTGTCCGCGGCGGTGCGCACCGCCCGGACGAATCACCCCGCCGTGGTCTTCGTCCCCCGGGTGGTGCGGGGCCGGGCGTCCAGCGTGCTCGTCGACGCCTCCGCCGGGGCCGACCTGCTGGCCCTCGGCAGCCGGGGTCACGGCGAGCTGTCGGGCGTGCTCATCGGCTCGGTGACCGAGCACTGCGTCGCCCACGCCCACTGCCCGGTCCTCGTGGTCCGCGACAGGGGTTGAGGCCGGCCCCGACGGTAGGCTCGTCGGATGGCCGACCTCGTCGTCGACGGCAGCTCCCTCACGCTGGCCATGTCCCGCGTCGAGCACCTCGAGGGCTTCCGGGGCGACCTGGGCGCGCCACTCGCCTCGGTCACGTCGGTGCGGGCCGTCGACGACCCCTGGGCCGAGCTGCGCGGCTTGCGGGCACCGGGTACCGGACTGCCCGGGGTCATCGCGGTGGGCACCCGACGCGGATCGTTCGGCAAGGACTTCGCCGCCGTCCACGGCAAGGGTCCGGCGGTCGTCGTCGAGTTCACCGGCCAGGAGTTCCAGCGCTGGATCCTCACGGTGGACGACCCGGCCGCCGTGGTGGCGCGGGTCTCGGGAGCCTCGCCCGGGGGTTGAGTCGACGGGCGGAACGTCGCCGTCAGGCGGAGGAGCGCTCCGGCCAGAGCCCACGGCGCTCGGGACCGAGCAGCAGCTGGGTGCAGGCGCCCCCCAGGTGCCGGGACCGCCACGTCAGCATCGACTGGGCCAGGGGCAGCACCACCGACGGGTCGGTGGTCGTGGTGTGCCACCCGGGGTCGGCGCCCAGGTCGAAGCAGAGCCACGACCCGTCGCCGAATTGCACGTAGGCGTGGGTGGCACTGCGCTCGACGGCGAGGTTGTTGCGCTCGAGTCGGGGGTCGGGGCCGCCGGCGGTGCGGTGGGGTCCCATCAGCATGTCCCGCCAGTCCCACTCCCAATGGGCGGCGGTCCGCCACCGACGGGGCGCGGTCCCGTCCAGGAAGGGCACGAGGGAAACGCCGTCACAGGGCGTCGGCACCTCCTGGCCCAGGAGCCCGGCCAACGTCGGCAGCACGTCCACCCCCTCGGTGAACTCCTCCACCACCGTCCCGGCGGTGCCGGCACGACCGGGGGCCCGGACGATACACGGGACGGCGTAGCTCGAACCGTAGAAGCCGAGCTTCTGGATGAGGCCGTGGTCGCCGAGCTGCTCGCCGTGGTCGGCGGTGACGATCACCAGCGTGTCCCGCTCCTGACCGGTGTCCGCCAGGTGGTCGAGGACCCGACCGAACTGGTCGTCGACCTCGGACACCATGCCGAAGTACTGCGCCCGCAGGTGGGCCATGGCACCGGGATCGGAGGGCGCCGAGCACACCGGGATGGTCCGGGCGGCGTCGACCAGTCGGTGTACGCCGGGATCGGGGGCCAGGGGGACCCCGACGTCGGCCGGGTCGTAGCGGGTGGCCCACCGGCCGGCCGCCGCGTAGGGGGGATGGGGCCGGAGATAGCTGGCGTGGGCGAACCACGGTCCGTCCTGGCGGTCGATCCAGGCCAGGAGGTGCTCGGTCAGGAAGGCCGACGCGCTGTGCCCGGCCGGCCGTTCGGGCTCGGTCCCGAGCGCCCGGTCGGCCGACAGGGTGCCGTAGCCGAGCGACTCCAGCCGGGCGAGCCACGGCTCCATCCGCCCGTCGAGCGGCAGCACCGCGTCGAAGCCGGGCAGCACGCCCTCGTAGGTGTCGAGTCTCGGGTCGGTGGGATCGGCCACCGTCGACGGGTCGACGCCCTGGTCGGTGTAGCCGAACAGGGCGGGGGCGTAGCCGGCCCGGCGACCCAACCGGGCCACGTTGTCGAAACGCCCCTCGAGCGGCGTGCCGTTGGCCACCACCCGATGGTTCATCTGGTAGAGGCCGGTGTACAGGGAGGCCCGTCCCGGGGCACACGGCGCGGCCTGGCTGAAGTGGGAGGCGAAGCGCACCCCGGTGGCCGCCAGGCGGTCGAGGTTCGGTGTCTCGACCAACGGGTGCCCGGCGCACCCCAGGCAGTCGGCCCGGAACTGGTCGAGGGTCACGAGGAGCACGTTCACACGACCCACTCTTGCAGTCCGGACCACCGGGGACCACCGACGGGCCCAGCCCGCCGGCGGCACGGGACGCGGCCGGCGCGAGGCCACGGAGAGGTGCTGCGTAGACTCCCGCCATGGAGCACGTCGACGTCCTGATCGTGGGCGCCGGACTTTCCGGGGTGGGGGCGGCGTGCCACCTCGAGGCCAGACGACCGGGCACGACCTACGCCCTGCTCGAGGCCCGCGACGCCATCGGCGGCACGTGGGACCTGTTCCGCTATCCCGGCATCCGGTCCGACTCGGACATGTTCACGTTGGGCTACTCCTTCGAGCCGTGGGTCGGCGAGAAGGCGATCGCCGACGGCCCTTCCATCCTCGACTACATCCGCACGACCGCCCGCACCCACGGGATCGAGGACCACATCCGGTTCCACCGGCGGGTCGTGGGCGCCTCGTGGTCCACACCGGACGCCCGCTGGACGGTGGACGTCGAGGACACCGCGTCGGGTGGACGGGAGCAGCTCACCTGCGGCTTCCTCTGGGGGAACACCGGGTACTACCGGTACGACCGCGGTCACCGGCCCGAGTTCCCCGGCGAGGCCGACTTCGGGGGCACCATCATCCACCCCCAGCACTGGCCCGAGGACCTGGCGTGGGCGGGCAAGCGGATCGTCGTCATCGGCAGCGGGGCCACCGCGGTCACGCTCGTGCCGGCCCTGGCCGACGGGGGGGCCGGCCACGTGACCATGCTGCAGCGGTCGCCCACCTACATCGTGGCCCGTCCGGGGGAGGACCGGGTGGCCGACGCCCTACGCCGCCGTCTCCCGGCCGGAGTGGCCCACGGTCTGAGCCGCTGGAAGAACGTCCTGCTCACCCAATTCAGCTTCCAGCTGAGCCGGCGGGCACCGGGGCTGGTGAAGAAGGGGATCCGCAAGGGCGTGGTCGCCGCCCTGCCGGTCGGCTACGACGTCGACGCCGACTTCGCCCCGCGCTACAACCCGTGGGACCAGCGCCTGTGCCTCGTGCCCGACGGCGACCTCTTCCGCGCCATCAGTGTCGGCCGGGCCGACGTGGTGACCGACACCATCGACACCTTCACATCCACCGGCATCCGCCTGGCCTCGGGCCGCGAGCTCGACGCCGACATCGTGGTGACCGCCACCGGGCTGTCGATGCAGCTGCTGGGCGGCATGGCCCTCGACGTCGACGGTCGCCCGGTGGTGCCCGGCGACACCGTCGCCTACAAGGGGATCATGCTCTGCGGGGTTCCCAACCTGGCCCTGACCTTCGGCTACACCAACGCCTCGTGGACGTTGAAGGCCGACCTGACGGCCGAGTACGTGTGCCGCCTGCTCGACGAGCTCGACGCCCGGGGCCTCCGCCAGGCGACGCCCGTCGCCCCCGACCCGGCGCTGCCCACGGAGCCGTTCATCGACTTCTCGTCGGGGTACGTCACCCGGGCGGTGGCCGACCTCCCCAAGCAGGGTGCCACCCCACCGTGGCGCCTCCACCAGAACTACCTGCGGGACCTCTGGCTGCTGCGCTTCGCCAAGGTCGACGACGCCATGGAGCTGTCGAACCCGGTGCGGTTGGCCCAGGGAGCGGACGCCGCCTGAGCGGGGTGGCCTCGGCCGGGCGGCCGAGGTCGGCGGTCCCGCTCCGTCCGGCACCGTTCCCCTCGCCGGACGCTACGATGTCATCGCTTGATGACTTCTGATCGCCGCACCTCGCTGCTCGTCCCGACGCTGGTCGTCGTCGGCCTGCTCGTCGCCATCGTGAGCAGCCTCGGCGCCCCGCTCATCCCGACCATCGCCCAGACCTACCGGGTGCCGTTGTCGACCGCCCAGTGGGTGCTGACGGCCACCCTCTTGACCGGGGCGCTGGCCACGCCCGTGCTGGGCAAGCTGGCCGACGGCGCCCGACAGCGCGCCGTGATCCTGGCCATCCTCGCGGTGGTTCTGGCCGGGTGCGTGCTGTCGGCCGTGGCGACCTCGTTCGTGGTGCTGGTGCTCGGACGCGCCCTGCAGGGAGTGGGCCTCGGCCTGCTGCCGGTCAACATGGCCATCGCCCGACGGAACCTGGACCGGGAGCGGGCCGGGCGGGCCATCGCCACCCTGTCGGTGTCGACGGCCATCGGCGCCGGACTCGGCTATCCCCTCACCGCCGTGGTGGCCCAGGTCCTGGGCCTCCACGCCGCCTACTGGTTCGGTGCGCTGATGGTGGCCGGCGCGCTCGCCACCGCCGCCGTCGTACTGCCTCCCCCCTCGGCGGGCGTCCGGGCCCCCTTCGACGTCCTCGGGGCGGCCTTGCTCAGCCTGGTGGTGACCGGGGTGTCGGTGCTGCTCAGCGAAGGGGGCGCCTGGGGCTGGACCTCGCTCCGCAGCGTGGCCCTGGCGGTGGCGAGCCTCGGCGTCCTGGCCCTGTGGGTGCCGCACGAGCTCCGGACGCCCCACCCCCTGGTCAACCTGCACCATCTGGCCAACCGGTCCGTGTTGATGGCCGACATCTCCGGGTTCCTCATGAGCATGTCCCTGTACCTGGTGGTGCCCATCGTGGTGGAGTTCGTCCAGATCCCGCCGTCACAGGGCTTCGGCTTCGGGTCGTCACTGGTCGTGTCGGGCCTCGTGCTCACCCCGCTGTCGTTGGGCACGTTCCTGGCCAGTCGACTGCTCGTCCCCTACGAGCGCCGGTTCGGGGTGCGAAGCATGATCCCGCTGGGGTCCCTGGTGTTCGCGGCGGCGGCCGCCTACTTCGCCCTCGACCACGGATCGCTGTGGCAGGCCTTCGTCACCCTCGGCGTCAGCGGACTCGGGATCGGCTTCACGTTCGCGGCCATGCCCGGGTTCATCGTCCGGGCCGTTCCCACCGCCGAGACGGGCAGTGCCACCGGCTTCTACCAGGTGCTGCGCAACATCGGCCTGTCCGTGGGGAGCGCGTTCGGGGCCGCCGTGCTGCTGGCGTACACGAGCCCCGGGCACACGCTCCCCGACGTCGGGGGCTTCCGGGTGGCCCTGTTCATCTCAGCCGGCCTCGGTGTGGCCACCGCCGTGCTCAGCTTCCTCCTCTCGGGAGCCGCCCCGTCCGCGCCGGTCCCGGGGTCGGTGGAGGTCCGCATGGGCGAGGAGGCACTGCTCGACGCCACCGGGGCCATGCTGGTCGACGAACTCGACCTCGATGCCGAGGACCGGCCGTGAGCGCCTCGCGGCCGGTGACCGTCGCCCGTCGGCCCCGCAACGCGCCGGCCACCCGCCTGGCCCTGTTGGTGGCCGCCCAGGAACTGTTCGGCCGGAAGGGCTACGAACGGACCACCACCCGCGAGATCGGCCTGGCCGCCGGTGCCGACCCGGCCCTCATCGCCCGCTACTTCGGGTCCAAGGCCGACCTCTACCTGGCGGCCGTGGCCGCCGACCGACTCGACGATGCGTCGGAAGCCGGCGACGGCGTCGACGCGCCGCTCGAGGACCTGGCCCACGTGGTCGAGGTGGTGCTGCGGCGGACCGCCCACCAGGGCCTCGGGCCCGTCCTCCAGGTCCTCGTGCACGACGATGCGCCCGACGAGATCCGGTCGGCGGCCACCGCCCGGCTGGTGCGTCGGATGGTCGAGCCGGTGGCGGCCGGGTACCGGGCGGCCGGGCTCGACCGGCCCACGCTGCGGGCCCAGACGTCGGTGGCCGCGGTCATCGGTGTGGGACTGGCCCGGGCCCTGGGCTGGTTCGACGAGCTCCACGCCGCCGACCCCGACGGCCTGGCGAGCCTGCTGACCGACACCCTCGCGACGCCCGGTGACGGCACGGTCCGCAGCTGACCACACGCCCCGGTGACGACGTCGGGCGCCGAGGGGTCAGCCGCGCGGGGCCGGCGCCAGGTACTGCTCGACCGCCTGGGCCAGTCCGCGGGCGATGACCTCCTGGTCGGCCGGGTCGGCGGCCAGGCTCCCCTCGAAGGGGTCCGTGACGAACAGCGGTTCGATGAGCGCGCCGGGCATGGTCGACGGGGTCGCGAAGAAGCCGGCGGCGGCCGGTCCGAGCAGCAGCACGTGCCCGTAGGTGGCGGCGGCCTGGGCCAACGGACTGTCGGCCGAGGTCGGTACGAGGGAGCCCTCCTCCGAGTCGGGCTGTACGCCGTCGTCGGGGATCTGCCAGCCCTTGGCGTTCATGGCGGCCAGGACGTCCCTCTGCACGAGATCGGCGAGCCGGAGGTTGGCGGCACTGAACGGCCGGGCGGTGTCGTAGGTGGTGACGCTGCCGGCGTCGGACGGACTTCCCCCGCTGTCGAAGTAGATGCCCACCAGGACTGCGGCCCCGGAGAGATCGGCGCAGACGTCACGGGCGGCCACGTCGTCGTGCGCCCCCTGGAGGCTGAGCACGCCGCCGGCGAGGTCGGCGGAGGTGAGGCGCACCACGTTCGAGTCGGTGGTCCGGGACACCACCACGCGATAGCCGTCGGCCCGCAGCAGTTGGGCCGCGTCGAGTTCGACCGGCAGCGTCTCGGTGCCCTCGTCGATGGTGGCACCCGACGAGGTCGTCCCGACGGCTCCGGGGTCGAGTCCGCCGTGTCCGGCGTCCAGGAACACCGTCGTGTGCCGGTCGCCGCTGGTCGGGGCGAAGGCCATGCAGGCGGTGGGCGAGAAGGCCGACGGGTCGAGTTGCACCCCGTCCGCCGCCGGGCTCGAGGTGAGCGGTCGGGTCTTCCACGCCAGAACCACGACCACCGCGGCCGCGGCGACCCCCAGCGCAGTCAGGCTGCGCCGGCGGCGGCGGTTGCGGACTCTCCGGGCCTTTTCCGCGGCGAGTTCCTTGGCGGTCAGGGGTCGGGGCGCGGGCATCGTCCCCCCAGTGAACCAGCCCCGCGGCGTCGACCGGTGTCGCCCCAGGTGACGGACGTGCGCACCCCACCGGACCGCGGATGCAACACCCGGTGCAGGGTGCGGGTCCCGGTCGGGGGGTCAGCTCAGGTCGATCCGCCCGTCGACTCCCCGATCCACCGGGTGAGGTACTGGACGATCCCCTCCCCGTCGACGGTACGGACGCCGTTGGTGGCGAACTGGCACCCGCTGGTGGCCACCGTTACCTGGACACCGGGACCCGAAGGGAAAGCGAACCGGACCACGTCCTGACCGCCGTCGGAGATCGGGCAGGAGTAGGCGGCGTCCGGGTCGATCGGCCGCCACGCCGGCGAGTCGAGCTCGGCCACCAGCGCCGGGACATCGGGACCCGGCAGGGTGGCCTGCGCCACCGGAGTCCCACCGACCCCCGACGGTGAGGACGACAACCCCCCGTAGCGGCAGACGACGGCGGCGGCCGCTCCCGGCGGGACGAGCGCGTGCGCCAGACCCGGTCGCTCCGGCCGCTCGGGCGGCGCCGCCGGGTCGGTGGGACAGACCGGATCGGCGACGGCGACCCTCACCGCCCCGGTGGTCGTGGTGGACCGGGCCGACGACGTGGCTCCTGATCCGCAGGCCGAGGCCACGAGCGTCAGTGCCACCACCCCACCGACGGCCGCCGCCCCGCTCCGGTTCCACCGGGTCCCGCTCCCCATGCCCCGACCTTACGTCCGCGGTGCCGACCGGATGGGTCGCCGTCAGCCGAGCGTGGCCAGGGCCTCGTTGAAGGTCGTCGACGGGCGCATCACGGCCGAAGCCCGGTCGTCGTCGGGCCGGTAGTAGCCGCCGATGTCGGCCGGCGACCCCTGGACGGCGAGCAGCTCGCCGACGATGGTCTCCTCGTCGGCCGACAGCCGCTCGGCCAGGGGGCCGAAGGCGGCGGCCAGCTCCGGGTCGGCGGTCTGGGCGGCGAGCTCGCGGGCCCAGTAGAGGGCGAGGTAGAAGTGGCTGCCCCGGTTGTCGATGCCACCCAGCGCCCGGCTGGGCGACCGGTCCTCGTCGAGCAGCGTGCCGGTGGCCCGGTCGAGGGTGTCGGCCAGCACCTGGGCGCGGGCGTTCCCGGTGCGCTGGGCCAGGTGCTCGAAGCTCACCGCCAGGGCCAGGAACTCACCGAGGCTGTCCCAGCGCAGGTAGTTCTCGGACAGCAGCTGCTGGACGTGCTTGGGGGCCGACCCGCCCGCCCCGGTCTCGAACAGCCCGCCGCCGTTGATGAGCGGCACGATCGACAGCATCTTGGCGCTGGTGCCGAGCTCCATGATGGGGAAGAGGTCGGTCAGGTAGTCGCGCAGGACGTTGCCGGTCACCGAGATGGTGTTCTCACCCCGACGGATCCGCTCCAGTGAGAGGGCGGTCGCCTCCTCCGGGCCCAGGATCTCGATGCGCAGGCCGTCGGTGTCGTGCTCGGGGAGGTAGGCACGCACCTTGGCGATGAGGTTGGCGTCGTGGGCCCGGCCCTCGTCGAGCCAGAAGACGGCCGGGTCACCGGTCGCCCGGGCCCGGGACACGGCCAGCTTCACCCAGTCCCGGATGGGCACGTCCTTGGTCTGGCACATGCGGAAGATGTCGCCGGCGGCCACCGGCACCTCGAAGACCACGTCGCCGTCGGTGTCGGCCACCCGGACGGTGCCGTCCGCCGGGATCTCGAAGGTCTTGTCGTGGCTGCCGTACTCCTCGGCGGCCTGGGCCATGAGACCCACGTTCGGGACCGATCCCATGGTGGCGGGGTCGAAGGCGCCGTGGGCCCGGCAGTCGTCGAGCACCACCTGGTAGACGCCGGCGTAGCTGCTGTCGGGGATCACGGCCAGTGTGTCGGCCTCCGACCCGTCGGGTCCCCACATGTGGCCGGACGTCCGGATCATGGCCGGCATGGAGGCGTCGACGATCACGTCGCTCGGCACGTGGAGATTGGTGATCCCCTTGTCGGAGTCGACCATGGCCAGGTCCGGGCCGGCGGCGAGCTCGGCGGCGAACGAGGCGGCGATGGCGTCACCGTCGGCGAGGGCGCCCAACCCGTCCAGGATGGCGCCCCAGCCGTCGTTGGGGCTCAGTCCCGCATCGGCCAGGGTGTCACCCCAGGTGGCGAACGTCTCGGGGAAGAAGGCCCGCACGACGTGGCCGAAGATGATCGGGTCGGAGACCTTCATCATGGTGGCCTTCAGGTGCACCGAGAAGAGCACCCCCTCCTCCTTGGCCCGGGCGATCTGGGCATCGAGGAAGGCGCGCAGGTCGGCCACGCGCAGCACGGCGGCGTCCACCACTTCGTCGGCCAGTACCGCGATGGGCGGCCGCAGCACGGTGACGGTCCCGTCGTCGGCCACCAGCTGCACGGACAGGCTGGTGTCGGCCCGCATCACCGCCGACAGCTCGGTCGAGCGGAAGTCGCCGGCGGACATGTGGGCCACGTTGGTACGCGACTCCGGCGACCAGGCCCCCATGCGGTGGGGATGGGTCCGGGCGTACTGCTTCACCGACGCCGGGGCCCGGCGGTCCGAGTTCCCCTGGCGCAGCACCGGGTTGACGGCGCTCCCCAGCACCTTCCGGTAGCGGGCCAGCGTGTCGCGCTCCTCGTCGGTCTGCGGGTCCTCGGGGAAATCGGGCACGTCGAAGCCCTTGGTCTGCAGCTCGGCCACGGCCGCCTTCAGCTGGGGGATGGAGGCCGAGATGTTCGGGAGCTTGATGATGTTGGCCCCGGGGGTGAGCACGTCCCGGCCGAGCTCAGCGAGGGCGTCGTCGACCCTCCGGTCCTCGGGGAGGCGTTCCGCGAAGGAGGCCAGGATGCGACCGGCCAGCGAGATGTCCCGGGTGACCACCGACACCCCGGCCCGGGCGGCGTAGGCCTGTACGACGGGAAGAAGGGAGTATGTGGCCAACAGCGGGGCCTCGTCCGTGTGCGTGTAGATGATGGTCGATTCGGTCACGCGCTGCTCCGTCGTCAGGGGGGGGGTCGGGTCGCACCAACGATAGACGGCCCGGATCGGCCCCCCGGAGGGCCGCGACCCGGTTCAGCCGCCCGAGAGACGGGCGAGCACCACCGCGACCGTGGTGGCCACGTTGAGCGAGTCGACGCCGGGCGCCATGGGAACGGCCACCACGACGTCGGCGGCGTCCAGGGCCGCCTCCGACAGGCCCGGCCCCTCGGCCCCCACCAGCACCGCCACGGGCCGGCGCCGCGCCGCCAGGACCGGCAGATCCACCCGCTCGGCTCCACCGTCCGGGCCCCGGCTGGGGTGGGGCGCCAGGGCGCAGAGCACGAACCCGGCGGCCCGCACCTCGGCGAGCGACCCCGGCCAGGGATCGAGCCGGGCCCACGGCAGGTGGAGGGCGTGGCCCACCGACACCCGGACGGCGCGTCGGTAGTAGGGGTCACCGCAGGTCGGATCGACCAGGACGGCGCCGGCGCCGAAGGCGGCGGCGTTCCGGAAGACGGCGCCGATGTTCTCGGGGTCGTTGAGTCCCTCGAGCACCACCACCACCGGCGGCCCGCCGTCCAGGCCGGGCGTGGCCGCCGCGGTGGCCAGCACCGAGGGCGCCGACGCGGCCGGGGGACGGCCGGCGACGGCCACCACGCCCCGGTGGAGGTTGAAGCCGACCAGGGCGGCCAGGGTGTCGCGGGGCACCACGTACACGGGGGCGCCCCGGAGGCGCACGCCCTCCACCAGATCGGCGGCCAGGGTCACCTGGTGGTCGTCGACCAGCAGCGACCGGATCTCCAGGTCGGTGTCAAGCAGCTGGCGGACGGCCACGCGGCCCTCGACGACCATGATGGCGAGCTCCGCCTCGAGCCGGCGGCGGCGGGCCGGGTGGTTGAGGTCCCGGTAGTCCGCCACCCGGGGATCGTCGAGGCCGTCGACCGGTACGAGCGGTCCCGGGGCCGGCGTGGGCATCACCCCACTGTAGGTATGCCCGACCGGAGGGCGGTGCCGGAGGGGAACCCGGCGGCCGCTAGCAGCAGCGGTGCCGGGCCGTGGTGGCCAGGTGCCGGTGCGGCGCGGGGTCCATCTGCTCCACCCCGGCGAGGAACCTCCGCAGGTCCACCTTGCGTCCGGACACATAGGTTCCCCGGACCTTCACGTGGGTGGTGAGCCCGTGCGGGTCGACGGTCGTCGGGTCGGCGCTGAGCTCCACCAGGTCGGCCAGCTTGCCGACCTCGATGGTGCCCAGATCCCGGTCGCGGCCCAGCTGGCGGGCACCGTTGATGGTGTGGGCACGCAGCGCCTGGTCCATGGTCAGGGCCTGGTTCGCCCCGTGTACGGCACCACTGGCGGTGGCCCGGGTGACGGCGGCCTGGATGTTGAGCAACGGGACGGGGGGCGACACCGCACCGTCGTTGTGGAGGGACGGCTGGACACCGGCCTTCCAGGCGTCCGCGAACCGCTGCCACTGCGAACCGATCGCCGGCTCGAACAGCTGACCGTCGAGCAGGTCACCCCAGTAGATGAACTGGAAGGGAGCCATCGAGATGGTCACGCCGATTCGTGCCGCCCGCTCGAACTGGTCGCCCCGGCCGGCACCGCAGTGCTCCACCCGCCAACGGTGATCGGTCCCCAGCAGTCCGTGACGGCCGAGTCCGGCCTCGTAGCAGTCGAGGACCACGTCCAGCCCGACGTCGCCGTTGCAGTGGAACGCGATCTGCCAGCCGGCTGCGGCGAACTCGTCGAGGATGGCGTCGAGCTCCGATCGGGAGTAGTTCATGTTCGCCTCCCCCGACGGCCCGAGCGGGATCTGGGCGGCGGCGACCGCCTCGCTGTCGAGGTACGGGAAGCTGAGCGCGGCGGTGCCGACCCACGGCGACCCGTCGGCCCAGAGCTTGATGCCCTGCTTCCAGAGCATGTCGGCCGCGGGCGACTCGAAACCGCCGCCCGGGTCGTCGCCGATGGACATGTGGTAGAGCCCGACGCGGATCGGACAGTCGGGTCGGCTGGCCAGCGCCTCGTAGCCCTGGCGGTACGGCGTGTCGTAGGCGTGCTCGGACGTCATGGTCACGCCGTTGCGGCTCATCAGCGCGTACCACTTGGCCGCGGAGTGCAGCGGATGGGGCACCACCTCGGCGATCACCCCGCTGGCCGCGCCCAGCACGGCCGACGTCTCGAAGGCCAGGCCGGTGAGGTGGCCCGAGTCGTCACGGGAGTAGGAGCCGCCCACCGGGTCGGACGGGGGCGAGGCGTCCCAGCCGTTCCGGGCGATCACCGCCGAGTTGAAGTACGCGAGGTGGCCCGAGTTGTCGAGCACCACGGCCGGTCGGGTCGGGAAGTACCGGTCGAGCACGTCGGCGGTCAGGATCGGTGCGCCCTGCAGCATCCGGTCCACCCCGTTGAGGAACACCGGCTCGTCGTCCGGGGTGGTGGCATCGACCCGGACGAACTCGTCGGTCACGTCCTTCCACGTCGGGAAGCCGACGTACGGAGCGATCCAGTGGACCGGCTCCTGGGTCACGACCCCGGAGAGGAACGGATGGTTGTGGGCGTCGACGAAGCCGGGCATCAGGACATGGGCGCCGAGGTCGGTGACGGTGGCCTCCGGAGCTGCCGCCCGGCACTCCTCCAGCGACCCCACGGCGATGATCCTCCCGGAGGCGTCGTCGACGGCGAGGGCCCTCGCCCGGGAGTCGTGGGCGTCGAGCGTCAGCACGGTCGCGGCCACCAGGATCGTGGTCGGGCCCTCGGTCATCGTGCACTCTCCATCGCCTCCCCATTCAACTCCTCCGCCGTTGCCGGCGCGTCTCCCCCCGGTTGCGGACGGGGAGCAGAGCGGGCGGGCGGGACGTGGGGTGGGAGCCGAGGTGCGGCCGACCTACGGCAACACCCGTTGGCAGAAACACCTCGGAACCCGGCGGCGCCGGCGTCGACCTATGCGAAGATCGCAACGAGCGTCTCGCCAGGAGACGACGGCGGAAGGCGGGGACATCGTGGAGGAAGCTCGCAGTCGGAATTTCCGGCCCGCCCGTCTGGCCATGGCGGTGCTGGCCGCGATGGCCGTGGCGTTGGTGCCGGCCGGCGCCGCCGGGGCGAGCGGCGCCCCCCGTCCCCACGGGACGATCGGTTCCACCGGAGTGATCCCCGCCGCCGGACCCATCGGCTCGACGGGGGCGATCCGTGCCGCCGGCGCGACCGGTGGCTGGCAACCCCACGGGACGACCCGGTCGGCCATGGTGGGTCCCCGGACCCCGGAAACCACCACCGGGGCCGATCTCCTGGAGATCGACAACGGCACGGACACGGTGGCCTCGTACACCAACCAGCCGGTGGCCCTGGACCCCACGTGCCCCAACCAGCCCTCGGAGCTCTGCCTCGACATCGGGGGCGGTATCGGCCAGTTCGACATCCAGAACCCGAGCGACCTGGTGGCGGGGACGACGTACTACTCCTCGGGTGCTCTCGGAGGATTCAGCTTCACCCTCGGCGACTGCGGCCAGGGTGGGTCGTCGTACCCGTTCACGGAGACGCTGGAGTTGGACCATTTCCAGTGGACGACCACCCTCGACACCTTCGGCGCCCAGCTGTACTGCAGCAACGCCGACTTCACGGTGGTGGGATCGATCGCCCTGAGCGTCGCGAACACCACTCCCAATCAGGGCTACTACCTCTTCGACAAGTACGGCGACACGTACGGGTTCGGGAACGACTCCTATCTGACCTACCTCGGGAACCCCGGATTCCTCGACCTCAATGCGCCGGTCGTGTCCATGGTGCCGACGCCCGACGGCGGTGGGTACTGGATGACCGCCGGTGACGGCGGGGTCTTCGCCTATGGCGACGCGCAGTTCTACGGATCGACCGGCAACATCCACCTCAACAAGCCCGTGGTCGGCATGGCGGCGACACCGGACGGCAAGGGGTACTGGTTCGTGGCCTCCGACGGCGGCGTCTTCTCCTACGGGGACGCCGGGTTCTACGGATCGACCGGCAACATCCACCTCGCCAAGCCCGTGGTCGGCATGGCGTCGACTCCGGACGGCAAGGGCTACTGGCTGGTGGCGGCCGACGGCGGGGTCTTCGCATTCGGGGACGCCCACTTCTACGGGTCGGCCGGGAACATCCATCTCGCCAAGCCCATCGTGGGGATGACCCCCACGCCCGACGGCAAGGGGTACTGGTTCGTGGCCTCCGACGGCGGCGTCTTCTCCTACGGGGACGCCCACTTCTACGGGTCGGCCGGGAACATCAGATTGAGTCAGCCCGTCACGGGGATGCTGACCAGCCCGGACGGCAGGGGCTATTCCCTCGTCGCCGACGACGGCGGTCTGTTCTGCTACGGCGACGCCCAGTTCAGCGGGAGCCTCGGGGGCGAGGGGATCACCGGGGTCGTGGGAATGGTCCGTTGACCGGTAGCGCCCGGCGGCGTCAGCCGGCTGCGCCGTCCGGCTTCGGGCCGGCGGCGTCCACCTTGGCGAGGATCTCGGCCAGCCGGTCGAGCTCGGCCGGCGAGAGGGCGCGGAGGGCGGCGGGCGGCTGCCCCATGATGTCGTTGGCCCGCGCCGCCACGCGCACCCCCGCCGGGGTGGCGGCCACCAGCTTGCTCCGCCGGTCGGTCGGGTGGGGTCGCCGCTCGACGAGGCCGCGGCCCTCCAGGTCGTCGACCACCGGGGTGCAGTTGGGCGCGTCTACACCGATGGCCGCCGCCAGCTCCCCCATGGTCATCGGTGCCGGGGCCACGCGGCGCAGTGCCCGTAGGCGTCCGAACGGGAGGTCGACGGCCTCGCTCACCTGCTGGCGCCGCCGATTGTCGAGCACCAGGTCACACATGGCGGACCAGGCGATCTGGGCGGTGTCGCGGTCGGTTCCCACTTCGCTCATACCGTCGAGCCTGCCAGGAATTCGGGGTTCAGCAGGTGAGCGGTGCGCTCGGCCGAGGCGCGGGCCCGGGCCGAGGTGACGACCAGGCCGAGGGCCAGGACCACCACCCCGCAGGCGCACAGCACCCACCACCCCGCATGACTCGCCGATGCCAGGTCGGCGCGGTGGGCCGCGTCGGGCCGCCCACCGGTACCGAGCACCAGGCCCACCGACGCGGCGAGCAGCGCGCCGACCAGGGCCACGCCGAGGGTCTGGCCGACCTGGCGGGAGGTGGAGGCGATGGCCGACGCCACGCCGGCCTGTGCCCGGGGCATCCCCGACACGGCGGCGTTGGTGATCGGCGCGTTGACCATCCCGAATCCGGTGCCGAAGATCACGTAGGCGATCACCAGGTACCAGAACGGGGTCGATGCGGTCAGGTGGGAGAGCATGGCGCAGCTGACCGCCAGTGCCGATCCGGCGACCAGCAGCGGGATGCGGGGCCCGTTCGTACCCACGATCCGGCCCGAGATCGGCGGCAGCACCATGGTCATGGCCGCCATGGGCAGGGTGGCCAGTCCGGCGTCGAGCGGCGACAGGCCCCGGACCTCCTGGAGGTAGAGGGTGTTGAGGAAGAGGAAGCCGCCGAGCGCGGCGAAGGCGGCCACCGCGATGGCGGCGGCCCCCGAGAACGGGATCGAGTGGAAGAACCGGAGATCAATGAGGGGCTCTCGACGATGTTGCTCCCAGATGACCAGTGCCACCAGGGAGACGGCCGCCACCGTGAAGGCGGTGACGATCAGCGACGATCCCCAGCCTCGGCTCGGTGCCTCGATGATGCCGAACGTCAGCGAACCGAACAGGGCGATCACGAGCCCCTGGGCGACCGGGTCGAGCCGGCGCGCCTTCGGGGCGCGCGACTCGGGGACGAAGCGGAACGTGAGGACGATGGCGGCGACACCGACCGGGATGTTGATCCAGAAGATCGAGCGCCAGCCGAGGGACGAGACCAGCACGCCACCGATGACCGGGCCCAGGGCCATGGAGACCCCCACCACCGCCGCCCATACGCCGATCGCCTGGGCCCGTTCGCGGGGCTCGACGAACGTGTTGGTGATGATGGACATGGCCACCGGGTTGAGCATCGACGCGCCGACCCCCTGGAGCATGCGGAACGCCACCAGGGCGCCGAGGCTCGGAGCCAGGCTGCACAGCAGTGAGCCCGTGGCGAAGACAGTCAGGCCGATCATGAAGGTGCGCTTGCGCCCGAACCGGTCGGCCATCGAGCCCGAGAGCATGAGCAGGCTGGCCAGGACCAGCGTGTAGGCGTCGACCGTCCACTGCAGCCCCGACACCGAGGCGTGGTAGTCGCGTCCGATCGACGGGAGGGCCACGTTGACGATGGTCACGTCGAGTCCGACGATCAGCAGGCTCATCGAGCAGATCAGGAGGATCCCGATCCGGCGACGCCGACTCAGCTCGGGCGGGGTGGAGGCGGGGGGCCTCCCGGCATCTGTTTGTTGTACCATAATAGTTATGAGTATATCACTAGTTGTGCGAGTGAAGGCACCCGTAGCCGTCCCCGGCCACCGCTCCCCCTCAGGCCCTACCCAGCACCACCGATGACCGCACGGAGGACGACCCGGGCCGACTCGAGAGCCTCGGGATCCACCCGTTCAGCCAGATCCCGGTTCAACTCCTCGACGACGTCCATGACGGCGTCCGCGTAGCGCTCACCCGACTCCGTCAGGACCACGTTGGTGCGGCGGGCGTCGCGTCGGTCGGGCCCGGTGGTGACGTAGCCGCGCTGCTCCAGACCGTCGACGACCTTGCGGGCCGCCTGGCGGGTGGTGCCGAGTGCCGCGCCGAGCCTCCCGACGGGGAGTGGCCCCCGGCGGAGCACCCGGAAGACCAGGGCGTCGGATCGCCGGTAGTCGTCGAAACCCCGACGGTGCAGGCCCTCTCCCATCTGCCGCACCCACGCCCGCCGGGCCAGGGCCAACAGGTCGCCCAACCGTTCCGGGGTGACCTCGATCTCCACCCGGTCAATCTATCCGATAGGCAACCTGGTTGCATAAATGTCCGTACCGTGCAACCATGTCTCGTCCGGAAATCCGAGGAGGTGACGATGCGCAGGCTTTCGAAGACGCCGGCGTGGCTGGCGGTCACCGGACTCGCCGTGCTGGCCGCGGCGTGCGGTGGTTCGGCCTCGACCACCACTACGACCACCTCGACGTCACCGGCATCCGCCGGAACGGTCTGGCTGTGCCGTCCGGGGACGGCGGACGATCCGTGCGCGGCCCCGCTCGACGCCACCGTCGTGCCCCCGTCGGGGGCGCGGAGCACCGTCGATCCCCACGACGCCGCCGACCCCGGTGTGGACTGCTTCTACGTCTACCCCACCGTCAGCGATCAGCGCACCGACAACGCCGATCTCCGGATCCAGCCGGCCGAGATCGCCGCGGCCATGAGCCAGGCGGCACCGTTCTCGTCGGTGTGCCGGGTCTGGGCGCCGATGTACCGCCAGCGCACGGAGGCATCACTGGCCAAGGGCCTCGGCGGTGACCCCACGGCCGACACCGTCGCCTACCGGAGCCTTCTGTCCGGCTGGACCGACTACATCGACCACGACAACGACGGCCGGCCGGTGGTGTTCATCGGGCACTCACAGGGCGCCGCCATGCTCATCCGACTGTTGGAGTCGCAGGTCGACAACGATCCGGCGATCCGGGCCCGCACGCTGTCGGCCATCATCGTCGGGGGCAATGTGACCGTGCCGACCGGATCGCTCGTCGGCGCCACGTTCCGACACCTCCCCCTGTGCACCGCCACGGGCCAGACGGGCTGTGTGATCGCCTACTCGACGTTCCCCCGGGAGCCCCCGGCCGACAGCCTGTTCGGACGCCCGGGGCAGGGGGTCAGCCTCCAGTCGGGGCAGACGGCCACCACCGGTGTGCAAGTCGCCTGTGTGAACCCCGCGTCGCTGGCCGGCGGCACCGCCCCTCTGACGCCCTGGTTCCCGACGGCTACGTCGACGCCGCCACCCCCACCGGTGACCACCCCGTGGGTCGTCTATCCGGATCTCTACTCGGCCACCTGCGCGAGCGGGGGTGGGGCGACCTGGCTCGAGGTGGCCGACATCGCCGGACCCGGCGACCGCCGACCGGTCGTCACCGAGGTCCTCGGGCCGACCTGGGGCTACCACCTGGACGACGTCAACCTGGCTCTCGGTGACCTGGTGGACGACGTGCGCGCCCAGGTCGTCGCCTACCGGGCGGCCCACCCGTGACGCCGCGATGGCGACCCCGTCGAGGACCAGCTGCCCGCACTCCCTCTTCATGCTGCGCTGGCTCGGGCGCTCCCCGGAGTCCTTCCTCGAGGGGGCGACCGGCGACGACCCGAGATGGGCCCGGCCCGAGGCGGGGGCGGACCGTCGACTGCGATGGAAGCTCGAGGCGCTCCACGGGGCCGTGGACGAGCGCCGCCCGGTCGGGCCCCACTCGCCGGTCCTCCCGTCCGCGGGGTCGACCTCCAGAAGCAGTCAGGGCCGACCCTCACGGGCCGGCCCTGACTGCTTCTGGCGGTGGAGAGGGGTGACTCGGGAGCGCTCCGGGTCGATCCACCACCGAAACTTGGGCGCAGGTCAGAAGGGGGCGTCACCCCGCAGCGTCACGCGCTGGATCACCCGGTGCTGGTCGCCGAAGTCCCCCACCACGGAGTGCTGGGTGGCCCGGTTGTCCCAGAAGCCGACGTCACCCTCGGTCCAGTGGTACCGAACGGTGAACTCGGGCCTGACCGAGTGCTGGTAGAGGAAGGTGAGCAAGGCGTTGCTCTCAGGTCGGGTGAGCTCCACGATGTGGGAGGTGAAGCCGGGGTTGACGAAGATGCTCCGGGCGCCGGTCTCGGGATGGGTCCGCACCACGGGATGGACGACCGGCTCGAGGGTCGGGAGCTCCTTGCCCTCCCACCGCCCCGACCCGAAGTGGTCGAACGCCGACTTGAAGGCCGCCCGACCGTCGTGGACGGCGGTCAGCGTGGAGAGGAAGGCCTGGAGCGACGGGCTGAGCGCCTCGAACGCGGCCTGCTGGTTCGAGAAGGCGGTGTCACCTCCTGACGGCGGGATCACCACGGCCGACAGGATGCTCCCGAGCGGTGGGCGTTCCACGAATGTCACGTCGGTGTGCCAGTCCAGTCCCTGGGTCCGCTCGGCCACGTCCCCGTAGGACGCGTAGAGCTGCCGGGCCTTCGAGTAGTCGATCTCGAAGACGTTGGGATGGCCCTCGATCCCCGGGACGACGGGGTGTCCCTCGGTCAGCTCGCCGAAGTGGGCGGCAAAGGCCTGGTGCTCGACGGGATCGAGCTGCTGGCGGGGGAAGAAGACGACCTTCCGGTCCAGCCAGACACGGCGGATCTCGTCGACCGTCCCCGGGTCGACGCGGCGGAGGTCGACGCCGTCGATGACGGCCCCGATCGCCGCCGACAGGGGTCGGACGGTCAGGGTGGGTCGGGCCTGGATCTGGGTCATGGTCGTGGCTCTCCTGGTTGGGTGGTGGTTGGTGCGGCGAATCCGTCGGAGGTGGGTTTCGACTCAGGCAGGGCGTCGGCATCCATGCCCTCCTGACTGTCGTCGACCCCGATCTCGGCGAGTAGCCGGGAGCGGAGCTCGTTGAACCGCGCCGCGGCGCGGCGCCGGGGCACGCCGACGTCGACCGGCAGGTCGAGGGTCACGCGCCCGTCGGTCAGGACCAGGCAGCGGTCGGCCAGGAGGATCGCCTCGTCGACATCATGGGTGACCAGGAGCACAGCGGGGTGGTGGCGCTCGCACAGCTGGGCGACCAGCGCGTGCATGCGGATCCGGGTCAGGGCGTCGAGGGCACCGAAGGGCTCGTCGAGCAGCAGGAGCTGTGGCTCGGCGACCAGCGCCCGCGCCAGGGCGACCCGCTGGGCTTCCCCCCCGAAAGTGTCTTGGGCCAGTCCTGCTCGTGGCCGGCCAGGCCCACCTCGCCCAGCGCCTCGGCGCCGCGTCGGGCGGCCTCGGGACCGTGACGTCCGAGCAGGACGTTGTCGAGCACCCGGGACCATGGCAACAGCCTGGGGTCCTGGAATACGACCGCCCGACGCTCGGGTACCAGGATCTCGCCGGTGGCCCCGTCGTCGAGTCCCGCCAGGGTCCGCAGGATGGTGGTCTTGCCCGATCCACTCCGACCGAGAAGAGCGACGAACTCCCCCGGGGCGATGTCGAGGTCGATGCCGGCGATCACCTGGCGGGGGCCGAAGCTGCGACCGAGGTCGCGGACGACCACTGCCCGGTCGGCCCGCGCGGCATCGCCGGGTGACCGGGAGCCGGTATCGGTCACCAGGGCGCTCATCGGCCCGGCTGCCACCGCAGCAGCATCCGCTCGAGGAGTCGGACCACACCGTCGGTGACGAGGCCCAGGAGCGCGTAGCAGACGAGGCACACGACGATCACGTCGGACTGGAAGAAGGTCTGGGCCTGCACGATGAGGTAGCCGAGGCCGCTCGACGCGTTGATCTGCTCGGCGAAGACCAGCAGGAGCCAGGCCACCGCGGCGGCCATCCGGAGGCCGATCAGGAATCCGGGGAGGGCCGCCGGCAGCACGATCCGCCGGATCCTCGCCCACCGTCCGATGCCCACCACCTCCGCCAGCTCCAGGTATCCCGGGTCCAGCGAGCGGATCGCCGCGTACGTGTTGATGTACACCGGGAACATCACGCCCAGTGTGATCAGCGAGATCTTGGCCGTCTCCCCCACCCCCAGCCACAGGACGAAGAGGGACTCGAGGCCGATGATGGGCACGAACCGGAGCATCTGGACGTTGCCGTCGATCAGGTTCTCCCCCAGCTTCGACAGCCCGGCGGCCAGGGCCAGGGCCGCACCGACCGGGACGCCGATCAGCAGTCCCCAGAACACCCGCTGCAGGGATGCCCAGAGCGCGTCCGGCAGCTGCCCGTCCCGGATCATGTGGGCGCCGGTGGTGATGACCACCGAGGGCGCCGCCAGGTCCTGGGGCCGGATCCAACCGGCCAGGGCGGCGATCTCCCAGATGGCGAAGAGCAGGGCCACGCCGATGAAGCGCTGCCATCCCCGTCCGACACGCCGGGTCCGGGCACCGGCATCGGGCCCGACCCCCGTGGTCAGGCGGACCAGCGCCGGAGTGTCGGCGGAGCGGCCGGCGGGTGCGCCCACCCCCGCCGGCGGACCGCCTGGGGAACCAGGCGGCGAGGTCGCGGTGTCGAGCGTGGTCACGAGGCCTCCAGCGAAGCCACCAGGCCGTTGAACCTGGGGTCGAACTGCTCGGCGACGTTGATCTTCCGGGGGATCTGCCCGGCGGCGAAGTAGAGGTCGGCGGCCTCCTGCTGGTCCGCGAGCACGTCACCCGGCAGCTGCAGGAAGGTGGACGGGCCCAGCCGCTTGGCCACCTCGGCCGCCCGGGCGGGCGACAGGTGGTACTGGTCGATGAAGACGGCCTGGATCGCCGTCTGGGGGTGGGCATTCAGGTACTGGTAGGCCTTGACCAGGCGGCCGATGTAGTCGGCGATCGCCGCCGACTTGGCCGAGTTGCCGGGCCGCGCCGGTGGCGATGAGGAAGCTCGCCCGGTCGATGGTCGTCCCGTAGGCGATCACGTGGGCGGTGGGGTTGGCCTCGAGGTAGACGCTGAGCAGCGGCTCCACCGTGATACCCGCATCCGCCGATCCCCCCTGCAGGGCCGCAGCGATCTGGGTGGTCGGCAGGTTGACCGAGGTGATGTCTGACAGGGAGAGCCCGGCACTCTTCAGGCCCTCGAGCAGCACGGTCTGACTGGCCGTCCCCTCCTGGTACGCCACCCGCTTGCCCTTCAGGCCGGCCCAGCCGGAGATCGAGTGGTCGGTGGGACTGGACGCCAGGGCGTAGCCGCTGCCTTCGTGGCCCACCCGGCCACCGTGGTGATCGTCTGGCCGGCCGACTGGGCGAAGATCAGCGGGGTGCTGTACACGAAGCCCACGTCGAGGGCCCCGCCCTGGAAGGCCTGCAGCATCGGCGGCCCACCGACGAACTCCGAGTACTGGACCGTGTAGGGGAACTTCTGGTCCTGGCCGGTGATGGAGAGCACGGTCTTGAGATTCTGGAGCTGCTCGCCGACCCGGAGGACGGTGCCGGGCGGGATGGACGAGGCCGAGGCCGTCGTGGCCTTCGCCGACGTCGTCGTGGTCGAGGAGGACGACGACGAGCCACCGCACGCCGCGAACAGCATCCCGGCCAGGGCTAGGCCCAGGAGGGTGGTGGTCGAGCGGGTCCGGAACGTCGTCATGCGCTCAATGTATATAAAGCCGATGGGAATAGTCAAGATTGCCTCCCGACTCTTCTCCCATCCGGATCTCGGCAGGGTCAGTCGAAGTGGAGGACGCCCCGGATGTTGCGGCCGGCCAGCATGTCGGCGTATCCGTCGTTGACGTCCTCCAGCGGATAGGCCCGCGTGATCATGCGTTCGAGGTCGAGCAGGCCCAGCTCGTCGAGCCGGAGGAGGTGCGGGATGTCGTAGCGGGCGTTGCCGGATCCGTAGACACAGCCGACGATCTGCTTCTCGAAGAGGGTCAGCCACGTCAACGACATCGACACCGTGGTCTCGGCCAGGGGGTGCATGTTGGTGACGACGACGCGGCCGCGCTTGGCGGCCAGGGCGAGGATCGACTCGAGCATCGCCCCGTCGCCCACGCCCATGGTGCAGACGACCTTCTCCGCCAGCTTGCCCCAGGTGACCTCCTCGACGAGAGGCAGCGCCTCGGCGATACCCGCCGCGGTGTGGGTGGCCCCGAACACCGTCGCCATCTCGCGTTTGAAGGGCACCGGGTCGACAGCCACGATCCGTTCGGCGCCCGCATGGCGGGCTCCCTGGATGGCGGCCGATCCGAGTCCACCGGCTCCGATCACCACCACGTCGTCGCCGGGCTGCACGCCGGCGGCGTAGACCGCCGAACCCCAGCCGGTGGTGACCCCGCAGCCGACGAGGCACGCCGTCTCCAGCGGGTAGTGGTCGAGGATCCGCACGCAGGACGACTCGTGCACCACGGTGTACGGACTGAACGTACCGAGGCACATCATGGAGGCCAGATCGGTGCCGTCCGTCCGATGGTGGCGGGAGGTGCCGTCCACCTGGATGCCCAGCATCGTGCGGTCGCCGAGATCGCACACGTTCGAGTGGCCGGTCGCACACGACGGGCAGCGGCCACAGGCCGGGATGGCGGCCAGCACGACGTGGTCACCGGGACGGAGTTCCGTGACCCCGGCACCCACCTCCTCGACCACCCCCGCCCCTTCGTGGCCGCCCACGATCGGATAGAAGCCACCGAGGTCACCCGTGCGGAAGTGGTCGTCGCTGTGGCACAGGCCCGACGCCGCCAGATGGACGAGTACCTCGCCCGCCTTCGGCGGATCGAGCGTGATCGTCTCGATATCCCAGGGTCGGTGCTCGGACTGGATGACCGCCGCCCTGGTCTGCATGTCGCTCCCGTTCCCGCTCACCGCGTGCTCCGCAGTCGGGCCGCAGGTCGGACCGACCGGGTGATCCTGTCACGTCACCCGCGGTCCCGCCGGGAGTCGTCTTCCGTCTCCCGCCGTCACCCGGCCCCGAGGGCCGGACCCAGCTCCCGCCTCCACCACTCGATGAACCCGCCCTGGTGGTCGCCGCCGATCTGGCACAGGGCCACGTGGGTGAACCCGGCGGCGGCGAACTCCCCGACCGCGTCGACCACGGCGTCGACGGAGTCGCCGCAGGGGATGCCGTCGGCGATGTCGTCCGGGCGGACCGTGCTCGACGCCGCCTCGAAGGCCGCCGTGCTCGGGAAGTTCGGAGTTGACCTTCCATCCACCGCCGAACCAGCTGAACAGTTCCTGGGCCCGCTTGACGGCGGTGTCGCGGTCGGGGTCGTAACTGACGGGCAACTGACCCACCCGGGGCTTGCCCCCGCCGCCGGCGGCATCGAAGGCGTCGACGATGTCCGACTTCGGCTCGACCGCGATGAGGCAGTCGGCCTTCTCCCCCGCCAGTCGGCTCGACTGTTCGCCCGAGGCGGCGATCCCCAGCCTGAGGGGCTGGTCGGGAAGATCCCACAACTTCGCCGAGTCGACCTGGAAGTGGCGACCGTCGTAGTTCACGTAGCCACCCGCCCACAGGGCCCGGATGATGTCCACCGCCTCGTCGAGCATCTGGTGCCGGACGTTGACCGGCGGCCAGCCTCCCCCGGTCACGTGCTCGTTGAGGTTCTCGCCGGCTCCGAGCCCGAGGGTGAACCGCCCGTCGGACAGGATGTCCACGGTCGCCGCCTTCTGGGCGACGACCGCCGGGTGGTACCGCTTGATCGGACAGGTCACGTACGTCATCAGTTCGATGGTGGAGGTGGCCTGGGCGACCGCTCCGAGTACCGACCAGGCGTACGGCGAATGCCCCATGGCATCCACCCAGGGGAAGTAGTGGTCCGAGATCACGGCGAACCCGAACCCCGCTTCCTCGGCCAGTTGGACGTCGCGCACCAGCGACTTCGGGCCGGCCTGCTCGCACATCATCGTGTATCCGATCACTGTCATGCCGTGGCTCTACCCGGTGGACACCGACCCGATGCGGACGAATTGCCCGATCGCCGCATGACGCGGCGAGGTTCCCGGTGGCGTGAGCCGGTGCCGGCTCGTCGGGCCGCGCCCGGATGACAGCGGGAGTCGTCCGGGCGGCGGGCGACGCCGCCCGGACGCCGAGCGGCCCCGGTACCCTCGGGACATGACGACGAGGATGGAGCGCCTGGAGCAGATCGCGGCCCGGCTCCCCGAAGCCCGACGCGTCGACATCGAGGCCTGGGGCGGCGAGCCCACGTTCCGGGTGCGGGGCAAGAACTTCGTGTTCGCCAGCCCCGATGCCTCGTCCATCAGCGTGAAGCTGCCCCTCGACGAGGCCGCCGCCGTCGTCGCCATGGACCCCCACGCCTCACCGACGGGGTACGGCCTCGGTCGCCACGGCTGGGTAACCGTCAGCCTGACCGGCCGCCTGGGCGCCGCCCGCTGGCAGGAGGTCGAGGAGTGGGTGGAGACGTCCTACACCCTGGTCGCACCCCGCAAGCTCGCCCGCCAGGTACTCGGAACGGACTGAGAACGGCCGACCGGCGTCGCCGTCGGTCAGCCCGTGGCGGCGCTCACGCCAGCGAGACCCGCTCGTTCTCGCCGCCCGAGACGCGCTCGCCCGTCACCCTCGCCTTCACGAAGCTGACGGCGGTGGCCAGGCGACCTCCGGGCGAGTCCCAGTACTCGGCCGACGTGGCCTCGACCTTCAGGAGACGCAGGCGTGGGTCGTCGGGACCGTCGGGGAACCACGCCGCCACGCCGGCGTTCCAGAGCTCGTGGGCCCTGTCCCGGTCCTCCACCTCCACCGCTTCGCCGGTGAGCGAGACCCAGGTCGACCCTGACGCCACGGTCACGTTCACCTGGGGGTGGTGCGCCACATGGACCATCTTGCGTGAGTCCCGTTCGACGAAGAACCACAGGTCCCCGTCGAAGTCGGCCTCCTGGAGCCCCATCGGACGGCTGGTCAGCGTCCCGTCAGGCGCCACCGTGGTCAGCATGGCCAACCGGTTGCCCCGGATCAGCTCGGCCACCCGTCGGGTGTCGTCGTCCATGGTCATCAGCGTTCCTCCTCGTCGGTCACGGACACCGACCCCGACCGGCCGGGGTCGGTGCCGGACTCACGGGGCCGGCTCTACCCGCGGGTCCGGGCGGCAATCGGACGGCCCCTCCCGCCGGCGGACGGCCAGCACCACGACGTCGTCGTCCGGGGCTTCGGGCACCAGCGCCTCCACCACCGCGGCGCACATCGCCCGGCTGTCGCCGACCGGGGTCCGCTCCACGACGGCCCGGAGCCGTTCCCGGCCCACGTCGATCGGCTCACCCCGACGCTCGATGAGTCCGTCCGTGTAGAAGAGGAGGACGGCCCCGTCCGGAACCTCGAGTTCGTGGTCGGTCCGGCGGGCGCGTTCCACCGTCCCGAGGAGCACCTCGCTCTTCTCCTCGATGACATCGGCACGGCCGTCGGTGTGCCGCAACACCGGGGGGAGGTGCCCGGCACTCGCCCACCGGACACACAACCGGTCGGCGTCGGGCTCCGACGGCCGCACCTCGGCGACGAGCATCGTGGCGACGGCATCCAGATCGAGGACCACGATGGCGTCGTCGAGCAGCTCCAACAGCTGGGCCGGTCCGCGGCCACCCCGGAACGCCATCCCCCGGAAGAGGTTGCGCAGCTGGGCCATGGTGGCGGCGGCGTCGCCGTCGTGCCCCGCCACGTCACCCACCACCAGCAGGGAACCCCCGTCCTCCGTCCGGAACGCGTCGTACCAGTCCCCACCCACCTGGACGGCCTGGCCGGCGGGAAGGTAGACGGTGGCCACGTCGAGACCCTCGGAGGTGGGCGACGAGTTCAGCAGGCTGCGCTGCATCGACTCGACCATCGATGCGACCTGCTCGGCGTGCTCGGCGTTGGCGCGGGTGATCCGGAGGTGGTCGACGACCTGGGCGCACTGGGCGGCGATCGACTCCATCAGGGCGAGCTCCTCCTGGCCGAACTCACGCTCGTCCCGCCAGGAGATCGCCAGCGAACCCAGCACCCGGTCGCCGCGTACGAGAGGGAAGTAGGCCCAGGCGTGCCGTCCGGTGTCGGCGTAGACCTGGGCCATCTCGGGCAGGAAGGCGAGTCCGGTCGCCCGGTCGGGGAACAGCAGCGGCTGGCCGGTCCTGGCCACGTAGCGTCCGGGCAGCGGGCTGTCCAGCGGTGCCTCGGTGTACCGGGCCCGGGTGAGGTCGTCCATGTGGTCGCTCAGGTGGACGCGCAGTTCGTCACCGTCGCGGATGACGACGGCTCCCCCGGCGGCGTCGAGGATGGGGAAGGCGGCGTTGAACACGATGTCGGTGAGCGCCTCGATGGAGTCGGCTCCGACCATGTCCACCGCCGCCCGGGCCAACTGGGCCAGCCGGCTCCGGATCAGCCGCTCGGCCTCGACGGAGGCGACGAGATCGTCGTGCCGACGTCGGGCCAGGCGCTCCTGCTCGGTGGCCTCGTGGCGGAGCCGTTCCTCCCGCTCGGCGCGGGCGACCAGGGTGTCGGTGATGTCGAGGCCGTAGGCGACCACGAACGCCCGGCGGCCGCCGGACGGGTGCTCGTCGTAGACCGGGTGCAGCGAGAGGTCCACCATCCGCACCGATCCGTCCCCGACGAAATAGCGGCTCGTCGTGCGCAGGGCGCGCCCGCTCGTGACGACCTCGCCGCACCACCGGCGGATCTGGTCGGCGAGCTCGGGATCCGGACTCCACCAGCCACCCTCCCAGAAGGGTCGTCCGACGGTGACGGAACGGTCGAGTCCACAGCCCTCGATGGAGAGTTCGTTGGCGTCGAGGATCGTCCCGTCACCGTCGAGGATGCCGGCGAAGAGCAGCGGCGTCTCGTACAGCGCCTGGAGCCAGTGGCCGGCCACGTCCCAACCGAGGGAACGGTCGGCGGGCGCGACGGCGGTGGTCTCCAGCCAGATCTCTCCCCCCAGGTAACGCGTCGGCACGGTTCGTGCTCCCTCTGCTCTGCTCGGTCGGTGCCCGACCGTCGTCATCGACGTGTCAGTCATATGTGTCGTCCGGCGTCGTCTCCACCGGTGCGTGGTCGTACCCGGTCAGGTTATTTGGCCAGGAAGTCGAGCAGCCGCTCGTTCCAGTCGTCGGCGTGGCTCACATTGCAGCCGTGCGGTGCGTCGGGGATGACCTCGAGCCGGCTGGCGGGCAGCGCCTGGTGGGTCCGCCGGCCCGAGCCGGCGAACGGGACCGTGGCGTCGCCGTCGCCGTGGAGGACGAGCGACGGCACGTCGACCCGGGCGAGGTCCTCCCGGAAGTCGGTGCCTCCGAACGAGGCCATGCAGGCCAGGGCCGCCTTCGGGTCGGCCTGGCCGCACAGGCGCAGGGCGTCGTGGCGCTGGCGCTCCGTCACCTGCAGCTCGCCCCGGACGGAGAAGAACGTGGTCACGAATCCGTTGTAGAAGGCGTTCCGGTCCCCGGCCAACGCCGCCGCCCTACGTGACGCCTCGTCCTCGGTCAGCGGCCCCTCCGGATTGTCCCCGGTCTGCAGCAGGTACGGCGTGACGGCCGAGGCGAAGACGACGCTGCGCAGTCGCTCGGGACCGAACAGCGTGAAGTACCGGGCCACCTCGCCTCCACCCATGGAGAAGCCGACCAGGGTGACGTCATGGAGGGCGAGCTCGACCACCAGGGTGTGCAGATCGTCGGCCAGGGTGTCGTAGTCGTAGCCCCGGGCGGGCTTGTCGCTCCGGCCGAAGCCCCTCCGGTCGTAGGTGACGACGCGGTAACCGGCCCGCTCGAGCGCCGGGACCTGCTCACTCCAGGACTCGCCCGACAGCGGCCACCCGTGGATCAGTACGACGGGTCGGCCGGAGCCGCCGGTGTCGTCGACGTGCAGGGTGGTGTTCCGGAACATCCCGTGATGGGCGGTGAACTCGGTCATCGATCTCCTCCAGTCCCCGGTTCCCGATCTCCCGTCCGGGGGAGCGGTGCGCCCCCGGGTCCGGACCGGACCCCGGGCGCGGAACGCGGTCGCCCACTCGCGTACCCGCTCCCGTCGCCGGCATGCCTTCCGGCCGGAATCCCCCTTCGGCTCCGGGTGCCCCGTCGGACGCCGCGCCCGGTCAGGTGGCGAGGAGCGTGGTGAGCCGGGCGGCCAACAGGTCGCTGCTCGGTCCGTTGATGGTGATCTCCATCCGGTTGCCCTGCCGGGTGGAGTTGACGAGACCCGCCTCGCGCAGCCGCTTCACGTGCATGCTCACCGTGGGCTGCGACAACGAGAAGCTCCGGGCGATCTCCCCCACCGTCGTCGGCCCCGACCGGAGGGTGTGGAAGATGGCCAGCCGGGTCGGGTCCGCCAGGGCGCGCAGCGTTGACGCCACGTCCTCCGTCTCCGCCCGGGCGGCCATGACGAGGTCGGTGGCACCCATGCCGACGACGGTGCAGTCGGGCAGGTCGAGGTAGAGGCCGCGGCCGAACAGCGCGCACTGGGACGATGAGGACCTGGTGGCCCGAGTCCTGCATCTCCAGGATGGCGGGCAGGTGTTCCACGAAGGTGGGGCAGTCGGCGGAGATGATCTCGGGCCACTCGACCCCGTTGGCGATGGCCTTGGCGACGTCGGCCGCCGACTGCTCCGCCGCCGGCCGGCCGACGCGCTGCCACCACGGGTCGACGAACTCCCAGATCTCGGCCTGGATGGCGAAGTACCGGTCCCGCACCACGTCCGAATCCCGGAGTCGCCGCAGGCGCGACCAGGTCGCCCGGCGTATCTCCTCGGTCTCGGAGGACACGGCGGGCTCGACCGGCAGCGTGTCGATCGCCGCCTCGCAGCCGTCCCGGTAGGTGGCGAAGTCACCCGCCCCCAGCACACCGCCGTGGAACGCCATGACCTCGGCCTCGACGGTGCACGTGACGTCGTCGGGCCACAGGTCCAGCATCCTCCGGGGGAGGTCGGCGTGCTCTTCGTAGAGTCGCCCGAGTATCGGATGGTTCGAGCGCAGGTACTCCGAGGAGGCGGCGTGGACACACCAGGTGAGGTCGAGGACCAGCGAATGGTCGAGGACGACGGGAGACGGCGGGGTGTGAGGAGCAGGGTCAGCGATCTGCATAGGTAACCATCTATATCAGTAAATAGTTGATTTGTCCACTCTTTCGGGTAGAATGGAGGTCTACGGGCAGCAAGGACGAGGACATGAACCCCATGCAGGTGGAGCAGTTGGTGAAGGACCACGAGACGGAGCTGCGGGCGTCCCGTGGATCCGCCCGCCGCCCCTCCACCCGCGGGCGGGGGGTCGCCCGCTTCTCGCGCACCGGTGTGCAGGCGATCGGCGTCGGCCTCGTCCGGGTGGGTCTGCGGCTGGCCGGCCCGGACACCCGGGTGCCGCGCACCGGATCCGGCCGCACCGGCCTCCTCGAGTCCCCCTCCTGAGCCTCCGCTCCCCAGGGTGGGCCAGTGCGGGTCGTGTCGGGTCTACTGCTCGGCCATGATCCGCTCGAACTCGACCATCGGATTGACCGGGACGTGCTCGTCGAGGGTGATCGTCACCGTGCGGATGCGCGCGGTGCACCTGAACGGCGCCTGGTAGCCCTCCCCCACCGGCGGCCCCAGCTCGTAGCCACACGTCAGTCCGGCATTGGTCTCGTTGAACGTCGTCATGGTGAAGAGTCGGATGGGCCGCTCGGCGACCACCGAGTCGTCGACCAGGAGGATCGCGTCACCACCGGCGTCCTCGTGGCGGTGGAAGCGGTAGCTCAGGATGTGGCGACCCGCCGGCACCGGTTCCGGCGCCTCGACGACGTGGCGCTCCTTGCCGTAGAGGTTGTGGACGTAGCGCAGCCGCCCGTCGACGAGGTGGAACGAGAAGCCCCCGAGGACCGACCCCTGGGCGAGCAGGACACCCTCGGCCGGCGCACCGTCCGGGATGGTGACGTCGACGTCGATGCGGTGGCCCCGGTTCTTCACGTTCGGGGCCACCGACTCCGGTACGGGTGACGTCCCCGGGTACAGCGTGCACACGAGCCGCGGCCGCCGCCAGTCGGGCTTGGGGTTGTTGATGGCGTGGAGGACCCGGTTGTCCAGGGGGAGCACGTCGTTGCGCCGCGCCTCCCGCCACCACAGGTCCACCAGCTCGGCCACCCGTCCGGGTTCCTGGTCGGCCAGATCGTGGATCTCGGACCGGTCGACGGCTACGTGGTACAGCTCCCACCGGTCCTCGTCGAACGATGCGTTGACGCGCAGCCCGTCGTCGTACAGGGGAGCGATGGGCTTGAATGTCACCGCCTTCCATCCGTCGTGGTAGAGCGCCCGGCTGCCGAACATCTCGAAGTGCTGGGTACGCCGTGGCGCCGCTGCCGCGGCCCCGTCGGGCTCCAGGATCGGAGCGAAGCTGATGCCGTCGACCGCGCTCTGGGGTACGTGGCCGATGGTCGGGGGCGGCTCGATCCCGGCCAGCTCGAGCACCGTGGGGAAGATGTCGACCGCATGCACGAACTGGCTCCGGACGCCCCCCGTCGCCACCAGTCGAGAGGGCCAGCTCACGATGCACGGGTCGGCCACACCCCCTTCGTGGACCTCGCGCTTCCAGCGCTTGAACGGCGTGTTGCCGGCCATGGTCCAACCCCACGGGTAGTTGTTGTGGGCACTCGGGCCACCGAGCTCGTCGATGCGGGCGGCCAGCTCGCCGGGGCCCGCCGAATCGAAGTTCGACAGTCTCGCCTCGTTGATCGAGCCGGTGGGTCCTCCCTCCGAACTCGCCCCGTTGTCGGAGACGACCATGACCAGGGTGTCGTCCAGGTCCCCCGTCTCCTCCAGGAAAGTCAGAACCCGTCCGAGCTGTTCGTCGGTGTAGGCCAGGAAGGCCGCGAAGCACTCCATGAAGCGGGCGGCGACCCGGCGGTCCCGTTCCGGCAGCGACTCCCACGGTGGGACCCAGGGCGGACGGGGGGCGAGCTCGGTCCCGGGCCCGAGCAGACCGGTGGCGAGCTGGCGGGCGAAGATCTCGTCGCGCCACCGGTCCCAACCCTGGTCGAAGTGTCCCCGGTAGCGGTCGATCCACTCGGCCGGGGCCTGGTGGGGGGCGTGACAGGCACCGGTCGCGAAATACAGGAAGAACCGACGGTCCGGGTCGACGTTGCGCAGGTCGCCGATCTGTCCGATGGCCTGATCGGCCAGATCGGCGCTCAGGTGGTACCCCTCCGCGAGGGTCGCCGGTGGGGCGACGGAATGGTTGTCGTGGTACAGGGTCGGGACGAACTGGTGGGTCTCCCCGCCGTGGAATCCGTACCACCGGTCGAACCCCCGGGCCAGTGGCCACGAGTGCCGGGGGGATCCCATGTTGGTGTGGTCGCCCGGCGTGAGATGCCATTTGCCGACCGCGTAGGTGGCGTATCCCCGCTGGCGCAGCACCTCGGAGAGGAAGCCGTTCTCCTGCGGGATCTCACCGTCGTACCCGGGGTAGCCCGACGGCATGTCGGCGACACGGCCCATTCCGTTGCGGTGGTGGTTGCGGCCGGTCAGCAGGCAGGCGCGGGTGGCGGAACAGATGGCGGTGGTGTGGAAGTTGGTCAGTCGGAGCCCCCGTCCGGCCAACCCGTCGATCACCGGGGTGGCGATGTCCGAGCCGTAGCAGCCGAGTTGGCCGAAGCCGACATCGTCGAGGACGACCAGCAGGACGTTGGGCGCACCTTCGGGAGGCTCGGCCACCTCGGGCCACCACGGCGTGGACGTCCTCCAGTCGTCACCGACGACCCCCCTGAATTCCGTTCTCATGACGTCCTCCTCGGCGTTGTCGTGGTCCAGCCGTTCCGGTGCCGACTCCCCCGGAGTCGCCGGGGCCCACATGCACGCTACGTCGCGGGACGGAGGGGGATCCCGGTCGGTCGTCACCACCTGGGTCGCTCGTCACCTCCCGGGCGAGCGACGGAGGAGGCGTGGCCGGGGGATCGGCCGGCGCATCGCGGCCGTCGATCAGTAGATCTCCGTCGGGAGCCGGTCGGCCTCCGCCTCCGTCACATGGGTGCCGGTGGCCGGCCGGCCCGGATGCACGTTGATCACGAACCCGGCCACCACCGCGGCGAGGACGAAGATCCCGGCCGCCCAACCACTGGCCGTGGCGTAGCCGTGGACCGTCGCCCGGGCGAGCTCCCCGGTGGTCCGGGCGTGGGAGGCCAGATAGGCCGTCGTAGCGGCCGCGGCGATCGTGTTGAGCAACGCGGTCCCGATGGAGGCACCGATCTGCTGCGACGTGTTGGTCATGGCGGAGGTGACGCCGACGTCCTTCGGATCGGCGTTCTGGGTGGCCGTGCTCACGCAGGGCACGATGGCGAGCCCGAGTCCGATACCGAGGAGGATCTCGCTCGGCAGCACGTGCGTGAGGTACGCCGACTCCGGCGTCAATGTCGTGAAGAGCGCGGCGCCGACGGCCGACAGCAGGAGGCCGGGCACCACGAGCAGGCGGGTCCGGACGTACGGCATGAGCCGGCTCGCCACCTGCGTCGCCGCCAGGCCGTTCAGCACCAGGATGGGCAGGAACGCGACGCCGGTCTTCAGCGGCGAGTAATGGTCGATCGTCTGGAGCAGGTACGTCAGGAACAGGAACGTGCCGAACATGGCGGTCACCGCCAGCAGGATGGTGGCGTACGACCCGGCCCGGTTGCGGTTGGCCAGGACCCGGAGCGGGAGCAGCGGGTTCGGCCCCCGGCTCTGCCAGACGATGAAGGCGGTCAGCAGCACTCCGGCGAGCACCAGCGAGACGATCACGCCGGTGGCACTCCAGCCGCTGGTGCCGGCTTCGCCGAGACCGTAGACGAGCGCCACCAGACCGCCGCAGCCGAGGACGACACCGAGCACGTCGAGCCGGATGCCCGGTACGCCGTCACGGCGGGGGATCAGGGTGAAGGCACCGAAGAAGACCACGGCGGCGATGGGCAGGTTGACGTACAGGCACCAGCGCCAGTCGACGTACTCGGTCAGGAAGCCGCCGAGGATGAGTCCGAACGCGGAGCCGGCGATGGCGATGGTCGCGTAGATCCCGAAGGCCCGGCCCCGTTCCCGGGGGTCCGTGAACGTCGACGTCAGGAGCGAGAGGACCGACGGAGCCAACAGGGCGCCGAAGAGGCCCTGCAGTCCCCGGGCACCGATCAGCATCAGCGTCGTCTGGGCCGCGCCCCCGACGGCCGACGCCAGCGCGAACCCGACGACCCCGGTCATCAACGTGCGCTTCGGACCGAACATGTCGCTGATCCGTCCCCCGAGGAGGAGGAAGCCGCCGAAGGCCAGTGTGTAGGCCGTGACGACCCACTGCCGGTCGGTGTCGGAGAAGCCCAGGGAGTGCTGGGCGGACGGCAGGGCGATGATCATGATGGTCGAGTCGAGGACCACCATGAGCTGCGCTCCCGCGATGACGACCAGGATCCACCAGTGGGCCCGGGTGGCTCCGGTGGAGCCGTCACCTGCCGAGTGGGGGTCCGGCGGCGCGGTCATCGGGACCCCGCATCGGCCGGGGTCCTGGAGGACGGATCCCGCTTGGCGAGGATCCGGTCGATCTGGGCCTGGCTCACCGGCCGGTGCGCCAGCACCTCGTCCGTCGGCCGCATCCCGGCCACCAGGAGGTCGAGGTGTCGGCGCCACGCCTGCGGGGCGTTCGCTCCGGTGGTCTCGAGCACCCCGCGTATCGACCACAGCGCGAGCGACACGTCGGTGCTCGTCAGGTCGGTGCGGACCCGACCGTGCGCCTGGGCGTCGGCCAGGAGGTCGTCGATCAGCGACCTGGCCGTGGTGATCAGGGGATGGTCGGTGCTCCAGAGCTTGGGCAGGCAGCCGAGGTGCTCGGCCTGATACGAACAGGACGCCTCGAGGAAGTGCTCGAGGCCGGTGCCGTCCGGGCGCTCCGCCGCCGCTCGGGCCATGGCGATCGTGTGCTCCAGGACCTGGGAGACGAGCGCCTCGATGAGGGCCTGCTTCGACGCGAACCGTCGATAGAGCGTGCCCATCCCGACACCGGCCGCCCGCGCCACGTCGGCCACGCTGGCCTCGAGTCCCTGCTCCTCGAACACCTGGCCGGCGGCCACCAGCAGGCGCTCGCGGTTCCGCACGGCGTCCCGTCGGATCGGTCGTGCGGCGACGCTGACGGTCGGTGCGTCGGTCCCGGGAGCCGGATCCGTAACCGGAGCTTTCACTCCGTTTATCCTAGGCGTAAGCGGAGCGATCTGTCCACTTATGGCCACCAGGCCGCCGCGGTCGGCTCTACGCTGCAAGGGTGGGATCCCGAGGGACACCCCACCAACGCGGGCAGGTCCGAGGGAGTCGGCATGGGCACGGCAGTGGTCACGGGAGCGAGGGGCGTCGGGTACGAGGTGGGTCGCGGTCTCGCCGGTGCCGGGATGCGGGTCGTCTTCGGCGTCCGCCGCGCCGAGACGGGTGACCGGGCGGTGCACAGCATCCGTGCCGGCCAACCCGACGCCGACGTGTCCTGGGAGCTCCTGGACCTCGCCGACCTGGGTTCGGTGGCCGCCTTCGGCGACCGCATGCGGGACCGCCACGACCGGGTCGACATCCTGGTCAACAACGCCGGCGTCGTCATGCCGCTGGAGCGCGAGACGACCGCGGACGGCTTCGAGCTGCACTTCGGTACCAACCACCTCGGTCACTTCGCCCTCGCGTCGGAGATGCTGCCTCTCCTGAGGGCCTCCGGGGGCGCCCGGGTGGTGGTCGTGGGCAGCCTGGCCCACCGGCGGGCGGACATCGACTTCGACGACCTGCAGGCCGAACGGACCTACCGACGGGTCAGGGCCTACGGACAGTCCAAGTTGGCCAACCTGCTGTTCATGTCGGAGCTGCAGCGCCGCAGCGACGCGGGCGGCTGGGGGGTGACCTCCGTCGGCGGCCATCCCGGCTTCGCCCGGACCGACGCGATCCTGCGTCCCGACGACAGCCTCGCCAAGCGCGGCTTCACGAAGCTGATGTCGGGGCTCATCCCGACCCCCGAGCGCGCCGCCCGGCCGATCGTGCATGCGGCGACCGCCCCGGACGTGGCTCCGGCGTCGTACTTCGGCCCGTCCGGGCCCGGGGAGATCGGCGGCCCCGTGGGCCCGGCCAAGTTGGCCGACCGGGCGCAGGACCCGGTGCTGGCGGCCCGGCTGTGGGACGTCTCCGAGCAGCTGACCGGAGCCCGGTTCGATTCCGACGACGAGCGCGACCCCGACCGTTCGTCCGCGGGGTGACCGCCGGATCCACGGGTGACGGGTCCGGGGCCGACGGATCAGGACGCCGGCGTCCGTCCGGGTCGTCCACCCGGGGCGACCGCCCCTCCCACCCGACGCTCGGCCATCGCCTGGTGGACGAGGCAGAACCGGGTGGCCGGCAGGGCCTCGAGGCGCGCCGAGCCGATCCGCTCACCGCAGACCTCGCAGATCCCGTACTCCCCCCGGTCGAGCCGCCGCAGGGCGTCGTCCACGTCCCGGAGTCGGCGGTCGAGCTGCTCGAGGAACGACTGGTCCCGTTCACGGTCCTCGAGCTCGTCGTCCGGGTCGGCCGGGCGCGGGTCCACCCCGGAGGGCTCCCGGTCGGCCGGGTCGATCCGGTCCAGCCCGTCCCCGCCGACGGCCCGTCGCAGACCGACCAGTCGGTCGTGCTCCGCCTCCAGCCCGGCGCGGACCTGCTCTCGGTCCACGCCCCCCTCCCGGGCAACCTCGTCCTCGGCCATGGCTCCGGCCCTCCCCCCTGCCGGCATCTCCGGCGGTCGTGCGCTGTACCCGCCGGGCCGGCGTTCCACACCGGACCAGGGGACTCGGCGGCCCGTCGCCCCGGGCCGGCGTGACAACCCGCCCGTAGGATGGTCGGGTGCATCCGACCCCGTCACCGGACCTCCTGCAGGCCGACCGCGACGACACGACCGCCGGGCGGGCGACTGGGGTCGAGCCGGTGCGGGAGGTCGCACGGGCCGACGGCGTCCCCGCCGAGTTCCATCCTGCCGTCGCCGCCTGGTTCAGCCGGCGGTTCCCGGGCGGGGCCACCGAGCCCCAACGTCGCGCCTGGCCGCGGATCCTGACCGGCGAGGACGTACTGGTCGCCTCGCCGACGGGTTCGGGCAAGACCCTGACCGGCTTCCTGGTGGCCATCGACGCCGCCTACCGTGCCCAGGGTGAGGCGGCCCCGGGTGAGGCGGCCCCGGGTCCGTCCGACGCCGAGCGGCCACCCGGCCCGGGCGTCGTCTACATCTCACCGTTGCGGGCGCTCGCCGTCGACGTCGAGGAGAACCTGCGGGCACCCCTGGAGGGGATCGCCGAGGAAGCCGAGCGCCTGGGCCTGCCTCCCCCCGAGCTCACCGTGGCCGTGCGCACCGGCGACACTCCCGCCGCCGAGCGCGCCGCCATGCGCAAGCATCCGCCGGACCTCCTGGTAACCACGCCGGAGTCGCTCTATCTCCTGTTGACGGCGGCGTCGTCGCGCGCCGTGCTGGGCAGCGTCCACACGGTCATCGTCGACGAGGTCCACACCCTGGCCCGTGACAAGCGGGGGTCCCATCTGGCGCTCAGCCTGGAGCGACTGGCGCACCTGGTGGCCGAACGGGGAGGTCACCTGCAGCGCATCGGACTGTCGGCGACCCAGCGACCGCTCGAGGTCGTGGCCCGCCTGCTCTCGGGCGCGGACCCCGACCGTCAGCCGACCGCCATCGTCGACTGCGGACACGCCCGCGACCTCGACGTGGCCATCGAACTCCCGGGCAGCGAGCTCGAGGCGGTCGCCAGCGGCGCGCAGTTCTCCGATGTCCTGGACCGGATCGCCGGACACGTGCTCGAACACCGCACCACGCTCGTCTTCGTCAACACCCGGAAGATGGCCGAGCGGGTGGCCCACCAGCTCGCCCTGCGGCTCGGCGCCGAGGAGGGTGCGGTCGCAGCCTCCGGCGGCGAGGTCGACGCCGCCCTCCAGGTGGCCGCCCACCACGGGAGCCTGTCGGCGGCCCGTCGGCGCATCGTCGAGCAACGGCTCCGGGCCGGTGACCTCCGGGCCCTCGTCGCCACCGCCTCCCTCGAGCTGGGCATCGACGTCGGACCGGTCGAGCTGGTCTGTCAGATCGGCTCCCCCCGGGCGATCGCCACCTTCCTCCAGCGGGTGGGACGGGCCAACCACCACGTGGAGGGCACTCCGGCCGGGCGCCTCTACCCCCTCACCCGCGACGAGCTGGTGGAGTGCACGGCCCTGCTGGCCGGGGTCCGGTCCGGGCACCTCGACGTGCTCCACCCACCGGTGGCGCCCCTCGACGTCCTGACCCAGCAGGTCGTCGCCGAGGTGGCGGCCGCCGGCGAGTGGGACACCGACGCCCTCTTCGCACTCCTCGTCCGGGCCGCCCCCTTCGCCGACCTCACCCGGGAGGTCTTCGACCAGGTGGTCGACCTGGCCTCCTGGGGCATCCAGACCGGACGGGGCCGCCGGGGCGCCCACCTCCACCACGACGCCGTCAACGGACGGCTGCGGGCCCGCCGGGGGGCACGGCTCGCCGCCCTCACCAGTGGCGGGGCCATTCCCGAGACCGGCGACTACCGCGTCGTCCTCGACCCCGAGGGTGTCACCGTGGGCTCGGTCCACGAGGACTTCGCCGTCGAGGCCACCGCCGGGGACATCTTCCTGCTCGGCACGCACTCCTGGCGGGTGGTCAAGGTGGAGACGGGCACCGTGCGGGTGGTCGATGCCGCCGACCTACCGCCGACCATCCCCTTCTGGCTCGGTGAGGCCCCCGCCCGCACCGCCGAGCTGAGCGCCGAGGTCGGCGACCTCCGGGCCGAACTCGAGCCGCTCCTGGCGGCGGGCGACGGCACCGGAGCCCGGGCGGCCGTGCGGGTCCGGGCCGGCGTGTCCGAGGAAGTGGCCGACCAGGTCGTCGCCTACCTGGGAGCCGGGCTCCTGGCCCTCGGGGCACTCCCCACCCGGCAGCGCCTGGTGGTGGAGCGCGTCTTCGACGATGCCGAGGGCACCCAGTTGATCGTGCACTCCCCTTACGGGGGCCGGATCAACCGCGCCCTGGGCCTGGCCCTGCGCAAGCGGTTCTGCGTCTCCTTCGACTTCGAACTCCAGGCCGCCGCCGACGACGACACGGTCGTGCTCTCGCTCGGTCCCCAGCACAGCTTCCCCCTGCCCCAGGTGCCCTCGATGCTCCACAGCACCACGGCCCATGACGTCCTGGTCCAGGCGGTGCTGCCCCACCCCATGCTGGCGGCGCGATGGCGGTGGAACCTCAACCGGGCCCTGGTGGTGCCGCGTTCGCGCGGGGGGTCCCGGCGGCCCATCCACCTCCAGCGGATGGAGGCCGAGGACATGCTGGCCGCCACCTGGCCGGCGCTCGCCGCCTGCCAGGAGAACGCCCCGCCCGGGCCCGTGGCCGTGCCCGACCACGTGCTGGTGCGCCAGACGGTCGACGACTGCCTGACCGAACCCCTCGACGCCGACGGTCTGGTGGACCTGCTCACCGAGGTGGAGGCCGGCCGGGTTTCCATGCACTTCGTGGAGTCGGCCGAGCCGTCACCCCTGGCCCACGGGATCCTGACCGGCAAGCCCTACACCTTCCTCGACGGCGCCCCCCTGGAGGAGCGACGTACACGGGCCGTGGCCGTGCCCCGGGGCCTCGGGGTGCTGGGTCCCGACGGCCTCCCGGCCGGGCTGCCGGTTCCCCCCGGGGAACTGGCCACCTTCGACCCGGCGGCCGAGGCCGAGGTCCTCGAACAGGTCCGCCCCGCGCCGCGCGACGCCGACGAGCTCCACGACCTGCTGCTCTCACTCGTCCTGTGTCGCGAGGTGCCGGACTGGCGCCCCTGGTTCGCGGAGCTGGTGGCCGACGGGCGGGCCGGCCTGGTGGGCGGCCACTGGGCCCCCACCGAGCGGCGGGCCGAGGCGGAGCTCGTCCTCGCCTCGCTGACCGATCCCCTGGTCGATGCCGACGAGGCGCTGGCCGAGTGCGTGGGGGGCCACCTCGACGTGGCCGGACCGGTGACGGTGGAACGACTGGTCGACGGGGCCACGCTCCCCTCGGGAAGCGTCCGGGGCGTGCCGGTGACGGTCGCCCGGGCACGATCGGGTCTGGCCCGGCGCCAGGCCGCCGGTTCGGCCATCGAGCTCCCGGACGGTCGCTGGTGCGCACGCCACCTGCTGGTGCGGATCCACGCCGCCAGCCGGTCCCGGCGCCGGCGCCGGGTCGAGGCGGTGCCGCTGGCCACCTACGTGCGGTTCCTGGCCTGCTGGCAGCACCTGGCGCCCGGGACCCGGGCCGAGGGGCGGGCCGGCCTGCTCTCGGTCATCGAGCAGCTCCAGGGGATCGAGGCGCCGGCCGGCGAGTGGGAACGCCACCTGCTGCCGTCGCGCGTCGCCGGCGTACGACCCCCGCTGGCTCGACGAGCTGTGCCTGGCCGGCCAGGTGGCCTGGGGGCGCCTCACCCCGCGACCCGACGCCGCCCCCGACGGCGACGAACCGGGCCACCGCGGCACGGCCACCCCGTCGCCGGCCACCCCCCTGGCCCTCGTGTGCCGGGAGGATCTCGGCTGGACGCTGGCGGCCGTCCGGGCCGGCCGTGAGGTGGTGGAACCGTCGGTCGGGGCGTCGGCCGACCTGCTCGCCGTCCTGCGCTCCCGGGGCGCCTCCTTCCGTTCGGAGCTCCCCGGCGCCACCGGACGCCTCGGGACCGACGTCGACGAGGGCCTGTGGGATCTGGTGTCCCGGGGCATCGTGACGGCCGACGCCTTCTCCGCCGTGCGGAGCCTCCTGGCCGCCCGGGCCCGGCGTCGGGGCCCCGGGCGCGCCGTCACCCGCCGGACCGCCCTCGGCCGGGCCCGCACCCTGCCGGGCAGCGGCATCGGTGAGGGCCGGTGGTCGCTCCTGCCCGAGCCGGCGCTCCCCGACCCGGCGACCGGGCCCGAGTCCGAGGAGCTGGCCGAGGCCGTGGCCTGGCAGCTGCTGGCCCGATGGGGGGTCGTGGCGTGGGAGGTGTCGGAGCGCGAGTCCTACCGGATCCCCTGGCGCGATGTGGTGCGGGCGCTGCGCCGGCTGGAGGCCCGGGGCCAGGCCCTGGGCGGCCGGTTCGTGGCCGGCATCTCCGGTGAGCAGTACGCCGCCCCGGACGCCGCCGACCTGCTCGGCCAGGTCCATCGGGACCCGCAGCGGGCGGAGGCGGTCACGGTGGCCGGGGCCGATCCGCTCAACCTGACCGGTGGACTGTTGGCCGGGCCCCGGGTGCCCTCGGTGCGCAACCGGTCGGTGCACTACCGCGACGGCGTGCCCACCGACTCGACGGCCGCCGCTTCCTGACCGTTCCCACCCCGGCTTCGCGTCGGGGCCGTGAGCGATCGTCGGAGGCGGTGGCGCCCGGTCCCGTGGACGGTGGACGGCCGTCGGTCAGTCGCCCTGCACGTCCCGGTGACGGAAGGCCCATCCCCCGACGAACGCGGTCACCATCCCGATGCCGGCCATGATCGCGTTGGCCTCCCAGTCGGGCGCCACAGCCGGGGCGGACGCCATCTGGTGGAAGACCGACGTGTCGAGCACCCAGTGGCTGGTCGCCCCGATGCCCCCCACGATCACCACGAGGAGCGACCATCCGAGTACCCCGTACACGACCCACGAGGTCAACCGGGGACGGATCCCGAAGGTCAGCAGGCCGACACCGAGGATCACCATGGACGGGGGCACGAGGTTGATGCCGGCCGCCAGCAGGGTCACCACGCGGAGCCCGGAGTGCTGGGTCGCCGCGCCCGACCAGGCCGACAGGCCCGCGACCAGACCGGCGACGATCACCACCCCGAGAGCCACCGCCGACCGTCCCCCGAGCCATGCCCACCGCGAAACGGGGCGGACGAGGAGATGGTCGAGCATCCCGGCGGACTCCTCGGCGCGCGCCGCGGTCACCTGGCCGGCGGCGGCGAAGCCGATCAGGACGGCCAGCACCAGGAAGCACAGACCGAGCACGGCGTCGGTGCCGGTCCCGACGGCGCCGAGCTTGGCGAGTACCTGGTGCACCGAGCCGACGATCGTGGTGCCGGCCGACCTGGCGATGAGCCCGTAGAGCAGGGCGGCGAGGGCGATGGCCACCCACCACCCGATGATCGTCCCCCGCATCAGTCGGACGGCGAGCCCGGCGGGGCCGCGGAGCAGGCCCAGGTGGGCCTCGGCGTGGGTCCGGTCGGGCACGATGCTGGCGCCGACGTCCCGCCGGCCGGCGATGTGCACGGCCACCCCGACCAGCCCGATCGTGAAGGCGGCGATCGGCAGGAGGGCGGAGGGCCGCGGTGAGGTGAGCGGCTGGAGCTCCTCCACCCAGCCCAGCGGGGTGGTCCAGATCAAGCCGTGGAGACCCACGCCGGCGTCGGCCAGGAGGCGAAGCGCATAGGCGACGCCGAGCACCACGGCGGCGAACGCCGCGGCCTGGCGACGGGTGGCGGCCAGCTGGCTGGTGACGGCACCGATGGCGAGGAACATCACGGCGGCGGCCACCTTGGCCAGGGCGAAGTACAGCGTCGGGGCGACGCCCACGTGCACCTTGGCGCCGTGCCATCCGACGAACGTGACGAGGGCCGTGACGATCCACAGCACGGCGGCGCCCGCGCCCAGTCCGGCGATGGCCTGGGCCGTCGCCCGCCGGCGGGTGGTCTGCCCGGCTACCAGCAGGTCCCACCGGCCACGGTCCTCCTCCCCCCGCAGGAGCCGGGTGCTGGTGAGCAGCCCCCACACCGACCCGAGGATCATGAGGGTCATGGACACCTTGAAGTCGGTGAATCCGGTGACCGTCTGGAGGGCCGGAGTGGGGCCGAAGAGTGTTCTCACCGCCTGGCTGGCGCCATAGGTGTCGGCCAGCGCCCGGCGGCTCGCCGGGGTCTTGTAGATGGTCGTGTAGCTGACCGCCGAGGAGGCGATGACCACCCCCAGGATCCACCCCCAGAGCGCACCCGAGAGCGTGGCGGCACGGGCCGTCCGGGCCGCCACGACGGTCGTCGGTGACCGTCGGGTCGGGGTGGCGCCGATGGTCGCCACGTCGACCGCCACGTCAGTCGACATGCCCGGCCTGGCCGTACTGGGCGAGGAACAACTCCTCGAGGGACGGCTCGCGGCTCAGCAGGCCCGTCACCCCGGCGGTGGCCAGGGCACTTACCAGGGGCTCGACCGAGCCCCTGACCTGGCAGTGGAGGGTGTGACCATCGATGCTGACGGCACTGACACCCGGTACCCGCGAGAGATCGGGCAGGACGCCGTCGAAGGTGGCTTCGATGGTCAGCGCGCTGAGGTGTCGCATCTCGGCCAGGGTGCCCATCTCGACGAGCACGCCTTCCCGGAGGATGCCGATCCGGTCGCACAGCGCCTCGACCTCGCTCATGATGTGCGACGACAGGAACACCGTCTGTCCCCGTCCGCGGGCTTCGGCGATGCAGGTCCGGAAGGCCTGCTCCATCAGGGGATCGAGGCCGCTGGTCGGCTCGTCGAGCACCAGGAGGTCCGGCCGGACCATGAGGGCGGCGATGAGGATGACCTTCTGGCGGTTGCCCTTGGAGTAGGCGCGGATCTTCTTGGTCGGATCGAGGTCGAACCGGGCGACCAGTTCGTCGCGGTAGGGCTCGTCGACCCGCCCCGAGACGCGACCCAACAGGGCCAGCGTCTCGGCCCCGGTGAGCGACGGCCACAGGTCGGCCTCGCCGGCCACGTAGGCCAGCCGTCGGTGGACCTCGACCGGGCGCCGTTGGCAGTCGAGGCCGAAGATCTCGGCCCTGCCTCCCGAGGGCTGGATGAGACCCAGCAGCAGGCGGATCGTGGTCGTCTTGCCGGCCCCGTTGGGGCCCAGGTAACCGACGACCTCCCCCCGGGCGACGTGGAGGTCGAGATGGTCGAGGGCCGCCACGTCGCCGTAGCGCTTGGTGAGGCCCTCGGTGCGGATCGCTTCGTCGGACACGGATCGGTTCTCCTCGGTCCGGCACGGGTGTGGACAGGTCGCTCTACGACTGTATGGGGCTGTCGGGAACCCACCAGGGTCGAAGGTCCCGGCCCCGGGAGGGGGGCGCGTTGATTTCGGCACCAGGGGTGGGTAGGTGTAGAGGACGACCGAGGCGGAGGAGGATGGTGTCCCCACACAACCGCCGACAACGACCCGGGCCGGACACGGGTGCCAGGGCGCTCAGCGCCATGGCCGAGGCCGCCCGTCGCGCCCGGGCGGCGGGCGGCGGCACCCTCGGACCTCCCACCATTCCGGTCCGGCGGTCACCCGATCCGCCGGTCGACGGCCGGGAGCCGGATTCCGCGATCCCGGCGGCCCCGCTCCCAGACCGACCTGACGCACCGGACGCACCCGGCGCCATCGCCCCGCCCCCGGAGGCCGCGCCGCCCGCCGCCACCACCCCACCCGAGCGCCATCCGGCCCCTCCGTCGGATCCGCCGTCCCCCTCTCCCCCGGCCCCACCGGTGGCCCCGGTGATGGTGTTCGACGCGTTGGCCGAGGAACGGACCGGTGCCGGGCCGTCGTCGTTGGGTCCACCCGGTGGCGGATCACCGACCCCGGGGCCCGACCTGGCCCCGGCGCCGACCCGACACCGTCATACCGCTCCCCGGGCCGCCGATCCCGACCGGGGACTACGACGGGCGATCCTCGGGGTGTCCGCCGCCCTCGTCGCCGTGCTGGTCGCGCTGCTCGGATCGGTTCTGTTCGGCAGCGGACCGCCTCCGGCCACCTCGGATTCCCACCCCCCCACCACCCGGGTCAGCCGGGCTCCGTCCCCGGCGCCCTCCTCCTCCACCCCGACGACGCCCGCTCCCGGGGCGGCCACAGGCCCGTCGAGCACCAGTTCGACCACCACCTCCGTCCCGGTGTCGTCGACCACGTCGGTGCCGGGAGGTGCGCCGGCGCTGACGAGCCTGCAGCCGTCGTCCGGCGCCGTCGGCCAGGCGGTGGTCGTCACCGGTGCCGGGTTCTACAGTCCCTCCGGTCACATCCGGGCCACGGTGGGCGGCCAGACCGCCTTCGTGAGTTGTTCGAACCAGGCGACCTGTACGGTGACGATCCCACCGCTCACCCCGGTCTCGCCCACGGAGCCCGTGGTGATCATCACCGACCAGCGGGCCTTCCAATCCGCTCAGCCTCACGGTGACCTAGGTGGTCGGAGCCCCGGTCGTCCTACCGGATCACCGCTGATCCCACTTCCGGGCCCACGCCCGGCCTTGCGCCCGGCGCCGGCGCACGATCCAGACCGGCAGCGTCCCGAGTGCCGCGAACCCCACCGCGATGACCGCCAGGGTGAGCTTCTGCGGGCCCGACGCGAACAGGCCGATGGCCATCACGAGCGCCACCGCCCAGGCGGCGGCCGCGCCGACGATCAGGACGCGATCCCCCAGGACGTACGTACGGTGTCCGTCCATGGCCGACCACGGACGTCCCGCACCGGCCTCGGCGGCGACGGCCTCCGGGCGTCCCGGGTCCGGGGGAGGTGGCGGGCCCGACTTACCGGCGAAGAAGAGGGCCACGGGCGCCCCCACCCGTTCCAGTCGAAGGGCCAGGGCCGGGTTCTTCGAGATGACGAGATTGCTGCCCACCCCGAGGACCAGGAAGGCCACCGGTCCGAATCCGGGCGCCCACAGGAGCGGCAGGAAGAGGATCAGGATGGCGATCCTGACGATTCCCAGTCCGGCCCGGGAGAGGTTCTGGCGGGGGAGGATGGCGTCGGGATTGGCTCGCGCGGCCTCCGCCAGGACCCGGGTGCCCTCGCGACCCTGACCGTTGGCACGGAGCGAGACGCCGAGATTGTTGAGGGCCGCGTGAATTTTCCGGATCGATCTCGAGGGCGCGCCGGCTGGCCGAGATCGCCGCCTCCCAATTCCTGGCGGTTATGGCCACCACACTGGCGGTCACCCACGTGGCGGGGCTGTTCGGCGCCAGCCGGACCACATCCTGCACCGCCCGGTCGGCCCCGGCGATGTCGCCGGTGAGGGCGAGGGCCGAGGCCAGGGCCAGGTGGCTGTTGGGATCGTGGGGCGCCAGGCGAACCGCCTGGTGGGCACTCGCCACCGACTCCGGGCCGAGTCGCCCCCGCTCGCTCTTGGGGAGGCTCCGGGCCAGTGACGACAGCGCGACGCTCCGCAGACAGAAGCCCTGCGCCGACTCGGGGGCGAGTCGGATCGCCTCGTCCGCCTTCCGGGCCGCTTCGGCGAACTGGCCATCCCCCCGCAGCGCCCGTGACCACGCCCGGTACCCCCGCGGGTCGTCCGGCTCCTTCCGCACGGCGTCGGCCGCCCGCTCCGCCGCCGTGCCGAAACGCTTGACGGCCAACAGGGCATCCGACTGGGCGAGCAGCGACTCGACGTCTCCGTCCACTCCGGACACGGCCCCCGCTACCGGCTGCGACGCTGGCGCAGATAGGTAGCCAGCTCGTCGTACTCGCCGGAGGTGTTCGCATAGCGGACGTGGTTGCGGGCCGACTCGAGCCAGGGTCCCGTGCTCGGACGGACCGACTGCATCGCCGTCAGGACCTGCGAGGTCGTGATCGGTTGGACGACCGAACTGGCGATGGCCTCCGCCAGGCCCACATCCGCCGCCTCCTGGCAGACGAGGCGCAGATCGGCGCCGGACATGCCCTCCGAGGCCCGGGCCAGGGCGCGGAAGTCGATGTCTGCGATCGGGCGGTCGCGCAGGTTGGATCGCAGGATCGCCTCCCGGGCCGGGCCGTCCGGGGGCAGCACCAGCATCGTCCGGTCGAACCGCCCCGGTCGGCGAAGCGCCGGATCGACGTCCCACGGCTGGTTGGTCGCCCCGATCACGAAGATCCCCTCATTGGACCGCTCGACCCCGTCGAGTTCGACGAGGAGCTGGGCCACCACGTTGCGGGCCGCGCTGCGCCCCAGATCCATGCGCGAGTGCCCGATCGCATCCAGCTCGTCGAAGAACAGCACGCACGGGCTGCTGCGCCGGGCCATCTCGAAGAGCTCGTGCAGCTGCTTCTCCGAATTGCCGAGCCACATGTCGAGCACCTGGTGCAGGCCCACCGTGGCGAACTTGGCGCCCAGCTCACCGGCCACGGCCCGGGCCAGGAACGTCTTGCCGCACCCGGGCGGCCCCCACAGCAGGAGTCCACCCCGCATCTGGGCTCCGTACGTCCTGCGGAGCTCGGGATTGCGCATCGGGGCCAGGAACGACCGCTCCAGGCGTTCCTTGACGTCGACCAGACCGCCGACGTCGGCGAGCGTGACGGTCTCCTGATAGCCGGCGTCGGCGAGGATGTCCTGGAGTAGTCGATCCCAGTCGTCCGTCATCGGCACCCCACCGTCGGGGGCGACGTCCACCGGGGCAGCCGCCGCCCCGGAACCGGCGACGGGAGCCGGCGACTCGCCGGCACCTGGGCGGTCACCCCGGTCCAACGAGGCGTGGAGCCGCGCCCAACGGGGGGCTCGCTCGTCTCCGAGAAGGAGGCCGGCATCGGCCGCCAGTCCCAGCGCGTCGACATTGTCCGGCTCGACGCCCAATACCGACTCGGCCTGGGCCAGGGCGTCGACGGGACGGCCCGAACCGAGCAGCAGTCCGCCCAGATGGATCCGCAGAGCCGAGTTCGCCGGGTCCGCCGCCACCGCCGCTTCGATCGCGCTGATCACTTCGGGGTCGATAGCCACCTGGGCCCATCGTACCGGCCGCGATGACCACCCGGCTCCGCCTGATCGCCAGATAACCGCCCGGGCAGACCTGTCGACCCGGTGCCGCGCGGTGCCGTTCAGGACAGGATCTCGACGAAGCCGTCCGTCCCGTGCACCCGTATCCGTTGCCCGTCCCGGATGAGCCGGGTGGCCTGCTCCACGCCCACGACCGCGGGGAGGCCGTACTCCCGGGCGATCACCGCCCCGTGGGTCATGAGGCCCCCCACCTCCGTCACCAGCCCGGCGATCACGACGAAGGTCGGCGTCCAGCTGGGGTCCGTGGCGCCGGTCACCAGGATGTCGCCCGGCTCGAGATCGGCGTCGGCCATGTCCATGACGACCCGGGCCCGTCCCTCGACGGTCCCGGCGGAGACGGGCAGTCCGACCAGGGCACCGGCGGGAACGTCCGTGGGGGCATAGGTGCCGTTGACGACCTCGCCCTCCGACGTGATCACCCGGGGTGGGTTCAGCGCGCCGTACGACAGGAACGCCCGGCGACGGCGGTCGATCAGCTCGTGATCCGCCCGTCCGGTGCGGACGACATCGCCGATCTCCTCCCAGCTGAGGTAGTAGGCGTCGTCCGGTGCGCGGAGCACGCCCGCCTGCACGAGGCGATCCGCCTCCCCCAGCAGGGCCTGCTTGTAGATGAAGTATCGGCTGACCATCCCGTACTTCGGGTACTCCCGGTACCCGATGAACGTCCGCACCCGGTCGATGTTCCATCTGACCTCGGCGGCCTTCTGCGCCCCGTCCGGCAGGGCCCGCACACGCTCCACCACGTCGAGTTCCTTGTCCCGCGCCTCTCGCAGGCCCTGTTCGAACCTCCGCCCACCGGCGCCCGATCGGAAGTTCCTGATGTTGCCGAGGATCAACGGGACGAGGGTGGTGGGGCGTTCCGCCCACCGCGGCCTCGTGATGTCGATCTCGCCGACACAGCGCATGCCGTAGCTGTCGAGGAAGGCCCGGATGGCATCCCGCGCCTCCGGCCCCCCCGGGAGTCGGGCGAGTTCGTCCAGAAACCCCTCGTCGCCCTCGACCTGCTGCAGGAAGGCGACCACCTCCCCGTGCGGTCGGATCACGTCGGCCACATCCAGGAGCGCCAGGCCCATCTCCGATGTCACGTTGTCGGGAACGGACCGCGTGAGGATGTCGGCCACGTTCTTCTCGCCCAGCCATGCCTCCAGGTGCTCGTTGAGCCACCACGAGGCCTCCATGGCGGACATGAACACCTGATGACTCCGCGGATCGAACAGGATCCGCTTCAACTCCGCCACGTCCGCCAGGATGAAGTCGATCAGGTCCGGTCCGGACCGGGATCCGATGTCGCGCCGGAGCGCGGCGAGGGACGCCTGGGTGGCCGCCATCAGTCCGGCGACGACGGCCGGGTCGGACTCGATCGGGGCCGGAGCGGTCCCGGCGGGGGCCGCCGCGGCACCGGGCGGCGCGCCCGCCGGTCCGTCGTCCGGGATCGACGGGATGAAGCCAGGACGGGCGAGGACGGTCTCCAGGGCATCCCGGGTCAACGGATCGCTCCTCCCCATCACCTCCAACAGGTCGGCCCGGCCGGCCGGGGACGTCAGGGGCTGGGTGACGTCGACGAACAGCCTCCCGCCGGCCTCGTACATCCGCGGTCGGGCGGTGAGCTGCCACATGGAGATCCCCAGCGGCCTCATGGCGTCGGTCATCATCTGCGCGTGGCCGACGGATACGAAGACGTGGTTCTCCCCGTCTTCGGTCACGGGAACCGGGAACAGCGTGGTGATCGGCCGGCCCTGGACGACGTGGAAGTCGCCATCGGCCAGACACCATTCGATGTCCTGGGGGTAGCCGAACCGCGCTTCGATCCGCCGTCCGAGCTGCTCGAGGGTGAGCACCTGGGCATCGGTCAGGGCCGGTAGGTGCCGGCGCTCCGGGTCGATCGCCACCTCCCGCGTTCCGCCGGCCGGGTCGGTCACCAGGGCCAGCCGCTTCCCGGCGATCGACGCGGCGATGATCGTGCCGTCCCTCACCCGGTAGGCGTCGGCGTCCACCCGGCCCGATACGAGGGACTCGCCGAGGCCGAGGCCGGCCTCCACGCAGGTGACCTTCCGGTTCGACGTCACGGGGTCGGCGGTGAAGAGGGTGCCCGCCGCCTCGGCGGAGACCATCCGTTGCACGATCACTGCCATCCGGGCCGACCGATGGTCGAAGCCGTTCGCCAACCGGTAGACGATGGCCCGCTCGGTGAACAGCGAGGCCCAGCAGCGGCTGACGTGGCCCAGGACCGACTCGGGACCGATGATGTTCAGGTAGGTGTCCTGCTGGCCGGCGAAGGAAGCCGACGGCAGATCCTCGGCGGTGGCGCTCGATCGGACGGCATAGCCGTCCTGATCGCCCAGCCGGGCGACCGCCCGCCGGATCTCGGCCGCCACGTCGTCCGGGGCGGTGACCCCCTCGACGGTTCGACGGATATCCGCACCCAGCGCCCGGATCCCCTCGCGGTCGTCCGGACCCAGGAGTGCGAGCCGGTCGAGCTGTTCGTCGATCGCCGGTGCGTCCGTCATGATGCACCGGAACGCATCGGTCGTCACGACGAAGCCTGCCGGCACGCGGACGTCGGCCGTCCGCGAGAGCTCACCCAATCGGGCGCCCTTTCCACCGACCCGCTCGATCTGGCCGCGTTCGATCTCCTCGAGACCCAGCACGAAGCGATCCATCGGTCCACCTTCCCTCAAGCCCTCTCGGCCCCCATCCGTCCCCTCGGTCCGTCGGGCGGACTGCGGTGGCCGGTGGCGAGGCGGGCATTGTCAGCACATCGGGGGTCCTTGCGGCAAGCCCCCCGCCCCGGTGTACCTTGGTCATGGCGGGGAATTGCGCCCGGGAGGGGTCGTCGGCGGCACGATCGCCGGAGACGCCCAAGCCGTCGTAAGGTTCGGGTATGTCGTCGTCGGCGAGGCGTCGCCCGAACGTCCGGAGCGTCCTGACGCTACTGGTGACGGTGGCCGCGGTGGTCATCATGACCACCAGCATCCGGGCCTACGCGGTGCAGGCCTTCCTGGTCCCGTCCCCGTCGATGACGCCGACGCTGCAGATCGGCGACCGCATCGTGGTCGACAAGCTCTCCTCCACCATCCACCGCGGCGACATCGTCGTCTTCCGTCGGGCGCCGGGCGATCACGATCCCCAGTATCCCGTCCTGGTGAAGCGGGTCATCGGCCTGCCCGGCGAGACGATCTCCCAGGTCGGCGACACGATCGAGATCGACGGCTCCCCGCTGGCGGAGCCGTGGCTCCCGCGTCTGACCGGGGAGTGCGCCGATCAGTCGATCCCCGTCAAGACACAGGTCATCCCGCCGGGCCAGTACTTCGTCATGGGTGACTGCCGGGGGGACTCGGACGACAGCCGGTACTGGGGCACGGTCCCGCTGGGCAACATCATCGGGAAGGTGACGGCCATCGTGTGGCGCAACAATCACCCGTACCTGCACTGGTTCTGAACCAACGTGGAATGGGGTCCCGGCGACGAACCGGATGATCGACGCGACGCATTCGAGGGCGCTACGCCGGTCGACGGGCGGCCGTGTTCATGAAAGCATCGACCGATGGAACGCCTCAGTGCCGCGGACCTTCTCGCGGCCCTCGACCTGGTGCACGCACTGGCCGATGCCCGCGACCCGGATGAGTTCCTCGATGTCGCGCTCCTCGGCATCCTGGACCTGGTGCCGGCCTCGGTGGCCACGATCAACGAAGTGGTGCCGTCGGCGGACCGCGTCGTCGGGTGGACCCGGCCGCTCTCCTTCGTCGTGCCCGACGGCGTCGCCGAGGACCTCGCACGGCTGGCCCCTCAGCATCCGCTCATCTCCCACATCGCCACGACAGGGGACGGGTCGGCCCACCGGATCAGCGACTTCTGGTCACGGGAGGAGTTCCACCGCACGGAGCTCTACCGATGCGTCTACCGGCCGATGGGGGTCGAGTACCAGATGGCCGTAGGGTTCCCCGTCCCGCAGCCCACCGTGCTCGGCCTGGCCATGAGCCGGGACTCCACCGACTTCTCGGACCGGGACGTCCTCGCCCTCAACACCGTCCGCCCACACCTCGTGCAGGGGTGGCGGGCGGTCCGGGACCACCTCCGACTCCAGACGCTCGTCGACGCCGCCAGCGACGCCGTGGAGGACACCGGCGTAGGGGTCGTCGTGCTGAGTGATCCGCCCGAGGAGCTGACGGCGGGGGTCCTCGTCACGCTGTACCGGTACTTCGGCCGGCCGTCGCCCACCTCGCCGTTCCCCCTCCGGGTCGACCGCTGGCGACAGGAGCAGGTGGCCCGACTCGCCGGGGGGCCACTGGAACTGGCCCGTCCGTTGACGGCCCGGCTCGGCGCGGACCGCGCCATCCTCCGCTACCTACCGCCACGCGGTCGCCATCCGGGGGCGCTCCTGGTCACCGAGCAGCACGCGGCGCTCGATGGGATCGGGTTGAAGACGCTCGGCCTGACCCGACGCGAAGCGGAGGTCGTCGCACTGGTCGCCTCCGGGGCGACCAACAAGGACATCGCCCGGCAGCTCCGGATCGCCCACGGCACCGTCAAGAAGCACCTCGACAACGTCTACACGAAACTGGGCGTGCGGAGCCGCGGGCAGCTGGCCGCATTCGTGTTCGAGAGCCTCGGAGCCACTCCGGACGCCGGAGGGGAGGCCGGGTACGGATGATCGGGGTCGATCGCGCGTCGTATCCGCGGTGGTCGGTGACGGTCCGACCACCCGTACGCCGAATGGCGTATTGAGGGGGAAGGGACCGATCGGTACCGTCATCCGGGCTGGCGCGCACGGGATGGGCCCGTGCCGCTCCTGGCTACCGATTCCGGTCGGCCCGAACGTGTTTCAAGGGGAGAATGATATGCGGCTCAACGCACTGCGGGCACTGCCCGTGCTCGGAGCGGTCCTGCTCGTGACCGGGGCGACCACGATCGCACTCCCGCTGACCGCCGGTGCGACCCCGGCGACTGCCGCCGGCAGCGGTCCGCCGTCGCCGGCGTGCACGGACTCCTGGACGGCGCTCTCGGGGGGCACCTGGAACACCGCGGCCGACTGGAGCACCGGCGTGGTGCCCGGCTCCGGAGACGTCGCCTGCATCAGTTCGGCCGGTGCGTCCCCCTACACCGTCATCCTCGATGGCAGCGAAGCGGCGGCCACCGTCGTCGTCGGCGCGGTCGGACGGGAAGACCAAGGCCACGCTCGAGCTCCAGGGCAATCCTGCCGACGGTGACGCCAACCTCACCGTGGCCACCGGTCTCCAGATCGACAAGGGTGGCTCGGTGGTCTTGACGTCGCTCGGCAACGGGAACGTATTCCTGCACGGCGGCACCGTGACCAACTACGGGACATTCGAGACGTCGTCCGGAAACGGCTGGAGCCGGTACATCGACGCGGGGCTGGTCAACGAGAAGGGCGCGAAGTTCGAGGTCTCCGACGCGGCCACGCCCGGGACGGGCGGGACCTTCCAGAGCGGTGGTGACTTCACCAACGACGGAACCGTGAAGGTGGCGGCCTCCAGTGAGTACGACCTCCACGACGGGTCATTCGACATGGTCGCCGGCAAGATATCCGTGGCGAAGGCGACCAAGAAGAAGCCGGGCGGCGACTTTCAGCTCGACGGCGTGGGCGCCACCCTGGCCGGCGGCAAGGAGACAGGCCCGCCGGTGCAGCTGAACGGTGGGTCGATCACCGACTCCGCCGGCACGGGCTCCTACGACGTGGACGCCGACGAGAGCGTGTCGGGGACGATCCCCGAGGGCCAGACGATCACCGTGATCGGCAATGGGTCCGACGTCACCCTGGCGGTCGACGGAGCGGTCACCAACGACGGGACGGTGGTCCTCACCTCGGGCCCGTCCGGTGCCGACGGTGGCTTCACCGGCGCGGGCAACTCCTGGCTGACCCCGGGAACCGGCGCACCGTCGTTCGTGAACGACGGGACACTCCAGTTCCTGCCCGGTGTCGGCTGGACCCGCTACCTGACGGTCTCGCTGCAGAACAACCCGGGTGGCACGTTCGACCTCGCGGGGCCGGACAACCAGGCCACCGCCGCCAGCGTGACCAACGCGGGGACGGTGTCCCTCGGCGACGGGGCGAAGCTCGACCTCGTCGGCACGAGCTATGGACCGTCGTCCTTCGTCCAGGATGCCGGGGGGACCCTCGCAATGACGGTCGACGGTACCGCCTCATCGGAGATCGACCAGTTCGCCTGCAGCGCCGGGGCGTGCCAGACCGAGGGGATCGGTGTGGCCGGGACCCTGCAGGTCACCACCATCGGTTCCGTCCAGACGGGCAGCTGGCTCCTCCTGCAGTCGCAGCAGACGTCGACCCAGGGTTCGTTCACCACCATCACGCCGACCGCATACTCGGCGGAGTACAACGAGCCGGCCGCGGGCCAGATCAGCATCTCGCACTAGACACCGGGGCCTCCCGGAGTCGGCTGGGTGATCCGGTCCATCGGTCACGCCCCTCATCGGTGACCGGCATGTACAAGGTCCGGCGAGCCGGTCGGCACGGTCGACCACCGACCCGGCCGGGTGCCGGCCTTCAGGACTCGGACGAGATGAACGTCGCCAGCACCCCCTGGAGAACCTCGAAGTCGTCGTCGAGCTGCGTCCGCGGGTGGTCCCGGAACCGTCCGGCCACCTCGCTGACCGCGAATCCGAGGACCGCCGTGCTGACGAGACGTTCCACTTGGGCGACCCGGTCGTCAGGCACACCCGCCTCCGTGAGGGCGCCGTAGACGACCTCCCGTGTCCGGCGAGCCTCCGGCGTCGTGGCCGGACGCTGGAGGAGGAGGTGGAAGACGGTCGGGTGGCGCCGGGCCGAAGCCCGGATATCGGCAGCCAGTAGGGAGAGACGCTCCGCCCACGGGAGTCCGGGTGGCGGTGGCGGCGACTCGGTGAGTAGGAGCTCGACCACGCCGTCGAGAAGGTCCGCCTTGTTGGCGACGTGCCGGTAGAGGGCCATGGGAGTCACCCCCACCCGTTCGGCCACCGCCGCCATGGTGACCGCCTCGAGCCCTCCCTCGTCGGCGAGGGCCAGTGCCTCGGCCAGCACGCCGGCCCGGTCGATCCGCTTGCGCCTTCCCACTCTCGTTAGTATACACTATATACTTATGCGAGTGCTGCTGACCGACGGATCGGGTCTCACCGCCCGGCAGTGCGCCACCCGGTTGGCCGCCGACGGCCACGTCGTCGAGGTGCTGTCCCCCGACCCGTTCTGCCTGTGCCGGTTCACCCGAACCGTCCGTCGGGTCCACCGGGTCCCCTCCTACGGCACCGACCCCACGGCGTGGCTCGATGCCGCCCTCGACGTCTACCGGTCCGGCCGCTTCGACGTGCTCTTCCCTACGCAGGAGCAGGTGGCGGTGATGTCGTGGGCGGAGGACCGCCTGGAGAAAGCCGGTGTCGCCACCGCCGTCCCGTCCTTCGGAGCCCTGGCCGCCGTCCAGGACAAGCTCTCGGCGACGGCCACCCTGAGCCGTCTCGGACTCCCTCAGCCGGTGTCGGCCGTCGGCATCGGCGGTTGGGACCGGTTCCCCGCCTTCGTGAAGGACCCGATCGGCACCGCGTCAGGAGGCGTCAGGCGGGTGACGACTCCCGGACAGCTGCGCGAGGCCGCGGGTGCCACCCCCGTGCTAGTCCAAGCCGCCGTCGACGGGCCCCTCGTCATGGGCCAGTCGGTGTTCGACCACGGATCGCTGGTCGCCTTCCACGCCAACCGGCGGACCGGGGAGGGGGCCGGCGGCGGCGCCAGCCACAAGGAGAGCGTGGTTCTTCCTGAGCTGCGCCGTTGGTTCGAGTTGCTCGGTGGAGAGCTCGACTGGCATGGCGCGCTTTCGGCCGACGTGATCCTCGGCGACGACGGCCCCGTCTTCATCGACGTCAATCCCCGACTCGTCGAGCCGCAGAACGCCTTCTTCGCCGGTGTCGACCTGGTGGGGGCGATGATCGACCTCGCCATCGGGGGTCACCCCGGCGCCCGGCCCGAGAGCCACACCGGTGTCGCCACCCATCAGCTCCTGCTCGCCGTCCTCGGCGCGGCCCAGCATGGTGGTGGCCGTCGCGGGGTGCTCGGCGAGGTGCTCGTTGCCGCCCGTCGGGAAGGCGCCTACCGCGCCAGCCGCGAAGAACTCACGCCGCTCGCCCACGACCCGATGGCGATCGTCCCGGTCGCCCTGGCCGTGGCCGCCACGGTGGCGGCGCCACGCTCATGGTCGTGGTTCACATCGGGCAGCGTGACCAGCTACGCCCTGACCGACGCCGGTTGGCGCGCCCTGTCGGAGAACGACCCGAACCGCCCGTGAACCGATGGGCCGGATGCCATGGCCGGCCGAGTGGTTGACCAGCGTCACCACGCCCTCGTACTCCGGGGCCTGGTCGCTTGCGCCCCCCAGTGAGCACGTTCACTTTCTGCTCCGGAGACTGATCCTGGGGCGGCGAAGGCATGCCTCACCTCATGGCCCTCTACTGGTGTCGCCGTCCGCACGTCTTAGCCTTCCGACCACTCCCACACGGACACGGATCGTTCCGTTTCGCCTGGGCGAAGACGGTGGCGATCTCGTCGGCGTACCGACCCTGTCGCAACAGGTCGGCCATGATCTGCATGGGGCCATCGATGTGCGAAAAGAACGTCTTGTAGCCGCTGCAGAGGTAATTGAGGCCGGCCTCACCGTCGGGAGTGAGCGTGAAGCGGTTCTTCGGGCATTCGCCATTGCAGGCGAACCGCACCTCGCAGTCCAGGCAGTACTGGGGCAGTGTCGATCGTTTCGCCTCACCGAACCCTCGCTGTTCGGGAGCGGCCACCAGTTCCACGAGATGGGTGTCGAGGATGTTGCCCAGCAGGTAGTCGGGCTCGACGAAGTGGTCACAGGAGTAGACGTCACCGTTGTGCTCCAGGGCGACCGCGTTTCCACAGGTCTCGGCGAAGATGCAGAGTGCGGGCGGGACTCCCACCCAGGAGGCGAGGGCCGCGTCGAAGTGGGCGACGAACACCGTTCCGACGTCGTGGTGCAGCCATTCATCGAAGATCGTCGTGAGGAATCCACCCCATGCGACCGGGTCGACCGAACGGTCCGTCACCCGGTTGCCCTCCTGGAACCCGGTCTCGTTCTCGCGTTCGACGATGGGGATGAACTGGATGAATCGGACGCCGAGATCGTCACGGAAGTACCGGTACACGTCCAACGCCCGATTCTGGTTCGCTGCGTTGACGGTGCATAGGATGTTGAGCTCAACGGTGTGCTTCTTCAGAAGTTCCAGTCCACGTAACACCTTCTCCGAGGACGGGTTCCCCCGCTTGTCGACCCTGAAGCGATCATGCAGTTCAGGTGGTCCGTCGATGCTGATCCCGACCAGGAAGTTGTGTTCGGCGAGCAGCGCGCACCACTCGTCCGTGAGCAGGGTGCCGTTCGTCTGGATGGTGTGCTGGACCTGCTGGCCCGGACGACGCATGCGCTCCGTCATCTCGAGGGCGCGCCGGAAGAAGTCGACACCCATCATGGTCGGCTCGCCACCCTGCCAGGCCACCGTCACCTCGGGAGACGAGCCATGCGCCTCGAACAACTGGCGCAGGTACTGCTCGAGGAGCACATCCGACATCCGGAACCGGTCACCCGGGTACAGCGCCTCCTTCGACAGGAAGAAGCAGTACTCGCAGTCGAGGTTGCAGATGGGGCCGGTCGGCTTCGCCAGCACGTGGAAGTACTCAGGTGCCGTGGGTGGGAGCTGGTCGGGGAGGCCCGGACCATCAGGCGACCGGTCGGGCTTCTGTGTGATGGCAACCGGGACTTCGGTCATCGTTCGACGCTATCCCAGGCGGAGCCGATCGACCCCGGTCGACCCCGGGGGAACTTCCTTGGTCAGGTGCATGCGCCTCTGAAACCGACCGAGTTCGCCACGGCTAGATCCCGAGTGCCTTCGTGCCCACTACGCGAAAAATCCCGGCCTCGGGCCCTGGGGGCCAAGAAACCGGGACTTCCGATAACGCTACGGTGCCGCTTACGCGAACACCTGTTAGTGGCGGGGGGAGGATTTGAACCTCCGACCTTCGGGTTATGAGCCCGACGAGCTACCAGACTGCTCCACCCCGCGTCGTGTGGAGGGATAAGGGTACCACTCCCCGGTGGGGTTCCGTCCAGCGCCCCGGGACCGGGAAACGGAAAGAGAGAGCCCCGTCGTACCGGACCGGCTCAGCCGTTGGAGTTGGTCGCCGGGTTCGGTCGTGGTCGTGGTCGTCGTGCTGGCCACCGGGCCGCCGGTGAGGGCCTGCACCTCCTGCAGCGTGGCCTCGAGGCTGTTGATGTCGGTCTGGTAGGCGCCGAGGTTGCCCGCCTTGAGGTCGCTCTGGGCCTGCTGGTAGGCCTGCTGGGCCTCGGCCAGCAGGGCTTGGGCCTGGGGCGACAGCGTCGTCGATGTGCCGCCGCCGGTCGTCGGGCTCGTCTGGACCGGAGCCGCGAAGAGTTGCGTCAGGGCCGACGACAGCGTGTTCCCGATCGTGGCCGGCTGGTTGCCGTAGACGGTGATCACCCGTTGGAGCACGGGGAAGGGGTTGCGCGACGACTCGACGTACAACGGTTGGACGTACAGGATGGCGTCCGCCACCGGGATCATGAGCACGTTGCCGAGCAGCACCGACGACCCGTTCTGGTTGAGCAGTGAGATCTGCTGGGACACCGAGGGCGTCGGCTGATCCTGGACGCCACGATGGCCGGTCCGTTGACAGGGTTGTCCCTCGGCGTCACGAACATCGTCAGTGCGCCGTAGTTCTCCGGGGTCGCAGCCGGCGATCAGGAACCCGGACAGGTTCTGGATCTGACTACCTGTCGTCGACACCGGGACGAGGGCGTCCAGAGGTTGAACGACTGGGTGGCTCGTTGGGGATCCGCAGGATCTGGTAGATCGGTGACATCTTACCAGCTGGCCCGTCGAGACGACCTGGCCCTGGGCGTTGACGGTCTGCGTGGTGGCAGCGCCTGGGTCGGCGACCCGAACCGGGTCGGGCGACAGCGTCCAGGCGTCGGCCGCCGAGTAGAAGCTCGAGGCGTGGGTGATGTGGTACTTCCCGTACATCGTGGCCTGCACGGTGAAGATGTCCTCGGGATAGCGGAGGTGCTGGCGCAGTTCCGGGGGGCATCCTGGAGGCCGGGGTGAACATCCCGGGGAAGGCCTTCTCGTACGTCTCGATGATGGGATCGTTCGGGTTCATCACGTAGAAGGTCATCTTGCCGGTGTACGTGTTGATGACGACCTTGACCGAGTTCCGCATGTATTTGAAGTGCGTGTTGTTGAGCCCGCTACCGAAGCCACGGCACTGGTGTCCGCGTTCTGGGCGTACGGGTAGTTGTCGGTCGTGGTGTAGGCGTCCTGCACCCATCGATGTTGCCGTTCACGATGACCGGGTACGGGATCCGTGTCCAGGCTCAGGAACGGCGCCGCCTTGGAGACGGGGCCTGGACACCGCGGTCGAACATGAGCCGCGAGTCGTTGGTGATCTGGTTCGAGATGAGCAGGTTGAGGTCGTTGAACGGACGGCGAACATCACCTGGTCGAAGAACGAGGGAGAGCTGGACGCCACCGTCGCCGCTGTAGTGGGTCTCCTCGTTGAAGCCGTTGGTCAACTGGTAGTCGATCTCGGGCTGCTTGGTGTTGGCCACCACGTAGCCGGTGTTGTCCAGCCCGAAGTAGACCGAGGGCTGGGTGACGGTGGGCAACCCGTCGGTCGACACCGGCGGCACGTCGCCCACGGCGAACTGGGGGTCGCCGTTGGAGGTCTCGGCGTTGGCCGGCGACACGATCATCCCGTAGCCGTGGGTGTACTGGAGGGTGGTGTTGACCCACGACGTCGACGGCAGGTCCTGGTCGTTGATCTCCCGGACGCCGACGATCGCCGGCGTCTCCACGCCGTTGACCTGGTAGCGTCCATGGCCAGCGTGTTGAACTGGTAGTAGGAGCGGTGTCCGGCAGCTTCTGGAAGATGGCTGGGTCTGGGGGGGTCCACAGCCGGATGTTGGCCAGGGTGTCGCTGTTGGCGACAACTGTTGCGGCCGTGAGCGTGGACGACGTGGGGTAATAGACTCGCTGGCGACGTGTTGGATGCCCATCGCCGTCCGGGTGGCGTCGATGTTGCGCTGGATGTATGGCCGCTCCAGCGTGTTCTGCGCCGGGTTCACCTTGAGTGCCTGGACGGCCGCCGGATAGATGGTGCCCGCCGTCAGGGCCACCAGGAACCACAGCCCCACGCCGAGGATCGGCAGTGCCCAGCCCTGGTGGCGGATGTTGTAGATGAGCAACGCGGCGGCGGCCAACGACACCAGGATAAACAGTTCGAGGGCCGGCAGCCGGGCGTGGACTCGGGAGCCGGCGCCCTGGACGAAGCCGTTGGAGGAGAGGTCGAGGTTGAACCGGGCCAGGAAGTAGCCGACGGCCTTGGTGAGGGCGATGAGACCGAGGATCACCGACAGGGGGCCTTCACCGCTGGGCGGTCCGGGCCGCGGCCCTGCATGCGGATGCCGCCGTTCAGGTAGTGGCTGAGCGCCGTCACCAGCACAGCACGACGAGGGCCACCAGCGTCCAGGTGGACGAGGAACTGCTGGAAGGGCAACGTGAAGACGAGCACGCACATTGCGGTGGAACTGCCGGTCGGCGGCGTCGAACGGTGCTGTTGCGGAAGAGGATCCAGTTCCGCCACTGCCGAGGGCCTGGGATCCGACGATCAGCGACAGGATGACGACGACGACGTCCGCAGCCACCGCGCGTAGGGGTGCACTACCTCGCGTACCGCTTGACGAACTCGTCCTCGGCAACCATCGACGGGGCCTTGGGGGCCAGTCGCGCGGCCACCAGCAGGCTGATCAGCAGGAGCACCGCAAGATGGCGCTGAAGGACAGGAACAGGCCGACCTTGATCTCGAAGAGCTTCAGCCAGACCGAGTGCAGATTGACCGAGGAGAACAACAGCTGTCGGTGTAGAAGACGGCGAACGCGTGGAGGAAGGCGAACAGGGGCACCAGGATGACGACGACGGCGATCAGCCATCGCCGGCCCCGGTGGCTCGACGGATGGGTCGCCGGGGGCATGTCGCTCGGTGACCCACGGGGAGCCTAGGGGGTGACTGGGGCGAGCAGGATCGACAGCCCGGATGGGCCGGCGGGTGCGGGTGCCCGGTGGCCGGCGTTCCTCCCCCGGCCTGGGCGCCGTTCAGCCCGTTGCCGCCGCAGTCGGGCACGGTGCCTCGCCCGATCCGGCCACGGCGACCCACTCGATCTCCGCACCGCCCACCACGGCCAGCGTCCCGAGGGAGAAGGCCGCCACCACGTAGTCACCCGCCAGCCGCTCGATCCGCTCGCCCTTCCACTCCCGGAAGGCCGAGCCGATGTGCTCGGTCACGACCGACTCCTCGGCACCGTCGAGGCCCTCGGATTCGGCCAGCCGGCGGCGCAGCGGCACCACGATGGCATCGGCCAGCTCCTTGGCCACGCCCAGCACGGCATCGGTGGACGGTCGCTCGTCCGAGCTTCCGGCCAGGGTCGCCCCGGCGTCGGCGGCCTCCTCCAGGAGGGGCAGCGCCGCGGTGGCGAGGGAGTTGATCTCCTCCGTCTCGTCAGCCAGCAGGTCGGGGGACCAGGTCGTCCCCTTGGCACGCAGCTTGTCGAGCAGATCGTTCTGCGTGTCCTGGAGGGCCCGCTTGACCCGGCGCGAAAAGGGCGGTCACCACCGGCGCGATGAGCCGTCGCGCTGCACCACCAGCGGGTGGCGGGCATCCGGGGGGCCCTCCGGCTCCTCGTCGTCGCCTTCCACGACCCCGTCGGGGGACTCGGACACCGGCTGGGCGGGGGCGCCCGCATCCCCGGCGGCCGGCACCCCGGGGGTGGCCGGCTCCGGGGACCCGGCCCCCTCTCCACCCTGGGCCGCCCTCAACTTGGCGAACAGGGCGTCGACCTGCTCCACCGGCGCGGCGGGCACGCCAGTGGGTGAAATCCTCCTCCGCCTCCACTTCGACCCCGTCCTCGGCCGGGACGTAGACCGGCACCTCGGCCAGGACCTCGACCGTCGCCGCCTCCTCGGCCAGCAGGGTGGCGGCCATCTCTTCGGGACTCTGGTCGTCGGTCCGCCCGGCCGCCTCGCGTCCGGCGACCTCGGCGGCCAGGCGGGCGTGGTTCTGGCGTTGAACAGCTCCTCGGCGATGGCGTCGACCGACCGTCGCACGTCGGTGATGGTCTCGGCGAGCCGTTCGCGGCCGGCCCGCAGCTGCTCGATCTGGGCGTGGAGGATCTTGCGTCGGCGGGACAGGTCGGCCAGCACGTAGGCCCGGAGCTGCTGGGCCTCCTCGACCATGACCCGACCTTCGGCCCGCGCCCGCTCGGTCAGCTCCTCGGCATCGGCGTGCACCTTGTCGAGGGCCGCCGCCACCTGCTGCTCGGTGCGCTCCCGCAGGGACGCCGCCGCCGCCTCCGCCTCCGACGTGCGCTCGGCCAACAGGGAGTTGGCCCGCGTGGGGGCCTGTTCGTTCACATCCGCGGCCTCGGCGAGCAGGCGCTCGGTCTCGCCGGGCCTCCGCCACGCAGCACGCCCGGCCTCGGCCTCGGCGTTGGCGATCAGGTCGGCCGA
>CAWJEK010000020.1:0-166325 GCA_963841885.1 uncultured Acidimicrobiaceae bacterium
ATCAGTTGAGGAGACAACGATTCCAGGACAGCGAGGAGGTCCGATGACGACGCTCGAGGAAGCGGCAGCACTTGCCAGTCAGGACCACGGATTGGTCGTGATTTCGACGTTGCGGTCTAACGGGACGATCCAGGCGTCCCTTGTCAATGCCGGTGTGATCGCTCACCCAGCCATGGGTGAGAACGTTCTGGGATTGGTCACCGCAGGCCGGATCAAGCTGGCCAACCTCCGCGCCCGTCCCCAAGTGACCGCAATCTTTCGAGACGGTTGGCAGTGGGCAGCAGTAGAAGGGCACGCCGATCTCGTTGGGCCCGATGATCCCCAGCCGTGGCTTGATGCGGAAGGTCTTCGGCAGCTCCGCCGAGAGATCTTCACCGCTGCCGGGGGGGAGCATGCCAACTGGGATGAATACGACCGAACCATGGTCGAAGAACGCCGGGCCGCCGTGCTCATCCGGCCGGACCGGATCTACAGCAATCGATGATCCGTGGACGGCGGGAGCCTGACCCGCTCACGCGGACACGACACCTGATTTGGACGTTCTCCCAGGTCAGCGAGGGGTTCGAACTTCGACATTTGCCTCGGTCGGCGAACGGAGCGCGAAAACGTCCATCTACCAGGGATAACGTTGTGAATCCGACAACGGGTGGAGGTTATGCGACTATGTTCGAACCCCTCCTGGGCCGCTGACCTGGGGTAACGCGCGCGGCGAGCCCGAATTGGGTCGTATCTTGAGGACTGGGCGCCGGGCCGAAAGACGGCACCAGAAGTGATGAGACTATGTTCGAACCCCCGCATGGGGAACGTCAGTGTGCGCGTGAAGGCGGGTTAACTCCAGCAAGTCCTTGCTGGATTCTGGGTCCTGGCATCGCCCATGACCGGGCGTAGGTACTCAAACCAAGAACTCACGTCGCACATCGAGCACCGTGGATCTCGGCGAGCAACGCGTCAACGGAATCAGCCAGAATCGTAGGATCGTCGAGGGTCCTTGCCATCAGCATTCCCCCCTGGAGTACGACCATCACTCGGAGGGCCAACCTGCGATCCTGGCTGTCACCGGGAATTTCCCCGTTCACTCTGAGCTTCGTTAACGCGACCTCGAGCGGCTCGAGCCATTGCTCGAATGCCCTCGCAATCGCCGGACGAAGCGTGTCGTCACGATCGATCTCGGCCGCCAAGGTTCCGATCGGACAGGGCAAGGGACCGGACGAGCCTTGATGGAAAGCGACTAGATCCTCAGCCCAAGCCACGAGGTCTTCCCATGACTCGATAGCAAACAGCCGAGGCTGCCCCCCAAGTGCACGTCCGATCTGGCGATCGACCACTGCTTGGACCAGGTCGTCCTTGCTCGCAAAGTAGTGATACATCTGCGACTTGCCGGTACCGCTCTTGGCGATCACCTGGTCGATCGAGGTCGCTGCGACGCCCTGGGCGTACATCAGATCTGCCGCCGCGTCGACGATGGAGGCACGAGTCCGCCTCCCACGCTCGGTGGACGGCTCCTTCTTCACTGTCTCGACGTGCTTCGCAAACGGCACCTCTGCGCTCATGTACTAGATGGTACAGTAACCTGGTACTGTACTAGACAGTCCACTAGTAGCAACGGAGGCAAGTATGAGCAGCATGACGTCAATCGCCAGTCAGGCCGACGAGTTCAAGTCCAACCTCGCGTCCCAGGCACCGGCAGAGATCATCGATGTCTTCGACGCTGAGCAGGTCTTCCTCGCCGAGTCAACCGACACGTCAAGGTTCGTAAAGGTCGGAGAACGTTTGGGTGAGTTCGAACTTCCTTCGGCAACCGGGGACACCGTCTCCTTGGCCCGGCTTGTAGCTGATGGTCCAGCTGTAATCGTGTTCTACCGGGGTGAGTGGTGCCCCTACTGCAATATCACGCTCGCCACCTACGGCCGCGAACTGGCTCCGGAGCTCGAGCGTCGAGGAGTATCACTGGCCGCGGTCAGCCCCCAGGTGCCAGACGGTTCGCTGACAATGAAGGAGAAGCACGATCTGGCGTTCCACGTGCTTTCCGACCCGAACAACGACGTGGCGTCGCGGCTCGGCATCGTATTTTCACCTGCCGACGATGTGCTCGAAGCAGGCCTGAAGTTTGGCAATGACTTGGCTGCCGCTAATGGCCAGGATGCCGTCACGCTGCCGATGCCGACGGTTCTGGTCGTAGACACCGACCGCACTATCCGATTCGTCGATGTGCATCCTGACTATACGGACCGAACCGAGGTGGGAGAGATCCTCGCTGCAGTCGATGAGGTCCGTAGCGAGGCGTGACTCATCACTTCTGCAAAGAGTCTTCGCCCACGGAAGAACCCATAGGTCGCTCGGGGTGCAGGACGGCCTCCATGCATGGACAGTCTTCAGGGATTGATCGACGTCGGCGCGTGCGAGTCGGTTTGAAGCGCTTCATCTACCCAAAGGAAGGAACGCACTCATGAGCGACAGCCAAGCTCCGCACTATTTCAACCCGGCAACACTGGCTCCACCACCCGGATACACGCAGTTAGTGAGAACAGCCGGCGGGTCGACGGTCTACATCTCCGGCCAGGTGGCACTTGATGCAAAGGGCAATTTGGTGGGCCGCGGTGACCTCCGGGCTCAAGCTCAGCAGGTCTTCAGAAACTTGGAGTTGGCCCTTGATGCGACCGGAGGATCGCTGACCAACATCGTAAAGCTCAACACGTTTCTGGTGGACATCGGCGGCCTCGGTGTGTTTCGAGAAGTGCGGGACAGCTTCATCGAACCCGGCCCTCAAACCCCGGCAAGTTCGTTGGTAGGGGTTTCGGCGCTGGCCGGACCCGACTACTTGATCGAGGTCGAAGCGGTTGCCTGGCTGCCATGACTGACAGGACTCCGGTTCCCGAGCCACACGCAACGACCAACAATGTCAATCAGCAGCACCAATCCGTAACCACCAGTGACGGACATGCACAAGAGGAGGAATGCCACGTGTCATCAATTGGCGAATTGAAACACTTCACTGATGTCTATCGAGGAAGTCTCGACAGACTGTTTGCGTTGGTCAGCCAGATCGAATCGTTGGAGGCATACGAAGGCCTTCTCATAGATGCGCCGTCCAACTACTTCTTCAACCACGCTGTCACCGTCGAAAACCTGGTGAGGCACTTGGTGGCTGCAGAGAGCCATTGGTTGGCCTTGCTGCCTGACCTCCCGATCGGAGAGCCCGTGACCTTGCCCAGCGACATCATTGTGACCGATGAGTTTGAGCGGGACCACGTCGAAACCTTCTACCTCTCGAGAATCGAAGACGCGCTCAAGCTCCTGTTTGACCTGCCGGCCGAGCGTCTGGATGAGGAAATCACATTCCGGGGCACGACCTACAGCAAGTCGGGCTTTCTCTGGATGCTCATCATTCACAACGCCTACCACTATGGCCAGATTGAGCTGCTGATGCGTCAGCGAGATGTGTTGGTGCCCGAGGCGCTCAGAATGTGAGGAAGTGGTCCTCCGTCCTGCGCTGAAATTCACCCTTTCGACAGGCTCCATGGACCAATCGGAGGTGGGCTCCCAGTTCATCGAGGGGTTCGAACATCTAAGTTCTCCTCGAATGGCGATCGGGCGGCAAACTCACCCATCCACCAGGGGAAACGTCGTAATTCCTACAACTTCGGTGGAGGTTATGCGACTGTGTTCGAACCCCTGCCGGAGGACCCCTAATCGTGAACGAATCGGGGGCCAATCTCGGCTCGCGCTACGTGGCTAACTCCGTCAGCCATCCGTCAAGGGTGCTTGGCACGTCTTGTCCCAACGCGGCGACCAGCGATGCCTGGGCATCTGTCCACGCTGCTGCAGCAGATTCCAGTTTGGCCGTTCCCTCCTCGGTGATGACGACTGTCATCGAACGGCCCGTCGCTGAAATGTCCCCGGGCTTCACCCAACCGCGATCCTGCATGACCGCCAAGTTCCTGCTCATGGTCGAACGCTCCATGCTCAATGCATCGGCCAATGCAGAGGGCTTCACGGGATCGGCGATCAACGTTAGGGCGGACAGGACCTCCATCTGAGGTACCGACAGCCCTAGAGGACGGAGGTGAAGCTCGAACTGGCGGTCTACCAGTCGGTGCAAGCGCCCGACACGGGTGCCGACGCAGGTCTCCTGCATCCTCCCCGCCAGATCAGTGGCAGAAGTCTTGTGTTGCATCTACACCTCCCGACGTGTAGTGTACCTGCATCACCTAGTGGTGTACCTACAACATAGCACCAAAGGAGGGCTGCCGTGTCGAATTTCACAACCCTGGCGGAAAGGAACCGAGTCTTCGCCGAGCACGAGGGACACAAGGAGCTGGTGAGTGTCATGCCGCGAGTTCCGGTCTTCGTCATCACCTGCCTTGATCCCCGCACTGACCCGGCGAGCTTCCTCGGCATTGAACCCGGTGACGCACCCATCGTCAGAAACGCCGGTGGGCGAGTGACCGATGAGGTGATCAATGACGTCGCCTTCATCGCCTACCTGGCCGACACCCTCGGGGCCAATGAACCTGATGGACCCTCCCTCGAGGTGGCCGTCGTCCATCACACAAAGTGCGGTACGGGATTCCTCGCCGATCCTGGATTCCGTGCGACCTTCGCCGCCCAGAGCGGCCTGGACGAAGGTGCGCTCGAGGCTGAGGCGGTCATCGATCCCGAGGTGACAGTGCGCACCGACGTCGACCGGCTGGTCATGTCGCCGAGACTGACGCCGACGATCTCGATCTCGGGTCACGTCTACGACCTGGACACCGGCCTGGTGACCACCGTGGTCGAGGGTGTTCGTCCGGTCGGGAACGGGGAGGTGGCGGCATGACGATCGTCGCCGAATTCGAGACGACCTCGACGCGGTCCAAGCCGCTGATCCTTCTGGCGCTGCTGATGGCGGCCCTCTTGATCAACCTCGAGACCACGATGGTCAACGTCGCGCTCCCGACGCTGGTCCGAGAGCTTCACGCCACCGACACGCAGCTCCAGTGGGTGGTCGATGCGTACAACCTCGTGTTCGCCGCACTCCTGCTCACTGCCGGCAGCCTGTCGGACCGGTTCGGGCGCAAGGGCTGGCTGCTCGCAGGACTGGCCATGTTCGGTAGCGCGAGCGTCGCCGGGGGACTGACCACGAGCGTCGGCGCTCTGGTGGCCGCACGAGCGCTCATGGGTCTCGGGGCTGCGATGGTCTTCCCACCCACCCTGTCGCTGATCACCAATGTGTTCACGGATCGCAAAGAGCGGGCACAGGCCATCGGGCTGTGGGGCGCGACCATCGGTGTAGCCGTGGCCACCGGGCCGATCGTCGGAGGCTGGCTCCTCCAGCACTTCTCCTGGAGCAGCATCTTCTTCGCCATGGGGCCAGTCGCTGCCGTCACGTTTCTGATGGTGGCCTTGACAGTGCCGACCTCGAGGCACCCGATGGAAGGGCGGGTCGACCTGCCTGGCTTCGCGCTCTCGGCAGCCACAATGGGACTCGTCGTCTACACCCTGATCGAGGCACCGACCTATGGGTGGGCGTCAGGACGCTCGATCGCCGGCTACGCCGGCTTCGCAGTCTTGGCGGCAGCCTTCGTGATCTGGGAGCGCCGAGTCGAACATCCGATGCTCGATGTCACGATCTTCAAGAACCTCCGGTTCACGGCAGCCAGCGCTTCCGTTGCGATCGCCTTCTTCGGGCTCTTCGGCTTCTCGTTCCTGATCGTCCAGTACTTCCAGTTCCTCCACGGATGGAGCGCATTGGCGACCGGCGTCCATCTCCTCCCGATCGCCTTCGCTGTCGGTGTCGGTTCGATCGTCGGCACCCAGCTGGCGGTAAAGGCGGGGACCAAACTGGTGGTCTCGCTGGGACTGCTGATGGTGATGGCGTTCTACCTCTGGATCGCCCTGGTGAACGACCCGACCACGAGCTACAGCGTCATCGCCGCTCAGATGGTGCTCGGTGGCCTTGGCATGGGCTTCACCACTGCACCTGCGACCGAGTCGGTGATGGGAGCGGTCTCGCTGAGCCAGGCCGGGGTTGGTTCTGCCGTCAATGACTCGACGAGGCTCATCGGCGGCACCCTAGGGGTGGCTGTCATTGGCAGCGTGTTTAATTCGGTCTTCAGCAACGACATCGGGCGCCATCTTTCCGCCACGGCCAACGCCGCGTTCGGGAGCACGATCCGCCAATCAGCAGGTGCAGCCTTTGCCGTGGCGAATAGGGTCACCGCATCGGGGCACCCAGCCCTTGGCGCCCAGATCCACCACGTTGCCTCGAATGCATTCATCCATGGCTTCCACGTGGGGTGCTTCGTTGCGGGAGGTGTCGCCGGGGTCGGTGTGATCATCGCCGCCGTGTTCCTGCCCGCACAGCCCCTCGTGCTGGCCGTCGACGTCGAGTTCGGTTCCGTTGGGGAGCCCGGACTGCTGGGCGCCGCCGCCTGACCGATCAGCCTGAATGTACCCAGCCCACTGAACAGCGTTCGACCTGAATCCACCATGAACTGGAAAGTTCCATGACCCATCAAGAGACAGACCTCATCGCCAAGATCGATGCGTTCTTCACCGAAGCCGGTGTCGACCCGACGGACTCGAGCGGACCTATCACCGACGTCGCCGCCAAGATGCTCTCGGGCGCTTGGCTCCCGTCGAATTCGAACTCATCATGTCCACACCAGTCGATCAGGCCGCGTGACCGAATGTGTCACCAATCCGTGCAGCAGACCCTTCGCCGGCAGATGAACCGGGCCATCTTCGAGGAGATCCTGGTGGACGTTGATGGCACCGTCGTCTATGCCCGGATGGCGCAGCCGTTCGCAGCGTTCCACGATGTGGAGTTCCGCACATGCTTCGCAGAGAGCGCGACGAACCCCGGGCCACAACAGGTCCGGGGTTCGAATATCGACACTTTGGTGGAGGTAAGGGGATTCGAACCCCTGACCTCTTGACTGCCAGTCAAGCGCTCTACCAACTGAGCTATACCCCCGAAGGCCGGATCAGGATAGCAGGACGGGCCCGGTCGCCCGAAAGCCGTGGCACCGGGTCGGTGCGCCTCCGAACGGGCCCCGGTGGATCGCAACCCGGGGCGCCGATAATTCCGACACCCCCCTCGGTACCATGGGGGCGCTGGCGGACGACCGTCGGGCCGCGGACCGCTCCGCCCCGCGTCACCGCCCACCACACACGACGAAGGGGCACGCATGAGTGAATCGGTGGAATATCGCGAACGGGATCTTCGTGGCCACGGCGCCGGCGGCGGCCGTCGCACCCGACCCGACCGACGGCCCGGCCACCGGCACCGCGCTCATGCCCCGTCCGGGTGACGGGCTGGCCCCCGTCGACGGACCCGGACCCCTGGTGAGCGCCGACGTCCCGCCGGTCGGCCCCGCCGCTCCGACGGCCGCCGGGGCCCCGGCCGCCGGTGGCGCCCGTCGGATCGCCGTGGCCACCATTGTCGCCTCCCTCATCGCCGCCATGGCCCTCGGGGCTGCCGCTTTCGGGGGAGCCTTCGGGGGGGGTTCGAACATCCCGACCCCCGGTTCCGGCCGGAGCGCCCTCGGCGCCGCCGCCGCCAAATTCGGCGGCCGCCACGTCGGTCGCCTTCACCCTGTCGGCCACCCGTGCCACGTCGTCGTCGACCACCACCCTGGTGACCGGGTCGGGGGCCGTGGACATCGCCGCCGGCACCGGCCGCCTGACGGCGACCGTGCCGTCGATCGCCGGCTACGTCGGCAGCGGTAACGACACGGTCAACGTCGTCACCGACGGCTCGGCGGTCTACATCGGCTCGCCCGCCCTGTCGGCCATCACCGGCGGCACCACCTGGCTGAAGGCCGCGCTACCCAAGGGAACGTCCTCGCCCGACCTGTCGACCCTGGCCGTGCTGTCGAACCCGTCGCAGCTCATCGGGCTGTTGTCGTCGGTCGGCGGTCAGGTCACGACGGTGGGTAGCGTCGATCTCGACGGCACGCAGACCACCGAGTACCGGACGACGGTGACCCTCTCGGAGTTGGCGTCGTGGGCCGGCATCGGGGCCGGCTCGGCCATGGGTGGAAAGGTGGCCAAGGTCCTCCAGCAGTTGGGCAGCACCTCGGTCCCGATCACCGCCTGGGTGGGCACGGACGGCTACCTCCGGCAGATCTCGGCATCGATCGACCTGTCCCGGGCCACGATCGGCGGGGTGGCCTCGGACGTGATCGGTGGGGTGCTGGGCGGATCGCTGCCGACGGGAACCTCGGGCCAGTCGACGTCGGCCACCACGGTCACCGTCGGGTTCGACCAGTACAACGCGCCGGTGACCGTCACCGTGCCGCCGGCGTCGCAGACCAAGGACCTCGGGTCGATCATCTCCTCGGTCCACCACATGGCCTCCGACATCGGCAACGCCGTCTCGGACGTTACCTCCCGGCTCTGACCGCGGTCCGGCGTCCCGAGGTCCGGGTGCGGGCCCGGGTCTGACCGCGCCCGACGGAGCCGGGGACCCCGGCTGCGCCCGGTACGATCGTCCCCCATGGCACGCGCCTACGACGTCATCGGCATCGAGAAGAAGTGGCAGGGTCGCTGGAGCGACGAAGGCACCTACGAGGTGGACGCCGACGACCCGCGCCCGCCCTGGTACGTGCTCACCATGTACCCCTACCCGTCGGGGCCGGCCCACATGGGGCACGTGCGCAACTACACCTTCGGTGACCTCCTGGTCCGCCACCGCACCATGCTCGGCCACGCCGTGCTGTCCCCCTTCGGCTTCGATTCCTTCGGCCTGCCGGCCGAAAACGCCGCCATCAAGACGGGCACCCACCCGCGCGTCTTCACCGACGCCCGCATCGAGGAGTTGAAGGAGTCCATCACCTCACTGGGCGCCGTCTACGACTGGCGACGCGAGATCCGCAGCCACGATCCCGAGTACATCAAGTGGAACCAGGTCATCTTCACCAAGCTGTTGGAGGCGGGGCTGGCCTATCGGGCCAACGCCCCGGTCAACTGGTGCCCCGGCTGCCAGACGGTGCTGGCCAACGAGCAGGTCCTGGCCGACGGCACCTGTGAGCGCTCGGGGGACCTCGTGGTCAAGCGTGACCTCGAACAGTGGTTCTTCCGGATTACCCGCTACGCCGACGAACTCCTGGCCGGGCTGGACGAGCTCGAGTGGCCTGAGCGGGTCAAGACCATGCAGCGCAATTGGATCGGTCGGTCCGAGGGCGCCGAGTTCGATCTGGTGGTCGAGGGACGGGACGGTTCCGACGGACGGGAGCCGCTGGCCCTCCGGGTCTTCACCACCCGCCCGGACACCTCGTTCGGGATGACCTACGCGGTGGTCGCCCCCGAGCACCCGCTGGTCGACGAGCTGACCACGCCCGAGCACGCCGACGACGTGTCCGCCCTGCGGGCCCGCGCCGCGGCGTCGACCGACATCGAGCGGATGTCCGAGTCCGGCTCGGCCAGTCTGGCCAAACGGGGGGCGTTCACGGGCTCGTCGGTCGTCAATCCCTTCATGGGGACGGTGGTGCCCGTCTACGTGGCCGACTACGTGCTGATGGGCTACGGCACCGGCGCCATCATGGCCGTGCCCGCCGAGGACACCCGGGACTGGGACTTCGCCCAGGCCTACGGTCTGCCGTTCGTGCGGACGGTGCGGCCGCCCGACGGGTGGGACGAGCACGGCGGCCCCGACGGCGGTCCCGGGGGGGCCTACACGGGACCCGGCGAGAAGATCAACAGTGCGTGGCTGGACGGTCTCGACATCCCGACGGCCAAGGAGCGGGCCACCGTGTGGCTCGAGGAGCAGGGCATCGGCGTCCGCAAGGTGAACTACCGCCTGCGGGACTGGCTGGTCTCGCGTCAGCGGTTCTGGGGCTGCCCGATACCGATCGTCTACTGCCCGGACCACGGCATCGTTCCTGTCCCCGAGGACCAGTTGCCCGTGCTGGCACCCGACGACGTCGAGTTCCTGCCCACCGGCGAGTCGCCACTGGCCACCCATGCGGAGTTCCGCATCACGACCTGCCCCGTGTGCGGCGGCCCGGCCACCCGGGAGACCGACACCATGGACACGTTCGTGGACTCGTCCTGGTACTTCCTGCGGTTCACCGATCCTTGGACGCCCGATGCACCGTTCGACAAGGACATCGCCGCGCACTGGATGCCGGTCGACCAGTACATCGGCGGCATCGAGCACGCCATCCTGCACCTGCTCTACGCCCGCTTCTACACCAAGGCGCTGGCCGACCTCGGGCTCGCCCCCGAGGGTCTGCGCGAGCCGTTCGCCCGCCTGTTCACCCAGGGCATGATCCGCATGGACGGCAAGAAGATGTCGAAGTCGAAGGGCAACCTGGTCGCTCCTTCGAGCTACCTCACCACGGTGGGCGCCGACGCCCTGCGGCTCTTCCACCTCTTCGTCGGACCTCCGGCCGACGACGTCGACTGGTCGGCCCAGACCGACTCGGTGATCGACGGCTGCGCCCGTTATCTCGACCGGGTCTGGCGCCTGGCCGTGCCCGAGCACCCCGGGTCCGACGCCGCGACCGGAGAGCCGGACGATGCCGATCTGGCGATCCGGCGGGCCACCCACAAGCTCATCGACCGGGTGTCACGCGACTACGAACGCTGGTCCTACAACACCGCCGTCGCCGCCTGCATGGAGTTCGTGAACCTCCTCGCCCCCTACGCCAAGGCGGGTGGCCGACCCGAGGTCGTCGACGAGGCCGTCGACACGCTGCTGCTGCTGCTCGCCCCCATGACTCCGCACCTGGCCGCCGAGGCCTGGGAGCGGCGGCACGGGGACCACATCCACCTGCGTTCCTGGCCGGTCGCCGACCCCGCCCTCCTGGTCGAGGACACCGTGACCATGGTCGTGCAGGTCAACGGCAAGGTCCGCCACCGTATCGACGTCGCCCCGGACATCTCCGAGGCGGAGGCGGAGGCGGTGGCCCTGGCGGCGCCGCCCGTCGTCGAGGCACTGGCCGGTCGGGAGCCCCGCCGGATCATCGCCCGGCCGCCGAAGCTGGTCAACGTCGTCGTCTGATCGGGACCGGAGCGCCCGTGGCCGTTGACGACGATGCCCGGCTCCGGGCGTACCGGCTGCGGTGTCAGCTCCTGTCGGGGTCCCCGGCCCGCACCCCCGAGGACGTGGTGGGTCGCATCCTGGCCGTCCAGGCCCAGGACGAGCGGGGACTGCGCCTCGCCGTCCGGTCCCGCTCCACGGGGCTGACGGTCGCCGACGTCGACGCCGCCTTCGACGACCGACGGCTGGTGGTCACCTGGCTGAACCGTGGGACCCTGCACCTGGTGCGGACCGAGGACTACCGGTGGCTCCACTCGCTCACCGCCCCTCGCGTGGCTCCGCGTGTGCACCACCGCCTGCGGGGCCTCGGGGTCGGCGCCGCCACGGAGGAGCGGGGCGTGGCGGTGGTGGTCGCCGCCGTCGAGAACGAGGGCCCGCTGTCGCGCCACCAGCTCCGGGAGCGCCTGGAGGCGGCCGGCGTGCCGACCGCCGGCCAGGTCCTGATCCATCTCCTGGCCTCGGCCAGCCTGCAGGGTCTGGTGGTGCGGGGGCCCGTGGTCGACGGCCATCACGCCTACGTCTCCGTGGAGCGCTGGCTGGGTCCACCCCCGGCCGGTGGCGACCGGTCCGAGTACCTCGAGCGCCTCGGCCGCCGCTACCTGGCCGGGCACGCACCGGCCGGGCCTCCCGACCTGGCCGCCTGGGCGGGGATCACCCTGGGGGACGCCAGGACCGCCCTCGCCCCGGTCGGTGGGGTGTCGGACGCTCCCCACGGGCGGCGGCCGTCCCTCCCCCCGCCGCGACTGCTCGGGCCCTTCGATCCGCTGCTCCACGGCTGGGCGTCCCGGTCCCCCTTCGTCGGCGACCACGGCTCGCTGGTCACCTCCAACGGCATCTTCCGCCCGTCGTGCCTGGTGGACGGGCGGCTCGTCGGCACCTGGACGGCGCCGGCCGCCGGTCTGGTGCTCGACCTGTTCGAGGCGGTGGACGACGGGGTCCGCTCCGCCCTCGAACGCGAGGTCCGGCGGGTCGAGCGGTTCCTCGACCGGCCGGCCCGGCCGGTCACCTGGCGCGGCCGCTGACCGTGGTCTTCGGGCCCGTCAGGACCGGAAGTCGGCCAGGACCTCGGCCCACCGCTCGGCGCTGATGCCCGAGGGGGCGTAGATGTTGAACCGGTCGACGAGTCCGCCGAACCGGGCCGTCACCCGCGACCCGATGGTGTCGAGTTCGCCGACCACCGCGAAGGTCCGGAGCATCTCGTCGTCGATGAGCGCCGACATGTCGTCCCAGGCGCCCCGTTTGGACAGCGTGTTGAGTTCGCGCTGCAGGTCCCCCCACCCGTGGAGCTCGAGCACGGGCCGGTAGGCGGGGGTGGACCCGTAGAACGCGAGCTGTTTGCGGGTGGCGGCGGCCGACGCCTCCATCGACTCCTCGTCCACCCCGGTGACCACCATGCCGGGGAACGAGAGCTGGAAGGCCGATCGGTCCCGGCCGCTCTCGGCGAGGCCCCGTTCCACGGCGGGCAGGGTCACCTCGCGGAGGTAGCGCTCGGTGGTGAAGGCGTGGACCAACAGCCCGTCCGCCACCTCGCCGGCCACCTGGGTCATGAGGCTGCCCACCCCGGCCAGGAAGATCGGCGGGGCGCCCCAGGGGTTCGGCCCGGGATCGAACATGGGGGTCATCAGGACGTGGCGGTAGAACTCGCCCCGGAAAGCGAGCCGGGTGCCGTCCGCCCAGGCGGCCCAGATGGCCCGGACGGCCAGGATGAACTCCCGCATCCGGGGGGCGGGGTGGGACCATGGCATGGAGAAGCGCTTCTCGATGTGGGGCTTGATCTGCGAGCCCAGGCCGAGCAGGAAGCGTCCCTCGGAGAGCGTCTGGAGATCGTTGGCGGTGGCCGCCACCGTCATCGGATTGCGGGCGAAGGCCACGGCGATCCCGGTGCCCACCTGGATCCGACGGGTGTGCTCGGCCGCCAGGACCAGGGGCAGGAAGGGATCGTGGCTGACCTCGGCCGACCAGATCCCGTCGTACCCCGCCGCTTCGGCCGCCTCGGCCTGTCCGACGACCCCCGCCGGGTCGAATCCGATGGTTCCGTCGACGAGCATGGGCCACGGTAGCAACCGTCCCGACGGGCCGGCCACGACCGGGACCGCCCCCGGCCTCCATGCCTGTCATGCTTCGTAGTTGCGTAACCACGCTCCGTGGCAGCACAATTGGAGGGTGACGATGAACGGCCATCCGTCCGGCGGTCCCCAGCCCGTTCCGGAGCTCGTCGGTCCCGTCCCCCCCGGGGTCGTGAGCGACGACGACCGCAACCGCTTCGGGCGGCTGCTCGACACCGCCGCCGAACAGGGTCTGCTGTCGCCGCTCGACTACCAGAACCGCCTGGCCCAGGTGGCCTCGGCGGGGTCGGTGGCCGAACTCCAGCGGATCGTCACGGAGATCCCGGCCTTCGGCGGCCCCGACCCGGTGGCGGACCCACCGGTAGCGGGACCCGTCGACATCGACGCACTGCTCTGGGCCGGACGCACGCAGGCGATCGGTCGCGAACGGGGCAACCGGTGGCTGGCCCTGGTGCTGATGGTCGCCGTCCTGCTGGTGGCGCTCATCGGGCTGGGCCTGGTGGCCGCACATCTGGCCCACACCCACTCGCCGGTCGGGGTCCCGGCGAGTGTCGCCCGGCTCAGTTCCCTTCGCCTCTGAGGAACTGCTCCAGCTCCTCGGCGATCTCGTCACCGCTCGGGAGGTCCTGGTCGAGCCCCATCGGGGTGCCTTCCTCGGAGTCGATGGCGGCCTCGAGCCGACGCACCATATCGACATGGTCGGGGTTGGCCCCGATCAGCTCGTCGACCTGGAGTCGCGAGGACTCGCCCGCCGTGCGCAGCTCGACGGTCTCGAGCACGATGCCCGTCACCGCGCACAGCCCTTCGATGAGGGCGGCGCTGGCCTCGGGGTACGGCATGGCCGAGACGTAGTGGGGTACCCGCGCCCACAGCCCGATGACCGGCACCCCGGCCTGTCCGAGGGCCACCTCGAGGGCGGCCTGCACGCCGGCCGGAACCTCGAGCGTGCCCTGCACGGTGCCCACCCGCCCGACGAGCTCCGCCGATTCGGGCGGCACGGTGGAGGCCAGACGGACCGGCCGGGTGTGGGGGGCGGGTGCCGGGAAGGCACCGAGTCCCACCACGATGCGGACGTCCAGGCGCGCCACGATCCCGACCACCGCCTCGAGGAACGTCCGCCAGCCGAAGTCCGGTTCGGGCCCGGTCAGGTAGAGGATGTCCGCCCCCACCCGGTCCTTGCCGGCCAGCAACCGGATGGTGGGCCAGGTGAGCTCGGTGGTGACCCCGTCCTCGAGCCGGGCGATCGGCCGGCGGGCCCGCTGGTCGATCAGGGGCTCGGTGTCGAAGGTGGCCACCACCGCCGTGGGGGACGCGGTGAGCAGATGGGCGATGGCCGCCGACGCCCCCATGCCGGCGTCGACCCAGCCGTCCAGGGCCACGACGAGGACCGGCCGGTCGAGGCGGATGCCCGACGGCTCCCCCCATCCGGGCTCGAAGGCGAAGAGGTCCTCGGGCCGGTAGCCGCTCACAGCGCCTCCACGTCGGCGAGCGCCCGCTCACCCAGTCGGACCACCGTGTCGGCGAACTGGTCGACTCCGCTGCGGTCGCCGGCCGCCGCTCCGCCGGCGTAGCGGACGTAGACGCCCTGGAGGATGCAGGCCAGCTTCCAGATGCCGAATGCGCAGTAGTAGGGGACGTGGGACACGTCGAGCCCGCTGGCCGCCGCGTAGCGCTCGACGAGCTGGGCGCGGGTGGCGAAGCCGGGCAGCGCCGTCGGCGCCACGCCGAGTACCGAGTGCTGGGCGTCGCCCGGCTCGGACCAGTAGACGAGCAGCAGTCCGAGGTCGGCCAGCGGGTCCCCGAGCGTGCAGATCTCCCAGTCGAGGATGGCGATCACGTCGCCGGCGTCGTCCAGCACGGTGTTGTCGAGGCGGTAGTCGCCGTGGACGACGGCCACGCCCTGCTGCTCGGGGATCTTGGCCGCCAGCACCTCCCAGGCCCGGTCGACCACGGCCGGACCGGGCACGCCGTCCAGGGTGGACTGTTCGAACTGACCGTGCCACCGCTTGAGCTGGCGGGCGATGTAGCCCTCCCGCCGGGCGAAGTCACCCAGGCCGACGGCGTCCACGTCGACGGCGTGCAGCTGGGCCAGGGTGTCGACCAGCGAGTCACTGGCGTGGGCCCGGACCGACTCGGGCAGGGCGGCCGAGGCCTGCTCGTCGCGCAGGATGTGCCCCTCGACGAACGACATCACGTAGAAGGGCGCACCGTTGACGTCGGGGTCGGTGCACAGACCGAGGGTGCGGGGGACCGGCACCCCGGTCGGCTGCAGCGCACTGATGACCGTGTGTTCGCGCGCCATGTCGTGGGCCGTGGCGAGGACGTGGCTGACCGGGGGACGGCGGAGGGCGTAGGCCCACCCGTCGGCGTCGGTCACCCGGTAGGTCAGGTTGGAGCGACCGCCGGCGATGAGCTCGAAGCGGTACGGCGGCACCGCTCCGGGGATGTTGGCCGTCAGCCAGTCGGTGACGGGGCCGCGGTCGATGCCCTCGACGACGGGGTCACCGGTGGGAGGGCCCCCGGCGACGGGATCCCCGGCGGTCTGGGCTGGTGCGTCCATGCCCTGACGCTACCCGCGCCGGTGCATCCTCCCCACCCGGGCGGCGCCGGAGGGTCCGCCGCCCGGTATCGTCGGGGACCATGGTCGACGTCACCGATGCCACGTTCGAGGAGGAAGTGCTGAAGCGCTCCTTCGAGGTTCCGGTGGTGGTCGACCTCTGGGCCGAGTGGTGCGGGCCGTGCACCACGCTCGGGCCCCTGCTCGAGCAGGCCGTGGCCGCCACCGACGGAAGGGTCGAACTGGCCAAGGTCGACGTGGACGCCAACCCGACCGTGGCGGGCAGCTTCCGCGTCCAGTCCATCCCGGCGGTCTTCGCCGTCCGGGACGGGGCGGTGGTCGACCAGTTCATCGGGGCCGTGCCCGAGGCCGAGGTACGTGCCTTCGTGGACCGCCTGGCGCCGGCGCGGTCCGAGGCCGACCTGCTGGCGTCGGCCGGCGCCGACGCCGGCGCGGAGGAGCCGCTGCGTCGCGCCCTGCAGCTCGAGCCGGACCACCCGGTCGCCGTCCCGGCCCTGGCCGCGCTGCTGATCGCCCGGGGCGAGACGGACGAGGCCATCACCCTGCTCGGCCGGGTCCCCGAGACGCCCGACACCCGCCGGCTGCTGGCCGAGGCCCGCCTGGCGGATCGCGAGGACGTGGCCGGTACCGACGTGGCCGCCCTGCTCGACGGTCTCCTCGACCGGGTGAAGGACGACCCCGACGCCCGTCAGGAGTTCCTCGACCTGCTCGAGACGCTGGGTCCGGACGACCCCCGCACCCTCCACTACCGCAAGTCCCTGTCCTCCCGCCTGTTCTGAGGTCCACCGGCCCGCCTCGGGCCCCCGGCACCTCCGGTAGCGTCACCTGCGTGCGCGCCACCTCCCTCCGCCTCGGTCCGCGGACGTTCGACATTCGACACCGCCCGCTGGTCATGGGCATCCTCAACCGGACCCCGGACTCCTTCTACGACAAGGGGGCCACCTTCGCCCTCGACGACCTGGTGCGTCGGGCCGGGCTCCTCGTCGACCAGGGGGCCGATCTGCTCGACGTCGGGGGGGTCAAGGCCGGGCCGGGCCCCGAGGTGGGGGAGGCCGAGGAGATGGACCGGGTGATCCCGGCCATCGAGGCGCTGGCCGATCGGTTCGACATCGCCCTGTCCGTCGACACCTGGAGGGCGTCGGTGGCACGCGCCGCCTACCGCGCCGGTGCGGTGGTGGGCAACGACATCAGCGGGTTCGCCGATCCCGACTACCTGACCGCCGCCGCCGAGGCCGGGGCCACGGTGGTGGCCACCCACATCCGGCTCGGCCCCCGCATCCCGGATCCGGACCCCGTCTACGACGACGTGGTCGACACGGTGGCGTCCTTCCTGCTCGAGCGGGCCGGGAGGGCCCGCGCCGCCGGCCTGGCCCCGGACCAGATCGTGATCGACGCCGGACTCGACCTCGGCAAGACGGCACCGCAGTCGCTGACCCTGCTGCGGGCCTCGGACCGGCTGGCCGACCTCGGCTACCCACTCCTGCTGTCCGCCTCCAACAAGACGTTCCTCGGGGTGGTCCTCGGGCTCGAGATCGGCCAGCGTCGGGAGGCGTCGCTGGCCGCCACCGCGCTCGGGGCGGCGCTGGGTTGCCGCGTGATGCGGGTCCACGAGGTCGGTGCCCACCGTCAGGCCTGCGACGTGATGGCCGCCCTGGACCGGGCCGGGTCCCGGTGAGCGCGCGCCGGCCACCGCCACCGGACACCGGGCCGCCTACCTGGTGAAGGGGTCGGATCCGTCGCTGGTGGCCCAGGCCGCCCATGCCCTGGTCGAACGCCTGGTCGACGGGGGCGACCCGTCGATCATGGTCGAGGAGTTCGGGGGCCCGGGCGTCGACCAGTTCGACATCGGGGCCGTCATCGACGCCTGCACCACGCCGCCCTTCCTCGTCGACCGCCGGGTGGTGGTGGTGCGCGAGGCCGGCCAGATCGGGGCCGCCGACGCCAAACGGCTCGTCGCCTACCTGGCCGATCCCCTCGACACCACGGCGCTCGTGTTGGTGGGCGGGGGAGGGACGCTGCCGCCGACGTTGTCCAAGGCGGTCGGGGCCTCCGGCGAGGTGGTCGACACCTCGGTCGGCACCAGCGGCAAGGCCCGGTCGCAGTGGTTGAGCGACCACCTGCGGGGTGCGCCGGTGCGGCTCGACGGGCCGGCCCAGGTCCGCCTGGGCGAGCACCTCGGCTCCGACATGGGCCGGCTGGCCGGCCTGCTCGACACCCTCGCCGCCGCCTACGGGCACGGTTCCACGGTGAGCGCGTCCGACCTCGAGCCGTTCCTGGGTGAGGCCGGCGCGCTCGCCCCGTGGGACCTGACCGACGCCATCGACGCCGGCCGAACGGCCCCGGCCCTGGCGGTACTCCACCGGATGCTGTCGGCGGGGGAGTCGCACCCGCTGGTCATCCTGGCCCTGCTGCACAAGCACTACCGCCAGATGCTCCGGCTCGACGGCTCGGGGGTGACGTCTCCCGAACAGGCCGCCGAGGTGTTGGCCACCAAGAGCGTCTACCCGGCCAAGAAGGCCCTGTCCCAGGCCAACCGTCTGGGCACGGCGCGCATCGCCCGGGCGGTGCAGCTGCTGGCCGCCGCCGACCTCGACCTGCGGGGGACCACGGGACTGGCGCCCGAACTGGTCGTGGAGGTCCTGGTGGCCCGGCTCAGCCGGTTGACCCGCCCCCGGTGACCGCGGCGGCGTGAGCCGTCAGCCGCCGACCGGATCGCGCGACTCGACGCCGGCGTCGTAGACGTTCTCGGTCCAGTTCGTCCCGTCCCAGTAGCGGTACTGGTGACGGCCCGTCGGGTCGTTCATCCAGCGGGCGGCCAGCCTCACCAGCGTGGCGGTGCCCGTCGTGCCCGAACCGGCGATTGGGGTGACGTCCTGCGGCTTCGGGCGGAAGATCTCCGGCGAGGAGGTCCCCACCCGGGGCGCGGCCAGGGTCGGGGCGAGTGCCCCGGCCGAGGCCGTCGGCCCGGTGGGCCCACCGGCCGCCCGGGTGGCGGGGGCTGCCGGCGGGCTGGACCCGTCCAGGGGCTCCTCCTCGAGGGAGGAACGCTGACGGGGGTTGTAGGAGCGGCCGATCCCGGTGGGCACCCGGATCTCGGGCACCGGAGCCGGTCCCCCGGCCGCCGGCGTCGCGTGCTCGGTCATGGTGCCCCGCTCGAAGAAGGTGGCGGCGGCGCCGACCGGCAGGACGTCCGGGTCGTCGAAGAAGCCGCTCTGGTGCAACGGGCTCGTGACGGTCGGTACCGGCGCCGGGGGCCTCGCCTCGGGCACGGTGGCCGGGAGGACGCTGGTGGTCCGCAGCGGCCGGGTCACGGTCTGCCCGAAGCTGCCGATGGTGGTGGGCATCGACATCACGCCGACCGCCGGAGCCGCCTCGGCCGTGGCGTCGGCCCGGTGGGTGAAGCGCTCGAAGGGGAGGGCGGCGGCCCGCCCTCCGGCGACCGCGGCGACCACCTTGGGGCGGGCGCCGAAGACGTAGATCGCCAGGCCGACCCCCGGGAGCAGGACCACCAGGGCCAGACAGACGATCTTGGGCTCGCCGGCGGCCTTCCAGGCCCAGCCCGGCTGGCGCACCAGGTCGACGGCCCCGATGGCCATGGCTATGACCATCAGGCCGATGACGCCCCCGAGGACGTCGGTGGGCATGGCGCTCATCGGCACCACCCCCCTGGGTAAGTCACTCCCGACGAAGGGCGCGGCGTGCATCGCGGTGACGATGCTCCCCCCCGTGCGGTCCCCTGCCCCGTGACTGGCTGCCCCTGCCCCATACGTGTCACCTGTGCCTCTCGTGGTGGAACTACCACTGTAAGTGTTGCCATAGCCACGGATAGTAGTCAAGCAGTTTCTGTCACGAGGCCTTCACCTGGAACATCGACCCACCCGTCCGCGATCTTCAGTGGCAATCGCGGTGCGGTCACCGGAAGTCGCGGGACCCGGGCACGGGGCCGAGGGGCAGCGGCTCGAACCGCTCGGCCACCAGGGTCATGGACCCTTCGGAGCGCTCCACCCGTCCCCGCACCAGCAGGGCCGGGCAGGTCCGTGCCACCGGCTTCCAGCGGACCCAGGCCCCCCGCGAGCAGACGATGTTGACCATCCCGGTCTCGTCCTCCAGGTTGAGGAACACCGCGCCGCGGGCGCTCTCGGGGGCCTGGCGGTGGGTGACCACCCCGCCGACGGTCACCCGGTCCCCGGCCGGGCGCCCGGCCAGCGAGGCGGCCCGCACCACGCCGCGCCGGTCGAGGCCGCCCCGGGCGAGCTCCATGGCGGTGGTGTCAGGGGCCATGCCGAGCGACCACAGGTCGTCGGCCACCTCCTCCCACGGGGTGGGTGCTGGCAGCGGTGGCGGGTCGGCCCCGGTGACCACCCCCGGCAGTCGGTCGGCGGTGGCCTGGGAGGCGGCCCCCGCGCTCCACACCCGCGCCCGGCGCCCGGCCCGGCCGGCGTCGACGCGGCCCGTCATGCCGTCGAGGGCACCGGCGGTGGCCAGAGCCTCGAGCTGGGGGCGGGACACCCCGGCCCGGCGCACGAGGTCCTCCATGCCCGACCACGGTGCCCCCGCCTCGATCCGGTCGGCGGTGTCGGGGCCGATGCCGCGGACCGAGGACAGGCCGAGGCGTACGGCCGTCGTCCCGGGCGGGGTGGGGGTGGGGCCGTCCTCCGGCTCGAGGGAGGCGTTCGCCTTCCCGAGGTCGACGTCGGGGCGTCGGACGACGACCCCGTGGCGCTTGGCGTCGGCCACCAGGCTCTGGGGGGACCAGAAGCCCATGGGCTGGGCGTTGAGCAGCCCGGCGGTGAAGGCGGCCGGGTAGTGCAGCTTGCACCAGGCCGTGGCGTAGACGAGGTGGGCGAAGGCCACCGAGTGGCTCTCGGGGAAGCCGAAGTTGGCGAAGGCGGCGAGGGCCGTGTACACCTGCTCGGACACCGCCTCGGACACCCCCCAGGCGGCCATCCCGGCGAACAGGCGGTCGCGCAGGGCGGCCATCCGCTCTCCCGACCGCTTGGCGCTCATGGCCTGGCGCAACTCGTCGGCCTCGGTCGGGGAGAACCCGGCCACGTCGATGGCGATCTGCATCAGCTGCTCCTGGAAGAGGGGCACCCCGAGGGTGCGCTCCAGGGCCGGTTGCATCAGCGGGTGGAGGTAGGTGACGGGCTCGGTCCCGTTGCGGCGCCGGATGTAGGGGTGGACGGCGTTGCCCTGGATGGGCCCGGGCCGGATGAGGGCGACCTCGATGGCCAGGTCGTAGAAGCAGCGGGGCTCGACTCTCGGCAGCGTGTTCATCTGCGCCCGCGACTCCACCTGGAAGACGCCCACCGTGTCGGCCCGGCACAGCAGGTCGTAGACGGCGTCCTCCTGCTCCAGGCGGGCGAGGTCGATGGTGTCCCCGTGGAAGTCGGCCACCAGGTCGACCATGTGGTGGAGGGCGGTCAGCATGCCCAGGCCGAGCAGGTCGAACTTGACCAGTCCGGCCGCCGCACAGTCGTCCTTGTCCCACTGCAGCACGGTGCGGCCCGGCATGCGGCCCCATTCCACCGGGCAGACCTCGACCACCGGCCGGTCGCAGATGACCATGCCCCCCGAGTGGATGCCGAGGTGCCGCGGGAAGCCGAGCAGCTCGGAGGAGAGCTGCTGCACGAGCGGTGGCAGGTCGTCCCGCTCGTCCAGGGGCTGGCCGCGCTCGGTCGATCCCGACCAGGCGTCGGCCTCCTCGGTGGTGTGGCCGAGGGCCTTGCCCACGTCGCGCAGGGCGGAGCGGGAGCGGTACGTGATGACGTTGGCCACCTGGGCGGCGTGGAGCCGGCCGTAGCGCTCGTAGACGTACTGGATCACCTCCTCGCGTCGGCCCGACTCGATGTCGACGTCGATGTCCGGGGGACCGTCGCGGGCCGGCGACAGGAACCGCTCGAAGAGCAGGCCGAGGGAGACGGCGTCGACGTTGGTGATGCCGAGCGCGTAGCAGACGGCCGACGTGGCGGCCGAGCCCCGACCCTGGCAGAAGATGTCCCGGCGCTTGCAGAACTGGACGATGTCCCACACGGTCAGGAAGTACCCCGGGAACCCGAGGGCGCCGATCACCCCGAGCTCGTGGTCGATCTGCCCATAGGCGCCGGGTACCCGCTCGGCCCCCGGCGGCCCGTAGCGCTCGACCGCTCCCCGTCGGGTCAGCTCGGTCAGCCAGGTCTGCTCGGTGTGGCCCCCGGGCACCGGGAAGTCGGGGAGTCGGGGAGCCACCAGGCGCAGGTCGAAGGCGCACTCGGCGGCCAGCTCGCCGGCCCGTTCCACGGTGCCGGGCCAGCGGGCGAACCGTCGGAGCTGCTCGGCCTCGCCCCGCAGGCAGGCGGTGGCCGACGACGGCAGCCACCCCTCCAGGTCCTCGAGGGTCCGCCGGGCCCGCACGGCGGACAGGGTGGTGGCCAGGGGGAACCGGGCCGGGGTGGCGTAGTGGACGTTGTTGGTGGCGACGGGCGACACCCCCCGCCCGGCGGCCAGCACGGCCAGGGCGTCGTTGCGGGGCCCGTCGACCGGGGTGCCGTGGTCCCACAGTTCGACGGCCAGCCGGTCGGCGCCGAAGCGGTCGATCAGGTGGTCGAGGGCCCGGGCGGCGGCGGCCGGGCCCTCGTCGGTCAGGGCGGCGGCCAGCGGGCCCTTGCGGCACCCGGTCAGGATCTGCCAGTGACCGCCGTGGCGCTCGGCCAGGGCGTCGAGGGTGAGGACGGGCCGCCCCTTCTCCCCTCCTTCCAGGTGCGCCTCGGCGATGGCCCGACTGAGCCGGGCGTAGCCCTCGGGGTCGCGGGCCAGCACCACCAGATGGGTGCCGTCCGGGTCGGGCATCCCGGTGCGCAGGTGGGGCCCGTCGACGTCGGACAGGGTGAGCTCGGCCCCGAACACGGTGGGCAGACCGAAGGCCCGGGCGGCCACCGCGAACCGCACCGCCCCGTAGAGCCCGTTGTGGTCGGTGAGGGCCACGGCCGACAGGCCGAGGCGGACCGCTTCGGCGGCCAGCTCCTCGGGATGGCTGGCGCCGTCGAGGAACGAGAAGTTGGAGTGGGCGTGCAGCTCGGCGTAGGGCATGGTCGACCACCTCAGCCGTAGGTCGCCTCGACCCACCACCGGCCGCGTTCGACCAGGAGGAGGTGGGCCGAGCGGGCGGTGACCGCCTGCAGCCGGGCCGCCCGACGGCGTGACCGCGACCACCAGCGCTCGTCGGCCGGCCACGGCCCGGCCCAGTCCGACACGGGTTCCCACGGTCCACCCTCCACCGACAGCCGGTCGGGGACGATGGTCAACAGGCCCCGGGCCGACACGCGCACCGGCTCCCCCCGGACGTCGGCCAACTCGGCCCGCACCGGGTCGGGGTGGACCACGGCCGGGGCCGGCGGGGGGATCCGTCCCGGCCACGGGGCGGGCTCCGGGCCACCGCGTCCCGGGCCGGAGGCGGGGCGCGCCGACCGACCGTCGTCCGTCCAGGTGACGAGGCGGGACCGCTCGGCCGGGCTCCGTCCCCCCTGGAGGTGGGCGGTCACCACCCCGTCCGGCCCGAGGAGCTCCTGGGCGACGGCCAGGCACCGGGCGGCCCGGGCGTCGGCGTCGCTCGCCCCTCCCCAGAAGCCGGGCTCGGACACCACCGGCCCGGCCGGGGTGTCACCCCCCAGCAGCCGGGCGGTGCGGGGCTCGCGGAGATCGGCCAGCTCGCCACTGCGGCCGCCGGCCACCCGGTGGGCGTGGGCACCGTCGGCCCCGAAACGGCCGAGGATGTCGGCATCGGGGAGCGCGGCGAACTCACCCAGGGTGCGCACCCCCAGGCGGTCGAGCAGCTCGGCCAGGTCGGCCCGGCCGAGGATGCCCACCGGGAGCGGCGCCAGGAACGCGGGGGTGCCACCTACGGGGACGACCACCCCGTGCCGGGCGGCCAGCACGGCGGCGAAGAGCCCGTCGGCGATGCCGACCTCGGCCGGGGTGACGTCGGACGCGGCCGCCCGGACCCGGTCGACCAGGGCCTCCTCGCCACCGAAGTAGCGGGCCGGGCCACGGGCGGGCAGCGAACAGATGCCGGGCCGCACCGGGGTCACCCACGGGCAGTAGGCCTCGACGGCGGCGACCACCTCGGCCAACGTCCGCAACGCCGCCCCGCCCTCGTCCTCGACGAGCAGTTCGCGGACAGCGGACGACGAGCAGGCGGTCCACCTCAGCCCTCCGCCCCGGGGGCCCCGGCCGGGGCCACCCGTCCGTCGGCGTCGGGCAGCCACAGCCCGCGGTGGACCGGGCGGACGGCCGACCGGCGCCCGGTGGCGGTGACCGTCACCCGACGCCGGTGGAGGTGGCCCTCGCCCGCGTCGATCCCTTCCCATGCCGCGTCGGCGATCCGCAGCTGCAGGTCCGCCGGCTCCGGCCAGCCGGCCCGTCCGGGGACCACCACCAGCACGGTCCGCCGCTCGCGGGCCCGGGCCGCCAGCCGGCGGGCCATGTCGCGACGGGGTGGGAACGGAGGGCAGAGCACCACCAGGTCGACCCCCTCCAGTACGACGCCGGTGGCTTCGGCCCATGCGGGCCCGGGGCGGGGGAGCAGGGCCAGTCGCCGGAGGTCGACGCCCAGGTCGCGGGCGGCCACGGCCCCGAGTCCGGGGTGCCCCACCAATGCGCACCACGAGCCGGCGGCCGAGGCCGCGCCCACCAGGGCCAGGGCCAGGCTGAGGGCGCCGTCGTCGCCGGGACCCCCGACGGTCAGGGTGCTGCCGCGTCGGAGCGCCCCCTCGGGCAGCAGTCCGGCCAGCGGGGGAGCCACCGGGAGCAGGCGGGTCCGGCTGGCGGCCACCGGCCGGGTGCGCTCGGCCAGGGCGGCCAGAGCGGCCACGGCGGCCGGGTCGCGCTCCCGGGACAGCCGTGGGTCCGGCGCAGATACGAACATATGTTCGATAGTACCGACCGGTTGTCCACCCGGCCAGTGCGACCCACCCGCTCCGGCGGGGGCCGGATCCATGTGGTTGGCTGGGTCGATGGACTACCGCACCCTCGGGACCACCGGCGTACAGGTCAGCCAACTGTGCCTCGGCGCCATGATGTTCGGAGCCTGGGGCAACCCGGACCACGACGACTCGGTCCGCATCATCCACCGGGCCGTCGACGCCGGGATCAACTTCATCGACACGGCTGACATGTACTCGACGGGCGAGTCCGAGGTCATCGTGGGCGAGGCGTTGCGGGCCCTCGACCGCGACGCCATCGTGCTCGCCACCAAGGTGCACGGACCCATGTCCGCCGACCGCAACGCCCAGGGCAACTCACGCCGGTGGGTGATCGCCGAGTGCGAGCACAGCCTGGAACGCCTCGGGGTCGACTGCATCGACCTCTACCAGATCCACCGGCCGTCGCCCGAGACCGACATCGACGACACCCTGGGGGCGCTGAGCGACCTGGTCCACGCGGGCAAGATCCGCTACGCCGGCTGCTCCACCTTCCCCGCCCACCAGGTGGTCGAGTCGCACTGGGTCGCCGAACGCCGCGGACGCGAGCGGTTCCGCACCGAGCAGCCCCAGTACTCGATCCTCGCCCGCGGCATCGAGGCCGACCTGCTGCCGGTCTGCCAGACGTACGGGATGGGGGTGCTCAGCTGGAGCCCGCTGGCCGGGGGCTGGTTGTCGGGGGCGTTCGGCGAGGGGAAGCAGAACACCTCCCGCCGTTCGGCCATGCTGCCGGACCGCTACGACCTGGCCCTCCCCGTGAACCAGGCCAAGCTGGCCGCCGTCGTCGAGCTCGAGAAGGTGGCCGACGAGGCCGGGCACTCGCTGCTCGAACTCGCCCTGGCCTTCGTGCAGGCCCATCCGGCCGTCACCTGCCCGATCATCGGGCCGCGGACGATGGAGCAGCTCGAGTCCCAGCTGGTGTCCGTCGACATCGTCCTCGGTGACGACGTGCTCGACCGGATCGACGCCATCGCCCCGCCCGGCCAGAACGTCGGGGGTGCCGATCCGGGATGGGCGCCGCCGTCGGTGACGGATGCGGGCCGGCGTCGGCGGTAGGGGCACACGGTCCCACCCCCGGAGTCCCTTGCCGACCGGGCTCAGGAGCGCGGGCGGCGGTTGCGCTCCCGGCGGTCCAACCGGTCGGCGGCCTCCCGCGCCTCGACCAGCGCGGTGTGCCCGGTGAGGTACTCCAGGTAGTCGGCCAGGCGGCGTGGCGCGAGGTCGCCGTCGGCCACCGCCCTCGCCAGGGCGCACCCCGGCGTGCCGTCGTGGGCACAGTCGGCGAACCGGCACTCCTCGGCCAGTTCGTCCAGATCCGGGAAGGGTGACGGGGGCTCCTCCTCGTCGGGGTCGTCCCAGGTGGAGGCGGCCCGGATGCCGGGGGTGTCGATGATCGCCCCACCGCCGGGCAGCGGGAGCAGCTCCCGCCGGGTCGTGGTGTGACGCCCCTCGCCGGTCCGGCCCACGTCGCCCGTCTCCTGGGCGTCGGTACCGAGCAGGACGTTGGTCAGCGTCGACTTGCCCGCGCCCGACGCCCCGAGCAGTACGACGGTGCGGCCGGCGGTGAGTTCGGTCAGCCGGTCGAGTCCTTCGCCCGTGACCGTGCTGGTGGTGACCACCTCGACCCCCTCGAGCGCGTCGCCCACGCCGTCGGGCAGCGCCTTCCCGTCGTCGGCGGTGTCGACCTTGGAGAGGACGAGCACCGGCACGGCGCCCGAGTCGCGGGCGAGTGCCACCATGTCGGTCAACCGCGTGCTGCCCACCCGCGTGTCGAGGGCCCAGGTGACCAGCACCACGTCGACGTTGGCCGCCATCAGCTGCGGCTCGTCGCGACCCGATACCGAACGGCGCACGAGCAGGCTGCGGCGCTCCAGCCGCTGCAGCACGCCCTGACCGTCCGGCACCAGCCAGTCGCCCACCACGATCTGGGGGCACTCCCGCAGGGGCACCCGACGGGTCCGGCGGGTCCCCTGCAGGGTGGCCCAGCCGCGGTCGATGCGGACGACCCGGGCCACGAGGCCGGGCGCGAAGCCGGCGGCGACCGTCTCCTCGATCCGGGCGCGGTCGAAGCCGAGGGAGGCGAGGGGGTGGGCGCCCTGATCGGCGGCGGCGGTCACCGGTCCGAGCCTACGGGTGCGGGACCCGTCGACCGGGGGTGCCACGGCGGTGGACGTGGCCTCCGCCTCAGCCGGCGGGCGGGGCCAGTGCGTCGACCTCGGCCACCTCGTCGGGGGTGAGGACCCAGGCGCCGGCGGCGACGTTGGCCCGGACCTGCTCGGGCTTGGTCGCCCCGGCGATCACCGACGCCACCACCGGCTTGGCGGCCAGCCAGGCGATGGCCAGTTCGAGGACGGAGTGCCCCGTTCGGCGGCCCACGCGGTGGCCGCCTCGACGATGTCGAAGTTGCGGTCCGAGAGCAGGTCGCCCCCGCGCTCGCCGAAGTGGACCAGGCGGGTGCCGGGGGGTGGCGGCTCACCTCTCGTGTACTTCCCCGAGAGCAGGCCGCTGGCCAGGGGGTAGTAGGGCAGGTACCCGATGCCGAGCCGCTCGGCCTCGGGCACCGCGTCCGCCTCGTCCTCGCGCTGCAGCAGGTTCCAGGCGTTCTGCACGCTCACGAAACGGGCCCCACCGGCGGCCGCCGCCTCGGCCTCGCGCAGCTGGGCGGCGCTGAAGTTGGAGCAGCCGATCTCGCGCACCTTGCCCTGGCGGACGAGGTCGTCGAGGGCCCCCAGGGTGTCGGCGATGGGGGTGTCGGGATCGGGACGGTGCAGCTGGTAGAGATCGATCCGGTCGGTGCCCAGCCGGGTGAGGCTGCGCTCCACCGCGCTCGCCACGTAGTCCGGGGCCGCCCCGCCGCTTCCCCCGTCGACCGGACTGGCGAACTTGGTGGCGAGGACCACCTCGTCACGCCGGGAACCGAGGGCGGCGGCCAGTCGCGCCTCGCTCTCGAGGTACGAGTCGGCGGTGTCGAAGAAGGTGATGCCCGCCTCGAGGGCGGCGTCCACCACCGGGGCCACCGCGTCCTCCTCCATGAAGAAGCCGAAGTTGTTGGTGCCGAGCCCGATGACCGAGACCTCGAGCGAGCCGATCCGTCGTGTGTCCATGCCCCCGTACTACCAGGTGGCCCGGCCCGCCGGGACGGCCGGCGCGGCCCGGCGGTGGGGCGGCTCCCGTGGCATCCTGGCCCGATGATCGTCACGCTCACCACGGAGCGCCTGGTCCTGCGTCCGTTCACCGGGGACGACCTCGGCGCCCTCACCACGCTCCACGCCGAGGAGAGCTTCTGGTGGTACCCGCTCCGCCGGGGGATGACCGACGACGAGACGGCCGACTTCCTCGCCCGGGTCGTCGCCGGCAACGACGATCCCGACCGCCCGGTGTTCCACGCCGTGGTGGAGCGGTCGGGTGGCGCCCTCGTAGGGTGGGCCGGCCTGTCGGTGCCGACCTTCCTGCCCGAGATCCTGCCGGCCGTGGAGGTGGGCTGGCGCCTCGGCGCCGCCCACCGGGGGAAGGGCTACGCCACCGAGGCCGCCGGGGAGGCCCTGCGGTGGGGCTTCGAGGACCTGGGACTCGAGGAGATCGTCTCCATCTACGAACCCGGCAACCTCCCCTCCGGACGGGTGATGGACCGACTGGGGTTCGGACCCGGGGCCGCCACCGTCGAACCCGGGCGTGACCTCCCGATCCTGGTCCGCCGGCTCACCGTCGGCGACTGGCGGGCCGGCGGGGCGGCCCCTGCGGACTAGTCCAGGACGAAGTCGGCCAGATCCGGCCGGCGGGTCCACGTCCAGTAGTCGACCAGTCGCCAGGGGCTCAGGATGTGGATCTCCCCGTCGGAGTTCTTGAAGAAGGAGTGCTCGATGGACGGCTGGGACCACACCAGGCCCTGCAGCTCCCGCTGCGACCGCTCGTGCCAGTCCTCGTAGCGCTCGACCCGGGGCTCCATCGTCCGGTGGCCCCCTTCGACGATGGCCTCGAGGCACTGGGTGATGTACCGCATCTGGCACTCGGAGTGGAAGATCAGACTGCCCCCGTGGGCGAGATTGGTGCCGGGGCCGTACATGCAGAAGAAGTTGGGGAATCCCGGCACGGTGATGCCGAGGTAGGCGGCCGGCCGCTCCCCCCACATCTCCCGGAGGTCGACGCCGCCGCGGCCCACGATGGCCATGGGGGCGAGGACCCGGGTGGCCTGGAAGCCCGTGGCGTAGACCAGCACGTCGGCCGGGTACCGCGTCCCGTCCACGGTGACGACGGCATCGGCCTCGATGTGGTCGATGCCGGTGCGGACCAGCTCCACGTTGTCCCGGGTCAGTGCACCGAGCCAGGCCCCGTTGTCCTGGAGGGTCCGCTTGCCGGTGGCGGGGTAGTCGGGTACCACCTTGGCGACCAGGTCGGGGTCGTCGCCGACCTGGCCCACGATCCAGTCGGTGAACATCTGGCGGGTGAGTTCGTTCATCTCGCTGACGGCCCGCTGCTGGTCGGGGTAGTCGGGGTCCACCCGGGCCGCCTGGAGTCCCGTGTCGCAGCCGGGCCACAGGATGAGGAAGCGGTACCAGCGCCCGTAGAAGGGAAGGTGCCGCAACGCCCACCGGACCCCGGGGCCGACGGCGGCGTGGTAGTTCGGGTTCGGGAACATCCACTGGGCCGTGCGCTGGAACACGGTCAGGCGCTCGACGTCCGGGGCGATGGTCGGGGCGATCTGGAACCCGCTGGCGCCGGCGCCGATCATGGCCACCCGCCGTCCGGCCAGGTCGACGTCGTGGTCCCAGCGGGCCGAGTGGAACGCCGGCCCGGCGAAGCTGTCGGCACCTTCGAACTCGGGGATGTTGGGGCGGTTCAGCTGGCCCACGGCCGAGATGACGGCCCGGGCGGTCAGGACGTCCTCGGTGCCGTCGGCCGCCCGGGTGCGCACCGCCCAGGTGGCGCTGTCCTCGTCCCAGGTGGCACCCAGCACCTCGGTCTCCCACCGGACGTGGGGGCCGATGCCGTGCTTGTCCATCACCGACTCGAAGTAGCGCTGCAGCTCGGGCTGGCGGGCGAAGTACTCGGTCCAGTGGTCGCTCGGCTCGAAGGAGTAGCAGTAGAAGTGGTTGCCCACGTCGACCCGGGCCCCGGGGTAGGTGTTCTCCCACCAGGTGCCTCCCACGCCGGCGTTCTTCTCGACGATGGTGAACGGGATGCCCGCCTCCTGCAGCCGGACACCGGCCAGCAGACCCGACTGCCCGCAGCCGATGACCACCACCGGGAAGGCCGCCCGGTCGGCGGGGTCGCCGGACGGCTCCACCCGTCGGGCGTCGCGGCCGTCCAGCTCCATCTCCTCCATGAGCAACGGCACGTACTCCGCGGGGACGTCCTCGCAGACCAGCCACGCCATCATCTCGTGGAGGAGCTCGGGAGAGATCGGGTCGGGTTCCGGGCAGCCCCGGTCGCGGTAGTCGCGGATCACCTCGAGGGCGAGGGCCCGGGCCTCGGCCTTGTCCTCCTCGGTCATGTAGCCCTGGACCTCGTTGAGGAAGAGGCCGGCGGGACGGAGCCGGCCCCGGATGATCTCCGGGTCGCCGGACATGTGGACGAGGGAGAGCAGGAGGGTCGGCACCGACACGTCGAGCAGCGCCTCGGCGATCTCCTCGTCCGACGTGTCGAACGGCTCGCCTGCGTGCGGATTGCGCATGTCGTGATCCCTCCCGCGCCGGATCGGGACGGCGGGGTCCGACCCCGCGGCGCGGTGTGACACAGTAGCCAATGACCCGGTCCGGACACGGCCCGGTGGAAGGGGGACCGTGCGACACGTGACGATCGAGGGACCGGGACGCGTGGTGGTGGCGGAGGCCCCCGACCCGGTGCCACCGGGCCCGGGCGGCGCCGTCGTGTCGGTCGACGCCACGGCCATCTGCGGGTCGGACATGCACTTCTACGACGGCGACCTCGACCTCGGGATGCCGGTGCCGGTCGGCCACGAGTTCCTCGGCACCGTGCTCGAAGTCGGCCCCGACGTCCACTCCTTCCGACCGGGTGACCGGGTACTGACCGCGTCGGTGGCGGGCTGCGGGGCGTGCGACGGATGTGCCACCGGTGACCCGGTGCGCTGCGTCGAGGGCCCGAAGGTCTTCGGGTCGGGGATGCTGCCCGCCGGCCAGGCCACGGCCGTGGCGGTGCCGGCCGCCGACTTCCAGATGCTCCGGATCCCCGAGGGGATCGACGACGAGGCCGCCCTGTTGCTGACCGACAACCTCTCGACCGGGTGGGCCGGGGCCCAGCGGGCCGAGTTCCCGCCCGGGGGGACGGTGGCCGTTCTCGGTCTCGGGGCCGTCGGGCTGTGCGCGGTGCGCTCGGCGCTGGTGCTCGGCGCCGCCCGGGTGCTGGTCGTCGATCCCGTCGAGGGGCGCCGGGCCCGGGCCGTGGCATCGGGGGCCGAGGCGGTCGAGGGTCCGACGGTCGAGGCCCTGCTCGAGGCAACGGGCGGCATCGGCCCCGATGCCGTGATCGACGCGGTGGCCAAGGACGCCACCCTCGACGCCGCCCTGGCCGCGGTGCGCGCCGGGGGGACGGTGTCCGTCGTCGGGGTCCACGACCTCGAGCCGTATCCGCTGGCGGCCCTCACCACCCTGTTCCGCAGTGTGACGCTCCGCATGACCACCGCGCCGGTGCACCGCACCTGGCGCGAGCTCGTGCCGTTGGTGCAGGCCGGGCGGTTGGACACCGGGGGGATCTTCACCCACGAGTTCTCCCTCGACGACGCCCCGGCCGCCTACGCCGCCGTCGCCGAGCGCAGCCCCGAGTGCATCAAGGTCCTGTTACGGCCCTGACGCACCGGCCGGTATCGTCGGCCGTCCTCGCCCGGCGGTGGGGAGCCGCCGGGCCACGGGCCGTCGGGGCCCCTCGGTAGCCTCTGGACATGGGCGCGGCGACCGGACATCCCGACGTCACCGGGATCTGGTTGTTCTCGGGCTGCACGAAGGCCGAACTGCGCAAGATCCAACGGCTCCTCGAGGAGGTGACCGTCCCCGCCGGGACCCTCCTGGTCCAGCAGGGGGAGCCGGGCTACCTGTTCTTCGTCGTCGTGTCCGGGACGGCCTCGGTCATGCACGGCCGGCGCGTCACCGGGACCCTCGGGCCCGGTGACTTCTTCGGCGAGCTCTCGCTGATCGACAGGGCCCCACGCTCGGCATCGGTGACCAGCACGACGGACATGACCATGCTCGTGATCCGCCAGCGCGACTTCCAGACGATCATCCGGTCGTCGCCGCGGATCACGCGCAGGCTCCTGGCGTCGATGAGCGGCCGGCTGCGGGACGCCGACGCCCGGATCTACTCCTGATCCACCCCGTCGCCCGCCTGGAGCCCGGACTGCGGTCAGCGGTCTCCGGTCAACGGCGTTCGAGGCGCCAGACCAACCGGAGCGCCGTCCAGGTGGCATCGACGGCGCAGACCTTGTTGTCGACCAGACCCCGCTCCAGGGCCAGGGCCCGTACCACGTGGTCGGTGACGTCGGTGTCCACGCCGGACGAGCGCTTGGGCCACGCGACCCACAGGCCGCCGGCCGGACGGATCATCTCCCCCAGGGCGTCGAGTCGGCGGGGGAGGGCCACGGCCCGGGTCACGAAGTCGACGACGACGTCGGCGTGGCCACCGGCGCGCCTGCGGACCGTGACGCCGGGCGGCAGGACGAAGGTGAGCGTGGCGGGAGCGTGGAGGAGGGCGACGGTGTCGCCGGCATCGATCCCGAGCTTCCTGGCCAGGGGGGTGCCTTCCGCCACCGCGACTCCCGGGGTCCGCGCCGCCGTCAGCCCGCCGAGCCCCCGGCCACCTCGTAGGACCACAGCTCGGACGCCACCGACACGGGACCCCCGTGGGGCGCCGGCCGGTCGGCGCCGGCGTGGCCGTGGGCGAAGGCGGGGGAGGCCACCCAGGCGTCGAACGCCGCCTGGTCCCGCCAGCGGGTGACGACCAGCCACTGGTTCCGGCCGTCGGTCGGCTGGAGCAGTTCGAAACCCTCGAATCCCTCCTGGCCGTCGACGGCGCCGGCCCGGGCGGCGAACCGCCTGGCCAGTTCGTCACCGGCCTCCTCGGGCACGGTGATGGCATTGATCTTGATCAGCGTCATGGACCCATCTGACCACAGCCACGACGACTCCGTCGGGCGGCCCGCCGGCTCGGACCTCCTCCCACCAGGGGCTGTTCACACGGCGTTCATACGGCGAATTGGATGAACCGCGACAGCGCGCGGCGACGGTACGATGAGCGGACCAGAGAGAGGAGGTGGTCCAACTGAGCAGTCAACGATTTGGGACCCTGGAGGTGGCTGGCCGCTGAGGCGGCTCGCTGTACCACCTGGCGAAACCCAGCCAGACACCCACCGGGCGACCTAGCCGGACCGTGGTCCCATCCGGCGCCTCACGGGCCTCCCGGTGTCTCACACAGCAATGCTCGACCGAAGGGCGCCTCTCCGGAGGCGCCCTTCGGCGCGTCCGGGGAGGCGGGTCCGGCCGGGTGGTGGTCAGGGCCGCATGGTCGTCTCGTCGATGTCGAGGGCGGCCCGGACGTCGGCAGCCACCGGCTGGGACACCCTGCGCCGCGCCACCATGCGGTCGAGCTCGTCGCGCTCGAGTTCGATGACCAGCCGGCGGAGTTCGACCTCGGCCTCGAAGGAACGGGCCTCGCCCTCGGCGGGCGGACGGCCGTCGTCCTCGTCCGCCCCGTCCTCGGACAGCAGGTCGAGCCGGCGGTCGACCTGGGCCAGCAGCGCCTCGTAGGCGGCGCGCACGCGTTCGGTCACGTCGTCGGGGGTGCCCCCCGCCGCGGCCAGGTCGTCGATCCGGGTGAGGGCCAGTACGGCCAGCCGCCGTCGGGCCTCGGCGGCCAGCACCTGCTCCCGCTCGCCCTCGGAGACCAGGCCCAGGCGGCGGATGAGCGGGGGAAGGGTGAGGCCCTGGCCCACCAGCGTGGCCACGATGACGGCGAAGGTGAGGAACAGCACGAGGTCGCGTTCGGCGAACGTGGTGGGGAGCGCCAGGGCGGCGGCCAGGCTGATGGCCCCCCGCATCCCGGCCCATCCGACCACGGTGGTCTCGCGCCAGGTGGCGGGGGTGCCCTGGTTCGTGCTGAAGAGGGTCCGACCCCCGGGCAGCGCCGTGGCCCCGAACATCCACACCAGCCGGAGCCCGATGACGGTGCCCACCACGGCCAGGGATTCGACGACCAGGGAGCCCGACGTCCGCTGGGTCAGGGTCTCCAGGACGGGCCGGAGTTCGAGCCCGACCAACAGGAACGAGAGCCCGGTCAGGAGGAAGACGACCAGCTCCCAGATCTGGCGCTGCTGGAGCCGGGCGGCGGCGGTCAGCGCCCGCGACCCGTAGCGGCCGAAGTAGAGGCCGGTGGCGACCACGGCCAGGACGCCGGAGGCGTCGAGCTTGTCGGAGGGCAGGTAGGCGGCGAAGGGCAGGATCAACAGGACGGTGTTCTCGATGACGGGCGTCTCGACCCGGCGCAGCAGGTAGGTGCCGGCCCAGCCCACCGCCAGGCCGATGCCCACGCCCACGACCACGGCGTAGACGAAGCGGGCGGTGACGTCGACGACGGTCAGCGAGGTGGCCACCGACGCCACGGCCACCTGGTAGGCGGTCAGCGCGGTGGCGTCGTTCATGAGTCCTTCGCCACCGAGGATGGTCACCAGGCGACGGGGCAGGCCGAGCTTGCCGGCGATCTGCGTGGCGGCCACCGAGTCCGGAGGCGACACGATGGCCCCGAGGGCGAAGGCCTCCCCCCAGCTCGCCTGGGGCACGAGGAGGTGGAAGACGACCGCCACCGCGGTCATGGTGGCCAGCACCAGGCCGACGGCCAGGAGGAGGATGGGCCGCCAGTGGGTCGACAGCTCGCGGGCCGACGTGTCGAGGGAGGCGTCGTAGATGAGCGGTGGCAGGAAGACGAGCAGGATGAGGTCGGGATCGAGGGAGACGCGGTGGGCCACCGGCAGGATGGCCACCACCAGACCCGCCACGACCAGGAGGATCGGGTAGGCGATGCGCAGGCGGTCGGCCACCGTGGCGACCGCCACCACGGCGATGAGCAGCCCGAGGATCTCGGCGATGCTCATGACGGACGGTGCCGCCCGACCCGTTCGGAAACGGTGGTCACCAGGGGCCGAGCACCGGCAGGTCGTCCCTCGTGAGGCGGCCGTACAGCCAGGCCAGCTCGTCCCGCTCGTCGAGCGTGCCGGGGTCGGGCAGTCCGGCCCCGGCGGGCAGTCGGGATGCGGCGCCGGCCCGCATCTCGGGCAGCCGGGCGGCGACGAAGGCGTCGGACCAGTCGCGGTGGGTGGTCCCACAGTCGAGATCGACCAGGTGCACCTCGACCTCGAGCCACCGCCGCCCCGGCAGCTCGGAGAGGGGCCGCTCCCGCCCCGAGCCGTCACGGGTCACGTTGGACCAGGCGTGGGCGGGCACGTCGGACCAGATGTCCAGCAGGCGGGACGACGCGCTCTCGAGGTCATCGCGCAGGTTGTCGGCCGGCCGGTGCGCCCCGGCTTCGATCTCCCCCTCGCGCTGGGCCATCCCCCCGGGGTACTGGTCGACCATGACCCCGTCGATGGCGGCGAGGGTCCGGCGGACGTGGCTGTCGGCATTGCGGGCCAGGTGGGTGACGAGGTGGCCGACCGTCCAATCGGGGAGGAGGGACGGCCGCTCCACGGCCTCGTCGTCGAGCGAGCCCGCGAGGGCGGTCATGCGGAACTCGGCGTCCCGCACGGCGTCCAGCGCATCGTCGGGTGCAACGGGGGACGTCGCCATCCCCGACAACCTACCGGTCCCGTCACCAGCCGTCGCTGCCCGGGACCCCTTTGAACGGGCCGGTCACCGCATCGGTGATCCAGCCGCCGTAGAAGCCGCCCGGTTGGGGTACGACCCGCTCCCCGTCGACGGAACACGCGTCCATCGGCCCGGCGTAGAAGGCCACGAACCCGGCGAGTGGAGCGAAGCCGGGGGTCGGGTGGTCGTAGCCCCAGGCGGCATCCGGCGCCGTGCGGCCCGCCACGGTGACGTCGAAGTAGTGGGCTCGGCCCTTCCACTCGCACCAGGAGCTCCGGCCGCTCCGTACCAGGGTCCCCGCCGCGATGTCCTCGGGAGGGAGGTAGTAATTCGGTGGGTGGCTGGTCTCGAGCACGCGGAAGGCCCCGGTCGTGTCCGCGACGGTGACGCCGCCGAACTCGACGCGGATCCGGGCCGTCACCGACTCCAGCCGAGGAGGCCGGGGGTAGTCCCACACCGACTCCTGTCCCGGCCCCGGTTCGATGGCCCGGGATCCGGGCGGTCGCATGAATCGCACGACCCCAGCATGCCGTGCCGTGGCTCGTCGCCGGTCGTCCGGTCCCGCTGACGGTCATCCCGTCGGGGCGACGCCATTCGGGAGAGGGCTACCGCTACAGTCGCTCGCAGTGCTGACCGTGCGCCGCATCCTCCTGGTTCTCACCGCCTCGCTGGTGCTGGCCGGTGCGTTCGGGTCCGTCGTGGGGACGTCACCGGTCGGTGCCGTCGCCCACCGCGGTGCGCCCCCGTCGGCCCGGTCCGCCCCCGTCGAACCCCGGTTGTGCACCATCGGGCAACGTTGCGCGCCGTCGGTGCCCGGCAACGTCACCGGCCCGGTGAGCGTGCCGACGACCCTGGTGGTCCTCGGCGCATGGGTGGTCATCGCCGCCCTGGTACGTCATCGGCGACCCGTCGAACGCCGACAGACCTACTCCCAAGACTTCACCCCGGGGATCTTCCGACCCCCCATCGCGAGCCTGGCGTAGAGGATCCGTCCCGGCCCCCGGCCGAGGGCGTCCCGGCGACCCCACGCGTCGCCCCCACTCGCACGATGCGCCGTCGAGGCGCGTCGACTCCACGTGATGCGCCGTCGAGGCGCATTCCCATCGGAAGGAAACCCATGTCTCGCAACCCTTCGGCGCGTCCCGCGCGCCGCTCCCCGTCCCTCATGACCCCGACGCGACTGGCCTGGTCGGCGGTCGGACTCGTCATCGTCCTCGTCGCCACCCTCGTGATCGTCAGGATCGCCGTCGGTGACGGCCCCGCCGAGTCCTCGGCCCAGGCCGTGGTCCCGGCGGACCCGACGCTGGTCCACGAGGTCTCCTCCGTGCCGGCCTCGGTCTTCGACGCGGTGGGGGCCGGAGTACCGTCCGCGTTCACCGGCAGCACCCCGATCATCGTCTCGGGCCAGCCGCCGCTCACGCTCGGCGGCCGGACCCCTTCGGTGCTCTATCTCGGTGCCGAGTACTGCCCGTACTGCGCCGCCGAACGCTGGGCGATGGTCGTCGCCCTGGCCCGCTTCGGCACGTGGCACGGTCTCGAGACCACCGCCTCGGGACTCCTCGACGGCGACTACCGGACCTTCTCGTTCCGGCACGCGTCCCTCGTGAGCCCGTACGTGCACCTGGCGACGATCGAGTCGTGTACGAACCGGCCCGACCCGGGCGCTCCTGACTGCAGCGGATACGGCCCCCTCCAGAAGCCCACGACGCAGGAACAGCGGACGCTCGACCGGTATGCCGGGCCGTCGTTCGTGCCGGGGGACACCGGCGGGATCGCCTTCCCCTATGTCGACATCGACAACCGCATGATCATCTCGGGATCGACCTACCAGCCGGTCGTACTGGCGAACCTCTCGCAGGCCGAGATCGCCGGGGCGCTGACGGACCCCACCGACCCGCTGACGCAGTCGATCGTGGGCACGGCCAACGAACTCAGCGCCGGGGTATGTGCGGCCACCGGCGGCCTGCCGGCGACGGTCTGCACGAGTCGGGGAGTGGTGACCGCCGCCAAGGCTCTCAAGCTGACGTGAGCCGGGGCTCCCGGGCGCGGCCCACGTCCGGGAGCCCCGGCCACCCGGGGCCGGTTCCCGGCTGACCGGGGTCGGCTCAGCCGCCGCCGAGGACGGTCGGTTCGACGCCGTCCCACAGGCCGACGGGGGCCTTGCCCACCGGGAAGTGCCCGGGCTGGCGGCCGGAGGCCATCTTCTCGATCCGGGCCTTCATGCCCGGACTGAGCACGTCGGCCTGGATCATCTCGATGTAGGTGGCCGTGGCGTTGCCCACGTCGAAGAAGTCGCGCTGCCAGCTCCACCGGAAGTCGCCGGCGTACCGGAACCAGCTGCCCCCGAGGCCGGCGATCTCGTAGTGGCTGCCGTCGGCCCGGGTGGCGTCGGCCACCTGCTTCCACAGGCCGAGGACCTCTCCCTGCACGTCGTCGATGAGGATGCGCATGTAGGGGTAGGTCCACCCACCCAGGCCCGCCATCTCCAGGCCGACGGCGTACTCGCGGATCTGGTCACGACCGACGGCCATGAACTCGTCGTTGGGGCCGACGTTCCACCCGTAGGTGGCGTCCTCGGTGTACATGTCGGCGAGGGGCAGCCAGTCCAGCTGCTCCTCGCACCGGCGGTTGAGGTCCAGCCAGCGCTGCATCATCTCTTCGAGCTCACTGCGGGGGTAGGACGGCACGGGTGACTCCTTGTCGGGTGCTGGTGGTCGGTTCGGGATGGATTGAAGGGACGGGTGGGGTGGGCGGGTGGGGCGGCGCGCGGGCGACGGACTCAGTCGTCCTCGATCGACAGCGCGTGGGTCGGACAGAAGCGGACGGCGTCCTCGAGCTCGGCCCGTCGGTCGGCCGGCGGCGAAGGGTCGAGGACGACCACCTGGTGGTCCTTGCCGACCTCGAAGACGCCGGAGGCCTCGGACTCACAGACCCCGTGGCCCTGGCAGAGGTCGCGGTCGACGACGATGCGCATCAGGCGGCACCCCCGGCGCTGCGGGCCACCGCCCGCCGGCGGTAGCGCACGACGCAGGGCTGCTGGAGCTGGACGACCATCTTGGAGTGGTCGTTGCGGTAGGTCTCGGGGGGCTGGGCCGGTTCGAACTCCCAGTCGAGCAGCAGGACGCTGAAGATGGCCTTCAGCTGCATCATGGCGAAGGCCTGGCCGACGCAGCGGTGGCGGCCGGCGCCGAACGGGATCCACGTCCAGGGATTCTGCCGGTCCTCCTCCCGGGGGTCGAGATAGCGGTCCGGCAGGAAGCTGTCGGGATCGGGGAAGTCCTCGGGGATCCGGTTCGACACGGCGGGGCTGGCCCCCACCATCTGGCCCTCGTGGATGGCGTACCCCTCGACCTCGAGCTCCTCCTTGGCCACCCGGAGCAGGAGGATGAGCGGCGGATGGAGGCGGAGCGCCTCCTTGATCGAGGACTCGAGCAGCGGCATGGCCCGGAGGGCCTGGTAGCTCACCTCGGCGCCGTCGCGGTACAGCTCGGTCAGCTCTTCGTCGACCCGGGCCAGGATCTCCGGATGACGGAGCCACTCGATCAGCGTCCAGGCCGCCGTACCCGACGTGGTGTGATGCCCGGCGAACATCATCGAGATGAACATCCCGGTCACCTCGTCGGCCAGGAACCGGTCGCTGCCGTCGGGGTTCTTGATCGACATCAGCACGTCGACCAGGTCGCGCTCGTCCTCGGGGGAGGGTGGGGCGGCCGCCCGGTCGTCCATGATCGCCTGGATGAGCGACACCAGCTCCGCCCGGGCGGCATCCCGCTTGTGGAAGCTCTCGATGTCGGCGTGGGGATCGACGAAGGCGATGGCGTCGGTGCCCTGTTCGAGGTCGTGGAAGAGCCGGGCGAACCGTCCGTCGAGCTGCTCCCGGAAGCGCTGGCCGACCAGGCAGGCCGAGGAGGTGTAGATGAAGAGCTCGGCGAACCACTCGAGCATGTCGATCTCGCCCTCGTCGTCCCACTCCCCGACCATGCGCTCCACCTCCGCGGAGATGGTGGAGGCGTGGCCGCGCATGAACTTGTCCCGCAGCGCCTGGTTGTGCAGCATCTCGCGGCGGCGTTCGGGGGAGGCGTCGAAGACCACGCCCTCGCCGAAGACCGGGGCCATGAACGGGTAGGCCTCCGCCTGGTCGAGGACCTCCTCGGGGGCCCGGAAGAAGAATTCGTTGGCCTCGGCCCCGCTGAGCAGCACGACGTCACGACCGGCGAGGCGGAAGACGCCCGCATCACCGCACTCGTCGCGGACCCGCTGCATCAGGCCGATCGGGTCGACGCGCAGCTCCTCCAGGTGGCCGGTCTCCCCTTCGCCCCCCGACACCCGGGCGGGCTCACGTGTACCTGTGTCGACAGCCATCACTGGTCTCCTTCGGTTCGGGCAGGCGGGGCGATCGGTGCCTCGGGCTGCAGTTCGATGACGGTGGCGTGGACGCCCCGGGGCAGACCGACCACGGCGCAGACGGCCTGGGCCACCCCGTCGGGGCGCATGAAGTTGCCGTGGCGGGCGAACCCCCACGACGCCCACTTCTCGATGATCTCGCCGGTCACCACCGGGTCCCAGTCCATGCCCATCCCGGTGAGGGTGGGACCCGGCCGGAGGATGGTGGCCCGGACGCCGCTGCCCTCCAGTTCCATCTGGAGGGCGTGCACGTAGCCCTCGAGTCCCCACTTCGAGGTCACGTAGGCCGCCATGGCGGGTCGCGGCCGCTCGGCCACGTCCGAGGTGACGAACACCACGTCGCCCCGGCGCCGGTCGACCATGCCGGGGAGCAGCGCCCGGACGAGCCGGTGGGTACCGGAGATGTTGACGGCCAGCACGCCGTCGAGCTCCGCCGGGTCGGTGTCGAGGACCGCCCCCGCCACGTTCAGGGCGGCGTTGGACACGACGATCTCGATCTCCCCCAACGTGTCGACGGCGGCGCCGGCGAACCGCTCGACCGAGTCGCCGTCGGCCAGGTCCAGGTGGACGGCGACCGCCTCACCACCGTCTCGGCGGATCGCCGCGGCGGCGTCCTCGCACTCGCCCACCCGTCGGGCGCCGAGCACCACCGGGTGGCCCAGTGCGGCCAGGGCGGTGGCCGTGGCCCGGCCGATGCCCGACGACGCGCCGGTCACCACCGCCGGTCGGCGCTCCGGGTTCGTCGGGAACTTCGCCATCAGTCCGCGGCCCCGGTCATCGCCGCGACACCGTGGTCGGCAGGGCGGCCAGGCCGCGCACGTTGATGGAGTGGACGCGTTGGACGCCGGAGGGGTCGACGTCGTAGTCGGCCACCCGTGAAACGAGCTCGCCGAGGGCGATCCGGGCCTCGAGCCGGGCCAGGGGTGCCCCCATGCAGAAATGGCGACCGTTGCCGAAGCTGACGAGGGCCTTGGTGTCGCGGTCGAGGTCGTAGCGGTCGGGATCGGCGAAGACCCGCTCGTCCCGGTTGGCCGACCCGACCAGGAGGAGGACCCGCTCACCTTCGGCGATCGTCGTGCCGTGCAGGTGGACGGGCTGGCGGGTGACGCGCAGCAGCATCTGGCTGGACGTGTCGAACCGGAGGGTCTCCTCGACCCAGTCGGGTACGCGGGTGGGATCGGCGAACGGCGTCGCCCGTTGGTCGGGGTGGCGCCATCCCCAGTACCAGGCGTTTCCCAACAGCTTCGTGGTCGTCTCGTTGCCGGCCACCACCATGAGGAAGAGGAAGGCGACGATCTCCTCGTCGGTGAGCTTGTCACCGTCGATCTCGGCGTCGAGCAGGTCCGAGGTGAGGTCGTCCCGGCGGGTCACCCGCCGCTCGTCCACCATGGTCTGGTAGTAGACGACGAGCTCGAGGGCGGCGGCCATGCCCTCGGGAGGCACGTCGTGGACGCCGTCGTCGCGGTGGAGCACCAGGTCGGCCAAGCGCCGGAGCTCGGCCCGGTCGGCGACGGGGACGCCCACCAGCTCCGAGATCACGTCCATCGGCACCTTGCCGGCGAAGTCGCCGATGAAGTCGAACGATCCGGCCTCGAGCGCGGGCTCGAGGTGCTGGAGCGTGATCTCGCGGATCCGCTCCTCCATGGCGTTCACCTTGGTGGGGGTGAAGCCCTTGCCGACCAGCGACCGCATGCGGGTGTGCCGGGGCGGGTCGAGGGCGAGGAACGACATCGTCCGGTGGGCGTCGGGTCCGAATGCCGAGGGGTCGAGGGACACGCCGTAGGCGTTGGAGAACGCGTCGACGTTGCGGAAGGAGGCCAGGACGTCGGCGTGCCGCGACAGTGCCCAGAAGTCGAACTCGTCCGAGCGGTAGACCGGGGCCTCCGACCGCAGTCGGGCGTACGTCGGGTACGGGTCCTCGTGCATCTGGTAGGCGTACGGGTTGTAGGCGACGGGTCCGTCGGTGCCGGTGACGGTCATCGGGCGCCTCCGCGGGTCAACAGGGTGGCCGCCTCGGCCACGAAGGCCGGGACGTCGAGGAAGGACATGTGGCCGATGCCGGCCGTCAGCAGGGCGCCCGAGTACGCGGCCTCGAGGACCCGCACGACCCGGGGGTCGACATCAGGACCGAGCGCCGCCGTCAGACGCCGGTGGGTGACGGCACCGATGCGGTCCCTCAGGTGGCCCACGTCGGGGTGGAGGCTGATCATCGCCACCGTGCAGGCGTCGATGAGGGCCGGGCTGCTGGCCGCGAACGGGATCATGTCGGCCACGGCCCGCTCGACCCGCTCGGCCACCGGCACGGCGGGGTCGGCCTCGACCGGGGGGAGGGCCTCGGTACGCCGCCACAGCACCTCGGCCAGCAGGTGGTCCTTGGAGCTGAAGTAGGTGTAGGCGGTGGCGGGGGCCACGCCGGCCCGCCGGGCCACACCCCGGACCGTCAGTCCGGCGTAGCCGACCTCCTCGGTCTCGTCCTCCGCCGCCTGCACGAGGGTGGCCACCACCTCGGCCTGCCGGGCGGTGAGCCGGCGTCGGGTCGCCTCGAAGTCGACCGTGGGGGACGCCGCCCGGTGCGCCGTGGCGGGGCTCACCCCGTCTCCTGGCCCGGGAGGCCGTCGGTCGGCCCGGTGGAATCGGTCATGTGTCCATACTATAGTCCAGACACGTGTCCAGCAATGGGGGATCGAGTGTGAGCACAGCAGAGGGTGGAGCAGGCGCGGGGCCGTCGGACCTCCCCACGGTCGGAGTGGTCGGCCTCGGGGCCATCGGGGACGGGGTGGCGGCCAGCGTCCACGCCGCCGGCTTCCCGCTCGTGGTCTCGGACCTGCGGGACGAGGCCACGGCCCGGCACGCCGACCACGCCGTCGTCGCCGCGTCGCCCGCCGATCTCGCCCGGGCGGCCGACGTGGTCGTGGTCGCCGTGGTGAACGACGGGCAGGTGCACGACGTGCTGTCCGGCCGGGACGGCGCGTTGGCCGCCGCCGGGGGTGGCACCGTGTTCGTGGTGGTGAGCACCATCACCCCCGAGTGCGTGCGGGCCATCGGCGACGAGGCCCGTGCCGCCGGGGTGGACCTCGTCGACTGCGGTGTGAGCGGAGGTCCTGCGGCGGCCGCCACCGGAGAGCTGATCTGTATGGTCGGGGGCGACGAGGACGTGATCGCCCGCCTGCAGCCGGTGTTCGACGCCTTCGGCTCGCTGACCGTGCGGATGGGGCCCTTCGGCACCGGACTGGCCGCCAAGCTCGCCCGCAACCTGGTCCAGTACGCCAGTTGGTTGGCCGCCTACGAGGCCCAGGTGCTGGCCGAGGCCGCCGGTATCGACCTGGCGAAGCTGGCCCAGGTGATCCGCGCCAGCGACGTCAAGATCGGTGGCGCCGCGACCCTCATGTTCCGATCCACGGTGGCACCCTTCACGGAGGCTGACGACGCCGGGCTGATCGGGGCGATGCGCAACGGCGCCGACCTCGCCCACAAGGACCTCCTGGCGGCGCTGGCCCTGGGCGACGAGTTGGGGGTGGACCTCCCACTGGCCGCCATGACCGAGGCCCGGGCCGACGACGTGTTCGGGCTGGGCGAGATGGAGGAGAGCCGATGAGTGACGTGACGACGTCGGTGGGCGAGGAGCGCCTGCTGGTCGCCGGTGAGCTGCGTCCGGCCCGGTCGGGGCGGGTCTTCGAGACACTGAACCCGGCGACGGCCCAGGTGCTGGGGGTGGCCGCCGACGGTGGTCCCGAGGACATGGACGAGGCCATCGGCGCCGCCCGCCGGGCCTTCGACTCCACGGACTGGTCGACCGACCTGGAGCTCCGGGTGCGTTGCCTGCGCCAGCTCCGTCAGGCGTTCGAACGCCACGCCGACGGGATCCGGGCCATGACCATCGCCGAGACGGGCTCACCGCTCTTCATGACCCACACCGCCCAGCTCGACGCCCCGGTGGAGTCGCTCGGGTGGGTCGCCGACCTGGCCGAGGGGTACGAGTGGGAGACGGATCTCGGCGTCGCCGAACCGATGGGCATCCCGTCCCGCCGTTGGGTCCGACGCGAGGCCACCGGGGTCGTCGGGGCCATCACCCCCTGGAACGTCCCCCACCAGATCAACCTGGCCAAGCTCGGCCCGGCACTGGCGGCCGGCAACACGGTGGTGCTCAAGCCCGCTCCGGACACACCGTGGTGCGCCACCGTGCTGGGCCGGCTAATAGCCGAGGAGACGGACATCCCGGCCGGGGTCGTGAACATCGTCCCCTCCGCCGACCACGCCCTCGGCGCCCTGCTGTCCACCGACCCCCGGGTCGACCAGGTGAGCTTCACCGGATCGACGGCCACGGGCCGCAAGGTGATGGCCTCGGCCGCCGACAGCGTCAAGAAGGTCTTCCTGGAGCTCGGGGGCAAGTCGGCCTTCGTGGTCCTCGACGACGCCGATCTGCGGGGCGCGTGCGCCACGGCCGCCTTCACCGTATGTACCCACGCCGGCCAGGGGTGCGCCATCACCACCCGGCTGCTCGTTCCGCGGCGCACTCTTCGACGATGCGGTCCTCTCCATGACCAAGGTGATGGGCAAGCTGTCGGCCGGCGATCCGACCGATCCCGGAACCATCTGCGGTCCGCTGATCAGCGCCCGGCAGCGGGACCGCGTGGAGGGCTACCTGCGTCTGGCCGTCGAAGAGGGCGGATCGTTCGCCCTGGGAGGCGGGCGACCCGAGGGCATGGGCGACGGCTTCTTCGTCGAGCCCACGCTCATCGTCGGCGTAGGCAACGACGCCCGGGTGGCCCGGGAGGAGATCTTCGGGCCGGTCATGGTCGTCATCCCCCACGACGGCGACGACGATGCGGTGGCACTGGCCAACGACTCGGACTACGGACTGTCGGGATCGGTCTGGTCGGCGGACCGGGAGCGGGCCGTGGCCGTCGCCAACCGGATCCGCACCGGCACCGTCGGCATCAACGGTGGTCTGTGGTTCAGCCCCGACGTCCCCTTCGGGGGCTACCGGCAGTCCGGCGTCGGTCGCGAATCCGGTCGGGCCGGTTTCGAGGAGTACCTGGAGACCAAGTCGCTGGCCGAGCCGGCATGACGGGCGACGCAGCACGATGACCGACGACGACGAGGAGTCCTGACATGTCCGACCGCGCGGGGGCTACCCCCACCACCACGTTCGACTTCCACGGTCGGGTGGCCATCGTCACCGGTTCGGCCGGGGGGATCGGCCAGGCCTACGCGGAGGCCCTGGCCGCCGCCGGCGCCTCGGTGGTGGTGGCGGACATCGACGTCGACAGGGCCGAGGCCGTGGCCGGGGGGATCCGCTCGTCAGGCGGTAGCGCGCTGGCCCTGCCTGTGGACGTCGCCGATCCGGCGTCGGCGACGGCCATGGCCCAGGCGACCGTGGACGAATTCGGCGGCATCGACTACCTGGTCAACAACGCCGCCATCTTCGGGACCATGAAGCTCGACTTGTTGGTGACCGTCGACTGGGACTACCTCAACCGGTTCCTGTCGGTGAACCTGCTCGGTGCACTCAATTGCGTACGGGCCTGCTGGCCCCACATGAAGGCACGGGGCGGCGGTGCCATCGTGAACCAGTCGTCGACCGCCGCCTACCTCTACGCCGGCTTCTACGGCCTGGCCAAGGCCGGGGTGAACTCGCTGACCCAGCAGCTGGCCCACGAGCTCGGTGGTGACGGCATCCGCACCAACGCCATCGCGCCCGGCCCGATCGACACCGAGGCCTCCCGGAACGTGGTGCCCGACGTCTTCCTGCAGCCCATCGTGGCGGGACTGGCGCTCAAGCGCATGGGCCAGCCCGACGACCTGGTGGGCATGTGCCTGTTCCTCCTGTCCGACGAGGCGTCCTGGGTCACGGGCCATGTCTTCAACGTCGACGGGGGCCAGGTGGTGCGCCCGTGACGCCACCGTCGCCGGGTGACGACGGCCACCGCATCGAGCTCGAGTTCCTCGACCACGTGCTGCTGCTGGCCTTCGATCGGCCCGCGGCCCGCAACGCCTTCGACTCGGCCATGTACCGGGCGGTGGCCGGCGCCCTGTCCGGCGCTGCTCGGCGACGACGAGGTGCATGCCGTGGTCCTGACCGGGCGGGGCAAGGCGTTCACCGCCGGTCAGGACCTGCGCGAGATGGCGGCCATCGCCACGGGGGCGGGCGGCCCGGAGGCCGGCACCGGATTCCAGGACCTGCTCGACGTGCTGCAGCGCTTCGACAAACCACTCTTGGCCGCCGTGCACGGCGTGGGCATGGGACTCGGGTGCTCGATCCTCGGCCACGTCGACCTGGTGCTGATGGACGAGTCGGCCCGGTTGCGGGCGCCGTTCGCCGAGATGGGGGTCCCACCCGAGGCGGCCAGCAGCGTCCTGCTGCCGCTGCGGATGGGGTGGCAGCAGGCGGCGCGGGTCCTGCTCGCCTCGGAGTGGGTCACCACCGACGAGGCCGTGGCCGCGGGACTCGCCCTGCGCGGCTGCCCGGACGGCACCGTGCTCGCCGAGACCCTGGCCCTGGCCCGGACGATCGCCTCCTTCCCGCCGCACGCCACCCGTCAGATCAAACGGCTGATGCTGGCCGGCCGCGGTCCGGCCGTCGGTGACGCCCGGCGCCGCGAGGAGGCCGCCTTCGCCACCCTGTTCGCAGATCCCGACGTCAACCCCGGGGCGGCCCTGGCGGCCGGGCTGGAGGACTGATGCGGATCGGGGTGACCTGCTTCCTGACCGACCGGGACATGGATCCCGCCGGGGTGGCCCGCGCCGCCGAGGAGCGGGGGTTCGCCTCGCTGTTCCTACCCGAGCACACCCATCTCCCGGTGCGGGCCGACACGCCGCCCGGCCTCGTCGACGGGGTGTCGCTCGACGACTACAAGCGCAGTCTCGACCCGTTCGTGGCCCTGGCCACGGCGGCGGCCGTCACCTCCGGTCTGCGCCTCGGCACCGGCGTGTCGCTCGTCGCCCAGCACGACCCGATCGTCATGGCCAAGCAGGTGGCCACCCTCGACCACCTGAGCGGCGGACGGGTCGACCTCGGCATCGGCTTCGGTTGGAACCGGGCCGAGGCCGCCGACCACGGGGTCGACTTCGCCGACCGGCGGGCCGTGGCCCGCGAGCACGTCCTGTGCATGCAGGCCCTCTGGCGCGACGATCCGGCCGAGTTCCACGGCGAGTACGTGGACCTCGACCCGTGCTGGAGTGCCCCGAGTCCCGTGCAGCAGCCCGGGGTGCCCGTCCTCCTCGGGGGAGTGGCATCGCCGGGCAACTTCGCCGCCATCGCCGAGTACGGCGACGGGTGGCTGCCGGTCGGCGGGTCCGGTCTCGGTGACGCACTGCCCGCGCTCCGCCGGGCCTTCGAGGAGCGGGGCCGCGATCCGGATCTGGTCAGGGTGATCCCCTTCGGCACCGTGCCGACGGACGCCAAACTCGAGCACTTCGCCCGCCTCGGCGTCCGCGAGGTCGTGCTGCGGGTGCCGTCCGGGTCGGCCCCGGAGATCCTGGCCGTCCTCGACGCCCACGCCCCCTACGTCGAACGCTTCGGAGACACCGATGACTGAAGGGACACCGATGGCTGCAGGAACATCGTCCGATGGTGTCGGTACCCGGCCGGAACCCGCCGGGTCCCCCCGGCAACCCGGCCCGGAGGGCCGGCCGTGGAGCGGGGGCGGCCGCGAGGAACTGGCCGCCGCCGTGCGGCGGCTCGTGGAGCTCACCGTCACGTCGACCCCGGCACCGGGAGCCCTGCTGTCGGTGGCGGCCGGGGTGGACGCCCTGTGCGCCGAACTGGCGGCCGCCGTCCCCGACGAGGGGCCCGAGCCCGTCGGACGCCACGTCGAGATCCCCGGGTCCGACGGCCCTCCCGACCTCACGGCGTCGATGCCGTTCGACATGGTGGTCGGCACCTGCAATCCGGTGGCCCCGCCCGTGGACATCTGGTTCGATCCCCCGAAGGCCGCAGGCCGGACCGTGTTCACGCCGCAGTACGAAGGGGCACCGGGATGTGTCCACGGCGCCGCCATCGCCGCCGCCTTCGACATCGTGCTGACGGCCGCCAACGTGGTGGCCGGGGCGGCCGGGCCGACCGTCGAGCTGAAGATCCGCTATCGGCGCCCCACCATCATCGGGATCGAGTCGAGCTTCGAGTCGTGGGTCACGCAGGTCACCGACCGCCGGACCTTCAGTACGGGCCGTCTGCTGCAGGACGGGGTGGTCACGGTCGAGGCGACCGGCGAGTTCGTCAACCTGTCCCGTGAGCGCGTCAACGCCATGCACCGGGACAGGGAGGCGCGGGACGCTTAGGAGCGGTGCGGGCACATCGGTCCGGGGTTCTCTAGAGTCTGCAACGTTGCACCGCGCCCGGGGGGACAGGTCACCGACCTGCCGGGCACCGACGACAAGGGGGAGACAACCATGACGCTTACCGTTCGCCAGGGTGGGACGATCGGCCGACGGCGGAGCGGGAGGCTCGCGGTGGTCGTGTCGAGCCTCGTGGTCGCCGTCGGGCTCGCCGCCTGCTCGTCCACCGAGTCGTCCACCACGACCACCACCTCGGGTGCCACCACCTCGAGCAGTTCGTCGGGTGGCTCGTCGGGCACCCAGGGGATCCCGTCGTCGGCCTTCACCGACACCACCGGGTTGACCTCGTCGACGGTCACCGTCGGTAACGTCTCGACCCTCGCCTACGGTCTGTTCAAGGGTGCCGACGTCGGCACCGAGGCGTGGGCCGACTACGTGAACTCGACCGGGGGGATCAACGGCCGCAAGCTCCTCGTCGACTCCCACGACGACGGCTACTCCGGCGCCCCCAACAAGCAGGCCACCGAGGAGGTCGTCCAGAAGGACTTCGCGGCGGTCGGCGGCTTCTCCCTGGAGGACAACTACGGCGGAACGGTGCTGGCCGCCAATCCCGGGGTGCCCAACGTCACGGTCAATCTCGACCAGGCGACCGGTGACCTGCCCAACAGCTTCAGCCCCGACCCGGCCGCCATCGGATGGCCGACGGGGCCGTTGCAGTACTTCAAGCAGAAGTTCCCCCAGGACGTGAAGCACGCCGGGGCGCTGGTGGCCGATCAGCCCTCGGCCATCACCAAGTGGAACGGCGAGAAGGCGGCTATGGAGTCGCTCGGCTACACGGTCGCCTACGACCAGCAGTTCGACATCACCCAGTCCGACTTCACCCAGAACGTGGTGGCCATGCGCCAGGACGGGATCAAGATCCTCTTCCTCGAGCAGATGCCCGAGAACTACGCGGCCGCGGTGGTCAAGGCCCTCAACCAGCAGGACTACCACCCCGTGCTGGTGTTCGGTGCGTCGACCTACTCCGAGCAGCTGGTGCCCGACTCGGGTGGCGCCTCGGCCGTCGACGGCGCCTACATGGAGATGGTGAACTCGTTGTTCCTGGGCGAGGACGAGAACGTGCTGCCCGCCGCCAAGACCTTCCAGACGTGGGTCCAGAAGGCCGATCCGGGATTCCACCCCGATCTGTACACGTTGTTCGGCTGGCTGTCGGGGCAGCTCTTCACCCAGGCCCTCCAGGCCGCCGGGACCCATCCCACCCGCGGCTCGGTGCTCCAGCAGCTGAAGAAGATCACCGTCTTCAACGGCAACTACCTGATCGCCAGCTCCGATCCGGCGGCCAAGACCCCGGCGCACTGCTACGTGATCGCCCAGATCCGCAACGGCGTCATCACCCGGCTCGACGATCCGCCGGTCGCCGGGCCCCAGCACGGTTACCGCTGCGACGGCAGCTTCTACTACTACCCGCCGAAGTGACCGGCGCCGGGTCCCGGACGTGACCCGGCCGGTGCCGTCGTGAAGCCCCGAACGGGTCCGTCGTAGGGTGGGGAACGATGTGCGGACGGATCTCCCTCTACTCGGACCCGGACTACCTGGCCCGGATCTTCGACGCCCAGCTCGGGCCCGACGTCGATCGTGACGCCCACCCGAGCTGGAACGTAGCGCCGACGAGGACGATCCTGGCGGTCGCCGACGTGGCCGACCACGACGACGGCACCGGGGGCGGGCGCCAGCGGTTCCATCGTGAGCTCGGGCGCTACCGGTGGGGCCTGGTGCCGTCCTGGGTCAAGGATCCTTCGGTCGCCAACCACACGTTCAACGCCCGAGCCGAGACGGTGGCCTCCAAACCGTTCTTCCGATCAGCCTTCGCCGACCGGCGGCTGGTGGTGGTGGCGGACGGGTTCTACGAGTGGTCGAAGGGATCGGGCACGGTCAAGCAGCCCTACTACTTCACCCGTGCCGACCGACGGCCGCTCGCCCTCGCCGGTCTGTGGGAGCCGTGGTGGGGCGCGGCGGTCGGCGCATCGGCCCCCGACGGACCGGACGCCCCGGTGCCGTTGCGCACCTGCACCGTCATCACCACCGCGGCGGGGCCGGACATGGAGGGCATCCACGACCGGATGCCCGTCGTGATCGAGCCGGAGGCCCTCGACGAGTGGCTCGATCCGCGCAACCGGGACCGGCCGGAACTCGAGTCGCTCCTGGCCGCGGCCCCGGCCGGCATCCTCGTCCACCGGCCGGTGGGGACGTCGGTGGGCAACGTCCGCAACGACGGGCCCGAGTTGATCGAGGCGCTCCCCGACTGATCCGGCCCGGACGCGCCGGGTCCCGCCGGAGGCGGGACCCGGGTGCTGCAATTCGTGTCGTCCGGCTGGCGCCGGGACGGCGGATCAGGCGTCAGCCGACGCCTTGGCCGCCCGCTTCATCAGGCGGGACTTGCGGTTGGCGGCCTGGTTCTTGTGGATGACGCCCTTGGCGGCGGCCTTGTCGATCCGCTTGACGGCCAGCCGGATCGCCTCCTCGGAGTTCTCGGCCCCCTCGTCGATGGCGGCGACGGCCGACTTGGAACGGGTGCGCAGCTCCGAACGGACGGACTTGTTGCGGGCCTGGCGCTTGACGGCCTGGCGGTTGCGCTTGATCTGGCTGCGGATGTTGGCCACTGGGTTCCTCGTTGTCTCGGTGCGTGGTCGCGGGCCACGGGAGCCGTGCGACGGGGTGCTGCCCGGCCGACGCCCGACACCGTCGACAGCACGGACGGGGCGCCCGGTTCCGGACGGCCCGGAGGCCGCCGGAGCAGACAGTGCAGGATAGCAGGCGACCCGTGGCCCGGGCGAGCGGCAGTCCCGGACCGCCGGTCCGGCGGCGGATCGGTCGGCGGGTCACGCCACCGCGGCCGGGGTGGGCCGGGGCCGGCCTTGGGTACGCTGGGCGACCCGTGCTCTCCATCGACCGTATCCGCAACTTCTCCATCATCAGCCACGTCGACCACGGCAAGTCGACGCTGTCCGACCGCATCCTCGAGTTGACCGGGGCCGTCGACCCGCGCCAGATGCGGGCCCAGTACCTCGATTCGATGGACATCGAGCGGGAGCGGGGCATCACCATCAAGGCCCAGAACGTCAGGGTGCCGTGGGAGGGCCACACGCTGCACCTCATCGACACTCCGGGACACGTGGACTTCGGGTACGAGGTCAGCCGGTCACTGGCCGCCTGTGAAGGGGCGGTCCTGCTGGTCGACGCGTCCCAGGGGATCCAGGCCCAGACGTTGGCCAACTGCTACCAGGCGTTGGAGAACGACCTCGAGATCGTCGCCGTCCTGAACAAGATCGATCTGCCCGCCGCCGACCCGGAGCGCTGCGCGGCGGAGATCGAGAACGTACTGGGACTGGCCGCCGACGAGATCATGCACATATCGGCCAAGACGGGCGAGGGAGTTCCGGCCCTGCTCGACGCCATCGTGGCGCGCATCCCGGCACCCACCGGCGACGCCTCCGCCCCCCTGCGGGCCCTGATCTTCGACTCGGCGTACGACCAGTACCGGGGGGTGGTGAGCTCCATCCGCGTCATGGACGGGACCCTGACCGCCCACGACCGGCTGCGGTTCATGCAGGCCGGGGCCAACCACGAGATCGAGGAGATCGGTGTCCGAACTCCGGTCACCGTGCCGGTCGAGGAACTCGGACCCGGAGAGGTCGGGTACCTGATCGCCGGCATCAAGGATGTCGGTGGGGCGAGGTCCGGGGAGACGGTCACGACGGCCACGCACCCCGCCGACACCGCCCTCGACGGATACCGCGACCCGAAGCCGATGGTGTTCTGCGGTCTGTTCCCGATCGACGGCGACGAGCTGCCCGACCTGCGCGACGCCCTCGAGAAACTGCGGCTCAACGACGCCAGCTTCACCTACGAGCCGGAGTCGTCGACGGCGCTCGGCTTCGGCTTCCGGTGCGGATTCCTCGGCCTGCTCCACATGGAGATCGTCCGCGAACGGCTCGAGCGCGAGTTCGACCTCTCGCTCATCGCCACCGCGCCGTCCGTCGCCTACCGCGCGTACCTGACCAACGGCACCGAGGTGGCGGTGGACAATCCGAGCGACCTGCCCGACCCGGCGAGCCTCGATCACGTCGACGAGCCGATGCTGCGGGCCACGATCCTCACCCCGGCGGAGTACACGGGCACCATCATGGAGCTCTGCCAGGGCAAGCGGGCCGAGATGCTGAAGATGGACTACCTCTCCCCCGAACGGGTCGAGTTCGTCTACACGATCCCGCTCGCCGAGGTCGTGGTGAACTTCTTCGATCAGCTGAAGAGCCGGACCAAGGGCTACGCCAGCCTCGACTACGAGCCCAGCGGGTACTCCACCGCCGACCTCGTCAAGGTCGACCTGCTGATCAACCGGGTGCCGGTCGATGCCTTCTCCACCATCGTCCACAAGTCGCAGGCCGACTTCTACGGCCGACGGATGACGGAGAAGCTCAAGGAGCTCATCCCCCGCCAGATGTTCGAGGTGCCCATCCAGGCGGCCATCGGTGGCCGGGTGTTGGCCCGCGAGACGGTCAAGGCGCGCCGCAAGGACGTGCTGGCCAAGTGCTACGGCGGCGACATCACCCGGAAGCGCAAGCTGCTGGAGAAGCAGAAGGAGGGGAAGAAGAAGATGAAGAACATCGGTCGGGTGGAAGTTCCCCAGGAGGCCTTCGTCTCCGCCCTCAAGCTCGACGACTGAACGTAGCGGTCAGGCGGCTCCGGCGACCTCGGCGATCCGGCGGGCGGAGCGCTCCCAGGTGAACCGGGCGGCCTGCCCCAGTCCGGCGGCGGCCATGGACGACACCCGGGCGGGGTCGTCGGCGAGCGCCGCCAACCGCGAGGCGAACGCGGCGGTGTCCTCGGGGTCGACGAAGCACGCGGCGTCGCCCCCGACCTCGGGAAGGCCGCCCCGACGCGATGCCACCAGGGCGGTGCCGCAGGCCATGCCCTCCGCCGCCACCAAGCCGAACGGCTCGTCGAACACCGACGGGACGCAAAGCACCGCGGCGGCCCGGTAGCGGTCGGCGAGCTCCTCCTTGGCCACGAAGGGCACGAAGACGACATCGAGGCCCGAGTCGGCGGCGGTGCGGCGCAGGGTCTGCTCGTAGTCGGTCAGGCGATCGCCGGCGTCGTACGCGCTGCTGCCGACCAGGGTGGCCCGCAGGGGGCGCCTGGTCAGACCCCGGGCCACGGCCATGGCTTCGAGCAGGAGGTGTGGCCCCTTGTGGGGGGCCATCTGGCCGACGAAGAGGAGTTCGAAGGGGCCGTCGTCGGGCACCGCCGGGGACGGGTCCGCCGGGTGGAAGACGGACGCGTCGACACCGTTGGCGACCACCACGGCCGACCCGGCCATGGCCGGCACGCGTTCGACGAACCGGGACCGCAGGAACTCGGACACCAGGACCACGACGTCCGCGTGGGCCAACGACCGGGTCAGCTCGGCCCGGCCGTAACCGCGGGCCAACGGGCTGTGCATGTACACGACGATGCGGGCGTCGGGGAGCGCGGCGCGCCACGCCTCCACCTGGGCGGCGGCCCACAGCCCGTCGTAGAGCAGGAGCAGGTCGGGACGCCACGCGGCGGCGGCATCGATGGCCGGGAGGTACAGGTCGCCGGAGAACCGCCGGCGTCGGCCGAGTCGACCTGACACGTCGTCACGCAGCCGCTCGGCACGGCTGATCCACTCGCGGGGGCAGTGGCGGGTGTAGTCGACGGCCAGGTTGTCGAGCCCGTCGATGTGGACGTCCCGGTTGTGGCTGACGATGACCCCGACGTCGCCGCCGTCGGCCGCCTCGCACCGTCCGAGGGCCTCCACCACGCCCATCAACGTGTTGCCGCGCCGGGACAGCGGCAGAGGGACGTGGAGCACGCGCACCATCGGGGATGGTACCAGAGCAGGTTGTCCGGACCGCCGCCGAGGTCCGGTGGACGGAGGCAACCGGAGTACGCTTCGGGCAGCATGCGTCCCTCAGATCAGCGCCCGCTGTGACTGCCGCGGACGAGCCACCGGCCAACGCCAGCGGGCGCCAGTTCGCCCGGAACGCGGCGTCGTCCTACCTGAATCTCGTCATCGGGATCCTCCTCAGCCTCCTGTTGACGCGGGTCATCCTGCGACACCTCGGTGCCGGCACCTACGGCCTGTGGATCGTGCTGCTCTCGATCGTCGGCTACCTCGGACTCCTCGACACCGGCGTGTCGACCGCGGTCGTCCAGCGCGTGGCCCAGCTGTCGGCCGTCGGCGACAGGGAGGAGACCTCCGATGTCATCCGCACGTCCTTGGTGTTCTTCACGGCCACCGGGACGGTGGCCGTGCTCGTCACCGTGGCGCTGGCCCCGTTCGTCGCCTCGTTCCTGAACCTGGGCGACGTGAGTGGCAGCGTCGCGGGTCGCACCCTCGTGATCCTCGGGGTGATGACCGCGCTGCGGTTCGTCAGCTCGGTCCCGTCGGCCGTCCTCTTCGGGGCGGGACGCGGCGACCGCCAGGCCCAGATCGGCGGACTCGGACTGATCGTCACCCAGGTGGCCCAGGTGGTGGTGGTGCTGGCCGGCGGGGGACTGGTGGGCCTGGCCCTCGTCACCGCGGGAGGCATGCTCTTCAGCCTGGTGTCCATGTCGGCCATCGTCCGGCGGGTCACGGGCTCGACCGTGTACCGGGGCCGGTTCCGACGCGACCTCCTGCTGGAACTGCTGCGGTTCGGCAGCCGCAACACCGCGATCGCGGTGGGCGGGATCATCTCCTACAGCCTCGACGCCCTGGTCATCGGCCTGATACTCCCGGTGGCCCAGGTCGCCCCGTACGACATCGCCCTCAGCACGGCCAACCTGACCCGGAACCTGACCACCCAGGGCACGGACATGCTGCTGCCGACCTACGCCCACTTCGAGACGGCGGACGACCCGGAACGCCAGGGCTGGCTGTTCTCCAAGGCGGTGATGGCCTCGTTGGCCATCTCCGTCCCTATGGTCATCGCCCTGGCCGCCTTCGGGCAGCCCATCCTGAAGCTGTGGCTCGGGGAGGTGCCGCCCCAGACCTACAAGATCATGATCGCCCTGGGTCTGGTGACCGCCATCCAACTGCCGGGCCACCAGTGCTTCATCTTCCTGACGGGGATCGGTCGCAATCAGATGCTCATCCGGCTGTCCCTCATCGGGGCGGCCATCAACCTGGCCGGCAGCATCGCCGCCACGTACCTGTTCGGACCCGTCGGACCCGCCCTCGGTTCGCTCCCCGTGGTGGTCGTCATCGACTTCGTCATCCTGCCGGTGATGGTGTGCCGCCTGCTCGGAATGTCCTTCGCCCGCTACGCACGCCAGGCCCTGTTGCCGGTGGTGCCGGGCGGGCTCGTCGCCGGCCTGCTCGCCGCCATCTTCCTCCTGGCCCATCCCGTCCACGGCGGGTCGACGCTGCACGACGGTGTCCAGGCCGCCGTCCAGGCCGTCATCGTGGTGCTCGCCGCGCTGGCCACCCTGCTGGCCGTGATGTTCCGGGTGGAACCCCAGTTCCGCGATCCGCTGGTCGCCCGCTTCCGACGGTTCCGCCACTGAGATCGGCGGGTGGGTGACGGAACCCGGGCTCACCGTGGACGCGCCGGCGGCCGGTAGTCTCTCTCCGTGGGAACGCATCTCCGTCCGTCGGGCGACGCCGCAGAACCCGACGGGCCCGAATCCGACCCGACGGGTCCCGAGCTGCGGGTCCTGTTGTGGATGGCCACCGCCAACCGGGTGAGTGGTGGGCACATCGTCCAACTGGAGGAGACGGCCCGGGCGCTGCGCCGGTACGGGGTCATCGCCACCACCGCCTTCGACACCCACCCCGACCTGTCGGGCCTCGATCTCGTCCACGGGTTCGACCTGCAGCCCGAGACGGTCCACCGGTGCCACGACCGGGGTCTGCCGGTGGCTCTCTCTCCCATCTACTGGGACCTCCGCTACGGCCCCGAAGGGCTGGCCGGCCTGACCCTGCGGTCCTTCCTCGGTCGGGTCCGACGGGCCGGCATCTATGTGTCGGCCGCGATGACCAGCGAGTCGCGCCTGACCCAGTTGTCGATGGCGTCGGTGCCCCAGGCCCGGGCGAAGCTCGCCGCGTTCGAGGCGGCGGACCTCCTCCTGCCGAACTCGGAGGGCGAGGCCGAGAGCATCCGACGCGATCTGGGCGTGTCCACGCCGATGGCCGTGGTACCGAACGCGGTGGACCCCGAGCGATTCGACCAGGCGGGCCTACCCTTTCTCGAACGCGACACCGTCCTGTACGTTGGCCGGATCGATCCCCACAAGAACCAGCTGGGACTGATCAAGGCCATGAAGGGCACGGACAAGCGGCTCGTGCTCGTGGGCTACGACCATCCGGATCACCCCGACTACGTGCGCGCCTGTCGCAAGGCGGGCAAGGGCTGGGTCGAGTTCGCCGGGGGCCATCCTCCCGAGGAGCTGCCCCCCTTCTTCGCGTCGGCGCGGGTCCACGCCGTGCCGAGCTGGTTCGAGACCACCGGACTGGTCTCGCTGGAGGCGGCACTGAGCGGGTGCAGCCTGGTCTCCACCGACCGCGGCCACGCCCGGGCGTACCTGGGTGACGGCGCCCTCTACTGCGACCCGGCCGACGGTGCGTCGATCCGCCGGGCCGTGGACGCCGCCTGGGAGCGCGAGCCCGACCCCGGTCAGCGGCGCCACGTGCTAGATCACTTCACCTGGGACCACACGGCCCAGGCCACGGCCGCCGCCTACCGCCGCCTCCTGGCCGGCCAGCGCGCCGCCCCGGGTGTGAAGGTGGACGGGTGACGGCGCGGCGACGCGACCGTGGAGCCCGACCCCACCGGGACCGGGGCCTCGACGTTCCTCCCCACCTGGTTCGGTCCCGAGGACCGTCCCCTGTTCGGGTGTGTCCACGTACCCGCCGTGCCCGACGGGCGTGGTGTGGTGCTGTGCCCGTCGATCGGACTCGAGGGGGAGGCCAGCCAGTTCGCCTTCCGGGCGCTGGCCACCGCGCTGGCCGACACTGGCTGCACGGTGCTCCGGTTCGACTACGACGGCACGGGGGACTCGGCGGGGATGCTGTCCGATCCGGGTCGGGTACCCGCCTGGCTCGACAGCATCGACGTCGCCATCGCCTACCTTCGCCAGGCGGGAGCGACCCAGATCCACCTCGTGGGGGCCCGGCTCGGGGCGGCGTTCGCGGTCCGGGCGGCCGAGCGCGACGGCGACATCGCCTCGTTGGCGCTCTGGTACCCGTGGTCCAAGGGCAGCCAGTTCCTCCGCTACCAGCGGGCACTGCGGCGGATGTACGCGGTCGGCGGCGATTCCGGCGGGGACGATGGTGGCACCGAGATCCCCGGGTTCGTCCTCGACGCCGCCGTCACCTCCGACCTGAAGGCCCTGGACGGGGCGGCCACGGGCCCGGGTGTACCCGGGACGGTTCTCCTCATCGAGGCCGCCGACGCCGACACCGGTGTCGTCCTCCGGCCCGAGCCCGGACCCGAGGGGGCCGTGCGACGGGCGGGCACCGGGGCCGACGGCCTGTTCGGCGTCGAGCTGATGCTCACCCGGGTCTCGACCCAGGACATCGACTGGATCGTCGAGTCGGTCCGCTCGACACCGGCGCCCCCGGTGCCGGCCGCCATCGCCCCGGTCGTCCGGTCGTCGGCCGTGCTGGCCGCGCCCGATGGCGGCTCCGTGGTCGAGCGCCCCGTCGTGTTCGGCTCCGGCGAGCTCTTCGGCATCTGTGCCGAACCGCTGCCCGACGACCCGGGAACGGGTGCCCGGGAGCGGGTCCGCACGCTCGGTGGTCCGGTTCCCCGGTTCGCCGCCGCCCTCTTCCTCAATGCCGGCACCCTGCACCACGTCGGTCCGGGTCGCCAGTGGGTCGAGCTCAGTCGTCGCTGGGCGGCGGCGGGCGTCCGCTGTCTCCGGATGGACCTGGGCGGCGTGGGTGAGAGCCCCCTCGTCGGGCCGCCCGGCGTCCTCTCGAGCTATCCGCCTTCGGCCCTCGACGACATCTCGGCTGCCGTCGACTTCCTGGCGCCCGACGACCCGCGCCAGGTGGTGGTGCTGGGCCTGTGCTCGGGTGCGTATCACGCCCTGCTCACCGCCCCGTCGGTCCGGGTCGGGGGAGTGGCCATCCTCAACCCCCTCCGACTGCCGTCGAAGGTCGACCAGGCGCCGGGCTCGATGGGCGACCTGATCGACGGAGTGCCCGGCGGCACCTTCGACACCACCGACCAGGAGAACCGGGTGGCCCCTCCTCCCCGGCGCCGGTTCCTCGGCTCGCTCCGTGACCGCGGGACGCTCAAGCCGATCTCGAGGCACATCCCCGACCGGGCGTGGTGGGTGGCCAACACGCTCAACCGGGCCAGCCATCCGGTGGACGCCTTCGGCCGGGTGGTCGACAGCGGTGCCTCGCTGTGCGTGGTGCTCGGACCCGACGAGTGGCCGGGCATCGGCCGCGGCCGGAAGCACGAGCTGCGCCGGGTGGCCAAGCGGGGCGTCTTCACGATCGCCCTGGTGTCCACACTCGACCACAACTTCCACGTGGCCAGTGGGCGACAGGGGGCGCTGGTCGTCCTCGACGAATGGGTGCTCGGCACGGATCCGGCCGGCCGCACGATCCCGCCGGGGGTCACCGTCATCGGCTGAACCGGGTCCGGGTCCACCACGGCCCCGGGGCCCGTTCCGGACGAGGCGTCAGGCGCCTTCGGGAGGGGGCTTCGTCCGGGACCCGTCGGCTGCCGTGCGGTCGGGGGACGGCGGAACCGCCTCGGTGGCCGGGGGGCGCCGGACAACCGCCACCGTCCGGGTCGGGTCGTCCGGGTCGAAGTGCAGGACGATCGGGGCGTCAGGATCCTCGGGTTCGCCGGGCGCCTCCATCACGAACGCCGGCTGCTCGCGGTGCTCCTCCAGGGCGTGCTGCAGACCGAGGGCGATGCCCGTCAGCACGCCTCCGGCCGACGACGTCCGCATCCACCGGTGGAAGCGGAGCGGATCGGGGGAGCCGTCGTCCACGTCGCCGACGTCATCGACTTCGTCCATCTCGACCGGGTCGGACGGCTGGCTGTCGGCACCGACACCGCTCCCGGTCCGCTCCGCCCCGGCGGTGGTGCCGTCCGTCGTGGCGGCGACGGGCCGAAGCTCGCCATCCGACCGCTCGGCTCCCGACGGGACGTCCACTCCGCCACGGTACCGGCTGGCGGCTCGACCGCCACCGGCGACGGGGCTCAGGAGAGCGAGGGCTCCCCGGCCGGGGATCCCCGGCCGTAGGGACTGTCGGGATAGGCGCGTGGCTTCGCCCGCTCCTCGGCCAGCTCGGTGGCGAAGCTGTGCGCGAACCACAGCTCGTACTCGCGCTGGCTGATCCCGTCGGGCTCCGGAGCCGGGCGACGTCGCTCGCGGGTCAGCTGCAGGCGGGCCCGGACCCGTCGCAGCCCGAGCCAGCGCAGATCGGCGTGGAGCCAGTGGTGCCAGAGGTAGGCGTGACTGGACCCGTTCGACTGGGCCAGGCGCCTCATCGCGGCGCGGTTCAGCCGGTCGGGGGAGAGGTGGTGCTCGACCGGTGGTCCGGTGCAGCCGGTCAGCCGGTACCCACCGGCCTTGAGCCGGAGGTTGAACAGCACGTCATCGGCGAACCCGCGGGCGCCCGGCCCCAGCTCCTCGTCGAATCCGAGGCTGCGCACCGCCTCCGTGGACGCCGCCATGTTGGCGCCCACCATGCCCGGCGCGCTCCCCGAGACGTCGAGGTACTCGGCGAGGTCGGTGCGCAGGGCCGGGGTGAGCCAGGGCCGGTCGAGATGGGGGGCGAGCACCACCTTGCCGCACACGGCATCGGCCCGGCCGTCGAGGATGGGACCGGCCATGTCCTCCACCCACGATCCGGGCACGTGTACGTCGTCGTCGGTGAAGATGATCGCCCGGCCCCGCACCCGGTCGAGGGACCGGTTGAGGGCGCCGGACTTGCCCGGCACGGGATCTCTCACGATCACCAGTTCGGGGTGGACCTCGGCCATGCCGGCGAGCAGCTCCGCGGTCCGGTCCGTCGACCCGTTGTCGACGATCACCAACTCGACGGAGAAGGGGGCGAGCCGGGCGGAGGCGATCAGGCCCTCCAGGGTGGGTCCCAGCTGCTCGGCCCGGTTTCGTGTCGCCATCAGCACGGTCGCCGCCGGGTCGGCCATGGGCCCATGCTACTGAGGCGGGCCCGCTCCCGGCCCGGCGGACGGCGCCGTGCCGTAGGATCGGCACGTGCAGGACCGCTTCCACCCACCCGTCGAGGAGTACCTCGAGACGATCTTCGCCCTCGAGGAGGAGGGGATCCCGGTGATCCAGGCCCGCCTGGCCGAGCGCCTCCAGAAGGCGGCACCGTCCGTCTCGGAGATGCTCGACCGACTCGAGGCCGACGACCTCATCACCCGCAGCGCACGCCGCATCACCATGACCCCGGCCGGCCGCTCGCTGGCCGAGGGGGTGGTGCGCAAGCACCGGCTGGCCGAGCGCCTGCTCGTCGACATCATCGGTCTGGACTGGGACAAGGCCCACGTCGAGGCGGGTCGGTGGGAGCACGTGATCTCCGACGACGTGGAGGCCCGCCTGGTGATCCTGCTGGACAACCCGACGACCTGCCCGCACGGCAACCCCATCCCGGGGGTCGACGCGACGGGGGCCTCCCAACGGGCCCTGGCCGAGGCCCGACCCGGCGAACGGGTGCGCCTGGTACGGATCACCGAGAGCGTGGAGCACGAGGCCGACTCCCTGACGTACCTGGGCGACCACGGCCTGACGCCGGGCACCACGGCGCTGGTGCAGTCCCGGGCCCCGGACGGGACGCTGACCCTGCTGCTGGGCGACGCCGCCATCGCCCTCGGTCCGGCCATGACCGAGCGGATGTTCATCGCCTCCGCGTGATGTCCGGAGAGGGTGCACGGTCGGGTGCCGTCAGCACTCACTAGAGTGGAGTGCCAGACCAGACCGGGAGCCCGGTGGGGCGCCCGCCCCTCCCACGACCCCTGACCGGTGACCACCATGCCGACCGTCGACGACCGAAGACCCGAACCCACGGCCCAGGACGACGCGGGCCTGGAGCCCCGCAAGGCGGCCATCCTCAACGCGGTGGTGACCGAGTACATCGGCTCGGCCCAGCCCGTGGGTTCCCAGCACGTGGTGGACGCCCCCGGCGTCAGCGTCTCGTCGGCCACGGTGCGCTCGGACATGGCCGCCCTCGAGCGCGACGGCTACCTGATCCAGCCGCACACCAGTGCCGGCCGGATCCCCACCGACAAGGGCTACCGCTTCTTCGTCGACCACCTCGGCGGCACCGGCTCCCTCGACCCGGTCGGGCGCCATCAGGTCCGACAGTTCTTCGACCACGCCCACGGGGAGATCGAGCAGATGCTGGAGCGCACCTCCGGCCTCCTCGCCGACCTCACGGACTGCACGGCCATGGTGGTCGGTCCCTCCCACGAGTCGGCCGTGGTGCGGTCGGCGCAGCTGGTCGGCCTCGGCCACCGGTTGGGCCTCGTGGTGGTGGTCCTGGCCGACGGCGCGGTGCAGAAGCAGACCATCGAGCTGCCCGAAGACGCCGACGAATCCGTCCTGTCCGAGGCCGGCGCCCGACTGGCCGCCCATGCCCTCGGTTCGACACTCGCCCAGGTGGGGGTCGACGTCGGCCCGTCGGGGAACCCGACCGTCGACGCCGTGGTGGCCACCGGCGTCGACGCCCTGCGGGCGCTGGGCGAGGCCGACGGGGCCGAGCAGCTCTTCGTCGGCGGTTCGTCGCGGATGGCCGCGGCGTTCGACGCCGTCGACACCGTGCGCTCCGTGCTCACCATCCTCGAGCAGCAGCTCGTGGTGGTCTCGTTGCTGCGCGACATCCTCGACACGGGCCTGACCGTCGCCATCGGCACCGAGCACGGTGTGGAGCCCCTGGCGTCCTGCGCCATCGTGGTCATGCCCGTCTCGGTGGACGGGGTGGAGGCCGGCACCATCGGCCTGCTCGGTCCCACCCGGATGAACTATCCGCTGGCCCTGGCCGCCGCCCGGGTGGTGGGGGACCGCCTCGGCGAACGCCTGACCGAGGCCGGACGATGACCGACACGGACCTCTACGAGCTGCTCGGCGTGGGCCGCGACGCCACCGACGAGGAGCTCAAGCGCGCCTACCGGGCCAAGGCCCGGCAGTTCCACCCCGACACCAACCACGCCGGCACCGAGGACGACGAGCGCTTCAAGGAGGTCAGCCTGGCCTACGAGGTGCTGCGCGATCCCGAGCGCCGGGCCCGTTACGACCAGTTCGGCCACGCCGGTGTGTTCGGCAACGCCGCCGGCGGTCCGGGTGGGGGTGACCCGTTCGGGGCCGGTGGTCTGGGCGACCTCTTCGACGCCTTCTTCAACGGTATGGGAGGGGCCCAGTCGGGACGGAGGCGGACCGGCCCGATCCCCGGGCCGGACGCCGAGCTGGTCGTCGACCTCACCTTCCGCGAGGCGGTCTTCGGTGTGCAGCGCGAGGTGGACGTCACCGTGCCGGTCACCTGTGGCACCTGGAGGGGAGCGGGGCGACACCGGGCACCTCGGTCACGAGCTGTCCCGAGTGCCAAGGGGCGGGTGAGCTCCGCCGGGTCCGCCAGTCCATCCTCGGCCAGGTCATCACGGCCGTGCCGTGCCCGCGTTGCCAGGGGTCGGGCCAGTCCATCGCCTCCCCGTGCGCCGACTGCCGGGGCGAGGGTCGCCGCACCGAGCCACGCACGCTGACCGTCGACATCCCGGCCGGGGTGGACGACGGATCCACGCTGCGGCTGGCCGGTCACGGCCCCGCCGGCTTCCGGGGTGGACCCAACGGGGCGCTCTTCGTCCACCTCTCGGTGCAGCCCGACGACGTCTTCGAGCGGTCCGGAGTCGACCTGCACGCCACCGTCCACGTCCCGGTGGTCGTCGCCGCCCTCGGTGGCAGCGTGCCCTTCGACACCCTGGACGACGAGCGCGACCTGCCCATCGCCGTCGGCACCCAGAGCGGGACGGTGCTGACCCTGAAGGGACTCGGAGTGCCCAAGCTGCGCGGCCGGGGTCGGGGGGATCTCTACGTGCACGTCCAGGTGGACACCCCGACCGAACTCGATGACGCCCAGCGCGAACTGCTCGTCACCCTCGCCGGCCTGCGCTCCGAGACGCTCGGTGAGGCGCCCCACGCCGAGGGCCTCTTCTCCAAGCTGCGCTCCGCGCTGAGCTGAGCGTGGTCCCCGGGCCCGCCGAGGCCCCGGGCCGGGCGCGCCCGACCCGGAGCTGGTGGCCGCCGCCGCCATGGTGTTCGTGCCCGACGTGGGGGCACCGGTGGTCGACGGGGCCGACCTGCGCCACCTGCTCGACGTGCTCCGGCTGCGGGCGGGGGAGGTGGTGGCCGTGTCGGACGGCGCAGGACGATGGGTGCCCTGTCGGGTGGCGTCCGACGCCGTGGCCGGTGGGTCCCGCCGAGCCGATCCCGGGACCACCCTCGTCCCGGACGGCCCCCGGCGCGAGGTGGCCCGGCTGCGACCCGAGCTGACGGTGGCGTTCGCCCCGACCAAGGGGGACCGTCCCGAATGGGTGGTCCAGAAGCTGACCGAGCTGGGGATCGACCGGATCGTGCCCCTGCGCACCGCCCGTTCGGTGGTGCGGTGGGAGGGCGACCGCGGCCACAAGGCGGTGGAGCGGTTGAGGCGGGTGGCCCGGGAGGCCGCCGCCCAGTCCCGCCGGGCGTGGTTGCCCCAGGTGACCGACGTGTGCCGCCTGGACGAGGTGACCCGGGTGGCCGGCGTCCCGGTTGTGCTCGCCGACCCGGGCGGGGCCGCCCCCGGCCTCGACCGGCCGGTGGTGGCCGTCGGCCCCGAAGGTGGTTGGGACGACGAGGAGCGCCGGACGGCCGGTGCGACCGTGGGTCTCGGGGTGACCGTCCTGCGGGCCGAGACGGCGGCCCTGGTGGCCGCCACACTGCTCAGCTCGCTCCGTTGCAGTGTGGTGCAACCCCTTGCGTAACCACGCTCCGTGAGGAAAACTGGACCCTGATACAGATTCACCCGGCAACGAGCACCCTGAGTGCCCGTGGCGGGGATACCAGGAAAATTACGCTCGGCGAGGGCAGTACGCCGCCAGGGCTCGAGGGGCGACCAGTTGGGGAGCGGAGGCGTGAGCATGACAGTGACCGACAAAGCAGTGGTTGCACTGGACGACGACGAACAGGAGGAGGCGGCCCGGGTCGCCTACGCCCGTGCCGTCGGGTCCAGGCTACGGGCGATGCGCAAGCAGATGCGCCTGTCGCTCCAGGCCGTGGAGGCCATGTCCGAACAGGAGTTCAAGGCCTCGGTCCTCGGCGCCTACGAGCGGGGCGAGCGGGCCATCTCGGTACCCCGCCTGCAGCGCCTGGCCAAGCTGTACGACGTGCCCGTCGACCAGCTGCTCCCGAACAACGACGCGGCGGCCGGCGGTCGCTGGGGCGCATCGGGGTCGACGGACGACGGATCCTCGAACGGACGGCGGCCCGCCGTGCCCACGGGCGTCCCGGACAAGGTGGCCATCGATCTGACCAAGCTCCACACCGTGTCGGGCCCCGAACGGGACCTGCTGCGCCGGTTCCTCAGCATGATCCAGGTCCACCGCCAGGACTTCAACGGCAGGATGATCACCATCCGGGCCGAGGACGTGCGGGCCATCGCCTGCCTCTTCGGCGTGACACCGGACAGCATGGGTGCCCGCCTCGACGAGCTCGGGCTTCTCGTAGCGGTCTGATGGGTGAGGGCAGGGGCGAGCCGATCAGCTGGCTGAGCACCAAGGAGGCGGCCGAGCGGCTCGGCGTCACCTTGCGCAGCCTCTACCGGTTCATCGACGAGGGTGGTCTGGTGGCCTACAAGTTCGGTCGGGTCATCCGCCTGAAGGAGGACGACGTCGACGCCTTCATCGAGTCGAGTCGCATCCCTCCGGGCAGCCTCGAGCACCTCTATCCCGAGGTGAAGGGGCCGAGCCGGATCGTCCACGGGGTCGACCCCGCGCCGCGGCTGGCCGCCGAGGGCTGACCGCGCCGGGTCGGCGCGGACCACGCGCCGGCGGTGGGCGTGCGAGGATGGCCGCCATGGCCGACTGCCTCTTCTGCTCCATCGTGGCCGGTGACGTGCCGGCCGAGATCGTCCACCGCGACGACCGGACCGTCGCCTTCCGGGACATCGCCCCCCAGGCGCCGGTCCACGTGCTGGTCGTGCCGACCCGGCACATCACCAATGCCGGGACGGTGTCCCCCGAGGACGCGGAGGATGTGCTGGCCCTGCTGGTGACGGCGAAGGCGGTGGCCGACGCCGAGGGCATCGGGGGCGAGGACCGCGGCTACCGCCTGACGTTCAACGTGGGTCCGGACGCCTCGAACTCGGTGCCGCACCTGCACCTCCACGTGCTGGGTGGCCGGTCCCTCGACTGGCCTCCGGGCTGAGCCCGGGGGGGCCCACGGGGTGTCCGGGGCGGCGCCGCCCGCTGGTAGGGTCGCAGACAGAGCGCACGTGGCAGGCACCCCGGTAAAGATCCTCGTTCCCGGCAACCACCTCATGGCCGGTCTCCTCGGCCAGCGCGATGAGCTGCTCCGCCTGATCGAGGCCGCGTTCCCCGACGTCCACATCGCCGTGCGGGGCAATGAGGTCTCGGTGGAGCCCGTGGGCGCCGACGCCACCGCCGACGCCGCCCGGGTCGCCTCGCTGTTCCAGGAGCTCATCATCCTGCTCGAATCGGGCCAGGGCCTCGACGCCGTGCAGCTCAGGCGCACCATCGACATGATGCGCGACGACGTCCGCCCCTCCGAGGTCCTGACCAGCGAACTGGTGCGGTCGTCCCGGGGCCGGGCCGTCCGGCCGAAGACGGCCGGTCAGAAGGCCTACGCCGACGCCATCGCGTCCCACATCGTGACCTTCGGGATCGGGCCCGCCGGGACGGGGAAGTCGTACCTGGCCGTGGCCCTGGCCGTCCAGGCCCTCCAGGCCCGCCAGGTCAGCCGCATCATCCTCACCCGACCGGCGGTGGAGGCCGGTGAGCGCCTCGGCTTCCTGCCCGGCGACATGCTGGCCAAGGTCGATCCCTACCTGCGCCCCCTCTACGACGCGCTCCACGACCTCCTGGAGGCCGAGGGTGCCCAGCGCCTGATCGACAAGGGGGCGGTCGAGGTGGCGCCGCTGGCCTTCATGCGCGGTCGCACGCTCGACAATTCGTTCATCATCCTCGACGAGGCCCAGAACACGAGTCCGGAGCAGATGAAGATGTTCCTCACCCGCATCGGATTCGGTTCCAAAGCCGTCGTCACCGGGGACATGACCCAGGTCGACATCGCAGGGGGCCGCTCGGGCCTCGTCGGCCTCGAGGCCGTCCTCGGCGGGGTGCCCGACCTCACCTTCGTCCACCTGAAGGCCCAGGACGTGGTCCGCCACCGGATCGTGGCCGACATCGTGTCCGCCTACGACCGGGCGACACCGGGTGCCAACGGCAGCGGTCCCGGTGGGGGTCCGGCGTGACCCTCGACATCTACGCGGCGGACGAGCAGGCGGACCACCCGGTGGCGGTCGACCGGTGGGCCGCCCTCGCCCGCGCCGTGCTCGAGGCCGAGGGGATCACCGCCGACACCGAGGTGTCGCTCCTCTTCATCGACGAGGCGGCCATCGCCGCCCTCAACGAACGCTTCCTCGGCAAGCCGGGACCGACCGACGTCCTCTCCTTCCCCATCGAGGACGAGGTGGACCGAAGCGGGCGCTCCCCGGACGAGGGCGGCACGGGCCCGGCCTCCATCGAGGCCCCGACCGGGCGCCAGCTGTTGCTGGGGGACGTCGTCATCTGCCCGGCCGTGGCCGCCGCCAACGCGGTGGAGCACGGGGTCACCTTCGACGACGAGATCGCCCTGTTGGTCGTCCACGGGATCCTCCACCTGCTCGGCATGGACCACGAGATCGACGAGGAGGCCGAGCGGATGGAGCGGCGGGAGCAGCAGCTGCTCGACCGCTTCTACCGGGCGCCGCCGCTGCTCCGGACCCCGTCGTCCGACCCCGGGCATGATCACCGCCGCCGCGTTCACGCCCGAGGACCTGGTCCTCACCGTGGTCGTCGTGGTCCTGCTGGTCGCCTCCGCCCTGCTGGCCCTGGCCGAGACCGCCCTCGTGCGCATGGGCCGGGCCAAGGCCAAGAGCCTGGCCGACGACGGCAAGCGCGGTGCCAAGGTGCTGGTCCGGCTCACCGAGGACCCCCAGGGTTTCCTCAACCCGGTCCTCCTCCTGGTCCTCATCTGCCAGCTGGTGGTGGCCACCCTGGTCGGCATCCTGGCCGTGCGATGGTTCGGGGGCTGGGGGGTCGTGGCCGCCACGGTCTTCGAGATCGTGGTGATCTTCGTGTTCGCCGAGGCCGTCCCGAAGAATTGGGCGGTCCGCCACCCCGACCGGGCCGCGCTGCTGACCGCCCCGGTGGTGTCGGCGGTGGTGCGGTTCCCGCCGGTGCGGTTGATCTCGGGCGGGCTCAACGGGCTGGCCGACCTCATCATCGGCAAGAAGGGTGACGAGGTCGGATCCCCGGTCACCGAGTCCGAGCTGTTGGCCATGGCCGACGTGGCCGTGGAGGGAGACGTCATCGAGACCGAGGAACGGGCCCTCATCCACTCGATCATCGAGTTCGGTGACACGGTGGTGCGCGAGGTCATGGTGCCCCGCACCGACATGGTGACGATCGGCACCGACGAGACGGTCGAGGATGCGTTGGAGACCGCCCTGGGCGCCGGGCGCAGCCGGCTGCCCGCCGTCGAGCAGCAGATCGACGACGTGGTGGGCATCGCCTACACCAAGGACCTGATCCGCGTCGTGCGGGCCGGCCAGGGGGCGGAGCCCGTGGGCGACCACGTGCGGGAGGCCCGTTTCGTGCCCGAGACCAAGCGGGTGGCGGACCTCATCCGCGAGATGCAGTCCGACAAGTTCCACCTGGCGGTGGTCGTCGACGAGTACGGGGGCACGGCCGGCCTGGTGACGCTCGAGGACCTGATCGAGGAACTCGTCGGGGAGATCGTGGACGAGTTCGACGTCGAGGAGACGCCGGTCGAACACCTGGCATCGGGGGGTCTGCGGGTCAGTGCCCGGTTGCCGGTGGACGAAGTCAACGACCTGCTCGACGCCGACCTCCCCACCGGGGCATGGGACACCGTCGGCGGGCTGGTGTTCGACCTCCTCGGGCACGTACCCGTGGCCGGCGAGTCGGTCACCTCGGACGGGCTGCGTCTCGAGGTCGACCGGGTCAACGGACGCCGCATCGAGCGCGTATCGATCGTCCGGCTGGCCGGGGCGGCCGCCGACGCGCCGGCCGACGCCGGGGCCAACGGCTCGTGAGCCCTTTCCGCTCGGGGTTCGTGGCCGTGGTGGGCCGGCCCAACGTCGGCAAGTCCACCCTGGTCAACTCCATGGTGGGTACGAAGGTGACGATCGTCTCGCCGAGACCCAACACCACGCGATCCCAGGTGCGCGGGGTGCTGAACCGGCCCGACGCGCAGGTGGTCTTCGTCGACACCCCGGGACTCCACAAGCCGAAGACGGCGCTGGGGGAGCGCATGAACGAGTCGGCCACCTCCTCCCTCGACGACGTCGACGCCGTGGTCGCCCTGGTCGAGGCGACCGGTGCCGTCGGCCCCGGCGACCGGATGGTGCTCGAGCACTCGGTCAAGCGCGTGCGGGCCATGGCCCGGGCCGCCGCCCTCACCGTGGAGCTCGGCGGGCGGCCGGCCGAGGAGGTGGGGCGCCCGACCCTCATGGTGGTGGTGAACAAGATCGACCGGGTCGGCGGCGACGGCGTGCTGGGTCACCTGACCGGGGTGTCGGCGGTGGTCGACACCCTGGACAGGGAGCTCGGGGGCGATCCGGTGCCGGTCGAGTACTTCCCGTTGTCGGCGTCCACCGGCGAGGGCGTGCCGGCCCTGGTCGACGCCCTCGTGGCGGTGCTCCCGGAGGGTCCGATGTACTACCCCGAGGGGATGGTCACCGACGTGGCCGAGGCGTTCTGGGTGGCCGACCTGGTGCGCGAGGAGCTGCTGCACCGGGTGGCCGACGAGCTGCCCCACTCCATCGCCTGCCGGGTGACCGAGTGGGAGTGGCCCCGGGTCCGCTGCGAGATCCTGGTCGAGCGCGACAGCCAGAAGGGCATCGTGATCGGCAAGGGCGGCCAGACGCTGAAGGAGGTGGGGACCGCGGTCCGGAGCCAGATGGATCCCGGTGCCTTCCTGGAGCTGTTCGTGCGGGTGGAGAAGCGGTGGCAGCAGCGCGAGGACTCGTTGGACCGGCTGGGCTTCTGAGGCTGACCGCCGGTGGGGTCTGCGGGTGTCAGCCGGGGGCGGGGTCGAGGGCCGGCCCCTGGAGATCCACTGCGGTCCTGGTCGTGTACGCGTCGAGGCCGAGGGTGATGGCGTCGTCCATCGATAGGGCCCGCCCCTCGTCGTAGGCGACCCGGAACGCCGGTTCGCCGAGGTCGGCCACCAGCGCGTCGGCACAGGCGAGATTGACGCGCTGGCTGTACCGCTGCCAGTAGCTGTCAGCCTGCTCCAACAGGCCATCGGCCGCGCCGACGAGTCGGGCGGCCAGGTGTCGATCACCGAGTTGCTGGCCGACGAGCGCGACACCGGCCAGGCCGTACGCCGCGAACTGTCGCGAGCCGGACCGGCGGGCCATGCGGAGCACCATCCGGAGCTCGGCGTAGGCCGCGTCGTCGTCGCCCTCGGTGTGGAGCACCATGGCGCGGGTGTTGCGCAGATGGGCGAGTTGCTCCCAGACGCCGAGCGCCATCGCACGATCGATGTAGCGGCGGGCGGCGGCGACGTCACCGAACTCCAGGGCCGCACAGGCGGCGTTGTTGCCGAGGATGGTCGCCAAGATCCGGTTGCCACACCGCTCGGCCCGCATCAGGGCTTCTTCGTACAGCGCCCGTGTCTCCTCGGTGAAGTTGTAGAACGCCTCGTCGGCCATGTCGTGGTGCCAGACCAACAGAACGGTCATGAGGGCTCCTGACAGGAGGCGGTCGTCGTCGAGGGTGCGGGCACGGGCCAGCGACTCGTCTCCGACGATCCGGCCCTGCTCCGACCGATTGAGTGCCCACAAGGCTGCGGCGTGGATGGACAGGGCGCGGACGAGCAACGCCTCGTCATCGAGTGTGCGGGCGACCGCAACCGCCTCACCGGCCAACTCCTCCAACGCCGGGAGGCCGAGGCTCGGATGACTGGCGATGTTGGCGATGGCGGCGAGTGCCCGGGCCCGGAGGGCCGGATCCACTCCCGAGTCGGTGTCGGTGACGAACGGAAGGAGGGGCAGCTGCATCTCGGTGGGCCAGTCGCGACTGCTGGTCCACCAGTAGCGTCCGAGGGCGGCGGCGAAGCGGACGGGTCGGTCGGGAGCACCGGTTGTTGTGACGTGCTGGATGGCCCGCCGCAGGTTGGCGTAGTCGGACTCCAACCTGGTCAGCCACTCCAACTCGTCAGGACCCCAGCAGTAGGACTCAGCCTTCTCGGCCAGCGCGAGGAAGTGGACGGCGTGGGCCTCGGCGACCGCGGCGATCTCAGCCTCATCCCCATCCACCAGCCGTTCCACGCTGAACTGCCGGATGGTCTCGAGCTGGCGATAACGCCCCGACTCACTCACCACCAGACTCTTGTCGACCAGGGATCCGACCAGATCGGCCACGTCGAATGGATCGATCTCGCCGAATCCACACACTGCCTCGGCCGCGGCCAGGTCGAATCCGTCGGTGAACCACGAGAGGCGCCGGAGTGTCGTCTTCTCCCGCCCATCGAGGAGCGAGTAGGACCACTCGACCGTGGCCCGAAGAGTCTGCTGGCGGGGGAGTGCACTCCGGCTCCCTCCGGTCAGGAGTCGGAACCGCTGGTCGAGCCGATCGTGCACGTCGGCCAGGGACATCGATCGGAGCCGGGAGGCCGCCAGCTCGAGGGCGAGCGGCATGCCGTCGAGTCGGCGACAGATCGACACGATCAGCGGCATGCTGGCGTCGTCCTTCGGGAGCTCCACGCCGTGGTCGGCCACCCGGCTGGCGAAGAGGGCCACGGCATCGGAGTCCGTGACCGCCGTCCGCGGATCGTCTGTGGCGTCGGGCAGTGACATCGACGGCACCCGGTAGGTGACTTCGCCCCCGACCCCCAACGGCTCTCGACTGGTCGCCAGGAGGTGGACCGCCGGACACCGGCGCAGGACGGCGTCGGCCAACCCGGCGCAGGCCTCGACCAGGTGCTCGCAGTTGTCCAGCACCACGAGGACGTCCTGGGGGGTCAGGACCTCGACCAGGGTGTCGAGATCGGACTGGTCGGGACGGTCGGCGATGCCGAGCGCCTGGCACACGGTGGTGGCCAGGGCATCCGGGTCGAGCACCGGCGCCAGTTCCACCAGCCAGACGCCGTCACCGGACCCGTCGAGCAGCTCGGCGGCCACCTGGAGGGCCAGTCGGGTCTTGCCCGCGCCGCCGGCACCGGCCAGCGTGACCAGCCGGCTCGCCTTCACCAGGTCGCGCACCTCGGCCACTTCGCGGGCCCGGCCGATGAAGCTCGCCGACTGGGCCGGCAGGTTGTTGGCCAGGGCCGGATTGTCCAGCGACCGGAGCGGAGGGAACTCACCAGGTAGTCCGGGAACGGTGAGCTGCACGACCTGCTCCTCCCGGCCGAGGTCCTTCAGCCGGTGGGACCCGAGGTCGAGCAGTCCCCATCCGCGGGGCAGTCGCTCCCGGACCAGTGACGCCGTCGTATGGGAGAGCACGACCTGGCCCCCGTGGGCCGTCGCTTCGAGTCGCGCCGTGCGGTTGACCGGCGGCCCGAAGTAGTCGCCGTCGCGCTCCTCGCACTCGCCCGTGTGGAGCGCCATGCGGACCCGCAGGCTCGCCTCGGCCGGCCAGTCCTCGGCCTGCAGGGCCAGCTGGGCGTTTCCGGCGGACTCGACCGCGTCGGACGCCGAGACGAACGCCGCGCAGAAGGCGTCACCCACCGTCTTGAACACGTAGCCGCCGTGGGACTCGATGGCTTGGCGCAAGACGGCGTCGTGCCGTCGGAGGGCGGGCGTCATGGCCTCCGGGTGGTCCTCCCACAGACGCGTCGAACCCTGGATGTCCGTGAAGAGGAGCGTCACGGTCCCGCTCGGTACTTCCGCCATGAGTTCAATCTACTGTCCACCCCCGTTGTGGGCCGGACCGGGCGACGCCCAGAACGTCAGTCGCCGCCCGACGCCGCGATGTCCTCCAGGAACTCGACCACCTCGTCACGGTCGAGCGTCCGTTTCATGGGGGGGACGCGCTCCAGCAGCGCCCCGCGGTAGCGGGCGGTGGCTAGGCGGCTGTCCAGAACGGCCACCACGCCACGGTCGCTCGACGATCGGATCAGCCGGCCCGCCCCCTGCGCCAGGAGTGTGCCGGCCCGGGGCAGGTCGACGGCACCGAACGCACCGGACCCGGCGAGCTCCCGCCGGGCTTCGAGCACCGGGTCGTCCGGCCGGGGGAACGGGATCCGGTCGATGGTCACCAGGCTGAGGGTCCGGCCCGGCACGTCGACCCCCTGCCAGAAGCCGAGGGTGGCGAACAGGCAGGCCGACTCGTCGGACGAGAAGGCATCGACCAACGCCGGCTTGGGCAGGTCGGACTGGGAGAGGATGGGGAATCGGAGGCGCTCGGTCAACACCTCGGCGGCGGCCCGCATGGCCCGCCAGCTGGTGAACAGGGCCAGGGTGCGGCCACCGGCCGCGTTGATCAGGATCTCGAGTTCATCGTGGAGGGCGGGCTCGGCCTCGGGTCTGCGGCGGTCGGGCAGCGCCCGCGCCACGTAGAGGAGCGAGTGGGTGCGGTAGTCGAAGGGACTGCCGACGTCGATGTTGTCGGTGGTGTCGGCCGGCATCCCCAGGCGCTCGGCCAGCCCGATGGGCACGGTGGCCGACGTGAGCACGGCGGTCACGTTCCCCCAGAGCTGCTCCGCCAGGACGGGTCCGACGTCGATGGGGGAGACCCGCAGGGCCGGAGCCCGATTGCCGTCCTCCACCCAGGCCACCTCGCCGGCGCCCAGCCGGGCCAGCCGGGCGAGGTCGGCGGCCAGGTGCCCGGCGGCCAGCAGCACCCGGTCCCGGCGGGACCGCTCGCCGGACGCCTCGGAGTCGTTGTCGCGCTCGGCCCGGCGCAGATGGTCGACCAGTCGACTGACGCGACCGGTGGCCAGGGCCAACAGGGTGGCGAGGTCGGGATCGCCGCCGACTGCAGTGGCCCGGCGACCGGTGGAGGTCGGAGTCGGGGCGGTGGCCTTCGCCTTCGGAGCCCGCGGCAGCGGGGCGAGCCCGAGGTCGAGGCCGGCCGGCTCGTCGTCGCCCCCGCTGTCCGTCCGGTCGGACGGGGTGTCTGGCCCGTCGGTGTCGGTGCCCTCGGCCAGATCGCCGTGGGGCACCCGACGCCCTGACCACGGCCGGAGCACCCGGTGGAGGACGTCGGCGAGATCGGCGACCGCCTCCACGGCCCGTGACGCGCCGTCGTCATCGCCGAGGACGGGCCGGGCGGCGGTGGCCAGGGCCCGGAAACGGCCCGGTCCCACCTCGAGACCGAGGCTGTCGGTCATCACGTCCTCGACCTCGTGCGCCTCGTCGAAGACCACGACCTGGTGCTCGGGCAGCACCGCCCCTCCGCTGGCCAGGTGGGCGCCGTACAGGTGGGTGTTGACCACCACGACGTCGGATTCGGCGGCCCGGGCCCGGGCGTCCTCGGCGAAGCAGTCGCGCCCCGACGGACAGCGGAAGGCCCCCGGGCACTCGCGGGCGGTGGTCGACACCATGGCCCAGGCCCGGAAGTGGGGCTCGAAAGGCAACTCGGCCCGGTCGCCGGTGACGGTGTCGTTCGCCCACCGGACGAGGCTCCGTACCTGGTCGGCGACCGTCGCCGGGTCCGACGTGTCCGTTTCGCTACCCGGGGTGAGGCTGTCGTCGGCGTCGGGTGGGTCGGCCGATCCGGCGGTCAGCGTCAGCTGCCCGGCGGTGCCCGCCACCTCGCTCACCCGCTGGCGGCAGACGTAGTTGGAGCGGCCCTTCAGGACGGCGAACGTCAGCTCGTGGTCGGCCGCCGCCGCCACCTGGGGCAGATCCTTGTCGGCCAGCTGGTCCTGGAGGGCCTTGGTGGCGGTGGCCACCACCACCTTCTCGCCCGACAGGGCGGCGGGCACCAGATAAGCGAGTGACTTGCCGGTACCGGTGCCGGCCTGGACGACCAGGTTCCGGCGCCGCAGCAGGGCGTCCGCCACCGCGGTGGCCATCTCGACCTGTCCGGGCCGCGACTCCCCGCCCCCCGGCAGGCCGGCGGCCACGCGGGCCAGGGTGGAGGAGACCTCGTCGGGCATCCGCCGACACTACCGGCCGGCCCGGACGGCCCGGTTGGCCGCGGACGCCCAATGACTGCCGCCTGCCGGTCAGTGCCACTCGACGAAGAGGACGATCGACACGCCGACGCCGACCACCACGATGCAGGCGCGCAGGACCCCGGTCGGCAACCGGCGACCGTAGTGGCCGCCGAGCTGGCCGCCGATGGTCGACCCGAGGGCGATGAGTCCCGCCACCGACCACGAGACGTGGGAGAAGAGGACGAACACCACGGCGGCCACCCCGTTCACCAGCATGGCCAGCACGTTCTTGGTGCCGTTGAGCCGCTGCAGCTCGTCGTCGATGAAGATGGCCAGCAGGCTGATCAGGATGACCCCCTGGGCGGCGCCGAAGTATCCGCCGTAGACGCCGGTCAGGAACACGCCCACCAGGAGCAACGGCCCACCGTGGAGCTGACGGTCGCCCCGTCGGGCCAGCCAGGCGGTGACCCGCGGCTGCACGGCCATCAGTCCGGCGGCCAGGAGCACCAGCACGGGGATCGCCGCCTTGAACACGCTGGAGGGCAGGGCCAGGAGCAGGACCGCACCGGTGATCCCCCCCGACAGCGACGCCGCGCCGAGGGTGGCCAGCCGGGACCGCTGGCCGTCGAGCTCACGGCGGTAGGCCACCACCCCGCTGGCGCTCCCGGGCACCAGGCCGACGTTGTTGGAGACGTTGGCGAGGACCGGTGGATAGCCGAGGGCGAGCAGGGTGGGGAACGTGATGAGCGACCCGGAGCCGACGATGACGTTGATCGTCCCGGCGGCCAGCCCGGCGCCGAAGATGGCCAGGGCGGCCCACGGGGTCATGGGGAGGGTCTAGTCGGCGGTGCACCCCCACTCAACCATCCGGCACCGCCCGACCGCTCCCGGTCGGGTGGCCCGGGCCGGATCGGCACGACCGGCGCAGCCGAGGGGATAGGTTCGCAGGGTGCACGACGATCGACAGGACGCCGATGGCGGCCCCGGACGGGACGAGGTCCTGACCGCCGCCGACGTGGTCGACGGGCCGATCCCGGTCCACGTGGCCTGCGTGATGGACGGCAACGGGCGGTGGGCGGCGCGCCGGGGTCTGCCCCGGACCGAGGGCCATGCGGCGGGGGAGGCGGCTCTGCTGGACGCGGTCGAGGGCGCGCTCGAACTGGAGATCCCGTGGATCACCATGTACGCGTTCTCGACGGAGAACTGGCGTCGGCCGCCCGAGGAGGTGCGCTACCTGATGGGTTTCAACGAGAGCCTCCTCATGCGCCGTCGCGACGAGCTCAACGACAAGGGCGTCCGGATCCGCTTCGCCGGCCGGCGGGACTGGCGGGTGCCCAAGCGGGTGCTCAAGCGCATGGACGAGTCGATCGAACTGACGAAGCACAACCGACGGTGCACGCTCACGATGGCGTTCAACTACGGCGGCCGGGCCGAGATCGTCGATGCCGTGCGCGACCTGGTGGCCGACGGGGTGAAGCCGGACAAGGTGACGGAGAAGGCCATCCGCTCCCACCTCTACTTCCCCGACCAGCCCGACCCGGACCTGGTCATCCGGACGTCGGGGGAGCACCGCATCTCCAACTTCCTGCTCTGGCAGCTGGCCTACAGCGAACTCGTCTTCACCGAGGTCCTCTGGCCGGACTTCCGGCGCTCCGACCTCTTCGCCGGGGTGCGGGACTTCCAGCGCCGTCAGCGCCGGTACGGGGGCGTCACCTGATGGGGTCCGTGCGGTGTCCGCGACGATGCCGGTGGGGTGTGGATCACCACGGGTTGGATCCTCGGCCTGCTGGTCTACATCGGCGTGGTGTTCACCTGGCACGCCGGGTTCACGGCGGCCACCCCGTTCGTGGTGATCCCGCCCGTCCTGATCATCATGATCGGGGCGGGCAACCTGCTGAGCGGCCGGAGCACCCGCCGGGCACCCCAGTTCAACCGGCCCGATCCGGTGCCCCTCCCGCCGCTGCGGGGTGGGCCGTCCACTCCGTCCGCTCCCGTCCGGGCACCGGGCGACGGCTCCGACGGCACCCCGGCCGGGGGGCCCGGCCCCGGGCGATGACCCAGTTCCGCGACCGCGGGGTGGTGCTGCGCACCATCCGCCTGGGCGAGGCGGACCGGATCGTCACCCTCATGACCGAGCACCACGGCAAGGTGCGGGCCGTGGCCAAGGGCGTCCGCCGTACGACGTCGAAGTTCGGGTCGCGCCTGGAGCCTCTGAGCCACGTGGCCCTCCTCGGCTGGCAGGGCCGGGGCGATCTCGACACCATCAACCAGGTGGAGGTCATCGACACCTTCCGGCCCGTCCGCGAGGACCTGGACCGGGTGTCGGCCGCCCTCTCCATGCTCGAGGTGGTCGACCAGGTGGGCCAGGAGCGCCACGCCAATCCCCGGCTCTACGAAATGTGCGTGCGGGCCCTGGGCGCCCTGGCCGAGCGGGACTCGCCCATGGTCGCGCCGGCCTTCTTCCTCAAGGTCCTGGCCCTCGAGGGCTCGGCCCCCTTCCTCGAGGGCTGTGTCTCCTGTGGCGAGGAGGACGACGCCCAGCTGGTGGCCTTCGACATCGTGGAGGGCGGGGTCCTGTGCCGGGCCTGTCGCCGGGGCCGCCCGCTGTCGCCGGCCGGCCTGGTCCTGCTGCGTCGCACCCTGGGTGGCGGACTCTCCGGGGTGCTCGCCGAGCCGCGCTCGGCGGTGACCGACGAGGTGACGGCCCTGGCCACCGAAGCCACCGAGGCCCACCTCGACCGTCGGCTGCGGGCGGTGCGGACCGGCCAGGTCTCCTGACCGCGTCCGGGTTCGAACGGTGACAGCCGCCGCCGTGATGTGGTTCCGCCGCGATCTGCGGCTGGCCGACCACCCCGCCCTGCAGGTCGCGGCCGACGATGCCCGTGCCTGCGGACGTCCCCTCGTCGCCCTGTTCGTGGTGGAGGACGGGCTGATGGCGACCGGGGGGCCGAACCGACGGGCCTACCTCGCCCGGACGCTGGCCGCCCTCGACGACTCCCTCGGCGGTCGACTGGTCATCCGGCGCGGCAGTCCCGAGTCGATCGTGCCCGCCGTCGCCGCCGAGGTGGCAGCGGACACGGTCCACGCCACGGGGGACTGCGCCCCCTACGGCCGTCGCCGCGATCACCGGGTGGCCGAGGCGCTGGCATCCGCGGGCCGCTCCCTGGTGCGCACCGGCTCGCCCTACGCGGTGTCGCCCGGACGGGTCCTGGCCGGCGGGGGAGGCCCCTACCGGGTGTTCACGCCGTTCCGGCGGGCGTGGGCGACCCACGGGTGGCCGCCCCCGACCGGCGTGCCCGCCGGGCTGACCTGGGCCCGACGGCCGTCGGAGCTGGTCCCGGACGATCTCGCCCCCGGCCCCGGGGAGGTGACCGCCGCGTTGCCCGGCGCCGGCGAGGTCGCCGCCGCCGATCGGCTCGACGCCTTCCTCGACGGACCGGTCGACGCCTACGGAACGGAACGGGACCGGCCCGACCACGACGGCACGTCCCGGCTCTCGCCCCACCTGCGCTTCGGCACCCTCCACCCGCGCCAGATCCTGGCCCGCCTGCCGGCCGGGACGTCGGGGGACACCTTCGCCTCCGAGCTGGCCTGGCGGGAGTTCTACGCCGACGTGCTGTGGCACCGGCCCGACTCGGCCTGGGCCCCGCTGTCGCCGGTCGGTGACCACCTGCGGTGGGACGCCGGCCCCGAGGCCGACCGGTGCTTCGACGCCTGGCGGGCCGGCCGCACGGGGTACCCCCTGGTCGACGCCGGCATGCGCCAGCTGGCCGCCGAGGGGTGGATGCACAACCGGGTCCGCATGCTGACCGCCTCATTCCTGGTCAAGGACCTCCATCTGGACTGGCGGCGCGGCGCCGCCCACTTCCTCGACCTGCTGGTCGACGGCGACCTGGCATCCAACAACCACGGTTGGCAGTGGGTGGCGGGCACCGGTACCGACGCGGCGCCGTTCCACCGCGTCTTCAGTCCGGACCGGCAGGCGGAGCGCTTCGACCCCGACGGCGACTACGTCGCCCGGTACGTGCCCGAGTACGGGACGTCCGACTACCCGACTCCGATCGTCGACCACGCCGTCGAGCGCCGCGAGGCACTGGAGCGTTGGCAGGAGGCCAAGGAGTCGGCCGCCGCGGCCGGGGACCGATGACCGGCGCCGACGACGGGCCGGCCTTCGGCGTCTACGTCCACGTCCCTTTCTGTCGGCACCGGTGCGACTACTGCGCCTTCGCCACCTACACCGACCGGGACCACCTGATGGAGGCGTACGCCGCCGCCTGTGTGACCGAGTTGGAACGGGCCGTCGAGCGGGAGGGGATGCCGGAGGCGACCTCGGTCTTCTTCGGCGGGGGGACGCCGTCGCGGCTGCCGGCCGATCTGCTGGTCGCGGTGCTCGACGCCGTGCCCCGGCGTCCGGGCGCCGAGGTCACCGTCGAGTGCAACCCCGAGGACGTGACCGACGGGCGCCTCGCCACCTACCGCGACGCCGGTGTGACCCGGATCAGCCTCGGCGTCCAGTCCACCGTCGGCCACGTGCTGGAGGGCCTCGGCCGCCGCCACGGCCCGGCCCAGGTGACCGAGGCCGCCGGTCGGGTGGCGGGGGCCGGGTTCGCCTCGTGGAACCTCGACCTCATACTGGGAGGGGCCGGTGAACGCGACGAGGACTGGGAGCGGAGCCTGGCCGACCTGCTGGGTCTGTCCGCCCCGCCACCCCACCTCAGCGCCTACGCCCTGACCGTGGAGCCGGGGACCCCGTTGGCCGCCACGCCGGAGCGGCACCCCGACGACGACGTCCAGGCCGACCGCTACGAGGTGGCCGACCGGGTGCTCACCGCCGCCGGCTACCGGTGGGAGGAGATCTCCAACTGGGCCCGGCCCGGCCACGACTGCCGGCACAACCACCTGTACTGGGACCAGGGTGACTACCGCGGGGTCGGTTCGGCCGCCCACTCCCACCGGGCCGGCCGCCGGTGGTGGAACGTCCGCACCCCCGATCGCTACGTGGCCCTGGTGGGGGACGACCGGTCGACGGTGGCCGGTGAGGAGGTGCTCGACGCCGACCGGCGGGCCGCCGAGGCCCTGGCCCTGTCGCTGCGCACCCCGGCGGGCGTGCCGCTGGCCGCCCTGCCCGAGGACCCCGACCTCGAGGGGTTGGTCGACCGCTCGACCGGGCGGGCCGTGCTGACCGTGCGGGGACGCCTGCTGGCCAACGCCGTCACCCGGCGCCTGGTCGTGCCTTCCTGAGGAATGGCTCCGACGGGCCACCCGGTACCATTCCCCCCTATGCCCGAGCCGGATGCCCCAGACGACGTCAGTGCCGAGCGGACCGAACTCCTGGAGAAGGTGATCGGCCTGTGCAAGCGGCGCGGCATCGTCTTCCAGTCGGCCGAGATCTACGGCGGGTTCCGTTCCACGTACGACTACGGCCCTCTCGGTGTCAACCTGCTGCGCAACGTCAAGAACCTCTGGTGGGAGGCCATGGTCCAGAGGCGTGACGACGTGGTCGGCCTCGACGCGGCCATCCTCGGGCCACCGGCGGTCTGGGCCGCCTCCGGCCACCTGGCGACCTTCACCGACCCGCTGGTGGACTGCAAGAAGTGCCATCAGCGTTGGCGGGAGGACAAGATCGACGGGGTCTGCCCGGCCTGCGGCTCGACCGAGTTCACCGAGGCCCGGGCCTTCAACCTGATGTTCAAGACCCACGCCGGTCCCCTGGAGGACGAGGGTGCCGTGGCCTACCTGCGTCCCGAGACGGCCCAGGGCATGTTCGTCAACTTCCTCAACGTGCTCCAGACCACCCGGATGAAGCCTCCCTTCGGCATCGCCCAGGTCGGCAAGTCCTTCCGCAACGAGATCACCCCCCAGAACTTCGTGTTCCGGACCCGGGAGTTCGAGCAGATGGAGATGGAGTACTTCGTGCCCCCGGCCGAGGCCCAGCAGTGGTTCGAGTACTGGCTCGACCAGCGCTTCCGCTGGTACCTCGACCTGGGCATCCCCACCGACCAGCTGCGCCTGCGCCACCACGAGGCGAGCGAACTGTCGCACTATTCGTCGGCGACGGCCGACGTCGAGTTCCTCTTCCCGTGGGGGTGGGACGAGCTCGAGGGGATCGCCAACCGCTCCGACTTCGACCTGCTGGCCCACGCCGCCGCGTCGGGCGAGAAGCTCGAGTACTACGACCAGGCCGCCAACGAGCGCTACGTACCCCACGTGATCGAGCCGGCGGCCGGGGCCACCCGGACGATGATGGCGTTCCTGCTCGCCGCCTACCACGAGGACGAGGTCGGCGGCGAGGCCCGCACGTTGCTGAAACTCCACCCCCGGCTGGCCCCGTACCAGGTGGCCGTCCTGCCCCTGTCGAAGAAGGAGACGCTGGAGCCGCTCGCCCGCTCGGTCCTGGGCCGGCTGCAGCCGCACTTCATGTGCGACTACGACACCACCCAGTCCATCGGCAAGCGCTACCGGCGCCAGGACGAGGTCGGCACGCCGTGGTGCGTGACCGTCGACTTCGACTCGCTGGAGGACGACGCCGTGACGGTGCGGGACCGCGACACCACCGAACAGGTGCGGGTGCCGATCTCCGGCCTGCTCGACGAGCTGCGCCACCGCATGGACGCCGTCCGGGCGTAGCCGGGGCCGGGACTCACCCGCCGCCCGGGGTGCCGGTCGCCGCCGACCGGGCCACGTGGAGCCGGGCGTGGGCGACCGCCGAGGGGAGGTCGTCGAAGACGTGGTGGTCGTGGGCCAACCGGTCGAGGGAGCCCACCGCCTCCAGGATCCGGAGGTGTTCGGGGCGCACGCCCTTGAGCAGGACGGTGATCCCCCGCCGCTCGAGGTGGTCGACGATGTCACCGAGGGCGTGGGCGGCCGAGGCGTCGAGACCCTGGACGTCGGCCAGCCGCAGGATCACGACCCGCACGTCCCCGACCGAGGCGAACTCCTCGAGGAACCGCTGGGACACGGCGAAGAAGAGCGGGCCGTCGATCCGGTAGACGAGGACGTGGTCGTCGACCGAGCGGAGCCCGTGGACGTCGACGGGGTCGTCGGCTTCGCCGGACAGGCGCTCGGACGTGAACGTAGCGCTCCGGGCCAGGTGGAGGAGGGCGAGTGCCCCGGCAACGGCCAGGCCCAGCTCGATGGCCACGATGAGGTTGACCGCCACCGTGGCCACCGCCGTCAACACCAGGACGGCGGCGTCGGACCTCGTGGAGCGCAGCACCGACCACACATTGGCCGGGTCGACCATGCGCACCGCGGTGACCACGAGCACGCCCGCCAGCGCCGCCTCGGGGATCTTCGCCACCAGGGAGCCGGCGACCAGCACCACGGCCAGGAGGGTGAGCGAGTGCACGATGGCCGACAGGCGGGTCCGGGCCCCGGCCCGGGCGTTGACCGCGGTGCGGGCGATGGCTCCGGTCGAGGGCATCCCGCCGAACATCGACGAGGCCAGGGAGGCGAGTCCCTGGCCGACGAGTTCGCGGTCGGGATCGCTCGGTCTGCCGTCGGTGAGGGCGTCGGCCACCTTGGCCGACAGGAGCGACTCCATGGCGGCGAGCACCGCGACGGCCAGGGCGGCGGAGGCCAGCTGCGGGACGCGCCCGAGGGCCGGGAGGTGGGGGACGGGCAACGAGGACGGGAGCGCCCCGATGCGGGTCACCGTCCAACCCGCCGCGCCGGCGACCACGGTGGCGACGATCACACCGAGGAGCGACGCCGGGAGCGCCTTGTGGAGGCGGGGTAGCCCGACCATCACGACGGCCACGATGGCGACCAGGGCCAGCGACTCGAAGTGGGGGGCGGTGGTCCAGCGGGAGAGCGACCGCCAGGCCACCACCGCGGTGGACGCGCCGCTCGGCTTGACCACCCCGAGGGCGGCCGGCACCTGCTGGAGGAAGATGACCACGGCGATGCCGACGGCGAATCCCTCGACCACCGGCCAGGGGACGTAGGCCACCGCCCGGCCGAGGCGCAGAGCTCCGGCAGCCAGGACCAGTACCCCGGCCATCAGGCCCACGGTGGCCACCGAGCCGGCGCCGAAACGGGCGACGACGGGCAGCAGGACGACGGCCATCGCCCCGGTCGGACCCGAGACCTGCAGATCCGACCCGCCGAAGACACCGGCCACGAGGCCGGCCACGATGGCGGTGGTGAGGCCGACGGCGGGGCCGAGCCCGGCGGCGATGGCGAAGGCCAGGGCCAGGGGCAGCGCGACCACCCCGACGGTGATGCCGGCCACCACGTCGGCCTTCCACGAGGTGCCGACGCCCCGGTAGTCGTCCCGACGGGGGAGGAACCGGCGTACCCTGCCCACCGGGCGGGTGCCGGGCCCCGTTCCGCCCGGGTTCACGCCCCCTCGCCCGTCTGCTCGAGTTCGGCGAGCAGGCGGCGGGTCTCGTCGAGCGACCCGAGCAGGAAGCGGCGCGCCACGGCCATCAGCTCGACCAGGAGCGGGTCCTTGATGGCGTACACCACCGTCGATCCCGTCTTCCGCGAGGTCACGAGTCCGGCCCGACGCAGGACGCCGAGCTGCTGGGACAGGTGGGACAGTTCGATCCCCACCAACGGCTGGAGCTCCCCGACGGAGCGCTCCCCGTCGGCCAGCACCTCGAGGCACCGGACCCGGGCGGGGTGGGCGAGGGCCTTGAACAGCGCCGCCTTCGTCTCCGACAGCGGGACGCTCGGCGTGGGGGCCACGTCCGTGCCCGGCCCCGGATGGGCCGGTCGACCGGGAGACCGTATCGTCGACGGAGTCATCATCTGATCACTTTATAGAATTGTCAAGTGTCCCGTCCACCCGGATCCCACCGGGATGGCTCCGGTGGCCGGCCGGATCGCCGGTGGAACGGAGTCACCGTGGGAGGATGGGGTACATGTCGTCCCGCCCCACCCACCCGTTCCGTTCGCTGGGGGTCGTCCTGGTGGCCTTGGCCCCGGTGGTCGCCGGGCTGGGCCTCGCGCTGGCGCCGGCGTCCCCGGCACAGGCCGCCGGCTCCGACTCGTACGAGGTCACCTTCGTGGCCCGCCAGTGCCCCACCTACCAGGACATCACCGCCAACCTGGCCCGCAACAACATCCAGGAGAGCCTCCAGGATCTGGGGGCCGACACCGCGTACACCGCCGGCCAGCCCATCTCCCCGTCCGTCGAGACCCCGAACCAGCCGAACTGCACCCCCCTGACCGGGTGGCAGTTCACCTTCGGCGACGGGATCAACGGCACGACCCCGGGAACCAACCTGTCGCGCGTGTCGAACCCGGTGAGCCCCAGCTTCACCACCCAGGCCTCGACCCCGCTGCTCGACACGAGCGGCAACGCGACCGGAATGACCATCGCCGGAGCCGTGACCACGACGCTGACCTCGGCCCAGGTGAGTCAAGCGGCCGCCCACAACCTGTGGGTCCAGGGCGGGACGGCGACCGACCCGCTCGGCACCGCCGCCTTCGGCGACAAGTACGCCTTCGGGGCCCTGCGCTGCGCCATCGACAACCTCAACGGGGACAACGTCGAGTGGGTCGGCTTCCCGACCGGCCAGACCCACGTGTTCTGCTACTACTACGCCGTCGACGAGACGCCGGCCCCCGGCACGATCACCATCGCCAAGGTCCTGACCAACCCCGGGGTGAGCGACCCCGCCTTCCCCTTCGTGGGCAGCGTGTCCTACAACCCCGGAGGCACCTTCGAGGTCGCCGCCGGCCAGTCGGTCTCGTTCGTCCGGGACTCCAACACGGACTGGAACTTCCAGGAGCAGTCGACCGCGGGCTACCAGTTCACCTCGGCGGTGTGCACGTCCGCCGACGGGTCGAGCACCTTCAACGGCACCCCCGCGCCGGTCGGCACACCGGTGACCTTCGACACCAACGTCCTCGTCTCCGTCGACCTGGCCCCGGGCGACGTGGCGACCTGTACCTACACCAACTCCCGCAACGTGGTCGACCTGACGGTGCTCAAGCAGACGGTGGGCGGGGTCGGGACATTCCCGGTCACCGTGACGAGCCCGTCCGACGTGGTCACCGACCTGTCGGCCACCACCACCGAGGAGGGCGTGCCGGTCGAGGCGTGCATCCCGTCCACCACCACCTGTGACGTGGTGGACAACCCCGCCACGTTCCCGTCCGACTACACCGTCACGGAGGCGTTGCCGGCCGCCACCGGCGCCGGCAGTTGGGCGGCGACGGCATTCGACTGCAACGGCGTCAGCCAGACCGCGGGCGTCACCCAGACCGTGGTCGTGACCTCCACTCTCGAGCCTCTTGCCTGCACCTTCACCAACACGTTCACCCCGACGGGCAGCATCACCCTCACCAAGGCGACCACCGGGGGCGTCGGGACCACCGAGTTCGCCGTCACGCCGAGCCCGCCCTCCGACGACACCGACGTCGCCGACCCGGTCTACTCCGCCACGACCACCGTGCCGGGCACCGCGGTGACCGCCACCAAGGTGTCGGGCGACTACACGCTCGACTCCCTGGACCTGGGGACCTACTCCGTCGTGGAGTCGGGGCCCGACGACACCGCCACCGGCACCTGGGCGACGGCCTCGATCCACTGCAACGGCCAGGCGACGGACCCGACCAGCTCCGACGTCCTGGTGACGCTCACCCCGGCCGACCCCCACGTCACCTGTGCCTTCGTCAACGCCTTCACCACCAGCCCGCCGCCCACCACGACCACGTCCACCACCGTCGCCCCGGTCACCAGTACGACCGTGGGTCCGACCACCGAAGCCGCCGACACGGGGACCGGTGGCTCCGGTTCCGGTGGCTCCGGTCAGCTGGCCTCGACCGGTGAGGACCTGCGCCTACCCCTCGGCGTGGCCGGGGTCCTGGCGCTGGCCGGCACCGGACTGCTGGGGGTCGACCGCGCCCGCCGACGCCGGACCGCTCCGGTGACGGTCGACCGCGACGACGGCCGCCGAGCGAGCTGACCCCGCCCACGACCCCCGCGGCGCCCGACGGGGCACCCTCCTCCCGCGTGGACCCACGACCGGGGCGCCGCCGCCCCTCGGCCCTCGCCCGCACGGGTCGTTGGCTCCTGGCGGCGGCGGCTCTGGTGGTCCTCTTCGTGGCCTACCAGCTGTGGGGCACGGCGCTCGTCCACTGGCGGGGTCAGGCCGACCTGCGGTCGCGGTTCGACCAGGAGGTCGCCACCGCCCGGGCGGCCGACCAAGGCGGCGCGGCGCACCGCATCCCGTACCCGGCGGTGGGTGACCCGGTGGGCGTGATCACCATCCCCCGGATCGGTGTGGACCAGGTCGTGGTGGAGGGGGTGGGCGCCGCCCAACTGGCCGAGGGTCCCGGGCACTACCCCGGGACCGCGCTGCCGGGTCAGCCCGGCAACTCGGCGATCGCCGGCCATCGCACGACCCACGGGGCCCCCTTCAACGGGCTGGCGGAGCTCCGCACGGGTGACGCCATCGACGTCACGACGCTCCAGGGCGCCTTCACCTACCGGGTCGCACGGTCGATGGTGGTGTCGCCCGACGACGTCGCCGTACTCGCCCCGACCACCACGCCACAGCTGACGCTGACCACCTGCACCCCGAAGTACAGCGCGGCCCAGCGACTGGTGGTCGAGGCGCGCCTCGTCGGTCCTCCGGCCGCCGCCACCCCGCCTCCCGACTCGGCGGCCGGGACGGTGTCGGGGGCTGACCCGGTGGACTCGGTGGCCACCTGGCTGGTGCTCGCCGGGTCGGTCCTCGTCCTGGCCGCCCTCGGGGTGGCGGTCGGGCGGGTGCGCCGACGACCGGGGTCGGCCCGGTCCGCGCGCTGGCTCACGGCCGCCGCCGTGGTCGTCGGGTCGGTCGTCGTCTTCGTGGGCTTCGGCGCCCTCGACGCGCTGCTCCCCCCGAGCCTGTGACCACGACGCGGGGCCCGCGCGTCGACCGCGGGGGTCCGGCGGTCGGACGGCCGCGGAGTAGGCTCTGCGCTCGGCGCCGGCCGTGTGGCCGCGTTCCTCCCACTCAGTTCCCATCCGAGGAGACCCTTCCTGATGCCGTTCGTCTTCGACTTCGACCACTCCCACCGCAAGCCTCCGATGGAGATGAAGGATCTCCTCGGTGGCAAGGGCGCCAACCTGGCCGAGATGACGTCCGTGCTGGGTCTCCCCGTCCCCCCGGGCTTCACCATCGCCACGACCGCCTGCCGGGCCTACATGGAGGGGGGCTGGCCGGACGGGCTGACCGCCGAGATCAGCCGGGCCAAGGGCCGCCTGGAGAAGGTGATGGGCAAGCGCATCGGCGACGCCGACGACCCCCTGCTGGTCTCGGTGCGTTCGGGGGCCAAGTTCTCGATGCCCGGGATGATGGACACCGTGCTCAACCTCGGTCTCAACGACCGGTCGGTCGACGGCCTGGCCCGTCAGACCGACGACGAGCGGTTCGCCTACGACTCGTACCGGCGCTTCGTCGCCATGTACGGGCGCATCGTGCTCGGTGTGCCCGGCGACGAGTTCGACAGCCTGCTGGACGCGGCCAAGGAGCTGGCCGGCACCACCAGCGACGCCGGCATCCCCATCGAACTGCTGCGCTACCTGGTCGAGGCGTACCAGCAGATCGTCGAGCGACACACCGGCCGGCCCTTCCCCCAGGACCCCGACGAGCAGCTGCGCGGGGCCATCGAGGCCGTCTTCGCCTCGTGGAACGGGCCCCGGGCCATCGCCTACCGCGTGCGGGAGAGGATCGCCCACGATCTCGGCACCGCCGTCAACGTCCAGGCCATGGTGTTCGGCAACCGCGACGACGAGTCCGGCACCGGGGTGGGCTTCACCCGGGACCCGGCGACCGGGGCCAAGGGCGAGTACGGCGACTTCCTCGTCAACGCCCAGGGCGAGGACGTGGTGGCCGGCATCCGCAACACCGAACCGCTCTCGGCCCTGGCCGACGAGTTCCCGAAGATCCACAAGGAGCTGCTCGCGATCTTCGCCAAGCTCGAGCACCACTACCGCGACATGTGCGACACCGAGTTCACCATCGAGCAGGGCAAGCTGTGGATGCTCCAGACCCGGGTGGGCAAGCGCACCGGCCGCGCCGCTCTGCGCATGGCCGTCGACATGGTGTCCGAGCGGGCCATCCGCCTGTCCCACGCCGAGGCCGTCGAGCGCATCACCGGCGAGCACCTGGAGCAGGTCCTCCACCCGCAGTTCGCCGCGCACGGGCACGACGTGCTGGTCACCGGTCTGGGCGCCTCACCTGGCGCCGCGGTGGGCCGGGTCTACCTGACCGCCGACGACGCCCAGGCCGCCGCCGAACGGGGTGAGGCGGTGGTGCTGGTCCGCAGCGAGACGTCCCCGGAGGACGTGCACGGCATGCTGGCCTCCCGGGGGATCCTGACCGCCCGTGGCGGCCTCGTCAGCCACGCCGCCGTGGTGGCCCGGGGCTGGGGCAAGCCGGCCGTGGTCGGGGCCGAGGCCCTGCGGATCGGCGCCCACTCCTTCACGGTGGGTGACGTCGAGGTCTACGAGGGGGACTGGATCTCGGTCGACGGTACCAACGGCACCGTGGTGCTGGGTCAGGTGGACGTCTCCCAGGGGGAGACGCCGCCCGAATTCGAGACCATCCTGGGCTGGGCCGACGAGATCCGCGCCGGTCACCTCGGCGTGCGGGCCAACGCCGACAACGGACCCGACGCCACCAACGCCCGCAAGCACGGGGCCGAGGGGATCGGTCTCTGCCGGACCGAGCACATGTTCCTCGCCGAGGACCGGCTGCCCGTCGTCCGACGGATGATCCTGGCCGACACCCCGGTGGACGAGCAGGAGGCCCTGGAGGCCCTCCGGGTGGCCCAGAAGTCCGACTTCGTCGAGATCCTGGAGGCGATGGACGGACTGCCCGTCACCATCCGCCTGCTCGACCCGCCCCTGCACGAGTTCCTTCCCGACACCATGGAGCTGGCCATCAAGGAGGCGACCGTCGGGCTGTCCGAGGAGGAGGGCCGCCTGTACGAGGCGGCCAAGCAGTGGCACGAGTTCAACCCGATGCTGGGCACCCGCGGCGTGCGGCTGGGCGTCATCAAGCCCGGCCTCTACGCCATGCAGGTCCGGGCCCTGATGGAGGCCGCCCTCGACCGGGTGGCGGCCGGGGGCCATCCGATCGTCGAGATCATGATCCCCCTCACGGTGACGCGGGAGGAGCTGGCGCTCGCCCGGTCGTGGGTGGAGGGCGCGGTGGCGGCCACCCTGAAGGCCGGGTCGGGGTCCAAGGGCAGGAAGGGCGCGGCCGACGCCGGCAACCTCGAGGTCCTCATCGGAACGATGATCGAGACGCCGCGGGCCGCGCTGCGGGCCGCGGAGATCGCCGAGGAGGCGGAGTTCTTCTCCTTCGGCACCAACGACCTCACCCAGATGACGTTCGGCTTCAGCCGCGACGACGTCGAGGGCCGGATGATGTCGACCTACCTGGAGGAGGGTCTGCTGAAGCGCAACCCGTTCGAGGTCGTCGACCCCGACGGGGTGGGGGAGCTGGTCCGCCTGGGCACCGAGCGGGGCCGGGCCACCCGCCCGAGCCTCAAGGTCGGGGTCTGTGGAGAGCACGGGGGCGATCCCGAGTCGATCGCCACCTTTGCCGCCGCCGGCCTCGACTACGTGAGCTGCTCGCCGTTCCGGGTGCCGATCGCCCGTCTGGCGGCCGCCCAGGCCGTCCTGGCCGGTCTCACGGCCGCCCGGGACAAGGTGACGGGAGCCGGAGGGGCGGCCAAGAAGGCCGCCGCCAAGAAGGCCCCGGCCAAGAAGTCGGCCGCCGGGAAGGCGACCGCCAGGAAGGCCCCGGCCAAGAAGGCCACCGCCCGGAGGTCCGCCGCCCGCTGAGCCACCGGTCCTCGTCCGCTCCGCGTCGGGTCCGCCCGCCGGGCCCGACAGCGGGACCGGGTGACCCAGCGACGCGGTACCGTCGTCCCCATGGGCATCCCCGACGAGGACGTGGCCCGGGTCCGGGCGGCGACGGACATCGTGGCCCTGGTCGGTGAGCACGCGGCGCTGAAGCGGGTCGGCCAGCGCTGGGTCGGCCTCTGCCCCTTCCACAGCGAGAAGTCGCCGTCGTTCAGCGTCAACGCCGAGGCCGGCTTCTACTACTGCTTCGGTTGCCAGGCCAGCGGCGACGCCATCAGCTTCGTACGGGCCATGGAGCACCTCGACTTCGTCGACGCCGTGCGCCGTCTGGCCGACAAGGCGGGCATCACCATCCGGGAGGACGGCAACGCCGGCCGCGACAACCAGAAGCGCAAGGTGTTCCTCGACGCCATGGAGGAGGCCACCGAGTGGTACCACCGTCGCCTGCTGACCGGTCCGGACGGCGGCAAGGCCCGTGACTACCTGCGCAGCCGGGGCTACGACGGCGAGGTGGTGCGACGCTTCCGGCTGGGGTGGGCGCCCGACGGGTGGGACACCCTGTGCACGGCCCTGAAGCTGAGCGAGGACGTCGCCGTCGGGGCCGGCCTCGGCTTCGTCAACAAGCGGGGTCGGCTCCAGGACGCCTTCCGGGCCCGGGTGCTGTTCCCGATCTGCGACCCGTCGGGCCACCCCGTCGCCCTCGGCGGCCGCGTCCTGCCCGGCAGCCAGGACCCGGCCAAGTACAAGAACTCGACGGAGACGCCGATCTACTCCAAGCGCCGCACCCTGTACGCCCTCAATTGGGCGAAGCAGGACATCATCGCCTCGGGCGAGGTGGTGGTCTGCGAGGGCTACACCGATGTCATCGGGTTCTTCGAGGCCGGGGTGCCCCGGGCCGTCGCCACCTGCGGCACCGCGCTGGCCGAGGAGCACGTCAAGCTGCTGAAGAACTTCGCCACCCGGATCGTCCTCGCCTTCGACGCCGACGGAGCCGGTCAGTCGGCGGCCGGCCGCTTCTACGAGTGGGAGCGCAAGCTCGAGGTCGACGTGGCCGTGGCCGCACTACCACCCGGCTCGGACCCCGCCGACCTGGCCCGGTCCGACCCGGCCGCCCTGCGCGAGGCGGTGGCCGGCGCCACGCCGTTCCTCCAGTTCCGCCTCGGACGCATCCTCGACGCCGCCGACCTCACGACCGCCGAGGGCCGGGCCCGGGCCGCTGACCACGCTCTCGGTGCGGTGGCCGAGCACCCCGACGACCTGGTGCGCGACCAGTACGTGATGCAGGTGGCGGAACGGTGCCGGCTCGAGCCCGCCGCGCTGCGCGAGCGCCTCGAGCGCATCCGCCGGGAAGGCCCGCGACACCCGGTCGAGCCCGAGCGGGCCACGCGGCCGGCCCCTCCGGTGGATCGCGACCCCCGCGGCTACGACGGGCCCGACGACCCCGGTCCCGAGCCCGGGTGGGACCCCTGGGAGGACGGCCCGACGACCGGCGGCCCGGGGCGCTCCACCTCCCCCGAGTTCCGCCCCGGCCTGGAGGCGCTGCGGCTGGCCATCCACCGACCCGAGGAGGTGGGGGACCGCCTGGAGGACGTGCTCTTCTCCGACCCGGTCCAGCGGGCCGCCTTCGTGGCCCTGGTCGAGTCGGACGACCTCGGCGAGGCCATCGACGCCGCTCCGGGGCCCGTCCAGGCCCTGCTCGTCCGGTTGACGGTCGAGGAGCCCCGATCCGAGCCCGACGAGGTGGTGTCCCAGCTCGTGCGGGACACGGTGCGACGCGAACTGCCGGTCCTGACCGTGGAGGCCCGGACGTCGCCCGAGGCCATGGCTGACGCCGCGCGGGTGGCCGCGTGGCTCCAGGACCTGGACCGACCCGGTTCCTCGGCAGAAGCGTCCCGGGGGTTGGTAGCCTGGCTTCTCGTGAGGGCACAGCAGAGTGGGACCGGGCGGGGCGCATGACGGTCAAGAAGGTCGTCACCCTCTATCCCGGCCAACTGGTCGAGGAGTCGGGTGTCGGGGTGGAGTCCCCGCCGACCAACGGCTTGGTCGCCACGACGACGACGCCGAAGCCGCCGCCACCCGTCACGGACCCACCCGTGGCGGAGACGCTGTCGGACGCCGACTTCGAGGCCCTGTTGGCCAAGGGCCGCCTGGCCGGTGGATTGACCCAGGACGACGTGGTGGGCGTACTGCGTTCCGTCGAGCTCAGCGCCGACCTCATCGCCGGCGTGGTCGATCGGATCCGCGAGGCGGGAATCGAATTCACCTACGACACCGGGGAGACCACCATCGTGCCCATGGCACCGCTGGACGCCGCCGAGGCGACCCCCCGGTTGGTGGCGGTCACCGTTCCTCCCGCCGTGCCGCCGACCAAGGCGCCGGCCAAGCGCCCCCGGGCGTCGCGGGCCTCGGACCCGGCGTCGACCTCGGAGCCCGACAGCTTCCGGGGTTCGGCCGCCGACCCGGTCCACATGTACCTGAAGGAGATCGGCAAGGTAAAGCTCCTGGACGCCGCCCTCGAGGTGGAGCTGGCCGAGCGCATCCTGGCCGGCACCGAGGCCGAGGCCCGCCTGGCCGCCGACGAGCTCAACCACGCCCGCAGCGGCGCCGAGCAGCGGGCCGACCAGCGTCTCGTGCGCCAGGGCCACGAGGCCAAGGAGGCGCTGATCGAGGCGAACCTGCGTCTCGTCGTGTCGATCGCCAAGCGCTACCGGAACCGGGGCCTGGCCTTCCTCGACCTCATCCAGGAGGGCAACCTCGGTCTGATGCGGGCGGTCGAGAAATTCGACCACACCAAGGGCTTCAAGTTCTCGACGTACGCCACCTGGTGGATCCGCCAGGCCATCACCCGGGCCATCGCCGACCAGGCCCGCACCATCCGCATCCCCGTCCACATGGTGGAGACGATCCACAAGGTGGTCTGGGCCCAGCGCCAATTCCACCAGGAGATCGGCCGGGAGCCGACGACCGAGGAGCTGGCCGCCCAGGTCGACATGTCGCCGGAGCGGGTGCGCGAGATCCTCCGCATCAACCAGGACACCATCTCCCTCGAGCAGCCCATCGGCGACGAGGAGGACTTCAGCCTCTCCGACATCATCGAGGACCGCGAGGCGGTGGTGCCGGGAGACGCCGCCACCCGCCTGATGCTGGACTCGGCCCTGCGCGACGCCCTCGGCCACCTCACCCCGCGCGAACAGGACGTGGTCCGCCTCCGATTCGGCCTCGAGGACGGCAAGATCCGCACCCTCGAGGAGGTGGGCAAGGCCTTCGGCGTCACCCGGGAGCGGATCCGCCAGATCGAGGCCAAGACCCTGGCCAAGCTGCGCCGGCCCGAGTCGGCCCAGCTGCTGCGCGACTACCTCGAAGAGGCCTAGCCGGCCACGGTGCCTGGTGGCGGCCGCGGTCCGCGGCCGACCGGGTGGCCGAGCCGTCCGGCGACGCCGCGGGGGTCGCCGTCGCCGTCGACGAGCACCTCGAGGTCGCCGTAACCGGCCGCCGCCATCCGCCCGGTGACTGCGGCGACCTGGTCGCCCCCGACCTCCAGCAGCAGCCAACCGCCGGGACGGACCCACCGCGGGCTGCCGGCCACCACTGCGTCCACCAGGCCCAGGCCGTCCACGCCACCGTCGAGCGCCCGCCGGGGCTCGTAAGCCAGCACGTCACGGGGCAACAGGTGGAGGGAGCCGGTGGGGACGTAGGGGAGTACGCCGCACAGCACGTCGACCCGGCCGGCCAGATCGGCCGGCAGCGGCTCGAACAGCGGCCCCTCGAGGACCTCCACCCCGTTGCGCCGGGCACACGCCAGCGCGACCGGGTCGGTGTCGGTGCCGAGCACCCGGGCCCCCGGGCGGCGACGGGCAAGCACGAGGGCGATGGCCCCCGAACCGGTGGCGAGGTCGACGGCCGTTCCGCGGTCGGGAAGTACCGCCGCCGCCCGTTCGGCCAGTGCCTCGGACTGCCAACGGGGGACGTAGACCCCGGGGTCCACGGCCACCTGGACGCCGCAGAACCGGGTGGTGCCGACCAGCCAGGCCAGGGGCTCGCCCGAGACCCGCCGGGCCACCAGGGCATCGAGGGTGGCGTCGTCCGGGGCCGAGGCGATCAGTTCCACCGCCTCCTCGTCGGCGGCCACGCATCCCGCCTCGGCCAGGGCCCGGGTCACCCGGTCGGCCCGGCCGGCCGGATCGGGAGCAGGTGCGGGCGTCGTCAGACGGCCAGCGTGGTGTGCTCGTTGATGGCGACGGCCAGGTCGCCGGCCATCTCGATGACGAGGGCGTCGGTCGCCTCCTCGCCGTCGCGCCAACCACCCAGCACACCGAGGGCGTCCCGGGCCCGCACGGCGCTGAGCACCACCACCGCCCGGCCCTTGGCGGGCCACCCCGCCCGTCGGCGACGGGCCCCGGCCCGGACGGTCGAGCCGTCGGCCGCCACCACCCGGAGACGGGTGCGGCGCGAGCGGGCGATGCCGATGGCGGAACCGGCGGCGATGGCGGCGGCGGCGACGATGCGAAGCTTCACGGCCGCCATTGTGGCGCGGTTCGCGACGTCGTGCACCTGCGATCCGGTGGGGTGGTTCCGACGGGCTAATCTCCACTGGCACGCCGGACCGTCCGAGGCCTCATGTGGACGTGCCGGAGCCGTTCCGGGGTAGCTCAATCGGCAGAGCATCTGACTGTTAATCAGAGGGTTGTGAGTTCGAGTCTCACCCCCGGAGCCAACAGAGGGGACCTGGCGTCGGATCTCGATCCGTCGGCGGACGGGGGACCGGTCCCGGGGGCACGGAATGGCGGACGGGGATCGTCGACGCCCGTGGTGGCATCCGAGCGTGGCATGGAACATGGGACGAAATGCCCTTGACGCTGCGTGACCTCAGGAGTAGAAGCGGACTAGGTGTAGTTGAATCAATGGCGGATCCACGACCGGCTGGGGGTCACGGCTAACGGCTGTTGCACTCTGCCTCCTTCTCGGATTCCGCCAACTGTGGCGGCTCGGAAGGGGACGATCAACATGACGACACGACCCAGTGCTTCGGTGGCGCGAGCTGCGTGAGGTCGGCAGCCGGCGGCATCGCTGGTCGGCCGTTCTCCTGGCGTTGTCAGTCGTGGTCCCGGTGATGATCGTCGCCCGCCCCGCCGCCGTAGGCGCTTCGGCCGCCGCACCCGCGTGCACGACCTCGTGGACGAACCCGGCTGGCGGCGACTGGTCGACCGCCTCCGACTGGTCGACCGGGGTGGTGCCCACTTCCACGCAGGCCGCCTGCGTCACCATCCCGGTGAGCGCCCCGGTCGTCGTGCAGGGCACCTACGCCGTCGGGAGCCTCACGGTCGGCGGGTCGACGGCCACCTCGTCGGTGGAACTCGACGGGGCCAATCTCGCCATCGGGTCCAAGTCCACCATCGAGAGCACCGGAGTGCTCAGCGAGAGCGGTTCCACCAGCACACTGACCACGGTGGGGGACAAGACCACCTTGACGAACGACGGTACCGTGACCATCGCCGGCTACCTCAACGTGGCCGGTGACCTGACCAATGCGAAGAAGGGCCTCATCGACGTCACGGTGGCCGGACTCACCGTCGACGGCCCCGGTGAACTGGCCAACTCCGGAGAGATCACCGTGCAGTCGGGCGGCGGTCTCGACGCGTCGGCCACCGGGACGGCGGTGGCCACCATCGACAATGCCGCCGGCCTGATCCGAAACGAAGGCTCCGTCGACGTCGGCAGCGGCGGAACCTTCGAGGAGGGCGCCGGGGTGGTCACGGGTGTCCCACCCAGCCTCGCTGATGCCACCCTCGACCTGGTCGGGACCGGGACTTCGACGTTCCGGCTCGGGGAGAGCGAGACGGTGGTCGGCACCGTGGCCGCCGACCAGACCCTCCTGCTGAACGCGGCCACGGTCACGTCGCCCGGAACGTGGACCAACGACGGCACCGTGGCGACGACGCTCCCCTCCACCGTCGAAGTCCCGTCGGGACACGCCCTGGACAACGCCGGCCTCATCTACGCCCAGGCTCTCAGCATCGACGGGACCCTCGACAACGAGGCATCCGGCTCGATCGCCACCGGGCAGCTGACCCTCGGGGGCACGACGACCGACACCAACGACGGCTCGATCGCCGTGGGGACGGGCGGGAGCCTGGGGTTCGCGTCGGGCGCCACGGTCACACTCGACAACGAGGGAAGGATCGCCGACACCGGGGGCGTGACGGTCGAGAGCCCGAACACCTTCGAGGAGGGCGCGGGAACGACGAGTGGGGCGCCGATCCTGATCGACGGCGGCGGTACGCTCGACCTCGCCGGAGGAGGCGCCTCGAGTTTCCAGATCGTGGGCGGAACCTTGGTGGGTGACATCGCCGCCGGTCAGACGGTCGAGGCGGGGGCGACCCAGACAGGCAGCACGCTGTCGGTCCCCGCGTCCTTCACCAACTACGGAACCCTGTACACGGCCAAAGTGACCATCAATCTGCCGGCCGGGGACACGCTGACCAACGACGGTCTCATCGTCGCCGACGCCGGCACCGGGTTCTCAGTGGACGGCGACCTGACCAACACCTCGACCGGAACGATCAACCTGAGCGGGAACACCGGCTACGGCGGTGAGCTCACCATGGGTACCGCCGGCACCACCTTCGACAACGCCGGGACCCTCGACGCCGCGTTTCCCGCCTCGGTCGACCTGGGCAACACGACGGAGACCTTCGACAACACCGGCACGTTCAACGCCTACGCCGCCGCGGGCAACACGCCCTGGGGGAACACGGCCAACGACGGCGGTGCCCTCGCCGGCACGCCTGAGCAGACGCCGTCCCTGCGTCAGACCGTCATCCTCGGCGGGACCATCAACCCCGTGCTGTCCAGCGGCCTACCGACGCCGCTGCCCTCACCGGCCCAGACCCTCACCTTCGGGCTGTTCGGCGTGGAGACCGGGGGATTCCCGGACAACTGGGTGAACATCTCGTGCCCGGGCGCCGTCACCGGTGGATGGTCCCTGAGCTGCAACGGGATCACCACCGCCAACCTGATCGCCACCAGCACGACGACCCTCGACCCGACCACGATCTCACTGGCGACGTCCTCGCCCTCCTCCACCTACGGACAGCCGGTCACCTTCACCGCCACGGTCACCGGTGAGAGTTCGGCGTTTGCGACGCCCACGGGTACGGTCATCTTCTACGACGACACCAATACCAACGCCTCGGACGTCAACGTGCTCGGCACCGGCACCCTGTCGACGTCCGACGGGGTGACCACGGCCACACTGACCACTTCTCGCCTCGGCCCGGTCACACCGGGGGCGGCTACGACGCAGGGCTCCGACGTGGTCACCGCCACCTACCTGGGCGATGTCGACAGCCTGGCCAGCAGTTCCGGCTCCGTCAGTCAGACCGTGGACGCCGACTCCACCGGCGTCAGCCTCCAGGTCGCGCCGAGCACCTCCTATGCGGGTGAGGCCACGACGCTCACAGCGGTGGTCACCCCGAGCACCGCCGGTCCGGTGTCTCCCACCGGTGTCGTCGAGTTCCAGGTATTCGACGGTGACGCCCCGGTCGTGGTGCCCGTCACGACGACCGACGGCGTGACGGAGGCGGTGGCGACCACCACCACACTGCCGGTCGGGACCGACCTCGTGTCGGCGGAGTACTTCGGGGACTCCAACTACGCCTCGTCCACGTCCCCCCAGGTCACCGTGACGGTGGACCCGGTCACCACCCCGTCCACCGAGGTCACCACTACGGTGCTCACCGCTGGGACCGTCGGACTCCGGTACTCGGGCCAGCTCGACGCCACCGGGGGCATCGCCCCCTACAAGTGGAAGATCACCGGTGGCTCCCTGCCGTCGTGGCTCAAGCTCGGTGCCAAGACGGGCACATTGACGGGAACCCCTCCCGCTTCCGGCACGTGGGACTTCACCGTGACGGCGACGGACCACGAAGGTCACCCTGGATCCCAGGCGGAATCCGTCACGGTGGCGACCTAGAGACATGGAGGTGGTCACCGGATACTCGCTCTCCGAGCCAACCTCGGGGGAGGCCGTGATCGGTCGCGTCTCGCGCCCCTGCGCCGGTGAGCACCGAGCCGGGAACCTGTCGGCGACCATGTTCCGTCGGACGATGCCTTATGGACCGAGCGTCCTGCGTTCTGGACCTCGCCGGCAGCCGTGGCGCCCGGACCCGGGACAGTCCTGATGGGAGATGCCGACGCGTGCCCCTCTTTCGGCCGTTCTGGCATCCAGGGGGGATGGAGGCAGGGGTGCTGGTCGGGTGAGGACAGCGTCCGGTGCTTGACGGACCGTCGATGCCGCTGGCTCCATGACCTGAACCACCGGATCAAATAGTGTGCGTAGCGCTCGGTGCCCAAGCTGGGAAGTTGCCGGCGTGCACCGCGGATATCGCCGCACGATCCCTCCCACCGAGGGGGGTCACGGCCACGAGGGAGCCGATGCCGACATCCGACCGCTGTCCCACCTGTGGCCACCCCGGAGTCCATCGGGCCGGTGCCGACGGACGCTTCTGCGACGACTGCGACCGGTGCTGGGCGGAGCGGCAGCGCCACGAGCGGCCGCCGCACCACAACTGAGCCGATCGGTATGACCCTCCGGGTGGCCTTCGCCACCGCCCCTGCCGAGTACCTGGGACCCATCGACACCGACCGTCCCCACCACGAGTCGGCGGCCCGGGCCGCCGGCTTCGACCTCGATCACGTGGTCTGGTCCGATCCCGATGCGCCCTGGTCCGCCTACGACCTGGTGGTGGTGCGGTCGACCTGGGACTACCTCGACCATCTCGAGGCCTTCGACGCCTGGCTCGGGCGGATGGGTGCGCTCGGGACGCTGCGGAATCCGGCGTCGGTGGTGCGTTGGAACCTGGACAAGCGCTATCTGCTCGACCTGGCCGAATCGGGAGTCCCCGTCATCCCCACCCGGGTGTGCGACGACGCCGCCGAGGTGGCCTCGGCCCTCGACGCCACCGCCGAGGTGGCCGGCCAGGTCGTGGTGAAGCCGGTGGTGTCGGCGGGCAGCCAGTCGACCGGCCGGTTCGCCTCCGGTGACCCGGCGGCCGCCGTCCTGGCCGACCGGATCCTGGCCGGGGGCACGGCGGTGCTGGTCCAGCCAGCCGTGGCCTCGGTGGCCACCGGGGGCGAGGTCGCCACCCTGGTGTTCGGGGGCACCGTCTCCCACTCGGTGCGCAAGGCTCCCGTTCTGGCGCTCGGCGGTGGCCTCGTCGGGGGGACGTACACCGAACGGGTGGTGCCCGAGGAGCTCACCCCCGGCCGGCGGGCGGTGGTGGAGGCGACCTCGGCGGCCGTGGCGCGCCTGGTGGCCGACCAGTTCGGTGTCCACGAGCCCCTGCTCTACGCCCGGATCGACCTCGTGGCCCTCGACGACGGGTCCGACGGGGTCCTCGAGGTGGAGCTGGCCGAGCCGACGTTCTTCCTGGACGCCGTCCCCGGGGCGGCGGCCCGGTTCGCGGCGGTCGTGGCGCGATGCGCGGACGCCTGCTGAGCCCCGGGGCGTCGTTCGGGCGGGCATGTCCGCTGGACGCGACCTCCCCACGGGGTGAGAAAGTGGGAGCGTGACGACCGACCGTGCCCCCCGGACGACCCGGGCATCCTGATGGACCAGCCCCAACTCGGGCCGGCCGGGAGATCGGGATCCGGTCTCGGATGCCTGGGTCCGATCCTCGGGTTCGTGGTCCTGGTGGCGGTCGTGGCGGCGGTGGCGACGATCGGCCTCGTGGTTCTGGCGGTGGTGGCCGTCATCGCGGTGATCGGCCTCGTGGTCTTCGCCGTCGATCGGCTGCTGTTGGCCCTGAGCCCGAAGCGACGGGAGCGGCGCGACGACCTGCTGCGGTCCTGGGGCGTGGGTGGGGGCCGGGTCATCGACTCGACGGCGATCGACACCACCGCCACGGTCGAGGTCCGCGACCCGGAAACTCCTCCCCGGCCTCCGCCTCCTCCCGGGGACGGCGACGGCGGCACCGGCTGAGGGAGACGGACGGCTACGGCGACCCCGCCGAAGGTCGACCCACGACACCCGTCGGGTCCGGATCGCCCGGTCCGACCCCGGGTTCGCTCTAGCATCCGCACACGAAGCACCACCCCGGGGCAGTAGCTCAGTGGTCAGAGCACGGGACTCATAATCCCTTGGTCGTGGGTTCGATCCCCACCTGCCCCACCGGAGGGCGTACCCCGTGGCGCCCCGCCGGGTCGCCGGGTCCGCAGTCGTGCAGGGGTTGCACTACGGACCCGACGACCCGTCCTCTCTCCTCGGATGGCGACCGGGGGCGCCGAGTGCACCCCAGCCGGGGAAGGACTCCTGGACGGGTCGGGCTCCGACCGGCTCGTCGAGGAAGTGCAAGGTGGGCAGGCGCTCCGACCGGGGTTCGGGGTCGGCCGTCGACTCCTGCAGGGTGACGTACAGCGGGTAGATGTGGGTCCCGTGCGCGGAGCCGGGACCGCTACCAGCCATCGTCCCCGGTGCGGCGTCCTGCATCCGAGCCTCCTCCCACTCGGCGCGTCATCCGGGCCGGGTCTCGTGTCGAGGTGGATCAAACTGGTTCCGCCTTCCACCCTCGCGCCGGTCCGGACCGATGGCAATGGCCAAGTTCCACCGACCGTGGGTCCCTGCCCGACCGTCAGGCGGGAGGCGGCTCCTCGGAACCCGTCGGCGGGGGCGTGGCCTCGGTCGACCCCGGCGACCAGACCGGCGGGGTCGGTGGTGGCGCGGCGGACTCGACCGGAGGGGACTCCCCCGCGGCAGGCTCCGCCGGGATGCCCGACCACGCGGGCGCCGAGGGGGGAGCGGTCGGCGGGGCCACCGGGGGCGGGGGTGCCGGTGGTGGTGCCGAGGACCCGGCCGGGATCTGGCTCCACGCCGGAGGCGGGGCCGTCGGATAGGCCGTCGCCGGTGGGTACTGGGGCGGGTACGCCGCGGTGGCACCCGGATAGGGCTCGCCCCCCGGGCCCTGGTCATAGGGCGGGGGCGGGGTGCCGTAGGAGGACGGCGGGGGTCCGTAGGGCGGGGGCGGCGTGCCGTAGGAGGACGGCGGGGGTCCGTAGGGCGGCGGCGGAGCTGGTGGCCAGGTGGCCACCGCGGCACCACCGGCCGGGGCAGCGGCTCCCACCAGCGCCGGATCACCGGGGCCGGGTGGCGTGTAGGTCGACGCCGTCGGATCGTCGGGGCCCTCGTCGTCAGCGCCGTGGCGGGGCTTGCGGAGCACCCAGATCAGCCCGACCCCGGCCACCACGAGGGAGCCCACCAGGATGGCCAGCGAGACCAGTCCACGGCGGTCGGCCAGGGACTGGCACTGCTGGATGAAGGTCGCCCACTGCCGGTGCTCGGCGGTGTTCGACGCGGACGGCTCGGGGCCCGCTCCGATCGAGCCCGGCTCGGCCAGGGCCTCGAGCGCCGTCTCCGATGCGGTGCTCGGACCACAGGTGCCGCCGACGGCCGGCGCGGGCAGTGCCGTCAGCATCCCCGCGGCAGCGTAGGCAGTGCCGAAGCAGCCGATGAAGACGAAGATCAGGATCAGGAGCGTGCGGACGGGGGACGGCTTCATCAGTATTCCTTTCGGGACTCCGCGATCGTAGCCAGCGAGGCGGCCGAGCCGGCCGCGGCCCACCGGTCGCGGCCGGGTGCGGGTGGGCGCGGGGGAGCGGGCTATCGTCGGTCCCCGCAGGGCCGGGGCCCCGTTCCGGCCCCCGCCGGCCGACGCGTCGACGACAGGAGAACGATGGACATCGAGGACTTCTACAGTGCCGACGAGCGCCGTCGGCAGTCGGCCGAGATCGAATTCGGCAACAACTGGTTCGACAACCGGGGCAGCCGCTACGAGATCAGCTGGGTCGAGGACACCGGCGAGCTCTACGCCATGCTCGAGCTGGCCCCGGAGGCGGACACGTGGACTCCCTTCGGCGATATCGAGGTCGAGGACGTGAAGGTCGACACCCTGCTGGTGACCGTGCTCGCCGTAGTCCCGACGCGCGACGCCGTCGAACAGCTCCTCGACGGGTGGGCGGAGCACATGGAGGAACCCGACGGCGTCCACTGGGTGGCCGAGCGGCTGACCTCGGCCGGCCTGGCCCGACCGGCACTGGACTGAGCGGATCCTGGACGTGGAGCTGAGGGTCGACCTGCCTTCGGGTCTGGTCGGCCTGAGCGGCTGGTCCCTGCTGAACGGCCTGGTGGTGCGCGTCGACGGTGGCCGGGGCATCCGACGCGATGACGTGTCGGAGTGGCGGCTCGCCACCGTCCTCGGTGATGCCGGGATCACCCGGGTGTCCGGCACCGGGGAGGCGCTGATCCCACGACGGGTCCTGCTCGACCTCGCCGAGGTGGCGGCCGGCGCCGAGGGCACCGGTCTGGACGACGCATGGGACGCGGCCTTCGCCCGGATGCTGGACGATGCCGCGTCGGACGGATTGATCGATGACGAAGGGGCCATCCGGGCCCACGTCGAGTGGAGGGATGCCTGATGCGGTTCTCGTATGCGGAGTCGATGGTCGACCCGAGTTACTACCTACCCCTGGCCGTGGCGGCCGAGGAGGCCGGGTACGACTCGATGGTGGTGCCCGACAGCCTCTGCTACCCGGAAGTGTCCGATTCGACCTATCCGTTCAACCCGGACGGCACGCGGGAGTTCCTCGACGGCAAACCGTTCCTGGAACCGTTCTCGTTGATCCCGGCGATGGGCGCGGTGACCGAGCGCATCCGCTTCGTGACCTTCGTCTTGAAGCTGCCCATGCGCCATCCCCTGATCGTGGCCAAGCAGGCCACGTCGGTGGCCGTGCTCACGGGGAACCGCCTCTCGCTCGGCGTGGGGGCGAGTCCGTGGCCCGAGGACTACGAACTGGTGGGGGTGCCGTGGGAGGGGCGGGGTCGGCGCATGGACGAGGCCATCGACGTGGTGCGGGGGCTGTCGGCCGGCGGCTACTTCGAATACCACGGCGACTGCTACGACCTGCAGTCGGTCAAGCTCAGCCCGGTGCCGACCGAGCCGCTGCCCATCCTGGTGGGCGGGCACGCCACGCCCGCCCTGCGGCGGGCGGCGCGTTGCGACGGCTGGCTCCACGGGGGCGGCGACCCCGCCGACCTTCCCGGACTGCTGTCCACCCTCCACCGCCTGCGGGAGGAGGAGGGCACGGCCGACCGGCCGTTCGAGGTCCACGTCATCTCCCTCGACGCGTTCACCGTGGACGGTATCCACCGGCTGGAGGAGGCCGGGGTGACCGATGTGATCGTCGGCTTCCGCTGGCCGTACGAGGTCGGCCCGGACACCGAGCCGCTCCAGGCCAAGATCGACAACCTGCGGCGCTTCGCCGATTCGGTGATCGCCGGGGTGGACCGGTGAGTGGGGACGTCGGGGGCCCGTCACGCCCCACCGCCCGCGAGCTCTCGCAGCGGTCCATGGCGGCCGTCGAGGCCGGCGACCGCGACGCCTGGCTCGACCTGTTCAGCGCCGACGCCGTGGTCGAGGACCCGGTCGGGCCCTCCATGCTCGACCCCGACGGCACCGGCCACCGGGGCCCCGAGGCGATCGCCGCCTTCTACGACAACGTGATCGGGGTCAACGAGTCGATCCGCTTCGACATCCGTCAGAGCTTCGAGTGCGGCGACGAGATCGCCAACGTGGGCACGATCCGCATCGACTTCACCGGGGGCGGGGCGGTCGAGGTCGACGGTGTCTACTGCTACCGGGTGGCGGCCGACGGACGGCTGGGCGGTATCCGCGCCTACTGGCAGGCCGACCAGATGCGCAGCGTCGAGTAGGCCGGGCGCGTCCCGGGGTCCGTCAGGGGCCGGTCCGGTCGCGCACGGCCATGGGCGCCTCCCATCCGGGCATGGCCATGACCATCTGGACGTCGCTGATGTGTCGTTCGAGGAAGGCTCCCTCGCAGTAGCAGAGGTAGAAGCTCCACAGGCGCTGGAACCGGGTGTCGAGGCCCAGGGCGGTGACCTCGTCGGCCCGGGCGGTGACGGCGGCGTGCCAACGGCGCAGGGTCTCGGCGTAGTGGCGCCCGATGTCCTCGACGTCGACGACGACCATCGGGGTGACCCGCCGCAACGAACGGGTGATGGCCTCCAGTGAGGGGAGGCATCCGCCCGGGAAGATGTACTCCCGCACGAAGTCGGTGCCGTTCTTCGCCCGCTCGAAGCTCCGGTCCTCCACGGTGATGGCCTGGAGGGCCATCAGACCGCGGTCGTGCAGGAGTCCGGCGCAGGTGGCGAAGAAGGTGTCGTGCTGGCGCCAGTCGACCGCCTCGATCATCTCGATGGAGACGAGCTTGTCGTACGTGCCGTCGAGGTCCCGGTAATCGCGGTTGAGCACGGCGACCCGGTCGGCGAGGCCGTCCTCCACCACCCGCTTGGACGCGTAGCGGAACTGGGCGTCCGAGATGGTCGTCGTCGTGACCCGGCAGCCGTAGTTGGAGGCTGCGTGACAGGCGAACCCGCCCCAGCCGGTGCCGATCTCCACCACATGGTCCTCGGGACCGAGGTCGAGCTTGGCGCACAGCCGGTCGAGCTTGGCCCGCTGGGCGGTGGCCAGGTCGACCGCCGGGTGGGCGAAGACGGCCGAGGAGTACATCATCGTCTCGTCGAGCATCAGGGCGAAGAAGTCGTTCGAGACGTCGTAGTGGGCCTGGATGTTGTGGCGGTCGTCGTGCTTGCCCGGGGGGCGCAGGCGCCGGAACCAGTCGGTCGACGTGCCGACGGCCTGGCCCACGCGGTCCTGGAGGGCGGTGACGGGCCGGAGGCCCCGGCTGAGCACCCGGGTGAGGGTGGTCAGGTCGTCGCAGTCCCACAGCCCGTCGGCGTAGTCGCGGCCCAGTCCGACCGACCCCTGGCGGAGGGTGTCCCAGTAGACGACGGAGTCGTGGACGACCATCGTCACCTCGGGGTCGCCGTCGCCGAACCGGCGGGTGCCGGTGGCGTCGACCACCACCAGGGTCCCACCCCGGAGGTGGGACGCCATGAAGCGCAGGAACCGGGCCGCCACCGGGGTCCCGGCCCGGGGCCCCACCCATCCCATCGGCAGCTCCGCCATGCTCAGTGCTCCTTTCCGGCGCCCACCACGTCGACCGCGGTCGCCGCCGTCCGGTCCGGGTGCCGGTGGAAGGGTACGCCCTTGCGCTTCAGCGCGAGGGCCTGACGGTAGATGGCGAACGAGACCCGCAGGGTCATGAGGGGGAACCGCCACAGCAGGCGGCCCTGGGCTCGGCGGCCGGCCGGGGAGCGGTGGAGCGACATCGAGGCGCCGAACACCAGGTCCGGACCGTCGAAGTCGTCGACGGCCAGGGTGAGGTGGCGACCGGGCTCACCGATGGTGAACCGATGGGTGAGGCCCATGGGCAGGAACGGTGAGACGTGCATGCCCTTGGCGACCCGGTGGGTGCCGGGGCCCGGCAGCACGTACGCCGTCCGCTCGTGCCAGGGCGTGTTGGTCACCTCGACGACGACGGTCTCGACGGCCGACCCGGTGGCGTCGAGGCAGTAGTACGTCGTGATGGGGTTGAAGAGCCAGCCCCACGTACGCAGCTGGGACAGCATGGTCACCGGGCCGGCCGGACGGACCCCGGTGCGGGCCTCCACCAGGTCGCGCACGGCCACGTCGAGGGGGACGGAGGGGTCGCCCAGGTAGTCCGACCGGCGGAAGGTCACGGCGTTGCGACCCCCATCGCTCCAGAGCGGGTGCCGGGCGCACACCTCGGCGACCTCGGACAGGTCGAGGTAGACCATGGCGATCCGGTAGGTGAAGCGGTGGTCGACCGGCGTGCGCCGGTGGTGCACGACCCGGCCCTCGTAGACGGCGCTGCGCAGCCCCTGCGATGGTCCGGGAGCGGCCACGGTGGGGTCGGCCGTCGGGGTCGGCGAGCTCACAGGTCCTCGCCGGCCAGCCGCCGACACACCACCCGGGCGCTCTCGACCCCGTCCTCGTGGAACCCGTAGCCCCAGTAGGCACCGCAGTACCAGGTGCGGCGGACACCGTTGAGCTCCTCCTGGCGCGGTTGGGCGGCGATGGCGGCGGCGTCGTAGACCGGGTGGGCGTAGTCGAAGGTGCGGAGCACCTTGGCCGGGTCGATGGCGTCATCGCGGTTCAAGGTGATGAGCAGCTCCTCCCGCGAATCGATCCCCTGCAGGCTGCGGAGCCGGTACGTGAGGGTGGCCTCCGTCGGGTGGTCGGGCAGGCGGTGGTAGTTCCAGCTCGCCCAGGCCCGGCGGTTGGCGGGCAGGAGGGACACGTCGGTGTGGAGCGTGGCCCGGTTGGCCTGGTAGGCGATGGCTCCGAGCACCTCCCGCTCGGTCGGGTCCGGGTCGGACAACAGGTCGAGGGCCTGGTCGCTGTGGGTGGCGATCACGACGTGGTCGAAGCGCTCGGGTCCGTTGGCCGTGTGGAGTTCCACCTCGTCGTCGGACCGGGTGACCTTGTCCACCGGCTCGTCGAGGCGCACGGCGGAGCCGAGCGGGGCCAGTACGGCGTCGACGTAGCGTCGGGACCCGCCGTCGACGGTACGCCAGGCGGGCTGGTTGCCGTACTCGAGCAGACCGTGGTTGGCGAAGAACCGGGCGAACGTCAACGCCGGCATGTCGAGGAACGTGGACGGATCGGCCGACCAGATCGACGAGCCCATGGGGATCAGGTACCAGTCGAGGAACTGCGACGACCACCGTCCCCGGTCGAGCAGGTCCCCGAGGGTGACGCCGGCGTCGCCGGGCGCGTCCAGCAGGCCACGGGCCATCCGGTTGAAGCGGACGATGTCGGACAGCATGCGGAGGAAGGCCGGGCGGACCAGGTTGCGACGCTGGGCGAAGACGGTGGCGAACGACGAGCCCTTCCACTCCAGCCCGCTGATCTCGTCGGCGACGCTGAAGCTCATGTCACTGGGCTTGGTGGCCACCCCGAGCGCGTCGAACAGCGCGATGAGCCCGGGGTAGTTCCGCTCGTTGTAGACGAGGAACCCGGTGTCGACGTCGTAGGAGCCGTCGGCGAGGTCGACGGTGACGGTGTTTGCGTGCCCCCCGGGACGCCCCTCGGCCTCGAACAGCGTGACGTCGTGCCGACGGGACAGCAGATGGGCGCAGACCAGGCCCGATACCCCGGTGCCGACGATCGCGATTCTCATGTGTCCGGCCAGCTCCCTCAAGTAGTGCGCGTGATTCGCCTACCGATTCTTCGGAGGAGACGCCAGGTCGGATGACGACGGTCGGAACTCCCAGGTGGGTCAGTATATTTGGAGACGAGGGCGCACCGGTCGGGAGGCCGGAGTCCCCGACTCCGACGGCAGAGGAAGGACCCCATGGCCCGCTACCGGGCGACCGTGATCTCGACCCGATCGGCCGAGGAGACATTCGACTACCTGGCCGACTTCTCCAATGCGGAGGAGTGGGATCCCGGGACGGCCACCGCCGTCCGGCTCGATGACGGACCGGTCGGCCTGGGCAGCGCCTTCCGCCTCGGCGTGCGGGTCGGGACCCGGGTCACCCCGCTCGAGTACCGCATCGTGGCCTTCGACCGCCCCCACCGGGTGGTTCTGCTGGCCGAGTCGGGCGCCGTCCGGTCCAAGGACACGGTGACCATCACGCCGGCGGCCGACGGGGGTTCGATCCTCTCCTACGAGGCCGATCTGCGCCTGAAGGGTGCCTGGTCGGCGGCCAACGGCGTCCTCCGGTCGTGTTCGACCGCATCGGGGCCCATGGCGCCGACGGCCTGCGCCACCGGCTCGGGGGGCCGCCCGTGCCCACCGAACGTCCCCAGGCCGGCCCGCTGGTGGCCCGGGGCGTCGACGGGGTGCTGGAAGCCAGCGTGGTCGGCAGCTTCACCTCCCTCGGCCCGGTGCTGCGGGCCCGCACGGCCGGCTGGACGCCGCCGCCCTCGCTGGCCGGTCGGACCGTGCTGGTGACCGGCGGCACGTCCGGACTGGGACTGGCCACGGCGTGCGGCGTGGCCCGACTGGGTGCCCGGGTGGTGTTCACGGGCCGTGGGGTCGACCGCGCCGAACGGGCCGCCGAGGCGGTGCGACGGGCGGCGCCGGCGGCCGACGTCTCCTACCTCCTGGCCGACATGGGTGAGTTCGACCAGGTGCGGGAGCTGGCGGCGGAGTTCCTGGCCGGCCACGACCGGCTGGACGTCCTGGTCCACAACGCCGGGGCGCTCACCTCCGAACGCCGGGTGACCGGTTCGGGGCTCGAGCTCACGGTGGCGTCCCAGGTCGCCGCCCCGTACCTGCTGACCGGGTTGCTGCTGCCCGCCCTCCGCGCCGCCGCCCCGTCCCGGGTCGTCCAGGTCTCTTCGGGGGGCATGTACACCCAGCGATTCGACCTCGACACCCTGGAGATGGGACCCGCCGACTACGACGGGACGGTCGCCTACGCCCGGGCCAAGCGCGCCCAGCTGGTCCTCATGCACGAATGGGTGCGGCGGACCCGGGCACCGGCGTGGGATTCCACGCCATGCACCCCGGCTGGGCCGACACGCCGGGTATCCGCGAGAGCCTGCCCGGATTCGCCCGGATCATGGGGCCGTTCCTGCGCTCCCCCGACCAGGGGGCGGACACGGCCGTCTGGCTGGCGGCGGCGCCGGCCGGTGTGGAGACCACCGGGGGCTTCTGGCTGGACCGTCGCCGGCGTTGGGAGCACAAGGTGCCCTGGACCCGTCTGACCGAGCAGGAGTTCCACGACGCCGGCGCCGCCCTGTGGGCGTGGTGCGCCGAACGGACGGGCTGGGACGGGCCGACCCGCCCCGTGTGAACGACCGCGCCGGGCGCGGGCGCCGAGCTCAGCTGGTGAAGCCGTAACGCTCGTGGGGGCCCATGGCGGCGAACTCGAACATCCCGTAACCGACCTGGTCACCGCAGGTGAACCGGGCTGCGTACTCGGTGAGTCCCCAGGCCGTGTAATTCGGGTCGGGGGCGACGATCTGGCCCTGGGTCACCAGGTCGCCCTGGTACATGCCGTGCTTCCAGTCCGGCTCCAGGCCGTAGCCCTGAACCCAGCAGGAGAGGGAAGGCCAGCAGCGGCTCGACCTCGACGACGGCCGTCCGCTCGCCCCGGGCACCGAAGTACGAGAGGGTCGCGCCCGTGACGGTCCGGGTCCCCTCCGCGAAGCGGATGTCGTGTTCGGGCGACCCAGCCAGGTGGCACCGCCCTCCACGTCGATCATCGGCACACGGTGGGCGTCCTGCATGATCCGTTCGCCGACCGCGCTCCTGGACGATGGTCACCATGGCGTGGTCCTCGAACCGCACCGGCGCGTAGATCCAGAAGAATCCGGCGCCGGTGTCGGTCGCCCGGATGCCGAGCGGCTCCGACTCGCCGACGGGCCGGACGCCCCAGGAGCAGTCGCGCGAGCCCCACCAGCGGTCGGGGGTCGAGCTCGACCTGGCGGTCACCCACCTTGAGCGTGCCGGTCCATCCGCCGACCTGGGCGAAGCGGGTCGAGTCGAAGATGACGCGGGAGAACTGGCGGTCGAAGTGGCGGGACTCGAGGTGGGCCTGGCTGAACCCGTCGTAGACGGCGTCGAGCTCGATGCCCCACTCGTTGGGCTCGAGGACGACGCGCAGCTGGCGGAGGCCCTCGCGGACCTCGATCCGGATCGGGCCGACGGAGGCGTCCATACGGTCGGCGCCCAGGGTCTTGGAGGAGCGCACCACGCGGTGGTCGTCGCCCCACTTGACCGACACGAACGCGTCGGCCACGCCGAGGTTGGGGTACTGGCCGACGCCGATGACGCAGAAGAGCTCCTCATCGGTGCCGGCCACCTCGCCGGTGCCGTGGATGTTGAAGTAGTACCGGTCGTAGAAGTTCCGGTCCGAGGTGGCCACGTGGCGCATCGGCTCACTGATCTGGTGCACCGGGTAGTCGTCGAGGGGGGACAGCACGTCGGACTCCACTTCTCCGGCGGGGCCGGCGGTCGGGGCCCCCACGCATGGGTGGTGGGCGCGAGCGCCGAGCGTACCGCCGTGGGCGGAGGAACGGAGGAGGCAGCGGGCGGTCCCGCCGCGGTGCGGGCTACGATCGCGTCCAGGCCGAGCCGACACCCGCAGCGGGTGGGGAGCGAGCCGCCGCTGTACGTGCTGCACGCCGATCAACGAGGTTCGGGGCCGCCCCGCACCGCCGTCACCCTGGGAGGGACCATGAAGTCGTACGACCGCCTGTTCATCGGAGGTGAGTGGGTCGCCCCGGCGTCCACTTCGGTCTTCGACGTCCGATCCCCGTCCACCGGCGAGCTGGTGGGCCGCACGCCCGAGGCGGCGGAGGCCGACATCGACAGAGCCGTGGCCGCCGCCCGCGAGGCCGTCGACCGGGGGCCGTGGCCGCGCATGACGCCGGCGGAGCGCGCCGCCGTGCTGTCCCGCGCCGCCGAGGCGATCCGCGAGCAGATGCAGGACATCTCCGAGCTGATCTCGAACGAGATGGGCTCACCGGTCTCGTGGGGCCTGCTCGCCCAGGTGCTCGCGCCGACGATGATCCTCGACTACTACGCCGGACTGGGGTCCACCTTCGCCTTCGACACCGTCAAGGACGGCCTGCTCGGTCCCGTCCTCGTGACCAAGGAGCCGATCGGGGTGGTGGCCGCCATCACCCCGTGGAACGTGCCGCTGTTCCTGGCCGCCGCCAAGCTCGCCCCGGCCCTGCTGTCGGGGAGTTCCGTGGTGTTCAAGCCCGCCCCCGAGACGCCCATCGACGCCAATGTGTTCGCCGAGATCCTGGCCGACGCCGGCCTGCCCAAGGGCGTGCTCAGCGTGGTCCCCGCCGGTCGCGAGGTGGGCGAGTACCTGGTCAACCACCCCGGCGTGGACAAGGTGTCCTTCACCGGCTCGACGGCGGCCGGCAAGAAGATCGGGGCGGCCTGCGGCGCCAACCTCAAGCGTTGCAGCCTCGAGCTCGGTGGCAAGTCGGCCGCCATCCTCCTCGACGACGTCAAGCTCGAGGAGTCGCTCCCGCTGATGCTGCCCAACGCCATCATGAACAACGGCGAGGCCTGCATCTCGTTGACCCGCATCCTCGCTCCCCGTGACCGCTACGCCGAGGTCACCGACGCCCTCGTCGAGCTGGTGCGGGCCATGAAGGTCGGCGACGCGCTCGACCCCGCCACCGAGGTCGGGCCCCTCGTGGCCGAACGGCAGCGCGACCGGGTCGAGGGCTACATCCGTATCGGCCAGGACGAGGGGGCCAAGGTGGCGGTGGGCGGCGGTCGTCCGGCCGGGCTCGACACGGGTTGGTACGTGGAGCCCACCGTCTTCGTGGACGTGGACAACTCGATGCGCATCGCTCAGGAGGAGATCTTCGGACCGGTGCTGTCGGTCATCCCCTACGACAGCGACGCCGATGCCGTGCGCATCGCCAACGACTCCGAGTACGGACTCTGCGGTGCCGTGTTCACGGCCGACAACGACCGCGGTCTCGGTATCGCCCGCCAGGTCCGCACCGGCACCTACATGGTGAACTCGTCCATCCCGATCGACTTCTCGTCGCCGTTCGGCGGCTACAAGGACTCGGGTGTCGGTCGCGAGTTCGGCGAGGACGGCCTGGAGCTCTTCCTGGAGAAGAAGACGATCAACCTGCCGGCCGGCTACACGCCGGACGTCTGAGCACCACTCGGTCCTGAGGCCGACCACCGGGAGGTGGAGCCGGCAGTGCCCCGCGTGGTCGGACCGGCGCCCACAGTGGGCACCGCCGGGTCCGGTCCCCACGGCGCCCGATCAGGGGTTCCCCGTCGGGCCCGGGTCTGCGATCATGGTGCCCCTATGACCTGCCCTGTCCGAGCACCCCGGACCCCGTTCCGGTCCGCCCGGGTGCCCGGTCGATGACCACCGTCGCCGAACCGGCCCCGGCGCCGACCGCGTACACCGCGCCGCCGCGGGCGCACGATCGTGTTCGGCTACGTGCCCGCCCTCGACGGCATCCGGGCGGTGGCCGTGCTCGGCGTCATGCTCTACCACGGAGGGGCGCCGCTGTCGGCCGGTGGCTTCCTCGGCGTCAACATGTTCTTCGTGCTCTCGGGATTCCTGATCACCTCGCTGCTTCTGAGCGAGTGGACCCGCCGACTGACCATCCGACTGGGCCAGTTCTGGGTGCGCCGGGCCCGTCGCCTGCTTCCGGCCCTGCTCCTCCTGTTGGTGGCGGTGGCGGCCTACGCGCGACTTCGTGGCCGCTCCCGGCGAGTTCGCGTCCCTCCGGCTCGACACTCTCGCCACGCTCTTCTACGTGGCCAACTGGCACTTCATCATCGGTGGGTCGAACTACTTCACCCAGTCCGCCCAGCCCTCGCCGCTGTCCCACCTGTGGTCGCTCTCGATCGAGGAGCAGTTCTACATCGTCTGGCCCCCGGTCGTCCTCGGGCTGCTCCACCTCGGCCGCCGGCTGCGCCCCTCCCGCCAGCTGTGGCCCGTGCTGGTGGCCGCGGTGGGTGGCGCTCTGGCCTCGGCCGCGGCCATGCGGTGGGAGTACCTGCACCACGCCTCGGTGACTCGGCTGTACGAGGGAACCGATACCCGCAGCCAGGACATCCTGGTCGGCGCCGCGCTGGCCATCGGCCTCACCATGTGGGCCCGCCACCGCCGGGCCCTGCCCCTGCCGGTCCCGGACCTGGACGACTTCGAGCCGGATCGTATCCACCCGTCGGTCGGTACGGTGGGCTTCGGAGGCGCCCCGGCCCATCGCCGTGACGCCCAGCGCCGGCGCGGACCGAGCCCCCGGCCCATCACCGCCTGGGAGCTGTCCAGTACGACGGCCCGGCTGACCACCCAGGTGTTCGGGTGGGCGGCCCTCCTCGGGATCGTGGTCCTGTGGGGCCGCCTCGACGGCCCGACCGGGGTGTTCTTCGCCGGAGGCGAGCTGGCCATCGCGGTGGCCGTCGCCGTCCTCCTCTTCGCCGTCGTGACCGCCCAGGCGGGAAGCCTCGCCCGCGCGCTGGCCAATCCGGTTTTCGTCTACGTGGGTCGGATCTCCTACGGCCTCTACCTCTGGCACTTCCCGCTCTTCTCGCTACTCGACGCCGAACGCCTCCACCTCTACGGGCTGCCGTTGTTGGCCGTCCGTTTCGCCGTGACGTTCGTGGTGGCCACCGCGTCGTACTACCTGGTCGAACTGCCGGTCCGGAAGAGCGCGCTGACCACCCTCAGCGAATGGCGGGGCTGGCTGGTGACCTCGGGAGCCTTCCTGGTCGTGGTGGCCGTCACCGTGGCCGCCACCCTTCCGAGCGCCGCCGAGGCGGCCGGTACCTACCGCTCGGCCGGTCCGGTGCCGGTGGGTGCTCCGGTCAAGGTGACCATCCTGGGCGACTCGGTGGCCTGGCGGCTGGGCTTCGCGCTGCAGGCCGACCAGCCCGAACAGCAGTACCGGGTCGACATCGACAACAGCGCCATCGTGGCCTGCGGGGTGCTGCGCACGCCCGAGTACCGGGCCCATGGGGTCCCCGACCCGATGTCGCCGGCGTGCAATCCGGGCAGTCCGGTGGCCGACCAGTGGCCGGCCCTGTGGAGCGGCGCGGTGGAACAGTTCCACCCGAACGTGGTGATGGTGCTGGCCGGGCGGTGGGAGGTCATGGACCGTCGGCTGGACGGCCGGTGGTCGCACCTCGGTGACCCGGTGTTCGACGCAGCCGTCAAGGGCGTCGCTCGAGCAGGCCGTCCAGGTGGCGGGGTCGAGCGGCGCGTACGTGGAGCTGCTCACGTCCCCGTGCTTCGACTCCGGGGAGCAGCCCAACGGCCAGCCGTGGCCCGAGGACGACCCGGCCCGGTTGGCCCGCTACAACCAACTGGTCCGCGAGGTGGCGGCCGAGCACCCGGCCACCGTCCGGGTCCTGGACTTCGACGCCATGGTCTGCCCGGGGGGTGTGTTCTCGGCCACCGTCGACGGGGTCCAGCTGCGAGACGGCGACGGTGTGCACATCGTCCCGACGTCGGCGGCCGGGCAGTGGCTCGCCGCCCATCTGTTGCCCGCCGTGGTCCAGGCGGGTCGGGACCAGATGGCCGGTCGTGGTCTCGACCAGACCCAGCCGGCGTCGACGGACTCGCCCCGGCCGACGGTGTCGGCGTCGGGGGCGCTGGCCGGCGACGGCACCCGCGGGCCCTGACGCCCGGTGGGCGGCGCTCAGCCGCCCGCGGGGTTCGACGGCGGTGGGGGCTGGTTGAACACCGAGCTGTCGGCGGCCTGGCACTGGGACCGCAGCGACGTCACGAGTTCGGACTCCGGCACCCGGTTCGCCTCGGAGAGCGTGGCCGACAACGCCTCCCAGGTGATGTCGTGGTAGGCGGCCTGCGCGGCGATGGGAATGGCGGCCAGCAGTTGGAGGTACGCCTTCTGGCGCAGGGAGGCGGCCGTGGTGCCGTCGGCGGTGTGGTTCGCCTCGTCCAGGAGCTTGATCGAGTCGTTGACGTGGACGCACGATGCCCGGGCCAGGTCGCCGGCGCTCGCGCCGCAGGCGGTCAGCGTGCCGCCGGCCACCAGGAGGGCGACGACCGCGGCGGCCAGCCGGGCCAGGCGGGGCCGTGTCCCGGCGATCACCCGAGCCAGCTGGGCGCCGAGTCGAGCAGGTAGCGACTGACGGCCAGGCACCGGTCGAAGACGTCGCACATCATCTCCTCGCCGGTGAGGACCCGCGCCAGGGAGACGGGGGTGCGGGCGACGATGCTGAGTCGACGCTCGGCCGCATCGGTCGCCGACGCGTACGAGTCGATGGCCGAGACCTCGAGGGGGAGTTCGATGCCGCCCACCCCGGCCAGGTCGATGGCGAGGCGGAGCAGGTCGGGTCCGTGGGGGAGGGGCGGTAGCGCCCAGGTGAAGGTCAGGGCGAAGTGGAACTCGTCCGGGGGGTCCTCGTCCTCGGGCAGACCGAAGACGGCGTCCTCGAACGAGAGGAGGGTACGGGGATCCACCTCGAGGGCGAGATGGAGGTCGAGCGGACCTCCACAGCCGTCCTCGGGATGGAGTTCCACCTCCCACACCTGGCGGAGGGAGTACGTCTCGACGAAATGGCGCTCGTCGTGCACGTGGAAACCGTGATCGACCGAATGGTCCTTGAGATCGGCGACGTATCCGGCCACATCGATGACTGCCACAGGAAACTCAGCCTACCGGTCCGGCGAGGGGGGAGCGACGGCGGAGCGCGGCGGTCCGTCGCCACCTCCAGGGTGGGACGGCGACTCCGGTATCGTCAGCCGGATGGACGACACCACCCTGCTCGAGGTGCTGCACGCCACCGCCACCGCCATCGCCGATGCCCTCGGTGAGCTGGACGACTGGGGACCCGCCGGCACCCGGGCGGACCAGTACCGTCATGACCTGGTCGCCGATGCGGCCGGGTTGGCCGTCCTGGAGGAAGCCGGCGTGGGCGTGCTGTCCGAGGAGTCCGGAACCCGGGACACGGACCGGGAGCTCGTGGTGGTCATCGACCCGGTCGACGGCTCGACCAACGCCTCCCGGGGGATCCCCTGGTTCGCCACCAGTCTGTGTGCCGTCGATGGCGACGGGCCGCGGGCGGCGCTGGTGGTCAACCAGGCGTCGGGGGTCCGGTTCGAGGCGGTGCGGGGTGGCGGGGCCCGCAAGGACGGCCTCCCCATCCGTCCGTCGGGATGTGAGCGGTTGGAGGAGGCCATCGTGGCATTCAGTGGCTACCCCCCTCGGCACTTCGGATGGCTCCAGTACCGGTGCCTGGGGGCGGCGGCCCTGGACCTGTGTGCGGTGGCCGAAGGTGTCCTCGACGGGTACGCGGCGGTCGGAGGGTCCGAGCTCGGCAGCTGGGACTACCTGGGAGGCATGCTGATCTGCACCGAGGCCGGAGCCGTCCTCGGTGACGACCGGGGGCGTGATCTGGTCTCGCTCTCCCATGCCGAGCGCCGGACCCCGTTCGCGGCCGCCTCGCCCGCCCTGCTGGCGGAGTTCCTCTCCGCCGCGGCGAAGTAGCGTCTGGACCGGCGGGCGTTTAGCTCAGTTGGTCAGAGCAGCTGGCTTACAACCAGCAGGTCGTCGGTTCGAACCCGACAGCGCCCACGCATCAGGGAGGGGAGAGAGGGGCCTCACCGGGAGGGTGGGACGGAACCGCGCGGTGGGCCAATTGCTGGGACCGGTCTGCGAGTCATGCCCTTTCGTCCCACCACGAACCTTTACGGGCCCCAACTCCCCGTGTTGTGACGGAATGTGAGCCACAACACTCCATCCGTCGCAGCAAAAAGACCGCCCCCAGTGGTGCCGCACACAGCAAGGTCGCGACCCACATTGGTCGTTGACCCGAGAGCCGCACAAGACGCAGAGCCGAGCTCTCCTGGATCCCCCACCTGGCCCTTAACGTCACCGAATGGGTCCCAGGCGCCGTTTGCATGACCAATGGTATGAAACATCCCGCCACCACCGGTCGTGCCACAGACCTGCAACATCGCTTCACCGCCACCCGTAGGCTCGAAACCCGCTGCGCCTACTCGACCGAAGCTGCACCTTCCGATGCATCTGTCGACACTACGCGGGCAGTCAAATCGGATCATGCCGTGTTTGCGCTGCTCTCGATGTTCGGACTTCATGCCGCGGCAACGTCCACTTGAGGCGGCGTCACATGCCATAACCCATCGCTCCGCCCCCCGGCATTTCTTTGCTACCGTCGCTGCGTGTCGCTCACGGCGGGCGATGGGCATCGAAAGGCGGCGGCGACAATGGCGGAAGAGCTCGAGCGCGAGGTCGCGCGCGTCGAATTCAGCGAACGGCGGTCCACCAGCGGAGCGCCATTCTGGTTCAGAAGGGCGGGCGTGCCTCGGCAGTCAACGCGGCCGGCACCCCGGGCCAGGCGGGCATTGCTTGCGATCGTCGCCGGCACCGTCCTCTTGTGCTCTCTCTTCTCCGGCATTGCGGTCTCCATCATGGGATCGACCGAAGCCGCAGCCGCAGCGGCCACAACCCCATGGGGCCCGGCCCAGGTGATCCCAACCGTCAGTTCCGTTTTGGAGATGACGTCCGTCAGTTGCACGGACGCGAGCGACTGCACGGGTGTCGGGGAGAACGAGTCTGGTCAACCCATTGCCGTGACGGAAACAGACGGAGTATGGGCAGCCCCCACAAACTTCACGAATCAAGACCCATCCGATTTCAGCGCCGTCAGTTGTACGGCGCCGGGGACATGCACTGCGGTCGGCAATGAACCCGTGGGCTCCGGGACCGAACCCATCGTTGCCACCGAGACTGCAGGAACCTGGAGTGCTGCGAGCTACCTGAGTATCGGCGGCACGAACAACCAGCTCCTTTCGGTCAGCTGTACGAGCGCCGGCAACTGCGCAGCGGTCGGTGAGAGTACAGGCAATATCCTCATTGAGGACCAAACGAACGGGGCCTGGGACAATCCGCTCGTGCAGGCAGCTGGAATTCTTACTTCAGTCACCTGCACCGGCGTCACCACCTGTGTCGCAGTCGGCTATATCGACGCAGGGGCGAGTCCCTCCGTGTACGAGGACGAGTCCTCCGCAGGGTGGTCCTCCCCTGTCGCCCTGACGGGGGTTCCCTCGAATCTCAGCGCAATATCGTGCACCAGCACGGGGAATTGCACCGCAATCGGCTACGACAACGGGGGGACTCCACTGTCGGTGACGGAGAGCGGGGGCAGCTGGGGCAGTGTTGCCGACTTCTCGGGCGCGCCCGTGGACGAATACGTGTACGGGTTGAGCTGCCCCAGCGCCGGGAACTGCATAGCGGTTGGCAACAGTTCGTCGGGGGAACCTCTGTATTTCCAAGAGGCTGCCGGGCAGTGGGGAGCGGCAAGGACTGCCACCGGGTTCACTTTCGGCGGGACCTTGCCATCGATCAGCTGCACACAGACGGGAGTCTGTACGTCGATCGGGTACGACAACGACCACCATCCGGTCGTCGACTCGTCGGCAGACATCACGGGAATCTCCTTCGGTGGATCGGTCGCGTCGCCGACGGTCACCATTACCGGATCCGGATTCGGCACCGAGGCAGACCTCGGTACGGCGCAAAAACCCTGTGGCCCCGCTTCTACGGGGAGTGACTTCGGTGGAAACCTGACGGTCGACGACACGACCGCCGGCTGGAACGCCGGTGCCAGTGGTTCCGGCTGCAGCTATGCCGGACTGAAGATCTCGTCGTACTCGGCCAACCAGGTCGTGCTCACCTTCGGATCGAACTATCCGACCTACGGTTCGCTGGTGGCCGGGAATTCGATCACGGTGTCCCTCCTCGGAACGTCGTACACGCTGCCCGTCGCCTATGTAACCGTTTCGGGAGTGTCGTTCTCGGGGACGGGTGCGGGGTCCACGGTGACCGTGACCGGATCCGGATTCGGCAGTATGAGCGACCTCGGTACACCGATGAGCCCGTGCGGGAGTTCCACCGGCAACGACTTCGGAGGAAATCTCACATTCACGGACTCGACGAGATCGTGGGCTGCAGGAGATGACGCCTCGCCAGCGTGCGACCAGATAGGGCTTGTGGTCTCGTCGTACTCGTCCACGCAGATTGCGTTCGCCTTCGGCTCCAACTATTCCGTCTACGGCAACCTTCTCGCAGGCGACAGTTTCACACTCGGACTCCTCGGGACTGTGTTCATGGGGACTGTTGGCTACCCTCCGGCGATCACGTCGGCATCCTCGTGGTCAATCACCGCGGCGTCACCGGCGACCTTTTCCGTGACCACCACCGGCTATCCGGCACCGACTGTCACGGAGACGGGGGCGCTCCCACCCGGAATCGGCCTGGCCCTCGACACCCTCGTCGGCACCCCGACGGCTGCAGGCGACTACCAGATCACCCTGATCGCTAGCAACGGCGTCGGGGCGCCGGCAACCCAGTCATTCGACATCATGGTCAACTACGCGACGCCGTCACTCCCCGTGGTCTCGAACCTTCCGAGTGCGCCAACCTACGGAGACAGTTTCGTGGCGAACGTCGCCACCACGGGCGACGGGGCGGTCTCGGTGACCACGGACACGCCATACGTCTGTTCGGTCTCAGATCTCACGGTGTCGTTCGTCGGTGTCGGCGGGTGCACGTTGACCGCCCACGTCGCCAGCGGAGCGGAATACAACGGTGACGACGGGCAGCCGCAGAATGTGACGGTCGGGCAGGCCATGGCTTCGTCGCCATCCGTCACGGACATCCCGGCCGCGGCGTTCCTCGGCGGTTCCTTCGACGCCTCGGTGTCCACCACAGGCGACGGGCCCACCGGGGTCACATCTTCAACACCGGCGGTCTGCACGACGTCGGGCGACATTGTCTCCTACGTCGGCGTGGGGACTTGTACCCTGAATGCCCACGTCGGGGACGGCACGGACTACCTGGGGTCGGACGGAGCACCGCAGAGCTTCGACGTGCTCGGGCTGACTGTTACCACGGTGCTCCCCGACGGCACGCGTGGGGTCGCCTATGGCCCAGTCACCCTGCAGGCGAGCGGGATCTCAGCGAGCGCCGGGTCGTATGTGACCACGCTCAAGTGGAAGAAGGTCGCGCTGCCAAAAGGATTGAAGCTGACCTCGGCGGGCGTCCTCTCCGGGACGCCGAGCCTGACCAAGTTGGTTTCGGGGTCCAATCCCATCACGGTGAAGGTGACCGAGACTGTGACCACTCTCAATGGCACCAAGAAGATCAAGACGACGACGACGGTCGAGGCGACCGTTGCCCTGAACCTGACCTGATCGGACCACCCGACGGAACCTCGACGGGCACTCATATCCACCAAGGTTCCGTCGGGTGTGCGCTCCGGCATCTCGCTGATATCCACATTCCCCCGAGTGGCTGGTTGAGCCCTCGTGGCAGACGCCGCAGCTCGGTCGATGGGTGCGATGACGATCTGAAGGAGCTCGGTCGACGTACTGCGTCGGAGATCATTGAGAAGGCTGATGGGACCGCTCGCTGACGAGGGCCTCCTCAGGTCGGCCGACCCTGGTGACCCGGGCCCGGCGACGCCAGATCCTCCATCAAATACAGTGACGCCGTGGCGACGGTTCGACTGGCGGTACCCAGCGATGTGCCCCAGATGGCGCATGTCCAGATGCGGGCCTTCGAGGACGACCCGCTGATTACCTGGATGCTCCCGCCCGACGACTTCTGCCGGCGGGCGACGCTCTTGTTCGACTGCATGATTCGTGCATCGATGATTCACGGGAGCACCTACACGACCGATGACGGTGTGTGCACCGCCGTGTGGGCGCCGCCGGACGCTTGGGCATTCTCCGAGGAGCAGATGGGGATGATGGCGGAGCCTTTCGCAGAAGCGGCAGGTGAAAGGGTCGACCGTGCCTTGAGCTTCTTCGTCGAGATGGCAGCGGTGCACCCATCGGAGCCCCACTGGTACCTCGAAGGGCTGGGCACCCACCCCGACTGGCAGAGGCGTGGGATCGCATCGGCGGTCCTGGCCCCGGTCTTGGAACTCTGCGACGCCGACGGAATTCCCGCCTACCTCGAGACGCAGAAGGAGAGCAACGCCCCGTTCTACCGTCGGCACGGATTCGAGGTCATCGGCACGAAGCAGGTCGGCGGCGGGGCCCCGAACATCTGGCTGATGTGGCGGGACAGTCGGTCGGCCGGGTAGCCACCCCACTCGCGGCGATCGGGGGTGATCGACCCCAAGAAACCACACCCGTTCTCCCTGCCCGAAGTCGACCCGGCTCCCACGAGCCTTGCAGGCACTTCGCGATGACACAAGGGGAGAGTGTCCAATCGACCGCGGCGTTCGGCGCCACCTCAGTCTTGTCCTGAGCGGGCCGTGCCCTGAACAGACGCCGATACCTACTTGACCTTCACCTCGGGGCAAGGCACACAGTGTCGGAATGAGGATGTTCAGTATCGGACAGTTCGCCCGGCTGTGCCGGTTGTCCCCTAAGGCCCTGCGTCTGTATGACGAGTTGGGCATCCTGCCGCCCGCCCGGGTCGACGCAGACACCGGCTATCGCTGGTACGAATCCGACCAGATCGAGGTGGCCCGTCGGGTGGCGATGATGCGTCAGGTGGGACTGCCTCTCGAGCTGGTCCGCCAGGTTCTGTCCGCCGACGCCCTCGACGCGGCGGCATTGGTCCAAAGCTATTGGCGGCAAGCCGACGCTGAGCACCACCACCGTGCGGCTCTCGTCCGCCTCCTGGTCGAGCGCCTGGAGGGAATGAGACCGGTCATGTACGAAGTGACGAGACGCTGGATGCCAGAACGCCCTGTGCTCTGCATGGAGTGCAACGTGACGAGCCAGCAGCAGGTCGTGGAGCTCGGCAAACAGTTTCTCGGGTACTTCCGCGACCGACCCACACCTCTCCTGCCGGGGCGGCAGGGTGCCCCATTCCTGGTGTACCACGGCGAAGTCAGTGGTGACAGCGACGGACCCGTCGAGTTCTGCCGCCCCATTTCCCACGACGACTCGGAGACGGTTGCCAGTCGATATCCGGAACTGCGATTGCGCTCCGAGGCGGCCCACGAGGAGGCGGTCGTCCACCTGGGAACCGACCCCCAGGACGGGTCTCCGTGGGAGGTGGTCTTCGAGTCGCTCTACGCGTGGACTTCCGGGCACAGCCGAGAGCCGAGTGACCTTGGAGTGCGTCTCACCTATCTTGTCGTGCCTCCCCGGAGCGCCGAGAGCGCTCCTGACGTCGACGTCGCCGTCCCCCTGGTCGCAGCGGGAGAACCAGGGAGTGTCGCAGGGGGGGAACCAGGGAGTCGGTAGTCCTCACATCGCTTTGCGACTGGCCGTGCCGGCAACCGGGTGTCCGGGGGAGGGCACCCGATGGCCCCTTCGGGTGATGAGGGCACGTGCCGGAGGGTGCCACTCTTCCGGCGTAAGGCCGCGAGGTAGATCCGGCGAGGCGAGCCGGACAGTCGTCGGCCCAAGCCTGCATGTCGTGTCCATTGCCCACAACATGGGCTCAGGTCATCTGTCACTGATCGAGGCGCCGACGGAGTTCGATGTACACCGCCGTACCCACGATGGCGTCCAGCTCATCGGCCATCGACTCGACCACCGGCCGATCACCGACGTAGGCCTGGGTGCCCTCGGTGCAGCACCACGCCATGGTGTCGCCCTCGTCACCCCAATCGCGCCTCGTCCAACCCCGGAGTGTGGCGATTTCGGACCCGTCCTCCCCAGGTTCCCAGTCGACTTTGATCGGCAGCTGCCAGCAGACCGATGGCTTGGAGTCGATGGGTGATTCACCTGCATCAAGGGCCGCCAAGTGCAGAGCGCAGCCAGCTCCCCCGCTGAATCCGGGCCGATTGAGAAAGATGCAGGCCCCGTCGACCACACGGGTGCTGCTGCGGGTGGCATCGCCGAAGACACCAACTTCGGCTGCCGTCCCGTGGTACTCGAAGCGAGAAGGATCCAGTGTGTCCGCCAGCGCGCTGATCAGGCGCGCCTCGTCCTCTCCATCGAGCTCGGCACCCACCGAGCAGCATCCTTGGCCGAGCTCAGCTGCCGGGTGAGGCAGGATCCCCTGGCATCCCCGACCCCAGATGCAAGTCCAGTTCGAAGTGAGGAACGACGTGTCGAACCGCCAGGTGGTGTTCCCATCTGAGATCTCGGTAACCGGAGGGTCCATCGACGAACAGCGTAGGCACTTCGGGGATGAGCTGCGTCTGCTTGAGGCCACATCGGACAGCCCCAGGTGCCCAGGGGGCATGGTGACGTTCTCAGGGGATCAGGACGATGCGATCGAAGCTATGGAGAGCTTCGGTCCAGGTCCGTTCGACATCGGCGAGCGGCACCGCCCGGGGGCGCACATCGAAAGCGCCCCCGGTGACCGCGGCGGCAATGTTCGGGATCTCCTCGATGAAGTCAGGGCCGGGGACCGATCCGATCCCACTCCCCACTATCTGCAGCCGCGCCTGCCGGAGGGCGGCCGAGGGGATCGGGGCATCCGGTCCGGCGATCGAGCCGATCTGGATCCAGGTGAGGTTGCGACTGCGGTCGATCCGGGCGGTGAGCATGTCGATGATCGCCTGGACGGCTGGCTTGCCCCACACGTAGTCGAGGACCACGTCGACCTCGGCGGCTGCGGCCAGCTGCTCGAAGGTGCAGGTCTCGTCGGCGCCCAGCGCTCCGAGGCTCTCCAGGCGAGTCTGGTCCCGTCCGGCGGCGATGACCTTGGAGGCGCCGAAGCGCTTCGCCACCTGGATGGCTATCCGACCGGCGTTGCCGGTCGCGCCGAGTACCAGAACGCTCTGGTTGCGACGGAAGTCGATCCGATGCCGGAGCGCCATCCACGACGACATCACCGGGTTCATCGCCGCTGCCATGACCACCGGTTCTGTGTCGTCGGGAAGGATCACGCTGCGGTCCAGCTCGATGGTCGTCTGCTCGGCCATCGTCCCGAGCGTCGAGTCACCGAGAACGGTGTAGCGGATGCGCCCCTGTGGGTCGCGTACGACGGCGTCGATGCCGGGCACGAGGGGTAGTTCGCCGGTGCCGGTGTAGTGGGACCCGTCCGCCTGGGACAGGACCCGGGGATGGAGTCCGGCGGCGAGCACGTCGACGACGACCTCGTCCTCGCTGCGTGCGACCGGGTCGGGGAACTCGAGATATCGGGGCGGTGCGTCGAATGCGGTGACGACGGCTGCTCTCATGGCATGGACCTCCGATGGGTGGAACGGGGTGATGCGGAATCGTCAGCGGCGGACCGGCTCGCGAGGCTCCTGACGGGCCCACCGGTCACGGGAAGACAGATGACGCGGTGCGAGATGCGCGACCTCCACCCTATTAGTTGGTAGTGCATATGAAGATAGTTGTGAATACCAACTATGTCAACTAGGATTCGTGGCGTGACCACTCCGAATTCCATGCCTCAGCCAGTGAGCGTCGGCGACCAGGAGCTGATTGACGCCCTGGCCCGAGCCTCGTTCGCGGTCATGGCCGTACTCAACAGGATCGGAGCCGAGCACGACCTGTCTCTCACCCAGCTTCGGGTGCTCGCCATCCTCCGCGACCGCCGGGCGAGGATGACGGACCTGGCCGACTACCTCGGGCTCGACAAGTCGACGATCACCGGATTGGTTGACCGCGCCGAGAAGCGGGGCCTACTCCGTCGGGCACCCAATGCCGACGATGGCCGCGCGGTCGACGTCCTTCTCAGCGCCGAGGGCGTACGGCTCGCCGAAGTCGGTGCCGCGGAGATCGCCATGGCGCTCTCCCACATGACCGCACGGCTGACAACGACCGAAACCCGGCGGCTCACTGCACTCCTCGAGCACGTCCTCGGATAGGGAGTGGTCCGACAGCCCCCACGCGGGCTGACCACTGAGGTCCGCTTGTGGGACGATGCCGTGGGACTCCGTGACGCAGTGGATGGACGAGACCATGCGCCTGCTGTACCTCGATATCGACACACTTCGCGCCGACCATCTCGGCTGCTATGGGTACCACCGCGCCACGACACCGAACATTGACGCCATAGCGGCTGACGGGTTGCGGTTCACCAATGTCTACGCCTCCGACGTCCCCTGCCTGCCGAGCCGCGCCGCCTTGATGACGGGGACGTTCGGGATACGCAACGGTGTCGTCAACCACGGCGGGAGTGGTGCCGAACTCCGCAGCGAGGGGGCCCGCCGTGGCTTCCTCAGCGGTTATGGCCTCGAGTCGTGGGCCGGGACGTTCTACTGGAACGGCTGGCAGACGGCATCGATCTCGAGCTTCCCGTTCCGGCACTCGGCTACTTGGTGGAATCACGGATTCATGGAAGCGATGAACCTCATGCGCGGCATGGGGGCGGAACGTGCCGATCAGGTCGTGCCGGTCGCGCTCGACTGGCTGGAGCGTCGCGGGAGCTCGGACGACTGGTTCCTCCACGTCCACCTCTGGGACCCCCACACCCCGTACAACACGCCTGACGAGTACGGCAATCCGTTCGTCGATGACGTGGTGCCGGATTGGCACACTGAAGAGGTACGGGAGGGCAACTGGCAATTGGCCGGACCCCATTCGGCCCAGGAACCCTGGGGATTCAAACCCGACGAATGGGGCCCTCCCCCTCCTCGCCAACCGTGGGACGCCGGTTCGATGGAAGCGGTCAAGGCGATCTTCGACGGTTACGACGTCGGGGTTCGCTACGCCGACGATGCACTCGGCAAGCTGATGAACAAGCTCGACGAACTGGGCGTGCGCGACGAAACCGCGGTACTGATCAGCACCGACCACGGCGAGGCATTCGGCGAACTCGGCGTGTACGCCGACCATCAGGCGGCTGACGAGGCGACTTGTCACATACCCGCGGTCCTCCGCTGGCCCGGCGTGCAGCCAGGAGTTCACGACGGACTGCACTATCACCTGGATGTCGCTGCGACCGTCCTCGATCTCGCCGGGTTCCGCGTTCCGAAGAGTTGGGACGGCGTGCCGATCGACTTGAACGCCGATGTCGGGCGGGACCATCTCGTGCTCTCCCAGGGAGCCTGGTCTTGTCAGCGGGGCGTTCGATTCGCCGACCACCTGTACCTCCGCACCTGGCACGACGGCTACCACGGCCATTGGCCGGACGAGATGCTCTTCGACGTGGTTCGCGACCCACACGAGACGAAGGATCTGTGGAGAGCCGACGACCACCTCTCCAAGGTCGGGTCGTCACTCCTTCGGGATTGGACAGCGTCCCAACTCGACCGGACCCGACTGGAGGACCCTATGGACGTGGTTCGGGCGGAGGGCGGGCCCTTCCACGTGCGTGGCCACTTGGGGCCGTACGTCGAGCGACTCCGTGCCACGGGGCGGGGCGCCTGGGCGCGGACGCTCCAGGAGCGGCACGCCGACGAGCTGTAGCTCGGCGTAATCTGCGCTTCGACCCGGCGGCTCGGCCGCGACGGCACGGGGGCGAGCGGGCCACCCTGGGGCGCCGACCGACACGTAGCCAGGCGTGCCGACCAGGGCGGTCACCGTCCGTCTCCCATGTGCGAGGCCCTGCCGGGTGTCGCTCCGAGGTCGCCACCAGCGTCTGATCCGGTGGCAGTGGTGGCTCAGCCTCCCAGGAGGCGATCACCTCGGCGAAGGCCAGGTCCAGTAGCTCCGGGTCGGCCAGCACCACGTCGAGGAACTCGAACGTTGGCGCCACATCGGCATCCACCGCAACCATGACGGGTCACACAGAGACCGGCGTGCGATCTTCCGCGGTGGCCGAGATCACCTGTGAGTCCTCGGCGGGCGCCACTGTGGCGGGCGCCTCCTCGGTGGAGACGCTGATCTTGCGCGGCTTGGCCCGCTCCGCGACCGGGATCGTGAGCCGGAGCACCCCGCTGGTGTAGTTGGCGGTGATCCCGGCGGTGTCGAGCGCGTCTCCCAACATGACCTGTCGACCGAACACGCCTCGTGGACGTTCGGCGGCCACCAACTCGACGTCGGGCCCCGGTGCGGGCCGACGCTCGGCCCGGACGGTCAGCACGTTCTGCTCCACGTCCAGATCGATGCTGGCGGGGTCGATTCCCGGGAGGTCGAACTCCACGACGAACTCGTTGCCGTCACGCCAGGCATCCATCGGCATGGCCGCCGGACGGGCGACGGTTCCGAAGACCTGCTCGGCCAACCGGTCGAACTGACGGAACGGATCGGAACGGACAAGCATGACGTACCTCCTTGTTTCAGCCGGAGGCGTCCTTCCCGCGCCCCCAGATCTATGGTGTGTACTACAGATTTGTTATACCCTGGTGACCATGTCCGAGGCAAGTGGTTCCGATCAATTTTCGAGAGGTCGTTCGCGTGGGTCAGCCGGCCGCCCCGATCCGAGTCGGGGTCTCTACGGAATTTCCGTGGCGGCCGAACTCGTGGGCAGCGCCCCACAGAATCTCCGCCTCTACGAGACACGGGGCCTGATCAATCCGGCCCGAAGCCAAGGGGGGACCCGCCGCTACAGCGACGACGACCTCGTCCGGCTCCGGGAGATCGGCCGGTTGCTCGACGACGGCCTCAACCTGGCCGGCATCGCCGCCGTCCTGGCTCTCCAGGCCGACAACCAGTCGTTACAAGCTGAACTCGACCGGACTCGTGAACGGGCCTCTGCCGCGCGCCGTCGCCAGACGGGTGGGTAGGCCCAGGAGCCGTCTGGATCAGGCTGTCGCCGTCCGTCTGCCGGGTCTCTGACTGCCGGGTCCCTCAATATCGGCCCTCCGGTGATCCGGCCGGAGCAGTCCCACGACGGGCGTCTTTTCAAGAAACGTCCGCGCGGCGCGGCGCCGTTTCTTCATCGCGCCGGCGGGGCAGACTGGCGGCATCGTGCTGGTACTGACCGATGACGATGTCCGGGAGCGGTTGGACGCGGCATCGGCTGTCGCATGGATGCGGGAAGCCGTCGACGCCCACCATCGCGGTGAGCTTCTCAGCCCCCCACGGGTGACCGCGGAACTCGGCGACGGGAAGCTGCTGTTCACCACCGGCCGGTGGACCGGACGATGGTTCGGCTACCGCTCGTATGACAGTCTGCCCGCGGAGCCCGGAAGCCAGCTGGTTGTCGTTCACGATGACCGGACCGGGGCGGTCCGCGCCGTCGTCACCGGGACGGAGCTGGGTCGCCGCCGCTGCGGGGCGATCGGTGCGCTGGCGGTGGAGGCGATGGCCCCCCGGGAGGCCTCCGTGGTCGCCGTGGTCGGCACCGGCTTTCAGGCCTACGCGCAGGTGTGGGCGCTCGGCGCGGTCCTGCCCGGGCTGACCGAGCTGCGGGTGCACTCGCGCGATGCCGGCCATCGGGCCGCGTTCGTCGAGGCCGCGCGGTCGTTGACCGGTGCCTCGGTCTCCGCCGTGGAAGACGTGCGCTCCGCCGTGCGGGATGCTGACGTCGTCGTACTGGCCACCGGTAGCTCCGCTCCGGTCATCGACGCCACATGGCTGGCTCCGACGTGCCTGGTGTCCACACTGGGCCCCAAGCAACGAGGGCGGGCGGAGTTCGGTCCCGATCTGGCCGAGGCTGCCGCCCTGGTGGTCACCGACTCGCCGGCCCAGATCGGGGCCTACGATCCGCCCAACGTGCTGGTCGGCACGAGCGCCGAAAGGCGACTGGTGTCCCTAGGTGCACTCCGTGCCGGGGCGGCCGAGCGCCCGGCTACGGGAGTTTCGGTGTTCTTCTCGGTCGGCCTGGCGGGCACCGAGGTCCATCTCTTCGACCGCCTGGCTGAACGTGTGGCCCACGGGTAGGCGCTGTCGGACGAAGACCCGGGGGCACTATCCGATGCAACGTACCTGCAGGGCACGGGTCACTCCCTCGGCCACCGGCGGTGCCGGTGACCGAGGGACGACTCAGCTCTTGTACGAGGAAACGAGCAGCTTCCCGATGTCGGTGTAGCCCAGGGTGTTGGCGTGGATGTTGCCGTACTCGCAGTAGTACGTGAGCGTGCACACCTCGGCGACCGCCTTGGGGACCACGACCTTGCCGGAGAGCCACGGCATCTCAGCCTCGATGCTGGACTTCAGCTTCTCCGTTTTGGTCAGAGGAGTGTAGGCGCCGGTTGCCGTCGTGACGTCGACGAACTTGCCGTTGGGCACCGATGTGTACGCCGCATCCAGCGTCGGGTTCAGCCCTTCGATGCCCAACGCGGAGTTCCCTTGGAACGCGATGATGGACTCTTCGGCGAGCGTGTTGCCCGGGTCCAGTGACGGATTGACCCAAAGTCCGAGCAGCACATCGGGGTAGGTGAGACCGATGAGCTGGGCGCTACTGTCCCCGTTCGCCGAAAGGGCACCATCGAGATCGGACACGAGGGTCCCGATATTGGCCTGGATGGTGGCCAGTCCTGCCTGCACGCAGGAGATGGCGTCGTTCTCACCGTTGACGGGGTTCGTGGGACTGGCCGCGGCGCAGGGTGTTACGTCGTTGCCGCCGATCGACACCGTCACCAGGGCCACCTGGCCCGGGTTGTCGGCGATGAAGGACTCCGCCGCCTGGACTTGGGTGTCGCCGAGGGGAATGGTCCCGGCGTCGGTCGCGGCGGGCGGACCGTAGGAGTCGGGTGCTCCGCAGACGCCGTTGAAGGTGAGGATCGACGCCGTGGTGGCCCCGCCGCATCCGAAGTTCTCGAGCTGCAGCTTGAGCTTCGACGCGGCATAGCCGGTGAAACCGGAGGTGGCCGTTCCGGTACCTCCGCCGGTGGCTGGCTGATATCCGACCGAATAGGAGTCGCCCAGCGACAGGTAGTACTTCTCGGGCGCCTTCGGCTTGGCGGGGGCTGCGCCCGCACCCGTGGGTACCGCCACCAGGGCCGCTACCGCTAGGCACGCGGAGACCATGGCGACGCGCGTTGTCAGCCGGATTCGATTGTTCACGGGTTCCCCTCCAAAGATGTGTTCCAGATTCCGGGTCGAAGTGACCCGGGCCGGACCAACCAGTCGTCGATATGTTGACGACATGTCGCAACGTGGTCCGGGGACGACAATCTAAGGCATCACCCGGCCATGGTCAAACAACCGGGGGATCCACCCCATAGATCCGGCGGTCTCCGTCTACCGCCCCCGGACTCCACGGAGGAGCCGTGCTCCCAGTGGGCGTCGACGTGTGGGCGCCTCCCGCCGAGGGCCACCTCGATTGACGGGTGTCGACATCTCCGATGACGTGCATCGAGGTCGGATGATCAGTGGGAATCGAACCATCACCGCGCTCAAAGGCCCAGGTGGGAAAGGGCAAATAACGGCACGAGCGGGAGGGGACGTTCGTCGATATTCTCGTCCGCAGTATCGAGGGGATTCGAACAATTGAGTAACGGAGGATGTGCAGATGAGAAAGCTCGCATTACTCGCGGTGGCGTTGTTTCTCACATCGATAATGGGCGTGGTCGTTGCACCGGGAATCGCCTCGGCCAATCCGATCTATCACGGGACCGTCACGTGTGACTTCGCCAACGGAGCATGGGGAGGCGTCGTGAAGTTCTCTCCACCACTCCGCAACGGAGGTGCGTCCACCCATGAAGTCGTGACGGTGAAGGCCGGGTTCGCCGGTTCGTCCACCGGAACGACCGGTGGTTGCCTGACTTCGATGACCCCGCCCCCGGGAAATGTGGTGGGTGGCGCGATCGCCGGCAAGATGAAGTTCCTGGGCGCCGGCGCCAACAACTGCACCACGCTGTTCCCCAGCACGCTCAACCCGACCATCGCGGCCTTCAAGATCAAGTGGCTGGTCCCGGCTGGCGCACCGACCCTGTGGACTCTGCCCACCTCGGTCGCGTTCTCCACGGCGGCGATCACGATCAGCGGTGGCGCGGTGGCGGGCTCGTTCGCACCGTATGCGACTCCGACGGCGACGTTGGCCGATCCCTCATGGCCTGGGGTCATCGCCACCGCGTGTGCCACATCGGCTGGCCTGTCCGCACTGACGATCACCTCTCCGTCGGTGAACTCCACCGGTACGTGGTAGCCGGAGTCGCCTGACGGCTGTATCCGTGGCACGGCGCGATGACGCACCTGGGAAGGTGCGTCATCGCGGCCCGCCCGTTCCCGGGTCAGGCCGGTCGACGCAAATCGCCCGGCCGGTGGACATCCCGAGGCACGGGAGGGTCGAAGGCCCTCATGGTCCCAGCTCTCGATCGGATGTGACCGTCGACGGGCCTGCCACAGCGGACATCTGCTGTCGGTCCCGTGGGCGCCGGGTCGGTGGGCGTCTCGACTGTCTTCGTCGCCCGACCCGTGCGTCGATGACGGGCCGGTCCGCTACCGGTCGGACGTCGGCTGGGCCGACGGTTGCCATTGACTCCTGATCAGCCCGTACACCCACGAGTCCGACACCACACCGTCTACGACGCAGTCCTCCCGCAACGTGCCTTCGCGGAGGAATCCGAGCTTCTCCAGGACGCGGGCAGAAGCTGCGTTGCGCGTGTCGACCTCGGCCTGGACCCGGTTCAGGTCCAATGTGTCGAATGCCCACTGCAGCAGGGCGCACACGGCCTCGGTCGCGTACCCGTGGCCCCACGCTGCGTCGTCGAGGATGTAGCCCAGTGAGGCGCTCCGAAACTCAGGATTCCATCGGGTCAGTCCACACCATCCGATGAAGGCCCCGTCACCGGCACGATCGATGGCCAACCGTGCTCCGGTGCCTTCCTCCGCCAAACGTCCGGAGGCGGCAATGAACTGCTCGGCCAGTGCACGATCACTCCAGGGGGGCGCATCCCAGTAGCGCGTCACCTCCGGATTGCTGCGCAGGACGAAGACGGCGCCCTCGTCCGCGCTGGTGAGCGGGCGCAACACCAGGCGGTCGGTCCGCAACGTCGGGGTGGGCAACGACACGGACACCATCTTGCCTGGGCGGAGGTCGGACGTCGGGACCCGATGGCCCGCCCCGCAGGGTAGTCGGGGGTCCGGACCGGTCCGCTCCTCGATCGCACGGTCCGGGCACGGTGGTCATGGACCGACCGGGCGTTCGATTCCAGGGTCTTGCCGCCGACGCGCAGCAGTAGTCGCTGACGGCGGAGGCGTTACAGTCGGCAGGTGGCCAGGACTGCCCGACGTGACGTGATCGGCCTTCTGATCGAGAAGAACGTCACCTATACCGAGGCCGAGGCCGATGCGCTCGTAGCCGAGGCGAAGAGGCTGGCTGCGGAGAGCGGAACGAGCGTCCGGGAGGAGGCCGAGTGGCTCCTGTCGAGGGATCGGGACACCCGACTGCGGGACCTGCGGGACAAGGCGGCGGGGGCGAGCGAGCTGCTGGCTGCCATCGCCGACGAAGTCGATGCGCTCCGGGCCGAGTCAGGTGACGACGACGGGGAGCTGGCCGCCATCGTGGCGACCATGGCCGACTCCTGCGTGTTCTTCACCGCACAACCGGCGGGGGCGGGGGACGCCGATCGACCCTCTCCGGGGGGCGACTAGCCCGGTCACGTCCTGGAGTCGGTCCGTGCCGTCCGGGGCGCGACGACCGCCACCGGCGGGAGCAGTCCGCACGATGACTCGTGACGCCGGCCCATGATCTACGTTCGGGAGGGAACCTCGACGCGAAGGAGTCCGTGTGCCCATCCCGCTGCCTCAGGAATTGCTCGACCTCCTGCGTCGTCCGAGCCCGTGCTTCCTGGCCACCCTCATGCCCGACGGCTCTCCGCAGTTGACCCAGACATGGGTGACCACCGACGGCGAACACATCATCATCAACACCCCGGACTGGACGCAGAAGACCAGGAACTTGAGCCGGGATCCGCGTGTGGCTGTGAACGTCGTCGACCCCGATGAGACCAGGCGCTACTTCGCCGTGCGCGGTCGGGTCGTTTCGATGACGACCGAGGGCGGAGCCGAGAGCATCGACGAGATCTCCCGGAAGTACCTCGGTACGGATTACCCGAACTTCTCGGGACGGGCGGAGACCCGGACGCTGGTGACCATCGAAGCCGACTCCATCACCTCGCCCCACGGGTGACTTGATGGGCCGGTCGCTCCGAGCGACCACGGATCCCCGGTCGGGGCACGTCCCCTCCATCGGGTGAATACCTGTCGGCTCCTGTGGAGGCGCAACTCGCGCGGATACGGTTCGACTCGGATCCACCCGACGGTCCACCCCCGGGTGGACGACGCCGGCGGCTGATTTCCCGAGACTGGAGGCATGACCTTCAGCGACTACCTCATCGACATCGGACTCATCGCTCTCGTGCTCCTCCAGGTCCGGGGGCGCAGGCTCACCACCCGGGCCCTCGTCCTGCCGCTGGCCATCGTCGGTTACGTGGCCGTGAACTACCTCCGGGGGGTGCCGACCGCCGGAAACGACCTGCTCCTGGTGGCCGGGTGTGCCGCCGTGGGTGCCACGCTCGGTGCCCTGTCGGGTGGCTTCACCGCCGTCTATCCCGGGAAGGACGGGGTCCCATTCGCCAAGGCCGGCCTCGTGGCCGCCGGTCTCTGGGTGCTCGGGACCGGAGGCCGCCTGGCCTTCCAGGTCTACGCCACCCACGGCGGGGGAGCGGCCGTGGAGCGCTTCAGCGCCACCCACGGCATCACCGCCGTCGGCGCCTGGACGGCCGCCCTCATCCTCATGGCTCTCAGCGAGGCGGTATGCCGCACCGGCATCCTCGCCTGGCGCTCCACCACCGTGCGCCGACAGGCCCCGGTCGCCGTCGCCTCCGGGTCGGCGACCCGCCCGCCCCGCCCCGCGGTGGGTGTCTCCGGGGCCATGATGGAGCACGGTGACCGACCGAACTGATCTGGAGTTGATCCCCGTCCCCTGGCCGGGACTGTCCAACCTCCTCAGTCTGTTCGGACTCGGCCTCCTCGCCTGGGGGACCGCCGCGGAGATCATCAATCGGGACGCCGGCGCCGGCCGCGTCGCCGCCGTTGCTCTCACGGTGGCGGCGTCGTCGGCCTGGGTGGTGGCCCTGGTGCTCCGGAGAGACCCCAGCCCGGAGGCCGGCGCCGCGGTGCTGGTCATGGCCCTGGCGGGTGGGGCGCTGGTCGCCTTCGCCCCCATCGCCATGGTGTTCCCGGCGGTGGCGGTCTTCGCCGCGGCCGTCCGGTGGCGGCTCGAGGTGACCGTGGCGGTCGGGGTGGCGGGCTGGCTGTCGGTGGTGGTGGCCGAGGTGGCCGTGGGCCCGACAACCGGAGTCGTCCTGGGGGCGCTGGCCGCCGTGCTGGCCGGAACGCTGGTGGGCATCGCCCGCCGCCAGGCGGTCGACCGCGCCGCCCAGGAGGCCCGGACCGAGGTGGAGACGCTCCGCGCCGAGGTCGAACGTGAGCGGGCCGAGCTGCTTTCGGAGCGGAATCACCTGGCCCGCGAGATCCACGACGTCCTGGCCCACACCCTGGCCGCCCTGTCGCTGCAGCTCGAGGCGTTCGGCACCGTGGTCGAATCCGAGCCGGACACCACCGCCGCCGTGCGCGACCAGCTCGAGCGCACCCGCCAACTCGTCCGGGAGGGCCTGGAGGAAGCCAGCGGGGCCGTGCGGGCCCTGCGCGACGACGCCCAACCACTCGACGCACAGTTGGTCCGGCTGTGTGCCCAGCGCCAAGCCGAATTCTCCGTCTCGGGCGTCCCCCGGCCCCTGCCGCCCCAAGTGGTGCTAGCCCTCTTCCGGGCAGCCCAGGAAGCCCTCACCAACGTCATGAAGCACGCCACCGGTGCTCCCACCTCGGTGTGCCTGGCATACGGGGAGGACGACGTGTCGGTGGTCGTGGAGAACCGGGGGTCTCCCGGATCACCCACCCTGCACCACACCGGCAACGGCTTCGGGCTCCAGGGGATCACGGAGCGTCTGGCCCTCCTCGGCGGCCGGCTCGAGGCCGGCCCGACGACCGGGGGGTGGCGGGTCGCCGCCACCGCCCCGCTCCCGGTGGCCGCGCCCGACTCCGGGGTGCCGACATGAGGGTGCTGATCGCCGACGACCAACGGGTGGTCCGGGAGGGACTGGCCACCATCATCGGCGGTTTCGTCGACACCGAGGTGGTCGGGCTGGCCGCGGACGGTGTCGAGGCGGTGTCGCTGGCCGGTGAGTGCGGCCCCGACGTGGTGCTGATGGACCTCCGCATGCCGCAGATGGACGGCGTGGCCGCGACCCGCGAGATCCGTGCCCGCCATCCCGGCGTCCCGGTGGTGGTCCTGACCACGTATGCCGACGACGAATCCATCCTCACCGCCCTGTCCGCGGGCGCGGCCGGCTACCTCACCAAGGACGCCGCCCGCGACGACATCCGGCGGGCCCTGGAGGCGGCCGTGGCCGGCCAGGCCATCCTCGACCCCAGCATCCAGGCGGCGTTGCTCAAGGCGGCCCGGCAGGCGCCGGTGCGGCCGGCCACGTTGCCCGACGGGCTCACCGAGCGAGAGGCGGAGGTGCTCGCCCTGATCGCCGACGGGCTGTCCAACACCGAGATCGCCGACCGCCTCTTCGTAGCGGAGACGACGGTCAAGACGCACATCAACCGCATCTTCGCCAAGACCGGCAGCCGCGACCGCGCCCAGGCGGCCGCCTACGCCCACCGTCAGGGCCTGGCCGGCACCGCTCCCGAGCGGCCTTGACGGCCCGGGTCATGGCCAGGCGGCCCCGCCGCTCGTAGACACCGGCGACAGCCCACCGGGGGGGGCCTCCCCGCAGGGATCGCCGGCGGCGCCCGTTGACACCGTCGGCCGGGGGTGTAACCTACAACCAAATGGTGGTAGGAAGTCCGGAGCGGACGAGGCAGACCGATCGATTGTTCTTCGCCCTGAGCGATGCGACACGGCGCGACATCGTCACGAAGACACTCGACCGCGAGCGCTCCGTGAGTGAGCTCGGCCGGCTGTATCCGATGAGCCTCACGGCGGTGCAGAAGCACGTCAAGGTCCTGGTCGACGCCGGCCTGGTCTCGAAGCACCGGAGCGGGCGCGAGCAACTCGTGCGCGGCGAGGTCGACCAGCTCGGACGCGCGCACGAGCTGCTCGACGAACTCGAGACGGTGTGGAGGGCCCGTCTCGACCGCTTCGAAGACGTCCTCCACGAAACCACTCGAAGGGAAGACACATGACCGTTTGGAATGTCGACAAGAACGCCGAGGCCAAGACGATGGTCATCAGCGTGGAGTTCAAGACGTCCGTCGCCAACGTCTGGCAGCTGTGGGCCGATCCACGCCAACTCGAACGGTGGTGGGGTCCTCCGGAGTTCCCTGCCACCTTCGGACACCACGACCTCCGGCCGGGCGGCACCATCACCTACACCATGGTCGGACCCGACGGAGGCGAAGGTTTCGAAGGAACCTGGAACGTGGTCGAGGTGGACGCGCCGACCCGGCTCGTGGTCGAAGACGCCGTCCTCGAAGAGGACGGAACGCCGAGCGACGGCAACTCCATGACCCGCATGGAGATCGACATCGAAGCGGCGGGCGACACGACACGGATGATCCTCACCACGCACTTCGACTCACTCGAAGGAATGGAACAGGCCATCGCCTCGGGCGCCGTCGAAGGCATGAAGGCGTGCATGTCCCAGATCGACGCCCTCCTCGCCGAGGCCGCCGCTTAGCGGTGCAATCCCGATGAAGGCCATCGGCCACGACGGAACCGGGGCGGCTCTCGCCGGGAAGCTGCCTACCGCCGCAGATGGGAGTACCCGGGGGCGGTTATCGCCTGGCGGCGGACATTCGAGCTCCGATCGACCCGAGGCCCGACGCCTTCACTGACCGGCCAGCGCGGACACCACCGGACCCAACGTCTGCCAGGCGTCGGACTCGATCGACCAGTAGGAGATGCCGTACTCCTCACGTCGCCATCGCAGTTCCTCGACCATCTCGTCGAGCGTCCCCGCCAATGCCACCGGGACGTGGAGGGCGTCTGTCGGGTCGATGCCGAAGGCCGGCGCCATCTGGGCGGCCAGGCCGGCCGCGTCGTCGGTGACGACGGCGAAGCCGATGAGTGCGTTCAACTCGAGATCATCGAAGCGGTCGCCAGCTGATTCCTTCACCCAGGCCACCTTGCGGCGGGTCCGATCGGGCGTCACATCGGACGCCGTCTCCACGCCACCCGTCCCCTCGCGCAGGTTGGCGTTGATGCTCACGGTGTCGGCGTGTTGCGCGGCGAAGGAGAGCACACGCTTGCCGCCGCCCCCGATGATCAGCGGCGGACCGGGTCGCTGCACCGGCCGAGGGGTCAGGGTGTGGCCCTCCACCTGGTAGTACTCGCCGTGGAAGTCGAACGGCCCGTCCGTGCGCAACAGCCCGTTGACCACCTGGACCGCTTCTTCGAAGCGGTCCACCCGTACGGCCGGCTCGTCATAGGTCAGACCGGCTTCGTCGTAATCCGTCCGCATCCAGCCGGCACCCAGACTGAGTTCGAGTCGCCCGTCGCTCAGCAGGTCCAGCGTGGCCGCCTCCTTGGCCAGGACGAATGGGTGGCGGTAGTCGTTGCAGAAGACGAGCGCGCCCATGCGCAGTGTCGACGTGGCCGCAGCCACTGCGGCCAGAGCGGGGACGGGCGCCAGCTGGTCGCCGAAGTGGTCGGGCATGAGCAGCGTGCTGTAGCCGAGATCCTCAGCCTGGCGCGCCTGCTCGGCCCAGCCCGCGGCCGTGCCGTCGGGCGACTTGCTCAGCTGTGCGGCGAAGCGGAATTTGCGATCGTGGGCCACGGATCCATGTTGCACCACATCCGCTCTGCGTGCCGAACACCTGGCCGGCGACGGATGTGGACGGACAGGTACCCGTCGCCAGTGAGCCCCCCCGACACGAGTAGGCCAGCTCGACCCTGGAGAGGCGGACGGTCCCGACCAGGAACCGGGAGTCACGGAGGGCGACGGGCGGTGATCGTCCCGAGGGATTCGGTGCGGGAGAGCGGGGTCGGGCGTCATTCCCGCCGTGTATTGGTCGAGCATTCTCCCGAAGTTCGAGGAATCTCTGGCGAATCGTCGCCGCAATGCTACTATGTGGAACATGGTAGCTGGCGGTACAACCAAGCTGATGGCCCAGATGCGCCGTGGCGCCATCGAGTACTGCGTGTTGGCCCTGCTCCGTGACCGTGAGCGCTACGGCTTCGAGTTGACGCGGGCCCTGTCGGAGACCGATGGCCTGGTGACCAGTGAGGGCACCGTCTACCCCCTCCTGTCCCGTCTGCGGCAGGACGAGCTCGTGGAGACCTTCTGGCAGGAGTCCGACCAGGGACCCCCACGCCGTTACTACCGAATCACGAACGAGGGTCGAGTTGCGTTGGAGGCGTTCGTCGTCCAGTGGGGGAGATTCCGGGACAGCGTGGACAATTGATCCAAGGAGGCGGAACGATATGACGACCACGGCGGTAGATGGCCTTGTCGACGAGTACCTGAGGAATCTCGAAGCTGCGCTCGGACAAGTCCCGGAGCCCCGGCGAGGCCAACTCGTCTCCGAGATCAACGAGCACATCGAGCAGGCCCGTGCCCAGCTGCCGGAGGAGACCGAGACATCGGTGCTGAACCTCCTCGACCGACTGGGGCGGCCCGAGGACATCGCCGCGGAAGCGTTGGCCGACGAGCCTCCCGCCGATGACCCCGGGTCGCGTCGTAGGTGGATAGTCGGTGGGCTCGCCCTGGTCACCCTCCTTGCCCTGGGCGCAGCTCTGTACGCCTTCACCAGGCCGTCGAGTGAGGGTCAACCACCTGTTCCTGCCTCGACGAAGTCGCACGGACCGACCACCCTTCCGCCCGCCACCACCCTTCCCCCGGCGACAACCCTTCCGCCGGCGACCACCCTTCCGCCCGCCACCACACTTCCCCCGGCGACAACCCTTCCGCCCGCCACCACCCTTCCGGCATCGGTCGTCAACCCGCTCAGCAGCGGCACCTACGTGGACGGCGTCTCTTACATCCCGCACTATTTCCTGACGGTCTCGGGTTCGTCCGACGGCACCTTCACCGGGTCAGTTGACTTCCTCTACCAGGACGGTCAGACCTCCGTGGTGTTCACCTTCGACGGCACCGGCCAGAACGGGGCAGCCACCCTTCGGCCGACGAGCATCCCCCAGGTGGGCGAAGCGTCCCAGAATCCGGCGACGGTACCGGCGGTCATCTCCGCCACCTACGAGAACGGTTCCGTAACCCTGGGCGAGTGCAACAGCTATCTGTCGTCCGTCCAATCCTTGTCGCAATGCACGTTTACCAAGTCACTGGAGGGACCATGATGCCGAGGGACGTTGACGATCAGGGGGGCCAGATTTCCAACCGATGGGCCGTCTTGGCGATCAGGACCGGACCACGGCCGACCCGTATCCACCGAGCGGTCGGTCGCACCTGGCGCAACCACTGTTTCCGATCGGAGGCCTCCCCGGTAGGTCCGTCCTGGTACGTTTCGAACCAACGGCGATCACGGAGGTTCACCATGCGGCTGCGCAGTCTGCTCGGAGTGCTGGTGATCGGACTGGGTGCGAGTTTCGTCGGGACAACCTCCGCCTCGGCGGCGACGACCCGGGTGGTTCCGACCACTCCCGGCTACTGGCTGGTAGGCGGGGACGGCGGGGTCTTCTCCTTCAACGCACCCTTCTACGGGTCGGGCCAGTCCAGCGGGCCCGGCCAGGGTGCGTGCGGGGAATTTCCGCCGGCTCCGGACCAGTGCGTCGGGATCTCCTCCCTACCCGACGGATCCGGCTACTGGTTGCTGAGCGGGGCCGCCTACGCCCAGGCATTCGGAGGCGCCGGCCCGTTGGTGCCGGCGACGAGCTGCACCGTGTTCAACAACGGCGGAGCGCTCGACCCGGGGGGCGCCACCGGGATGGCGTCGACGAGCTCCGGTAAGGGGTACTGGATGGTCACCGGGCCCGGTTACGTCTGGGGCTGTGGCGATGCCCCGGCACCTCTCGGCGGCCCCACGTCGGTCCACATCGGTGATGACGGCGTCGGCATGGCGGCCACGGCCGACGGCAAGGGGTACTGGGTGGCGGGGGCCGACGGTGGCGTCTTCGCCTTCGGTGACGCCGGCTTCTACGGATCCATGGGCGGGAAGGCGCTCAATGCGCCGGTGGTCGGGATCGCCGCCACGCCGGACGGGAAGGGCTACTGGCTCGTCGCCGCCGACGGCGGAGTGTTCTCCTTCGGTGACGCCGGCTTCTACGGATCCATGGGCGGGAAGGCGCTCAATGCGCCGGTGGTCGGGATCGCCGCCACGCCGGACGGGAAGGGCTACTGGGAGGCGGCCGCCGACGGCGGGGTGTTCTCCTTCGGTTCGGCACCGTTCGAGGGATCGATGGGTGGCAAGCCGCTGGCACAGTCCGTGACGGGTATCGCCACCTATGCGCATGCCGTGCCGGTATGAGGTGGCCGGAGTGACACCTCTGCGCAGCCCGGCAGTCGTCTCGAGGCGCCTGTACGATCACAGCGTGCGTCCCTGGGGCCTGGGCCCGATCCGACGGCTGGTGCGGGCCGTGGTGGTGACCGTCGGGACGTGCGGAACGCTCGTGGCGGTGGGGACGGCCGGCGGTGCAGTTACGACACCCCACACCACTCAGTCACCCGTCTGCGGCGCCTCCGGAGCCGAGCAGGTCTGCGTCGAGGGAGGGAGCACGGGACTCACGTTCACCTACTCGAGCAGTTCCGACTCCCGCCAGTACGGAGGTGCGTCCCTGGTCGACAGCTTCGGCCCCTCCGAGACCCCACTCCTCAACCTGGCGGTCAACTGGCAGGGGACCGGGACCTTGTTCCTACCGGTGGCCCCGGGGTCCTGGGAAGGCGTCGCCGCCTCCGCGGGCGTGGGCGTCCCGTTCATCTCCGTGGTCGGGCCCGGGCAGCCGACACCTCCCACCACCTGTTCGACCGTGGCCCAGGGCACGGTCCCGTCGTCGGCCGTCCGGTCGCTGCCGTGGGTGTCGGCCATCTCGGCGACGATGAACGGCAACTGCCCGGGCTACTGGATCGCCACACCGGACGGAGCGGTCGACAGCGTCGGTGGGGCGGCACTCCTCGGAGGCGACTACTCGGATACCACCGGGATCAGCGCCGGAGGTGTGACCGGGCCGATCAACGGATCGATCGTCGGCATGGCCCGCACCCCGGGCTCGCAGGGCTACTGGCTCGCCGCCTCCGACGGCGGTGTCTTCGCCCCGCCCAGCGGCACGTTCGGGACCAGTGATGCCGGGTTCTACGGCTCGATGGGTAACCGACACCTCAACCGGCCCGTGGTCGGAATCGCCGCCACCCCGGACGGCAAGGGGTACTGGCTGGTCGCCTCCGATGGCGGAGTATTCGCCTTCGGTGACGCCGGGTTCTACGGCTCGATGGGCGGAAAGGCCCTCAATGCCCCGGTAGTCGGGATCGCCGCCACCCCCGACGGCAAGGGGTACTGGCTGGTCGCCTCCGACGGCGGCGTCTTCGCCTTCGGTGACGCGGGATTCCGCGGATCGATGGGTGACCGGTCACTGAGCCGGCCGATCGTGGGCGTGGCCGCCACCCCCGACGGCCAGGGGTACTGGCTGGTCGCCTCCGACGGCGGCGTCTTCGCCTTCGGCGCCCCGTTCCTGGGTTCTCTCGGCGGGAAGGCGCTGTCGGCGCCGATCGTCGCGGTGAGCCCGTCGGCCACGGGCAGCGGCTACTACCTGCTGGGCGCCGATTCGGCCGTCTACGCGTTCGGGGCCGCCGACTACCTCGGTGCCCCCGCCGGAGCCGGCGGAGGTCCCTGAACCCGCCCCTGATCCCGCGCATCGCTCGCTGACCGGAATACTCCCGTGGGCCCCGGGTCAACGGGACCCGATCCGGCGTGCCGGCATCGCCAGGTGGTCAACCACCCCCGCTGAACCGATTTCCGAAGCTGCACCCTCCGGGGGTTCCTCGCAACACTCACATCGCCGGCTTCGACCGCCCTCCGGTGAGCGTACGGCACCTCGACCGGTGTCCCCGAGGTGCCTGTCGCTCAGCGCGACCCGAGCACGCAGAACTCGTTGCCCTCCGGATCGGCGAGAACGACCCACGTCTGCTCACCCTGGCCGATGTCGACCCGCTCGGCGCCCAACGCCAGCAGGCGATCCACCTCGCGGTCCCGATCGTCAGGACGGAAGTCGAAGTGGAGCCGGTTCTTGACCGTCTTCTCCTCCGGAACCCGGACGAAGAGCAGGCCGGGAAGCTGGGCCGGTGCCGGCCGGATCTCGAACACTTCGGGAGATTCGTCGACGACGACCCACCCGAGCGCCTGCTGCCACCAGCGCCCCAGAAGTACCGGATCCCTGGCGTCGACGCTCGTCTGTTCCCATTCGAGACTCACCTGCAAAGCGTATGCCGAGGTCCGAACGGAGGCCTATGCCTGCCTGACCCCGGGGACTCTCCCTGGTCACCGGCCAGGCGGTCAGGGGAGTGGAGACGCATACTGGTGACATGCTCATCCGCATCGAGGCGCATGATCTGCCTGGCCGATCCTGTGGTCCGTCACCCGAGCGCCCGGGGGGTCACCACGGGATCGCGGTGGGCGTCCAGCGCAAGAACAGGCCGGGTGAGCTGATGGGCCAGGTCAGCGCCGACGTGGAGACAGCCGTCTGGGAGTTGGACGCGGCCCCCGTGGCGTCGGACAGCATCGACTTCCGGGGTCCGTACATCTCGGGACCGCCCGGTGGCCGATTCGTCTACCTGTCGTGGGGTGTCGTCGAGGAAACGGGAAGCTTCGAGATGTTCCGGCGGGCCAAGATCATGCTCGACGGCGTCCCCGCCGACGTGATGGCAGCCGCTCGGGAATCCGGGGTGCTGGTCGGGAGGCTGGGCCTCACCGATGCCAGAGGGAACCCGACCTGCGCAGCCGTTCGACCCCCATTGATCGAGTGGGCCGCCGCCCTTCGGTGATAGCGATCGGCGCCGAGGGTCGGCGACTCCGGGGTGGACCTCCACCCCGGCTGACGATCGCCGACGCCGGCCACGGAGGCCGGGTCCGACCTGGCTCCCGGTAGAACTGACCTCCGGGTCGGTCACTCCCCAGACGGCCCTGACCCCGTAGGGCCGAGGTCGTCGACGGAATGGCCGGATGAGCCACCCGGGTCCCGCTAGTCGGCTTTCGGCAAGAACTCCGAGCCGTCGAGGAAGTTGATCGTGACCGTGGCGGTCGCCACCAGACGGTGGTCCTTGCCGACGTCGTACACCCGGACATCGCATACACCGTGGTTCCGCCCGATCCGCAGGATGTCCGCTCGGGCCTGCAGAGGCCCGATCCTTCCGGCGGCGATGTAGCTGACGGCGAGGTTCGACGTCGCCGGCGGGCGCCCGCTCGCGCTCGTCACCGCCGATGCGCCGGCGCAGTCGATGATGCTCGCCAGCAGTCCTCCGTGGACGGCACCACTCGGCCCTCGCATTTCGTCGCACACCTCAACCTCGACGACGTGCATGCCCGCATCCACGTAGTGACGGTGCGGGAGGGCATCGAGGAGCGGACACCCCAGCCCCTGGTTCTCGCCGGCGATCGGCGCCTGTTCCCGGATCATGGATCGATGTTAGGCCGCCTCCGATCGGGCGCCGCCGAGAATCGGAGGCCGCACCCGCGCCGGCCGATCCCGTAGGCGCCGACGACCCGCTCGTGCCGTCACACGAGCGGGTCGTACATGATCTCCCGGACCTCCTGTGGGCAGCGGCAGGCGGCGGCGAACCTGGCCGCCCATTGCAGCCCATCGTCGTGGGACGGGACGTCCACGATCGCGAAGCCGCCGATGACCGCCTTGGTCTCGGGGAACGGGCCGTCGTCGACGAGCCCGTCGACGGCCACGATGCTCGCCCGCTGGCTGGCCACCCCGCCGCCGGAGACCCACACCCCGGCCTCCTGGGCCGCCCGCACCACGCCGTGGGCGGCGTCACCCACCGCGGGCAGGTCCTCCTCGGCGATGTCCATCGCACCGTCGTCGAACGAGATGAGGTCAGCGCGGCATCCTGACCCTCCGATGCGATGGACGTTGGCAGCCGACCCGATCCTAGGCCTCGGCCTCCCGGAGAACGGATGGGGTTCTCCGGCCCGCCGAGGAACGGAGTCGACTTCTTCGCTACCGTACGGCTATGTCGAACTGGCCGGCGACCTCCTACGATCAGTGGAGCGACACGTGTGACACGCTCCATGCCCACACCCAGCTGCTCGGCAAGCTGGCGGTGAAGCTCGCACCACCCGAGCCGCAGTGGCAACACGCAGCTCTGCGCCTGTCCGCCCGGGGTTGGGAGACCGCTCCGTTGCCCGCGCCTGATCGTTCCGGGTCACTCGTCGTACGGCTCGATCTGCACCTCCACGAGACGAGGATCGAACACAGCGACGGCCGGACCGAACGTGTCCCGCTCACGCCGGACCGACCGGTGGGAGTCGTGACCCGGGAGGTGTTGACCGCGGTGGGACGACTCGGCGGTCCGATCGAGATCGACCCGGCTCCCCAGGAGGTTCCGTGGAGCGATCCGCTCGACGAGGACACGACGCATGCCCACTACGACCCGCGACAGGTTGCCGATTATTTCGCGGCGGCGACCCAGGCCGCTCTCGTGCTGGCCGAGTTCCGCGCGCCGTTCCGAGGTCGGTCGACCCCCGTGAATGCGTGGTGGGGTTCGTTCGACCTCGCCGTGAACCTGTTCTCGGGCCTCCCGGCCACTCCACCTTCGGACGATCTCATCATGCGCAACGCCATGAACGCCCAGGAGGTGGCGGTCGGCTGGTGGCCAGGCGACGCCGCGTTACGGCAGGGCGGCCTTCTACGCCTACGCCCACCCGGCACCCGAAGGATTCGGTGATGCGAGCCTGTCCTCGCCCCGGGCGCGCTGGGACGGGACCCTGGGTGAGTACATCCTTGATTGGGACGATGTCCGCACCAGCGCCGACCCGCGAGCCGTCGCGCTGGAGTTCGCCCGGGGTGCGTTCCGCCATGCCTGCGAAGTGTGTGCGTGGGATCCCGACCTGGCCGCCAGTGCCGATGGCACCCCTCCCCCCATCGACTGAGGCTGCAGGAGGCGGACGCCGGGTTCCGGTCGCGATGCGAGCCCACCGAGGGTCGGCCCTCGGGATGTGGGCCTCCCGGGGACTGGTCCCCGGTGCTCGAAGTCGCGGCTGCGGCGGTCGGGACCTAGGGCCGGCCCGGTGATCCGCCGGGCCGGAAGCTGGCGACGAGTGGGGCGGCGTCGAGCGCGCAGTTCACGCACGGGTCCGACGGTGGGCGGGCGTCGGCAGGGCGGCCGGCGTCGGCGCGGGATGACGGATTTCGGATGAGCAGCGCCGACAGGAGCCCACCGAGCACGGAACAACCGCCGGCGATGAGGACGGCCGTCCGGAATCCGGAGGCGAACGAAGCCGGATGGAGATAGCTGCCCTTCGTGATCCCGGCGATGGTGGGAACGGCGGCGACCGCGATCAGGCCCCCGAGCCGCGCGACGCAGTTGTTGACGGCGGAAGCGACGCCCGAGTGGCGGTCGGAGACGGAGCCGAGGGCGGTGGCCGTGAGCGGCGCCACCGTGGCGGCGAGTCCGAGACCCAGCACGATCACGCCGGGCAGCACATCGGTCACGTACGAGGTCGGTGCGGGCGACCGGGCCAAGAGCGCCATTCCGGCTCCGACGACGCAAGGGCCGACGCTCATCGGGAGTCGGGGACCGATGCGGTGGGCCAGCCGGCCCGCCCGGGCCGACAGCGCCAGCATGATCACGGTGAGGGGGAGAAGCGCCACCCCGGACTCCAGTGGCGAGTAGCCGCCCACCACCTGGAGGTCGATCGGTAGCAGGAAGAGGGTCGCCCCCAGGGCCCCGTAGATCACGAACGTCACTGCGTTCGTGGCGCTGAATTGCCTGTTGACGAAGAGGTCGACGGGCAGCATGGGATGGGCTCTAGCCCGCTCGACGAACGCGAACGCCGTGGCGCTCACGGCCCCGAGCGCCGACCATCGCGACGACCACCGGCCGGGTCCACCCGATCGAGGGACCCTCGATCAGTCCGAACGTGATGCCACCCAGCGCGAGGACGGCGAGGACCGCACCGGCCAGGTCCGGCCGACCTGACAGATCCGGATTCCGTGATTCGGGGACATGACGGATCGAGACGGCCAGGACGACGGCGCCGATCGGGAGGTTGATGAGGAAGATCCATCGCCAGGAGGCGGCCGCGACCAGATACCCGCCGAGCAGAGGGCCCGCCGCGGTCGCCACCCCGCCGAGACCCGACCATCGGCCGATGGCGCTCCCGCGGTCATCGTCGGAGAACGAACTCTGGATGATCGCCAGGCTTCCCGGGGTGAGGAGGGCCGCTCCGACTCCCTGGAGGACCCGGGTCACGATGAGCACACCGACCGTCGGCGCCAGGGCACACCCCGCCGAGGCGGCCACGAACCACACGACTCCGACACAGAAGATGAGGCGACGGCCGTAGCGATCGCCCATCCAGCCTCCGAGCAGCAACAGGGCGGCCAGGGTGAGCGCATAGCCGGTCACGATCCATTGGAGCGCCCCGAAGCCCGTATGGAACTCCCGGCCGATGGTGGGGAGCGCGATACCGACCACGGTCGAGTCGATGGCCGCCATACTCGAACCGAGGACGGTGGCGACGATGATCCACCGCCCACCGGACGAGGCCAGGGTGCGCACGGCGACCGGACCGTTGTTCTGGGCCACGTTCGAGATTACGGCAGCCCGACGGGTGCGGTGGGGGAGAGGTCCTGGCGCCGGGTGCGCCGTGGGCGAGGGGGTGGCCCGTAGAGGGCGCGCCGTTAGCATCGGTACGTGGAGGAGGAACGGACACTGGTCTACGACGGAGACTGTGGATTCTGCACGACATCGGCGACGTGGGTGTCCCACCGCTGGAGCGGTGCGAATCCGCCGGTGGCCGTTCCGTGGCAGCAGGTGTCGCGTCGGGGTGCAGTGGCGGGTCGGTTGAGCCCCGACGAGCTCGCTCGATCGGCCTGGTGGTTCGATGGTGGACGAGTGGAGGAAGGAGCCCGTGCCGTCGCCTGCGCGCTGGTCGCCACGGAAGGTCCCTGGGCCGTCGTCGGGCGGATCCTCCTCGCTCCCCCGATGTCCTGGGTGGCACCGCTGGGCTATCGGCTGGTGGCCCGCCATCGCCACCGGCTTCCCGGCGGGACGCCGGCCTGCCGGGCCTGATCGACACCCGGGGGCGCCGGCGCCGGGGTCGATGGGTGAGGTCCGATTGAGCCGGCGGATCCTGGGTAGCGAATTGGCCGTGCACGGCTACTGGTCGGTCCTCCTCGTGGGCCTCGTGTGGGTCCCGGCGCTCGCCCTCGCCTGGAGTGCCGGTCGTGCCCGTCCGAGGGCCGGTCTCCGAACTCCGCCGAGTGCGGAGGTCGTCCGCTACGAGCGCATGATGACCTCCCACTCCAACTCCACCTCCGACTCCGACGTCCGGCGCTAGGCGGTGCGGTACGGCGACGATGATCCCGAGTCCCGTGTCGATCTCCGGTCGCTCCCCGGTCGGTCCGCCGTCACCTCCAGCGGGGTGCGGTCGGAAATGAGACGCACGCCCGATTCGTGCCCGGCCTGCGGGAGCGTGGAGGTGGCGATCGACTTCACCCGGCGGGTCGGCGACCGTACCGGCACCCCGGAGTGGCGCGCCTTCTGCGCCGACTGCCGCTACAAATGGGACACCGACGCCAACCCGGCCTGACGGGGGAGTGCGCGACCCGGTCGGGAATGCGCACGCCACCACCGGATGGTGCGGCGGCCGGAAGGCCGCCGACGGTCGGGAGCCAACGAGGAAGGAAGTGGATGCATGGAGATCACAACCAGGCCCCCGACCATGAAGGGTCCGTCCGACTGGTTCACCGGCGACGTGTTCATCGACGGGATCGCCCAGGCGCACGGGCCGTCACCGGCCACCGTCGCCCACGTGCACTTCACCCCCGGTGCCCGTACGGCCTGGCACAGCCACTCCGTCGGCCAGAGCCTCTATGTCGTCGCAGGCGAAGGCCGGGTGCAGGCCCGGGGTGAGCCGATCGTGGTCCTGCGACCCGGTGACGCCGTGTTCGCGCCCGGTGGTGAGTGGCACTGGCACGGCGCGGGGCCGGACCACCTGATGACCCACCTCGCCATGAGCGAGGGCGAGGCGGAGTGGGGCGACCACGTGACCGACGAGGAGTACCGGGGGGAGTGAGCAGGCGGATCGCTGCCCGGTCCGCCGACAGGTCCCATATATAACTTGACAGTTATATGACCGGGAGCGCATACTGCGGGGGTGGCCATCGGTGCGACGATCGACGTCATCGCCGAGCCCCACCGACGCCAGATCCTGGACCAGCTGTGTGCCGGCGAGCAGTCGGTCACCTCACTGGTCGAGCATCTGGCCATGAGTCAGCCGGCCGTCTCGAAACATCTCCGGGTGCTCCGGGAGGCCGGACTGGTGGCGGTGCGGCCCGACGGGCAACGTCGGCTGTACCGCGTCCGTCCCGAGTCGCTCGTCGAACTCGATGCGTGGCTCGAGCCCTACCGCCGGATGTGGAACGAGCACCTCGACAGACTCGAGGCCCACGTGGAGGACCTGAAGCGACGAGGAGGTAGCGATGGCTGATGCGACGCTGTCGACGACGGGCGACCGACCGGTGCTCCGGCTCGAACGCCACCTGCCCGGCCCGGTGGAGACGGTCTGGAGGGCGGTGACCGATCCGGAGGAGATGCGGGCCTGGTTCCCGACCCGGATCGAGATCGACGAATGGAAGGTGGGGGCGACGCTCACCCATCACTTCGACGGTCACGCCATCGACGACCTGCCGGGCACGGTCCTCGAGTGGGACCCTCCACGCTCCGTCCGGTTCACCTGGGGTGAGGACACGATCGGGTTCACCTTGACGGCATCCGCCGACGGTGGCACCACATTCGTGCTGACCGAGGAGCTGAGCGCCGGCCACGCGGCCCGTAATGCCGCGGGGTGGGGACGCGTGCCTCGACCGCCTCGAACACGGCGACGGTGCGCAGGGGGAGACCTGGCAGCAACGCTTCGACCGCTATGCCGCCTCGTTCGGGCCGGTACTGGGCCCCCAGGAAGGACCGCCCGAGGGCGTCCACGACCTCGACGCCTGAGTCCCCGAGGTCGACGTCCGGGATCGAACGGGTGGCCGCCCGTCGGCGTTTGCGCCGCTCGGGCCCGGGTACGCGATCGTCATGGGACCGATACTCGTACTGCTCCTCATCGCACTCGTACTCGCCGGTGTCGGCTTCGCCGTCCACGTGCTGTGGATCGTGGCCGTCGTCTTCCTGATCGCGTGGCTGGTCGGGCTGGTGCTCGGGACGGGTCGGAGGTCGAACGCCTGATGACCGTCGGGGACCCAGCCCCGGCGCCGCCGGACCCCCGAGGTCCGGAAGGCTCGATTCCGATCGACCCTGCCCCGGACAGCGGTCCGGCCCCGGGCGGCGCGACGCCGGCCGGGGCAACCGGAACCGTCGATCACACCCGGATCAGTGCGAGTTGGACCGCCCTGGTGGCGGCCGTCGTGGTGTTCGTCGTCCTGGTCGTGTTCATCGCCCAGAACACTCAGCGGTCGACGGTCAACTTCCTGGGCTTCCACGGTCACGCACCCACCGCCGTGATCCTGCTGATCGCCGCGGTGGCCGGCGCGGTCATCGTCGCCATCGCCGGCGTGGCCCGCATCGTCCAGCTCCGGCGGATGGCCCGGCACGGTTCCGTCCGCACCTGAGCCGGCCGTCGGGAACGGCCGACGACGGGGAACGCCGTCCGGAGGTCGACCGACCGGGATCTGCCAAGATGTCGCATGGGTACGGAGCGGGGCCTGCATCGGCTCGTGAACTTCAGTGACGCCATCGTCGCCATCGCCATCACCCTCCTGGTCCTGCCCCTGGCCGACTCGGCGAGCACGATCGGGCACAGCACCCTGCTCCAGTTCGTGCACCACCACAGCGGTGAGCTCGTGGCGTTCGGCCTCAGTTTCGTCGTGATCTGGAACTTCTGGTGGGTGCAGCACCAGATGCTCGAGCACGTCGTGGCCTACAGCCGGCCGCTGGTGATCGGCCTGTTCGTGTGGACGCTGAGCATCGTCTTCCTGCCCTTCCCCACCGAGCTCCTGAGCTCGGCGGACAAGGCCGGAGCGGGAGTCCACGCCTTGTATGTGGGATCCATGCTGGTGACCAGCGTGGCGGCCCTGTTCGAGGAGTGGGCCATCACCCGGGAACCCGAGTTGCAGGCGCCGGATCATCGTGGGGAGGCCACCCTCGTCGCTCCGGTGGTCGAAGCGTGCCTGATGGGGATCATCCTGGTCCTGGTCGTCGTCGCCCCCGACGCCGGCCTGTGGTGGCTCCTGCTGCTGTTGCTGTTCCGACCGCTGACCCGATTCGTCGGGTCCCGTCGGCACCCGGCCGTCCCCGCCGGCTGACCGCCGACCGGGGGTCGGGTGGCGGGTTGCGAGAGGCCCACGGCGGGGAGCGCGACGGTGCCGGTCCGGTAACGTCGGGGTGTGGAACCCCGGACAGGCCCGACCCGATGATCGCCACCGTCGGCCTGCTGGCGCTGCTGTGCGTGCCGATCGCCGTGTGGGCGGTCGTGCACCGTGCGCCGCGGACGAAGTCGCGTCCGACCGAATCGGCGCCGGGTCCCAAGCACCGGTGGTGGCAGCCCTGATGGGTCAGCTCGCCGTCGTCGAGTTCGTCACGTTGGACGGCGTGATGCAGGCTCCCGCCCGCCCGGACGAGGACACCCGCCACGGATTCACCCGGGGTGGCTGGGCGGCGCCCTTCGCCGACCAGGTCATGGCCGAGACCATGGGGGCACGGATGTCGAGCGGCGGCGGCGCGATGCTCTTCGGTCGTCGCACCTACCAGGACTTCGCCACGGTGTGGTCCGGACAGTCGGGCAATCCGAGCGCCGACGTGCTCAACGCCCGCCACAAGTACGTCGTGTCGTCGACGCTCGAGGAACCACTGCCGTGGTCCGGCTCCAGTCTGATCACCGGGGACGTCCCCGGCGTGGTGGCCGGGCTCAAGAAGGATCAGGACCTCGGGGTGCTGGGAAGCGGCGAGCTGGTCCGGACGCTGCTGGCCCACGACCTGGTCGACGAGCTCGTGCTGTCGATCTACCCGATCGTCCTCGGCACGGGGCGGAAGCTCTTCGCCGACGACGGGACGTCGGCCACGTTCACCCTCGTCGAGTCGGTCACGACGACCACCGGCGTGGTCATCGCCACCTACCGACCGGCGTGAGCCGGCCCGGGCGTCAGGACCCGGCGGTGGTGATGGCGTCGCGGATGGCGAGGACCCGACGGGCCTCGTCGACGTGGAGGTTCTCGATCATGCGGCCATCCACCGTCACGACCCCACGGCCCTCGGACTCGGCCTCCTCGAAGGCGGCGATGATCCGTTCGGCCAGCTCGATCTCGTCGTCATCGGGGGAGAAGGCACCGTTGCACGGTCCGACCTGGCTCGGATGGATCAGGGTCTTGCCGTCCATGCCCATCTGCCGGCCGACGCGGCACTCGGCCAGGAAGCCCTCCTCGTCCTTGATGTCGTTGTAGACGCCGTCGAGGATCACCTTGTCGGCCGCCCGGGCCGCCAGTAGGCACAGCTGGAGCCCGCCGAGCAGCGGCAGCCGGCTGGGGACCCGTTGGGCGTGGAGCTCCTTGGCCAGGTCGTTGGTGCCCATCACCAGCACGGTCAGGCGCTCGGAGGCGGTGCAGATCTCCTCGGCGTGCAGCATGGCCACGGGAGTCTCGAGCATGGCCCAGATGCGGGTCCGGTCGGGAGCGCCGTGCTTGTCGAGGGCGGCCTCGATGGCATGGACGTCCTCGACCGAGTTGACCTTGGGCACCACCACCCCGTCGGGTCCGGCGGCGGCGATGGCGGCCAGGTCGTCGTCGTGCCACGGCGTACCGATCCCGTTGGCCCGGATGGCGACCTCGCGGTCGCCGTAGCCACCGGCGCCGAAGGCGGCGCAGGCCCGCTCCCGTGCCTCCGCCTTGGCATCGGGCGCCACGGCGTCCTCCAGGTCGAAGATGAGGGCGTCCGCCGGGATGGCCTTCGCCTTCTCGAGCGCGCGCTCGTTGGCGGCGGGCATGTAGAGCACGCTCCGTCGGGGGCGCAGGTCGGCGTGGGTCATCTCAGTCCTCCAGGGTGATCGTGGCGTAGAGCTCGGCCAGTTCGGGGTCGCGGGCGGCCAGGTCGTCGGCCAGTTCGATCATCACCCGGCACTGCTTGACCGAGGCGTCGTCCTCCATCTTGCCGTCCAGCATGACCGCCCCGGTGCCGTCGCCCATGGCCGCGATCACCCGCCGGGCGTGGGCGACGTCGGCGACGTCGGGGGAGAACACCCGTCGGGCGATGTCGATCTGGGTCGGGTGCAACGACCAGGCCCCGACGCAGCCGAGCAGGTAGGCGTTGCGGAACTGGTCCTCGCAGGCGACGACGTCGGCGATGTCGCCGAAGGGCCCGTAGTAGGCGAAGATGCCGTTGGCCTGGCAGGCGTCGACCATGCGGGCGATCGTGTAGTGCCAGAGGTCCTGCTGGTAGACGGCGCGCTCGGCCCGCACGTCACCGCCCGGCGGGTCCTGGCGGACCAGGTAGTCCGGGTGGCCGCCTCCCACCCGCGTCGTCTTCATCCGCCGGTTGGCCGCCAGGTCGGCGGGACCGAGCGACAGACCCTGCATGCGCGGTGACGCGCCGCAGATCTCTTCGACATTGGCCACGCCCCGGGCCGTCTCCAGTATGGCGTGGAGCAGGATCGGGCGTTCCAGATGCGCCTTGGCCTCCAGCTGGGCCACCAGGCGGTCCACGTAGTGGATGTCCTCGGCCCCCTCGACCTTGGGGATCATGATGACGTCGAGCTTGTCGCCCACCTCGGTGACGGCCGTGACCAGGTCGTCGAGTCCCCACGGGGAGTCCAGCGAGTTGACCCGGGTCCAGAACTGGGCGGTGCCGAAGTCGACCGACCGCCCGACGTCGACGAGTCCCTGGCGGGCGGCCTCCTTGTCGGTGGCCGGCACACCGTCCTCGAGGTTGGCGAGGAGCACGTCGACCCGGGGGGCCAGATCGGGCAGCTTGGCGACCATCTTCGGGTTGGACGCGGGGAAGAAGTGGATCATCCGGGAGGGTCGGAAAGGGATCTCCCGAACGGGTTCGGGCGCCCCGACGGCCAGCGGGCGGAAGAAGTCTTTCGGGGAGCGCACGGCACCTCCAGGGTCGGTGGACCCCACCAATCTAGGAGGTGTGGAAGGGGTGTCCCGACGGCCCGGGGCGGCCGGGGCGGACGTCGCCGGGGGAGACGCGGGTCCCGGGCACCGGCCCGTCAGGCCGACCCGGCGCCGCTCGACGCCGGCCCGTCGGAGGTGGCGCCGTCGGCCGGGGGCGCCGGTGGCCCCGACTCGATCTCGCTGAGCGGCATCGTGACCCGGGCCACCACGATGTCGGTGCGGGCGTGCAGCGCCGCCGACAGGGCGACGTCGATCTGGTTGTGGAGGAACCGGTAGCGCAGCTTGTCCGGGATGACCACGGGGATGAGCACCACGATCTGGGCGTCGGTCGAGCCGCGCAGCTCGTCGATGTACCCGCTGACGGGCTCCACGACGGACGCGTACTCGGAGTGGAGGATCTCGAGGGGAATGCCGCAGTCCCAGCGGTCCCACTGGCGGCGGAGCTCGTGCTCGTGCTCGTCACCGGCATCGCCCTGCCCGAGCACGACCGACACGGCCCGCACCTCGTCGCCGAGCGAGAGCGCCTCGGAGATGGCGTACTCGCTGAGTCTGGACACCCGGGTGACGGGGACGACCACCAGCGTGCGGCTGGCGACGGGTTTGACCGGGACCACGTCGACGGCGAGGTCGACGGCGAGGTCGACGGCGAGTTGCCGGTAGTAGCTGTGGATGTGGCTGAACAGGTAGATGAAGAAGGGGATGGTCAGGACCACCACCCAGGCCCCCTCGAGGAACTTGGAGACCAGGAACACGACGGTGGCGACGGCGGTCACCACCGCTCCGGTGCCGTTGATCAACACCCGTCGGCGCCAGCCGTTCGGGCGCAGCCGGCGCCAGTGCACCACGAGGCCCGCCTGGGCGAGGGTGAAGCCGACGAAGACGCCGATGGCGAAGAGCGGGATCATCGCGTTCGTGTCGCCCCGGATCGCGAGGAGCAGGAGGCCCGATATTCCGGACAGTACCCAGATGCCGTTGGCGAACACCTGGCGGTCGCCCCGTTGGGCGAACAGGTGGGGAAGGTAGTCGTCGCGGGCCAGGAGGCTGGCGAGCACCGGGAGCCCGCCGAAGGAGGTGTTGGCCGCCAGGGCCAGGACGAGCGTGATGGTGAGTGAGACGAGGTAGTACGCCCAGTGCCGACCGACGGCCGTGGCCATGATCTGGCTGAGCACCGTCTGATGGCTACGGGGTCCGATGTGCCAGCGCCTGGCCAGCACCGCGAGACCGAGCAGCATGACGGCCAGGATGGAACCGAGGAGGAGTTCGGTCCGCTTGGCCCGGACCTGCCGCGGCTCCTTGAACAGGGGCACGCCGTTGGCGATGGCCTCCACCCCGGTGAGGGCGCTGCACCCGGCGGAAAAGGCCTTCAGCACCAGCAGGACCGTCACCGCCTGCAGGCCGTGGGTCGGGAGGAGCGACGTCCCGACCGGCGGCGAGTTCAGCCCGAGGGGATGGACGAGACCGACGACGATGATGGCCAGGAGCCCGACGATGAACACCATCGTGGGTAGCAGGAAGGCCCGGGCCGTCTCTCCGAGCCCGCGGAGGTTGAGGACGGTCACCAGGGCGAGGATGCCGATGCAGAGTGGCACGGTCAGACCCGTGGTGGACGGGAAGGCCGAGGTGAAGGCGCCGACCCCGGCGGCTATCGAGACCGCGACGGTCAGGGTGTAGTCGACGATGAGCGCCGCCGCCGCCACCAGGCTGACGGCGGGACCGAGGTTGTCGCGCGAGACGGCGTAGGCGCCCCCGCCCCCGGGGTACGCGCTGATGACCTGGCGATAGGAGAACACGAGGATCGTCAGGAGGACGACGATGGCGATGGTGACCGGGACGACCAGGTGCAGGGCACCGGCCCCGGCCACCGCCAGGACCACGATGATGGCCTCGGGCCCGTAGGCCACCGAGGTCAGGGCGTCGAGCGACAGCGCGGACAGACCCTCGATCGGGTTGATCCGTTGCGACGCGGTCTCGGCGGCCCGCAACGGAGGCCGCACCAGGATCCGCCACGCGGACGTTGCCAGCCCGGGACGATTCGTCCGGGGTGCCGTCATCGTCCCCCGCGGGGTGCCGTCATCGTCCCCCGCGGTACGGGCGCGTCCCTCTCCGAGCCGGCATGCCGTCGCTGTACCCGGGAGCGCCCCCGGACCCACCCGTGACCTTCCGTCCCTTCCGGCGACGCTCTACTACGCTGTGTAGTAATGTCCCGACCGAGGAGACCTGCCGGTCCGGCGGACTCCGACCGACCGAGAGGTGGTTCGATGACCGAGTTGCTCGACCGGGGGGACGCGGCGGCCGACACCGGCACCGACGTGCGACCCTACGGAAGGGGATTCCGGGTCGATACCGACGACGTCGCCGGAGTGCTCGACTACCTCCTGGGCGACGGCGGGGGCGCCGGGCGGGCGCCGGTGGTCGTCGTCATCGGCGGGTCGTCCGACGAACTGGCGAGGCCCCCGGCCGCCGTGGTTCCGCGGATGACGGTGGACGTCGATGCCCGTGAGGTGCGGATCCACGGGAGGCTGGTCTCCGTATCGCCCCGCGAATGGGACGTGCTCCAGGTGCTGGCCACCCGGCCGGGGTCCGTCGTGGCCCGTCCCGACATCATCCGAGCCGTCTGGCCGGATAGGCCCGAGGGTAAGGACAGCAACCTCGACAACGCCCTGTTCCGACTCCGCCGCAAGCTCGAGGTCGACCCCACCCGACCGCGCCACCTGGTGGCCATCCGGGGGAGGGGGCTCCTGCTGGAGCTCACCGACGGTGGAGAGCACGAGCGGACCTCGGGGTGAGGTACCCGCAACTCCTGCAGCTGAACACTCACCACGGACGGTCCGTGGGGATCGAAGGGAGACACCGATGAGCAAGTACCCCGCCGGAACGGTCCTGACCTGCACCCATGAGCACTGCGACTGCAGGGTGCTGATCCAGTCCGAATGCCATTGCGAAGGGGTCGACGACCGGTCGTCCTACACCTGTGCGTGCGGCGCGGAACTCGTCCCCGTCGTCGGGGACTGAGGGGCGGGGCGTGGTCCAGGGCCGGGGGCGATGGTTGTCCGCCACTCCTACAAGTGGTAGTACTACGGATCGTAGAAGGAGGCGACGGTGACGACGAGTACACAGGTGGCGGCCGAGCGGCCACCGGACACCGCCAGGCGGACCGATGGGTCCCGTCCCGGCCCGGTCCGAGGACCGAGGGATCTCCAGCGGACCTTCCAACTGGTATTGGCCACCGTGTGGCTCCTGGATGCCGTCCTGCAGTTGCAACCGTTCATGTTCACGCGGGGCAGCAACGGGTTCAGCGGCATGTTGAACTCGCTGGCCTCGGGTAACCCCGGGTGGATCGCCCACACCATCACCTGGAACGGGTCGATCGTCTACCACCAGCCCGTGCTGACCGACGCGTTGTTCGCGGGGGTGCAGTTCCTCATCGCCTTCGGGATCGTGTGGCAGCGCACCCTCAAGCCGGCTCTGGCCCTGTCCATCGTCTGGTCCCTCGGCGTGTGGTGGTTCGGTGAGGGCCTGGGTGGGATCTTCAGTGGAGCGGCCACACCGTTCGGTGGTGGACCCGGCGGTGTGCTCTTCTACGCCCTCCTGGCCGTGCTGCTCTGGCCCAGCGAGGGATCGGACCGTCCCTTCGTGGCCGCCCGTACGATCGGGGTCCGAGCGGCCAAGGCGGTCTGGGCGGTCACGTGGGGTCTGCTCGCACTCCTGTGCGTGGTCGGCTCCGGTCGCCAGCCGCAGGCGCTCCACGACCTGGTGGCCGGATTGAACAGCGGTCAGCCCGGCTGGTTGGCCCACCTCGACCGGTCCACCGAGACGTTCTTCCTGCACCACGGCACGGCCGCCGCCATCGGGCTGGCCGTGGTGTGCCTGGTCACGGCCTGCGGCGTGTACCTGCCGGACCGGGTCACCCAGGCCACGCTGGTCCTGGCGATGGTGGTGTTCGCCACCATTTGGGTGGCCGTCCAGAACTTCGGTGGAATCCTGGCCGGGGGCGCCACCGACCCCAACAGCGGACTGCTGGTCGTCCTGCTGACCCTCGTCTACTGGCCGCTGTCGCCGACCGACCGACCGAGCCGGTCGGGCGCGGCGGGCGGTCACGGAGGAGGTTCCCGCATCATGACCGGATCCCCGTCCTGGCTGTACCACCTGTTCGCGTTGCTGATGCTGGCCGTCGCCGCCTACTGCCTCCTCCTCCTGTTCGTCTCGGTCAAAGAACGCCGCCTGTCGGGGTGGGACGTGGACATCGCCCACATCGCCATGGGGATCGCCATGGCCGGAATGTTCATCACCGCATGGGCCTTCGGGCCGGCCTGGGCGTGGGAGTTGACCTTCTTCGTGCTGATGATCTGGTTCATCGCCCGGAGCATCCAGTCGGTCCAGGAGTTCGGCATCCACCTACCGCACTACGCCGTCCACGCGCTGATGAGCCTCGCCATGCTGCTGATGTTCGCCTTCCCCGGCGGCACGTCGGGAGGGTCGGCACCGGCCATGGGGATGTCGGCGGCCGGTGGGTCACGGCTCGACCCGGGGCTGTCCCTGCTCCTGGCGTTCGCCTTCTTCGCGTCGGCCATCTTCACCCTGGCCTCGCACAGCAAGGGTGCCTCCCACCACGGGACGCATGTGCCGGAATACGCCCTGGTGGGAGCCGTGGACGGGGATGCGACGGCGGCCTCCGAGCCGGTCGTCCCCGTGGGGGTCGTCGATCGGGTCGTGGCCACGCCCTGGCTGGAGGACGCCAGCCACGTCGTGATGTGTATCGCCATGGGGCTCATGCTCATCCTGATGATCTAGCCATGGCGGACGGACAGGTGTATGCGGGCCGGCGCGCTGACCATCGGCGTCCCGGCCCGCCGTATGCTCGAGGTATGACCTCCACCAACCAGACGGACGCCTCGGGCGCGGCGACCGCCATCCTGTCCATCGAGGGGATGCACTGCGGCTCGTGTTCGGCGTTGATCGAAGAGACGCTGATCGAGCAGCCCGGGGTCCTCGAGGCCTCCGTCGATCTCGATGCGGCCAGGGCCGTCGTGCGGTTCGATGCCGGCCAGCTGGGCGTCAACGACCTGTGCGGCCTGGTCGGTGGCGCGGGCTACGAGGCGACCGAACTCGAGTCGACCTGACCGTGTCCGAGCGACATCGGGGTCTCGGACGTCGTCGGGCCCTCGCAGGCCGACGACGAGCGCCACCTCGAGACGCTCGAGCTGGACATCGACGGGATGCACTGCAGCGCGTGCTCGACCCGGGTGCAGCGAGCCCTCGGGCGCCACGCGGGGCGTGGCGTCGGCGGCGGTCAACCTGGCGACCACGCGGGCCTTCGTCACCTTCGACCCGGACCTGACCGACCCGAGTGACCTGTGTGCCGCCGTCGACGCCGCCGGCTACGCGGCGGCCCCGACCTCCGAGGACCACGAACGGTCGGACTCCGAGGACGATCGATGGGCACTGCGGGTGGGGATCTCGTGGCCTCTGGCGCTGCTGGCGCTGATCGTGGCGCTCGTTACCCCCGAGACGGCCGCGTCGGGGTGGACGGTCCTGGTGCTGGCGGTGGCCGTCGAGTTGATCGGCGGATGGCCGTTCCTGCGCAACGCCACCCGCCTGGCACGCCACGGCGCCACCAACATGGACACGCTCATCGCGTTGGGCACGCTGGCTGCGCTCGCCGTCATCGCCATCGAGACGATCGCCCTCGGCGGCCGCCACATCCATCTCGGCGGGAGCGGGGCCTTCGCCGCCCGACTCCACGGGGTCATGGCGCCTCTCATCGTGGCCATCGTCGCCTCGGGCCGTGCCGTGGAGGCCCGAGCCCGGTCACGGGCCGCCGACGCGCTGCACTCACTGCTGGCCCTGCGGCCGCCGTGGGCCCGCGTGGTGCGGGGACCCGATGACGAGGTGGGCGAGCTGGTGGCCCCGGAAAGCGTGCCCGTCGGGGCGCTGGTCCGGGTCCGGGCCGGTGAGTCCGTGCCGCTGGATGCGACGGTGGAGTCGGGCTACTCCTCGGTCGACGAGTCGATGTTGACGGGCGAGCCCCTGCCCGTGGAGAAATCGCCGGGTGACACGGTGACCGGTGGGACGCTCAACGGCAATGGCGTGCTGGTGACCAGGGTCGACGCCATCGCGTCGGAGTCCGTCCTCGCCCGGCTGCAACGACTGGTCGAGGAGGCCCAGCGCGACAAGCCTCCCATCCAGGCGGTGGCCGACCGGGTCAGCGAGGTGTTCGTGCCGGTGGTGCTGGGCGCCTCGTTCCTGACCTTCCTGATCTGGTGGCTCGTCGTGGGCGATGTCGGCACCGCGGTACTGAGCGGGGTCGCTCTGCTGCTCGTGGCCTGTCCGTGCGCCATGGGACTGGCGGCCCCGGTGGCCATGATGGCGGGCTCCGGGCGCGCCTCCGCACTCGGGATCTTCATCCGGAGCGGCGACGCCCTCGAGCGGCTCGCCCACGTCGACACCGTGGTGTTCGACAAGACGGGAACGCTGACCGAGCGGTCCGCGACGGTCAGCGATGTCGTCCTCGGTGGTCGGTACCTCGACGACCGACGTACTGGAATGGGCCGCGGCCGTCGAGGCGGAGAGCGATCACCCCATCGCCACGGCCATCCGTGCTGCGGCGATGGGTCGGTTCCGGGCCACCGACGTCCACGCCACCCCCGGGATCGGCGTCACCGGGACGGTCGAAGGTGTGGCGGTGCAGGTCCGGCGACCCGACGGAGCCGAGCGGCCGGACGGACTGGCGGCGGCCATGGACGACCGGCTCGCCCGGGGCGAGACGGTGGTTCTGGTCGAACGCGGGGGTCGGTCGTCGGGTGCGTGTCCGTCACCACACCGCTGCGGCCCGAGGCGGCCGACGTGGTCGCCCGACTGCAGCAGTCGGGACTGGCGACGACCATCCTGAGCGGTGACGCCGCCGGGGCGGTCGCCACCGTGGCCGGCCAGCTCGGGATCGCCGACGCCGAGGGCGGCCTGCCGCCGGACGGCAAACTGGCGGCCATCGGTGCCCTGCGGGCGGCCGGTCACACCACCGTGATGGTGGGAGACGGCGTGAACGACGCACCGGCGCTGAGTGCGGCCGACGTCGGGTGCGCCATCGGCAGCGGGTCCCAGGTCGCCGTGGCCAACAGCGACGTCACCCTCATCGGCTCCGACCTGTGGGGGGTGCCGGCCGCCGTAGGCATCGCCGGGTCGACGTACACGGTCATCCTGCAGAACTTCGGCTGGGCCGCCGGGTACAACATCTCGGCTCTGCCACTCGCCGCCTTCGGCCTGCTCGACCCGCTCGTCGCCGCCGTGGCCATGGGCCTCTCGAGCATCGTCGTGGTCCTCAACAGCCTGCGCCTCACCCGGCTGGGCCGTTCGGGACTGGAATCGGTCCGGTCCCCGCTGATCACCCGGGGCCGTCGCAGCATCATCCTCTCGGTCCTGCTGCCGGTGGTGTTCTTCGCCGCCCTGACCGGCGTCTCCCAGGTCATCTCGCCGCGCCGTGGGCAGTCGCTCCTGCCGGAGCTGCCGACCATCTCGACGCTGTCGCTGCCCCACGGCGACCAGGCGCAGTTCTACCTGGACCCGGGCCGGACCGGCGTCAACCAAGCCCACCTGTTCCTCCTCGGCCCCGACGCCGACGCCATCACCCCGACCCTGGCCGGTTCGCACGCCGGCGGCCCGTTCCAGCCGTTCCGCCAGTTCCGCTACAGCCCCGGCCACTACATCGCGGTGGTCGTCCTGTCCTCGGGAGAGTGGCGATTCCGGCTCACCACCACCGTCCACGGGAGCTCCGATGTCGTCACCGTGGACCGGACCATCCCCTGAGCCGTCGGAAGGACCGCGCCGTGCCGAACCCCTGCCCGAACCCCAAGTGCACCTGCGTGGACTGCCAGTGCGGCCCGACCTGCAAGTGCGGGGTCCTGCGGCTCGGGACGCTCGAGCGCCGGGTGATGGACGTCATGTGGGAGGCGTCCGGTGGTGATCGCACCGGCCGGGAGGTGGCCGACGCCTTCCCGGACTACGCGTACACGACGCTGTCCACGGTGCTCGACCGGCTCGTCACCAAGGAGCTGCTCGACCGGCGTCAGGACGGCCGGGTCATCCACTACTCGGCGACCAATACGCGGGCCGTCCACACCGCCCTCCTCATGCGGGAGGCGTTGGATGCCACCCGGGACCCCGACGCCGCCCTGGCCTGCTTCGTCCAGGGCCTGACCGGGGCCCACGTCGAGGCCCTCCGTATCGCCCTCGACGACCGCCGGTCCTGACCGCCCTTCGCTGACCGGACGGGACCGGGTCAGTCGTCGGTCGTCAACTGGCGCAGGATGGTTCCCTGGTCGAAGTAGACCCGCTCGCCGATGATGCCGTCGCCCCCCGGGGGGAACAGGAACAGGGCGCACATCCGGCAGCGGAACGTCCGACCGGTCGGTGCCAGGCCCGCCAGGTCCCCCAGATGGGTACCGAGGAGGTCGAACTCGGCGACCACCGCGTCCTCGGCGGAGGTGAGGACCACGTTCTCGTTGCGCTGGTCGGGGAAGGCCGTCCGCGACGTCCGGTAGTAGCCGGACACCTCGTCGGCGCCGTCGAAGACCTGACCGGTGCCCACGAGCTCGTAGCGGGGGTGCTCGAACGTGGCCAGGGTGGCGGCGAAGTCGAGGTCGTTCTCCGAGTCCATGTGGCGGCGCACCACCTCCAGGCGGCGCTGGCGCAGGGTCGTCTCGTGGCTCGGCGGCATGACATCGCTCCTCGGGCTCCGGTCACGCAGATTACGTCGCTCCGGGGCTGCTCCCGGCTACTTGGCCGTCGTGGAGAAGACCCCGGTGTCGAAGGTCGAGGTCACGGTGGCCGCCTCGCCGAGGCGGGGGAAGCCGAAGAGGTCCTCGATCGACGCCAGCATCGAGTAATGGTTCAGCGGCGTGCTGTCCTTGCTCCCGGGCGTGATGAACGGTGACACCATGACCGTACCGATCAGGCCGCCCCCCGGTCCGCTCTGGCCGTTTCCGCCCGCATCGGCGGCGGGACCCACCGTCTCGCCGCAGCAGGCCCGGGAATCCGACAGGTCGGACTCGTCGAAGGTGACGATCAGCAGACCGTCCTGGCGGAAGGCGGGGGAGGCCTCGATCAGCGGCACCCACGTCTGGAGGAAGGCGTTCTGGTCGGCGACCGCCGAGGTGGAGGGCGACGTCTCGTTCTTGCACGGGTAGTCGTGACCGTCGTCGCACAGGTTGGGGGTGATGAAGCTGTAGTTGGGCGTCGTGTCCACCGACTGGAGGTCGGTCGCCAGGCCGGTCACCCCGGCCGGCGTGCCGGCCGGCAACGTGCCGTCGGTGGCGCCGAGCGGGACGACGTTGCTGTTGCACTCGGCGGAGTCGTCGGTGATCGAGTGGAAGTAGACGAACGGATCGTGGCGGGCGGCGTAACCGTCGCCGGACTCGGCGAACAGGGTGTTGTCCGGCTGGTTGTCACCGGCGTAGCCGCAGGTGGCCGACTCCCGGGTCGGGTCGTTCCCCATGTCCTCCATGTACCCCTTCCAGGTGTACCCGGCGGCGTCGAGCTGCCCGGGGAGGGTGGGTACGTCGGCCGGGTACTCGCACCCCGCACCCTGCTGGATGCCATCCACCAGGCCGTCACCGGCCGGGAAGTCGGCGAACCCGCTGGCCGCGCAGTCGAGCTGGTTGTCGCTGTTCGGCGGCTGGCCCGAGATCATGGCCACGTAGTTGTCGTTGGAGTAGTGGCCGATGCCGTAGTACTTCTTCAGCAGGATGCCCTGGGACGGGAGGGTGGTGGCGAGGTAGGGGTCGACGGACGGGTCACCGAAGGTGGCGTCGTAGCCCTCGTTCTCCAGGGTGATGACGAAGACGTGGCGGACCTCGGGGAGGCCCTCGACCTTCAGCGTCAGGGTCTGGTCGGTGGTGGCCACCGAGTTGGTCGCCTGCAGTCCGATGGTGAACACGGCGCCGTGGGCCTCGGTGCCGCTCAGGGTGGCGGTGCCGTTGCCCTGGTCGACGAGTGACAGGCCGGACGGCAACGTGCCCACGGCACTGATGGCGGCCACCGGAGTGGCCTTGGTCTTGATGGTGTAGCTGACGGCACCGGCCGCCACGGTGACCGTCGACTTCGACTTGAACACCGGGGCGCTCGGGCGCTTCGCCCGGGACGACGCCTGGGCCGGACCGGCGGTGGCGAGGGCCACGGTCGAACCCAGTACGGTCAGTGTGGCCAACGCCACGATCACACGACGACGAACGCGCATCGAACTGCTCTCCCTGCTCTTCGACGCCACCGGCACGGGTGTGCGGCGGCGGACCCGGCGCCATCCGCCCCCATGTCCGGAATGTTTCTAGCACCGGCGACGCACCCACCGTCGACGTGGCGGGCCGACGACCAGCGCGGTGGTCGGGGGTCGGGTTCGGGAGCCGGTCGGGGAGTCGCCGGTTCCACCCCCGTGGGCACCCCGGGCCCTAAGGTGCACACCAGAGCGGACGCTTCCGGGGCCGTCGAACCGGGTGGGGGCACCGCAAGCCGATGCTGATGTTCCACCAGGATCCACTCGTCCGTCGACCCGTGCCCGTCCATCGGGAGCCCGAACACCCGGGGGAGTCCGCACCGCCGTGATGCCACAGACGTTGGGCGACAGGCTCGACGAAGCCATGCGGGTGCGACGGCACGACACCGACACCGCCGCCCGCGAGCTGGGCGTGAGCACGTCCGAGTTGCTGCTGTGGATGCACGACATGCAGACCCCCACGCCCGACCGGTACGAACTGCTGCTCGAGTACCTGGTGGTGGAGGACCGGCAGCTGCGGGGCCTCATCCTGCGCAGCCAGATGCGCCGGATGCAGTTGCGGATCCGGACGTAGGGCCGCCACCGCACCCGGGTCCCGGATCATCCACCACCCGCCGTGGCGTGCATCGACGCCCTCCGAAACCCGATAGATTGAGTCAGGATTCAAATGCCGGGGTCGACCGACCGCCGGCGGGCGAAAGGGACCGGCATGCGCATCGCTGACGACATCACCCAGCTCATCGGAGGGACGCCGCTCGTCTCCCTCCGCCACGTCCCCGACGGGGCCGGAGCCCGCATCGCCGCCAAGCTCGAGTTCTTCAACCCGGCGGGCAGCGTCAAGGACCGCATCGCCGTCTCGATGATCGACGCGGCGGAGGAGGCGGGGCTGCTGCACCCCGGTACCACCGTGGTGGAGCCGACCAGCGGCAATACCGGGATCGCCCTCGCCATGGTGTGCGCCGCCCGGGGCTACAAGTGCATCTTCACGATGCCCGAGACGATGAGCAAGGAGCGGCGCATGCTGCTGCGCGGCTACGGCGCCGAGCTCGTGCTGACGCCCGGCCCGGACGGCATGGGTGGTGCCATCGCCAAAGCCACGGAGATCGCCAAGGGTGACGGCGACTTCTTCATGCCCCAGCAGTTCGAGAACCCCGCCAATCCGGCGGTCCACGCCCGGACCACCGCCGAGGAGATCTGGTCCGACACCGATGGCGAGGTGGACGTCCTGGTGGCCGGCGTCGGGACCGGCGGCACCATCACCGGCGTCGGACACGTCTTGCGGGAGCGCAAGCCCGGGGTGCAGGTGGTGGCGGTGGAGCCGGCCGCGTCGCCGGTGCTGTCCGGTGGCGCCAAGGGTCCCCACCCGATCCAGGGCATCGGCGCCGGCTTCGTCCCGCCGATCCTCGACACGTCGGTCTACGACGAGATCATCGCCGTCGAGAACCAGGACGCCTTCGACACCGCCCACCGCATGGCCCACGAGGAGGGTCTCCTGGTCGGGATCTCGTCGGGTGCGGCCACCTGGGCCGCCGTGCAGGTGGCCGCCCGCCCCCAGAACGCGGGCAAGCTCGTGGTCGTCATCATCCCGTCCTTCGGCGAGCGCTACCTCAGCACCGCCCTCTTCGAGGGACTCGGCGACTGACGGTGCTGGCGACGTTGCGCCGCGACGTCGCGGCCGTCCGCCAGCGGGACCCGGCGGCCCGCTCCGGCGCCGAGGTGGTGCTCTGCTATCCCGGGCTGCACGCCGTGTGGGGCCACCGGCTGGCCCACCGCCTCTGGCTCGACGGCCACCGGCTGGCGGCCCGGTTCGTGTCCACCGTGGTGCGGGCCTGGACGGCGGTCGACATCCATCCGGGAGCCAGCATCGGCCAGGGATTCTTCATCGACCACGCCCTGGGCGTCGTGATCGGCGAGACGGCCGTGATCGGCGACGACGTCACCCTCTACCAGGGGGTGACGCTCGGTGGCACCAGCCTCGAACGGGGCAAGCGCCACCCGACGCTGGGCGACCGGGTCACCATCGGGGCCGGTGCCAAGGTGCTCGGGCCGATCAGCGTGGGATCGGGCAGCCGCGTCGGGGCCAACGCCGTGGTCGTCCGGGACGTGCCACCCGACTCGGTGGTGGTCGGAGTGCCCGGCCAGGTCATCGCCCGCAGCCGGCCGCGCAGCCGGTCGTCGGTGACCGACCTCGATGACGCCCTGCTGCCCGACCTGGTGGGTGTGACCCTCGGGGCGCTGCAGCGTCAGGTGGATGCCCTGGAGCGTGAGATAGGGGAGCGCGGCACCGACGGGGTCCCCGACGACCGGGTGCGGGTGCCGGAGATCCGGCCCGACGGGTCCGGCGTGTGGAAGGGCGAGGACTTCTCGATCTGAGAAGACTTCTCGATCTGAGGTGGCCTGGCGGGTCCCCGGTCGGGGTGCAGCTCAGCCGGCCAGGGCGGCGGTGGTGCGCTCGAGGCAGTCCGGGTCGACCGTGCCGGGCACCAGGATGAACTCGTCGCACCCGACGGCCTCGGCCGCGGCCAGCGCATCGAGCAGACGCGCCGGGCTGCTGAGCTCGACGAGCTGGGACAGTGCATCCGCCGCCCGATCGCCGAACACGGCCAGGTACGCGCGGGCGAACCGCTTCAGCTCGGCGTCGGCGCCGGCCCCGCCGAGCAGGTAGAAGGAACCGCTGACGAGCCGGGGCCGCTCGTCGCGCCCGGCCGACTCCCAGGCGTCGAGGGCCAGGGAGTTGCCCCGGGAGATCTCTCCGGGATCGGCGCCGATGGAGAAGCCGGTGACCCCCGTCGCCCAACGGGCGGCGCGGGCCATCGAGCGCGGACCCATGGCCGCGGCCAGCAGGGGAGGGCCGCCCGGGGTGTACGGGGCGGGTCCGACCGGCGAGCCGCCGTCGTAGGCGGGGGCGCCCGACCAGAGCCGCCGCAGTTCGCCGACGTCGTCGTCCAGGCGCCGATGGCGGCCCTCGAAGGAGACACCGAGGGCGCGGTAGTCCTGCTCCCGCCCGCCGACACCGACCCCGACGGTCAGCCGGCCGGCGGCCAGCACGTCGAGGGTGGCCAGCTGCTTGGCCAGGAGCGCCGGCCGGTGCAGCGGGACCACGGCGATGTTGGTGATGACCCGGACCCGTTCGGTCAGGGCCGCCGCCGCGGTGTTGGTCACCAGCAGTTCGGGATTGTGGAACGTGATCCGTTCGCCCGCCGAGACGCTCGAGTACGGGCCCTCGTCGATGCCGCGGCACCAGTCGACGAACGTCTCCCGGCCGAATCCCTCGGCCATGGTGGGCAGGGCGATGCCGATCTCCATGGCGCCCGACACTAGCCATCGGCCACCCGGCGCCGGATCGGCCGGCCGGGACCGCGTGGCCCGGAGGTCACAGTCAGTGCAGGTGGGGTGCGGCCCTCCCCGTGTAGGTGGGGAGGTCGAGGTAGGTACGGATGCCGGGGGGCGCCGACACCACTGCCGGCACCGCGCTCACGCAGTGGGTGGCCGTGGCCACCACACCGGGGTTGCGCGCCAGGCCGGCGGCGACCGAGTCGGGATGCCAACCCCGGAACGTCACCCGGGCGGTCGGGTCACCCGTCACCTCCACCTCGAACCGCTCGCCCTCGGGGCCGAACCCCCAGGCCGGCTCGAGGTGCTCCTCGCCCATGAACCAATTGGTGGCCACCGTGATCACCGGTTCGTCGCGCACGGTCGCCACCCACCGGAACTTCTGGGCGGCGATGTGGCCGGGGTGGATGGGACCGACGGGCGAGTCGATCGGAGCGGTCGCCACGGCCACCTCGTGGGAGACCGAGACGCCCGGGTCGAGGGCGAAGCCGAGGGCGTGGCCGACCATGCGGATCGACTGACCGAACCCGTCGCCGAGGATGGCGGGCATCATCGACGCCGCCGCCTCCTCGGGGGTCTTGCCGAAGAGCATGATGTCGCCGACCACCCCGGGCGCGTCGTAGGTGCGGATGTCGGAGAACTCCTCGGCCCGGACGTGGGTGATCGACTGCGACAGTGCGGACACCATGAGCGGGAAGCGCTCGGTGATGCCACCGGGATGGATGCCCGTCCCGTGCACCGAGGTTCCCCCCGCGGCACAGGCGGCCTCGATGGCCGACTCGTCCCGGCCGTCGGGGAAGAACCAGTTGAGGGGGGTGACCACGTTCGCCCCCGACGCCAGGATCCGGGCGACCACGGTGGGGTCGGCCATGATCGGGGCGTAGACGACACAGTCGGCCCCGAGCGCCAGCAGGGCGTCGACGTCGTCGGTGGCCACCACGCCGGTGGGGTCGATGCCGCACAGCTCGCCGACGTCGACGCCGACCTTGTCCGGGCTGTGGACCCAGCACCCCACGAGCTCGAGGTCGGGGTGGGCGACGATGCCGGCCACGGCGGCCCGG